>CAZUHV010000001.1:0-20738 GCA_964620965.1 uncultured Pseudomonadales bacterium
TTCAAAAAGAATAAATATTTCACTCCAGTTTTTATTGCTGTTTTTCTAATTTTAACTGGACTACACATGGTTAAATATGCAGCATATACTTTTGCTGGACATGAAATTACTGCAACCTATTTATCTTATGCAAAAAAGGTTGCGAAGCTTTCCTATGAATATGTTGAGAAAGGATATACTGTCTATGCAGATCATGATTTATACCCTGAACCACATGTCTATTATGCATACTTTAATCAAATCCCTCCACAATTAACACAAGAGGCCTTTGCTCAGGTATATGAAGAATCTGCGGGTTTTTCTAGACCAAAACAATTTGGAGAACATATCTTTTTTGAAAGTTTTAATACTGGTTCTGTAGATTGTAATAAAATAGAGTCGAATCCTATTGTTGTTATTACAAATGATAAAAATGAGAGCCTGTCTCCTACGAAAATTATTAAAGACAATACAGAATTATATGAACTCATTTATGTGTACGATTTAGGCCAAGTATGTCAAAAATAAGTAAGAATTTTCTTAACTATTCTAGCTTCTTACTTGTTTTTAGTTCTATGCTCTTTGTTTTGTTTGAGTACCTTACTCATACTAATTTTATTCGTAATTTGTTTCATATTAGTTATGCTTACTTTTTTTTCTGTAGTTCCTTTTTGTTTTTTGCATACTGGACTATTAGGTACAAAAAAAACATTTTAAAAAAATGGAAAATATTTATTTTTATCCTTCCACTTTTTCTGATCACATTCGCACTTATCATATACATGCGTCGTTTCTTTACGTTCTTAGCACTCGAAAGAGAAGATGGAGTTATAGAAACATTGCAAACAGTCTTACTTTTTGTAAGCACTCTCCTTTGTGGGTACCTATCAAAATTTTACTGGAAAAAAAACAACCTATTGGCAATACTATTTTTTATAGCATCTTTAGGTTTTTTTGTATTAGCAGGAGAAGAAATATCTTGGGGGCAAAGAATTTTTAACTTAGAAACTCCAGAACATTTAGCAGAAATAAATACGCAGGGAGAGATTAATATTCATAACAATAAGTTGGTTTGGCACTATGTTTATAAGGGATATGCACTTATTGGACTTGTTGGATCAACTGCTTGGATCCTCAAGGAGCCCCTTATTAAGATACTCCCTAAAAAAATAAAAACTGTTGCAAAAATATTTATTCCAGATTGGCAATATACACTATACTTTTTAACAGTGTTTCTCTATAACCTTGAGGTTCATATTCTAAACCCAAGAACCGGTTCAAAAACGGGAAACTTACATTGGGAAGAACCAATGGAGCTATTACTTTTTTTAGGAATTACTCTCTTTTTATTCGAAATATATATGAGAAAGAAACAGTATGTTAAAAATGAACTCTAAGACTATTCATATTCTTTTATTTGTATTTATTTTTTTCTTTTCATTTTTTTTAAGAACCTTTAAGCTTGCAGAAACTCCAAGCGGTTTTCATGCAGATGAAGCATCATTTTATATCAATTCACTCGCACTTTCTCAAACAGGTAAAGATGAAGATGGCAATAGTTTTCCTCTTTCATTAGCTTCTTTTATTGATCCAAAACCTGCTCTTTTTAGTTATTTTCAAATTCCTTTTGTTACTATTTTTACTGATCATATTTTTGCTGCACGCTTTACCTCTGTGATACTAGGAGTGCTCTCAATATGTGCGTTGTATTTATTTATTACAGAGATAAGCTCAAAAAAAGTAGCTATTATAAGCAGTTTGATAGTTTCAATTTCTCCGTGGCATCTTGTTGTAAGCAGAGGTACCCATGAGGTAATAGCCTCATTCCTGTTTTTAACTTTATCTCTTTATTTTTTCGTTCGATTATTAAAAGAAGGTTCAAAAAATACTGTTTTCTTGGCTTTAGCTTCTTTTGTGACTTCATTCTTAAGTATGTATTTTTACCATTCAGCAAAAGTTGTACTACCACTGGTTTGTATACTGCTTGTTATCTATTTTAGAAAAAAAATAAAAACATACTATATAAATAGTAGCATATTATTTGCATCACTTATAATTGGAGTACTCCTTTCTTTAGCAGTACAAGAAAGTAACTCGAGAATTTCCGCAGTCAGCATTTTTTCTGATCAGGGTCCAACTCAGAAATTAACAGAACAAATTTTTAGTACAAGAAATGAACTCCCTGTCACAACTGTTAGAGTTTTTTATAATAAAATTCAAACTTATGGATTTGCAATTACAGGAGAATATTTAAAATATTTCTCTCCTGAATTTTTGTTTTTGTCTGGTGAAAAACCAACAAGATATATTGTTCCAGATCATGGGTTACTCTATTTATTAGAATTGCCACTACTTTTAATTGGCTTGTATTCAGCAATCAGAAATAAACGAAAAGAGCTCCCTATTCTTTTAGGAATTCTTTTGATTAGTCCACTTCCAGCAGCGTTAACCACCCAAGAAACGCCTAGTTTGTTACGATCTTTCCCAATGATTATTTCCTTTGCATATTTCATAGCTTTAGGAATTGAATCACTTATTACTGCAAAACAAAAATACCTCAACCGGGCGTTACTTCCAGGATTAGGCATAATTTATATATGGTCACTCTTTTATTTTGGAATTCAATATCATATCCAAGCAAAATACACACAACCTTGGTATAGAAATGCTCCATACACTAAAATTGCCCAAGCTGTTAGCCCTATTTTAGATAAATACAGCCGTGTAGAAGTAACAAATGACCTGAGACCTTTATATGCATACTTTGTTATTGAAAATCTAATTCCTTTCTCAGAGCTACAATCAAAACCATATGCTCGAAATTCGCAAAACTATACTTTAGGAAAGTTCAGTTTCAACAGAGATGTCTGTGACTTTGAATCAATTCAAAAAGATGTGCTCTATATTGCAGAAATAGGATGCCGAGATAAAAACGAGAAACTTTCTAGTTTAGAAGTAATTAAAACTATTTCATATGATGATGGGTTAGAAGTCTATGAGCTTTTACAAGTTGCTGAATAAATACAAGCACCAACTAATAAGCATTACCATTATTATTGCTTTCCTTTGTTTTGCGAACAGACTTCTTTTTGCGAATGTCGTGTATGAAAGTGATGATTACAAACTTCATGCTGTTCGTATTGCGAATTACTATTTGTCACTCAAACAAGGTCAACTTCCAGTTCGTTGGGGCCCTAATTTAAACGGAAGTTACGGATATCCTTCTTTTAACTATATGTACCATACACCTTATCTTGCAGGAACAATCTTGCATGTAGCTGGCCTTTCTATTCAGCAATCTCTGAACTTAGCCGTTTTATTCGCCATTCTTTGTGGGTCTGTAGCAATGTATTTTTTCTTACAAGAATATAGTAAGTCTGAAAAATGGAATATAGTTTTATCGTTATTTTTTATACTCAATCCATACACTCTCTTAAATATTTACTGGAGAGGAGCAATTGGAGAGCTCTATTTTTATGCTGGAATTCCACTCTTCTTTTTGGCTATTAAAAAAATATTGGAACAAAAAAACTCTTTTTTTTATAAAAGCTTACTAGCAGTTATAACAGCATTTCTTGTTCTCTCACACTTACCTTCGCTTTTATTACTTGCTCCACTAACTCTTGTTTTTATTTATTGGGATCAAAAAAAGTTTTCTATCCAAAAATTACTTCCAATATTCTTCTGGGGTTTTATGGGCATACTACTTTCTGCTTGGTACTGGATTCCTGCTTATTTCGAACAATGGATGGTCATGTATAAGACCAGTGGTTCGCTAGCGCAGTATGCAACACAGTTAGTGCCATTTTTTTCAGTCTTTACTGTTTTAAAAACTAGTAACTCTAGTGATTTGTTCCTCCCAGTTCTTCAAATTGGTTTAGTTTCTTTTTTCTCGCTTTTCGTAGCTGGATATTTATTTACCTTCTCGAAAAAGGTTTTAATTTGGTTCACTACCGTTTTTGTTGCACTGTTTTTACTTTCTACACTTTCTAAGCCTCTTTGGGATGTAAGCACCTTACTGCAATATATTCAATTCCCTTGGAGATTTTTATGGACTATTTCTATTTCTTCGATTTTTATTTATGTTCAATTCATATTAGAAGAAAGAATTAACAATATAGTTAAAAACCTTTTGTTTGTTATAGTTGCAGTTGCAACACTGATCACTATTGCTACTTATATTACAAACAAAGGAACTACTAGTAGATCTGACTTTGACTGGTATCATCCAACATTCGAGACTGGTTCTAGTTTCAACGAGCACCTCCCAATTTGGGCAAAGACATCTTATTATTTTCCAGAAGAATTACTCTACGTTCCGGCAACAGAATCAGCACAACTCAATTCAGAAAACTTGCAAGACTTAGTTCACCCACTGAGTGAGCTAAATCCAACAGTACAACAACTTAATGGAACCCATATTATATATACCGTCTATCCCGATGAAGATATCGTCGTTTTACATAAACGCCTGTTTTTTCCTGGTTGGGAGGCTCAACTCGAGGGAGAAAATACTGAAATTCTAACTAATATCCCTGAATATAAAGGAATTAGTGCGGTTTTAGTTCCAAATGAAGAAACTAATATTAAACTTGTATTTACTGGTTACACAAAACTAAGAAGATTTTCAGAATTACTTTCTGTTAGTGCTGTTTTATTTGTAATTGGACATTTAGTTTTAAAAAAGTATAGAATAAAAAAATAATGTTAAAACTCTTTAAAGAATATAATACAAAACACTTAGTTATTTTGGGAATTGTTTTTTTACTAGCAGTTTTTACTAGGTTTTATCAAATAGAAAAAATACCTGGTTTTATTGCACATGATGAACTAGGCTATTTGTTAAATGCTCAAGCTCTGAATGCTTCAGGCTCTGATATAACGGGCACTTGGAATCCATTTTCTTTAGTACCAGTTACTCCTACACTTGCAGAGTTAACAACACAACTTATTTTTCCTTTTTACAAACTTTCAATAAATCAGGTTCTTTCTGGAAAACTACTGTTTATTATTTTTAGCCTGATTGTTCCTTTTTTAATTGCGGGAATTTCCTATCAATTTACAAAGTCAAAAAATATTGCACTGTGGACATGGGTTATTAGTTTGTTCAACCCTTGGATATGGCAACAAGGAAGAATGTCATTTGATCCATATGCTAGTTTTTTCTTTTATGTTTTGGGAGCATACCTATTATTAAGACTTAAAAATTGGAAAAAATTATGGGCAATACTCCCACTCTTTATTGGATTCTATCAGTATCAAGGACACAAACTTATTTTTCTATTCTGGACTTTCTTTTTCTTCTTATACTCAATCTCGCCGTACTTAAAACTCACTACAAATATTAAAAAAATAATTACAGAATTCCCACTTAAAAAGGTATTTCCACAAATTGCAGTATTACTTTTTACTATTCTACTTTTTGGATTTTATACACTGATTCAACTTCCTCATCACAAAAGTGGAGATCGTTTAAATTCACTCTATACTCCGGATTCTCCAGAAATTAGAGCAGAAGTGAACGAGTTAAGAAGGTTAAGCCTAGATTCTACTTGGAATGAAAAATTTATTAACAAATACTCAATTTGGGCAGGACATGTATTTAAACGGTTTACAGAAACATATAGTTTTGAATTTTTATTTTTAGAAGGGCAAGTTGAAAACTCGGTTTGGAGTGTTTGGAATCACGGCATATTTTACATTGCAGATTCTGTCCTTATTATTCTTGGGCTCGTATATTTAGTAATAAAAAAAAGATACAAATTTCTTGCGTTACTTGGGTTTGGTTTGTCAACTTTTGTTATAACTAGCTTAATTTCAGCAAACAGGGCGTATTATTTTCGATCTTCACTTAACATACCATTACTCATTATTTTAGCTGGTATTGGCATGGAATATCTAAAATCTATTCTTCCAAAAAAACTTTTTTACATCTTCATACTTGTCTATCTAGCTGGAATTATTCATTTTACCTATTTATATTTCATTAGATATCCAGTTATAGCTGCAGATAGACAGTTTTTTAGCGATAGAATTGTTGCGGAGTATCTCAGAAGACTACCTTCTGAACAAAAAATAGTTTTATTCAGCCCTGAACCAGAATTTAGTATCTCTACCTACATCTTTTTTAATAATCTTATTAATAAAAACAGTATCAGCTCCATTCAGTCAGCATATGCAAATCAAGATTATAAAATAAATAATATTCAGTTTATTGGAGACTGCTTACCTCAAAATGTCTCTCAGGCACAAGAAACCGTAATCAGCCGACATGATATCAGGAACTGTGAACCAGAAGAAAATAACACTCTTACAATAAATCCAGAAACAGAAGAACAACTTCACTTCAATCCTTTGGAAATCCAAGCAATCAAAGATGGGGGCGCATACTTTCATATCTACAACGACCAACTTTGTTCAGGATTAGAAATTAATCCTTACCTTCAGGTACGATCTTTAGATAGCTTTGACTTTAAGAATATGAGCAATACAGAGTTCTGCCAAACTTGGCTTTCAAAACTAATTGAACAGTAAAAAAATCTTTACTTTGTATCTATATAGGTAACGTTATACCATTGTTTACCTTGCAAGAGTTCCATTTCTTTTGGAATATAATCAAACATCCCTACCACTTGCTTCATTGTTTCAATTGGTTTAACAAAAGCAAATACATATTCATTTTCTGAGGCTTTAATCAAAACATACTCTGATTGTTCAAAAACTATTTCTCCCGGAAAATCTTTCTTCACAATATCTAAAATATCTTTCACACTTCCTGTAACAACTGCATCAAGGCTTCTTATATGTCTTGAATCATAGTAAAAAAGTGGGGTTAAACTATCGGTAACATGAGTAATTCTAAATGTTGCAAAAAAATCAGTGTTTTGTTCATCTCTCAAAAAAGTTCCTGGACTAAATCGTTCTCTAAATTCCCAATATTCTTCCGGATCAAAATCGTTATTTTCTAAACTAGAACTTAGTTCAGAAAAGAGCTCCATTCTATAGTTATGAGAAAACTTTGATTTAAAATAAGGCAACTTAACAACAGCAAAAACTATTAAAAGCAATGCTACAAAAATAAAAAATATTCTCTCTGGAAGTTTTTGAATCATGAATTCATTATAGCATTCTAATGCTGTATACTTGAGCTATGAAATTTACTTCAAAATTGCTACTTAGTCTCGTTTTGGTTCTTATTGGTTTTTTAAGTGTGGCTGACTTAGTCTATAGACCTGGACATCCAGTAACTTTTGATGGTCATATTCATATGACAACAATGAATCAGTTTGCACAAGCACTATATGACGGTGAATTTCCTGTAACTTGGGCTAACAACTTTACAAACTATGGACATCCCCTAGCAAACATTGCACATCAAATACCAGCATATCTTGGGGCTCTACTGATTTTATCTGGTTTTTCAACAGAACTAGCATATATAACACTCCTCTCACTTTCAGTCATTTGTACCGGATTTTTATTCTATACATTCTTTAGAAAGTTTGCTGACAGATCACTTTCTTTGACTGCTACAGTTTTAGCAACATTTTTTCCGTATAGAGAACTAAATATTTACACAAGAGGGGGCCTTCCAGAATTAATGGCAACACTTTTCTTGCCAATTTTATTATTAGGAGTCTGGAATTTAAAAGAAAAGAAGTATTTTCACGCTGTTGTGCTTTTATATTTAGGTGTTTTAGGAACGGCTCTCACTCACCCAATGATGCTTCTTGTTTTTAGTGTTCCTGTTGGAACATATTTTTTCTTTTCACTAAACAAAAAACTGTGGCAAACAGAACTTACTTTAGCAGGTATAGCTTCTAGTTTAGGAATTTTAAGTGCAAGTTACTATTTAGTTCCTCTCTTTTTAGAGATGAAGTATTTTTATCAAGGAAATATTGAACAAAAAGTTGGGGATGATACTTTTTTGAGTTTAAAACAATTATATGATCCAACATGGTTTTACACCCTAACCCATCCTGGTCCTAGAGGAAATTATATTAAATTGGGAACAATAGAATGTATTATTCTGATCCTAGCTTTGATTTTGCTTATTAAAGTAGCATTTTTAGCAAAAAATAGATTTATTAAAAATAATATTAATTTCAGCGAATTAAAAAACTTAAAATTTTGGACACTTTTGAGCATCGCTTTAACAGGCTTGATGCTTCCTATTAGTAAATACTTGTACCAACTTCCAGTTGTCTATCAAATTCAATATCCATGGAGATTTCTTACAGATTTGCAAATTACAATTCCACTTGTTTTCATTTTTTTGGTCCTTTCTATAAAAAAACTACAAAATAAATATTTCTATTTAATCTTCATTGCACTTATCTTATTTGTTAGGCTCCCACAGTTTTATGGAAAAAATTACATTGTTCAACCAGAAAAAGATTACTACTTTAACCAAGCAAATTTACACAGCACCAACTTTAATACAGTTTGGTCTGGAAACACAGAAGATTATGAGAAAAAATCAGTACAAGCAGCGATTATTGAGGGAGAAGGCAACTTAGAAATACTAGAAGAAAAAAATGCCAGTAGAACATACAAAACAACCAGTGATGTACAACTAAGAATGATAGACTACACTTTTTATTTTTCTGGCTGGGCTGTATACATTGATGGGGTAAAAACAATCATTCAATGGCAAGATCCAAACTATAGAGGCATCATAACCTATACTGTGCCCGCAGGCTCTCATGAAATAAAAGTAGTCTATGAATATACCCAAGTAAGATCAATAGGAGTATTTATGACCATCGCTGGAGTTATTATAGCGACTGCCTTCATGTATTTAGTTCGTTCTGAAAAGTTGAAATCTCACTGATCCATCTGATCCATAAATAATATGATCTGCTTTTTCTGTTGGAAGATCATCTGTACCACTTCCAACGATAAGCGCATTTCTTCTTTGTAAATCTCCAATATTGACAGCATCTTTGAATTCATACTTAACTAATGATCCACCCTGATACCAAATAGGATTTGTTTTTCGCACAAACAAAGCATAAATGTATGGCTGACCATAGTCAGAGGTAAATACAACTTTATCCACTGGATCAGTTCCAAGCCCTTTTTCATACTTTTCAGCAAGCTCAAAAGCTTCAAGATACCCATCGTTAAACTCTACAGTTGAGCGTTTATTAAAGTCTGTAAAATAATTATTTATGAAACTGACAAAAAACACTATATGAAGCAAAATAGTAGTGCCGATAAATGATTTAACAATAATATCTTTTTCTTTATATGAACCAATTGCTTGTTTATTTGTTTTCGAATTTTTGAGCAACTCAATGATAAGATCAAAACCATAGACAGCAAGTAACAAAAATCCTGGAAGTGCTAACAATGCTCTATTGCTATGAGGCACTTCTAAAGCAATTGCTGCTGGTGTAATACCAAAAATAATGAGTGCTAAAGATAGCAGTAATTCCTTTGATACTTTTTTATTTTTTATTGCAACTAAAAAATAAATGAAACCAGCACAGGCAAGTATATATGTAGTAATAAACAACACACCCAAATAGCCTGTTCCATGTCGTAAAGTAGTTGTTTCTCCTAATAATAAAAATCCTGGAGAAAAATGAAGTTTAAAGCTTTCTAAAATGTACATACATTTTTGATAGAGGGATAAATCTGAAGAAAAAATTGTGACCCCAGCCCTTGTTAATCCTTCTCCTAAAAGTGCATCTTTAATAAAAGGATATAATCCTCCTAAAAACACTGCTAACGGTAACAACAGCCTTTTAAAATTATCTCTAACTTCTTTAAAAAATAAAATAAATACAGTTAGAGCAACTAAAGGAACAACAACTTTAGAGCTATGGTAGGTATAAATCGAGGCAACAAAAAAAACTGCAGAAAAAATACTTGCCAAAATGGTTTTAAAGTTAGACCTAATTGATTTTATTAAAAAATATAATCCCCACACAAAAAATGCTAAGGCCATTCCAGATTCAAATCCAGCTCTTGAATAATGAATATGCCATGCTGAGGTAACCATTAAAAACCCAACAAATAAAGAAAAATATTCCTTTAATTTGTGTTTGATAAATAGTTCTTGAGTTAATAAAATCATCCCTAGAATTGCAAAAATTGAAGCAATTGCAAATGGAACTCTGACTCCAAATAAATTCATTCCAAATAAATAGGTAAATACTCCATTGGCATAAATTGCTAGCGGAGCTTTGAAATCTCCGAAAGATTTAAAACTTACAGGAAGTCTTTCCAACCATTCGTCTCTTCTGGTAGTAAGCACTGCATACCCATTGTAGCCAATTGCCGCTTCATCCCAAGTCATTCCGTGAGGGACTACTCCCAGTTTATAAAAACGAATAAAAGCTGCACTTAAAAGTAATAAAAATATAGAAAATATATACCAGTGTTTTTTTATGTAAGCGGAAAAGTTCATAATTATTCCTTTATTGGAAGTGCCGTATATACCGTTAGTCTTTCTCCAAATTTTTTCTCTGCGATAATCTCTGAATATTTTTGTCTTCCCCACCAATTACCTAAGAGCTCAGAACCATCATTGTCTGTAATAATATAGTAAATTACCTTTGGGGTTCCTCTCCACCTTTGTCCATATTTTGTATCTATGGTAGCTAATAAATCATTTTTTTCTTTGACATAAGAAACAACGTTTGGCTCATATGCAAACTCAAGTGGTAGTTCTTTTCCTTCAAGCCCTTGCACCAAAAACTCATATTGATATGGAAAGTCGTAAATATCTGGTTTATAGGTATAGACAGAGTAATCTCTGCCAGCAGCATCCTCTCTAATATAGTTAACAACATCTTTTTTTATTGGATAAAATCCAGAATCTGAAATAAATTTTGGTTTTTCAATTTTTAAATAATAGTTCAAACGAATAACTGCAGTAATTACATACAGACTCATAAATATGAGTGAAATTTTTTTAGGTAGTTTATTAATAAGTGTTCCAACTAAAATTGTTGCTACAGGAACCAATGGATATACATACCATAAATTAAAATGCAAAAATAAAAATCCAATTCCAGGAATTAAAAAGAAAATAACAGAAATAATTAAAATATTCTTTATTTTTTTATCAATTTTTTTCTGTTTTAATATATAAAATACTGCTCCAAAAACAAAAATAATAAATATATAGCCAAGATATTTTGAAGTTTCACCCATAACTTCAAAAACAATCAATCTATTCTGCCCGATAAATTCTCTGAGTACATGATTGACTTTTTCTATACTCAAACCATCTCCCTCACCACCTTTTGAAAAATAATTGAGAATAGCATGATATTGTGGGAAACCATTTTTTAATTCGAATAATATTTGTGGGATAAATGGTATTAAAAAACTACCAAAAGCTATGGCAATCTGTTTTATTGTTGGCTTAAATTTATTACCAAATAAAATAATAGCAATAATAACTGGATAAAATATCGCAAATGCAGAAGAAAAATGAAAACCAAAACTGGAAGTTAGTGCTAAACCAGCAAGTAATTTTGAATCAAGTTTTTTTAACTTCAATTGTTCTAACAATAATATAAAAATAATGATAGTTAACAAAGTCATTGGATATGGATTCCAAGCACTTTTTGAGATCATAACCCAAAAACCAGAAAAACCGACTATAGCTGCTGATTCAATATTAAAGTACTTATATACAAGATACATTTGAAAAAGCACCAATACAGACATTGCAGCTGCAGCAGAAGCTGGGTTGTAATGAGAAACTAAATAAAATGGTGCTAATAGATAGTACCAGGCTGGGCCGAAGTATAAGCCTGGAATACTAGTCCATGGTCCGATAAACTTAAACTCTGGAACTGCAAGCATGTGCAGAATTGCTAAAGAATCTTTTCCATGATCAAACAGGAATGGGACCATACTATCTTTTATATAGAGATATCTCACAATTGCTGCCAATAATAACAAAACAAAGAAAAATTTATTTTTTATAATATATTGTCTAATAAGTTCTAAATATTTTTTCAAATTTTTCATGTTGTTTTCACAGGTCCCATAATTGGTTAAAATTATAATTTAATTTTATTCTCCAGCTGTTTTCTTCTCTTATATGCCCAATATGGCTTGAATAAATAAAAACAAATAAGTTGCCACATATTTGCATTATTTTTAATAAATGTAACCGAGTTCTTCCAGCTCATATCCATAATTTTCTGCTGTCCAAACACATCTATATTCGTTGATTCATGCACATGATATACAACAGCATTCTGATCGAATAAAACTTTCCATCCATGCATTCTTGCTCTAAATGAAAGGTCAACATCCTCCCAGTAAGCTGGATAGTAAGATTTATCGAATCCATTTAAATAAAACCATTTTTCTGTGTCAAACATTCCACTCCCGCCACTTACCCAAGCCGATTCGCCAGAAAACATGTCTTCAGCTTTACTATGCATGAACATACCTTTTTCAAACCACAGTTTATTCTTTCCTGACTTTTCACCATTTTCATCTTTTTCATACTCTAAACACCCAACCCCAAAAACAAGAGGATCTGTAAAGTGTTGTACTAATTCAGTTCTAACATTTTTTTCAGGCTTAACATCACTGTTTAATAATAAAATACATTCACCAGAGCTAAACAAAACGCCAGTATTTGCTGCAGCAGCAAAACGCATATTTTTTTCCAGAGCTACCAATAAAATCGCCACTCTATTTTTACCTACCAAAACAGAGTTTGAATATAATTTGTATGAAATATCTTTTTCTTGAGGGTAGTATTCTTTTGATGCTTTATGTGCTAAAATTGTTTTTTTGGTTAGTTTTAGTTTATATTCTCTAATTAAAAACGAAACACTTTCATCTGTACTATTATCATCAACAATAATAAGCTCATCCCCATTTGTGAGCGTTTTCAAAACAGATGGTAGAAACTTCTGTAATAAAGATTTGCCATTATAGTTTGGAATAACCGCAGAAACTGTTTTCATTTAAACATCTCCCACAATACAGACTCAAAATGAGGTTTACTAAATTTTTCTACAGCTTCTAATGATTTTTTCTGTAGCTCGGCATAGGTTGTAGAACTATCAATTAGGCTGAGAGTCTTAGCAAGACATTCTTCCTCTGTGTTCCACAAGAGCTCTGTCAAACCTTCCCCTAGAATCTCTTTTTGCCCACCTTTATTTATCACAACAGGCACGCACCCACCGGCCATAGCCTCTATTGTACTGATACCAAAATGTTCAACCATTTCAGGATGTGTTACTTCATCAACTTTATACCCTGTTGCATGCCAATAAATCTTTGCCTTTTTATACAATTCAATTAATTCAGATCTTGAGACATCAATTTTTATTTCAATAGGATATCCTTTTGCCAAAGAAATCACTTCATCTAGATATGCTGTATCTTCAACTTTTCCAACCAATACCAACTTCCAATTTTTTAAAGCATCCTTATGCTGCTCAATAAGCGCCCTAAAGAGCACAACTAAAACATCTTGGCGCTTGCTATGTAATTGTTTAAAAAATCTGCCAACATGTAAAATGATATTTTCTTTATTTTTTCCAGGTTGAATTTCATCTAAAGAAACAAGAGGATGATGTACATACGAAACTTTTGTTTGCCATGAGTTTTCTATAACTTCTTTAGTGAAGTTTGAGTTAGTATTCTTTATCTGCCAAGAACCTAGTTTCATTTTTTCAAAAAAAGAGAGTTTATTTGTAAACGGTATTTGAATATGTAAGTTGTTTTTTCTTGCAGCACTGAAAAAAAAGCTTCCGTCAGTTGCATAATATAAATAGTCGTACTGTTTTGTTTCTGAGAGCTTTTCAAGAACTGGACCCGTTTTTAAAACAGAAGGAACAAATGTAACAGCTTCTAAAGAATAGTTTAAAAATGCTTCATAGCTTTTTTTTATCTGTTCCAACGTTTCAACACTCTCTACTAACTGTTTTGGAATAGCAATATAAACTTCGTGTCTTGTAGCAACCGTAGACGCAACATCAAATAAATGCTTTTCTCCACCCCCGAAGTGTTCTGGAATATAAGGTGAGTAAAACAAAACTTTCATGTTTATTGTTTTTTCCAAAGCTCTTGGATTTCAGCTTCTTTAGTTTTATATTTTTCTGGAATTGAAGGGACTTGTTGTAGCTCCCAAACTTGGATATAGACTAATACTCTATTAATTCCTTGAATAACTGCTTCGACCAATCCAGTCATACCGTCTCTATATCCTTTTTTTAGAACAGCTCTTCTAAAAAATTCCATAAACCCTTTTCGAATAAGCGTTCCGAAAGTCACTTTAGAAACTCCAGCTTTATATAATTCCTTTGCCTCAATTGGTGTCCAAGCAGCTGTTTTGATTAAGCCACTAATCACATCTCTATGTGTAAAGTGTACTAGCTTGGTTTTAAGGTCAACAACAGACCCAACATACTTTGGACTTTCATGAACTTCTCCAAACCAACCTTCTAAATCGGATTTTTTAAATACTCTTTCTACCCAGTCATCTGTCCAACCACCAGCTTGTAGTTTTTTACCAAAGAAAATATTATCTCGTTGCACTCTAAAAACACTTGCATCTGATGTTTCCATCATTACTTTAATTTCTTTTGCCAAAGTCGGAGTAACTCGCTCATCAGAGTCGATATAAAAAACCCAAGCCGATTTTGCTCTTTTTAGAGCTTCTTCTCTAAGTCTAGAGAATGAATCATGTTTAAAAGAAATCACAAGTGCTCCTAAAGATTCTGCTATTTCTCTTGTTTCATCAACGGAACCATCATCAACAACAATAACTTCGTCACACCACTTTACACTGTTAATACAATTTTCAATCATTGCAGCTTCATTCTTTGCAATAATTAACGCACTGATAGACATTTCTTTAGTCATACCACTATCTTATCCTAACTGGGTGAATATTTAAATAATCGGTTGTTTACCAAACTGCATCATGAAAAAATGCAATACTGCCTGCTTTTGTGCCTGGTTTCCATTTAAAAAGGTAAAAAATGCAATTCTTAAAGCCGTTATAATCTCATTCCAAGATCCATGTTTAAAAGCAAATAATAGTCTATTTCTCGTTTGGTAATAATCATGGATTGTTGAACCAGATCCCCCAGTTGAACCAGCATTTTTATGATATACAACTGAAGTAGGACAAAATGCAATTTTATACCCCGCTTTTGAAACTCTCACACTCCAGTCCACATCTTCAAGATATAAAAAGAATCTCTTATCAAATGTTCCGACTTTTTCTAGAATTTCTCTTTTGACAAGTACACTGCAACCAGTTGCGAATTCAGACTCTGTTTGGGTATCGAACTGTCCTCTATCAACTTCATCTACACCCCTATGAAATGCTGCAAGATGATTCCAATCTATAGAACCACCTGCATACCAGAGAACCTTCCCAAGTTCCGATTTTTCGTAAGAGTTTTTGTGGAACTCACAACCTTTTGAAAAATAGATTTTAGAACCAACCATACCAATTCTTTTGTCAGCCTCTGCGGTCCTTACAAGTTCTTTAAGGAAGTTTTCGTCTACAGTAGTATCGTTATTAAGCAAAAGTACATAATCAGAGTTATATTTTTCAATTGCATAATAAATTCCTAGATTATTGCCCCCGGTAAACCCTTTGTTGGCATCACTTCGAAGTACTTCTATAGTTTCATTGTTTAATTTTTCTGGAAGTTTAAAAATATCCTTTGAAGCATTATCAATAACAATAGTATTCATTCGAAAACCAGTGGTTTTTATAACACTTAATGAGTGTAAACAATCAAGTGTGTCTTCATGAGAGTTGTAGTTAACGATAATTACAGAAACATGAATCATAAGAAGTCTATTATACAACTAAATGTATAGTTTTCTACGTATCTTCCATATTATTTGTTTAATACCAGTAGAATTTTGTACATTCCAATCAGCAATCCAATACGCTAGTTCCTTATTAAACTGCGTTAGTTCTTCTATTGTTTTTTGTTCTTGAGCTTCACTAGATTCAGGGAAGCCCGACTTTTCCCATGCTTTTGCTGCTACTGAAACCTCAGAAAAACCCTGTAATAAGGAGAGCGTTAAACCATGTGTTCCATCTTTATACCCATTTTGTGCAAAAAAGCGAGAAAGAAATTCAGAATAGAATCTTCTTGTTATAAAAGAAGCTGTAATTGGGAGATCCCGTTCTTCTAGTCTGCTCACAAGTTCTTCAGCTTGGATCGAGGTATATTTATTCAATCTAGAAAGATACTGATCTACATGTTGATAGTTATGATGAATAATTGCAATTTCAGAAACTGCAGGTAATTCCATAACGTCCCCTCTTGTAATTGGAACAGAGTGAATTTCATCAGACCAAGAAACTGCTCCTTTCTTAAATAACCGTAAAACATAATCTGGCCACCATCCAGTTCTTTCAATTGCTTTATTAAAAATAAAATTTCTTCTTGGAATATAGTAACTATCTGCAGTTTCTTCTTCTGGAGAGGCAATAATTCCTTGAATCGTTTTTTTCAACTCACTTGGTACTTCCTCATCGGCATCTAGTATTAATAACCAATCGCCAGATGCTTTTTGAATTGCAAAGTTTCTAGCAGGTTCAACATACCCAACATCTTTGTGAGAAAAAATTTTATTTGTATATTTTTTTGCAATATCTAAAGTTGCATCATCGCTTTTCATATCAACAATGATGATCTCATCGGCAAACTTTACAGATTTTAAAGAAGCTTCTAATGTTTTTTCGGCATTTTTAGTGTTTATAACAACAGATAGTTTCATGAACGTAAACTCCTTATTTCATTAAATAGTTTTTCTTTTCCAACAATCAATAAAGTTGCTACATATGAAATTCCAGTTAGCATAACACCAAAAATAAAGTGCTTGAAGCTGTATGACCAGAAAGTAAGCCCAAATACACCAACTCCCGCCATAACTACAGAAGCAACTGTTTGGCGCCACACTTGGTCTATAAAGTTTATTGGAACTGATTGTTTGACCATAATAATGGAAAAAATCGACGTGAAGGAAATAAGAAGAGCTGAGATTCCAACTCCGTTGTACCCCCAGAAATATATACAAAGAGGAGTAACAATCCAGGTTAATACCGTCCACATAACCATTAATTTAAGAGTCTTATTGATCTCTCCAATAGCATTAAGGGTATTAGTAAGTGGAGCAGAAACTGCACTCCATGCAATACTTAAACTAAAGAAAATCAAACTTAAAACAGCAGGTTGCCACTTTTCCCATCTTGGAATAAGAGAAATAAATGGAGTGATAAACACGCTCATACCAACAAGGATAGGAAAGATTGCTACAGTTATAAAAAATAATGATTTTTCAATTGCTCGTTTTAGTGCATAAATGTTTCCTTGTAATCTTGAAAACGTTGGGAATGTAATGGCCATTATATTTTGAACTGTTAAGTTATATGGGTACATAGAGTAATTTTTGCCCCAGTTGATATATCCAAACTCTGCTAAATTAAAATAAAATCCAAGAAGTAAGTAAAATAATTGGTCTTTGATTCTTGCTAAAAAGTCATTTATTTGGAACTTTGCACCAAAGTGAAACATCTTTGAAAAGGCGTGTTTATCAAAACCAAAACGAATTTTCCAAGGTTGAATTATAAACATAGAAATAGCACCTATAACAGAACGGAAAAAAATTGCATACGCATATGCAAGAGCTCCAACTCCTTTTATTGCTAATACAATTAAAATTGCATTAAAAACAATCTGTTCAAAAATTTGAGGGATGACTAGTTTTGAAAAATCTAGCTTTCTTTCTAAAATAACAGATGGAATGGTCTTTAAAGAAGCTAAAGGAAATGCTATTGCTAAAGCTAGTAACACCCATTGCCCAGCACTACCCGCTTTTTCCTGGACTTTACCAGTTGCTAGAATCATCAGAACAACCAAAACAATAAACCAACTGAGTATCTGTTGGACTGTGAAGGCTGTTTCGTAATCTTCTTTCGAAGGTGTTTCTTTTTTTTGAATTAAAGCAGCAGCGAGTCCAACATCAGAAAAAAAGGTAAGTAAACCAACAATCGGTAACACCAAACCATAGATACCAAAATCCTCTGGACTAAAATACCAAGATAAAACAAGCACCGAGCCCAAACCAATTCCTTGCAAAATAATTGTTCTTGCAAAATAGGAAATCGCTCCAGAAATAGTTTTTTTCTTAATATCTTTTAGAGCTTCAACTTCTTGTTGATCCTGTAAAAGATCTTGTTCCGGAAAAAGCTCAGTTCCTTCTGTTTCAGGGTCCTGATCAAAAATAGGTTGTCTCGTTTTCTTAACAGCTGATGAAACTTGTTTTTTATTAATCATTTTTATTATAGTACCAGAAGAACATCCCCAAGAATATAGTTAATCCACCTATAGAAAGCCAATTAGAAATTCTACGAATTGGGGTACTTTTTAGGGTTATGGTTACAGTATGCTCTCCTGCAGGAACAAATACTTGTATAAAACCTTCCTCAGAGCTAGAAATATCTAAAATTGTTCCGTCTAACTGTCCTGTCCAACCAGGATAAGAAGCAACAGAAAAAACAATATTTTCTGGTTCGACCAATGTGAATAGTACAGACTTTTCTTGCACCTTATCTGTTAAGATTTTAAACGGCATATCACAAGTATTTAAAACCTGACAATATAACACTTGCCCCTCTAAAGCCACTGGATTTATTTCTTTTGCCTCAATTTGAGCAGAAATATAATCTGGCAAAGTTTTACTCATATCTGTACGGATTTTGTTTTGGTCAGAATAATAGTATTCAGTCAAATTTGAAGTGAAAGCTTCTGGTTGAAAATATTTTGTATTTAAAACTAGTGTTAAAGCTAATAATAAGCACACATAGGTGTATTTAAAGATTGTATTTGGCAGCAAATGCATCAAAGAGCCAGAAAGTAAGCCCAAAAATATGCTCACAGCAGAGAGATATCTCCAAGGAAACTGTAAAAACTGCAGTGGCACAAAAGCATTCCAAATAAACATGGTTTTATTTGTTGCCATAAAAAGCGAAGTTGCAAACAAAAACAGTAGAAATAAATGCAACACGCTCCTTTTGTCTAAAACTAATTTTGATTTATTTTTAAACGCTGTATAGATTTTTGAAACTACAATGTATGCAGATAAAAATAATGCTAAGAGTTGTCCAAATCCTAAATAAAACGAAATACCGTCTTGTGGACCATATGTGGAACCACCATAACCCCAATTTTCTGTAACAAATTGCCTCAACCCTACAAAATGAAGTTTATAATCAAAGTACTCTGCTAAAATTGTGCTTTCTAGTCTAGTAAAATCTTTCTCTAGTAATGCAGGAATTGTATAAAAAGAACTCATTATAATCGCCAAAATGTAAGCACCTACCAATAAAGCGACTCTATTTACAACATCTTTCTTAAATTTTTTATTTCTCTTTACTTCTAAAAACAAATATCCTGCTCCAAATAAAACAGAAAAAGGAAGAAACACCAAAGCTGTTAAATTATGGCTTAATAATAAAACTAAAATAGAGGCCACCAAAACCAGCCAACCATTTTTTTCATTTTTTATCGTTTTAATAATTCCCAACAAAATAAATGGCAGTGCCATAATTCCCCATGCTTCACTAATTGCACCTCGTACAAATAAGTTAACGGCTCTATATGGGGCTAGTGTTATAGCAGCACTCACTAGTAACCCAGCAGAGACTCCATATAATTTTTTTCCTAGCAAATATCCCCCAATTGCGGTGAAAACTGTTGAAATCAAAATTAGAACCTTGATTGAATTAATTAAGTTAAATCCAAGTAAATAAAATAAAGCACCTACATAATATGGCAGAGGTGCATAGAACTCAAATAATGGCATCCCATATCCAAAACCTAAATTTTCACTCCAAATAACTGGAAAATGGCCATCTCTGATTGCATTGGTCATCTCAACAATTCTTGCTCCTTGAGTAAAATCGTGAATTCTAAAAAAGTCTGGTCGGAATAACGCCCAGCTAGCAAATATCACTATTAGTAAGACAACAAAACTAGCAACAAATTTTTGTAATTTACTATACATATCCATTCTAATTGTAACGTAGTTTTAGGAAATTATGGATATAAACTTTTCCACACAACAAAAAAGAGTAAAGAGTAATGATAGAATAGTCTTATGGACGAAAAACAAACCTTAGAAGAAAAAACAAAAAGCACTACTTCAAAAGAAAGTAAAGTTCCAACTGCATCTTCTATTTTCCTTAAAGCTACCCTCTTAAGCGTTCTTTTTGCTGGAGCCATGTTGCTTATCACGGCACTTGGAGTTTTAGGGTATGGTTACTATAAAATAGACCAGTTTGCAAAAAAAAGTGGTACTACAGTTTCAGAACTCAAAACCCTCATTGAAACTGGGTTACAAAAGACTCCAGAAAATACAAACGGGTATAAAACTATTTTATTATTAGGAGTAGATACTGTGGCTAACAAACCAAACAGCCCACAACTTACAGATACAATTCTCTTGCTCTCCTTGAATATCAATACCGGAAAAATCAATACAGTTTCTTTACCTAGAGATTTATGGTCAACAGATTATAAAACAAGAATTAACGCCCTATATGAATATGGAAAAGAGAAATATCCAGAACGGCCAGAACAATTCACAGAAGAGGTTGTTGCAGATCTTACTGGTTTAAAAATCAATCATACAATTACTCTCTCACTAGATACAGTTGCAGAAATCGTCGATATTCTTGGAGGTATAGACGTAACAGTTACTGAAGGTTTTACAGATACAGAATTTCCTCGTGA
>CAZUHV010000001.1:20838-82061 GCA_964620965.1 uncultured Pseudomonadales bacterium
GAGGTATAGACGTAACAGTTACTGAAGGTTTTACAGATACAGAATTTCCTCGTGATGATGTAAATATACAAACAGCAAAAACACACGATGAACTCTATGAAACAGTAACTTTTGAAACTGGAACCCAACACATGGATGGCAACACAACCCTGAAGTACATTCGAAGTAGAAAGTCAGCAAACCTAGATCAAGGAACAGATATTGCAAGAGCACAACGTCAACAACAGGTTATTTCTGCAGTGTTTGAAAAACTTTTAAGTTCTTCTACTATTAGAAACACAACAATTCTATCCGATTTATATCTTTTGTATGATGAGACTTTTGAAGCTCAGTTTCCAAAACTTGAAGCCCTCTCAACAGCAAATTACCTTTTGCCATATAAAGATCAAATTGAGTTTACCTCTCATACTCTGAGTATTTATCCTGAAGATCCGAATGGAGTTATTACAAACCCACCAGTGAACAAATATAGTGGCCAATGGGTATATGAAATTAGAAATCTAGAAAGTTTTAAAACAGAAATAAACGAACTACTACAAAGTACCCAAAACTAAAATCCTATGAAGCTATTTGATATTTTTTTTAAAAAACACGAAAAACCTTTTGACGAAAGATGGGTCATTCTCATTCTTTTAAGCTCTACAATTATATTATCTTTGATGGCAGGATATTATCACGCTACACTTCTAGCAGAACAAAAAAAATACCTACGCCTTGAAGATTTATATGTAAGAGTACGTGATGAACTTGGCAGAGAAGAAACACAACGCTTAATAGATATTTCTAGAGAAAAAGAAAAAAATAATAATTGATTATTCCGTAATCTCAAGATAAGCTAATACAAAACTAAGGAGCATATGCAAGAAACAAGAACACTACTAGTAACAGGTGGAGCTGGATTTATTGGTTCTAACTTTATTCACTATTGGCTTCACAAATATCCAGAAAGCAAAATTATTAATTTAGATGCTTTGACCTATGCTGGCACTCTTACAAGTTTGGAAGCTGTTGCAGATAACCCTAACTATACTTTCATAGAAGGAAATATCACAAACAAAGAACTCGTTGATAAAATCATGAAAGATGTGGATCTTGTTGTACATTTTGCTGCAGAATCCCATGTAGACCGCTCTATTCTGAATCCTGGTATTTTTTTACAAACGAATGTTATGGGAACACATGTGTTGCTTGAATCTGCTCTAGAAAATAAAATAGAACATTTTCACCACATTTCTACTGATGAAGTTTTTGGAACACTTCCTTTAAATGATGCGAATGCTCAATTCAGTGAAGTTACTCCATATGACCCAAGAAGTCCATACTCCGCAAGTAAAGCAAGTTCAGACCATTTAGTTCGAGCTTATGGTGAAACATATGGACTTAAATACACAATTACGAACTGTTCAAATAACTATGGTGAGTTTCAGTTCCCAGAAAAACTTATTCCACTTGCTGTCACTAACTTAATGGATAATAAAAAAGTCCCTGTGTATGGTGATGGATTACAAGTTCGCGATTGGTTGTATGTTCAAGACCATTGCGTAGCAATTGATTTAGTTGTACATGCCGAAAAATCACATGAAACCTATGTTGTTGGAGGTCTTACCGAAGACGTTCCAAATATTGAAGTTGTTAAAATGATTTTAAAAATCATGGGTAAAGATGAGAGCATGCTCGAATACGTAAAAGATAGAGCCGGACATGACAGAAGATACAGTGTTGACTGGAGCAAAATAAAAACCGAACTTGGATGGGAACCTAGTGTTACCTTCGAAGAAGGTTTAGAAAAAACAGTTGCATGGTACCAAAACAACAGACACTGGTGGGAACCACTTAAAGAAGCAAACAGAGAGTTTTTCAAAAAAAATTACTCTACAGAAAAATAAAGGAGTTGCATGAATACAACTTTTAAACCAACTGAAGAAAATAAAGTTTCAGATACAGTTTATAAAACTAAAATCGACGGATTGTTCTTTATTCCTCATAAATATTATCCAGATGATAGAGGTTTTTATAGCGAACTTGCAAGAACACCAGAAATTGATGCGCTCACAGGCAAAATATTTACTGTTAAACAAATGAATCAATCAAGATCTAACACAAATGTTATTAGGGGTATTCATGCAGAAAGCTGGAATAAATTAATTACTGTCACAAATGGTGTTTGTTTTTGTGCACTTGTAGACCTTAGAAAAGACTCTCCAACTTTTGGTGCATTTGAGACCTTTGCACTAGGCACTGCAGAGCCAGCGTTACGTGGTTCCATTTATGTGAGTAGTGGTATCGGGAACTCTTTTTGTGTTACTCAAGGACCAGCAGATTATGTATATGCTGTAGATGCAATTTGGGCAGAACGTGACAAAAGCGGCGATGTTGCGATCAATTTATTTGACCCGGAAATCAATATTCAATGGCCAATTCCAAAAGATCAAATGATTATCTCCAACAGAGACCTTAACAGCGTGCACTTAAAAGATTTATAAGGAACATATGAAACAAAAAATCTTAGTAACCGGAGCAAATGGGCTTGTTGGCTCAAAATTTACTCAAATGTTTGCCGAACAGTATGAATTCCAAAGTCTAGATATTTCCGACAAAGAGAATCCTGTTGATATTACTAATCATTCGCAAGTCTGCTCTGCTCTGGAAAATTCCGATGCTCAATACATTGTGCACTATGCAGCCTATACCGATGTCACTGGAGCTTGGAAACAGAATGGAGATCAAACTGGGATTGCTTATAAAGTAAATGTTGATGGAACAAGAAACGTTGTTCAAGCCTGTGAAAAAACTCATAAACATTTAATCCATATTTCTACTGCATATGTTTTTAATGGGGAAAAAGAAGGTTTGTACACAGAGGATGATCAACTCAGTCCTATTGAATGGTATGGACACACAAAAGCAGAAGCAGAACGGCTCATTACTGATTCAAAAATTGACTGGACAATTTTAAGAATAGACCAACCATTTAGATCTGATACACAAGTTCGCCCTGATGTGGTACGAAGAATTGCAGAAGGGTTAAAAACTAACTCGTTGTATCCTCAATTTAATAATCATTTCTTTGGACCAACATTTATAGATGATTTCGCAAAAGTTGTTGATTTTATAATTAGGACCAAAACAAAAGGGTTGTTTAATGCTTCTAGTGGAGAAAAATGGACAGACTTTGATTTTGCAAATGCAGTAAACACAACTTTAAACTTAGGTGGTGAAATAAAAGCTGGAGATCTAACAGAGTACCTTAAGACTCTAGATAGACCATACCAAAAAAACACTGCTATGGATGCTACAAAACTAAAAAGTGTTTTAGATTTTGAACTTGAAACAGTAGAATCAGCACTTAAAAAAGTTGTAGTTTAAATAAAAAAACTTTATTGTCTTTTCTTTTGTTCTTCTCGCCAATCAGCTATTTTTTTGTGATCTCCACTTAATAAAACCTCTGGAACACTCCAGCCTTTGTACTCTGCTGGTCTTGTATAGGCAGGATACCCCAACTCTCCTGGATTTTCGTGAGATTCTCCAAGACTACTTTCTTCATTCCCAAGAACACCTGGTATAAGTCTAGTTACTGCATCTAAAATAACCGCGACAGCGGGCTCACCCCCAGTTAATACATAGTCTCCGATTCTAACTTCCTCGTCGATCAAATTTTCTGCAACGCGTTCGTCAACACCTTCATAATGACCACAGATCAATACTAACTCTTCTAGTTTTGAGTACTCTTTTGCAACATTTTGGTCAAATATTCTTCCCTTTGCAGAAGTTAAAACAATATTTGTCTTTTTTTTATCAATACCCGTACTATTTTTTTGCACTCCTATACTTTGTAGTGCCAAATCAATCGGCTCAACCTTCATCACCATACCAGCACCACCTCCAAAAGGACGATCGTCTGTTATTTGATGTTTATCTTGAGCAAAGTCCCTAATATTTATAATCTTAAACTCAACTAAACCTTTTTCTGTAGCTTTCCCAATCATTGAAGTTTCTAAAATAGATTCAAAATACTCAGGAAATAGTGTCAAAATCATGATTTTCATATAACTATTATACCTGAAACCTCTCAAGCAATCGAGTTCCTAGTTCAAGGAAATAAAAAATATTGGTATCATATATACTATGCCAGAAGAAGTCGGACCAACACTTACAAATGTTACCTTTATGGGACGTCAGTTTATCAAATTTGGACTTATTTTTTTGGTAGTGCTGATGGTAGGAAGAATCACAATTAATGGAATTGTTGCCTACTGGAAAGCAACCCACCCAGAACCTCCTCCTCCACCAACAGTTGGATTCGGAACATTACCTGCGATTAAGTTTCCAAGTCAATCTGAAGATGAAAAACCAAGCTCGTACAAACTTGAAACAGCAACTGGCACAACCCCAGAGTTTGGAGACAGAGCGAAAGTGTTCTTCATGCCAAAAGCTACAGCAAGTTTATTAGCGGATCAAAATGCAAAGGCTGTTGCCGCAAAACTAGGATATGTTTTTACCCCAACTACAGTGACAACCGAACTCTATCGATGGAACAAGTCACAACCACTTCTCTCAACATTAGAGATGAATATTCGAACTATTAGTTTTAGTATTACCTCAAACTATCTTTCATTACCAGAAATTTTGGTAAACACTCAAACTCCTTCTGGTTTTGATGCTATCAGTAAAGTAAAAAGTGCACTCGATTCTGCAGAACTGCTACCAGAGGACGTCGCGACCGCATCTGGAGAAATCGTATACTTAAAATCACTTGGAGGAGAACTGGCTCCTGCAGTTTCACAGTCTGATGCAGATTTTATTCAAGTGGACCTGAACAGAAACCCTATTGATGGCGTATATAGAATGTTCACAGAAGAAGGATACACAGGAACAATTAATGCTATTTTGACTGGTGCATATGATTCTAAAGAGTCTATTGTCGAACTTAATTACAATTACCATGAAGTTAACTACGACCAGATCCACACCTATCCTATACGCACCTCTCAATCAGCATGGCAATTACTCCAGGCAGGAGAGGGATATATTGCAAACAAAGGAACTCAAGATAACGCAGTTATTAGGAGTGTAACACTAGGATTCTATGACAGCTTTGAAGAACAAGAGTATTTACAACCTATTTACGTTTTTGAAAACAAAGAAACTGGTTTTGTTGGATACATTCCAGCAGTTGATCCTAAATACATTCAGAAATAAATACTTTCTTGAGGTATAATAACAAACATGAAAGTACGAACAAGAATGGCTCCAAGCCCTACTGGAGAAATGCATGTAGGAAGTTTAGCAATTTCACTTAAGAATTACGCATTTGCCAAAAAACATGGTGGCAAATTTATCCTAAGAATTGAAGATACAGATAAAACAAGAGAAATTGAAAACGGAGTCCAACTCATCCAAGATATTCTCAAAAAATATAACATTGAATGGGATGAGGGTCCAGGTGTTGGGGGTGATTATGGTCCATACATTCAATCAGAGCGCCTTGATTTGTATGCTCAGTATGCAAAACAGTTAGTGGCCGATAAAAAGGCATACTACTGTTTTTGTACCCCAGAAAGACTTGAAGCAGTAAGAGAAGAACAACGAAACAATAAAATTCCTCCAAAATATGATGGACACTGTAAAGCACTTTCCCAAGAAGAAATTGAAAAAAGACTCCAAAATATGGAGCCTCATGTCATTCGTTTGGATGTTCCTCAAAATCAAGAAATAACTTTTACAGATTTGATTCGTGGAGATATTACTTTTAACTCTAGTACAGTTGATGATCAAGTCTTGCTCAAATCTGATGGTTATCCAACTTATCATATGGCAGTTGTTGTCGATGATCATCTCATGGATATTACTCATATCATGCGCGGTGAAGAGTGGATCAGTTCAACACCAAAACACATTCTTTTATATCAGGCTTTTGGTTGGGAATTACCAGTTTTTGCCCATATTCCAATATTCTTAAATCCAGATGGTAAGGGCAAAATGAGTAAACGAAAAGGCACTGTAAGCGCACAATCATTTTTGGATCGAGGCTATCTTCCAGAAGCATTACTCAACTTTTTCATGATTCTTGGCTGGGCCCGAGAAGATGAAGTCGAAATCATGTCTTTAGATGAATATATCAAACTCTTTGATCCAAAAGATGTGAGTGCTAAATCAGTTGTCTTTGACCTTAAAAAACTTAACTGGATTAATGGAATGTATATTAGAAAGCTTACTCTAGAACAGCTTACAGAGAAAATTAAACCATTCATTCCAACAGGATTTCCAATGGACAAACTGGATGCAGTATTACCACTTGTTCATGAAAGACTAGAAACACTTGCAGATTTAGGATCTCTAACGAATTTCTTTTATACAGATATAGAAGTTGAATCAAGTTTACTACTCAAAAAATCAAGCCCAGAGCAAGTTAAAACTCAGCTAGAAGCAACGCAAACAATACTAGAGCAACTTCCTGATGCAAATTGGTCTGTTGAATCTCTAGAGCAAGCAATTAGAGAACTTGCACATAAACATGAGTGGAAACCAGGCCAATACTTTATGATGCTTCGTATTGCAGCAACTGGAAGTAAAGCAACTCCACCACTTTTTGACACAATGAGTGTTATTGGTAAGAACCTCTTGCTGAAACGTTTGAAAGATGCTCAAAAATTAGTGTAGAATGAAGGAGTGATACCTGCCATCATTCAACCTCCATCTGAAAAATTAACGAAATTAAAGTTGTTTTTAGAAAAAACCAAAACTGAGTTTAGTGCCGAAAATCTTGACTTGATGGATTGGATTGACGACCGAAAACTTCAGGTTGAAAACCTTTCTTTTACTCAAGAATTACAAAAAAATTCTCAAAATTTTGATTCTGTTGAATCAGACCTTATCACCCAAGTTGAAAACCTTCAATCAAAGGATGCCCCTCTACTTTCTTCTGTTACCAAAGAGGAATACCAATCCATTATGGATAAAATGGTTCAGTTGCTACAATTACCAGCGGGTCAGCTTGCAGAAGAATCAGAACTGTACCTAGAACAACAACTCTCGGATATTCTTGGTTTTGATGTAGTAGCAGAATATGAAAATCATAGACCACTTTTTTCTACTGGAATTATGAAAGCAGTTCCCCACCTCAAAAGATCTCCAACCGATACATTGTTGAATCATACGAACTATCATGAAGCAGGTATAAACCAAAGCAGAAGCATCTTTGGTTGGTTTGGATCAGGATCAGACTTAGATCCTGCTATTATCGCTGCAGAAAAGTACTTTATTACCATCCCCCTATACTTTGATCCTGCTTGGCAAACAGACGCAACTGAACTAAAAAATTGGTATAAATTTAGAAAAGCAATTATTATCAATCCTGCTAATAGAGTTGCAGTGGTATGTGTTATAGGAGATATTGGACCAAATACAATCACTAGAAAACAGTTTGGGGGATCACCAGAGCTCATTCACGAAGGAAAGATCTGGAGTCCTCAAGCTGCTGGAAGAGTTTTACTACTCTTTGTAGATGATAAAGAAAATTCTGTTCCACTTGGACCAATTCAGTTTGATACTATTTTTGAGAAAAACGGATAAAAATACTATGGACGAACTAGATTTAATCAACATTGACTATTTTAAAAAAAGCTACTACAAGGCCTTGCTTCCGCTGCCTCAAATCAATGAGTTTTTAAAAGAATTTGAATCTAGAGAAATTGATACAGTAACCAAAACGCTTATAGCACTTTTTGATGTAAGTATCACAAAAACACTACTTTTAAACCTTGAACAAAGAGAAGATCAAGAAGAATTTTTAAGATTGATACAAAACGACTATACAAACCCTGCCATCTTTGACTTCCTTACAGACAAATTTCCAGGCAGTGAAGAACTTATTAAACAAACACTGGAAAGGACACTACTTAGTGCAAAAAAAGCAATACTGTAGTATCTTGTATTAGTATGTTGATTATTAACTTAAACATTGGCTCTCGATATCCTGTTAACAGAAAAAAGCTCAGAGAAGCCGCAAAAAAAGTTTTACAAGAAAATAATGTATCACATGCTCAAGTCGATATTTCTGTAGTTGGGAAGCGTAAAATTAAAGAACTCAACGAATCAGAACTAAAACACGAAGGCGAAACAGACGTACTTTCTTTTCCTCAACATGAAAAAAATGATTTATATGATTTTCCTTTGCCAGAAGGTATCCCTCCGCACTTAGGAGATATCGTTGTTAGCTTTCCTGAAGCGGTAAAAACTGCTCGAAGATACGGAAAGCTCGTAGATGACCAAATTTGTTTTTATTTACAACACGGAATGATGCACCTACTTGGGTATCACCACGAATAATTATGTCTTGGAATAGAGTTTATCGACCTACACAAGTTGCCGACTTACACTTAGATTTTGTAAGAACACAAATCCAGAGAATGATGGAAGCTGGGAAAATACCTCAAGCTCTATTATTTGCTGGACCAAAAGGAACGGGTAAAACTTCAACATCAAGAATTCTTGGAGCAATAGTTAATGACCCAAAAAATGCAAAAGTAGTCGATGCTGTTTATTTTAAAAAAGCAGGCCCTACAAAAAAACTTGTAGAACCTGACTCCCAAAGTGAGTTTAATACTAAAATCTTTGAAGGTAATTCATTTGTTGTTCAAGAAATGGATGCTGCAAGTAATCGTGGTATAGATGATATTAGACAACTCAAAACACGAGCTTATTTACCGCCCCAAGAAGGCAAGATGTCTGTGTTCATCCTAGACGAAGCGCATATGCTTACAACCGAAGCCTTCAATGCACTCCTCAAACTACTTGAAGAACCTCCGGAACACGTTATTTTTATCCTTGCGACAACTGAACTACATAAAATCCCAGATACTATTGTTTCTAGATGCCAGCTTGTTGAGTTCAAAAAAGCAACCGAGCATGAAATCATGAATCGCCTCAAGTCTATCCTCTTAAATGAAAAAATTACATTTGAAGATGAAGCACTCAAACTTATAGCAAAAAATGCTGATGGTAGTTTTAGAGATGCAGTAAAACTACTAGAACTCTCTTCACAATCTGGAAAAATAACTCAAGCATCGGTCGAGGCATTTGTAGCAAACTCTGTAACATCTGAAGTTCAAGAACTACTCAAACATCTTCTTAATAAAGATGAAATCAAGGTTGTCGAACTTTTCCAATTACTCAG
This sequence comes from uncultured Pseudomonadales bacterium, assembly GCA_964620965.1. Classification (GTDB taxonomy): domain Bacteria; phylum Patescibacteriota; class Microgenomatia; order UBA1400; family PJMF01; genus VFLK01. The sequence continues at coordinate 30,014 of CAZUHV010000001.1, forward strand.
AGAAAAATCAATAGACGAAAAATACTTTCATAGATCAATACTAGAATTTATTCATGAAAGTTTACTGCTAAATCTTGGCTTAAAAAAAGGAGAATCTATCCTTAACCGAGCAGTTGCTCAATTTTTACTTCAAGAACTAAGCGATTCTACCTTAAGCGAACCAACTCCTATTCCACATCTAAAACTAGAACTCAAAATTCTTGAGCTTATTGATCGCTCAAAAAATAAATCTGGAACGTCAGTAAAAAAAAATCCTGAACCAATGAAGACTGCTCCAAAAATTGAGGAAACTATTAAAACTACTGCTATACCAGCCTCTCCTGTTCAAGAAAGTCAGTATGAAGAAGCATTCACTGCCCAACTAAACAGAGAAAATCAATTTGAAGATACTATTAATACTAGTGTTGCTTCTCAATACTATGGCGATGCAAAACAATTATTTGATAAATGGCAAGATTTTATCGAAAAACTAGCTGTTAATAATTCTACACTTGCAGCACTCCTTCGCTCTGCAAAGCTTGTCTCGAACCAAGACCATTCTGCAACTATTGGAGTCTATTACCGTTTCCACCAAGAACAGCTTTCTCAAAAGAAATCTATCCAAGCAATGCAAGAATGTATCAAGATTCTCTTTGGTGACTACATTGAGCTTGAATTTATAGTACTCAAAGCCCCAGAAAAAGCAGAACTTGTTGAACCTCAAAAACCAGATAGCCTTGTTGATTCTGCAATGCAAGCATTGTTGTAATACATATAAAATACGGTAGATAAGAACGCATACTTATAGTAAAATTAGGTACACAATTAAGAAAGGAATATACATATGGCAAACCCTCTCAAAGCACTCGGTGACTTGAATAACTTAAGAAAGCAAGCACAACAAATGCAACAACAACTTCAAGCTGAAGAAATCAGAATTGAAGAAGGTGACATTTTAGTGGTTATTTCTGGTGATCAAAAAATTAAACAATTTTCTGTTCAAGGTGTTTCAAGCCCAGAAGCAATTGACGTTTTAAACAAAGCAATCAAAAAATCACAAGAACTTGCTGCAAAAAAACTACAAGCAATGACTGGTGGTCTTGGTGGTATGCTTGGTGGCAACTAAATTTATTTGAAAATAAAAATGAAAACCCCTATGCGTTTGCATCAGGGGTTTTTTAATGGTTAAATCAGTTATATGAAAATTTTATTTGCATCCCAAAACAAAGGAAAACAAAATGAGGCAAAGGAACTCTTCAAAGACCTTTCTGTAGAGCTTGTTTTTCCAGATTCTTTCCCAGAATTATCTAATTTTGATCCAGAAGAAACAGGAACTACCTTTGAAGAAAATGCACTTTTAAAAGCAAAAGCCTATGGAGAAAAAGCGCAACTTCCTGCTATCGCAGATGACTCTGGCATAGAAATAGATGGTATGGGGGGACTGCCAGGAGTTCATTCTAACCGCTGGTTTACTGGCACAGCTGATGAAAGAAATGCTGAAGTCTTAAAAAGGTTGTCAGAAACTACCAACTCCGGTGAACTAAAAACAAGAACAGCTCGCTACATAACTGTTTCCTGTTTCTATGATCCTCAAACAGAAGAATATGCAATGTTTAAAGAATTTCAAGAAGGAAGTATTGCAACTGAATCTTTTGAAGGTGAAGGCTTTGATTATGACAAAATTTTTATTCCAGAGGGTCAAACCCAAACATTTTCTGTTTTAGGTACTGATTTTAAAAATCAGGATTCTCAGCGTGCTAGATCATACAGAAAACTTCATGAATACCTCAAAGAGCGTCTTGCTCTTAAAAATGAATAAGGTATCATAGGTTGTTATGAGTGAATACACCCCTTCAAAAAAAATATTAGAAAAATATGCTGATGTCCTGGTAAATTTTGCCCTTAACAGTGGAGCTGGAGTCAAAAAAGGCGAGGTCGTCCAAATCACCGTCCCAGATATTGCCAAACCACTTGCAAAAGAACTCTACATTGCAACCCTCAAAGCAGGTGCACACCCAATCCTAAAGCTCTCTCCAACAGGATTTGAAAGAGAGTTTTTTACGTATGCGAATAAAGAACAGCTCACACATTTTCCAGAAAAATATCTTCGTGCAAAAGCAGATCTCTTACAACATGCTATTTCCATCATTGCAGATCCTGATCCAAATGAACTTAAGGGAATTGATTCTAAAAAAATCATGCTCTCAAGAGAAGCTTCCTATCCATTTAGAGAATGGCTGTTTGCAAAAGAACATAAGAATGAATTTAGCTGGACACTAGGACTTTGGGGAACTCAAGCAAAAGCAGATATTGTTGGGCTTTCTTTAAAAGAATACTGGGACCAAATTATAAAAGCTTGTTTTCTAGATACAGAAGATCCCGTATCCGAATGGAAAAAACTAACTAAAATGCAAAAAGATATTATGGATAAATTAAACAAATTATCAATTGAATCTGTTCATATTACCGGTGAAGACGTAGATTTAACTATCAAACTTGGAGCAAATCGTGCCTGGAAAACAGGAAGTGGCGCCAATATCCCTTCTTTTGAACACTTTACATCTCCAGATTGGAGAGGAACAAACGGTTGGATCAAATTTAATCAACCACTTTATAGGTATGGAAACATTATTGAGGGGGTTTCTCTAGAATTTAAAAATGGAATTGTAACAAAAGCAACTGCAAAAAAAGGCCAAAAAGTTCTCCGGGATATGCTCGCAACAAAAAATGCAAATAAGCTGGGAGAATTTTCTCTAACAGATAATCGTTTCTCAAGAATCACACATCCAATGGCAGAAACGCTTTTTGACGAGAATATTGGTGGACCATTCGGTAATACCCATGTTGCTGTTGGAATGGCTTACAAAGACTGTTATAAAGGTGATACTGCAACTGTTACAGAAAAAGAATGGGAAGATCTTGGGTATAACAACTCATCTGTACATACCGATATTGTCAGTACTACAAATAGAACAGTTACCGCCACTTTGCAAGATGGTTCTAAAAAAGTCATTTATACAAACGGAAGATTTACTCTTTAAATCCCAATAGTACATAAAAGTAAAATATTTTATATGCGAGCCATTCCAATCTTAGATTGGGGCGAGCAAAAAAAATATTTTACTTTACTTCTTCATTGCCTTAACACGCTCATTCTTACTTAAAAACTTTTTACGAAGTCTTAAGTTTTCTGGTGTTACTTCCAACAGTTCGTCATCTTGAATGAAATCTAAACATTGTTCCAAACTCATTTCAATTGGTGGAGCAACTTTAAGCATGACATCAGCATTTGATCTAAAGTTAGTAAGTTGCTTACCTTTTGCAATGTTCATTTCCATATCTTCTTGTCTCTTATTTAGACCAATGATTTGACCTTCATAAACTGGAACGCCAGAATCAACAAAAGTTTGGCCTCTACTTTGAATTGCGTCAATTGCATAGGTTGTAGAAGTACCAGACTCAGATGCAATAATTGCACCATTTCTCATTTGTTCAATTGCATCCCCAGCAGGGAAATAGCCAAGTAATCGAGAAGCAAAGAGTCCATTTCCTCTGGTTTTTGTAAGAATTTCAGATCTAAAACCAAGTAAGTTTCTGCTAGAAATTTCAAACACCATACGAGTAACATTTTTTGAGTTGGTTACGGAATCTTTCATTAAAGCTTTTCTCTTTCCAAGCTCTTCAACAATAACTCCCGTAAACTCTGCGTCAATTTCTACTGTTAACTCTTCGATAGGCTCACTTAAAACACCGTCAATTTTTTTCAAAATTACTTCAGGTTTAGCCACTTCCAGTTCATAACCCTCACGACGCATGTTTTCAATTAAAACGGCTAAATGAAGCTCTCCACGTCCAGAAACAATGAATCCACTTCCGTTTTCGTTAGATTCTATTCTTAAACCTAAGTTTGTTTTCTTTTCTCTTTGTAATCTATCTCCAATCTGTCTTGGAGTATGGAACTCACCTTCTCTTCCAGAAAATGGTGAAGTATTTGCAGCAATTTGAATACTTAAAGTAGGTTCTGTAACTGTGATCATTGGAAACCCAGTAGGATCACTTGGATCTGCAACGGTTTGACCAATTTTAACTTCTGGAATACCTGTGATAGAAATAATGTCGCCAGAAATACATTCACTAATTTCTTCTTTTTCTAAACCTTTACCAGTAAAAACTCCTTGAATTCTGTATTTTTTAACTTCTTCATTTTCATTAAGAAGTACAATTTCTTGATTAGTCTTAACTGTACCTTGTGCGACTTTACCAATTGCATACACACCTTTGTACGAGTCAAAATCAATGTTTGAAACAAGCATTTTAAATGGTTTAGTTGGATCACTTGTAGGAGCTGGGATTTCTTTCAAAATTGTTTCGAATAACGGATTTAAATCTGCATCATTTTCAAAACTACTTGGCATTTCTGTCCAAACCTTACCTTCTCTTGCAACTGCATAGAGTACTGGAAATAGTAATTGGTCATCCGTATGTGCAAGTTGTAAAAAGAGGTCTTCAACTTCTTGTTTCACTCTTTCAACTTCAGCGTCTTTACGATCAATCTTGTTAATAACAACTAATAATTTCAAATTATTTTCGAGCGCCTTTTCCAAAACAAATCTTGTTTGAGGCAATGGACCTTCTGCAGCATCCACAATTAATAAGGCACCTTCTGCCATATTGATAACACGCTCAACTTCACCTCCAAAATCAGCGTGTCCTGGCGTGTCGATAATATTTATTTTGGTATTGTTATAAAAAACAGTGGTTGTTTTTGCCAAAATTGTAATACCACGTTCACGCTCTTGATCATTACTATCTAAAATTGTAGTTTGTTGCATTTCAGCTTGATTGTCACGAAATGTTTTGGTTTGTTTAAGCATTCCATCAACTAAAGTAGTCTTACCGTGATCAACGTGAGCAATGATTGCAATATTTCTGATATCCATATTTTTCCCTTATTTCAGTATATTTTATGCCATTTTGGGCGAAAAGATGTATTATACTCCAATATATCCTATAAAAACAGTATCAGCTTTGTTTCTGGTATTTGAGTCACACCCAAAAATGCTTTACACTAAAACAATGGAAAACGAAAACACTAATAACCCAGTGGCATATTTTTGTGCCGAATTCGGCTATGATCCTCAGGTTCCTATTTATGCAGGAGGACTTGGAGTACTAGCAGGAGATACGATTAAAGAAGCTGCCGATAGTGCTGTTCCATTTATTGGAATCGGACTGTTATACAGAGGCTACGGAACAGTACAAAAAATTGATGCTGATGGACTTCAGTATGAGGAAAACAATTTGTACGACCCAACAACTGTTGGTTTAGAACACGTGTATCTTGACGAAATGCCACTTTTTATTAAAGTACATCTAACTCAAGTAGATGTTTGGGTAAGAGTTTGGAAAAAATCATTCTCTGAAAATGTAACGTTATATCTCTTAGATACTGAAACAGACCAAAACATGCCTACCGAAAGAAGTATTACCTCTACTCTTTATTCTGGAACCCCTGATACTTTACTAAAACAACAGCTCATTTTGGGCATTGGCGGAGTGAAGTTGCTGAACACACTCGGTATCAAACCTAAAATCTACCATATGAATGAAGGTAGACCAAACTTTTTGCACTGGGAAGTTATTAGGGAACTCATGAGAACTCATGAAATCAGGTATCAGGATGCTAAACGAATTGCCATTCAAAAAACTGTGTATACAAATCATACATTAGTCGCTGCAGGAAACCAAAGTTATCCAACAGATTTACTCGCAGTGTATGCAGAGTATTATGCACAAAGAATGGGTATTTCTGTACAAGAACTACTCGAAGATGGTACAAATCACCAATCTCTAGACCAATTCGCAATTACTCAAGCTGCTCTAAATACCTCTAGAACCGCAAATGGAGTAAGCGCCTACCATACACAACTTTCTGAAAAACTTTGGCCAGAATATAACTGGGTCAATGTTACTAATGGAGTGCACTTTGGAACTTGGCAATCATCGCCTATCAAAACAGCTAGTGAAGATCCTCAAAAACTATGGCAAGCACACCAAACTGAAAAGCAAAACCTAGCAACATTTGTAAAAGAACGAACTGGCTTTTCTTATGACCCAAACAGAATGGTAATTTCTTGGGCTAGAAGACTTGCTGGTTATAAACAGTTTGATTTACTGTTTCAAGATATAGACAGACTCAAACAAATCATTGAAAGTGTTGACAAACCTGTTCAAATTTTAATGTCTGGAAAGGCCCATTCGGGAGACGTTGGTGGAAAACAAGAACTACAAAAAATCATCAAGCTCATGGCTAATGAGCTTGCGGGATATGCACTATTTATTCCAAATTACGATATTACAGTTGCCCAACAACTAACCAGAGGAAGTGATCTTTGGCTAAATACCCCAAAAATGGGATACGAAGCAAGTGGTACTTCTGGAATGAAGGCAATTGCAAATGGTGTGCTTAACCTTACAGTAATGGATGGTTGGGCAAAAGAAGTAAACTGGACAGATATTGGGTTTGTTTTAAACCATGAAAATCTCCCACTTGATTTATATGAACAACTAGAAAAAAATTGTATTCCATTATTTTATGAAAGAGATGAACAAGGAACCCCTCAAAAGTGGGTACAAATGATGCAAAACTCTATACAACATGCAGAGAACTTTAGCACCAAAAGAATGCTCAAAGAATATCAAGAAAGATTATATAAACATGACGACTCAAAAATATAAAAAATTTTATACTTTAATGACAGAGCAAAATGAAGCTCTTTTTAACGAGTTTGAAAAGATTCATAACAATTATTTGCTAGATAAAAATAAATATGAGGCACAGTTTCACAAAATTGGGTTAGAAGTTGTAGACACCATAAGATTCTGGGAGAGAAAACTTTGTTCTGGAATGGAACGAGGAAATAACGGAGTATATTCAGATAAACTTGCAGATAAGTTTTGGGATGAGGTTCGCACCAGATTTTCTCATATCGACTTGGTTGGATTAAAAACAAAATAAAGTTATACTTATATTATGTCTGTTTTTGTTGAAATTAGCATTTTACTAGCCATTACAACGTTTATCACTATTATAGTTCGTCTCCTTAAACAACCTTTGGTTGTGGGATATATTTTATCTGGAATTGTCGCAGGACCATATCTACTTAATGTTCTGCATGCAAAGCATGAACTAGAATTATTTTCAAAGGTGGGAATCGTTTTCTTACTTTTTATAGTTGGGTTACACTTGAATCCAAAAGTAATTAAAGAAGTTGGAGGAGTCTCCCTAGTTACAGGGCTTGGCCAAGTTTTGTTTACTTCTGTTGCAGGTTTTTTTATTGCTCTGGCTCTGGGAATCGACAAAATTGCGGCACTTTATGTCGCAATTGCTCTTACCTTTAGCAGCACAATCATTATTTTAAAACTCTTGGCAGACAAGCAAGATTTACAAAAACTGTATGCAAAAATTGCTGTAGGATTTTTATTAGTTCAAGACATCGTGGCGACAATAATCCTAATTGGAGTAACTGTATTTTCTCAAGAGTCGACCCTTTCTTTACCTCAAACAATTTTGCTTACGATATTTAAAGGCTCTATACTACTTTTAGCGCTTTTAATAATAAATACGTTTATCATAAAAAGAATTACAAAGTTTTTAGCAAAATCTCAAGAACTACTCTTTCTGTTTTCTCTCGCATGGGGAACTGGGCTAGCCTCTTTATTTGCAATGGTTGGATTTTCAATAGAAATTGGGGCTCTCATTGCAGGGGTTATGCTTTCTACTACTCCTTATGCAGATGAAATTGCTTCAAGAATGAAACCTTTAAGAGACTTTTTTATTGTCATCTTTTTTATTTTGTTAGGTTCTCAATTAACAATTAATAACCTTTCTAACCTACTAGTTCCGGCAATACTATTATCACTGTTTGTGCTGATTGGAAATCCAATTATTGTGATTTTAATCATGAATATGTTGGGGTATAACAGAAGAACTGGGTTTATGGCTGGTTTAACTGTGGCTCAAATAAGTGAGTTTTCACTTATATTAGCCACTTTGGGATTCAGAGTTGGACACCTTTCAGAAGAGATACTTTCTTTAGTAACACTTGTTGGGTTGATAACTATCGCGGGATCTACCTATTTAATTCTGTATTCCGAAAAAATATTTCCTCATGCAAAGAAACTTTTGTTCCTCTTAGAACTACTCAAAAAAAATAAAAAACAAAAAGGAGTAGTCGAAGAAAACTACACTGCTATTATTTTTGGGTATGATCGAGTGGGACATAATTTTGTTTCTGTACTAAAGAAAATAGGTGAGCCTTTTGTTATTGTTGATTACAATCCTGAATCAATCGAAAAATTAGAAGAAAAAAACATTTCTCATATTTATGGAGATGCCAGTGATGTTGAATTTTTAGAAGAACTTCCTCTTAAAAAACCAAAGTTAGCAATTTCAACTATCCCAGATTTTAGTACTAACAAACTCATTCTGGAGTATTTGTTAAACAAAAATGCTAAAGTACAGTTTATTCCAATAGCCCATTCACACACACAAGCTAAAAGGCTTTATGAACTGGGTGCTGCATATGTTGTGATACCTCACTATTTGGGAGCTGAATTTGCTGCAAAAATGATTAAAGAATTCCAAATAGAACCAAAAAACTATGAGGAAGCAAAAATAAAACACCTTAAAAAATTAGAAAAATTATATTTTTAATTATAGTAAATCTCTTTTATTAAACACAGCCAACAAACTAAACGAAACTACAAGAGTTCCAGCAACAATAAACATGAATGCTAACGGGTGGTCTTGTAAAGGTAACCCGACATTCATTCCATATAAACTAAAAACCATTGTTGGAATGGTAAGAATAACGGTAACAGAAGTCAAAAGCTTCATTGTTTTATTCAAGTTATTAGACAAAACACTATAGTGAGATTCTCTAATGTTAAAAATCCCCTTTTGATTCGTTTTACATAATCGAATTAACTGTTCATTATCAACCAAAAGATCTTCAATAAGATCTTCATCTTCATCATATAGTTTTATGAATTTACCAGAAACGAATTTCTTTAATGCTAAACTCATTGGTTCCAAACCAAACAAGAAATCATTAAAAAGTGTTTCGAATTTAACGAATGTGCCAATATCTTTATTATCAATTTGTTCAAGATCTGAACTAATATTTCGAATATTTTTATGAATCGCATTTATTAACCTCTGGTAATCTTTATGCATTTCAACAAATAGTAAAAGCAGCAATTTTGTTCTTTGAGTTGTAAAAAAGTCTACTTTTCCATTTATAAATTTATCTAAAAAAGGTAGTGCCTTGATAGAAATCGTAATTAAAAAATTAGCAGAAATAACAATTAACAGTGGTGAAGTTGTGATTTTGTCTTCTTGCTTGTGCGCAAAACGGGCAAACACATAGGTAATCGCTCCTTCTTTTTCAATTCTAGGAACTTCAAACGGGTCAAGAGCATCAAGAAGGATATCTTCCTCAAGTTTTAATTTTGCTGCTAAATCAATGAGTTCTTTTTCAGTCGGATTTTCTACAGAAATCCAAGATCCAAGTCTATAATCATTCAGAACCTGGAGGGCATCATTATTTCGATTTCTATAAAAATACTGAGTCATACAGCAATTATAGTATCATTGCCCAAGTAAAGCTAGAACTTGTTCTATCGAAATACCATTCATTGTAATCTCATAGAGTTCCTCTTCTGAGTATGCCCTATGTAAATCAACATGATCATCTCGATGAATCACAAAACAATTTTCTATACTTTTAGCAAATGCAATCAGCCGAGCTTGGGCTTCTGGAGTTTCTGCTAAGCCAACAAACTGCTCCATTAAAGCCACTGTGATTATATGATGGAAATGATAGTCGTCTGGATTTGCATTTTCTGGGATTTGTCCTGATGCGATCGCATTACCCCATGCTAATAACTTAACTCTTGTTGGAAATTCATACGGACCTCTACTGACCTCCAACATAACCAGACCTGTTTCTGCTTCTAAAGGAAAGTGACTAAAAGTAATTTGTTGGTCTTCCAATGGAAATGAGGTTATAAATCCTTCTGCTGTGTAAGTACTATTAACTGGAAAAATAAGTGGCTCTAAAACTCTTGGATTTGGTAACGGAAATGGTGCCGTTCCAGCTTCATCTTCCTCTCTTTGCTTATCTATTGGAAATGTTGTTATTGTCCCTTGAAGTGCTGGCCCCATAGTCGCTATGAGAGCAAATCCAACCAACCCTAAAATCCCTAAATAAATAATTTTATTCTTTGGTTCTTTTAGGTCTGGATTTAATGTTGACATTAGGTTTCCTATAATTTTTACCTTTTAAAATTTTTGTTCTTTTTTTGTCTAACTCAAAGTTTCCATTTTTATCAACCTTACTCATGTTGCTTCGATGAACTTCAGAAAATATTTCGGGAAACTGTTCTTGTAGACCATACGCAACAATAGTTCCATATGTAACATACAAAACATCAGCTAATTCTTTAGCTATGTGTTCTAAACTGTTAGATTCTTTAACCGCTTCGATGAGTTCTGATACCTCTTCTTCTAATAAGCTAATTCTAGAAGCTTTAATGTTTTGCGGGATATTTATCTCTGGGAAATCATTAAAATAAGATTGAGTAATCTTGTGGAACTGTTTTACTTGATACAGTTGCTTTTTCATTTATTATTACAAAATATACTTCTTTTTTTTGCTTGTCAACAAAAAATAAGTAAAGTTGATAAAAACCAGGTAAATAAGATACTATATTAAGTGTACTAATGAAAAAACACATTTTAACTGCAATATCTATTGTAATCTTTATCTTACTATTAGTGCTATTTTTTTATAAACTTTCTGACACACCTTTACTTAGCTACGATGAAGCCTGGTATGCCACCATAACTCGCAACATGGTTGCAACACAAAATCCATTAAAACTTATTTTTAATGACAAAATTTTTACTGACCATCCTCCATTCGGATATATGTTAATGTCTATTCCAACAATACTTTTTGGAAGTAATGAGTTCTCTGCAAGATTTATCTCGGCACTGCTAGGAACCCTTTCTATACTCTTTATATACAAAATAGGAAAGAAACTTGGAAATACAACAACTGGTATAGTAGCAGCTTCAGTTCTCTTAAGTAGTATGTGGTTTATGTTTAGAGCCCGTTCGGGCAATTTGGATGTTCCGCTAGTATTCTTCGGCATTCTAACTGTCTATTTACTACAACAGAAACAAAAAAAGTTTTTCTACTTAGGAATAATAAGCTTTGCGCTAGAACTACTAATTAAAACACTTGTGGGAGTTGGAATTTTGCCTATAGTCTTATATCTAAGTTATATAAACCATAGAAACCATTCAAAAAAAGACTACTTAATAATAGTAGCTCTCTTTTTTTCTATTATTCTTCCTTGGTTTATCTACAACCAATACCTTGATCAGAACTTTTTACATCACCATTTTTTTGATATTGGAGTTCGTGGACAAGAAAATGGTTTTTCTGTTACAGCAGTCCAAAATAGTTTAAATTACCTAGCTATTGGAATTGGAAAATGGTATAAGGTCTTTCTTGTTTCAGCTATAGGGTTACTGATTGTCTTTTTCAAAGAAAGAAAATTACGACAACAAATTCTCACTCTCTTCTTTTGGTTTTCTGGATTTTCTCTATTTCTTATTTCCAGCAAAACAGAAATTTGGCACCTACTTCCAATATATCCTGTCGTTGCGCTTTCTATAGCTCTATTACCAAAAGTTTTTGAACAATTTCTAAATAAAAAGCTGAATAAAGTAGTTGAAACAACTTTTTTAGTATTTACAATTTCCCTTACTTTATTTCAATATAATCAATTTTCAAATCTACTATATACAAATCAAAATGGATATAGCAATGAAAAGGATATATCAATTAAAGCTGGCAAATACGAAAATATATATCTTTTAGACACCTTTATGCCATCATCAATCTACTACTCTCAAAAACACGTAACTTCTTTACACTGGGACACTGATTCTTATAAGAGCCTCACTGACTTACTAGAAAGTGAAACAGGGAATGTTTTTATTGTAAACAAAGATATTGTAAAAAAACTTGAAGCACAAGCTATCTCATTTAAGATTCTAGAAGAGAATGATTCTTACTTACTTATCTCTAATTAAACTAACTACAAGGGGTAAGACAACTATTTTATGTATTTTCTAACCATAAATAATTGTGGAATTATCAAGATAATTAGAATTAATCCTAAAAGTAATGCAAAGCTATTTGGAGAGTATACATCTATGTACTTTCCCACAAATAAAAATGTCAGGGTAAATGGCAATTCTGACAACAACGTAAGTGTTGACAAAGCTGTTGCCCTATTATTGGAACTAATAAATCTATTCATAATAACTGATTTTGCACTTCCAAAAGTTGTTGAACTGGAAATTCTCAGTACAATTAACACACTGCCAAGCAGAACTCCTACAAAAGGAGCAAAAATAAATGAACTTAAAAGAGCGCAAATTGAAATAAGTAATAGTTTTTGATTGCCAAATTTTTTTCGCAGTTTTGGGTATACATGTGAAACAAAAGCAGCGATAATGTAACCCATGCCAAACAAAATTCCAACCCCTTTTCCGTCTAATCCATACTGTTCTGCTTGAGAAATACCAAGAATTCTAGCTGCAAAGAAATAGCCAGAAGCTATTGTTATTAACAGCACACTAATTGTAGAAATTTTTGCATTTTGAAATAATTCTGAAAAACCTTTCAAGTTCTGATTAAAGTATGTTTTAAAACTAAAAGTCTCAGAATCAATTACTGGTTCTTCTAAAAAGAAACAAAGTGCTGCTGCAAAAAAGTATATAACTGCAGTAATAATAAATGGCCCAACACTCCAGAGATCATATAAAAAACCTCCAGAAACTGCAGCAATAAATAATCCTATCCAGGTAACTGTTTCAACTTTTGCAGTAACATGATCATACATTTCTTCTTTACCTGAAGACTTCAACGTATCATACATCAATGACTCGTGTGTTCCAGAATATAGTGATTTTCCTAATCCACTAATAATTCTCCCCAAAGCGAAAATTAAAAATACTTCTCCATTTGCTATTACCAATAAACCAATGGCACTGAAAACAAACGACCAAAACAGTGTCCATTTTCTTCCGATTAAATCACTAATTGCACCTGTTGGGATCTCAAAAATATTAGAAGAAATTGTCGTTAATGCACCTAAGGTTGCCACGTGAGTAAAATCAAGATATTTCAAAAAAAATAACAACCAAATTGCAACTGGTAAATATAGTTCATTTACAAAGGCAAGAATATATCCAATAAAAAGGTTTTTCTTCATGTTATTTTTTGAGCTTCTTTAAAACCCTCTCAAAGTATTTTCTGTGCCCGCTAAAATTACCTTCTTTTCTTACTAAATGAATTCCAGCTGCTAAAACCAGCATTTCTTCTATATTTTTTTGAGTAAATTCTGAAAAAAGTTTAATATATCTTGTATCAAGATGCATTATTTTTTTTAAAACTTCATATAATTTTCTATAAATAAATGGAACATGTGAAGGAGCATCAGAAACCATTGCGTTTACAGCAGTTAGTGTAACGTCCAATCCAGGATCTCCAATAAATGCATCCATCCAATCTAAAACTACAATTTCACCCGTACTACTCTTCATGATATTTCCATGATGCAAATCACCATGACAGAGCTTTTTTACTTTTGATTTTTGAAGCAAATCAATGAGGAGTTTTTTTTCCGCAACAGTTATCCTGTTTGATGTTAAAAGTAAATTAGAAAAACTTTCATATTGAGTTGGTATGTTTGTTACTGAATATGAATTTATTTTTTTTGCTACTTTAGAAACTATCTTTGCAGAATTAAAAAATTCTAAAGGATTTTTTTGAAAAATAGACATATATGATTCGCCAACAATTTTTTCAAAAACTATACCATGCCTGTTACTGAAATTTTTTAATTCATATACTTTAGGTACAATATTCTTAAGTGTTTTATGTACCTTTTGAGTAATTTTAAATTCTCGTATAACTTTTTCTTTTGAAATTTTTTTAGAATACAACTTTAAAACCTTGCCATAACCAAAATCAAAAATTTTTGATTCTCTTCCATAAGCGATTGGATTTATAGTTTTGGTATTGATTTTCATAAGCTTTGTACTCAATAAAAAATTTTTATTAAAATCTACAATACCTTTTCTAATTCAATACCAATTTCTGTAAATCCGTTTTGTTTGTAATAGTTAATCGCCTTTTTATTATTCCAAAAGGCTTCTACATAGAGCCTCTGAGCTTTTTGTTCTTTTGCCCAAGTTCCTGCTGCATCCATTAATTGGTTTCCTATGCCTTGTGATCGAAATTCAGGAGTAACACCAATATTCTCTACTTCAACATACGTACTTTTTCTATATCCAAAGTCTTTTATAGAAAGTGCTACATATCCAACCACTTTTTGATCAACTTCTGCTACTAAACAATGCCCATATGTACCATCGGCTAAGCTTTTATAATATTTGATTCCTTTTTCTGTGTATGGCCAATTGAGGTCCATGTCAGGATCATTATCTTTATCATTTTCAAAAACTTCTGAATTCAATTTTTGAATAATTTCCCATTCTTCTGGTTTTGCTTGTCTAATTGAAATATTCATAAAAACCTTCTAAATTATTTGTTTACCTTTTTATTTGCAACAACCAACCAATATTTACAACTAAAAAGATAGGTTCCATCTGCAGAGGTCACTTCTTCCGGTTCTACAATTCCTTCATACAACTCATATGCAAAACCATTTTCTTTCAATTCTGTGCTTAAAAAACTTTTTGCATCTCTGTGAGAATATTCGTATTCGGAACGACCAATCAGTCGACCATCATCTGCAACTCGCTTAACATCTGTTGCAAAATCAAATATGAAAAGACCGTCTTCTTTTAAAATTCTATAAACTTCAGAAAAAATACTACTCAGAACATATTTTGGAAAAAGATGTAGTGTTCCTGTATTAAAAACCCCATCAAACTCATTGTTTTCGAACTGAAAATCCTCAACAATATTTTGTTCTTGTAAAACAAGTTTTTCTAGCAAATTTTTTGGTGTGTTTTTTTTAAGCTTATCCAATGCCCCCAAATCTATATCTGTTGCTAGTACACTATCCGCCTCACTTAATAAAATGGAATTATACCTTCCATCGCCCGCCGCAAAATTTAACCACTTCCCAAAAATCTTTTTTTCTGCAACTAATTTTTTTAGTAAATCAAGTGTTTCTGCATCACCATCACCCCAAATTGGTGAATCTCCAGTTTGCGAATAATCAAAATCTTCAGAAAATATTAAGTTTTTTGAGTCATCCTTCATATATGGAAATTATAGCAAACCTTTTAATATCTTTTGAGGATCTGTAGAACTATACATCTTTAAATTAGGAACTCTCTCAAGATCAACCCATTCTGGATGATCTGCATATTTAACTTCATTCTCATCAAAAAATTCTGTTGAAAGATCCCCACCAATTGGCTCACATAAATAGTATAAGTGAATTGACTGTACATATTTTTCATCAAAAGGAAGTTTAAAAAAAGAACTATTTGAATAGAGAATCTTGATAGGTTTAACATCTATTCCTGTTTCTTCTTTTACTTCCCTAACTAATGCATCTTCTATATGTTCTCCAAGCTCTATTCCTCCACCTGGAAAATCATATCCATTCCACTGTTTTGCCAAAAGAATTTTTTCGTCTTTTATAATGATTCCATACACTGCTGGTCTAAAAGATAGTTCAGAAGCTGATACGGTATATTGGTTTCCTTCTATATCATTACAAACTACCGTAGTAATCTTATTTTTCATATCTTTTGTTTTAACTCTTCCATTGTTTCTATAAAAGCGTTTTCTAAATCTATGTTATGTGCATCTGACAATACAATAATCGACCACAAACAATCAGCAAGCTCATGTTTTAGTTTTTCATCAATATTTTCAATTGATCTTGTGCCGTTTTTTGCTTGAATTAGTTTAGATAAATCTCCAACATCACCAACAAACCCTGTTAGCAAATCTTGGGTAGACCAAGACTTCCCATATTTTTTTGCTTCAAATTCTGCGTATTTTTTTCTTACTTCTAGTGCTTTTTGAATAATTTCTTGAAATGTCATATATTTATTCTTTCATAACTTCTTCTAATAATTCTGGAAACTTATTAGACTGTAAATCATCTGTACAAAAATGTCCTAGACCTTTAAATTCTTTAAAGTTGGCACTTGGTATTTTATTTTTCAAAATTTCAATCGTTTTTAAAACACTCTCTTCATCATTATCTGAATACCAAATCGTTATCCCTTGAGTTCTGCTCATTAATTCCGTATCAATTTCGAAATCATCAAAAAAATTAACTGTCTTTGTTTTGTCTGGATCAAGCCAAGGTGCAACCAACACAACTTTGCCAACTTTTATTTCTGGATGAATACTTAAATATTTAACAAAAAAACCTGCCCCCGTACTATGTCCTACTAAAATAGTTTCAGAATGTATCTCAAATCTTTCAACTTCTCTATTCCACACTTGCCAATTTCGATCATACGAATTAGGCACTTCTGGAGTTGCTGTAGGAATATCTTTTTTTAGAAGTTGAGCTTGTAACCAGGGAATCCAATGAGCATTACTCATGCTTGGCATTGCAGGATCATAATATTCTTGTTTACTTGGACCCCCGTGAAGAATTATTGCGTTTTTCATATATCAGAATTATAACAAAGTTCAGATTCAGAGTTTAGCCAATCCTTCTTTCTTAAAAAAACAATAATCCCTCACATGAACATTATTCGAACCTATTATCAATCAATTTAGCGTAATATAATAAGAAGAACATGAAAAAGTTTATGAATTACTTATGGGCATCCTTTATTATTGCTATAACTTTAGTCCATGCTTTCTTTACAATCATTGTCCCACTTATTTTTACTAACATGTTTATTAATTTAGTTGAACAAACCTCTACTGGATTTTTATTAAATAGACTCTCTATTTGGATTTTATTTTGTACTACTCCAATACTAATACTCTTAGTACTTTCAGAGAGTAAAATTAATAAAAATAAGCTATTTCCATTTTTAGTTAAAAAGAAAAAAATTATATTAATGTTCTTACTGATTACTTTAGTGGCAACTTTTTTAATATCCCAATATATAGAAAAATCTTATTCGCCTACCTTTACAGACATTTTGCGTTAAAAATAATCGGTTATCACACTGCTGTACGATGTTGGAACCTCTAGTCACTCAATTGATAAACTTTATCTCCCAAAAACCCAGTCACTTCGGGGCGAATTATATCTTTAGTTGGTGGCATCGCAGCTGGATGTATAGTAAACATTCCATACTTCTCATTTATAACATCTAAAGCTCTTTGAATCGATTCCTTCCGCTGCCATTCTGGCAGTAATTGATCCTGTTTATGTGGTTCAAGCAATGAAAGACGAACTGCAAACTTTATCACCGGAAATGTATCTTTCCAACCTTTGTATAAAAGCATTACTTTTTTATTTAAATCACTAATATTATTAATTGGTTCTTTAAGCGTAATATAATCGCTCCAATAATTATCTTTACCATACAGTGCTAACCAAACTTGCCTTCCTGCCAAATTCATCTTTCTTGTCTTATGCATTACTTCTAAACAAAGATTTTTAATAATATTCGCAATTTCTGTCTCATCGGTATAGAGACGATATCCAGTTATAGATCTCCCCACACTTTTCATATATTCTGTCGGTTTTTCTACCTGTTCCAGTAGATGTGTCTCTTCTCCATATGCAATTTTCATAAGCTCTCTAGCCCAAAATTTCCCAAAAATTATTTCTAATTCCTCATTACTCATGAACCGTATTTGATATGGTGTAAAAATATTAAACCGAGCCAATTTCTTTGATAATCTATAACCAATTCCACAGACATCCCTAAATTCTGTACTCGCAAGTAGAGCATCCTTATTCTGCGCTGTTACCTCACTTACAGTGCCTTTTGGTGCAACCTCACTGGCCATTTTTGCCAATAATTTATTCTCTGCAATACCTATATTACATGTAACCCACTTTCCAAGTTCTTCTTTAATTAAATTTTGAATGTGTTTTGCAAATTTAATTGGATCCTTATATAAATGTTTCCTGCAATCTGAAATATCTATAAAAGCCTCATCTAAAGAGTATATGTTCACTGTTGGGGCAACTGAATTAAAGATTTTTTGCAATCGCTTGGTAATATCTAGATACCTATCAAAAGTAGCTGGAATCGTGATTAAATCTGGACATTTCCTCAACGCATCAGACTTTCTTTCACCTGTAACTACACCTTTAGCTTTTGCCTCTTTGCTTGTAGCAATTAAACATGTTCTGCCTTTGTCTTTTACTACACCAATAGGTTTTTCTCTTAAATATGGATTTTCTTGCTGCAAAATCGTTGCAAAATATGAATTAATGTCCACATGCAAAATTGTCCTATTCACACCAAACCTCCAAAATTTTCCATTGTTCTGATTCTCGGTTAAATTCAATTCTATATAGATTAACACCAGAAAGGACGCTATATAAGCGCCTCTTAATCAATCCATCTTTTACACTATTTGAGAGAGTAATTTCTTTTATAGGAAAAATCTTGTTATTCCATTTAAATTTTTTAGGAATAAACCTAGAATGAGAATAAACACCAGCTACTTCTATTTCTTCATTTACCGTTTGGTACATTCATTCATAATACACTAATCAAACCCGAATAAGTCAACAAGCAATAAAGGTGGATTTATCAGTAATATATTAAAATAGATTAATATATTAAGCTATATTTGAAAAAGATCCCGTACGCGGACGCTATTCGAACTTATTTTTTAATAAATTAATAGTTATAAAGTGAAAAAATATTAATGAAAGTTGGAATCATTGTTAATACAAAAGTAATTCCAATTATTAATGCTGAAATAATCCAAATCTTTTCAATCTTCTTTTTTTTATTTCTGTAAATTGCGGTGACAACTAGTGATACTACTAAAACCAACAAAGAAAATTTCCACCAATATGTAGAAAGTAAAGTTATATTATTTGAAGCATCAAATGGATCGATATTAAACATATTGATATTATACCAAAGTTCAAACTCCTAGTACGACTCAGTTTTTTACTTGAGTAAAAAACAGTGATCCCGAACTAGGATCTCGAATCTGAAAATTTATACATTAAATACGGAATTTTCCGCAAACTGATAAATAGTTATTAATGTAATGTTACTTTATAACAAAAGAAAACATTTGTCAAATAGCAATTTTAGCCTGGTATATGTAAGGAATATACATTGAGACAAGTAGTTTGCTGGTGTATTATTCAGAATTGAAGCTAATGGATAATAAGTTTAAGATTTATTTGATAAACAAAGGTCTTAAGGATAGGACGGTTAAGCAAATTGAGTATAGGGTAAACAAAATACTTGAAAGTTGCCGTCCTCTAACAGAAGACAATTTTGCAGATTTTCAATATTCTTTGATGTCTAAAATATCTAATGCTGGGGTAAATAAGTATATTCAAGCGATTAGACACTGGAACTCATATAATGGGGTTAAAAAATTCAAGATAAAAGCATTAAAAGAAGTTAGTAAACAACCGAGAGTTTTAACAAACGAGCAGATATATAAAATAATCTACTGCAAAAAAAATCTATACACCCCATACATAAAGATACTCGCCCATACTGGAGCAAGGCCATCAGAAGTTCTCTTTCTAGAAAAAAATAATATAAATATTGAACAAAGAATAATCTACGTTGACGAATCAAAGACCGGTAACGGGAGATTAATACCAATACCAAGCTCAATTATTCATGAAATGGAAAACTATAAACCATTTGAGAAAACAATAGAATCTTTAAATAAAGAGCTTAAAAAACGCTGTAATAAAATTGGTATAGATCCAATAACATCATATAGTTTTAGACACTCTTTCATTACAAGAATGGTTGCACAAGGAATCCCCTTAATGGTAATTATGGCTATTGTTGGACATAAAAAAGCAACAACTACACAACAATACTTCCACCAAAATAGAGAGATGTTACTTACTGGAATAGATCAGGACGTTCTTAATTGGGAGTATCTAAGTTCTAGAGAAAAACTAGAAAATGTTAAGGAAAAGATCAGAAAAATAGTCAAAGTCAATGGGATCAAAACAAGCATAAGTGAAGATGATTCATCTTTTGTGTTACAGATACGTATTGATGAATAGACCGATGTATGCAATATTGTTAGTGTGAACCAATTAAAATTAGATAAAAGATTACAAGAATGTTACAGACAGCTTGTAAATATGGGCTATAATGTCAAGGTTATCTCTCCAAAAGAAATAAAAATAACCGTTGAAAAAGATGCCGAACCTAACCCCAAAACAAAAAGTAAAACTAAAACAACTTGAAAAATTAGCACAAAAAGCTAAAGAATCTGGTTTAAATGTTTCTGTTGAGTCTCTTACTGAAATAAAGATTGAGATACCTAAAAACAGCAATAACAATGAGTCAAATAAAAAATAACTTATATATCATATATTTACCTATTTTTTGAACAAGATTGCCCTGTTTTTTTTATAAAAAGTCACCCGAAAATTAACCTGTTTTGATATAGTAATTAGCAGTCATTTTTTAAAACTGCTACTTGCGTAAATATAATAGCTTGTGATTAACTATTACTGCCCAAAAAAACGGGACAGGTACTTAAAATTGATTACATGTGCACTGTGAGCTTTCACAGGTGCTGTTGACTACAATAGCACATGGGCAGCACCACCTGCGAGAGCTTACAAAGTGAAGTTTTCCCCTGTAAACACTAGTAAATTATTGATTCTGATGGTGAGTTTTAAGTACCGCCTCAGAAACTAACCAGCGTATTAAGTTGGTGGAAGAAAGTCGTCGAACTTATGACGGTTTTTGTTCTGGTACAAAAACCGCTACCTAGATCCGTCAGATCCATGGTAGCGATTTTGTATTCGATATAGAGTCAGGTTTGTATTTACCAACCTAACTCGATTGTGGGTCTCGTTTTTTTTGAGACTCACTTTCAGAGTCAATAACTCTAATAAGAGCCGGTATGGTGGAAATGGTAGACACGTGGGTCTCCAAAACCTATGCTCCGCAGCGTACGAGTTCGAATCTCGTTACCGGCACTTATTAAAATCTTTTAATGATCTAAAAATACCTCTTTTTGAATGAATGAGTGGACATTGTAATAGTGTTGTTGAGGATTGTCAACATTTCATGGTATCTCGCTTTTTTAAAAACCGTTTTAAAACGGTTGTGCTAATAGCATACTATTTAGTGTGTACACGTTGCAATAGGTAATTTAGCCTGGTCACAGTTGGTTAGTTAAGGTTCTTGTTAAGTATCTTGTCAATATACTTGCTTTCCTCAAGACACTTAAGCACAGTAATAAATGCTATTTGCACTAGGCACTAAACACTAATTACTGCTATTCTCATTTTTACTACTTTTAATGCTATTAATCAATCTTTCTTGAATATACGAAACTAATGAGACATCAAGGAAACCTGTCTTAAGCAAGTCATTTCCTATGTTTTTGCCATAGTTATGTATCAATTCATTGAGAGTTCTAGTAAGCACACCTACTACAGCCATAATAACTACTTGTTGATCTGGTTCTATTTGACCTAAAAATGGGTACTTTGTGTATGCAGTTGCTACTGCAAAACCAACAAGTGCAGATAGTGCTATACGAATAGGCTCTTTTGCACCTTCTGTTACTGCTTTTTGTGGGGCAGTTGTTGCTTTTTCTTGCTTTTCTAGGTCAGTCTCTTTATTTCTCTCAGTAACGTAGTAATGGTTGAGAGCGTTTGCCACGTCGTCTTCTGCTTTATCGACTTCTTTACCAGTGAGTTTGACTAGTTCTGCTTTAATAGCTTTTAATCTATCTCTGTCACTAACTATTTGCGATTTGCTTCTGTTACAACTATCAAGATCAGACTTCAATCTTTCTAGCTCAGGCTTGAGTTCATCTAACTCCGTGACAAGATCACTATGTTGTCTTAAACAAGTTTCTAGTGCTGTTTCCGACATGTTATTACCTTTCTCAGGTTCTTTGCCCTGTGATATTTTTTCATCTTTAATATATTTATCAAAATTACAAACTGAATCGTAAGAGTATGTTTTACCTTTAGTGACTATAAGTAGTTTAGCTCCATTACTTTCATAGTAAGTTCCCTCCCCATCTCCAGCGTTACACCAAATGTGACCCACACCTTTAGCCATGTTTTTATTGCTAAATACTGAAATAAATCCAATTCCTTTGTCAGCAATTCCTTCTTTTAGATAGTTTGAAATACAGTCTTTAGCGTCTCCTCTAGGTTTATATGGATCAGATACACCAAGAAACTCCATTAAAGATTTAATGAGAGTGACACATTGTCCATCTAAACTTGGATTTCCTTTACATATGACTTTAGTTCCAAGCTTACCTTCTAAGAAGTCTATAACCTGCTTTTTAGTTTTCATAGAAACCTTTCGCTGTATTTCTTAATTTTTTCACCAACATTTTCAAAACCCATAAAATTAAGAACTAATTCATTTAAGTCAATATCACAATTTATACAAAGTGGACGAAACGTATTATTGTCAGCACATATTTGCCATTGATGATATGCAGGTTCTCCACATCTAAAACAAGGTAGTTTCTCTATACCTATTTCTGTATATGGTTTTTTACGACCATGTAGTTTCCATGTTTTTTTCATAACAACTAAATACCTGAGTCGAGTAATTTTTATTACTCTTGTTTTTCAAGCTTTAAAAGCCTGATTTCTGAAGCTACACTCCAAATCATTTGTCTAACAATAGACTTAGTTGCTTCACGTTTTTCCTTATCATCAGTGATTGCTTCAACTGCTGTGAGCATCTTCCCTTCAATTTCTCTAAATATTCCAATAACATATTGTCTTGGAATGAGATATCTTTCATCTTCTGATGGTGTCATATATTGAGTAATACCGATATTTTCATATCTATCTGCTGTTTTATATATACCAACATCAGGTTGTTTTATTGATTTTTGACTTAACATAACAAAACCTTTCTTAACTAAACTCAACTCAGGTATTCAATTGTTAATGTACTTTTATTTTGTTTTAACCTTTTTGAACAAAATAATCCCAGAGCTTATTCCCAACAAAAGTCACAAATGCCCCTATAAAAGTTGCTATTCCAAAAAACATCTTTGACTTTGAATCTATATCTTGTTGCCAATCTTCAAGCTCAAGTACTTTCTTATTCACTGTTGTAATAGCAGATGTATTTTTAGTCACAAATTCTTTAACATATTTCATGTCTGTGGCTAGTTCGATTAGTATGTCGTGATCTGTTTTTTGCATATATAATTTCTTTATCTTCCTACTCCCATTAAAGCTAACCCAAGATTTGTTGGTCCATAATAAATTTCATTTATTTCTGAAACAGTCAATAGTCTGCTGAAAATACCAACATCATCTGCGACTCCATTTACAACTTGCCCTAATCCACCATGATAGTTATTTGCACCAATATAATAATCTCTGCTACTATCTGCTGTAGCATTTGTTTTTTGTGCAATTAAAGAGCCATCAACATATAAATATGCTGTTGTAGCAGAATAATCATACATAAAAACATAGTGATGAAAATTTGTATCTAGTTGATATCCTCCACTTTCATTTGCGTATCCAGATGAACCAAGACCTATTCCAAGATTTCCAGAGTTATCATATCCAAAATAAAATCTATTATTATCTGTTGCACCTTGTGAACCAAATAAAATAGCAGAAGTATCATTTGCTGTTGATGAATCAAACCACATTGAAATAGCTTTATCTTGACCAACAAGATTAACTCCAGTGTCAGAATATGAGTTTGATGCACTTGCATAACTAGCACCATAATCAAACTTGCCTCCACTAACACTTGTTACATTACTATTTGTTAAAGTATTCCCATTCCCACTACTATCAGTAGTTACTGCACCATTTGAATATTTATAGTAAGCAACTAAGTTAGGGTCACTAAATAAGCTAGAAGATCCTATTTCAATACTTGCCATTAGACCTCCACATAAACTAAAGAACCATCAACGCTTGTTGCTCCAGATAGTTCTAAGTTTAATAAAGTATTCGATGCTGTTTCAAACCAACCAACAGGATTAAATGGTAGTACAAATCCTGAATTAGTTGTTAAATTCATCTGACCAGTTAAAGCAGTGCCACCTGCACCGCTCTCAAATCTTGCATTTACTGAACCAGACGCAACTAAGAAACATGCTAATACTCTAATCTTTTTACTTGCTACTGCACTAACTATTGTGTTATCCCCACTCGTTGCATGATCTATGACAGCAAATTTTGGTGTCAAAGCTGTTGTGTCGCTCAGAATTACGTCTGTTTGTATTGCTACACCAATATTATCTGTTAGTCTATCTCTGGCTGGCTGTGAAGTAACATCAACGTCTCCAATATCAACTCCAGAGTTTGCAGAAAGTTTACCAATTGCATTTGTTCCTGCTGGTAGTGAACCAACAATATCTACTTGAACCTCAGTATCTATTGCTGCCTCAAGCTCTGTCAGGGCATTGTTATCAATAGTAATAGATCCGCCAGCGTCAGCAATGTTTACTGCCCCATTTCTAGTTAGCCAAATAGATTGAACATCATTATCGGCACTAACTGCTGTTGGTGTTGCAGTAGAAGCCCTACCACCAATATTTACTGGATTCCCAGAAAGTGCAGCATCAACTGCTGCATCTCCAACAACTTCTTTTGTAGTTGTTTCGTTACCAGAAGAAGTTGTAGATACAGTAAGCCTGTTATTTGCATCTACGTTTGCACCCCTGTTGTTTCCGGCAGTATCTCTAATAGAAATATGTAAAGATCTATCTCCAGTCATTCTGATCGCTCCAGCATCCCCCTCATCAACTGAGTCTGGAGATACAGCATCAAATTGTGCACCAATCATCATTACTTTATCTGTTGCTGGAGTAAAGCCAGAATCATCTGTTTTTATTGAGTCATCAATGAGTTCTACAGCAGTTTGTATTGCAGATCCTTGAGAAGATGTTACTAAATCTGCACCACCAGATTGAACATCTAAATTTGTTGCAGTGACAGTAACAGTTGGCATTGTTAAAACATCAACCTGCATTTCGGTACCACTAACTGCTCCTGCAATAGTATCTATTTTTGTCGATACGTTTCCTGTATCAGAGTCTATTGTTGTAAGTAGTCCCTCTACACCATCTAAATGACCTATTATCGTTGATTGATTAGTTGCTGTTGATGCTCCTGTTGGAAGTGGTAATGAAGCTGCTGAAATAGGTTGAGTTGTAGCAGATCCATCAGTTAAAATTGGTGTCATTGATGTAATACCTTGAACGCTCATAACTTGAGAATCTGCACTTCCTGCTGTGCCAAAAACTGCGTTAAAATCTGTTGTTGTTAAAAGATCATCTGTATTTAACTCAATTTGATCTAAGACAGCATTGTCAGTCGCTGACAAATTTGCTGTTACAGTTCCTGATACTGGCTGAGTTACTCCAGAGCCATCTACTGTAACTGTGCCACCAACTGTTACATCATTATTTGTTCCTAAATTAACTAAAAGACCATCTGAGGCTGTTCCAGGTGCTGCTACAAGTGCATTTCCTGCTCCCTCCATCATCATTGCTGTACCAGTAATAGTTGCATCAGTGTCACCCTCTGTATACTGAGTTCCACCACCACCACCTGATAAAACATCAACTTGTAAATGACCATCTGTATCTGAAGTGAGAGCGAATACATTTGAACCATCTGTACCCATAGCAACAGTACCTGTTGGAGTAGCACTAGCGTCTCCATCTGCATATTGCGTACCACCTCCAAATGATGCAATTTGATCTCCAGATCCGTCAACTATTTGAACTGTAACTGCTTCTGTAGCTCCGCTTGCAGGAATTGATTGACCTGCAAGACTTGCTGTTGCATTGACATCAAGTTTTCCGTCTGTAACTGTTGCAACTTCGCCTCCAGCGTCGACAATTTGTGTTTTTTGAGATCCATTTGTTTGATTTGCTGCTGTTGCACCACCTACGGGAGTTCCTATTGCTGTTCCGTCTGGGTTAAGAACAACCATACCATGCACTGATGTAACATCTGTTGATTTAATCGAGTCTGCCATATATGTTTAGTATATTTTTAGTAAACAAAAATGTTACAGATACAGCGTGGTATAATATGTGGTATGAATGAAAAAAACACAAAAAAAATACTGACTGTAGTTTCCGTACTACTTTTTTTATCTTTGATAGCAAATTTTCTAATGGCTATTGATAATGGATCATTAATTCAACAACAAGAAAAGTTTGAGACTTTAGCAGGAGAATATGACCAATCATTTAACCGTTTTATCTTGGTAACTGATTGTATTGACAATCTTCCTCAATACGAAATTGACGATGGTACAGTAGTCGTTAAGGCTTTAGATATTCAGGGCTGTACTGAAAAAGTTTCTGAAGCAATTATGCAATCGTCCCAAAATGAAAAAAACTAGTAAGTTTTACCAATGGCTCGGTAGACAAAATGTTTTCATAGTATTTTTTTTACTTTTTGCTTTTATTTATTTTTCACAAAAAGTATATGCCAACTTTTTAAAACCACAAAAGGAAAATACTCAATTTAATACGGAAGAAATAGTTGTGCCAACACAAACCCCTGTCTATAAACCAGAGTTAGTAAAAAAACCATCTCCAAAACCAACAACCAGTGTTGTTTTACCAACATTCAACCCAAATCCAATAATTGACTGTAAAATTCCCGAATCATGTGGTGGCGGAATTAAAAAATTCAAGAGAAGTGAGTGTAAAGATATGGTTTGTTGTTCTGTTAATGGAAAAGAATATGATTTTATTAGTATAACAGAGTGCAATCAAAAAAAAGCCAATCACTTAGATGAAATAAAAAAAGACTTTGAAAACAAAATGAAAGAGTATGAAAAGTACCTGGAAGATAAAAAACAAGTTGATTATGAACAAGAAATTGAAGAAAATTCACAACAAATAGAAAACTACCAATTTCAGATACAAAGCCTTTATGACGATTGTGTACAAGATGTAAAAGATCAAGCTATACACCTTTGTTCCACAAATAATACATGTGACTCTTATGGTTATGGTTCTCCCTCTTGGTATATTGAGAAAGAAACTCAAAATTGTAAAAACAAATATGGTTTTTAGTTAAAGCTTCCTTTTTTTAAGGTAAAAGTCTTTCCAAATCCTGCATTGTTAGTAAACACAGATTGTCTCTTTTTTGGTTGTTTAAACTGTTCTACTGTAAACTTTTTCGTTTGTGCTGTTGGTCTAGTCAATGGCGATACTACATCTGGTTTTGGTTGTTCTTGTTGTTGTGGCAACATTCTATTTACTCTTGCTTGACCATATAGTGTGCTAGGTGCTTTTTTTATTCCTTGCCTTACAGGCTGAGGTAACTTAGCATATCTATTTTTGGCAATCTGAGGTGCTTTGACTCCAGTTTGCATTGTTTTTCCAACGCCTGATAGAACAGAAGATATAGCTTGCTTTCCTTTTTGAGAGTTAGCTAGTGACTCAATACCATATCCTGCAATTGCTCCTGGTATTCCTGCAACAACTACTCCAACACCCGCACTTCCAAGTTTTGTGAAGTTTACTGGCTGTCTTGCCAAAGCTCTTCCTTGCTGATTTTCTAATAGTTTAGCAAGGTTCATTGTTACATTTGTTTCACGTCCTAGTTGTCTTAGTTCTGGAACTTGTCTTTTCAATTCTCCTCTTAAAATATTTCTCTCCCTCATTAGTGCTTGTACTGGCTTACCTTGAAGCTCTGCCTGCCCCTTTAAGAAAGTATTATTTGGAATACTTGAATCTAAGCCTTTAGTAATACTATAAAACTGTTCTGGTGTTATTATTTCTGGTAAGTTCTGAAACTCCGCTATTCTGTCTATAAAGTATTGAGCTTGTTGTATCTTACTAGCGTCCTTTGAAAACTCTCCCGCTTTTTTCATTCTTTCAGCCGCTTTTTGGTATGCATCAAGAAGTGCTTGTTTTGATACTCCCTGAGTCTGTAATGCACCACTAGAATATTTTTTTCCAGTTTGTTTTGCTAGTTCTTCAAACACAGATTGTTCTGCTGAATATAGCTCTGGATACTTGTCAAAAAACTGCTTTGGAGTCATCCCCATTTTTTTAATTTGTTTTGCAACATTTCCAGTTACTTTTGGATTGCCATACCCCATTAGTGGATAGTTATCTCCAAACTCACTAACTACTGACCCTGCCTTTTTTATACCTTTTTTGGCTAATCCAAATGGCTTAGTTGCTATTGCCAAAGGATCTGTGAATCTTGATGCTTTAGTCAATGCATTTCCAAGTTTTCCAGCTTTACCAATTTTTGCAATTGCTCCAGCACCACCCAAGACAGTAGATATATCTGCCATTACTCCAACAGGATCTGTATAAAATGAGTTCAAAGCCTTATCAACACTTCCATATCTATCAACATAAAATTTACCAACATCTCTAGCTAGCTGTTCGTTACCTTGCTCTCCAGGTATTGCAAGCTCAACTATACTTCTTCCTAAGTTAAGTACATTTTTACCAGTATCTATTGGATTTAATACAGCACTTCCAACATCTCCAACGAGTTTTACGCCAGAAGAACCAACATTCTTAAAGAAACCACCTATTGTTTTTTTAGATTCCACACCACCCGCTCGTTCTATTACTGCATTAAATACATCTGGCGGTAGGTTCATTGATTGCAACTTTTTAAATTGGCTTTGGTTCAACATTTTATACCCCCAAACTAGAGATTATTTGATTTATATACTCTTGGTCTAATGGCTGAGATACTTGTTGTCCATTTCCAGCCATAATTGGCAAATTAGTTATCAATGATTGGAGTTTAGATCTAGCAATATCTGGAGCATCATTGAACTGAGGAATTGCGGCCATGATTTGTTCCATTTCTTTCGGACTCATGTTTGCTCCAAGTAGTGCATTTTGAATTGTCGTTCTAAGTGAAGCAATATCAGATCTATAAGCTTGTTGTTCAGCACTATTAGTCCCTAGTTTTTCTCCAATACTCCCAGCAAAACCGCTTCCAATTCCTGTTTGAATGTTTCCAGAATTTAGTTTAGTAAGGGCGTTTTGTGCTATATTTGCTGCTGCTGTATATGCCATTTGCTTCTCAGTTTGTTTTATTGGTTTTGCAGTGGCACCACCAAACATATCTGGATACAACTCTTTCATAGCAGGTTGGTTTTTAATGAAAAACTCATATTCTGCTTGATTAGTTGGGTTTCCTGTTGCCATGAACTCAGGACCTAATGATTGCATTTTTGCTAATTCATCCTGAAGTTCTTGTTGAGATACTGCAAATTGATACTGAGCCATTGCAAGGTTATCTTCTATTTCATAGATGTAATTAACTGTCTCATTGTAAGCATTGGTTAATTCTTCTGCTTTGTTGATATCATTGTTTTTGACTGCAAATTCAATTTCTCTCGCTAGATCTTCAAGTTTTTGTCTCTCTTGTAAAATAACTTGTCTAGCTTGTCTTTCTCCAGTTATAACCGCTGTTTCAATCTCTGCCAGTTTATCTGCTTTAGCCCTTAGTGTTTGTTGTGTGAATCTATTAAAATCACTGTCCGCATTTTCAGTTGCTTGTTTAAATGATCCCTCGCCATACGAGTCAATTGTTCCTAAGTTTGCAAATGTTCTCTGGGTTTGTCCCTGAGTTTCTCTTCTTGTTTGAGCCGCCTGTCTTTGAACATCTCCATAATAATCTTCTGTTTGTGATTTTTCTCTTTCTCCACCTGCAATAAGATCTGCAATCATAGCTTCAGTATCATCTTCAAATTGACCAAATCTTTCTTGTGCAATTGGCAATGAACCTTTTAGTTGTTCATTAGCAAGATTATATTTCTCTTTAATAAATCTCTCTTTATCAGTCAAAGTATCTTGTGCTAGATTTGATCTTTTGTCTGCTGATTTAAGCAAAAAGTCCATCATTGAAAAGCCTTGCTCTTGTGGTAATTCAACTTTTGTTATTGGCGATGGCTTCTTATAATTTGGATCAATACTCATTTGAGGACCTTTAGGAGCAACGCTCATTTGACCAGTTGATCTAGGAGTAGATATTGGTCCAGATGGCTTAGAAGCTGTAGGAAACTTTGGTGTTTGAAACATCTTGCTCAAATAGTTTTGGGTACTATAATCACTCATTTTTGGCATTTGGGTTGTTGGTTTGCTAACTTTAGTTTGTTGTTGCTTTGAAGTTGTTGGAAATTGAGGTTGTTTAGTCAAACTACTTAGATAATTCTTAGTACTATACTGACTTGCAGTCACAGCAGGTTTTGTACTGGATTTATAAGTACTTGGGTTTGAAGCAAATACACTAGAGTATCCAGAACCTTGAATAGGTGCTTTGCTTAACTGATCTTCTGGTTTTTTCTTTGTAAATATAGACATTGTTGCCATAACTATCTCCTAAATATGCTCTTAACTGCTGATGAAACTCTTGAAAATATATTGCTACTTGGTTTGCTTTGTGTACCAACACTTCTAGATGCAACCGACATTCTAGGAGCAACACTCATCTGTGGTGCAGGCTTTGGTGCGACTGACATTCTAGGAGCTGGTTTAGGAGCAACGCTCATTGGACCTTGAATCCTACCACCTGGTAATGACATTGGACCACTAATTCTAGGAGCTGGAGTTGGTGCCATGCTCATGTTTGGAGCTTTAGACATTTGTGGTGCAGAAGCCATACTCATTTGAGGCTTAGCAATACTCATGTTTGGACTAGAAAACTTTGGAGTTGCAAAACTCATAGGAGCTGAAGCAACACTCATTGCAGGTTTTGAAGATGAAAATATGTTTTTGCTACTAGAAGCAGGAGTTGGAGTAAAAATACTTTGAGAACCCGATGCTAGTTTTTTAATATCATTAAAGTAGTTATTAAGTGAGGTGTTGTACTCATGAACTTGTCTATTGTAGTTATCTAGTTCGCCTCTATCATATCCCTCTTCCCAATTAATATGAGCCATAGCAGGGTATTTTTTTCTTTCCTCTGCTAAATACCTCTCTGTTGCTTCTCCAATATCTTTTGAACCTCCAAAAACACTCGTGATGTTTCCCAAATCCTTAAAAAAGTCATTGTTAAATAAATCTAGTTTTAAAGCACCACCATACAAACTTTCTGCACCTGGTTTAAGGAAGTCTTTATACATCTCAGAGCCACCCATTTTGAAAAATGAGTCTCTGATGTCGTTTTTAGCAAATTTTGCCATTGACCCAGCTGTATCCATTAGTGATGAGAATTGTCCTGCTTGACCATCTGGCTCTGCTGTTCCCTTAACATCTCCAACAACTCTTTTTGATTCTTCTTGTTTTGGAGTGAAGACACCCTCTAGCTTGTCTATACCACCCCGACCAAGTGCCTTGACACCCTCTCCAGCTTGGGAAAATACATTTTTAATGTCTTGTGTTTTTTCTTTAGCATATTGTTCTGCACTGTCAATACCACCTCGAACATTTTGCACGATACTCTCAGGTAATGATTTTTGTGTACCGTCATCTGCATAAGCTGGTTTTACTACTTCATCTGCAATTTGACCTGGAATCCTAAAGAGACGACTCCCAACTCTAGATGCTGTATCTAAGCTATTTGTTATACCCCCTTTAATGTCTCCCCTTGAAAACTCAGATATTCCAGTATCAATTCTTGTTCTAGGTAATTTTTCCTCAATATTTTTACTTATTGCTAATCCTGGTGTAATTTGACCACTTACAACCTCTGATGCATACATTTCTGGTATGTTATGGTTCTGACCGAATGTTGCTACATCGTCAGAAAGCCCTTGTCTTATCGGGCTCATTGGCTGTACTGCCTCATTTACTGCCCCCAACACTTTTCCTGGAGCTTGTACCACATTAGTAACTGCATCAGTCATTGGTGTTGGTATCTGTTGTCTTGGTTGTTGAATTGATTGCTGTTGAACTGGTAATTGTTGGGCCAATGGCTGTGGATCATCTGGAGAGCTAAATAACTTACCCTGTACTAAAGTAGTAGGATTTAAGAAACCTGAAAACTGTGATGGGTTTGAAAGTCTGCCTTGTGAATCATAATACTCAAGATCTAAGTGTTCTCCCTCTGTATTACCTGTTTGACCAGGTGTACCAAACACTTGACCTGGCTGTATTCTCATTCCAACTTGTAAACCAGCCATTTGATCCATGTGAGAAAATCTCAACATTTCTCCAGTTGATAGTCTTAAAAGCACAGAATTACCGTATCCCTGATGTCCTGATCGATCTCCCCATCTTGTGCCATCGTCATAGAAAACTTCAACAACTTCTGCACCAACTGGTAATTTATATGCTCTTTGAGAGCCTGTTAAATCTCTTGTTCTAATATCAGTACCAAAGTTGTACCCGCTTCCGGGTTCTAGACTCGGATTATATACTCCATACTCTTGTGTTATATCTCTATCTTGTCCAAAGATACCCCGAATTAGATTGCCTAGTCCACCAGGAGTACTCGTTTGAGGTAATCCCATTTGTTCATAAGATAGCCTTATAGATCCGTCTGAATACTCAACACCACCACTTATGTGACTTGCAACTGGTTGTGCATTAAGATCTCCTACACCTGATCTGAACGTTCCATCTGAGTAGTAAATAATTCCATCAGAAAACAAAACACCACCATCAGCGAGTTGTTCAACTCCTGTTGCCATTTGACCAGGACTGCCGATAACAGTTCCAGGTGTTTGTGGATTAACTTGTGAATAAACCTCATTAAGATAGTCTAAAAACTCTGATGCACCTGCCTGTTGTTCTTCTACTGGATCTTCATAAACTTCTGGCTCTGGTCTTTCAAGCGGTGTTGGCTGAGTCATACCGTTGCCATAAGCTAGTGTTGATGGTGTTTCGCTTAACCCAGTTGGATTAACAACTCTGCCTGGTAGATACATAGGAATATTGCTTGAAGTATCTTGACCAATAAAAGTGCCAGTTCCAGTATTTCTTTTTAGTAACTCTTCTAACTGCTTAAGATATGTTTGTGCATCTCTTGGTGCTCGTTTTGTTGGTATTTGTTGTTTTTTTGCCATATTGCCTTTTATTTATTTACCACAACATAAAAAAGTTGTTAGATCCTCCAGCAGCTATTGTCGCGTCCAGCGTTGTATCTATAGTTGGAGTTGTTGTTCCTGAAAAAGTCTTTGAATAATCAGCATGAATACGACCAACAGATCCATCGGTGTTATTAGAGTTTGCTTCGTTTCCGGTTCCTTTTGGACCATAGTTAAATACGACCTTATTTGTTCCTAAAACAATGTCTTCGCCTTTTAATAAACATGATCCACCTGCCCCACCAGATCCAGCACGTTGTGAAACTGTAGATCCACCCTGATCGCCAGTTCCTATAATGGCTCCTGTGACAGTAATTGTTTTACCAAAAATCATCACTGATCCAGCGCCACGACCACCAATACCATTTCCAGCAGAACTACTCGATCCACCTCCACCACCTGCTCCAGGATAAAATTGAGTAAGTGATGCAGTACCATCTGCTGTACCAACAGCCGAATTTTTTGTTTTTGTATCAGCATGACCACCACCAGCAGAATCTGCGCCAGATTTACCACCACCAGACCCATCTGGATCAGCAGTATTTAATGCAGAAGCTAAACCAGATCCCTCTCCACAATATCCAGAATTATCTCCAGTATTACCAGCAGCACCACCAAGAAAACCTTTACTTACAGTTGTTATTGTTCCTGCAACAGTTACTGCCCCATTACATAAAAAGGCAATAATTCCACCCTTACTTTGATCCCAAGCAGGGGCAGTCCATGTAACTCCAGAATTAACAGTCACACTTGAATATTGAAATAGCTTCATTATCTGAGCCTGGCTTGCTCCAGAATCAGTATATGTTCTTGTAAGGTTAAATTCCAAAGTCAGAGATGTGCTTCCCCCACCAGAAATAATCTTATTAAGCTCCCAATTTGGATTAGATCTACTTCCCCTTGTTTGAATAATTAAAACTAGATCTCCATTAGCAAAAGTTGACGCAGAGTCCAATGTTAAAGACGTAGTATCAACAGTACCAGAACATCCGGCATTTGCTGTAGAAAATGTGGTATTCGAGGAAATAACTAGATCTCCATCTGAGCCATTCCCAAACTTATATTTCCAATTACTAGTATCATCAGATCGAAACTGTCTCTGAGCCATGTTCTAGCTCTCCTCTCCGGTAGCTAATAACTCCCACTTCACAGCTTCTGAGTTGTACACAAAAAGGCAATATAGTGTTTTACTTATAGTTGTTGCACTTGGTAAGTCAGCGAGTGTTCCGTCATAAATAGCGTTCCAAGTTAAAGCCCTTGATGTTCCATCATCGAGAACTCTAATCAAAAGTTTGTTTCCATTTGAAGGAGTACCACTAGGTGCTTGAAATTCGGCTGCTCCTGCTAATGCGGTTACATAATATTCATTGTTTTTTCTATCTCCTGTTGGATTTGGTGTAGTATCAGAAGTATCTGTTACAGCATTGCCAACATATGATGCTGTGATTAATTCGGTTGCAGGAGTTGATAGAGAACTCGTAAGTGCTACTGTTGAAGTAACTGCATTTGTTGCTGAACCACCAATACTTAGAGCAGTTGCAAGTTGATTTATATGACTTTCTGATAGAGGAAATGCTACAGCAACTTGATTAGCATGTGTTTTTGCAGTAAAACCCTCTGCCCCTCTTGTAACACCTTGAAGCTCATTTGATCCATCTATCGAAGTATAAGTAATCCATTCTGCATTACTTGTGTTTAGTGGCTCTGAATAACTTAAACAAGCAATACCAGGCTTTGTAATGTCTACACCTGTAACATCAAGTAATACTATTCCTGTTGTTTGCGATGCATCTATGCCACCACCGACATTAAGATTTGTTGTAAAATATTGGTTTAAAAAATATGCGTTTGCCATAGCTTCATTGTTCCAAAAAATTAAATATATGTTACTGTCGACTGATCTAGTCTTCTCCCTGATAAAATTGTGTAATTTGTTGCAAGAGATAGGAATTTGTATCTAGCGTTAATACTGCTTGACCTAAATCGATATTTAATAGATCTGGCTATACTTATTGAATAAATTTGGACTGGTAAATCAGAAGATACCGTTGCATCTAGATTCGTTCCATTTGGTGCGTCTCCTGGTAAGTGATAACCAACTAACATGGCACCAACTCCAGCTCCACCAGTTGTTTGCTGGTTAATTGTAAATAGCGAAGTAACTTCTGTGCCGTCTAAGATCATGTCTCCACTCAAAGCTCCAGAAGTTGAAACATTTTTAAACTGAAAAAGAGGATCTATATATTTTTTCTCTTTAAAGAAGGTTTTTTGATTAAATGCTTTCGTAGCCCATTCAACATCAATAGCAGTATTAGAATCATTCCTACTATCAACAAACATTTGTTTAACATAACCACTGGATGCGTCTGAAAAATATAGTTTTTCTGATCCATCATCATCAACATATGTTGCAAAATTATCTGGTGTTATTCCTTCCCAATATACCCAAGCACCAAAGCGAGTATCTAAACACCAAATGCGGTCATTTACGCTAGAACTTGAAGTTGGTATTGCACAGCCATAGACATTATTAAAATAAAAAGCAGCTGAGTTGTTTAATTCAGCAGTATTTACATTTGATAATCTTGAGGCAATTTTTATGCTTAATTCATTTGTTCTTAAGACAGTAGATGCATAGTTTTCTTGATTTCCAAGTGAATAAAAAGCAAGTCTACCGTCTTTTTTAGCAGGAAAAATAATGTCATTTTCAACGTGCTTTATTCCTCTGTATGAAATACCACCAAAAGATCTTGTTATTTCTTCTAATCTTTGTAATCCAGCATCTGTAAAGCTAAATTTATAGATAGCATTATCTTTCCAGATAATTACTCCACCCTGAAATGGTTTTATAGCTCTAATAATGGCTCCATCATTTTTGAAGATATCTACACCACCGCCACCAACACTAGATCCTGAAAAATTACCTATATTCTCTCCTACACCACCAAAATATAGCCTTGATGGGTTCGCAGGATCTCCTGCCGCAAATATTCTTGATATAGCAAATTCTGCCATCGTTGACTTTATACCAGCTGTTGTATTTGCTTCTGGAGGAAGTAGTGAAAGACTTGGATCATCTTGACCCTTATCATCATAGGTAGTAACACCATAAACGGTACCCATGTAGGTTTCTCCAAGTCCTGTTGCAAACCTGCCCCAGATGTTATACCCAGTAGCTCCAGAAACAGCATCCCAAGTTAATCTATTAAAATTAGTTGCACTTAGTGTTGCGTTACCATCAGTCATTTGTACTGACGCACAAGCAAGGGTTTCTCCTGTTGAGTTAAAAGCAGATACTCTATATGAGTATGTTGTTGTTCCTGCTGAACCTTGTTCAGCTAAAACAAGGTTTGTTGGTGTTGTGAGTGCTGAATATGTTGTGATTGTCGTACCGTCATATTTCCATAAAGAATTAACTCCATTAAAACCAAAAATAGTATCTCTTGCCTGGACAAAATTCATTTTGGCTTCATCATCAAATGTTGTTGAGCCAATGTCTGTTGGTACACCACTAACATATTTTTGAAGTTTGTCATTTACACCATCTGCAAACCTTAAAAACTGTCTTGTACCGTCTGATTTATAAAATCCAGTAAGCCCTAAGACCTTAGTACCACTTTCACTACCGTAGTTACTCGTTCCTGGTCTTGGTTCAATTCCATCAACAGAAAGCAAGATATTCTTAGCTTCTGTTAATTCGCCATCTTTAATGACAGTTTCATCTTGAAAAGTGTTTAAACCACCTAAAAAAGTTGTCACAACTTCCGTATCGATTTTGTTGTTTTTCCCTTGACTTATTTTCATTGCTAGTAATCCAAGATATTAGTGTTAGAAAGTAAACGCTTATTATTTTCTATATCTAAATCCTGAATTAACTCGTTGAACTCATCAAAACCATCTCCTGCACTACCTCGCTCAGAGTCTCTTAAATCAACTCTGGCTTTCACGTAGGAAACAAAAGCCTCAAAAAATAAATCAGGAATTAGTAAAACATCTGTCAGAGAGGTCAAAACCTCTGGTAGTTTATAAAAGTTGTATACAACATCTCTCTTTACAACTGTCATTGTTCCAGTTGCGGGAGTAGTTGGAGTAGCTGTAGTTATAAACGTAAAAGTTGTGCTACTAGGAACACTATATATTCTCTGCTCTCCGTTATAATCAGATTGATCTGAACCTGTTACAGTAACCCAATCATCAACAACATATCCATGTTCACTTGCTGTTGTTACAGTTACTGTTGAACCAGTCCTAGTGATACTAGAAACACTAATTGAACTTGGAACAGTAGTTGTTGGGGGAATTAGTCTTAATTCTCTTTCTCCATAAATAAAGTATGATGGACTGCCATTAGTTGTATTTGGTCTATATCCTGCATAAATAGAATTGTAGCTAACAGCTTGTTCATGCTGGGTAATCGGCCTAACAATACGCCCATTGATGCGAACATCAATCATTGCCCTAAATGTAGAATCTAGGGTATATCTTTCCTGATCTGCAACTGTTGTGAGTGACTTTGTGTCTTGAGTAAACCAATAGAAATTTTTACGAATGACAGCTCTTTGAGCGTCAGAACAGAAGCTAATCCATCTAGAACGCTCAGTTGAATTAGTTGGTACTGAATTGTAGCCCATTCTATAGGCTACAGTTTGTAGTGCGTCATTTACTGTAAAAGACATTACTATACCCTAAATAATTGATTAGTAAGCTCTTTCTTAATTTCATCCCTATAAACTTCTTCTCGTTTAGATAAAGCAAGTTCCCTCTTACCAAGTTCTTGCAGATTAAGTTCTGATAGTTTTTTATCCTCATCAGCTTGTTTTGCAATCTTTTCAAGAGCTTTCCTCTCATCAGCTTGTGCTTTGAGAGCTTCAGAAAGTTCTTTATCTTGTCTTATTTTTGAGAATTTTTGGTCTACCTCGCTCTTTAAGGTTAAAAATTGAGCTTTTTCTTTTTCAAGTGATGCTCTTTCCTCTTCGATCTGCAATCTTTCTGAAGCATTACGATCACGCACAGCTTCTAACTCTTCTTTAAGCGTCAAAAGCCCTGCTTCTCGGCTATTAAGCTCGTTATCAATGAGTTGTACAAAGTCTGCTACGGTTTGTTTTTGCGGTGTATTTTTCTTCATACCCTCATTGTATGAAGTTAAAAAATTATTGTTACTTATTTAAATCTTTGGAAATAATCGTGATATTTTTTACCAATAGTCTCTAGTGAATATAGGTTTTTAGCTCTATTTGAGATATATTTACTGTCAAGGTCTTTTAATTTATCAACATAACCTGCAAATTCTGTATAATTATTAGCTCTAAAACCTGTTTTTTCATGTTCTACGGTTTCAAAGTAACAACCCCAGTTTGTCGTGATACTTGGAGTTCCACAAAGAGCAGCTTCAACTACAACACCTCCAAATGGCTCTAAATACATAGTTGGAGAAAGAAGTGCTTTTGCTTTACCTATTAAATCAGCTTTTTTGGCACCATCTACATAACCTACCCACTCAATATTTTGACCACTTACTTCTCTTGCTCCTGCAACCTTTATTTTATGTCCCTGAGAAGCTAATATTTGTATCCAAGCTAAACCCTTTGATGGAATAGGTCTGCCCATAAATAATAGATAATCCTCTTTTTTGGTAACCAAAGGAAATTTATCAGGATCATAGTAGTTAGGAATAACAACATCATTCATGTATCCATGATCTGGAATACGATTGTTTCCATAACAGTAATTACGCCATCCCTCTGACTCAAAAACACGATATGGCGCTAGTACCGTAGGATACCCGATACCATATTCTATAATCTTTGCTTCCGGAAACTCTCTTTGAATTGGTTTGTAGTAAATAGGACTAGAGATCAAAATTAAATCTTCACTCGAGTAATTCTTTTTAAGGTTTTTAATTACATTTTTAATAAAAAATCTCCAAATTGGTAATGAATCATCAAATGGAATTTGATAATATCTGCCTTTTTGATACCATTCATACTCAGAAAGAAAGTAGTTTTGTTGTTCTTGTGTAATACATGTCACTAACTCAGCATCAGAATCATTCTTGTTTGATCCATAAATCAGTGTTTTATACCCAAATGGCTTCATCATCTTTGGAAAATCTCTTACCTTACGTGTAAAAGCACACTGGTCATATCCTGAATTAATTGTTGATGTATGGGGTAAAGAAATCAAATGTAGCTTCATTTTGAAAATACTCCATAATAACATTGTGCATCAAACATATATGGTTCATTGACTCTTTCAGTCATTCCAGTACCTCCTAACCAACTATCTAATTTTTCTTTTGTTAAAACATGTGGATGAAGATCATCGCTTGGTACATCAATCCACTCAAAAATACGTACTGTTTTAGCTATTCTTCTTGCTTTATGAATAATAAGCTCAGGATCTATAGTGTGTTGTAATACGTTGTAAATAAGTGCTTCATCGAAACTTTGGTTTGTGTCAATTTCTTCGCCACCACATGAAATAGTCTCTATACCAACTGATTTATATCTATCAATGACCCATGAGGGGAAAGTATCCATTAGTGGGTCAACAGCAACCGCTTTTGAGTAGTTGTGAGATTTAAAAAGAAGAGAAGTGGGGCCAGCGCCAATATCGATTACTGATTTGCCCATAAAATCTATTGATGAAAGTGGATAGTCTAAAAATGGAAGTTTCATTCTGGTTGCATAGAAGAATTGTTTTGTTTCTTCTACATATGTTTTAGTGCAAGTATTCCAAAAATTAGCCTCAGCGTTTTGTGCTGTATCCCATTTGTTCATACAATTCCCTTTATTCTAGAAACTCATCACTGTCCCCATAAAGGGACAGTGTGAATTTCCAAACTAGTATGAGCCAGATGCTCTGTCTACATGTGGATATGAAAGTTCAACTGCTGTTAGAGAACCAGTAACTGTGTTACCATCTCCACTTGCAGTGTACATTCCATGAATTAAAGCACCAGTAACTACTGTTGCGGTCAATTGACCTGTAACTGTAGAACCATAAACTCTAACTCCACCAGTTGCAACTACCTTAGCAGAACCATGTCCGTAGATCTGGTACCAGCCAAATTTGTCAGCGACTGTTGCAGCCATTGCAATAGCTACTGCACCAACTCCAGAACCTGCCAATCGAGTTGTCTCCCCACTTTCATTAAAGATAACTGGGTCGCCTGCGACTGTTGATGCTACACCTTCTAAGAAGATATATTCATTTCCTGTTGTTGGATCTTCCCATCTTTCTCCAACTACAGGCATATCTTCGCCTGCTGAAAAAATACGAGTAAGATCAAAACTAATGTATCTTTGTGGCATATATGTATTCCTTTCTTATATTTAAACTGTTTTACCTGTTAATTTACCGAGTTTTCGGCGGTTATCAGTAACAAGAGCCATTGTGGATAAGATGAATTGTTCATAAACCATTTGACCTTGTACTTTTTCCATTGGTAAAACATCAAAGTTTGCATCTCTGTGTTGAATTAGTTTCAATGCTTTAGAAATTGCATATACTTCTCCACTTGGGACAAACCTGTTGTAAACAACTGGAATACCTCTAAAACCAAGAGCAGTAAACCCTGCGTCACCAAGACGTTTCATTTCTTTAGTGGTTGTGGTGTTGTACTGAACTGTAGCGGTTAAGAGTGATTCATACTTTGCGTGAAGTGCTACTGGCATTTCAATCAAAGAAACACTATCTCCTGGCAGTGAATCAATGTCATTGACCATGTCACGAATGTGAGCAACAGTTAATGCTGTTGAGGTAGCTTCAACGTAAGATCTCCAGAATGTTTCACTTGTTCCTGAAATATCTCCAACAGTACCTGTTGCTGCAATTAATGATTGCATACCAACAACGGCACCTGTTCCACCTGCACCAGTGTGAAGATCTGTCTCAATTGTTTCCTTAAGAGTTCTCTCAGCCTGCATAATTTTGGCTTTGATTAATTTCTTAACTGCAAACTCGCCATTATTTTTGAGTTCGTCGTCTTTTGAGATAGACACACCTGCATAGTAGTTGACCCAGTCATAAGTTGCTGCATCAATACCCTCTTGGTATGGGTTAGTAATCGTTGAAGTACCAGAATATGTACCAACAGCGGTGCTATTACCATATTGCAAAGGCATAACGACTTCACGTCCACCCTCTTCTACTTGTACCATTCCATTTGCTTTCATGTGGTTCAAAAGAACAATGTCTCTTCCCACGTTGTCAGCAAAGGTTTTTTGATAGTTTTGCAGTGTAGTTGCTGCTAACTGTCCAATGTTAATTGGCATTTTTTCCTTTTCTAATTAGAAAAAGCGTTGTCTAAAGCTTCATCAAGACTCATTTTTCCAGTTGGTTTACTTGGAGCTTTTGAACTCTTTACACCCATCGGGGCGTTTCTTTTAACACTCTTAAAAGCGTCTTGAGTCTTTTTTGTAGCAATACCCTTAGCTTTCTCTTCTAATTTAAGTTCGTATTCTTCTACTAATTCCCTAGTCTTGGATTGATAATCAAAACCAATAGCTGTACCGTTTTCTTCTTGATATTCAGACAGAGCTTTATCGAGTTTTGTCCCGATAGCGTTCCTCATGTCTTCATCATAAGCAAGTGACTCTGGGTTTAACCTTTCATCAGTCGCCTCAAATTCAAGTACTGCCTTATCCAAATACTTTTGTTCCTGATCTTCCAATATCTTTTGTTGGTGTGCACTTATCTTCTCTTCCACTTGTGAAAGCATATAAGCGGTATACTCATCAACCGACATGTTTGATAGATCAACTTGATCTTTTACAGGTTGTTGTACTTGTTTCTGCTCCTGAGGTGCTTCTGGCTCTTGAGTCGCTTGTTGACGTTGCTCAAGTTCCTTTCTCATTTGGGCTAACGATTGTGTCTTTTTCGTATAATCACGAAGTAAAGATTTATGCATTGCCTGTAACTCTGGAGGCAGAGTTTTTGGATCAATCCTTGTATAGGATTCTTCCTCTTGTTGTGGTTCAGCTTCGTTGCTCTCTTGAGTCTCAGCTTGTACCTCTTCTTGAGGGTCTTCTGTTACAGATACATTATCCATAACTTCATCTAGTGTTTGAGGCTGTTTTGGTTCTTCCATTACAGGTACTCCTTTCAAAATAAAGACTTCCTGATTATTCAGGTGTGGTCTAACTTTGATTCTAGGTATTTAATTAAAAAATGTTACTTTATGGGGATTTTGATAAATTTACCGTCTTTTAATACATCTATTCCAACAATAAAGTTTTTAATAACTCCACAATGCTTGCAAGTAGCCTCTCTTCTAGGAGAATTAGTTATTTCAAAATAACAGTGTCCAGGTTCACACGATTGCCAGAATGTCTTAAGCTCATGTTCTCTTAAAGAAGAAACACCATCAACTTCATATACTTCCCAAAGTCCTTTAACTTCTTCTGAAGCATTTTCTGGTGCTACATTTCCTTTATATTCCAGTGTCATGTGCTTGTGTCATTGGGTTAGCTTGTACCATTGATTGATTTGATGCAGGTTGCATGTCTGATTCACTTTCTGGCATA
The DNA here is from genome assembly GCA_964620965.1 of uncultured Pseudomonadales bacterium. Classification (GTDB taxonomy): domain Bacteria; phylum Patescibacteriota; class Microgenomatia; order UBA1400; family PJMF01; genus VFLK01. Next base: position 72,743 of record CAZUHV010000001.1, read on the forward strand.
GTTTGTGCTAAATCAGACTCAAGAACGATTGTCCCTGATTCATCAGCAATATAAATTTGACCATCTTCTCCTTGAAACCTCATTCCTGGTTGAACATTTGACTGCCTAACGTATTGATCTGGGTTTTTTTCGTCAAAACCATCTCTGAGCATCTTCTTAAACACTTTCTCCCTATCAACTAATGGATCATCTTTAACCTTATCGTACATAGCGATAGATTGTTGTCTAATAACATCTTTATTAACACTCATATTTTCAAAGTTAATTGAAATATCTGTATCAAAGTTAATATCTATAAAATCTTCCGGAGCAATCTCAACATCTTCTGGATTATTATTTTCGTCAGTAATTGTTTGTACCTTAGATTCTTTCCACTCAGCTTGTGCATACTTATACATTTTGATGATAATTTGTCTCAAAAAGTCAAAATACTTTTCTTTTGCAACTTTTACACGTTTCTCATTGCTATCTTGAATAGCAGTCTGACCCGTTGCAGTATTCAAAGTATGCGTTTGTTGCATCTTTGAAATATCCATAAGCCCTGAATTAGTCTGAATATTTGACTGGTTTTGTCCCTGCATAGCAGATATTGCACCATTTGAGCTTGGAGGAGATAAATATTGAGGCATTTTCTCTTTGTAAGCAATAACTGGGTTATCTCTCTGCATCAATTGTTTTGGATCTGTACCAGAGTCTTTTAAATCAATCGCTAATTTTGGAAATGACAATAAGTCTGCATACCTAATCAGTTGACCAGTTCTTATTGACTCCTGTTTTTGTTCTTCTTCAAGCTGTCTGCCTAAACCAAACCCAAAAAACTTTTTAGGTAAAGCAAACCATCTACCTAAAGCACAGCTTGGTTCTTCAATTGGAGATTTATAAACATCCAGTATCTCTTTTTTTGTAAAAACAACGTAATAGAAACTATCATCTTCAACGTCTTTAACCTCTTCATCAACTTCAAGAGGTTGTTCTGACTTACTCTGAGCATACTCAAACAGATCTTTTTTTGAAAGCCTACCTGCGTAGTAGTAGATACCACATCTCATCAATTCTCCCTTAATATTCTCTTTTTCTGATTCGATATCATCAGACAAAATAGATTCATCAGCTTCAATCTCTTTATTGAAGGTATCTAAAACTTGTGATTTAGTCATTTTCTTCTTGCGAAAATATGAAACTTCTCTAGCATCAGGACTAAATTCACTATCTGGCATAAACCACTCGTTTTCATAGTCATAAACCTCTAAAATTGGATCATCATATATATATCTTGTATATTCAACTCCGTCATCTCCTATAGCTGTTTCAGTCTGTTGTTTATATCCAACGTGACCAGAAGTAAAACCACATAAACCAAAATAGGTAAATGTCTCATCCATAAACTGCTTAAAATTAGTTATATCTTTAAGATATTCCCATGTAGCAGTTATTTTCTTTGCTTTTTCTTCATCTTCTTTTCCTTTTTTGGTATACATAACCTCAGGAGGTTTTTCAAAGAAAGAAGATCTGTATTTTTCAACATTATCAAAAATGACTTTTGAGGTGTATTGATATCTTGGGTCTCTCTCAATAATCTCTTCAATTGTTTTTGGCTTTGGTGTCTCAGCATGATAACCTTCAATCCACTTTTTAACATCGGCTTGATGTTCTTTTGTGAATCTTTGAGCTATCTCGAGTTTTGCAAGTAAATTTTTGTGTAATGACATATATAGCCAGACTAACGAAAAAATAAATTATTGTTACTCAAACAAAGATCTGTCTATTTTTGCAGTTTCTAAAACTGCTTTAATTTTTTTAGATCTCTCCCATATTGTTTTTCTATGCAATCCAGTTGCTACAGAAGTAGTTTCAACAGAATTTCCCATGTCAAACATAAAAGCAACAATAAACTTATCTATTGGATCTGGTATTAACCCATAAATATTTGCATAAGCAAATCTAATTATTTTTCGCTCTATTGCTGTTGCATCCTCAGGCAGTTGAAGCGGATGTTTCATTTTGTTTCTCCTTTATAATTTCTTTTACTATCTCCTTAGCAACTTTTTCTTCTGGTGTTATTGCTGACAAACTATTAATTGACTGTTTTAGTTCTTTATCAGCCTGTTTTTTTGCTTCCTGCTTCATTTCATCTAGTTGCAACCCAAGTAATCTATTGAGGCGTATCTTGTTCTTTTCGTATGCTTTGAGGAATCCAGTAAAATATTTATGTTTTAATTTAGAATGTGAATCTGTTTCGTGTAGATCACATATCCAAACACTATCAAAATAAACTTCACAAACAAATGGAGCTTTACCCTCTTTTTGTAACCATACACTTTCATCCTCTTTTGCATTAAATTGTTCTGTATCAAGCTTTACGGTAATTCTTTCTAGTAATTCCAGGTCTGTAATACCAAATGAAGCCATATCTGATTTAATATTTTCAATTACCTGTCTTTTTATTTGTGTATTTTGTGATGCTTTCATCGCCACCCCTTCATACCCTTTTTTTGGGCTTGTAATTTATCTAGTAATACTTGACCTTTGTTTGGCTCGCTAATAACTTGTTTTTTGTTGGGGAAGGTCCAAGAACGTATTGCGTAACGCAAAGCGTCATATAAATCATCGCCACCAACACCGTCTATTGCATTTTGCTTAATAACATCTTCTGGATTATTTGGATCTATTTGTTGTTCTGCGATGCAGTCATAGACATCCTTACTGTTTCTGAAAAACCTTAAGTGAGGTACACCATTTGGTTTAAGAGAGAACACTTTCCTTAGCTCAGCAATACCATTTACGTGGTCAATGCCTGCTCTGACTATTGCGTGTCTACTCTTGGAAAATCCTGCATCAAGCAGTTGATCCTCAATTGTTCTTGCGTTGCCCTGCCTCTTATCAAAAATATCGTGACCTGCGTAGATAATTACTGGCCCTTTGTTTTCAAGCATTTTGAGCATCTTTTCAGCCTGAACATCTACATCAATAAACCTCTCTTTAATATGAGAAACTACAAAATATTCTCCGTCTGGAGTTAGTCCACAAAGAACAAATGCAAATGGATGATTATATCCATAGTCATATCCTGCAAAATACTGGGTTCCAACAGGCAATTTAATTGGTTCTATGACGTGTATTGCTTCACGAAGCATAGTAAACATCTGACCTGCAAAAATTGTCCAGTCTCCATCTAGATATGCTTTTCTTAGGTGTTCGGGAAGATCTTGCAAACGCTTGATATATTCAGGGTCTGCATCCATTAAAGCTTTATTATCTTGTACAAAAGCCTGAATAAAACTGAAATCGTCAGGATTTTCATGTTCCGTGAAATTACGATCTACAAAAATACGTTTAACCCAAGAATGTCCTATACCACCAGGATTACCTGTTAAGAAAACAGTTGGATTTATACCTGATTGTGAAGTACGAAGAGAAGAACGCAGTGTTTTAAAAACCTCTTCTTCGTGTTGAGTTATTTCATCGACAGAAATATCTTGATACTCACGACCCTGATACGTGTAAACATCATCTGTGTTTTTAAGATAAGAAAACTCTGTAGTTGACCCATTTGGATAGTAAATTATTTTATCTGATTTGTTGTACCATTTTTTAAGAATTGGGTACTCTTGAAACATCTTTAAGATGTGATTTGCTCTAAGTTCTGGATAAGTCCGCCTAACAATAAGCCCCTGTGAATTAGGATATTTTAATCTTCTAGCTATCTCACGACATCTAACCAGCCAAGACTTACCACCACCCTTTGCTCCACCATAAAAAAGAACAGGAGTAGTAAGCGAGCGTTTAAGTGCTAGCTTTTGCTTCTCCTGAATAGATGAAAAGTCAAATATTGTCTTTTCCATCAGGGAGGCTCTAGAGCGGTGACGCCTCCCCCTGATGATGCTCTAGACTGACTTGGCTTCTTCTATTGGTATATCCATAAACATTAATTCAGATATTTTTGGTGGATCTTTCAATAAGCTTCTAAATTTACTTAATGTATTAAAATCCATTTCTATTACATCTGGGTATGTACCATTGTGAATGGTGTATTGAGATAAGTTATACTTCAGGTCTGCTATTGTAGGTTGATTAAGATAATAAAAGAAAACCTTTTTTATCATTTCAAATTCTCCAGTCCTTTCACTTCAATACTCATAGTTACATCTAGTTTTTCTGCTTCAAAATCCATTCCTTGCTCTTTCAGCCTTTGCTCTGGATCTGATCTATTCTTCCACTTAACCAAATCTTTTTTAACTGATTCTTGGCGTAATTTTTTAACTTCGTCTCTATTTTTCCATTTTGCAACTGTCTCTCTATCAAGACCACAAACATCGGCGATGAATGAGTTGTTTTTCCATAAGCCACCTGCGATTAACGACAAAAATACCCCGTATTCGTGTTCTTTATAAACTTGAGGATCTTCTGCTGGTTTTGTTGGTTTCTTTTTTGTCATAATTATTCCTCTTCTTCAACCTTTTCAATCACTTCATGTCTTTCAACTACTAATTCTTTATATTTATATTCATGCAGGTTGTTTATTACAACTTCTGGATCAATATTTTCTGGGACATCTATTATTATTGTATTAGTGTATTTAAACTTCATAACTATTCCTTAACTTCAATCTGAAATTCTTCTTCAAAATACTTTTCTATTAGTTCTGCAAACTGTTTTGGAGTCATGTACACATCCAACACTATTTGAGAGTGCTGTTGACTCATTACTTTGCTTTTGATAATGTCTGATGTTGATCTGGAAAGAATTGCTCTAAATTTCACAAAAAAAGCTCCACTAAATACAGTTGGAGCATGTGATTATATATAGCAGGAAATAGTGGTAGTTGTCAATGGGTTAGTAGCTATTCCATTTCGTTTAATACTTGTTTAAATACTCTTATATTATTTATATTTTGCTCTAATTCTCTTAATTTAAATGGTGTTTTATATACCTTATTATTTCTATCACTCATTTGTTCAATTGTTATTTGTTGTTTCATTTATTCCTTTAATAACTTATTAACTACTTCTTGCAATTCTATGATTAACCTTCTGTTTTCAACAATATCAATATCATTTTCAAATAGTTCTTCTGCAATCTCTATCTCTTGCTTTTCTGGTTGTTTGAGTGCCACGCCTATTTCTTCTGTTATGTCCTGAACTGACTCAACTCCATTTATTAGTGATATGTCTGATATAATTTTGTTAAACTCTCCGTTTATTTTTATTTCAAATATTATAGTTTTATTTTGCTTTTCTACTAATGCAGTTCCATGTGTTGCTTCACAAGTATGACCAGGAGAACCACCATCTTTTCCCGCTAATTCTGGGTTACATCCAATACATTGCTTTTCTGGTTGTTTGAGTTGTTGTGCAAACTCAGCAATTTCATTAAGTAGTGGTAAATCCTGTTCTGAAAAGTTATTGTAAAACTTATCAAAAATTACATCTCTTATAGTTCTATCTTCATAATCACTTATAGTTTTACCTACTTCGCTTTGTGGTCTAGCCATATATTTTTTGATAGTTCTATCTTGTGTTTTCATAATTTATTCCTCAAAAACTGGTAGTTTAATATCTATTTTTGCCTTACCCATTTCAACAGCATTTCCATTACAAAAATGAGCTTCACTTCTTTCCATAATAGCCACTAAGGATTCAAGAGAAGTAATTGCTTGAACAATAGCTCTTTTATACATTGGGTTTGGAACTTGGCTTTCTGCATAACTTAATTTATAAACAAGTTGAGTTAATTCACTTGCTTTTATGTAGTCTTTTTTTGTTTTCATATATCCTTTAGTTATTTGGTTTTCTTCAGGTTTCTTTAATAGGTTGATATTCATCTTCTGAAAATCCAAATGTCCACGCAACTGCTTCTTTAGCTGTCTTAATTTTAGGTGGTACTCTTAAAAAGTATTTTCTAGTAGTTGAAGCATCTTTTACATAAACAGCAACTATGTCTTCGTCTGGACTTGGAACATTTATTTTAACTAATTTCCCAAAACTGCTTTCGTCTAATACCTCTGGTTTTGCTTTCTTAATAAACTTCTCAAGACCAACATATTCGATAACCGCCCTGCGTATTTCAGCATTAGGTAATCCGATTATGTCTTTTGCTTCAAATTTTCCAGTCTTAAAAATTCCGTATAAAATATTACTCATTTCAATTAATTCAGGAAGCCATGTTTTATAAACATAATAATCATTTGCTATTAACTTGACTTCTCCAGTCAAAATAATTTTAGTATCTGCTTCTGGATTCTCTGGACTATTACAACTACATCCACTCTGACTACAAGTTATCAACTCTCCAGAATCGTTTATTCCAACATCAAATTGATTCCATTCGTAACCACCACCATTTTCTCCCTGATCTTCAACCATCCAAAACTCTCTACTCTTATTTCCAGTATTAAGTTGTTTGAATTTCTTTGACAGGTACTTTAGTTTTTTTACTGTTTCTTCTGGTATTATTTGTTCGTTAGTCTTTGACATACACAATCTCCTTTGGGGTATATTCTCTTTGTCTTACTACTACATATTTACCGATCTCTAGGTTAATTGTTCCATGTTCTTCGTGAACAATTTTACATTCATCTTTTATATCAAGAAAAATTGCATTGTTACCATTTCTATAAAGATCAAAATTACCAACCAGTTTGTGGTTATGACCAGTTGCTTCTCCTCTAAGTAAAATAGCTTCATTATCCTCAGTGAATGACTTAACTATTCTCTCGTTTGGAAAATCGCTTATTCTGTTTATTAGTAAATCCCCTTGTCTGTACATATATATTGTTTCTTTCTTTATTTACTTTCTTCCCTTTGTAGTAATTTTGCTATTTCTATTAACCAATTTTTTCCAAGACCGATTCTTGTGTTAATATCCATTTTTTTATACAGATTATTTGCTCTTTTAAGATAGTCTAGTACTTTTTCATCTAGTGTTTGTTTATTATCTTCGTTAATTTCCTCATTATTACTTCCATGAGCTGTTCCAAGTGGATATTCAACGCATGTTTTGCTTGTTTTGCAAATATGGCAATAATCTATTATTTTTTTATGGTTCATAATTTACTTTCTATTGTGTATTACTTAAAACAGTTCCAACTGTCTTGGACTAATACTTGCTTTTAATTTAATTTGAATTTGGTTGCCAGCATCTGTTTCAACAATTGTTGAATTTGTCATTGAATAATAACTCATCAAATAATTTGATAGAGTTTCAGCAACCTCTTTTTCTTCTTCAATTATTTCGTGTTTTTTAGCTTTTAAACTAACAGCTTGTGCAGTATTTTTTATAACAGCTCTTCTTTCTTTTACTGCTTGTTTAGAGGCTTCTGCAATTTCTTGAACTTCTCTATATTTAAAATCATTTTCTAATAAACTTTTTTCTTGCTCAGTAATTAGTTTTTTTTCAAATTTCAACCTTTTTAACTCAGAAGCATTTCTTACAATTAATTCCTGAAGCGATATTATTGTTTCAGCAACATTGTCATTCACTGTCTCTACTAAAGCTGGTGGAGTTATGTTTTGCATAGTTTTCATTATTTTTGTTCCTTTTCTAATTTAAATTTCCTTAATTTTTCTAAATTAAATCCATGTTTGACTGTCCTACTGTGAAGTATCCAAACAAGCTGTCTTGAAGAGCCTAAAATGTCTCCTATTTTGTTAAACGATAAACCCTGATTTCTTAACTCAAGTATTTTTATTCTTTTATCAATATCCATCTGTTTTGTGTGTCCATGTTTCATTTTTATCTCCCTAATTGGGTTCGTTTACTATATTGCAATTCATGTAGCCAACCACCCTCTTTAGCTAGTTGCATTAAATAAATTAAATCTTTAAGTTCTAACAATGCATATGGTTCTTTTTGAAAGTTCTTACTCATGACTACAACTGGTATCTCATTAATTTTCGCCCCATACTTTGCTTGATTCATATATTGTTCTACTTGCCACTTCTCTTGGTTCTTACACTCAAAGGAAATAGGCAAATTTGTTAATATATCAGATTTTAATGTTTCTAGTGCTCCACTTGCAGGCATACGATAAGCCCCCTTATCTAGACCTGATTCTCTGAGTCTTTTAGCTAACTCAGTTTCGAGTCTAATACCCTTTGCTTTCTTTGAACTATTAGTCTTTGCCATATTTAATCAACAACCTCAAACATACCTTCGTGTCCGTCCTCCATTTGAACTCGAACTTCATAGTATCCTGCCTCTATAAGTGCTTGTTTTAAATTACCTCCCTTAACAACTTGACCATGTTCTTCGTGAGTTAAATAAGCTCCTTTTTTAGCTTCTAAATAACCCAAGATGTTTTCTCCTGTTCTATGAGGATAGAACTTGCCATTTACAATTGAGTGTGGATGTCCATGTGAGCCCCCATGTACTTCTAATTGTCCTTTGGCTTGTACTTCGTTTGGGATTTCATCACATGGAATAAATACAACGTCTCCATGACGAACTGCTGTTTTTTCTATTAAATAGTTCATATTAAAATTCCTTTCCTATTTTTATACCTTTTGGAAGTCTGAAGCTGTTATTTTTTGCCTCAAAACAATCTGTAATATTTGTTCCTGAAATTTCGTGAAAGTATTCGCGTTTAGTGCTTGGGCAAAACCAATTTACATATCTAAATGGTTTGTCAAATCCATTTACTTCAAACTCAATAATTTTCATTGGATTACCATAGCCATCATCGCTAACCTGATCTATGACTTTATAGTCAAGTTCAAGCATTTTTGATTTATCCATGTTTTCGTATGCAACACGTCTTTGCTCTACATTTTTTATAGACAAAATTTCACTAGCTCTAACTTCTGGATCAGTTACTTTTTCAAATAGTTCTTTATTAAATGAGACTCCGTTTATAAAGTAAAGACCATAACCATCTAACCATTCTATAGCCATTCCATTTGTTGAATGTAGTCTATTCCTATCATCTCTTTTTATTGAAGTAGGCATGTCTGAAACAAATACTATTTTTTCAAACTGAACCATGTCGTATATTCCAGATTTTAGTAAATAGATGAATTTATTTAAGTTATTAAGATTTTCTTTTTTATAATTGACCTTGTTTTTAAAGAAATCATAAAATGAAACCCATCCATAATCATAAATAGATCCATAAGAACAAAATCCGAAAAATTCCATTTTGTTTTCTTCAATTTCTTTTTCGACTTGAGCCCAGACTTGAGCCCAGACTTGAGCCCCGACTTGAGCCCCGACTTGAGCCCTGACTTGATCCCCGACTTGAGCCCTGACTTGATCCCCGACTTGATCCCCGACTTGAGCCCTGACTTGATCCCCGACTTGATCCCCGACTTGAGCCCTGACTTGA
>CAZUHV010000001.1:82161-511505 GCA_964620965.1 uncultured Pseudomonadales bacterium
GACTTGATCCCCGACTTGAGCCCTGACTTGAGCCCTGACTTGATCCCAGACTTGAGCCCCGACTTGAGCCCTGACTTGAGCCCCGACTTGAGCCCTGACTTGATCCCCGACTTGAGCCCAGACTTGAGCCCCGACTTGAGCCCAGACTTGAGCCCTGACTTGATCCCCGACTTGAGCCCTGACTTGAGCCCTGACTTGATCCCAGACTTGAGCCCCTTTGTCAAAGTTCATGTGTTTTACAAAATTACAACCAAACTGTGTAGCTAACGGGGATGATAAAAATATAATTTTAGGTTTATCGTATCCAGAAAGTTTATATAACCAATTAATAGCTTTTGTTGCTTTTTTACGATCTGTCTTTAGTTCACATGAATTTAATCTATTGATCCATTCATCACGGACTTTAATCATTTGTTTTTGTTGTGTTTTTGTTAGTTTTTCTAACATATTTCCTTTCTTTTAATTCCTTTTGCCCCAAGTAGACATGCTCCATAGCCACTTGGGAAAGAAAAAATTAAAATAAACCAGCCCTTATATCCTCTTCTAGTTTTCTTCTATCCATCTCAATATCAATTGCGTTTCTTATTGCTTTACCTCTAACCTCGAGTATTTTTCTCATAGGATCATTTTCACTTAAGGACCTGTACTGACTTCTTAATTTAAGTAGTTTAGTTTTTAAACTGTTTAAATTAACTGAAACTGGAAGAGTCTCACTTTGTCTCTTAATTTCTTCGGTCTGTTCGCTTTTGTATATAAATTTATTGTCTCCAACACTAATAATATGTTCTGAAGCAGTGCAAGAATCTTTATCTTTGCCACATGAACAGTCAAATATCTTCCTTACATCTGAAATTCTGCCAGTATATTCAAGAACAGGTTTAACGCCATAAAATTGACCCCTAATAATCTCGTGATTAGTAATCATTCTGCCCTTAGATGCTCTAAAAAGTGACATAACTCGCTGTGTATCGTTCATTATTTAGCACCTCCTAATAATGTAGATTTCATTTCAGCAAGCGTTGCAATATTCTTTTGTCTTTCTTCCTCAGAAATTTCTGGCAAGTTTGGCAACTCTGTTTTTATCTCTACCTTCAACTTCCCACTGTCAATATCCCTTCTTACCCAATTCATGAGAGTAAGTTTGAGATTTCTTCTTTTACCTTTTAACTTGTATCTCGATTGTTCTTCCTCTAACCACATGTGCAAATCCTCTTTTTTTCTCTGAATAGCACGTAGGGGAACGGAATACTTTGCCGATATCTCTTCCAAAACTAAATCATTTAAATCATCAATGTGTATATATATATTCTTTATTTCTTTTTCTTTATTAGTTGTTGTTATTTGTTTGTTATTTGTTTGTTGTTTCTTTGTTATTTGTTTGTTATCTTGCGTGTTATTAGACTGATAGTCATCATAATTATTAACTGATATAACAGTGAATTTATTGTGTGATCTTTGTGTTATTTCGCTTGTTAAAATGAGTTTAGAAATTGATGTTCTAACTTGCATGACTGATAAACCAGTTTCTTGTGATAATTTTTTATAACTTGTTGCAAAAGATCCTCTTTTAATTAGGGTTCCCTGCCATTTTTTATCAGCGTAGTTAGCTTTTAAAAGCACATGAATGAACAATGTTTTTACCGGGATGTTTGTATACCATTCCCATTCAGTAAGTTGCTTATGTAGTTTTATATATCCTGTGTTCATAATCCTTTATTCACCGCTAAAGGTTTGAGTTAATTCCTCATTTTGGGGCTAGTCGTGGTCTGTCAGTGTACCTAGCCCCATATCAAGAATTAGAATGGTATATCATCGCTAACATCTTCACTTGTCTGTTTTTGGTCTTCAATCTTTTCGGATTTCCAAAAGTCAGGCCAAGTTGGATGGTCTAGTTTTTGGGAGTCATGTGTTCTATTAAGGAACAACTTTTCTCCTGGATTGATTACAATTGGTTTATCGCTAACATTTTTAATTGATAAATAAACATTTGATCCATCTTTTGAATCATTTACATATCCCTCTAAAATTCTTCTATATTGTGTTTTCATAAAGTGCTTCCCTTTTTTTGGTATTATTTTTTTGGTTGATTTTCCTGGCCAACTCATATTAGTGAATTACTACTGATTCCAACTTACTAAGACGCTCAATCGCGTTACTTGCTTGTGATATAGATAAATCTGTTAATGATTCAACTTTGTAAAGTTTATAAACATCTTCTTTTTTCTTACCTTTGTCACTTAAAAGAATATTTAGTTTTTTTACTTGTGCTTCACTAATTTTTTTGGTTGTGATATTAGGTGTAATGGTTTTAGGTTTTACTTTTTGAGTGTTATCCATACTGTCAGCATCTTTTGTGTCATCAATTGCAAACAAACCATTTAGTGCGTACTTACGAGCATATGAACTACTTGCACCAGTTACTTGTGACTCGTCCATTCCTTTTTTGTTTTCTGGCTCTCTTGCAAATGCTGAATTAGAGATACTTTCTTTTCCGCTAGATAGAGTTGCTGTAGCTTTTATGTAATACCTGTCCCCAACCTGGATAATCTCGTCATTTATTGTTAAAAAATATCCTTCAAGTAATGGCTTAACACCCTCTAAAATATCTTCACAACTTCTGTAGTTATAGTTTCCAAAAGTATTCTTCTGATTTTTAGGTGCCTTTAGATCTTTTTGTATTTGTGATAGTTTTTCGTAAATTGTCATAATTACTCCATATATTCTTCAAAAACTTCTCTTACCACTTCATCAATAGAGGTGTACTGAATATCATCATCAAGTTTGTTTTTATCTTCTTCCCACCTGTGTATGATCTCTTTGACCATATCTTCTAAAACGTCTCTGAGGTTTGTCATTGTAAAACCTCCTGTTCATGTGTTATTATTTTCATAAATCGCCCCTCCTACGGGCGGTTTTTTATTTAATTAATACTTTGTTCATGCAGTTAAACCAAGCAGACCATCCTCTTTGGTCATAAATAGTTTTTGCATATTCAATATTGTTTTTTGGATCTCTTAAATAGTTTCTAAATTCATCTGCTGTCATACCATTAGCTCTAGCTCTATTCCAACCATTTCCACCAGTTCTAACTTGAAATAATCCGATTGAATCTCCAACCATTTCATCATTAACCGAGTCATACACCATAATGTGCTGATCCCCGACTGTTTCTGAGTTTCCACGTGATTCACATTGCATTATTTTTAAAGCCTCTTCAGCTTTTTCTTGAAACACTTCTCTAACTAAATCCTCGTGAGAATAACCCTGCTGGAGAGGCACAGAAAGATTACTACTAACGTCTGCCTCATCAGACCGCACCTCCCTAACAAGATCATCCTCATAAATGGTTTCATATGGTTTTACATATGGACTTAATAATTCTGGTTCTTGTGCAAATACTTGACTTATGATGGACCCAATACCGTTCGAAACATTACCGATAACAATGCCACCAATGACAATCCAAAGAGGTAGAAGAGAATAAGCGTCTTTTCTACGTTGCGATCTTCGTTCATACTTGGAAACCTTTCTTGGAAACTTACCAATACTAAATTCGTAATATTCAACTCGTCGTTTGCCTTTATTACTCATTTGTTTTATCTCCTCTGTAATAAAAAGCTATTGCTTGTGGAGTTAAATCAGTCATCTTAGCTATTGCTTTTGAAGCCTGGCTAACACTACTTGCGTTTCCAGTTTCAATAAGAATATCTATCAACTGTGTGACAAAAAATTCTCTATCAGATTTAATTTGTTGAGATATTAAACTAGTTATTTTATTTGCTAGTTTTTTTGTATTACTCATCTGATGAGTATCAGATGTGATATAATTAGACATAAAAAAAGTCCCGTGTTTACGGAACTTTCTTTATCTAATGTAATTTTATTTTTCGTGATCCCGAACTAGGATTCGAACCTAGGATAACTGTGCCAGAAACAGTTGTGATGCCACTTCACTATTCGGGATAGTAAATACTTTGCAATTATAAATCATCAGTGCAATATTGTTAAGCTTATGTCAGGTTATTGTAAGAATCTATGTGTTAAAATACCCCAAACATGAAAAACATACTCATTGTCGAAAATAATAAAACCTTAGCAACAACCCTTGCTACTCACTTAAAAAATAAGAAATTTTTTGTTTCCGTTACTACTACCATAGAAGATTCAATTAAAGAACTAGAAAACTACTCATATGACTTAGTTATTTTGGATCGAATCTTAGATGACGGTGATGGTATCGAAGTTGCAGAGTTTATCTCGGATTTTTCATATCAAACAAAGGTTCTAATATTATCAGAAATAGAATCAACAAACGAAAGAATTAGAGGCCTAGAAAGTGGTGCAGATGACTATCTAATCAAACCCTTTTCGCTAACAGAACTTACAATAAAAATCCAAAAACTACTTAATACTCAAAAAATAAAAGAGATTGAGAAACTGTCATTAGGAAAAATAAGTATTATGCCAGAAACTGGTGAACTTAATTTAAATGGAAAAATAAAGCTCATTAGAAAAAAAGAAAGTCAATTACTTTCTTGCTTAATTAGGCACAAAAACCAAGTGGTTAGTAGAGATAAAATCATAAATATTATTTGGTCAGGAAGTTATGATCAACCTACTCAATCAACTTTGGACGTTTATATCAGAAGACTGAGAATTAGGCTAGAAAAATATAGTTCTTCAATTAAGACTGTAAGAGGCTTTGGTTATATGGCTCTGGAATAGGAAACGTAATTTGAACATGAGTTCCAACTCCATATCCACTTATAATCTTAAACGTTCCTTTAAACTCATTTTCTACCGTTTGCTTCACAAAAAATAATCCCAAACCCAAACCATGTTCTTTGTATGAAATACCTCGTACCAATGCTAATTTTTGAGCAAAATTTGTCATTCCTTTTGCAAAATCTACTATTCCTATAAAAACCTGTCCTTTAATAATCCGAACGGACAAACTAATGTGTGAATGTTTCTTATCTTTATATGCTTCATACGCATTGTTTAGTAAGCAAATTATGATTTCCTGAAAGAATAATTTACTGCCAAAAAGTTTTAGTTTTTTAGGCAGATAGTTAGTGTAAAAGATTGCACAGTTATTTTTATTCTTAAATAACTGTAAAACTTCATTAATCGCCATACCTACCTCGAAAGTATCAGTTTTATTTTCCAAATCCGTAATAGAAGCAATTAATTGCGTGAGGTGCTTTACAGCTTGTTCTGCATTTTCCAAATTTTCTATTTTTTCTTTTTCATCTTTTTTATTTTTTAAATTGTCGAGTGAACAAGACAAAATAGTTAATGGTGTCATACAGGCGTGTCTGAAAACAAAATTATTTTCTAGCCTTACAAGGTCTTGATTTTTTGTGGAATGAAAAAATAGTTTATTAACCCTCATGATAGGGTCTACAAGTGACAGCCGGTTAAAAAGGTTCAAAATCCGACTCAACATAGATTTATCAAATAGCGATTATATGTAATGAGTATGTATTTGTAAATACTAAAAAAATTATTAGGTGCGAATAATCAATCTAAAACTAAGTCTTCGAATACACTAGTTATGTTCCAGACTTGCAAACATGGACCATTAAAAGGCCTACAATATTCTGCTATCAATAAACTTTTATCTAGCTCAACCTTTAAGTTATCTAACCTATGGGAGTTAACTACAAGCCACTGCTCATCAAACATTCTTGCACTCTCTGCAAACTTTTGAGGAATTCCAACTACTGGATACCCTACCCCATCTATTGCAATGTTCTCAACATTTCTGTTATGAAAATATAAATTTAAACCGTCTGGTAATGAGCCAAAAGATCCTTCTGTTGCCACTGCAATTTTTTTTGTTTGTGCTTCTGTTTGAATTAACTCAACCACTTCCATGAGACCATGTCCGGAAGACCACTCAGTTAAATATTGAACTTTATCCGACTCAACAAACGGAACTTGAGAGCTATTGGTTATAGAAGAGATCATAAAAATACTAGAATTACCAATTGTATTTGCTAGTAACAAAACTAAGAAACCCAAAAATAAACTTTTCCATAAGAAGCTTTTGCTCATTTGTTCTGCCCAAATAAAAAAGTCTTCAATTGCAAAAACGCCGGCTAAAGTTAATGGTAAAACTGCTGGAAATAAGTATCGTGCATAAACCATTCTTCCCATTACTCCGATTGGAATAATAAATGCTAATGCTGACCAAAAAAACACATGCACTAACCTTTTATTCTTTTTTGCAAACAACCCCATCAAGATAAACATTATAAAAGTTGGCGTCATGTATGAAACAAAATAACCAATATAGGTTGGAAAACTTGGAATAGTCTCTTTCCACTTTCCACCTAAAACTTCGGCAAGTGGAAACAAAAAATCGCTTCCTCTTCCAAATAATTGTGAAAATGAAGGAACTAGTGCAAGTAATCCAAACAAGAAAAATCCAATACTAATACTAAAAAAAACTTTTACTACAGACAAAAAATAGTTATCTGTTGATTTATTTTTCTTCAAAAAAGGCAGAAAAAACAAAGCAGGTATGAACAAAACCGCAGGAATTTTAGAATACAACGAGAATCCAAAAAATAGTCCCGCACCCAATATATTAATCAAGCTTTCTTTTTCAAAAAGTTTCCTTTGCTTCAAACTAACAAATTCTTTTGTTAAAAAGTAAACACTTATTGAAATCATTAGTGTCATCAATCCATCAGTTAAAACCATTCGATGATAAAAATACCAAAACGGAAGAATTGTTACGAGCAAACCGGAAAGATATACTGTCTTTTTACTTTTAGTTACAAGTGAAGTAATGCCCATTACAACAAAGATCTGTAGTAATCCGATAATTACAGAAACAAAACGTGCAGCATACAGCTGGTTATTAAATAGAAACTGAAACGGAGCAACTATCCAAAAAAAGAGTGGTGTTTTTCCGTCGTTCATTGGAAAAAAAAGATATCTAGGTAAGTCGTCAATAATTAGCTGGCTCCAACGAATATAAATTGCTTCATCAGCAAATACAGGTAATTCTAATAATCCTGAAAGGTGAGTAATTAGATAAAAAAATACAAGCCCTATACTCAATAAACCAAACTGTTTCTTTAAAAACGTAAACATACTTATATTCTACCTAGTTTTTTCCTGTTTTTAAAAAGATCTTTGATATTAGTAAAAAGATATACCATTGGAATTACCCAAGTCACTAACCTAGATTGCAACTGAATCTCATCAGAATACTCAAAACTATTTTTTAACCAAGGAACATATCTCAAAAGTGAGCTTAATGAAAAAATGAGAATCGTGTTTCTTAATGTTTTTTGTTTTATAAACGGAACCCAAACCAAAATCCAGAGCAAATACCATGGTAAAAACTGCTGTGATCTATCGGTAAAAAGTGGAATGAACAAAACTAAAGCTAAAATTGTTGGAATATATTTTTCAAACCAAGAAGATAGTATCAGTAACCCAGATGCTATGAACTGCGAAGGAATTGGCAATCTAAATCTGGATTTGATTAAATTGGAATACTTTTCCAAGAAAAATACGAGTAAGAAGACAAATATAAATAATGGCACTATTATAACTGTTGCTAGCTTAATCGAAATAGAAACTGCAAGTAAAACAGAGGCCAAAACAAAATCTCTAAATAACAATGTTTTAGATTTTTTTAAACTTTGAGGCTGTAGTAATCTAAGAGTAAGACTTACACCTAAAACTGCCGGAGCCATCATCCATAAATCATTGTGATAGTTTGAAACAACCTCTATTAAAAGCAAAGGATTTAAAAATACTAGCGCAAGTTCATGTAAATATAATTTTCTTTTATTTAACGTTTGTGAAAGATGTTGTAATGCAAAATATAAAAAGACCAAACTTACTAGCATAAAAATTCTAAAGAAAAATAATGTTGGAAGCAATTTTTCCATTCCCAAAAAAGAAGGAATTAAGGACAATCCAGTCCATCCATAGCCATATGGAGCAGTTGTATGGGTATTGTGCATAAAACGCACCCAATCATCTATTTGAGCAAAATCGAGCGCAGTTTTTATATGAGGGTTGTATCCCCACTTTAAAACCATTCTTGCATTAAATACATAGTTAAAAATATCATGAGAAAGCGCGTTATAAGAAACAAATAACGGTAAAATAATCAAACCATAAACACCCGCATAAACAGACTTAAAACTAAACTCTGTTTTAGGCTGTTTTTTCTGTAATAAATAAATTGCCCAAATATAACAAAAAAATAACGCCACAATCAAGAAAATATATGCTGCTGTAATAAACACTGGAGCATGATAAAACTCTTTCCACATTCTGAGTTGAAAGTTCCAATAAATAGGATTAGAACTCAAAATTAAGTTTGGCTCTGTCAAGATATATGAGAACAGACTATATAAAAATAGTGTTATAATAAAAAATATAGATATAAGCATCTTTATTTGTATTTGCCAAGCATATCAGAAACTCTGATAATAATAATATCTCGAAGCATCCGTAATGAATCTTTAATTGGACTCACTCTATCAGATTCATGTGCTTGCCAATAGATTGGTACTTCTTTTAATTTGTAGCCTTTTTTTAAACCCAAATAGAGAAGCTCAACGTCAAACGCTCCTGTAAATGCGTCTTTTCTTTCTTCCATTTTGCCATAAACATACAAAGAGTTATACAAATCTTCTGTAGCCTTTTCTGAAAATAACTTGAAACCACACTGAGTATCTAAAATTCCTGGAACAGCTAAAATTCTCACAAACACATTAAAGCCCCAACCCATTAAGTGCCTATGAAAAGCTTCTTTGTCTCGTTTCGCACCAACAATCTCTCTAGAACCAATAACAATATCAAAGCCTTCGTTTGCATACTTTAATAATTTTTCGACATCTGCAAGAGGAGTTGATTGATCAAAATCTGTAAATAATCTCCATTCACCTGTTGCTGCAAGCATCCCAGACTTAACAGTAGGTGCTTTTCCTGCATGCACGTTATGTAAAACCTTTATTCTTTTGTCTTTTTTTGCAAAAATATCGAGCTCATCTGCAGTTCCATCTATAGAACCGTCATCACTCATGATAAGTTCCCATTCGTATGGTTGTTTTTCGAGATATCCCAAAACTTCATCCAAGACACCTCTTTTGAGGTTTTTCATCTCATTATAGGAAGGGATAACTACAGACAAAAATGGTTTCTTCATATTTGAATCATACACTAATTACTATTTTTCCTTAAGACTGTAATTTCTGGACCATTTGGGATGGTGTACACTTCTGTAGGGATTTTATTTGGAAAGGTAACAATTTCGTATACTGGAGAGTCAACTTCTTTATCAAACTTCCTCTCTTCATCAATAATGAACAATGTTTCAACTTCACCATATTGCTCTTCAGGAACTGGAGGTTTTTTAGTTGTAGTTAAAAAGTAACGATAATTTTGCCCATTTATATCACCTGTTGCATTGAGTAAAACAATATTATATTTTTCACCATCTGCAACTCTATCAACAATTGTGTCAGAAACTGCTTGAATATGTGCAATCGTCCAACCAAGCGAATGTAATATCACTGTGGCGTGATTATAGTTAAACTTAGCAAAAATAAGTAAATATGCTCCAACAAATAAATAGCCCAATTTTTTTGAAAGCAAGTCGTTCATTACTATTGCTAAAGTAAAGAAAATAACTGGAAAGAGATATGCTATATAGTGTTCGTAAATATTTTGCTTATATGCTGTTGTTCCCAAAATTCCTGTAAATAGAAAGCTTGCAATAATAAGTTCAGCAGTTATATCTTTCTTTTTTTGTCTTTTTTTATGAATTACAGCCAAAAATCTCCACAAAATAATACCAGTTAAAATCAAATCAATATATCCTGAATGTTTACCAGCAGCTATCTCAGTAACGATCTGTTCTGATCTAAATCGTAAGTCTAGTAAAGTAAGGGTTACTGGATTAGAGTCTTCCGCAATTTCTTTCTTCGAGAAGGCATCTTCCTTTGTTAAAATATCCAAAAATGCATTTCTATTTAAACCATCATGTTTCAGATCAAATAAAAATAAAGGAGTAAGAGACGCAAAAAAGATGAGTGCTCCAATTACAGTAGAAACTAACATTGGTTTTATTGTTTTCTTTGCTTTAAGCTTAAGAAATAGCTGATATAGCCACACTAGACCAAAACCTGCCCCAGAAAGCAGTGTTAAATAGTGCAACTGAATTAAGATTGCAAAACAAACTGTAACTGCAATCCAATATTTCACATCTTTCTTTAGAGCTTTATATGTGAAGAAAATTAAAAAGAGTGAAACAATTGGTGCTGGATTTGGGTTCCAGCTAAAACGAGTATTATGTGCAACTACAGCAGAAAAACCAAACAGACCACTTGCCCAAAGTGCAACTTTTTCATCCAAAAACTGCTTGCCAATATAGTACATAAGAAAAACTGTCAAAATTCCTAATAACGCAATTGCATACACAGGTCCCATTGGACTTGGATAGGTCAACATTAAAAATGGAACCATAAAGTAATAGTACAAAGGACCTAAGTACATATTACCAACACTCGTTACGGGCCCAATAAAAACAGGATCTAAATCTTTAAAAATCTTTGCAACTACCATTGCATCTCGGCCCTGATCTCCCAAAAATTGAACCGTGTTTGGGATGTTATATAAACGTAAAAACGAAGCAATCAATAAAATAAATAATAGAACAAAGTGTTTTTGTTCAAATTTTTTAGGCAAGATTTTTTGTAACAAATGCATAAAGAACTTTTTACTTTGTTTTCCAAATAAATTTATTATATGCAAAAAAGTTCCAGAACAAACCAATTATTATTCCAGTTGCGACAAAGACTAACCCTGTATCTATTACTATCCCAATAAGAGGAATTCTGAACAAATCAAACAAACCAACAAATTTTTCCCCTAAGAAATTTACAATAAGCTGAATAATAATAGAGCCGCTAGAAGTTACATTGAATTGCAAAAATTTGCCAAATATCTTTGATCTGTCAAGTTTTTTATCAGCAAATGTCCACGCATTATTTAGTAAGAAGTTTGAGGCAATCGCAATTTCTATACTTATAAGAACAGCCGCTAAAAAGTTTGTGAAAAACCCAACTGTAAATGCTGGTAATAATGCTCGGAAAATTTGTAAAGAAACTAATTGAATCAATGTTCCCATTCCACCAACAACTAAAAACTTAAAAATACGGCTTGCTAAAAGATCTGTAGCTCTTAAACGAATTAAATATAGTAATGTATCTTTCATATAATTTAATGGTAATTTTGATTCCCCAATTGTTCTATCAATAAATTGAAATGGAACTTCTACTATCTTAAAACCTGCCCTAACTGCAGCGTTCAAGAATCCAATCTGGAAAGTATACCCAAGTAATTCCTTTTCTGTTATTTTTTTAACTACAACATCATAAACTTTTTTGCGAATGGCACGATACCCACCTGTCCAATCTTTTATTTTGAAGTTTGTGAGGAGTGTCTGTGCAACAAGATTTCCAACTACACTCATAAACTTTCTATGAATTCCCCAGTTTGCTGGAATGCCGCCTCCAGGAATATATCGAGAACCAACAACCATATCAGCACCTTCATCAATTGCCTTCATAAATTCTGGTATTTTAGTTGGATCATGAGATAAATCTGCATCAAACTCAAAAACTACTTCAGCTTTAAGCTCAGTAAATGCTTTTTCCATTCCTTTTAGGTAAGCACCCCCTAAGCCTGCTTTTTTTGGATTTACAAGCAAATGCAAATTTTTATGTTCTTTTTGCATTTTCTTGACAACTTCGTAAGTTTTATCTGGAGAAGTATCATCTACAACAAGTATCCCCATATTCCAGTTTGAAACTTTTTTGAATTGTTCCTGTAATAACGGAACAACTTTTTGAATATTTTCCTTTTCGTTATATGTAGGAATAATAACAATTGCTGTTTGTGGCATGGCACTACTTTCTTTTTTGTAGGTCTATTATAGTGTTAATCTTTTGATTTAGCCTCTTTTTCAAGCTCAGACTCAACCATTAATTTAACTAAACCTTCAAAATCAACAGATGGTTTCCATCCAAGCTTTTCACGAGCTTTGGTTGGGTCACCAATCAACAAATCAACTTCTGCAGGACGATCAAACTTTGGGTTATGCTTATATATAGCCTCCCAGTCATCGATCTCTGCGAATCTACAACTTAGTTGTAAAAACTCTCTCACTGAATGAGTTTCACCTGTAGCAACCACATAATCCTCTGGAGTGTCTTGTTGTAACATCAGCCACATTGCTTCAACATAATCTTTTGCATATCCCCAGTCACGCTTTGCGTCTAAGTTACCAAGTTCAACAAATTCTTGTTTTCCAAGTTTAACTCTAGCAACTGCATTCGCAATTTTTCTTGTAACAAACTCTAGTCCACGTCTTGGGGACTCATGGTTAAACAAAATACCAGATACCGCAAACATATCGAAAGACTCTCTATAGTTAACAGTAATCCAGTGACCGTATACTTTAGCAACACCATAAGGTGAACGAGGCCAAAATGGGGTTGTTTCTTTTTGAGGAACCTCTTGAACTTTACCAAACATCTCACTTGAGCTAGCCTGATAAAACTTTGCATGTGGACATGCTAGTCTGACTGCCTCTAAAACACGTGTTACTCCAAGTGCAGTAAATTCACCCGTTAAAACTGGTTGATCCCAACTCGCCTTAACAAATGACTGAGCTGCCAAATTATACACTTCATCTGGTTGAATCTCTTTTAATGCATAAGTGAGTGAGTGTTGGTCAATTAAATCTCCTGAAACTAATTCGAGATTTTCGTTATGAATTAAGTGTTGAATGCGAGCAAAATTTTGAGTACTCGTTCTTCTAGTCAAACCATACACTTTATACCCTTTTTCTAGAAGTAGTTCTGCAAGGTAAGATCCATCTTGACCAGTAATACCTGTTATAAATGCCTTTTTCATATATTCCTTACTATTTTAATTGTTTCTATACCAATCAATGATTCTTTGTAGTGTTGCATCTAAAGTAATTGTAGGATTCCAACCTAACTCTTTCATTTTAGCATTATTTGCTATCATTTTTGGAATGTCGTGAGGTCGCATCCTTGACTCGTCAGTAATAACAGAAATCTCTTTTTGAGATAAAGCAAGTAACTTATCCACTATTTCACTCATCTTAATTCCAACTCCGGAACCAATATTGTATGCTTCACCACTTTTACCAGAATTCATTACTGTTATATATGCACGTACCATATCTTTTACGTCAGTAAAATCTCTAATTGTTGAAAGATCACCTACTTTTAACTCAGATGCCTCGCCTCTCTCTATTGCAATTATTTGTTTCACAAAAGCAGGAAGAGCAAAATCGTCAGATTGCCTCTCGCCGATATGATTAAACGGACGAACTGTAACAATATCTAAACCATAAGAAATGTAATATGAATAAGACAACAAATCTTGAGTAACTTTCGAAACAGCATATGGATTGATCGGTCTAAACGGATGATTTTCTGAAACTGGAATTTCGTCATCAGAAATACTCACTCCATACTCTTCTGCAGAGCCAACCACCAGCAATCGAGTATGTTTACAGTAGTCACGCACAGCCAATAAAACATTTTGTTGCAATTGAATGTTGTTTGCCAATACTGTGTCAGCCTCATCAAAACTTTTTCCAACAAACGCTAATGATGCCAAGTGATATATCTGACTTGGCTGTAAATCTTTGATTAGTTGGGCTGTAGCTTCTCTATTGGTTAAGTCAAGAGGATGTATATGATCTGCGCCGATCAGTTCAGCTATAAATTCATTCTCACCAGTATACGAAGTGACATGAATATTTGTATATCCTTGCGCAACTAACGCTTCAACTAAGTGTGATCCTGCAAACCCTGTTCCACCTGTTATCAATATTTTTGGTTGTTCCATAAACTATCTTCCAACTCCAAAATAAGTATATCCTTGTTCAACCAATTTTTCTTTCGAAAACTGGTTTCTTGCATCAATAAAAATTTGTTTTTTATCTTCTTTTACTTTCCCAAAATCAAACGCAACAATCTCAGACCACTCAATCAAAGCAATAATTACATCAGCCCCCTTGCAGGCTTCTGAAATTTTTTCATGATATGTTGCATTTTTATCTTCAGGAATAAAATACTTCACAACTTCAAGTGCCTTTGGATCAAAACCTCTCACAACTGCACCTCGAGATAATAGTTCTGGGATGACTTTTACACTTGGAGCTTCTCTCATATCATCAGTATTTGGTTTAAATGAAAGACCTAATACAGCGACTGTTTTACCCTCAAAACCACCAATTTCTTGGGAATATTGTTCTAGTAATTTACCAATCCTGTATTCATTCAGTTCATTTATCTTGTTAAATAGGTTTCCATCTTCGCCAACTGTTCTTGAATAGTGAGCTAACTCTTTTACATCTTTAGGGAAACAAGAACCGCCGTATCCAAAACCAGGATACCAATAGTGACCTCCCACTCTCTTATCTTCACTAATTGCGTTAATAACCTCTTGTACATCAGCACCATTTTTTTCACATAAATCAGCAATTTGATTAATAAAAGTGATTCTTGTTGCTAAATAAGCATTTGCTGCATACTTTGCCATTTGAGCAGATTCTGGACTCACTTTAATTACAGGAGCCTGCAATGGTTTGTGCAGCTCTTCAAGAATGTCATATGCGTATTTTCTTGTAGCACCAATAACAATTCTATCTGGATGTAACGTATCATGAACTGCGGTTCCTTCTTTTAAGAATTCTGGAACTGAAGCTGTCGCAAACTCAACTTTTGTTAGTTTTTCAATATGTTCTGCTACCACTGGTAAAGTTCCAGGTGGAACTGTAGATTTAACAACCACAACTGCACGTTCTTTTAAATATGGAGCAGCACTTTCGCTGGCAGCAAAAACAAACCTCAGATCAGCATTACCATCTGCAGCCGAAGGAGTTCCAACTGCAATCACAATTACATCAGAGTTTGTCACGGCTTCTTGGTATGATGTTGTAAAAGTAAGGTTACCCTCTTTTTGCGTATGAGCAAGTAATTCCTCAAGGTTTGGTTCAAAAAAAGGAACTTTTGAGTTTCTTAAAGAAGCTATCTTCTTCTCATCTATATCAAGACCAACAACTTCATGACCAAAAGAAGCATAAACAGCAGCTGTCACAACCCCTACAAATCCTGTACCTATAACTGTAATTTTCATATCTATCTCTTTCTATACTATACCAATAAAGCAAAGTCTGTGTGAGATTTCAAGTATATCACTTTTCGACCTGGCTTGTGGCATGAGCTGATCTGGAAACTTCTTCAGGACTAATCCATACATATGAATTAAATACCCAATCAACTAATTTCGTAGTTTCTAGGTACCTGTCATCACTACCCATAACCACAACTATAATATTGTGATTTTCTCTCTTAAATTGTGTAATAAGTACTTGTGCAGCCCCTTCAGTTGTTCCCGTCTTGATACCAACTACCGTCGGATCAACTCCTAACAACTTGTGTGTTGATTCAAAAGCATGTGTGTATTCACCAGATAAATCAGTAATCTCTGCAGTTTTTGTTGCAACCACAGAAGCTAAAAATTCATTTTTCATGAACTCTTTACTTAAAATTACTAAATCGTGTGCAGAGCTTCGTTGGACATCATCGTCAAAACCGGCAGGGTTTTTGTACTGAGTGCTTTGCAACTGAAGAGCTTGTGCTTTTGTATTCATTTTTTGCACAAAATTTTCAATCCCTGCCGAAGAACTCAGAGCAAGGATATACGCTGCATCATTATTAGATTGAATTAAAGTAGCCTTTAATAAATCTTTTACATACATTTGTTCGCCAACAGCAAATTCATAACTAAAGCCCTCAATACGAGGCAGTTCTGGAACAACAATAACTTGATCCAATTGAAATTCATCAAGTGCAACTAGAGCAGTCATAAGTTTAGTCGTTGAGGCTGGAAGTAAAATACGTTCACTATTCCTTTCAAATAAAACAGTTCCTGTATCAATATCTTCAACATATGCTGATTTTGCGGTAATTGAATTGGCAAAATCTTGGTAAGAAACGTAGTTTGTCGCAGAATTCGTTGCAACTAAACCAGCTCCATTTAAATCACTAGGTACATCCAAACCAAGCTTTTCTTTTAATACAGGAATCTTTTGAACTGGGACCAAATACACTTCATTCACTGGCTCTAGTTGTTCTGTTGTAAAAAACAAAGCATCTAGACCACGATAAATGACAAATGTCACCAATATAACCAAAAAACTAGCTAGCAAATAATACTTCTTTGCTTGTAAACGTTTCATAAGACTACTCTAATTGTAGCAATTTATTCTTGTTCAGGCAGTACAACTTTTATGTGTAGTTCTTTGAGTTGCTCTTCACTAACTTCTGCTGGAGCTCCCATCACTGCAGTTCTTCCTGTAGAAGTCATAGGAAATGCTATTGCCTCTTTAAGTGATGTTTCACCAGCAAGCAGCATTACCAAACGATCTAAACCTAAAGCGATTCCACCATGTGGAGGAGTTCCAACTTCAAATGCTTCAAGCATGTGACCAACACCTTCTTGAATTTCTTCTTCTGAATAACCCATTATTTTGAATGTAGCTTTTAAAACTTCAGCCTTATGAGCACGAATGCTTCCACCACCAGCTTCATATCCATTACAAACTAAATCATATTGAGCTGTAACGATTTCTCCAATATTTTCACCTTTTAGATGTTGCTCTACATGTTCAGGAATCGGGGTTGAAAATGGATTATGTGTAAATGTCCAGCCACTCTTGCCATCTGCAACTTCCGCTTTATCTGCTGTATCAACTTTCTTAAAAAAAGGAAAACTCACAACCCAAGCAAAGGCTAAAACACCTTCTTCTTTTTCTTTTTCAGTTCTTAAATCAAACTTATCTGCACCAAACTGTTTGATTGCCTCTTCATAAGTGAAAACTGGGAATGTTTCGTCTTTGAGCTTTCCTCCGACTGCTTTGACTGCATATTTTGTCATAGCTTCAACGGTGTTCATCACATCTTTTTGCTCAACAAAACTCATTTCTAAGTCAAGTTGTGTAAATTCAAAACCTCTATCTGCACGAAGGTCTTCATCACGAATACAACGTGCAACTTGAAAATAGTTTTCTACTCCTGCTGTCATCAAAAGCTGTTTATATTGCTGTGGACTTTGAGGTAATGCATAGAACTTTCCAGGATTAAATCTTGATGGAACAATAAAGTCACGAGCGCCTTCTTTAGTTGCTAATGAAAGCATTGGTGTTTCTACCTCAACAAAATCTTGCTTAAACAAATATTCTCTGAAAGCTTGAATAAGTGCAGAACGCATTCTTAAGGTTTTACGCATTCTCTCTCTTCGAAGATCGAGGTATCTGTATTTTAAGCGAACTTCTTCTTTAACCTCATATCCATCACCCTCAACTTGAATTGGAAGCTCTTTTGCTTTGTTAAGGATTTCATACTCTTGAACTTCAATCTCAACCGTTCCAGTTTCTGAATCTTTATTAATCATTCTTTCTGGACGGGCTTTAACTAATCCCTTAATGGAAACTACTGATTCTGGAGTTAAGTCTCCCATCATTTGAAAACCTACGCATTGTACAGAAGCTGTATAGTCTCTTAAATCAATAAAAGTAATCTTTCCATGATCTCTTTTTGTAGAAACCCAACCTTTAAGTGTTACTGTTTCACCAACTAATTCTGGTGTTTGTTTAATTAATGTACGTTTTGACATACATCTCCTTTTATCAACAGGCTCTTTTTTGCAAAAATGATACAAAAAAACACGTCTTGTGCCCTACTACGTTGAAAGGGCTCTTGGACGTGCGTCAAAAGCGGTGCCACCTTATCTAATACTTTATTCCTGCTATCACGGGCTTACCCGGGTTAAAAAACCTACGCAGTTTGTTTTTATACAAACACTGGTCTATTGTCAGAAGACTCTCTAGCGTATTTTATTTTGCTAAAAAGTATTGTATCAAATAAATTACTAGATTGCATTCATAAAATAAAAAGCTATAATCAGGAACTGAAAAATATGACCCTTCTACAAACCACACACAAGCAACAAATGATTACCCTTTTTAGTAATAAGGTGCGGGTTTGATTGGAAAAAAATAGTATAGAAAAAAAATGAAAACCCGCCAAAATAGGCGGTTTTTTTTTGAAAAAAATGAGAACGACAATAGAACAAAAAATAACTTCTCCTCCTGAAATTGATCTTGCTACAAAAAAAGCAGAAATTAGTGCAAGGAAAAAAGAGAAATATAAAAAAAGATTAGAACAAGCATATGCTGAATACGAAGTAATCCGTGCAGAGTTTTTAAGAAGGATTGCTCAAGAAGCTGGGATTACAATCAATCAACTCAATGATCCAGAAACTATGGATTGGGCACTCAAAAAAATACGATATCAAGAAATAAAACCTGCGGTCATTAAGGGATCAAAAAGTGATCCTAGAGTAAAAGCAGAACGAAAAAAAGGTTACGCTCAAAAAATAAGAAGAAAAAGACTCAAACAACTAGGTCGTTTGTATATCTTTTAAAATAACTTGAGGATATTTTTTTTCTCTCCATTCATTGATATCGAGAGTACCAATAAGTGATATTTTTGAGTTTACTTTTAAATCAGAATAAAAATCGCTCATTCTCCAACCCAAACAATCAAAAGCTGTTGCACCAGAGTTATCAAACTCCTGAACTTTAAGTTTAATATGCTCTTGTTCCTTACCAATTTTTTTTATTTCTAAAACTTTTAGGTTTTTGATTTCAAAAACTGGTTGCACATTCGCCATACCATATGGAGCAAACTCTGAAAGTGACTCTATTGTTGCAACAGATATAAGCTGAACAGGAATCTCACACTCAACTTCTATTCCTCTTTCTAATTGAGATTTTTTTATTTTCTCATTTGCCAACTGAAACAATCTCTTTTTTATAGTTTCTAATTTTTCTGGCAAAAAGCTAAACCCGGCAGCCATTGGATGACCGCCTACAGAAACCAAATCATCTCTAATTTCTCTGAGAATTTCTGTAATATTTACTTCCTGTATTGATCTTGCGGAGGCTTTTGCTAAATCTGCTCCTAGTGAAATTGCAATCGATGGTTTGTAGTATTTTTCTGATAAACCTCCAGCAATTAAACCAAGTATTCCCTCATGATATTTTTCTGAGTGCACAATAATGAGGTTCTCAGTAATAATCTCAGAAACTTGTAACATGGCATCATCAAGCATTTCTTTTGTAAGATCTTGTCTTGTTACATTTGTGGCCTGTAAAATACTAGCCAGTTCTTCTGCCTGTTTTTTATTCTTAGTGCACAATAAGCGCAAAGCATCAAGACCATGTTCGAGTCTTCCCATTGCATTAATTCGCGGGGCAATAACAAAACCAATTGTCCCTTCTGTAATCTCTGTCTGTTTAACTTGGGAAACTTTACAGAGCTCAAGAATACCCAAATTTTTGCTTTTACGTAAAGCTTTTATACCAAATGTTGCAAAACTCCTGTTTGCCTTTAAAAGTGGCACTTGATCAGCTATCGTTGCAATACCAGCTAAATCAAGCAGTTGCTCTGCATATTCTGCATCTAAACCTTTTGCAAGCATCCAAGAAACTGTTGCTCCACATAACTGGGTTGTATGCACAATATGAGTAGCAAGAGGAAAAATTTCTGTTTCACCTTTTTTTTCTGGTTGATGATGATCTGTGACAATAACGGCAATACCTTTATCCCGTGCATATTGAACAGCCTCGTGGGCAACAATACCATTATCAACCGTTATGATCAGATCTGGGTTATAACTTGTAACAATTTCATCTATGGCAACTTGAGTAATTCCATAGCCATGTTTTTCTCTGTGAGGAATAAACGGAGCAGGATGCTTTTTACCTTCTGGATGATGAGTTTTATAGAGTTTAAACAGTACTTGCCATAAAATGGCACTCGCACAAATTCCATCTACATCATAATCTCCAAAAATAACAATTCTTTTATCTTCTTTTAGAAACTTTTTAATAAGTTTTAATGCTCCAGAATATTCTGCTTCTGAAATTTTGAGTTGTGACACCGAAAAATCAACAGGATTTTTTGGATGTAAAAACTCTTCAGTATCTTCTTTTTGTATATTTCTATTCTTAAATACAACTTTCAAAAGAGATTCTATAGTTTTTGGAACCACATTAGATTTTTTATGCCACTTCATATTAGTACTATACCACTTCTCAAATAATTTACTCTGCTTGAAACCTGTTTATTTAACCTGGTACAATCTAAAGTTAGATTATGGTAACTATAGAAAAAATTACAGTTTCAATAGAAGCACTCTATATTTTATATTGTCTGCAAAAACAAAAATATGAGGGGTATATTGTTGGAGGAGCTGTCCGCGACACCTTAAGAGATTCTTTACTGTCAAAAAAACTTGATTCAACAAAAATGCTTACCGCTTCTGACTATGATTTCACAACAAATGCAAAACCAGAAGAAATCCAAACTATTTTTCCAGAAAACTTTTATGATAATGTTTTTGGTACTGTTGGGATCGCTCAAAAACACCTCCTAGAGCAAATGGGCAAACCAGTTGATCCTAAAATTGAAGAAAAAACTGACCAAAATAACCAGGTGATCAATTTAGACTCTGCAACAAAAATTCATGAATCTTTACAAAACTCTAACTCTGAGACAAAAAACTTTGAAAAAAAACAAAAAGATATCTATGAAATAACTACGTTTCGTTCTGATGGCGTGTACAACGACCACAGAAGACCAGAAACTGTAACTTGGGGAAACACATTACAAGAAGACTTAAGTAGGAGAGATTTTACTATAAATGCAATGGCAATTAAAATTTCTCAATCATTTTTAGAAACAATAGATTTTGCAACCGCACAACCAGCTCTAACAGTAACAACAGAAAATTATGAAATTATAGACCTTCATAATGGAATGGAAGATCTTGAATCTGAAATTATCAAAACAGTTGGTAATCCAAATAAACGTTTTACTGAAGATGCCTTAAGAATGCTTCGAGCAATTCGATTTTCTGTTCAGTTAAATATGCAGATTGATGAAGAAACTTTTGAAGCGATTCTCAAAAACTCACATCTGCTTCAACATATTAGCTATGAAAGAATTAGCGATGAGTTTTTAAAAATGATTGGAAGTGAGTTTCCTAAAGAAGCAATACAAATTTTGGATGAAACAAAACTCCTAGAATATATCATTCCAGAACTTCTAGATGGAAAAGGAGTCAAGCAAGGTGGTCATCATACTACCGACGTTTGGACCCACAACCTTGATGCAATTGCTAGTTGCCCTTCTCTAGACCCAATCGTTCGCTTAGCAACTCTCTTGCACGATATTGCAAAACCTCATACCTATAAAGAAATAGATGGCAAGCCAACATTTTATAACCACGAGATTATTGGTTCGAGAATAGCAAAAAATATTGCTAGAAGGTTACGGCTCTCAAAAAGTGATGTTGAAAGGGTATTCACTCTAGTTAGATATCACATGTTTTACTATCAGCCAGATCACACAGATGCTTCTATTAGAAGGTTTATGAGAAAAGTCGGATTAGAGAACATAAATGATATTTTAGATTTACGTGAAGCAGATAGGCTTGGAAGTGGAGCCAAAAAAACAAGTTGGAGACTCGAAGAAATGAAAGAAAGAATGGTTTCTCAACTTCACCAACCATTTGCCATAAAAGATTTAGCAATCAATGGACATGATATTATGGATACTTTTAGGATAAAACCTGGTCCTGAACTTGGAAAAATTTTAAATGATTTATTTGAAAAAGTTTTAGAAAATCCAGAATTGAACACAAAAGAAATTTTGCTTAAAGAAGTTGAAAAAATGCTCTAGGTCTTATTTCAATGGCAAGCGCTGTAAAATAGGTAAATGATCAAATGCGACTTTCTCTGGTAAACTCTCTAAAGGAAACCACCTCGCTGCAACTGTTTCAATTCCATCAATAGTTAATTCTCCAGAAAACTGATTTGCTGTAAAGTAAAAATCAACTACTTGGTTTTTAGCCTTGTTTTGAGGAGTTGAAAAGACATGAAATAGTTTGAGACTTGCAGGATCAACAAGCAATCCCGTTTCTTCTTTTAGTTCTCGAGCAGCCCCTTGCTCAACTGTTTCATCCCAATCAAGATATCCTCCAGGCAAGTCCCACCAACCTTTGTCTGGTTCATCTCCTCTTTGAACAAGTAAAATTTGAGAATCTTTTAAAAGTATTACATTTGTTGCCATTGGCCGAGCATTAAATCGTGCGCAACTCCGACAAAATTCTCCTTTAGCTATTTTTCCTGTTGGATTATCCAACCAAAGTTGATGATCAGAACTATTCGGCATACCATGACCTTTGCACTACTTTTTTTTGTTTTTTTGTCTTGCAACAATATCATCCCACAAAAGTAACAGTGGTGCCGCAGTAAATGTTGATGAATAAGTTCCCGTGATAGCACCAATTAAAAGTGCAACTGCAAACCAACGAATGGTTGCACCACCCAAAAGTGAAAGCGCAGCCAACATAACAATGATTGTTACCGAGTTATTAATAGATCTGCTTAAAGTTTCTAAAACGGCTGTGTTAACCAATGACTTATACTCCATACCCGCATGTTTTCTTCGCAGTTCACGTATTCTGTCAAAAACAACAATAGTGTCGTGCACAGAAAATGAAAGTGTTGTTAACAATGCAGTCACAAACAAGACGTCAACTTGAATTCCATAAAAATGACCTAAAAGACTAAAGGAACCTAGTAACACCAATGAGTCATGAAACATAGCTAAAATTGCGGAGACACCATATTTGAGTTCATTAAACTGTCTCCAGACATAGATTGTAATAATTCCCGCGACAAGCAATAAAGCTGTTAAAGTCTTTTGCAGTAATTCTTTACTCAACGTTGGACCAACAGATTCAAATCGTAGTTCCTGCGCTGTAGGATAAGTTTTTTGTAGTTCACTTAAAGCTACAACCTTTGTTTCATTTTGAATGTCAATACCTTCGATAACATATCTTTCTGACTCTGTTTGAGTAATAGATCTTACTTCGTATGTTGGACTAATAATTTCTGTAATACTTTCCACAGAAGCTTGAGAATCATTTATAGAAATTTCAAGTATTGAACCCCCAACAAAATCTATTGAAGAATTAAAACCGTATTTTAATAAAGAAATAATACTTGGAATCAATATAAGTAAAGAAATAGCAAAAAATAAATTACGAAATTTCATAATATTCATTAGTTGCCTCCTTTCAAGAATAAACGCATTAACGTTCTAGTAACGAGAACTCCTGTAAAGAGCGATAGTAAGACTCCAATTAATAACGTAATACCAAAGCCTCTTACCATTCCTCCGCTATTAAGGAACGAGAACTCCATTGGGTTTATTAGAATTAATGAAGTAATAATTGTTGCCAAATTGGCATCTTTAATACTATCCCATGCACGACCAAAGCCAAGCTCTAAAGCAACATTGAATGGCTTATTAAGTCGCAACTCCTCTTTCATTCTTTCAAAAATTAAAATGTTAGCGTCAACAGCCATACCTACAGACAATAATAATCCAGCAATACCTGGCAAAGTAAGTGTTACCCCAATTACTTTATACACAGCAATTGTGAGGACTGCATAAATCATAAGTGCAATACTCGCAATAAAACCCTTAGTTCCATAGTACAAAATCATAAATAACATGACTAAAGCTATTCCAACAACTCCTGCAAACATGCTTTTTTCCACAGACTCTTTTCCAAGAGTTGCATTTACATTTCTTTGTTCCAAAACTTTAATTGGCACTGGTAATGCTCCTGCATTCAGTTGAATCTTCAAATTTTGGGCTTCTTCATAGGTAAATCCACCAGTAATAGTTGCTTGACCGGTAACAATTGCATCTTGAATTGTTGGAGCCATAATTGGGTATCCGTCAATCAAAATGGCAAGCTGTTCCCCGACATGTTGTGTTGTGATATCTGCAAATAACTGTCTTCCTTCATCATTAAACTCTATAGCAACTAAAGGTTCACCTGTATTTTGATCTGATTGAACAACAGCTCTTTTTAGCTGTGCACCAGATAAACCTGTTGGAACTAAAACTGCTTGCGCCGCTGATGTAGCCTCTTGATCACCTTCTGCAGGTATCTCAATCTGTTCTATACCGACAAGTTGAAACTCAAGCTGAGCAGTTTGTCCGACTAACAATAATGCATCTTCAGGATTATCAATACCAGGAAGCTCTACAACAATCCTATACCCACCGTCTTTTACTAAAGTTTTAACTGTTGGTTCTGCTAATCCATATAAATCAACGCGCCTCAAAATAATTTCTCGAGCAGAAGCCAAAGCTTCTTCTCTATCTTCTTGCGCAATAGCACTCATATCAGCTTCTAAAACAATCTGAATTCCACCTTGAATGTCTAGTCCACGCTTCAGCTCGAATTCTTTATGATAGTTTTTGCCAAACAAGTCAAAGTTAATTACAGGACTGCGCAATGTATATGAAACATCCATATTAAACAACGAAAAAGAAAGAGGTAATTCTTTTGGCAAGGCAATAAGTCCTGCAACAACTACCAAAACCACTATAAGAAAAAAACGATTGAGATGCTTTTTCATCTTAAATAAACCTTCTCTCTAAAGTCCAGGCAGATTCTTTTCAACAAACTCTTCTTCACTTCCAATGATCATGACACGACTTCCATACAAAACATCCATGATAAATGGGTCACGGCGTGTTTTTCTAAAATCAAACTCATCATCACTAAAAACCGCATAGTTAATTTCACGTTCAAGTCGTTTTTCCTCTTGTTTGACGAGGTCTTCAAGTTCTGGTAAAACAATATCTCCAACAACAAGAAGATCGAGCTCATTGTGTCTTGGAGGTAAACCTTTAATAAATCGGGCAGAAAACATCACAAATGAAACAGTTCCAAGTTTTCTTCTTGCTTTTCTAATCTTATTTCCTAAACCTGTGCTTTTTGCAACCATTTGCTGGAGTTCTTGGAAAAATAGGTATTTTGTATTTAAAGAATAATAGAGTCTATTTCCTCTTTGCTCACTCTTTAAAATTCC
This sequence comes from uncultured Pseudomonadales bacterium, assembly GCA_964620965.1. GTDB lineage: Bacteria > Patescibacteriota > Microgenomatia > UBA1400 > PJMF01 > VFLK01. Next base: position 107,273 of record CAZUHV010000001.1, read on the forward strand.
AGCAGCAAGCATTCTGTCAAGCTCTCGACGAACAGCATTTATTTCTTCTTTAACTTCTCTAGTTATTTCACGAACATAATACATTTCATTTTGGTTGTTAAAAAATAGCTCAACCATCTTGACGCGAACCTTAGAGATCATGAAGTCTTTTAAGCTATTCATAGTTTTAGTATGTTACCTCTGTATCCGTATCTACTACTGAGATCCAAGTTAATCCTCTTGCAAACTTAATCTCTTCACCTTTTCTGTCTGTAAAGGTGAGCTCAGATTCTCTCGTTTTCTTGGTCCAAGTTGCTTTTACCACATCTCCATTCATGAAAACAAGTGCATTTCCTGTACCAGTAGTTGTATACAACATATGTTTTAACTCATCAATAGGACCTTTTTCTGTTGTTAAGAGCACAATCACATTTGAAGCCTCGATTTGTTTGTCGTTATTTAAGTCTAAATGTGGTTCTCCAGCCATTACACGTTTGTATGTGTTTGCTTCTGGAACATATTGCCACTCAACACCATACTCGCTCCACCCATCCCAAAATTCATAACTAATATTTGTTGTTGTACCAACAGTTGGAACTGCATCTTGGAATGACCATCCCTTATAGGTTTCATTCCAGTCATCTCCACCAACAGTCGTTCGACCAATTTTTCTTTCTGGAGCAATATTTGTCCAATCTCTATCTTCTGCTACTTCCCAAAGTAATTCTGTTGTTGTTTCCATTGTGTGTTCTGTTGCAACATCTCTTCCAACTCTATTTGCATTTCTTACAAAAGTTGGGTATCCAATAGAAAACTGATTTAAATCGTTTTCTAAATTCCAACCATAACTTGCAAGTTGACCCAATGCATCTGCTGGACCAGGCAAATTAGCCCCACCAACGTGAACATAGAGTGGATAGTTGAATCCAGATGCCCAATCAATAAAGTAAGTTCTTGCTGATCTAACTGGAGCAATAACTGTGTCATATCTTTGAACTCCACAGTAGAACATACCCATAAATCTTGTTACCCCACCTTCTGCTAGGGCTTCGAAAACAATATCTGCATCACTTAAACCAGAATGTGGTCTGGCATCAGGAGAGTTTTCAATCATAACTGCAAGAGGGCGCCTTTTAGCCCATGCTTGCATTTCTGTCTTTGTATACAATTTACCATTCAAAGGACATTCTTGATCCTTAGCTTCAGAAGGATCAATTTGTAGAATTTGAGCTAATTTTGTTTGTTCCTCTTCTACTAGATCATCTGTTGTTTTTTTATTTCCGTCTGAAACCAAGATATCTTGAATGAAGCTTGAGTTCGCAAATGATGAAAACACTGCATAAGAAAGTACTGAGGAAGCTACATATATCCCAAGTGTAAATAATAAGATTGTTTTATTCATTATTCCTTTCAAAATAAACCGAAGTCACAGTCTACCTCATATATATAAATATGGAAAGTAAGACAATAAAGACCAATACCGTAACAACTAACGTTTTTAGTAAATCCTTATATAATAATTTTACCTGAGACTGCGTAAAAATTGTAGTTTTAATTTTTTGTTTTGGCTGTTCTAAAACAATTGGCTCCCTATTTTCAGATACAGAAACAGTTGTTTGAGCAGCTACCTTTACTCTGGAATCTGATTGTTTCTTTTGTTTTTTTGTTTTTTTTCTAGCCATAAATAATCCTCAGTACGTCTTTTATTGTAATCACTACAATAAGCCCAAGTAAAAGTATATACCCACCGTAATTAAAAATGTACTCAATTTTTTTAGTTCGTTTCTTTGTTAATAAAGACTCCAAGATAACAAAAACTGCTCTTCCACCATCTAACGGAGGAAATGGTAATACATTCATCACCGCTAGATTGATAGAAAGCATTCCTGTGAATGATAATACTGTTACCCAACCTTCTTCAAAAATTCCTGTGCTTTGGGCCTGATGTACAATCCCAATTGGACCTGCAACATCTTGAGGGATTTTGCCTCTAGTAAAAAGATCTGTCAAAATTCCACTAAAAGCTTGCACAATCTGCCAACCAAGTAAGAATGCTTGTTCAATACCATACACAGCACTTCGTAGTGGCATTTCTAGTGGTGGATAGAATGCAAAAACTACTGAATCAAATGCAATTCCCATTGCACCTTCATTTTCTGGGGTTTCTGCTTCTGTTCTCACATAAATTTGATATTCATGCTTTTCATCAAGACATATTTTTTGTTCGCAAGCACCTGTTGTTACCAGAGTAACTGTTTCTCCTCTGTACTCATAAACAGCATTAATTACTTCTTCTGGAGTAGATACGACAAATTCTTCTTCTCCATGTTTAATTGCAGTTATATTCACGTTTGTTGGTAGACCTGCTTGAGCTGCTGGAGAATTTTCAACAATAATACCAACCCTTGCTTCTGTAATTTGTTCTGGGATTCCCATTTTCGAAAAAATAATTGTAAAAGCTATCACTCCAAAAACAAAATTAACTGTTGCTCCTGCAAGAATAATCACTAACTTTTGATAGGTTGTTGCCTGATAAAACTGTCCAGTTTTATGCGCTTTTTTTTCCTTATCTTCAGTTTCTTCAGCAGGTTCTTCACCTTGCATTCGAACAAATCCACCAAAAGGAATCCAGTTTATTGTAAAATCTGTCCCTTTCCATCTAAAAAGCTTAAGTGCTTTTGGAGGATATCCCAAACCAAATTCATCTGCTTTTACTTTTGCCCACTTCGCTGCAAAAAAATGCCCAAGCTCATGGATAATTACAAGAAATGAAAGAATTAAAATGAAAACAAGTGCGCTCATAAGTGTACCTAAAACCGTATTTTATATAGTTAATAAATCTTTTTCTTTTTTAGCAGAAATCTCATCTAGCTTGGTCATGTATTCTTTTAAAATTTCATCCAAATTGTGTAGATCTGCTTTGATGTCATCTTCACTCACGCCCTCTGAACCTTTTTGAGCTTCAATATCTCTCTTGCCATCGGCTCTAATGCTACGAAGCATAACCCTGCCATTTTCAATCTTTTTTTGAAGAACTTTAACCATTTCTCTTCTTTTTTCTTCTGTGAGAGGAGCAATCTTTATTCTAATAATGTCTCCATCAACAACAGGATTTAAGTTAAGGTCCGCAGTTGCAATAGCGCGCTCAATATTTGCAAGAATTGATTTATCCCAAGGGCTTACTGTGAGCAATGTTGCATCTGGAGCCTGAACAGTTGCAAGTTCTGCAATTCTCATTCTCGTTCCATATGCTTCAACCATAACAGGGTCAAGTAATTGCACAGTTGCTTTTCCTGTTCTTAATGATGAGATATCTCTGGTAACGTGGTCAACTGCTTTCTCAAGCTTTTCTCTGACCTCTGAAAAATTAAATGCCATATTAGCTTTCTAAGTAAAAACTTTTTGTTTTTCTAACAAGTCCTTATTGTAACAAAATTTGTATCCGGATGGTAGAAGCGATATACTACAATACATAAAGCTATGAATATAAAAACATTTTTCAACACAATACAACAACCTTTTGTAAATTTTGATTACTATAAAAAGTCGATTCATACTCCAATTTCCCAAGCACTCTTAACTTTTTTCGGATTTTTATTTTTAATGGCCACAATTTCTGGATTTTATTTCGTAAAGACTCAGTTACCTGGAATGGTGAGCTCTACAGAATCTGTAATTACAGAAGCACAAACTCATTACCCAGAAGATTTAGAGATTAAGTGGGATGGGACTGAGTTGGATGCAAATAGAGAAACTTTTGAAATCTATTGGCCAAATAACCTCAATGAACAAAGCCCAACTATCCCAAAGAAATTAGTACTTTTTAAAAATTCCCAAGAAACTCCAGATGAATTAGGCATTGATACTCACGAATATTTATTTTTTATAAATAAATCGAGTATGTACCACGTCTCGGAAGAAGAAAATCAAGTCTGGGTACAACAAAATCTTTCTGAACTTTCGGAAGCTGATATGCCATTTACACTTACCAAAGAAGTTGTGAATACTACTGCAGAACAAGTGCTTAATTTAATAGAAACAAAGTACAAAAATATAGAGCTTGGAGCTTTTCTTATTTTGGCACTTCTATTTGTGAGTAGCAAAATTTGGTTTTTAGCTATCGAAACCTTGTTTGTGATCTTGGTGTTCAAACTATATTCCATTGCAATTTCAACAAAGCAAACACTTTCATTAACGCTACACGTTATGATTCCAACAGTTGTAGTAAACACAATTGCAGAGTTACTCTATGGAAATATCACAATTCCACTACAAACAATTACCTTTTGGATTTTGATTATTATAATCAGTTTCCAATTGAAGAAAAAATAATAATTTTGAAAAAAAGGCAGTAAAAAGGGGCGTTATTACTAACGCCCCTTTTCACATTATGCTACAAAAATTTTGAAACTAACGGCCGCGCTTAGGATTATCCTTCGTCTTGCATCGTCATCTCTTCGGAGAGCAAAACGGTAGGGTCTTCCTTGAAAAGGTCTGCGGCGAATTCAGCCTGGACTTTGTCGGCCTCGGCCTGCGCCAGCAATTCTGCCAGATTGGCAACGGCCGTGCCGCGCTCAACGGTTTCAGCGCCGAGCAGTTTCCGCAGGTCTTCCAACGACATCCCAGTCAGGCCAGTGAGCCAGCCCAAACCAATCTTGAGTTTCTTCAACTCGCGCTGGGTAGAGCGAAGCTGTTGTTTGGCTTCCTTGAGTTCATCCGCCAGATCAACGTATTCCGGAATGTCTGCCAAAAAGTCCTGGCGGGTGTAGGTACCCTCAGGCAATTTGCGGCGGCCGCCTTCAACAGGCAGGCTCTCGGCGACATCCAGGAAAAAGTCAATCAAATCGGTCGCAGGCACTTTTTCCTCAATCACTTGGGAAATCTGGGGCCAAATCTCGCGCAAGGATTCATCATCCAGGCTGGAGAGATAGGTCACAGTGGCGTTGCGGGCCTCATTCGTCGGCAACATCAACAGCGCCCGGCGTTGAACCGAAAGAAGGATTTCGTCGCGCATATTGCGGGAGGTAGGAGTCTGATCGTTCATAGTTTTGTTTCACCTTTGAAAAAATTTGTGTTGGCCAGCGCTTAAGGGCGACTGGCATTAGTAAGATATTTTGGGCCCGGCATGTTTTTCATGGGCCCGAACAGGATTTGCCCGGCTTTGATCAGAAGCCGAATGGCGTTCTGTGGCCTTTTTCTAGAATTGGCACACAGAAGCAAAGACCAACTATAATAATTAGTCTCTCTTTCTGCGGGCCAATCCCACGAAGCAAATTCAAATATCTTACAAATCCAAAAGGTAAAACAAATATGTTTCTTTTGTAGTAATAATGTGAATGTGCAGTTGCTAATTCTCTTTTTTTGCCGCATTGGCATGCAAGTTAATTAACAACAAGAATGGTATTCTAACATAAAAATCCTATAGTGTCAATAGTTTAAGTTATTAAGATATCAATTGTTAAAAAATTACACATAAAGCCTGGTAGAAACAGACTTATAACGTTAAAATAAGGAATATATGAAAATTCCCATAACATTAAAATGAAGAATTATTAAGATAAAATTACTTTACTTTAGGGTCTAAACGAAGCTCTAAATCAACTGGAGGAAATGCCAAATCTTGCTTAGCAGGGTCTGCAATATCCAAAAGTTCTCGTGAATCTTCTATCCTCTGCTGAATCGGACCAAGTTCATTTGCAACAACTGGATTCGTATCTTCACCTACTTCTTGAGTTGATCCTCTGCCTCTCATTGCCATAACCAAAACTAACAAAAGAATAATAAAGATAAAGCCAATAACACCAATTATTATAAAAAGCTTCTTTCTGCTCTTAGGCTTTTGCTCTAAATCTTCCGGCTTATCTTCTCTATATACAGTCTCGTTTTCAAAGATCGGCTCTTCAAATGAAAACTGTGTTTGGTTGATTGGTATCTCTTGTTCTGCCATATGTTACAAACTAAGTAGTTCCTCTAAATGATCTAGTGTTCTAGAAAGGCGAGCATATACTGGGCTCAGGTCTTCTAAAATCCTCTCGTAAAAACCACGTTTAAAACCGTCTCTTCTTGCTACAAGAAAATCTTCATTTAACTTTGCTAAGTCTTGATTCGTTACTTTAAAGTCCTTTTCTACCTCTGCGTATGCTCTTTCACGTTTTGCGGTTACAACAGAACTTGCCTCTTCTGAATCATGCTCTTTAATAATATCTGCTTCAATAATTTCTGCTTTATCTTGCACTTCTTGAATTTTTCCAATTCTTATTAAAGAAAGAGTTTTATAAACTAAACTCTCATACTGAATCGCCACTGGCTCAAAATCATCTGCTAGCAAAGCCATAGCTGGTCTATCCTTTGCGACTTGAACATTCTCTTGGTGAATTTTTAAAAGATTAATCATTCCAACCAGCTCTGAGTGTGTTTGCTCTTTGATGTCTAGTTCAATACCATTGGTTTCTACAAGAACCGCGTCAATAAGTTCTGCATAGGTAATCATGACTCTCAAGCGATCTGCCATTACAGTTCGTGTTGCATTTACTGCTTCCTCTAGCGCTGCCAAAGTCTGAACCTGCTCATGATTAGTTTTTGCAATAGAAAAATCCTTCTCAGATTTTCTATATACTTCAACTTGGTCACGATACAAAATACGTAGTTGCCTAATCTTTTCTGTTTCTCTTTCTTTAGTGAAAATCTGTGTCGTTGCCTCTGAGGTTGCTGTCGCTTCTGCTGTTGCAGTTTCTTGTGCAAAAATTGCAGTACCAAAAAAAGAACCTAAAATAACGAGTAGTAAAGCAATAAATATTTTTTTCACAAGTAGTACCTATTTATTAGATGCAAGCTCTCTTTCTCTAGCAAACATGATTGCTTCATGGAGTGACTCAAAAGTACCAGTGTCAAGCCACTTGCCTTCAACAAACGCAACATCTAATGTTCCTTCTTTTAAGTATACATTATTTAAGTCTGTAATTTCCAACTCACCTCGTGCACTTGGTTGCAAAGACTTTGCCTTTTGCACAACAGTATTGTCATAAATGTACATACCCGTCACTGCATAATTAGATTTTGGTTCTGCAGGTTTTTCTTCTATTGAAACAACCTTGTGATCTGCATCAAACTCAGCAACGCCGAATCTCTCTGGATCTGTCACCTCTTTAATAAAAATACGCCCACCCTTTTGGAAAGATTGAATTGGTTGTGAAAAATCGTCTTCATATAAGTTATCTCCGAGAATTAAAGTAACGCTGTCATCACCAATGAAGTTTTCTCCAATAATAAATGCTTGGGCTAAACCTTCTGGCTTATCCTGAATTTCGTAGGTAAACTTACAACCAAACTCTTTACCACTACCAAGTAGTTTCAAAAAATCTCCAGCATGATCTGGAGCAACGATGATAAGAATATCCTTAATTCCTGCTTTTAACAAAGTTTCAAGGGGGTAATAAATCATTGGTTTATTATAAATTGGCAGTAACTGCTTGCTTGTAACTTGAGTAAGAGGTCTTAATCTTGTTCCTGACCCTCCTGCGAGAATAATTCCCTTCATATTTGACTCCTTTTTTTATTTTTTACCTGTATTTGATCATCATACTTTGTATGATAGGTCCTTAGTGTACCACTAGTTCAATAAAAGTAGTAATAGAGAAATGCCCAAAACTGATACTGCTAAATACTCTAAAACCACATGAGAATTAATGTGCTTATTAGTCGTATGTACAACAATTCCCCAAATAAAATAGAATATCCCCATTGCAATTGCTACGATTTTTTGTTGAAAATGATCTGGCCAAACATGCAAGAAAGTTACCACAAATCCAATCAGAACAAAGAATAATACTATATATGCAATTTTATGATTTCGGATATCTTGTATCATGGGCCAACCACTCCACCTCTAAATGCTACTATAAGGTACATCACTATTATAAAAAAGATTATGTGTGCAACATTTTTGCCTACGAATCGGACTGAATCTCTATGTCCTGCAACAACTGCATCATAAATAAGCACTGCAAGCAGAATTAAAATGATGCTTAAGAAAAATGCTTTAAGGACATGCTGAGGAGAAAAGAGAATCCCATTTGAAAGTTCTCCTTGAGGAACTACTGCCTCTGCAAGAACTTCTTCTGTTTGTGAATCTTCTAATTCTTGAGTTTGCATTTCATTTTCTAATTCTAGGGCTTGATCTTCTTGATTTTCTAGACTCTCTTCTGTCGCAATGTTGCTATTTATAGTAGTACTACTTGCCACTGCAGGCACTGAAACACTCGGTGCTTTTGCTACTGCTTGTGTTTCTGGAGTTCCAAACATTTGAACCACTAGTGTAGTCTCAACTCCATTTAATTGGCCATCTACAACAGCAATTCCAATTTCTTGATATCTAGGATTCATGATGTTAGCTCTGTGAGTTGGGGAGTTCATCCAGGCGCTCATCATTGGACTTGTAGAATCAAAGTCTCTTGCAAGATTTTCTCCTGCTATCTTATATACATACCCTGCAGATTTAATAAAATCCCAAGGTTCCTTTCCAGAAGGAGAAGTGTGTGCCCAATACCCTTCAGAAAACATGTTTTGTGCCTTTGCAATGGCGGCTTGAGCTAACAAAGTATTATAAGAAAGCGTTCCTAACCCCGATGCTAACCGCTGAGAATTTGTAGATTCAACAACTTGAGCAACAGTTATGTTAGAAGCATACCCGAGTATATTTCCTTTAGCTGGATGCACTGTAGACAATAAACCAACTAATTGATAGAAACCAATTGCAATTATTGATAAAAACAAAAGTGGTTTTGGGTGCAAAAATCTAGGTCTCTGGTTGTTAGACCTCTGTGGATGAAATAGATGCTTAAGAGTTTTTGATAATCCCACACACTCTTTCTATATAGTTCATTATGCTAAGAAAATTTCTGAGTTACAAGGGGGATTCTGTAACAATTTGGCAAAAATCAGAGAAGTAACAACGTTTTAAAATAATTTTTTTTGTTTCTGGAGGTACATCTGTATATACAAGGTTATGATAAAAAAATCCTGGAGTTTCAAAATAGTATATTTGAGGAAGCATAAACTGATGATGTTTTTTTTCTGCTAAATTTTTAAGGAAGTTATCCGACCAAGCTTCTGCGATAAAATAGCTAGAACTAGCATATTGATTTTCGTACTCAAAAAAGACTGAAACTTCATTTTCAGTTTCCTTGTTAACTTGGACTTCTATAACTTTGTCTTTTGAATCTGTTTGATTTGCATTATTGAAATAAGAAATATTCATAACTTTTTCTGCTTCTTTATTCCCAAATAAATCTTCTGACCAATACTTTATTTCATTACCTACTAAATTTTTTGGAATAAAAAACTGGTATATTTCTTCATTGTTTTTCAATTCCTTAACTAGATTCGTCACTATGCTAACTTCTTTTGAATCTTCGTACACAAAATATGAAACACTGATCAAAGAAACTGGTTTGTTTGCTCGAAACTGTAAAACAGAGTTTTCTGTAACAAACAATTGCGTTGTTGTCATATCCCTAATTTGAAAGTTTGGTTTATAACTAGAATCAAATACATTGTTATTTGTAAAATGTATATCGTATATTCCCTTTTCAAATGTAAATCTTGATAAATCTATTACTACCTGATGCCAAGCATCAGTAACCGACTGTATTGATAATTGAGAAACTGGAACGTCTCCAATAAAAACTGTTAGTTGTGGTACATCTGTGATTTCAAAAAATTCTGGTTTGTTTTGACTATCATCTTTAATATAAAAAGATAAAAATTGAGTTGCATCTGTAATTTCTATTTGATACTTATCCTGATCTATATCTACATACGAGATTACACTTTCTTTGTTTGAATACTGTTTCCCAGATTGTAAGAGCAAAAATTCGGTTTCAGCACTTACCCATTCACCAGTTGCAAAAGTAATAGTTTCACTCTGAACAACACTGTCAAAAAATGCAAAAGAACGGAAATGCACTATTAAATTGAAACCTACAAAAAAAATAACAAATAATAAGAAACAGACACTAATTTTTTTCATATATTTTTTTCTTTAAAACTTTTGATCTTGTTACCTACCACAAAAGATAAATAGAAAATGCTCCCAGTTAAGATAAGTAAAAGAGAATATTTAGACTTCATAAATAAAACTAAAAAACCTATTTTTGGGATACTAAAAAAAATCTTTCCAATAACTTGTTCTTTTTTAATTAGTGACAAATCAGAAAAAGTATTTGCATCTCCTTTAACTTCGTATAAGGTTTCAGAACTTTTGTGAATAGAAACTATTCTGTGAGTAACTGTTATTCCTTCAATTTCATAACTTACTATGTCATTAGGAGAATACTGCTCCTGGCTTTTAGCCAGGAGCACATCCCCAAATACAAACTCTGGTTTCATTGAATTAGAGGTAACTATGAGTAATTTCACTTTTAATATCTGCATTGAAATAATAATTGTGAGATACGGTATTAAGAGAAAAAACCACACTACCTGTATTTTCATAAAATTTAATATCCTGATGGCCAGCTAGCCCCTTGAAGTACTTGTTTTGCACCCACGTGTAAACTACTCGTGAAACCTTGATTTTGATATTCATTTGAAACTGAATCACTCAACTTTACAGAGATTCTCAAATGTTCCTGCTGTTGTGATAACACATCAATAAGTGTGTTTTCTGTTCCATCTTCACTGATATAAAACTCACCTCCAACTTCAAAATTTGTTGGGGTGATATCTACCCAACCAAATTCTGTGAGTCGTTCCACCAAAGTTATCTCAACCATATTTGGATCAAGTTGAGCATCAGTCCAAAATCCATCAAGATATCCTTTAATATTTATCGGAAAGTCTCCAGAATTAAGTAAATCAAACTCCATAACGTGTACTTCACCAGGCTGCCAGTTTGAAACAGACAATACAGAATCTTGGTTCATTGTCAGCTCCAAATCACCAGAAACAAAAATGTTATCTGCTGAATTTGCTGATGCAGTAAAGTATGCCTTTGTAACAGCAAACGTAAATAATGATAAAAGAACAATAAACAGCAACGGGATATTGATCTTAGAAATTGGTATTGTTTTCACGATACTCCTTTCAATACTTAATATTTTCTTGATAATAAGACCAAATTCTTACATTGAGCTGTCATTATCAAAAAAATGTGTGTACAATAAAAAATATTGATGTCATACAACAAATTGACAAAACAAGAAAAAGAAGTAATTGAAAATCGTGGAACAGAACGCCCATTTACTGGTGAGTATGATGATTTCTATGAACCAGGTACTTTTATTTGTAGGAAATGTAATACTCCACTTTTTTCATCTCAGGCAAAATTTGATGCCGGCTGTGGATGGCCAGCCTTTGAAGATACCTTTGCAAACGCTGTAAAAAGAATTCGTGGTCCTTTTACACCTTGGGCAGAAATTCGCTGTGCCCATTGTGATGCACATCTTGGGCATGTGTTTGAAGGCGAACAATTTACTATCAAAAACACTAGACATTGTGTAAACTCAGTTTCAATACGATTTATTAAAGAAGGTGAAAATCTTCCACCAATTTTAGAAGAAGATTAATATGAATCTTGAAACCGCAACTATAGCAAATGGATGCTTTTGGTGCACAGAGGCAATCTTTCAACAATTAAAAGGTGTTGTTTCCGTTACACCAGGCTATTCTGGTGGAAGAAGGAAAAATCCAAGTTATGAGCAAGTTTCTACAGGAGTAAGTGGACATGCAGAAGCAATCCAAATTGAGTTCGATCCTACTGTCATTTCCTTTAAAACTCTTTTAGACGTGTTTTGGCACACACATAATCCAACTACACTAAATAGGCAAGGATATGACGTTGGAACTGAATATAGGTCAGCAATCTTCTATAATTCGGAAGAGCAAAAAAAGACTGCAGAGCAATCATTACAAGATTTTGAAAAAGAAGGCTTATACGACAAACCAGTTGTCACAGAAATTACCAAATTTGATGCATTCTACCCTGCAGAAAACTATCACAAAAATTTTTATAAAAATAATCCCAATGCTCCATACTGCACGTTTGTAATAGAACCAAAATTGAAAAAATTTTGGGAAAAATACAAGGACTTAACAAAATAACTAACTAGTTAATCATCCACAATGTGTAGTTTAAAACTCCAGCAAAGGTAACCCAAGCAAGATATGGGAGCAGTAATAGACCTGCCCATTTGCTAAATCTTATAAACACATAAATTAAAGTTGCAATCATTATCCATAATAAAGAAATTACTACAAATGCTGCACCAAGCTCTTTCATGCCAAAAAATACCAATGACCAAATAGAATTAACAACTAAATGAATTAAAAAGAAAATGACTGCAGAGTACATCTGTTCTCTTTTCTTTGCTTGCAATTTATATTTAAACCACGCAATGATTCCTGTTGGTTTCTGAAGCTGAACCCAAATTAAATAGAGAGAGATACCCATTAGGGTGTATAAAATGAACCAGACTGGTGCAAAAACCCAGTTTGGGGGGTTAAAGTTTGGCTTTGCAAGTGTGACATACCATGTTGTAATTGACTGCTGGGTTGCAAATGAACCTACAAAACCAGCTAAGTGTGAAAGTAAAATGGATACACCTAATAACAGAGGAGATTTAATTTCAATTTTGTTTTTTTTCTTCATATAAAAAAAGTATAACAAATATTAGTCTGCAATAGTACTGAAGAACTGATATAATAGTGGTCTTAATTGCACTTTTATAAAAAATCGTTAATGGCCCCATCGTCTAGCGGTTAGGACACCAGGTTCTCATCCTGGTAACCAGAGTTCGATTCTCTGTGGGGTCACCTAAAGCAACACCCTGTGTATTAAAGTTAAATAATGATTGATACATAGGGTTTATTTCAGGGTTCAATGTTCCATTAAAGTCATATGTGACACCTTTGGGAAAGATTGAACCAAATAAAGCTTTTATCTGAGGTACGGTCGATTTTTTGTACGTAGCTCCTAAATCACTCAAAGTTTCTTTTATAAAAGCTGTTAGCTTGTTGATATCATATTTTTCAAGCGTTGAGTCTGCTTTGGCAACATGAGCTTTCTGTAGTTTATTCTCTATTAATGCGTTTTGTTCCATGAATATTTCATCGGTATACACACCCATCATGTTTTTTTGCACCAACACTTTTCTCATATCTTTGAGTCTTTGAATTTCATCATCTGCTACGTTTTTGGCTTTCTTTACATTGGCAAGCCTCCTTTCATATTCTTCAACTACATACTGTGTAAATAACTCAATACATTCTTTACTTGGTGAAATGGATCTCAACAATCGAACCACTTCTTCATCTAACTGTTCAGCTCTAATAGAAGCGGCCTGACATTTAGTAGAACATCGGTAGTATGGATACTTTTTACTTCTACCTTTACTCCAACCAGCAGTTATTCCTTTGCCACACTCAGAACACTTAACAATCCTTCTTAACGGAAATGTTTTATTATTTCTAACTCGTTTTGTATTTACTACAGGTTTAAAAACTCTTCTACCATCTAAAGCATCCTGAACTTTATAGAACTGTTCTAATGAAATCATTGGCCTGTGTTGACCTTGGACTTCTTCTTTATAAGTATCTGACGTCAAAATTCCTGCATAAAATTTATTACGAAGCATTCGTTGAACGGTAGGCACCTTTAATTTTATTCTTTTGCCTTTATGAACAGTGTATAAGCCCAGCTCGTTCATGATTTTCGTTATTTCAATGAGGCTTTTGTTTCCAAGCGCCATCAAATCCCACGCCTGCACCATCTTGTCCCATGATTCTGGGTCTTCGATTGGAAATTTGTTAACATCCATCATGTACCCAAGTGGAGGTTTTCTTGTGATTAATCCAGACTTGAACCTTGCATACATGCCATTTCTTGTTCTCTCGCTGCGTACATCATTATCATGCTGAGCAAAACTGGCCATGATAGTTTCTAGCAGTGTATCTGTTGGAGACGTTCCTGTGGGTTCTGAGGCTGAAATTAGCTGTATATTATTGCTGATCAAGGTCTTTCTGATTGAAAGATAATCTGAAGTTTGTCGAGAAAGTCGATCTAGTCTGTAGATAATAACAGCACCAAGCGTTCTTTTATTTTTCTTGCAATAATGCAGTAACTCGACTAATTCTGGACGACCAGCTATAGTTTTGGCAGACTTACCTTCCTCACGAAATATTTTGATAACTTTCAAGCCTTTTCTAATAGCTTCTTTTCGACACAGTTCTTCTTGAGTATCTAATGAAAAATTATCAACTTGCTCTTCGGTTGAAACTCTGAGGTAAATAATTGCATCAGTTTTAGTAGTATTTTGAGCTTTATTTCTAGTCATAATTCAGCTGGTTTAGTAATTCATCTAACGTTTTTCCTTCAAACATTTCTTTTTCAAAGTCGTCTAACCAACTAGTTGCCAAAAATTTAATTTCAACAACTGAATCTTGCAAAATTTCTTGAGGAATTGGTGAGTTTTCACCAGTGTAGGTATTGGGGTTATTGTCTAATTCGTGGCTATTTTTCATCTCGATCAACCCTTATTTAACTATCCATATACGGTTAGTATATATACTATTACGGATAGTTGTCAACACTAATTTATTGCCAAAAACCAGAGGTTGGGGTATACTCCAACACAACATTGTCTGCCCAAAGAAAAGAAGGGCATGGCTACTGATTTAAACCAAATACTCTCATACTTTCCTGCCACAGTAATTCCATCAATCAACTGGTCTGTTCTTTATTTTTCCCTCAGCATTTTTTTCATTTTTCTTGTTTCACTCTTCTTAGCTTTTCAGCTCATTCGGCTTGCCTTGTTATATAGACTTCACACTGCAAAACATGTCTATTTAGAAATTAAGCCACTCAAAAAGACAGAGCTTAATCCATATTCTACCGAGCAACTCTTTAATCTCTTTCATAGCATTACCAATCAAAGGTCTTTTATTGAGAGAATATTTAGAGTTACAAAAAGTATTAGCCTGGAGATTGTCTCCACCAAGGCCGATGGTATTCGCTATGTGATTCGAGCACCTCAGTCTTTATCAGGACTTATCAAAAATAGCTTGCTGTCATATCTGCCAGGAATTCAGATCAACAAAACCGCTGAGTATCTACAGAAAAGTGAAAATAGTTTTACCACACAACTAAAACTTGCCAAACACTTTGCTTTCCCTCTAAAGGCTCATGAAAGTTTAGATAAAAATGACCCTATCGCGTACTTAACTGGGGCTATGACTAAACTCAAGGAAAACGAGTTACTTGCCTATCAAATTGTTATCAGCCCTGTTTCAAAATCAAAACTTCCTGAAGTTAAACGACTCCAAAAACTCATCAAGAGTAAACAAGACTTAACTGCCGAAATTGCCCATGCACATTCAGGTGCTTGGTTGTATCTGACAATTTCTTACGCACTACAAATCTTACTTTTACCACTTGGTTTATTAGTGTTCCTAGCTACCGATGGTAGAGATGGGCCATTATTACCACTGCCTAAAATTCTAAAAGGCAAGAAATCAAGTAATGCCTACCAGAGTGAAATTGAAAAGCTAGTTAAAAAGAAAATTGATCAGCCTTTATACAAGGCTTCAATCAGAGTGCTTTCTCAATCAACAAATGAATATTGGGCTAAGAAAAAATCAAAAGGTTTTGTTTCAACGCTCAAGTCAATGAGTGGTACTCAATATCAACATCTTACTAAAAGTCTTAAACTTCCAATCAAGCAACTTAACACTTTCAAGAACTTATTGTTTAGAAATCGGCTATTACTCCCTTTTAACAACACAATACTGTCTGCATCCGAACTTGGAGATTTATATCACTTCCCATTCACCAAGACGACAAAAACTGAAGATATGCAAAAGCAGTTTAGCAAGGATTTACCTGCACCGCTGTCACTCAAAAAAGGTAATAAGCTTGATGTAGTATTTGCCCAAAATACGTATGGTAATTCCAGAACATTGATCGGCTTAACCGAGGATGAACGCAGAAGACACATGTACATCTTGGGAGCTACAGGTACGGGCAAATCAACCATGCTACTGAGCATGATCAACTCCGATATTCAAAACGGCAAAGGATTGGCAGTTGTTGATCCTCATGGAGATTTGATTGAACAAATTTTACATCTAATACCAAAAGAGCGGATCAAAGATGTTGTGTACTTTAACCCTGATGATATTGAGTATCCGATGGGAATCAACTTACTTGAGTTATCACAAGGCTTAGGTGAAGAAGCTGCATTAAGAGAAAAAGAATACATCTCTGAAAGCATTATTTCTTTGTTCCATAAAATCTATACCGAAAAATACTCGGGCCCAAGGATGGAGTATATCCTCAGAAACACCATTCATACTGCCTTTACTGTTCCTGGAGCAACATTATTTACTGTCTATAAATTACTAATCAATACTAAGTTTAGAAAATCAGTGGTTAAACAACTAACCGATGAAAACCTCAAAGACTTTTGGAAGTATGAGTTTGCCAAAGCTGGAGACTACCAGAAAGTAAAAATGATCTCACCAATTACTAACAAAATTGGTCGTTTCCTGTTTTCTCCAACAGCTAAAAGAATCTTGGAGCAAGAAAAATCTACCATAAACTTTGAAGAAATAATGAATGAAGGCAAGATCTTGCTTTGTAACTTATCCAAAGGAAAGCTTGGAGAAGATAACTCAAAAGTGTTTGGCGTGGTGGTTATGGCAAAACTACAGCTTGCTTCTCTAAGGCGTGCTCGAATGGCTGAGAAAGATAGAAAAGACTTCTACTTATATGTTGATGAATTCCAAAACTTTGCCACTCCCGCTTTTGCACAAATATTGTCTGAGGCTAGAAAGTATAGACTAGGGGCAATACTAGCCCATCAAACAACTTCACAGTTGGAAGACAAGTCATTAGTTAATGTGACACTGGCTAACACTGGAACAGTAATTTGCTTTAGAACTGCTAACCCAGAAGATGAGACACTCATCTTGCCTCAATTCAGGCCATATGTTGAACAAGGTGATATTGCTGGATTACCGTCATACAGATTCTTTATGAGACTAGGTGCTTTAAACCCTGAAGAGCCTTTTTCTGGGATTACTATGCCTGTTGAAATTAGGGAAAACAAAGGAAGAGTGAATGAGGTGATTGAGAATTCTAGAAAGCACTTTGCCATGAAATACGAGCCGTCAGCAACAACACAAGTTTTTCGTAGATATAAAAAGGTAAGTAAACCCAAATCTAAAACACAGGCATTTTCGACCTTGCCTTAGTTGCTTTTAACAATTTTTCCATCTTTGATTATTGGAAAGAAATTGAATGTATCAACCTCTAGTGCCAAGTGAAAGTCATCCTCGGGAAAATTATCATTTTGAGGATTAAGAAAGCTATTCAATATCCATTCATGTTGTTCAAGCTTTGCTTTCACTTCCTCGAGAGAAGGATGTGTCTCACCTTTTAATTTACTTACCATGTACTCAGCAAAAAGTTGATCTTCTAAAGCATACATTGGGACGAATGTAATATCTTCAGATTGACTGGCTTTTAAGAAATCCAAAATTGCTTGAGCAGAAACGAATGACCCAAATATTATTTGATTTGCATTTGTAGAATTAACTAAGCCTTGTGTGCCAGTTGAACTTCTATGAATAACCTTTTTTCCATCCAAATTATTAAGGGTTTTTATAACTGATGGAGAATTACCGATATCAAAACCATCAATCTTAATTCCCTTATTTTCACCAACAAGCAACACTTCTTCATCCTTCATCTTAAAGTCAAAAGCCTCTTCTGGGGTTGCAACAGGATGAATTGAAGTCACACCTTTATCAAGTAAATATGATGCAACAGTTGCTGCCCTCAGAACGTCAATTATTATCGCAATACCATTAGCACTTTGCGCCCCTTTAATTCCTTTGACAATTTTAATATTCATATTTTTCCCTTAAGCATATAAGTTCATTATGCTTTACTCATACTATTTATTGTTCGTGCAATACTTAGCCAATCACTTTTTTTTAATCCATACGCTACTGGGTGTGGGATTACAAAGAAATGAGTAGTACCTTTTCTGCAATGATATAGATTTTTATTTTTCCTAAACTTCTCAGAAACAATATCACTCCATTTATCTAAATATGATAAAGAATAAAAAATTACTACCTTTGGATTATGTTTTTTTAGTAACTTTTTAAATAAATCAATTCTTATTGGCATTACATGCTCTAAATATGTTTTTCTTGTTTCTAAATAATCAATCTTAAATTGGTCATAAAACCAATCTTTTTTTCTGACTGACTTACAAGGAAGTGGCATGAACTCTAAAACACAGTGATCACTATGTGATCTAGCAAAGTTATTTCGTTGATATTGTTTTATTACATCTAGACTAACTTCTTCACTTGAATACAACATAAGTAATATGAGAATAAGTTTTGACCAGGTTCTCTGACTTGGAGCATCTGGTAAAAACCATTTAATGTGATCAGGGACATGCTTCATATCAGATTTGATATCTATGACAGATTTATCTTTGGTCTTAGTAAACCTTTTTTCTAAATCTGATAGGCTGCCATCAAAACCTTCCTCCATACCAACAAACCAAGTATCAGAGTCAAGATTCCCATACCCCCAGTAGTTTTTTATTCTATTTTCGATTAATTCTTTATTTAACATACCTAATGCTTGATTATACATTGATTTAAACTTAAGATTACTCTATTAAAAAACTGCCCCTACCGTCTAGGACAAAAATAAGATACTTTCCCAGATACGAATCAAAATATTCTTTACCTCTATTCCCTTATATAATAAGGGGAGGGAATGATACAATACCTCACAATACAGAAAATAGCCTGCCCATAGTAAATAACACTATGGATACCATAACTCCTAAACAATTAGAAATCCTCATACTAATATATCGTTTCCGTTTCCTTAATCGTCACCAAATCCAAATACTCCTTAATCATAAAGACCCCAAACGAATAAACTCCTGGCTTAAAGATCTCAATCAAAAAAATATCCTCGGTAGAATCTACTCAACTAAACTCAAAGAAAATACCAAACCAGCGATATACTACCTAGCTACCAAATCAAGAAAAATACTTCTTGAACAAGAAAATACTAACGAGAAAATTTTAAGAAGAGCCTACAGGGACAAAAATGCTTCTCAAAAATTAATAAATCACAGCATCTTTCTAGCCAATGTCTATTTATTACTTAAAGAACAAGCCCTCAAAAACAAACAAGAACTTCATTTTTATACAAAAACTGATTTAGCAGAACACTACTACCTGCCATATAACCGACCAGATGTGTATATTTCCCTGAAAGGGAATGACTTAACAAAGCGTTATTTCCTAGAAATCATTGACAAAGGTACACCACGCTTTATGCTTCGAAAGAAAATCTCTCAATACATTGAGTACTTTGACGAAGGAACCTGGCAAAATAGGACGTTACATGAAAAACCATCACTTTTATTTATCTCTCCAAATCAAAATATCTACAACTTCCTCACCAAACATATTGCTCAAGTTTTGGAGGAGGAGACTTCAGACTTACAATTTTTCCTAAGTCTGAAGTCAGAGATACAAGAAGCTGGCTTAACTGCCAACACTTGGCACCTCATCAGCGAGTAATACCGCCAGCACTTTTTCAACTGTTCCCATCGCCTTAGTTATGGCAATGAGTGGATCATCTGAATAGTGGCTAATATAGCTCCAAGCTTTCCCGCTAGAATCTCCCATGCCGTACAAGTCCATCAATACTGCAGATGTAAACTCGGCTACTGTTTCTTGTGTCTTGTTTTGTCCTTGCTTTAGCTCTCCATCTATTCGCGCGTGTATCGCATGGGCTAATTCATGAAAAAATACTCCTGCATCGTGTGTACCAAGTCTGATTTTGCTACCATCAGTTTGACAATCACCAAGCTTATCAGGACTAATAGGTGCATACTCAACATCTATACCAAATTTTTTAGCCACATCTAGCAACGGAGGATATTCTACTGGCTCGTAGGTTGATACCATTTCATCACCCTCAGTGCATGAAGCTGCAAATACTGGAATAGGAGCAAACCCAACACAAATATTTTTTGTATCCTCTTCGTTTTCCTGATCAACCTTTGCGAGCTTGGGTCTGAGTATATACACTGCTTTACTACCTTTTTTGACCGTTCTGCCTTCTTTTTGCCACTGTTTATACCCTCGGCAATCAAGCTCATCTGACTGTAAAAAGGCTAGCACTTTATTTGATAAACTCCACTTATTAACTGGAGCATCACTAGCAACTTGAATGCGAGCTATTCTTGTCACAGTTGATAAGTCTCCAGTTTGAAATTTTTCTATTACTTTGTTGATGCTTGCCTGTGCTTTTGCTGATAGTTTCATTTTTTCCCCCTTTAAAATTTTTTAATTGGAAGCAGGTTAGCCTGCTTCCATTACATGGAGCTTTAAAAGCGGGGTGAGTTTTGCAAGGGTCCCGACTTTCAGTCGAGACTTGCTATAGCCCTTGCAAAATGAGGGGTAAGACCCCTAATAACTACAGTCGTATAATTGAGATATGAAACAAAACACTAAACTTCCAAAAAACTATCCAACAAGTATCACTGAAGCATATGACTTAATTGTCAAAGCATTGCTTTCTGAAGATAAAGAACTAATAGCTAAAACCTGGAAATTCATTAATGAGGCAGAAGGTGATTGGGTTTGGGTAAGAGCAAAATTAATTACCGATTGTTATGAAGCTGCAGATGCAAAAGGAAGGGAAGAGTTTTGCTTGCTTGCATTAAGTGAGCATGTTAAAAATGGTCGAGCTTTGCCTCTAGCTGAGTTATTTACTGATCCCGATACAAACATTGATTATCTCGAATATCTAATGGGAGATATGACAATTTATCGACTGCCAATTGCAACTCCTGAGATAGGTAAATATGAATATCAAAAGGCATTAGAAAAAAAGTTTCTTGGAGATTTTATCGAAACACATTCTGTAGATGAAGTTACATACACTCCACTAGATACTCAAGAGAAAATTGATGCATACAATAGCGGTGAGTATTATGAAAAGTTTGTGTATGGTAAAAGAAGAAAAAAGAAAAAATGACGAATTGCTCTGAGAAACTCTCAAAGCAATTAGGTATTAACTTTTACAGTCTAAAAATGTTTTTCTGCTGAAAGGTGAGTATTTTATAATTGAAGAACTATTCTTCATTTAAAATCATTTCCATTAAGTACTGATCATAAAAACGATCGTCAATCTTAACTGCCATCTTTAGCTCACCTACTTTTTCAAAACCCACTGATTCATATAAATTTAATGCTGAAATTTGGGTTGCTATAACTCCCAATTGTATTTTTTTTATCTCTGGCTTAGATTTTATCTCTTCAATAACAGTCAACAATAGTTTTTTCCCAATTCCTTTTCCTCTACATTCTGGGCTCACATAAACACGTACTATGTTTGCAATATGTGCCAATTTTTTCTTTTCCTCACAATAAAAACCAGCCATACCGACAAGTTTTTCATCATCAGTAATTGCAAAAAACATATTTTTTATCCTGTCTTGCCACTCAGAATCTTCTTTTGAACTTATTTCTTCTTTGCTCCACAAAAATGCTTGTGGTGAATTAGCAATGGACTCCATATAGAGATTTTTATAATCGAGCCATCTTGAAATTGGTAATTTAGTAATTTTCATTATTATTCAAATTCTAACTGATTTTTACATTATTTCGCCACCATAAACAAGCTAAAAAATTAACTATTTACTTCTGTAATATTCAAACATATCTTGATTCCAATCAGCGCTTATCAATGCCTCCCAGGCTGATTCTGCTTGACCAGGATGTTTAGTCTTCCAATCTGCTAACCAAGTTTGAATAATATATCTTTCATCCCTCTCAAGCATTGCAGAAATTATTCTTCGTGCTAATAATTCTCTTGGTATCAATACACCTTGCAAGAGTAAGTTTGAAAATTCAATTTCTTCTAAACGACTTAAACCATTTGAATCAACCTTAACTGGAACTTCAACAAAAGTTTCATCATCAAGTCCTTTAATTGCACCTTTATTTGGAATACTCAATTGTAATTCTGCACCTGTATTATTTTCCCTCGCATCAATATATGGGATAATATCCCACTCTGATCTATGCAACCCAAATGTTCTTGTAGCAGATTGAGAGGGACTAAAATTATTTACATTTTTAACAATGTTTGTTAACCACGAGAGATTCATATTATGTCCAATATCACCATCGAAACCTTGAGTAGGACCAAACCATTTCTCTTTAGTCTGAGGACTATCAGCATACCACCAAAATTCTGGCATAACACCTCTAACAGTATCTCCAACTGGAAAAAGACCATACCGCTTGTACATATCTAATGCTACCTTACTAATTTGATAGTCCGCATGATGTGATACTGGGGTGTAAAATTTATAAAATGATTCTGCAGCAGTATTAATCCAATCGTCTAACATTGGATAAGCATTTTCTCCTTTATAAGTGAAATTTTTTAACCATATATTATGATTTATTCCAGCTACTTGTGAACTCACCAATCCAAAATCAGAAATACCTAATAAACCATATAACTTTTTTAATTCATGATGTCCATGACAAATACCAATGGTATCAACTCCTGTAGCTTGATGAATAAGTCCACAGCCCTCTGGAACTGGATTTGCTGCCATAATCAATGTAGCATCTGGGCATCTATCTGCCATCGTTTCACCAACATCCATCATTAACTTAAGTTGTCTAAATGGTGTATTGATTCCTATACCTCTATAATATCCATGTTCTTCAAGTAAAGCTCTGTCTTGATCCATTGCATCTCTTCCACCAGCCAAAGCCGCTAAAATAACATAATCAACTGCTCCTCTCAACGGTTTTTCCCAAGAAGTTTCTGTTTGGAAAGTATAACCTGCATTCATTTCATCGTTATAAGATTGTGCAACTCTTGCAATAGCATTCAAACGTTCTTCATCTTTGTCCACTAAAATAATGTTTGAATTATGTAACCCTGGTGTAATTATTAAATCTCTAATAATATCCAAAGAAAAAGTAGCACTTCCTGCGCCTATAACCTCAATATTGTTTCTTTTCATTTTTGTTCCCAATCAAATTGATTTGCGGATAATTATATCATAAGGTACAATTATATATCTAAATATATCATTAGAAGTTTTGAAAGCTAACAATGCCAAATAAAAGTAAAGAACACCATATAGACCACAGACACTATGATAACCTGTTAACAGAGGGAAGAAGAATGTTATGGCATGACCCAATATGGAGACAAGGACCAGAAAGGGCATATTCTGTTACTTCAGAAGCAATTGATATTTTCTTAGAGTATTCTGACTCCTTAGAGGTACCTTATATGGAAATTGGTTCTGGACCTTATTCTCCTTTGGGAGTGTCAACAGTTATGTATCTAAATGGCGTTGAAAGTACAATTGCATTAGACATAACACAAGCGGATCTCCAAAGATCAGCCGAAGCTTTATATGATTTGTTGGCAGCTTGTGCACTTGAACCAGATAAGTGGAATATGTCTGGAAAACCAAATGAAGAATTCTTACAAAGAATAAGACAATTTAACATTCCTGCATTAAAAAAAGGTGATTTACTCACCGGAGTTTCTAGTACAAATTTAAGTTATGTTTTAGGTAGCTTAGAAAATATGCCTTTAACTAATGAGCAAGTTTCTCTAGTTTCCTCAAGAGCAACTCTGGAACATATTTTAAATTTCAAACAAGGCATGCAAGAATTATTTAGAGTTATGCAACACGGTGGTGTAGCATTCCATTCCATTGATTTAGTTGACCATCGAGTTTACAGAGAACCTGAAAAATATAATATGTGGTCATTCCTCACTGAGGAGAAAAATCCTATTAACAAATGGTGCAACCGTCTTAGAGCGGACGAAATCTTGAAAATTGCAGAGAATGTAGGATTTGAAACACATGTTATTAAAACAGGAAAAAATGAGATTCCTCCTGAAGTGCTAAACAACCTACACCCACATTATGCAAAGATGGATTTAGAGGATCTTAAGACTACTAATCTTGTATGTGTGTTTTACAAGAAATAGTACATCTATGAATCCAAACGAATCGTTAATTTTAAGGCCAGCAATAAACAGAGAAATCACTAAAAGTAGAAAGTGGCTTGATGTCCCGAACCCTGATGTCTTGGGCATGGGTTTAGCAGATATGGATTTTCAAACAGCTCCTCCTGTGATTGAAGCAATTAAATTACGGGTTGAACATGGTATTTTTGGATATGACCAATTACCAGATTTTCTTTTTGAAACAATTATCAAAAGATTAGAATTATTACACAACTGGAAGGTTAAGCCAGAATGGATTCTTCTAACACCTGGAATTATTCCTAGCTTATATGCTACAAACAGAGCAATCGGAAGCTCTCATGATGATGTGATCACACTAGTACCTACTTACGGAGAAATAATGAATTCTGCTCTCAGAGCAAATCAAAATTTAATACAGGTTGAAATGAATTTTGATGGTAAAAACTGGGCAATAGATTTTGACAAGTTTGAAGAATCTATAACACCCAAGACGAAAGTTTTAAATTTTTGCAACCCACATAATCCAATAGGTCATGTGTACAATGTCCAAGAACTAACTAAAATAGCAGAAATATGTAAAAGACATAACATAGTTATTTCTTCTGACGAAGTCTATGCAGATTTAATATTAGATGAAAATAAAAGACATATTCCGATAGCTTCGATCGATGATCAAATAGCACAAAATACTATCACTCATTTATCAGCAAGTAAAACTTTTAATTTATCTGGATTAAGATTTTCATATACAATTATTCCCAATGAAGGTTTACGAGAAAAGTTTATTCAAAATACTTCAAGAATTTTACCTGGTGTTAACTTTTTAGGTGCAATAGCAACATTGGCAGCATATCAATATGGTGAAGAATGGAGAGGTGAACTGATAAATTATTTAAGAATCAATAGAGATTTAATCTATCAGTACTTTGATCCTATCCCCAATGTATCAGTTTCAAAAATTGAAGGAACATTTTTAGCATGGATAGACATAAGATCCTTAGGACTAAATAATCCCACTGATTTTTTCGCTACTCATGCTAAAGTACAGTTGCTTGATGGAAATGATTTTTCAGCACCAGGATTCATTAGGCTTAATTTTGGGTGTGAAACTAGCAAACTAGAACAAGCACTTATCAAAATTAAACAAGCAATTCTTACACATCAAGAGCGAATTCATTAATATAATTTTTTAGAAAATCTAGAAATGGATTTGTATAATCAATTTCTGCCAATAATGTTTTTACATTTTCTTGAGAAAAAAATTTCAGCTGTTTCCCTTCACCAAGCTTAATTTTATCTTTCTGAGTATCAACTCTAGCTTGAAAAATTAGTGCATCCCAGTCTTCATTAAAAGCTAATGAACCAACCCTTACCACATCTGAAGCAACAAGTGATGTCTCCTCAAAAACTTCTCTTTCTGCGGCATTTTCTGGTAGTTCACCTGGTTCAATACCACCACCTACTAAACTCCATTGGTTAGTCATTAATGGAGTATTTCCATCTCTAAGATGCAAAAGAAATTCACCATTTTGATTGATAATTATTATACCTACTCCAACTTTTTTATTTTTTTTCATTCTGAATAATTATAACAAAATTTGACCTATTATTTTTTTCTAAAAAATTATTTACCACTTTTTTGAGATTGGATTGTCAATTTTATGCCTTCATTTATATCAACTTTAGGTGACCAACCCAATCTTTGACCTGCCTTTTTGTTGTCTAAAACATTTCTTCTGACATCACCGGGCCTATCTGGACCAAAAATTGCTGGTTGTCCAGAGTTTAAAGCATTCTTAACAGCTTCAAATACCTCAAGATTTGATACCTCAACTCCAGAAGATATATTGAAGTAATCTGATTCTTTATGAATCATACTAAGCATTATTGCATCAACAAGATCATGTACATAGAGATAATCTCTTGTATGTTTTCCGTCACCATTAATTATAGGAATTTCACCATTAAGCATTTTATTAATAAATATTGCTATAATACCTGCTTCTCCCTGAGAGTCTTGTCTAGGCCCATAAATATTTGCCAAACGTAAAGAAACCCAAATCATATTATATAAATTTCCAAAAAGCCTCATATAATATTCCCCTGATAATTTTGAAATATTATAAAAAGATGCTGGTTTTAAAATTTTTACATCTTCATCCGTAGGCAGCATTTCATCAGGTTGTTCACCATATAATGCACCTCCAGTGTTTGTATATATTATTCTTTCACCACCATTCTTCCTTGCTGCATCTAAAACATTAAACATCCCACGAACATTTACCTCCAAATCAAAACGAGGATCTTTCATTGAAGCTGGAACTTGATTTTGAGCCGCAGTGTGAACAACTACTTCAGGTTTAACTTTATCAAAAACTTTCTCTAAACTTTCCTCATCGCAAATATCAACTTGATAAAACTTTGTACTATCATTTAAATTTTCGATTTTACCACTAACCAAATTATCAACAACAGTAACATTATAGCCCTCAGCTATACATCTATCTTGAACATGAGATCCAATAAATCCAGCACCACCTGTTACTAAAATTTCCCGTCCTTTTTTCATTTTGACCCCTTTATTATTAAAATGATATAAATTGTTATAGAAAGCAATTGTAATCGAGTTATATAAGATAATCAAGACTAATACAATAAAAAATTTCGAATTGCTCTGAGAAACTCTCAAAGCAATTAAGTATTAAAAATCAAATAATCATACAGAAACATAACTGCCCACAAACAAAAGATTGAGATAATCAAATAAGCAAGCTTTCTATTCCAACCCCGCTTCAACTGTGCCAACGAGCCCAACAGAATTACTATCTCAAATGGATAAGTAATAAAATCACAGTAACTTCCACACCAATTCTTTTCTAAAATAACTACATCTGTTGCAAAGCTATTTAAACCAAAACTTTGCTGCACATCTCTAACAATATGAAACACTGAGAAAAGTACTAACAAACCAAAAACATATTTGTATGCATTCTTTCTCATATCACTTTTTGTAACTCTTCCAATATCCTCACCATCGCAAAAGTATCAAGTGTGCAATAACGGCTCAAATCATCCATAATCATTGGTCGTTTTTCTCTGTTTTTACCTTCCAAAACGGTTTGTGTCCACATTCTGCGAGCTAGTAATCCATCAGAAACATTAAGCTCTTTGTAGCTTAACTCAGGAGCTAATACTGGCATAACTTTCTTGACCGAGGCACTGCCAAAAAAATCTTTATCAAAAAACCACATCTTAGCAAATGGAGTCATCAAATCGTCTATGCGATCATTGAGATCTGCCAGGAAATCTGCATACTCTGGAAACAGTTCTGCCATTCGATCATTACAACCTTTTTCATAACTCATGTTCCAAGTAAGCACAGTACCAGTTGTACCAATATCTTGCTTGAGCTGAGCTAATAATCCTGGCATTGGATCTGTTGCTTGGTTATGTAAATACTCTAAGTGTTTTAACTCTGCACCTGGGCTTTCAATTATGTGTAACGAATATTGGAATGGATAATCCTTGTATGGGCTATATCCATCAAATTGAGGAACTACTGTTGAGAGTGTTTCGTAATCAAAAAAGTAGAGTGGATACTGGAACGTATCTAAAAAGGCTTTAATCTTGTCTTTATCAATAATTCGCTGACCAGTTTTAGTGGTTCTAATTTGAACTCGTTGTTTATCTCTTAAAGCTTGGTCTTCTGTCATCTCGTGAATTGAAGAAATGCCAAGATCTTCTAGATCCCCAAGTTGTTCTGGGCTTGGATAAGCAAGGTTGTAAATGGAGTAGGTGTCATATTCACCTTTGATGTTTTTATAAATCTCCATCCATTCTTCAAGCCACTGTGATGATTTGTTTGGAATACAAAGTTGATTAATAAATCTTGGTGAAACATCTGGCATAGTTCTATTTGCCAATACTTCAAAGGCCATATCTACTTGTAAAAGTGTGGTGCTCATCAAGGCGCGAACTTTATCTGTGATATCTGTTTTATCAACCAAACCAGCAGGATCAATTTCCCCCTCACGCACATATTCTTTGTTTGCATGCATCACAGCTACATTGCGAATTTTTAGTCCTGCTTTTTCTAGTACCAACAGTTGAAATGCTAAATCATATTCGTGTTCTGGTTTAGCTTTAGTGCTAGCTTTAATTTCAATTAAGTCAAAAGTTTCATCCGGATGTTTGAATAATACATCAGTAATACAAGTTAAATTATCAACTTCAAACCTGCCTTGAAAAATAACTTCTGCGCCTTGTTGTAAAGCTTGCTGAGTTCGAGCAGGTAGACTCAAATACTCATCATAATTATTGAATCCAAGTCGAACCCCATTGGGAAATAGGCTTTCGGCATATTGCTCAAAGTCATGACCTGCATCAAACATGGCTTGCGTATTGTCATCAACTGGAGGTAATTTATTTTTGTCATACTTCTTTAGCCACAACCATGCAGGATGGCGAAGAAAGAGCATGTAGTCGGATTTACTTAATATCATATTTTCTCAAGCAAACTTAAAAAGTCGTCTAATTTCTGTATTTTTTCAGGTTCATTCAACTTCATGATTTCGTGTTGATCATGCATATGTTCATGCCAGTTATTTTCTAAAATATCATCTTTAACCAAACACTTGTCACCAATTTTTTCTAGATATGCAGAAATACTCCCCTCAGAAAGAGTCTTTTCATCCAAAGAGAAATAATACTTGTGTCTCAAAATTCTTTCCAAGCACTTACGTACCTTACCAATTGCTTCATCAACATTTCTATTGTTATCAACTGAATCTTTAATAAACTTTACGCTTTTGAAAAATTCTTCCTCAATAACGTTTTCCACATCACACTTTACTATGCTAGAGCCTGCAGAACCTGAGTTTTTAATTTGAAGAAATTTGGTTTCATTTTTTGGTATTTTGCTTTGCAATCTAGCCAAAAAGCTATCATCATGAGTAAGTATAATTACCTGCTCTGGCTCTTCATTTGATTGATTTTTAATTTTGACTATAGTCCTAACCAACGCGTCCTTGCGATTTGAATCTAAACTTGAAAAAGGATCGTCAAAGACAACAATTTTTTTGTTTAAAAATTTATCTGTTTGTAATTTTGATATAAAAATTGCAATTGCCAACAATCTTCTATCGCTATCACTTAACGTATTCCCAAAGTAATATTTATCCTTAGGCTCAATGTCGTCCTGAGATCTTTTATTTGAAATAGGAACAACTTGACTGCCAAATGCAAATTCGTAGTCAACAAAATGTGATTTTGATCTAGTTAAGTTCGAGCGACTATCTAATTTCTGTATTGAGAACTCTGCCCTAAGTTCATTTTTCAATACTTTTTCAATTTCTTTTTGATTATCTACAATTGTTTTTTTTGTCTCCTGATTAATTTCGTCTCTTAGGTTTTTCACTTCCTTCTTCTTGTCTTTGATGAGTTTTTCTGCATCAAAATAGTCTTTTGTTAAACTCACTCCTTCTTTGCTATGCCTGTATTTAGATAGCTTTAACTTTTTTAACTGATTTAGTAAATTTCGATAATCTTGTTCAGAGAATTCCTGTTTAAGTATTGAATCAAATACAGGGTGAAGTTTTTTAATTTCAATCAAGAATAATTGAAATGGTTTATCTTTTGAGATTAAATCAATCGAATAGTTTAAATTCTTTAATTTTTTATCAATTTCTTTGTCTAGATCCGCTTTATTTTCCAGTAACTCCTTCTTATTTAACAATTCATCACAGTTAATTCCTAGAGGGTTAAGTTTTGCTATTTCTGCTTCAGGATCAAATCGCAAAAAGTTTTCTCCCGCTGATTCAATTTCTTTTTGAACTTGTCTATACGTTGCGCCAAAAACGCTCTTAAAATCTTTTATTAAATCTTTTACAGGCTCTAAGTCTTGCCCACAAAAAACACAGTTTTTAGACTCATCTTTTAAGATAGCAACACCTTCTGAAATAAAATTCTTAGATGCACTTGCGTCTTTCCAATGATTATGAATATGATTTTCAATGCTTACTTCAGCTGAAGTATCTAACGATTTCTCCATTGCTAACTTAAAGTTCTCAAATTTTGACGCCAATGGGGAATGCTTAATCTGTTCCTTAATTGATGAAATATTATTTAGGCGTTTAATTTCTGTTTCTTTTTTTGAAATTTTGTCATCAACACTCTCTACTTTTTCTGCTTTAAGAAATTCCTCAAAAGTTCCCAGATCAACTTTTATATATTTATTTTTTACTTTGTCTCTATCACTTTCTAAATCTGCTTGTTCATTACGAAGCCTCTTGAGAGCAAGTACTTTATCACCTATGTTTTCTCCTACAAATATTCCATGAAGTGAAGCTTTATGTTCAAAATCAATTTGATCTCCTAGATAAACGTAATTTTGAACAAAGTTACTATCAAATACAACAATATTTGGATTACTCCAGTTACCGTTTGATAGAGTGGAATGTTTATTATTTTCATCCAAAATATCAATCTCAGAACTTTCTGAATATCCGAAAGTCTTTTTACCCTTCAACAATCCTTGATCAGAATTTTTTAAGGATCTAAATATCGTTGTCAAAGTGCTTTTGCCATAAGTGTTATGTCCAAAAATAACAGTTCTTTTGAAAAAACGTAATTCATCATCTCCAGAACATGTAAATTGCTTGAACTTTCCAATTCCTTTGATTTTTATAATTTTACTAATCATTTTTTCCCTTACTACCACTCAAACATATCTACTATATTCTCAATAGCACTCCTCACACGATCGATGATGCTTTGACGTTCTAAAATTCTTGGGGCTTCTGGGAGAAGATCAACAATATCTTGTCCATGTGGAAGTTTTTGTGTATATAAATACTCGCCAATAATATTTTCAAACTTTTCTAGTGGAATATTTTCAGCTTGTGCTACTTCTCGCAGTGCAGAGGAGCGTTCACTTGCCCAGAATTTCTCAAAGGCTTCTTCAACATTTTCATCTTCTCTGATCTTAGGTAGATTCTCCTCAATAAATTTACGGATAAGTTCTTTCTTTTTGCGAAGCTTCACATCGCGATCAAATAATCTGAGAATATCTTCTGTTTTCTTCTCACGAACTACATCTGAACTAATGTCTTTAAGTCCAGCAATAAGCTGAATAATGTAGTCAAAATCAACTACATCACGAACAGTGAGCTCTAATTCAAAGTCGATTTGATCCAAAATGGATTCTTTTTCAGGCTCATGAGTTTTTCTTTCCTCATGAATATCAAGATACTTACTTTGGTAATCATAAAATTCTTGTTCTGTAATACCCAAGTCATCAAATGAGAATTCTGCAAAGGTTTCGAGTGAAGACTTAATTCGAAGCAAATCTCTAAAGCTTTTAACAAATGCAGCCTTATCTTCTTCACCTCGCAAATCATCAACTGAAGAAACAGTAGGTACTTTTACTCGTAAGTGAGCAAGCTTTTCTTCAAACTCCTTTTTCTGAACTTCATATGGCTTCTTGAAAACAACTTCCTTAGCGTTTTCATCACCAAACAAAGCAAGAGCTTTGTCAGTATTCAGTTTAAGGTTTCTAAAAGAAACAATGTTTCCATGCGGTTTGTCAGAGTTCAGCAAACGATTTGTTCTGGAATAAGCCTGGATTAGTCCGTGATATCTCAAATTCTTATCAACGTACAAAGTGTTGAGTCTTGGGCTATCAAATCCAGTTAAGAACATGTTTACCACAATAGTTAGATCAACTTCTTTGTTTTTAATTCGCTTCTGTAGATCTCGATAATAGTCATAGAATCTGTCAGTAGAGTAATTTGTGCCGAAATCCTTGTTGTAGTTTTTGATACAGCTTTCTAAGAAATCTCTTGAATGCTGATTTATCACATCACCCTTATCAGCAAACACGTCAACATCAAGCATGTCTGCACTATCATCCTCATTTGCTTGATAGGTAAAAATTGTAGCGATTTTAAAATCATCAGGTTTCTTAGCAGAAAGCAGAGTGTAGTATTTCTTTAATATCTCAATACTTGGAGTGCAAAAAAGAGCATTAAACTTGCCATTCTTTGTTTTACGCTTCCAATCATGAAGGATATATTCAGCAATTTTTTCTATTCGCTCATCACTTTCGAGAACTTCTTTGGTGTCAATACCTTCAACCATAGTTTCAGCAAAGATGTCAGCATCTAGAGTATCAGGGTCTTTTTTCTTGTACTTACCAACATACTCAACTGCAAAACCAAGCACATTATTGTCATCAATAGCGTGGGTAATAATATAGCGGTGCAAGCATTCACCAAATACATCTTTTGTAGTTACACCACCAACATTGTTATCAGCAAATATCGGTGTTCCAGTAAAACCAAAGAGTTGAGCTTTATTAAAATGACTCTTTATTCTATTGTGGGTTAATCCAAACTGACTGCGGTGACACTCATCAAAAATAATGACTACTTTTTCATCTTGCAGATCTTCAAATTGTTTAAGATACGATTCTCTGGAAACTGCAATATCTAGCTTTTGGATTGTAGTAACTATGAGTTTTCTCTTTGGCTCTTTAAGCTGTTTTACTAAGTTACGAGTATTATCCGTTCCATCAACAGAACCATCAGAAAAGTGATTAAACTCTTTTGTTGTTTGAATATCGAGGTCTTTACGATCAACTACAAAGATAACTTTTTTAATTTCGGGTAACTGTGAAAGAATCTGACTGGCTTTGTATGAAGTCAAGGTTTTTCCAGAACCAGTGGTATGCCAAATATAGCCATTCTGGTTAGTTTCTTTAACCTTTTGCTCAATAGCTCTGACTGCATAGTACTGATAAGGGCGGAGTACCATTGGAATTTTAAGAGATTCATGCAACACAATATATTCAGCAATCATGGATGAGATTTTGCATTTTTCTAAAAACGCCTCAGCAAATTGATTAAGTTGTGTAATTTTTTTGTTTTCTTCATCTGTCCAATAGAAGGTTTGTTCAAATGATTGCTTTGGATTATTAGAAAAGTATTTTGTGTTTACACCATTAGAGATAATAAAAATCTGGACGTATTCGAATAAAGTTCCTGAAAAAGAATGTTTGTGATAGCGTTGAATCTGATTGAAAGCCTCCTTCATTTCAACGCCACGGCGTTTGAGCTCAATTTGCACTAAGGGAAGACCATTTATGAGAAGGGTAACGTCATAGCGATTTTCATACCTTCCAGCTTGAGTGACTTGATTTGTGACTTGGTACTCATTCTTGCACCACTTATCCATGTTGAAAAATCGAACCCAGAACTTTGTCTCATCATCACGAGTCAGCACAAATCTATCTCGCAAAGTTTTTGCTTTTACAAAGCGGTCACCTTTTTCAAGATGATTGAGTATGCGAGAAAATTCGGTATCAGAGAAAATTGTGTTGTTAAACTTTTCTAGTTGTGACTTAAGATTTTGATTTAATGACTCTACATCTGGCAAAGAAACCCTATCAAAACCCAAGTTTCCAAGTTGTGCTATTAATTCGTTTTCTAGTTGTAGTTCTGATTGCGCCATAATTTTATCTATACAAACATTTGTTGTAACAGTCCCTTTTTCCACTCTTTTGCTTCTTTTATTTGGTTAACTTTTAATTCTATTAACTGGTCAATGGATGAAACAAAATCAACGATTTTTGCTTGTTCTTCTTCGGAAGGATATGGTATCGGCATATCCATTAAATCTGAGGTTGATATTGCCATACGGTCGTGACGTGCTCCGTAGTTTGCAACTTTTTTCATATATTTATGCCAAAGACTAGTGTCGAAATATTTTTCATAAAAATACTTGTTTCCTTTTTTCAATTCAAGAACTGTATATAATGGAGACATTACACCAGTTTGGAGTGAATTCATTTTCATAGGACCAACGGGAGCACTTGTTGATATTCTAGGGTTGTATACAAAGTCATCAATTTCAACAACATAATAATTCATTAAATTATTCTGATTCACAATATCTCTATCAAAATAATCATTTTGGCTCACAATCCCTTCTGAAGCTGAATTAGTCAAAACATGATTTATTTTATTGTTAGTATTCTTTTTTGTTTTTCTTAAAAAAATATCTTTGAGTTTTCTCATTTCCCAATCTGGGTATTTTTTACTATCTTTACCATTAAATCTTAATTCTTTTGTAAAAATCTTTTGAGTCATTCCTTTCTTATATTCTTCAAGCGTATCCTTTTGTTTTTCTAGGTTAATAATCCAACCATTTATTGTTGATAAAAAAGATGCCAATTTTTTTTGTTCGTCAATGGTTGGAATATTTACTTTAATTGATGAAAAATTTTCATAGAATAAGTATTGTCTTACTCCACCCTCAACATATCTTTTGACAAATCTATTAAATAAGTCAGACTTAAAAAAATGATACATAAATATATCATCAACATTGTCTGTTGTTGAAAAACAAACATAAAGTGAGCTAATGATGACATTGTCTAAATCACCACTAAATCCAATGGAACCCACATTTATTCTGGCAGGGTTATATGCAAATGTATTTCTCTTAACTACTTTATACATTGAAGTATCATAATTTCTCTCATTACTATCAAGTCCATCAAATTGTTCAGATTGTGGTAAAAAACCTCTTACATTATTAATCGAATATATTGGATATTTTTTTCCACTTTTATTTTTATTATTTTTTTTCTTTGTAATCTCACCAAGTTTATATTGAGTCCACATTCCAAAGAATCCTGGGAACCTCAATTGTGGCTTTGCTTGCATATTTTTACTACTTTTCATACTTAAAAGGATTGTCTATTCCTAACTCATCACAAAATGTATCTAGTTCTTTTCTATATTTTTGTTCTTTATGTTGATAATCTTTCAAATTTTTTGCAACTAGATCTAAATCCACAGGCTCTTCCTCTTCAAATGAATCAATATATCTAGGTATATTGAGATTAAAGTCATTTTCATATATCTCTTTCAGACTAACTCTACGAGAATATTTATCAACTTCTTTTCTTTCATTATATGTATGAAATATTTTATCAATGTGACTATCACTAAGACGGTTTTGTGTGCCAACCTTTTCAAATTCGCTTGATGCATCAATAAAAAAAATATCATCATCTTCTTGTCTGCATTTTTTGAAAACTAATACTATCGTTGGGATGCCTGTTCCATAAAACAAGTTTGCTGGCAAGCCAATAACAGCATCTAAGTAATTTTGCTTCTCAATAATATATTGTCTAATAGTTGCATTTGACCCTCCAGTGAAAAGCACGCCATGTGGCAAAATAACAGCCATAGTTCCATTTTCGGTCAGGTGGTAAAGCATATGTGTCACAAATGCATAATCAGCTCTACTTTTAGGAGCTAACCTTCCATATTGTGAAAACCTTTCATCATGTAACAAAGCTGGATCTGACTCTCCCTTCCATTTTGCTGAAAATGGAGGATTGGCTACCACTGCCTCAGCTTGCAGATCTATGTGCATATCATCTGTAAGCGTGTCACCTTGTCTAATGCTGAAATGATCAAAGTGAACTCCATGAAGGATCATATTCATGCGAGCTAAGTTGTATGTAGTCGGGTTAAGCTCTTGTCCATAATAGGAAACTACGTCTGCATACTCACCAATTCTTAAGAGAAGAGAACCAGATCCACAGGTTGGGTCATAGACTGATTTAACTCGTTTTTTGCCATGAGTCACAATCTTTGCAAGAAGTCTAGAAACTTGAGCTGGAGTATAGAACTCTCCGCCTTTTTTACCTGCCCCTGCGGCAAACTCACCAATTAGATACTCATATGCATCACCAAGCAAGTCACTTTTTGTGTCTTCAAGTTTAAAATCAATACCACTAAGCAGAGTCAGCACTTCAACAATTACTTCATTCTTTTTGTTTTCTGACTTACCCAACTTGGTTGAAGTTAAATCTACGTCATCAAATAATCCTTTGAAATCATCTTCGCTAGCTGTTCCCATTGAGGTTTGCTCAATAGAGTTAAGGACATTCTTGAGGTTTTCTAAAATAAAAATATCTTGACCTTTAACTTCACCATTACCTTTTCTGACAATGTAAGAAAAAAGCTCTGTAGGTTTGAGGAAAAAGCCTAAGTGATCAATGGTAGCTTTTTTAATATGCTCGACAATCTGTTGACCTTCGTCAGTTGAGTCATCTACCTCAGCAAAAGAGAATTTTTCACTAGCCAGAAGTTTTTCATCAATATAGCGAGCAAGTTTTTCTGAAAGATATTTATAGAAAATGAAGCCAAGAATATAGTTTTTATATTCGTCTGCATTCATTTTTCCCCGGAGAACATTGGCTACAGCCCAAAGTTGCTTTTCAAGTAATCGTTTTTGTTCTCCAGACATAATTGTGCTTTCTGTTTTCTTGACTAAATGTATTATTAAGATTCATATAAAAATCTCGGTTAACAATCACCATTATAGTACAACCTCAAGAGTTACGGGATATCAAAATCACTTTTCTCTCTTGATATACACCAGACTACTGATATAATCTGATACAATTTACAACCAAAAGTAAAGCGTTATAACAAGAGCTGCCCACTAGTGAGGTAGCTTTTTTTGTAACACCTGCCCAACAAACTTTAATTAGTGAAAGGGTCGTGTTTATGAAAAAACTCATAGTTCTCCAAAGCATATTACTTACTTCCTTAGTCGTGGCGAGTCCAGCATTTGCTCAGTCCGCAGAAGTAGGACAAATTCAATCATTTATCCAAGAAGTGATTCAGATCATGGTCACTTTGTCTGGCTTTATCGCAGCAGGCTTTATTGTCTGGGGCGGAGTTGGTTACATTACTAGCTCTGGAAATCCAGAAGCTTTAGAAAAATCTAAAAAGACTATTCTGTATTCTGCAGTCGGGCTGACCTTAGTACTCGGTGCGTTTGTTATCTCAAACATGGTGAGCCAGGTAGCAACTACTGCATTTGGATCTGGAATGTAATTGATTAGAAAAGGAATACGTATTGATGAGAAGAGTACTATCAACTATTGGAACAACCGCACTTGTTTTCCTTTTCTTTAGTTCTCCTGTTTTTGCTCAATCAACTAACCCTGATGTCATAGAATATACAAACAGTACATTACAAATCATCACTTTAATAGCGACCGCATCAGCGGTCTTTTTTTTAGTTAAAGCAGGATATCTCTACATCACCTCAGCTGGAAAACCTGAAGTTCTTGAGTCTGCCAAGAAAACTATCCGTAATGCAGTTATTGGCTTAACTTTAGTTTTAGCTGCAAATGTTGTCACCTCTGTTTTTCAGCATGCTTTAAATTCGCAAACAACTACTGGCTCTGGCACACCCATAGATATCGTCAGTATAGAAGCTGTTGAACCATCTGAAGGACTCACTCAAGTTTTAATTGATGCCATTGGAGGCTTTATCCAAAATATTGTGGAGAGTTCTACTGAGCCAATTGTGAATGGGGTGCTTGGATACCTGACAACCACACCAACACTTTTAAACAATGAGGTGGTTCGCAATTTTTGGTTTATTTCAGTCGGTATTGTGGACGCTTTATTCATCTTGGTTGTAGCCCTAATGGGCTTGCAAGTCATGAGTGCTAGTACCTTTGGTTTTGATGAAGTAGAGCTTAAACAACTGCTTCCAAGGTTAGGACTTACTTTCTTGGCTGCAAATATTTCACTCTTTCTAGCAGACTACGCCATTATCACCTGCAATATGTTGGTAAAAGTTATCTTAGATTCAACAGGAGGACTGAACCATGCTTGGATAGAAGCTGCTTTTAACCCTACAGCAGTCATTTCTGGAACTACGCCACTGATCATTTTGATATTTATGGTGCTGTTTTTAATTGTCTCAATCGTGTTACTGCTTATGTACATCAGTAGGCTCATTTTTATTTCCCTTGGGGCAGTTTTGTCACCATTTATCTTTCTGCTTTCAGCTCTGCCTAAATTTTCTGACTTTGCCTTGATTGCCATAAAGACTTACCTTGTTAGTATTTTTATCGTGTTTGTTCATGTGGTGATTATTCAGCTCGCCAGCTCATTTTTAACTCTGCCAGACCACAGTGAAAACTCAATCATTTCAATTGCCGTCGGGATTGGACTTTTTATCACCTTACTTAAAACCCCAAACCTCATGATTCAGATGGTGATGTATACCGCTAATTCTGGAATAATGAAAAAGCTCGGGAACCAAATTATTAACGTGATGACAACAGATAACGCATCCGTTGCTAGTAGAGCTCAAGCTCAAAATACTGCCTCAAAACTAACTAGAAAGGCCATCAAAATATGAGAAGCCAAGTCATACCAGCTCAAATAACCACAGTAGAAGATAAGATTGCAGGCAACTTTAGTCTGACACAGATCATGCTACTGCTTATGCCAGTCTTGATTGCAACATTTATCTACACTTTCCTACCACCTACCATGACTTTTGTTATCTATAAGCTAGTTCTAGCAAGTATCTTTGCAGTTTTAAGTATCACGCTAGCTGTCAGAGTCAAAGGCAGAATCATCTCCAGTTGGTTAGTTGTTTTGATTCGGTACAACATTAGACCAAAGTATTACATCTATAACAAAAACTCAGTGATTTACCGAGAAGTTATAAAGCCAGAAGTTCAAAATATTGTTGTTAAACAGAAACATGATGAAAAAGTTGCACAAAAACAACTTAACTCCCCAGATATCAAAGATGTATTAAAACTTCGCCATCTTCTAGACACAACTGATTTCAATCTAACCTATCGCTCTGGCAAGAAAGGAGGACTCAATGTGGCTTTTGAAAAAATCTCTTAACAAAATTAGCTCTCGTAACCAAATTGCTATCAAAGAAGTTCGTGATGGAATCTTGGTTCTACCAAATAACGAACACCGACTGATTATTGAAACTTCCTCAGTTAACTTTGAGCTTAAAAGTGAAGCGGAACAAGATGTATTAATTGATAGCTTTCAAACATTTCTAAACTCACTGCCCTCTCAACTGCAAATCCTGATTCGCATTCGTGAAGTAGATATTGACCAATACGTTGATTCCATTGATCTACTCAAAGAAACGGAAGATGAAAAGCAATACATAGAACAAATTAATGACTACACTCAATTTATTCGCCAACTCGTATCTGGCAACAAAATCTTGTCTCGCAAGTTTTACATCGTCCTACCTTACAAACCGGAAACCAAAGGCAATACTTTTGAGCTAGCCCAAGCTCAACTCAATTTAACTCAAGATATGGTAATTAAAGCTCTAGAAAAACTAGGAATGAAGGCAAGGAAGCTCGATAGCTTAGAAGTTTTACATCTCTTTTATAGCTTCTACAACAAGGGACAGATAAAAACTCAGGAATTAACCAGCACTACTATGAAAGCAATACTACAACACAACTATGTTTAATACTGTTCAAAACTACTACCACAACTTACAAAAATGGAAGCGAAAAAAGGTTCGTAAGTTTAAAACCCAACAAGAGAAAAAACGAAGAGAACGCCTTTCACTTCAGTTTAGTTTTGGTGAACAAGATCAAGTTGACTTAATTTCTTATTCTGGCTTGATGGAAGAATCTACCTACCTACAAATGGGTGATACCTATGTTCGAACGCTTTTTATCTCTGGCTACCCATATGTTGCTAATGTTGGTTGGCTCAATATGCTAATTAACTTCAACCATGACTTAGATATTTCATATCACATTGAGCACGTTGACCCTTTGATGGCATTGCCAAAACTGAATCGAAAAATTACTGAGCTTGAGTCAACCAAACGAAGCATGCTAAAGGCAGGAAAAGTGATTGGTTCTGAAATCACTGACCCACTTGAATCTGCTATGGAACTGAAAGACAAAATCCAAAGAGGTCAGGAAAAACTGTTTCAAATTTCTATTTACATGACCTTGAGTGCAAATAGTTTGGAAGAGCTCAATAAAACCACACAAGTTCTTGAAACCATCATGGCATCTAGAATGTTTTACATCAAAACTGCCACTTTCCAACAACTTGAAGGCTTGCAATCAATTCTGCCAAGAGGCGAAAACCAACTCAATCAAAAACGAAACTTGGATAGCTCCAGTGCAGCTTTAACTTTCCCATTTGTTTCATCCGAACTTGTCCAAGAATCAGGTATTTTATATGGAATTAATAAATCAAATAATTCACTGGTAATTGTAGATCGCTTCTCTTTAAATAACGCTAACTCAATTATCTTTGCTCAATCAGGAAGTGGTAAAAGTTACACTGCCAAAGTTGAAATTTTAAGACAACTAATGCAACAAACAAAAGTTATCGTTATTGATCCTGAACGGGAGTATAAACAACTAGCAAAATCAGTTAAAGGCACATACATTCGCTTATCTGCCACTTCTAAAGAAAAGATTAACCCCTTTGATTTCTCACTCAAATCATTTACGGGTCAAAACGGATTAGCTGAACATATTCAAGATCTAACTGAAATTATTTCCCTGATGGCAGGCTCACTCACAGATGAAGAGCGTGCTGTAGTCGATAAAGCTTTAATTGAAACCTACAAACAATTTGGCATTAGCATGCGAAAAGGCAACTACGAAGCTGATCAAAAATTTCCGCTACTTAAAGATTTCTATAAGGTGCTCAAGAAAATGAAACAAAAAGAGCTATGTCACAGGCTGGATAAATTCGTTTCTGGCTCGCTTTCCAGTGTGTTTGATTCTCAAACCAATGTAGATCTTTCCAACCGCTTAGTCATTTTTGATATCAAAGATTTGGATGAGTCACTCAGGCAAATAATGATTCTAGCCACTGCTAATTTTGTACACTCTGAAGTTAAATCTAACCCACAAAAACGTATCTTAGTAATTGATGAAGCCTGGTTGCTTTTGCAACATGAAGAAAGCGCGAGGTTCTTAGCAGGATTGGTCAGACGTGCACGCAAACACTACTTGGGAGTCACTCTCATTTCTCAGCAAGCTAATGACTTTTTAAACCAAGAATATGGCAGAGCAATTGCCTCGCAATCATCACTCAGAATATTGATGAAGCAGGATACAACTTCAATTAAAAAAGTAGTCCAGGAATTTAACTTGAGTGAGTACGAGCAACAATTTCTACTTACTTGTGACCGAGGTGAAGCTTTAATAATTGCTGACCAAAACCATGTGGCTGTAAAAATAGTTGCCTCAGAAAAAGAACATCCAATGTTAACCACTGATCCGAAAGATTTATATTTATAGATGCATGCTGTACTTACCGCTCACACCATTTGGTCTTATAGAAGGGAATTTCAGTTTGTTGCGTTTTCATTTTTGGTTTTAATCTCACTGCCCATCATTGCAGTAGTTATCCTGATGCACACAGGAATCAACATTGTCTCTGATGCTCTGATTGACGTTGAGCCAGAAACACAAACTATTCAAATCAAAAACCCTGCAGATGGGTCTGTCGTTAAAGAAGTATCAAAAAAAGTGGCATGGCCTGTTCAAGGAGTAACAACACTTGAATTTGCTAAATCTAGTGGCTACCAAAAGTTTCATGCAGGAATCGATATTGCCAACTCTCAAGGGAAAGTGGGAGATAAAATATCACCTTTTATGGATGGGACTGTAACTTATGCTGGCGAGATTTTTTGGGGATATGGAAAACACGTAATTATTGATCATGGAGACAACATGACATCTGTATATGCTCACTTAAATCGAATTACTGTTTATGAAGGAGAGGAAGTAAAAGTGAGTGATTCAATTGGAGAAATGGGGAGTACCGGCTGGTCTACAGGACCGCATTTGCATTTTGAGATTAGAGTCTATGGAGTGCCAATAGATCCTACGATGATTCTAGGTATCTAAGATTGAACTCTTCTTGCAATTATCTGTATATATGCCAGAGAGCAATCAAAAAGTTAGAACTAGCGTACAATCATCGAATATATGCGGTAGAAGCGTGTATGGCTAATAATTATTTGTGGTAGTATCTAAGTAATGTTTGAAAAAATACTCCCTATAACTATAGTTTTTGTTTTTTTGTTAAACCTATACATGTTTCTAATTCCCTCAACAAGCAACTCCTATAGTATTACTCAAACATTCGATGATTACCACGCCGTAGATAATTGGAACTCACCTGATTATGCAGATGGGTTTTTTGACGATGATGAACATCTAGATCTAGTTTTCAATGATGGTTGCATATATCTAACAAGAGCTGAGACTAAAATAGAAATGCATAGTAGTGAATGTGAACAAAAGAACCCTGCATTCAGAACACAAGCCAACCAGGGCCCCAAGATTGGGGGACAAAAGGTATTCCAAGGACTCTCAACAAGCAGACCACACTTTGCAATCTTGCAATCATTTGCTGCCAAAAAGAGTGAACAAAATTGGAAGGTATACGAACAGGTGAATTTGAATACTACTGTTTGGGAAATCCTGCCAGATGGAATAATAGTAACTGCAGAAGCAAGTACTGCCGACAAATTAGATGCCGCATGGTACTTCGTCAGTCACCTTTTCACTTTTATACTAAACTAGTTCCAGCATTAGTAATTACTTAAAGTATTTTTTTATGCTTTAGTTCTTACTAAAGGTTTTTTTGCCTTGTTTGGAAACTCAACATGTATTGGAAAGTTAATGTGATTGTACTCTTTTTTTACTAATATGAAAGTAAGTTGATGTATTGATCAATTAGGTGGGCGGCTAGACTTGAACTAGTTTCGGCTTCAAAAAGACATGCCCCATCAAGATCGATCTTTACACCCACCTCAAGTACTATAACACAGTAAGTAATACTCTTTCTTATAAAAATAAGAACTATCTGTTCAGCAAAGAACTCGTAATGTACAATAAACGCTGAACAACTTGATATAGGTAGCATTATGCAAATTCACATATTAAAAAAAATAGTGATATCTTTATTGCTAATTGTAGGTGGTTTTCTTGCCTGGTTTATCTGGTTGATTGTTACCGACAAACCCCCTAGTTTTTTTCCACTAAATAATTCCTCCGCAGAATATACAGTTAGTAAGAAGTGCTCTCATGGTCAGGGATGGAATGAAGATGATGAAACACAAGATAAAGGTTTCTGCATTGAATATAAAGGCAACAATGTATTTATGAATGACAGCTCAGGAAATACAAACTTTTTCAGAATTACCGTTGGAAAAAGCAAGATAGATCTCGAACCATTTGTTGGGAAGGAAGTAAAAAATGTTAAGGGGAACTTTGTAACTTCAAATAAGCAATGCATTAATAATAGATGTATTGATATTGGAGGAGCCTATGTTGTTCTGGATATTAGTGAATTAGAACTCGCAGAATAACGTGGAATGGCGCAAATAATCAAAAAAATACTAGTGATCATGGAAAAATCACACCGATGTTTGGTCATAGATAGCGGCTCAAACAACAATCCTAAATACCGATTGCCAAAAGCTGAAGAAATATCCTACCAGGTTTTTAGAAAGGCAAAAAAGGTCAATCTAATTTCAGAAGCAGAAGCAATAATAACTAAAACCGAAATTTCACCTTGGGATTTGCTAGATCCTTTTCCAACTCAGGATTTCTACGACTACGGCTACATTAATTTGAAAAACAGAAGTGAGACAAATCGATATTGGCATGATCTGATCGAGGAAGATAAGATCTTAATTCAAAAAGTTGAGCGAAATCTTATACAAGTAATTGGTTGATACCAAAGAAATCTGGGGAAATAGTTTACATCGTTGAGCAATAGCAATTAAAAAAGAGTACAATTTAGTTATGAAGAATAAA
Source organism: uncultured Pseudomonadales bacterium (assembly GCA_964620965.1). Classification (GTDB taxonomy): domain Bacteria; phylum Patescibacteriota; class Microgenomatia; order UBA1400; family PJMF01; genus VFLK01. Next base: position 151,012 of record CAZUHV010000001.1, read on the forward strand.
ATACTTATTCTAGGAGTAATTCTTACGTTACTGAGCATGTTGCTTACGCAGTTTAATGTCATAAGTACATTTACTATAACAATTAGCCTAGATGAGCTAGCTCGTGCTATGTTCTTACGACAACTAAGTCTTTTTGCTCTTTTTGGTGGCGTAATTATCATATTCACAGGTTTCCTTAGTTACCTGAAACAAAAGCGCTACCAATTAAATGTTAGAGAAATGCTAGTGTTCTTTTTGCTGTTTTTGTTAATACTCGGGTATTTTCAATACTTTTGGTTTGTAGGCACAATGGATTGTGTTATTGCAAGAAGCACATCTGGTGTAATTATAGACTGGGCGAATATTAGAGATTGTAGTTATTAAACCTTTTCCCGTATTTTTATGTCCAAACCCCAAAAAAATCGAAAAAAACCTAAAGTAATTAGGCACGAAAAAGTCTTGAAACAAATTTTAATGCTGTGTCTTAGCCTCTTTTTAGCATTATTAACAGCACTCTTGCCAAGTAAAGCTTACAATCATAACAGTTTAGCTAATATGCAGTTTGGCTATCCATTTCGATTTATTACTCAGGATATAAGCACTCTCGATCCACCCACTTATCCTAGATGGTATAGTCTCCGATTAATCCAGGAATATCCTACTAGCCTCACTCTGGTGAACTTAGTTTTATCCGTTTTAAGTTTTGCGCTTGCACTACATTTTTCTCCTATAGTGCCAAAAAAACAACGTGCCTTATTACTAGCTGGAATAGGAGTAATTGTGATAGGTGCTTTATTTTTCATTTCGAACTTTATTTTTGTTAGTAAGGAAATCCCAAATAATCAACAAGCTACTAACTTTGAAAAAACATCTGCTACCCGAAGAAAGGATAAGATTCCAGAAATTACTCTGGAGGAAATGGGTTACTCAGACGTCACTCCTAATGCTATACCAACAGAAGAACAAGCTTGGCTCAAATATGAATTTAGAGATGCTGAGCTAAACCATAAAGCAAATAGTAGACCTGAATTTATATATTCAAACTATGACCTCTATTTTCCAGAAGGTTGGAAGTTGTATCTCAACCAAATCGATGCATTTGATGAAAATGGCAGTAGAGTTGGAGATGCTGGTGGAGCTGATTTACTTCTAATAAACGGTCGAAACAGGATTGATATTAAACAAGCTATATATTCTTTTGGTATTTGCACAATCAATAACACAAGTGAACCCCTGGTTAACAAAATTGATTGCGGCCAGATGTACTTAGATGTTGCTAATAAGAACAATTCCGTTGAATACATTCTTTCATCAGAGAACATATCTTCAGGAGATCTTATAGATAGAACATTTCTCATTTGTGATAGAACTTTCCTTAAAAAGAGCAACTATCCAGGCTTTCAAGATGATGAGTGTTCCTTAGTTACTGATTTTGGACTTATTACGATGAGAGCAGAAAGTCAAGAAGTGTTGGATCAAATGGCTGAGATACTAAGAAGAATTGAAGTTGTTCAGTGAACTACATACCACTATTCGTAACAAGAGCAAATTAGAGTGTCATTTCTGAATCAAGAGCAGTATAATAGCACCCAATACACATATGGGATCACAAGAAAAATTTGGCCACAACCTCAGATTAGCTCGAAAAAAAGCTGATCTTACACAGCAACAAGTTGCTGAAAAAGCCAAACTACACACAAACTACTATGCACGAATTGAAAGAGGAGAAGAAAATCCTTCCTATGAAGTGCTAGAAAAAATCATCAAGGCTTTGAAAATTAAGTCTTCTGACGTATTCCCGTTTTAATCGTTTCTTGTAACTTCACCATCTTCAGAAATAGTTACTTTTCCTGACTTTAAATCTTCATCAACCCGATCAACCAAGGCTCCAGCTAATCCTTGTAGGCCTTGAATAGTCTTAATTGCATTTTCTCGAGTTGCTTTTTCTGGATCTGAATTTTCAAGCATCTTAAGAACTTTTTGAATTTCTTCTTCAGTTGGTTTTCTCATTTTATTTCCTTTGATATCTGGTAGTGTAACATGAAACTAGATAAATCGCCCTAGCTTCAAAAAATTAAACATCTTGCTGGCGTGCCCATCACCCACAGTTCTACGCATAATTTCTCGGCTATTAGCTTGAGAGAGTATATTCAAGCTACCTTCCCACAACACATCTCTGTCAATAATAGCCAGTTTTCTGTGGTGATTATTTTTTGTAACTAAAACTTGAACTCCAATTCGTTCAAAATACTCAATAACTTCCTCAGCTTGTGGTCGCATTGCAGGCATATGTTTTTGTGGGTCTCTGGTAATCACGTAAATTTTTACGCCATCTTCTACTAACTTCTCAAACACAGAGCAAAGTGTAAGTGTTCTGTCATTAGTAATAAATGGACTTTCAATCACGACTTCGCGCTTTGCGTGAAGTAAATCTCTCTCAAACTTTTTATAAAAAGTGGTTTCATCAAACAGTGCAGTGTTAAACATTTTTAGACTCCTCATCTACTTCATTATATATAAGACGTAGCCTCTCAAGGTCTGCTAAAAATGGTTCAAACTGAGTTACCTTAGGGTCACATTTTTATTCATCACCCAAAACGTAATAAGTTGATCTTCCCTTACCTTCACGTTTAATAAAACCTAGCTCAATAAGTTTTTGAAAATCTAAAGCTCTCGTTGCTTTAGCCCTATCTGTTAATTTTGAGTAATCTCTATCAGTAATAAAACCATTTTTCTGTATAAACTCAATAAGTTTAATGTGGTATTCTTCAATCCTTGTTTCAGGTGAGTGTCCTACTTTAGGGACTATCTTTTTAACTCTTAATAATTCATCAATAATACCTTCTGTGAAATATTCCAACCACTCAGAAAAATCAATGTTTTCTGCTAATTCATTATAGTCACCATATTCTCCAACTGTTTGAAAATATTTGGTTACATTTTTATTGTAGTAGTTTTCAAAACTAAATAGGTTAAAAGTATTCAAACCCATTTTTGCTAATAAAACTTTTGTAATTAATCTTGTAGTTCTTCCGTTTCCATCCATGAACGGATGAATAATAACCATCTGCTTATGAAAAATTCCTGCCAAAATCAAAGAGTCCACCTTATCATTATTTTCTAAAATAAAATCAACTAGTTCTTTTATCAATTTTTCAACTTTGTCATGATCTGGGGGCAAAAAAACTACTTTTCCCGATCTTGGATCATTGACAACAACTGGTTTTTTTCTTAATTTACCAGATTCATATTCAGGTAATAAACCATTAACAACTTTTTTATGAATTTCTAAAACCAAATTCACTGAGATGTCGGCATCATCTTTCTTGCAATATGTGTTTAAGTACTCCAATGCCTCATTATAATTAAGTACTTCACGTTCACTGTCACGAATATATTCTGGCTTGTTTTTTAAAACCTTTTTAACTTCAGTTAATGGTAATGGATTACCTTCAATACTTGTTGAAGCAAAAGTAGAAACTTCTCTAGCTTTTTTCTCAAAATCCATTAAAACAACCTTAGGAAATCTCTGATTATTGAGCTCTTCAACCAATAAAGATATATACTTTATATTAGAAAGTAATTTATTTGTGATTGTGTATTTTGGATTAAACATATTAGTCTAATAATAGACGATTATTAGACTATTGTCAAGAGTGAATGCTTTCATAATATAAGACGCAATTTCTCGAGGTCTGCTAAAAATGGTTCAAACTGAGTTACATTAGGGTCACCATTCCTTTCATGTATCATCCATGCTATGATAATTATTGAGTATGTGTGTCAAAAAGTTGCTAACATCACTATTTTTTTCGTTCTTCATTTACTTTTTGCCAGCCAGTGCACACGCAGTATCACCAACTCTCGAATCATTTAGCTCAACTGGCACAGTGAGTGGAAATGGCACCACACTCTCTGTTGCACTCCCTTCAGGTGTGCAAGCTGGGGATCTCCTTGTTGCGTGTGTTGCTGGTAGTGGTGACAACACTGCCGACGTTTCGGCAGACGGCTGGACACATGTTGAAACCGCAGGTGGTGGAGGTACTAATCCTAAAGTTGGCATGCTCTATCGTTTTTGGCAATCCGGTGACGCAAATCCTGCTGTGTTTACAATCAGTACTGGAAATAGCCTAGCATTAAGAAGAGGTAATATCTGGCGCATCTCTGGAGCTGATGCAACTCCAAGCGACGCTGTACCAAGTACTAACGTGAGTGGTACTTCAACCTCACGTGAATACAATAGCATCACTACTAACACAAATGACGCACTTCTACTTGGTTGTCTACATTGGGTTGCAAATGACAGCAACTATACTCCAGATGGGGATCTTTCAAACACTGTCACACAAAATCGTCACGCTGCTGATTCTGGAGTGCAAGCAACAGCTGGTGTGACTGGAAATTTTATCGGAAGTGGTACTAGTAGTGGATACGCCTCCATATTATGGGCAGTTGCTCCAGGAGATCCACCTAATACACCAACAGTTTCACTTGAAAGTCCCGCAGATGATGCAACTGGTGTTAGTACTACACCCACATTTGCTTTTACCGGCTCTGATGGAGATAATGACGATCTCACCTACGAAATACAAATTACTGACAACCCAAATAGTTTCACTGGCGGAGAGGTATTAGGAGATAGTTTTAGTGGCGGAAGTGGTGGGTCATTTCATCCACAACCACACTCATCTGCGTCTACCTGGCAAGGAAATATACAAGTAGATGATCGTATGTGTCAAAGCTTTACTGCTGTTGGTGGCAAATGGTCAAAAGCAGTATTTCCTCTAGGTGATTCTCGAACAGATACTAATGGTACAAGTTATGCACGAATCTATGAGCATGCAGGCACCTTTGGTACTTCAAGTGCTCCAGCAAACGCAGGTAATCCAGATGACCAAACTTCAAGTGGAACACCAACAGCAGACTGGCTTGCTGTATCTGACGGCGTCGTACTTGGTGCAAGCTTTACTGCTGGCAACTTTAACTTTCCTGCATCAGGTTCAAACCAAATTCGCTTTGGAGCAGGAACAAAATATCTTGTCTGTGGTGATTGGATCCCAAATAATAGACTGGAAAACAACACTTGGGCATGGTCTGGAGATGTCTTAAACTCTGGTGCACTTCATGCCGGAAATCTATATCACGATGGATTTAGCGCCTTTAATCATGGGGTACATGCAGATTGGGACTTACACTTTTCTATTTACGAAACATTTACTTTAGAACAAGCAGATAGCCCAACAGATTCTGGCTTTACAAATAGTGACAATGGTAGCGACACAACTCCATTTACTGCTGGCGATCAGATAAACTATGAAGCTCAAACAGAGCTTGATGAAGATATTACCTATTATTGGAGGGTAAGAGTTAGTGATGGCACAACCACAAGTGATTGGAGTACTACAAACAGTTTCACAACTAGTGCGACACCAACACCCACGCCCACACCCACGCCCACACCAACCCCTACTCCATCGCCTACGGCAACTGCAACTTTGAGCTCTATCTTCTCAATAGCTACAGCTGCAAATAGTTCACCAACAATATGTAATGCTCCCAAACCAAGTGGAAAACCAGAGTTATTCCAGGTCACTACAACTACAAATACTGGTAAAGTTACTTTCACACCTATCTCAAATGTCGATGCATACTTCATCAGCTTTGGTACAAATAAATCAGCAGAAGAACACGGTGTATTAGTAAAACTGGGTACTGAAGGCGCACAAAGCTATACAATCGAACATTTGCAACCAGGAACAACATACTACTTTAAAGTTAGAGGTCAAAATGAGTGTGCAACAGGTGAATGGTCGCAAATAGTATCTGCAACTACAATAAAACAAACAGGTTTTCTTGACACAATTTTAGAAAACTCACTTGTAGTGACAGAACAAAATATAAACTTACCATTGAATGAAAACGAAACAGAAAAAATTGATCATACAGATGAAAAAATAGAACTAGAAAGCTATGATGTATCATTGACAATATTGCTAGCAGGGAAACCCCTAACGGGAGCTCAAGTTGAATTACACTCAGATCCTAAATACGGAAGAACTGATGAGAATGGCCAAGTACTTTTTGCAAATGTTGAGAAAGGTGAACACACAATAATTGTTTCCCATGAAGAGTATAGAGCAGAACAAAAGCTTAACGTCACTGGGGATAATCCTCAGTTCGACGTTGCAATCACACTAGAAATACAAGAAAGTTTGCTTCCGAACTGGGCTTGGATTATGATCACTACCATACTAACACTATCTGTTGTGATACTAGGAATTCAGCATTTCAAACTAAAAAAGAATCATAACTAGCTATTTATCGCTATTTTTTATATAGTGAAAATATGACGAAAAAAAAGCTAATTCTAGTCTCCATTATTTGTTTTATCTTAATTTGCATTGTTGCCTTATACAAAACAGTGAATCCAACATCACTTGGTGATCCTGTAAAGATTGGTCTCACAAAAGATTCTCTCCAAAATACAAATTCTGGTACAAAACCAACTACTGAAGAAACACCAACAGAATACATCCAAACAATTGCAACCGACCTAGATATTCCTTGGGAAATTGCTTTCTTACCAAATGGAAAATTACTAGTTACAGAGCGACCAGGTAATCTTTTAGTTATCAGTCCTGAAAAGCAAAAATCTCTTATTGTATCAGGAGTTCACCATGAGGGAGAAGGTGGTTTACTAGGGCTCACACTTGACCCTAACTTTGAAGATAATCAGTTTTTATACTTATATCTTACTTCTAACAAAAACGGCGAAATTTTAAATCGAGTTGAGCGATACAGATTTGACGAAAAAGCTACTTCACTCAAAGATCCAACAGTTATTATAGATAACATTCCAGGTGCTAGATTTCATGATGGGGGCCGTATTGCTTTTGGTCCAGACGGATACCTTTACATCACAACTGGAGATGCTCAACAGGAGGAGCTTGCACAAAATCAGAATTCGCTCGCAGGAAAAATTTTACGTATAACAAGCACTGGTGAGATTCCACAAGAAAATCCTTACCATACAGCTGTTTATAGTTTTGGACATCGCAATCCACAAGGAATTGATTGGGATAAAGATAGTAACTTATGGGCAAGTGAGCATGGGCGCTCTATTCCACTTTCCGGATTTGATGAAGTTAATCTAATTAAGATTGGTCAAAACTATGGCTGGCCAGTCATTCAAGGTGCCGAAACACAAAATGAAATGAATACCCCAAAACTTCAGTCCGGTTCAAATACAACTTGGGCACCTGGAGACTTAGCAGTATATGAAAATAACATTATCTTCACTGGCTTAAAAGGAGAAAGTATCTATACTGCTCAAATTCAAGGTGATACTCTTACAAATCTTACAGAGCACTTTACTGGCGAATTTGGCAGAATCAGAGCAGCAGTTGTAGATCCTACGAAACAATGGCTTTATATAACTACAAGTAACACAGATGGAAGAGGAAAATCACAAGAAAATGATGATAAGATTATTCGATTTTGGTTGCCACTCTTTTTTCCAGAACAGTAGTAGAAAATTGTCAGAGTTCAAAATCCAACTTTTTCGCTAATTGTCTTGCTGCATCTTCAGGCTTATATGAATCATAAAGAAAAGTTTTCCAATCAACTACCCCAACCCAATGCTGTGTCATTTCTGAATACGTATCTTTTCCTGCCAAAAGTTCATCTTGGGACAACCACTTTATATCCACTATTTCAGCACTACTTGGAGATATTGTTTCACCATTCCAGTCAACAAGAAAAAACCTTACAAACTCTGTTTGAGTTGCATATGAAAAGATTTTATGAGCGGCTTCACTAAAATTTCTACAATTAACTCCTAATTCATCCCTTACACCCTTGTAAACAGCATCTTCATATGTTTCTCCAGATAAAACGTGTTCTCCCATAAAACACCACTTACCAGAGTCAAACTTAACTTCGAATGACCGCTGAGAAATCAATATTTTTTTATTTTGTCTGTCTACTAAAGTAAAATGTACAACCCTATGAATTAAATCCGGATTAGCATGACACTCAACTGCTGTCCTTTTCCCAACCACTTCATCTTGTTCATTTACAATGTCGAAATACTTCATTTTATTTAACCCTATACATCTCATTCATTACAAAATGAAACGCATCTCCAAATTTTTCTGGATTTTCTTTCAATTCATTCAAGAGATGTTCTTTAGTAAAAGATTCATAAGAATCTGATTCATGATTCAAAACAGGAACCCTATCTGAATAGATTTCAAATAAGATAAAATAATGATTCTCTTTTCTACCAATCACTTCTCTATTATATATTTTTCTTCCAACTAACTTGAATTCAAACTCACTGATTCCAATTTCTTCTTGAGCCTCTCTTCTTAATGCGGCTTCTTCCGTCTCTCCTGCCTGCACATGTCCGCCTACAGGAGATACAAATTGACCTGCGTCTTGCCTATCGCTTGCTTGTTTAACTAAGATCCAGTTACCTTGTGAATCTATCAATTCTGCAATTACTGTTCTATGAAGTAATCCGACTTTATGACATTCTTCTTTTGAAGCTTGCCCCACTACTTCATCTTGTTCATTTACAATGTCAACAATTTCCATATATTCTTTATTTTTTGCGAGATTTTGCAACAAAAACAGCTGTACTCATTGTAGAAGAAAAAGAATTACTCTACAAGAGAATAATTGAGAAAATTAGGCATGAATTATTCCAAGACAAATTGCGTTTGCATTCGTATATGGAAAACCATATTTCGCGTTTCTTACTTTAGAATATCGAACTTGTTTCCAAAAATTAAAATAAGATGTTCTTTTGAAAAAATAAGTTTCATCAAACTTAAAAAATCCAGCTTTTAAAAACAATTCCATATGAGGGTTATACCCAAATGGGAATGTCACAACAATTTTTCCTCCAGGTTTTAGTTGCTTTTTTAAAACCCTGAGCGCTTGAATTACCTTAAGAGCGTTTTGTATTGGTTCATCCCATCCAACATGTTCTAAAGTTGAAATACTTATAATAAGATCAAATTCTTTGGCAAAGTTTAACTCTGTAACATCCTGATTTAATACTCCAGGTGCTTTTTCATATTTGTCTACAATAGTGTGTGACACAGGAAAGTAATGTGACAAAACATTTCCAATTTCTAAAATATTTTTTTCCTGAGCTTTTTCTAAGTATTTTTTTGCCAATGAAACCTCAATAGCTCTCTCGTTCCTCCAGGTACCATTGTATCTGTGTGCAGTTAGTCGTAAAAAATCGCCATTAAAAAAAACTCTTTTGAAAAAGAAAAGAATATTTACCAAATAAAAATTTGTAAGAATTCTCTGAAACATACTGCGAGTATATCAAAGTTTACAAAAAAAGGCCCCAGTATTGAGGCCTTTTAGTTTTAATTTCTTAAATTATTGGTTGGATAAATTAAAATCTATCTCCACCACGTCTGTTGTCACGGTTGTAACCACCACGGTTTCCACCACGACCACCACCTCTGTTAAAACCACCACGATCTTCTCTTGGTGCTTTTGGACGTGAAACATTAACAATTAAAGCTCTTCCTTCAAGTTCGTATCCGTTTACTGCATCGATTGCAGCTTGAGCTTGTTCTTCTGTTTCGAAGGTAACAAAGGCAATACCCTTTGATCTGCCAGACATACGGTCTTTAATTAATATAGCATCAACTATAGTTCCATATTCTGCAAAAATACTTTTTACTTGTTCTTCCGTGGTACTCCATGGAAGGTTGCCAACGTATAATTTTTTTGGGTTGGCTTGTGGTGCATCTTGCATGCGCCTCCTCATCATGTTCGTCAAAGTGACGAACCAACTGCGCTCAGAAAATATAACTGAGCTTTACTACTCAGTTTAGAACAAAAGGAAATCAATTGGAAAATAAGTGGGACTTAAGTCCTCGAAATCTACTGTTCAAAACTTTCAACATTATAACAGTAAATCATCAATTTTGATAGTTAGAAAAAAAGTAAGTGATACTTACCAGCTTCCGCCGCCTCCGCCACCACCTCCGCCGCCAGAGAAACCTCCACCAGAACTTGAAGAACTTGGGTTGTACGCTAAACTATTTGCAACATCTTTGTTAAAACCGCTTATAAAATCGGCCATCATAAATGTAGACATATTACTCCCAGCAATATAGCTTGGTGGCTGAATGTGTAACTCTTCCATATCTTTAGCAAGTTGCTTTACGACACCCAATGAAACGGCAAACGGCAACATTTTTTCGATAAATAAATGCTTTTCATTAATTTTTTCTCTCCATGCACCTCTTTTTATGGTTGCACGTAACCCTCTAGATTGGAGCCAAAGATTGGTCCCAACGGCTGTTTTTTGGGAAAGGTTTTTAGCAAAAAGTAATCCAATTGCTCCTTGAATAAGTAAAGGAATAATTGGCCAAGAGATCCCTAATTCACCAAAAGTAGCTCTGTATATGCCAAACAGTAATCCAGTACTGACAAAAACAAACAAGATACCCATTCCAACTTTATTTGTTGGCTTTCCCGTATACACATGTTTATCTACTAGCGCTTGTTCCATTTTTATTTTGATGTCTGGAATTGATTGATAAAACTTACCTTTTAACTGTGAAAGTGTAATTACATCTCCATACTTAAAAAGTGCATTCAAAATTGTCTGTTGAGTATCTGTAATTGGTTCTGTTCCTGCTTCCAACTTTTTAAACTCATACTCTTTAGAAGTAATAAATAATACTTTTTGTTCTGTCGTTGTAATTGAGAGATATTTTTTTCTTGCTAACTCTAAAATCTCAGCAACAATATCTTGAATATCAATACGCTCGTCAATCAATGCCCCAGACTCTCCTGGAGTCAACCCAACAAGTGGTTCATATACCATCGGCTCACGTGCTTGAAAAAAAGAAGTTCTATATTTTGTCGGTTTTTGAGGATCCAAATCAAAGACATCCTGTGAAATAAACTCTATGTCGCGACCTTTTTTATACCACCATATAAATAAAATAATTGGTGGAATTGGAAATAAAATGAGCGGCCAATGTACTTGAAGCCATAATCTAGTTAAGTCAGACTGTGTAGGAAAAATTAATTGGCTTTCTTTTGGGAAGTCTAACTGAACAGTCATGTTATCGCCATAGTAAATCTGGTTTGCATACTCAAAGGTAACCTGATTCTCCCCTTGTTCATACTCACACAAGCCATCTGTTCCACCGACTGGTCCAGAAAAGCAAGCAACACCTGTAATTGGAGCAAACCAAGAAATAACTGTTGCTGAACTATTTCTGATAGGAATTTGCCAACCTTCACCTGTTATATCCCAAAGTAATTGAGCAGAATTTTCAAGCTGGTCAACTCCACGTTCAACCGTATAGGTAATAACATATATTTTTTCACCAGAAAAAGTTACATCTGGGTCTCCAATTTTTAAATTCAGAAACCTGCCATCTGAGCTTCTTGTAAATGGAATAGCAAATCCTTTGTCGTCTGTTACAGAAATATTAGAGATTGGCAAAACTACTTTTTCGCCATTTTTGTTGTAACTAATTGGAATGTATCTATATATTCCGTGTTTACTCACAGTAGTGTTGTAATCTATCTGTTCTGTGATCGTAAGCGAAGTGTCTTGGTTAATTTCGATACGTGAGTAAAATGAGCTAATCGATTCTGACGCAAAAGCTTTATTTGTTGATGAAAATAAATATATTGATAAGAAAACTAGCAGAAAAAATGAAGTATAAAGTGCTCTATTAAAAATTTTGAACATACTATATATAGTATGAACCAACTTATCCTATTTGGAAAGTTTAGCAATAGAAACAAGAGTCTTTCTATTTATGTTTTGTGACTTGTTAATCCGTGCCACTTTCGCTTCTCTTTTAATTTCTGAATCAACTGCAATAAGAGAATCCTGTGGATAAACTACAACAGAAAAATCTTCTCTTAAGGGTTCATGCACTAAAATTCTTCGAGGAATATACAAACCTAACTTCAAAGAAATCAACTCTAACAAAAATCTTGAATAAAATAAAGCTGGCTCTGTTTGCAATATCTCAACACCCTTTATTGTGTGTAAAGTTGCGGCATGCTGACTAGAAGTCGGAAGCTTAAACTTACTTGTCCAGTATGGCAGAAAATTAGAAATCACTCCAAAATCTAAAACTTGCTCTGAAGTACCATTACGCTTAACTTCTACTGAATTTAACATGTGCATTCTGAAAAATTTTTGCAACGTGCTTTTATATCTTCTCTCAAAATCACTTTTTCCCATTTTTCTCAATTGCTCAATTTCTGCTAAAACTCCTGCAGAAAAACCTGCATGTACACTCCACAAAAAAGGAAGCGTTTCCTTGTTTGAGGTATCCCGGCCAAATTGCACCTCAAAAATTTGTGGTAATTCTAAATCTATTGATGGATCACCTGCTAAAACTCGTTCAACAGAAACAACAGAGCTTCCAAAAGTACCACTATTTTTTGCTAAAACATTTTCACCCCCAAGTCCAAGTGGGACAACAGTAATGTGGTGGTCTAACTTTGCTTGGAGCAAAAATTGAATCAAACTAAAAGAACTGCCATCTCCTCCTAAAACAAATAAGTGTGTTAAAGAGTTTAGAAGCTCTCTTTTTTCTTTTTCAGGAAGCGTAAAAAATATACCAATATCCATTGAGGTAAGACCATGTTTTAAATAAATTTCTTTTGAGAGCTTTACTGCATCACCATTCCCAGATCTTTGATTAACGATAAGTAATGATTCTGACTGTAAACTTTTTGATTTCATGCTCTATATAGAATTTTATAAATAAATACGTAATAAAAAGTGAGAGTTTGCCCGCCAGAATATTTCATCTGGCGGGTCTAAACTCGTTGTATATTCAATTTTTTACCCCTTTTGTCCCTATTGCTCCGGTGGAGACACCGGGATAGGGGTGACGGGTGCGTTGGGGTGAACCGTCGGCCCCAGAGTCGGGGGGGTCGGGGTGCTTGTGGGGGTTGGGGCAATCGAATCCGGCGTCCGCACCGCTTCAGCGGTCGGAGCCATCGGATAATCTGACGGGGGGACAGGCGTTTGTTCAGGCTGAACAGTTTCATGCCCAACCGAAGTCGCCGTTTCCGGCGTAGGCGTTACAGTGGGATTACCACCGCCTCCGCCACCACAAGCGACCAAAACCAAACCAACAATCAATAAGATAAGTAATGCCTTTGTCATTTTCGACATCTGAATCACCTTCATGGCTCCCCAAAATCAAAAAAATTTTGAGGAAATAAGTGGGAAAGAATCTTCCTAAAACACCTCAACCATCAAATTTTGTCGAGGTGCAATCAGTATGAGAAACAGAAAGTAACAGTGGTTAAAAACCACAAAAAAACCAATCCATTTCCCCTATTGATTGCACCTAACATACAAAATCAAATAAGCTTCTAATTGAATACTATAAACGAGTTTTTAAAGAGCATATTCTTGAGGTATTTTCTAATGCAATATCAGATATACACACAAAGAATATAACGCCCCAGTATAGCATTTATAACTCATTTTGTCAATATTATGGGATAAAATCAAAATATGTCGACGGCTTTACGACTAAGATTTTTGATGTAACGATTTATACAACACGATTCCAGTAATACTTGTAGTTAGTACTGTTAAAGCTGCTAATAATTTAAATCTTCTTTGGGCACTGATTATAGTTTTTTCATCTGCCATGCTTTGTTTTTCTACACCATCTCTTTTTGCTCGTATAACAGTATTTGCTCTACTAGCAGTTGTTTTCAGTGTCGCAGCAGCAGTTAATCCATCAACAACCGCTTGCACTGATACCGGACCAACAGGAATACTAGGTAAAAATCTAGTAGTTGATCCAATAAAGCGACCACCTCTTGTTCCTAAAAACTCGAATGGATTTTTACCACTTTCTGGAACAATAATGCCATTTTTCTCTGCGTAGGCTCTAAATAAACTACTTAAAGGGTTTGAAAGTGCAGTCAAAGTTGCTGTAACCAACCATAACTTATCTTTTTGGTGAGCAGCTCTATATATTGCCAACCAGGCAGAAAAAGCTTCTTGAATTCTATCAAAAGATGAATCAACTTCGGGCCCAATTTCTTTTCCTGAATACTCAATACCTTTTGACTGCAGGTATCGAGCTAATGCCCCATCTAAAGCATCTGTTGCTGTTAATGCTAAAAATAAGCTGAGCAATTTTTTACCAGTTTTTGCATCAATCTTATTAGCTTCTTCTAACTTTGCGGTATACATAATTAGACCAGCTAAACCAAGACTTCCCAAAACAGTTACCTCATTGGGAGTTAAAAAGGGGAAAACTTTATGCAAAACTTCAGAAATCGCATATGTTGGTTTTGTGATTATATCTCTATACTGAGAATTTCTCGGGTTTAATTCTGTGCGTCCATTAGGATTCATACGTCTCAGGATTATACCAGACTAAAAACAAAAAATACGTTAAACTTTAGGATTAGCTTTTCTTTTCTCAATCTTGTTCAAAGAATATGTCAAAATTTCGTCTAAATCTATCTTCTTTACTCGAGCAAACCTAATAATGGTAAGTAATAAATCGCCTAGTTCTTGTCTATATGTTTCGTCATTTTGCGCTGCTAAATTTGTTGCTTTACGACCATGCTCTGCTAAATATGCACGAGCCATTTCTCCAACTTCTTCAACTAAACGCAAGATCATAATAGAGCCAAACTCTTTTGTATAACGCTTTTTACCGTCAACACGATCTAATGCTTTAAAATATTTGCCAAAAGGTGTTTGAAATTTTGCCATATACTGCAGTATATAAAATATTAAAATATATGCAAGATCAAGCTTAATTTGTTGTTATACTATATTCTATGAATACTACTGGAAAACTTGTCATAGTACATGACAAAATGCAAAGTAACTATAAATATATTCTAACCGAACCAATCGGCAAAAATTTTGATCCAGAATTTAGACCAGAATTAACACCTAAAGAAATGCTAGAACTTGGAGTTTTTGGTGGAAAATATATGACCGACTGCCAAGACGAGTTCCCAAAAAGCTGGTTTTTGAAAGCAAAGCTAAGTCCAGAAAAGCATGATACCTCTTTAAATTTTTTTGGAGTAGACGCGAGCCAATCGCTACACACATGGGAAAAAAATAGGTGGATTTATCCCGATGACCCAAGAGGTTGGTTTCAATGGTACTGCAGATATTATATGGGAAGAAGAATACCTGATGAAGATGAAAGGCAAATCAAACGTTGGAAGGCGATCACAAGACATATAGCTCAAGTTAAAAAAAACTGTGTTAAAGGAGATATAAGTTGTAGACCTAAACAAAAGCAAGCTCTCTTACATTGGGCATATGACAGTCGTACCTTATAGTTTTTTTCCTAAAACAGCAAAAAGCCCGCTTTTTTAGAGCGGGCTTGCTTTTTTTATTCACACTTGAAATCAGAAAAGTTATTCTGTTTTTTTAGTTTTAATTGCAAGTTTTTTAGGTTGAGAAGCTGCTGATTTATGGAATGTTACCGTAAGTATTCCATCTGCCAATTCAACATCTGGTTCTTTTGAGTGATCAAGCATTCCAGGAATTGCAACTTTATAAGAATAGTTCCAAGAAGATTTCGCGAAATACTTATTTTCCTTATTTTCTTCTTCTTGGGCATTCTGTGCTTGTATCCAAAGAACCCCTTTCTCAAAAGTGATATCTATGTTGTCGGAATTAACTCCAGCAACATTTGCACGAACAACAACTTCTTGTTCTGTTTCATATAGATCAATATTATTCCCTAAGGAACCACTGAGTAAAGAAAAGTCATCATCATCCCAAAAACTTGGCCAACGATTCAGTGAATGTAACATTGATCGAAATGGTACTAGATTAGACATAGTACTTCCCCCTTTCATATATTACTTTTACTATAGAAATGATGTGCACTTGTCATTTCTGGCAATAGAATAACATGACTGCTAAAATTTTGTCAAGAATTATTTTTCTTCAACTGTCATTGAACCAATACCTCTTAACAAGAATGCAAGCCCAACTGAAACTGGAACGAACCATTTTGCTAAAGATTGCATAATGCCTGTACCTTCAAAACAGCTAGTATCTCTCAGCATATAGAACGCACCCATAAGTAGTCCGCTAATAGCCAAAGCAAACAAGAGTTTCTTAGCATTTGGTTCTCTATTCGCAATCTCTAGTGAAACTGCAAATAAAACTTGAATTAACAGTAAGAACAGTGGAAGGTAAAACTTCCATGTTGCACATGAATTATCTGTGTCACCTAGAACAGCTCCAGATTCATCAGTTTGACTTGAGCCGTCTTTCTCTTCATTAGATTCAGACTCTTGAGAATCTTGTGAATTTTCTGTGTTACTAGAATTTTGACTACCAATAAATGAACCACCTGTTCCAGTTCCTTCGTCAGTGGTTACACCTAAAACTGAACCACTATCAGAGCTTGGCTCTGGACCAACTCTAAACTTGGTAGCTGCAGAAATTGTATGACCTGCAGCATCGGCAGCAGTAACTCTAAATTCCCACAAACCGTCAAACAGGTTATCTAGCTTATGTTCATAAGTTTCAGAAGAGACTGTTGCTGAATG
Organism: uncultured Pseudomonadales bacterium; assembly: GCA_964620965.1. GTDB lineage: Bacteria > Patescibacteriota > Microgenomatia > UBA1400 > PJMF01 > VFLK01. The sequence continues at coordinate 167,569 of CAZUHV010000001.1, forward strand.
TTCTGTACCATTTTCATGTTTCCATGAAAGTCTATATTCATGCACATAATCTGCTCCATTTGGTTTTTGCCATTTTCCATCGGCAGTTGTAGAACCAACATTTTCTACTCTAACATTCAGAGGTCCTTCTGTTGGAGCTGTTGCATCATATTTAACTTCTTTAACCCCAATATCAGAAACATTACCTACTGTATCAACAGATCTGTAATACAACACATTTTGACCTTCTCCCGGTGGATTTATTGGAGAACTATAGGTAGTCCATGCTCCTGCAGTGCTGTTCCATTGATACTCAATATAATCAACAGAATAGTTATCATTTGCTGTTAGCGTAACTGTTGGATTGGTCTTATACCAACCATTTTGTGCATCTGGTGTTGCAGGATCTATAGTAAGTGAAACCTCAGGAATTGTTCTGTCGTATACAATAGTAATTGTATAGGTAGACTCAACATTTCCAGCGGCGTCAACTGCATGAGACTCAATTGTATAAGTGCCTTCTAAAACAGATTCTTCAGGAATTTGATATTCCCAATTGGTTGTTCCTGTTGCACTTACTGTTGCAGTTGTAGACTGCCAATCTGAGCCATTCCAGAATGAACCTTCTGATTCTCCAAATGGAGTATGCATAATTTCTAACAAAACTTCTGTTACTCCAGAAGCTATTTCTGTTGGTTCATCTGTTGCAGTTCCTTGAATTAAACCATCGAAAACTGCTGTCTCAACTTCACCACCATCTTCAAGATCAAAGGTTGTGATTATGCTTGATGGATTTGTAGTATCAACATGAACTCTTCTTCTTGTAGCATTTCTTGAGTTGCCATTATTGTCACGGACATGCACTACAATTCTGTAGTTTCCTTCTGGAACTATATTTGTGCCATCGTTAATGTCTAATGACCATGTTTTAGAGCCACTATCATAGGTTGCCCAAAAAGTTGCAACTAATGCATTATCTGATTCGTTTCTGAATCTCACCCTAATATCTTTAACTCCAGAATCTGCGTCATCTGCTGTACCCAAAACTGAGAATGGACCATTAAATGCAGAATCATTCGCTGGGCTAGTAATCGTTACAGTTGGTCTTGTGTTATCAACTTGAACTTTCACCCAATCAACGGAACCAGCATCTTTATTGTTCGCACTATCACGGGCTTCTAATTTTATTGTGTACTCACCACTTGGGAGTGATGTTGTATCCCAATTCAATAAAAGTTTGTTTGTGAAAGAAGTCGTGTCATTTACAGTTCCTGGACCAGCAACTGTAGTTCCACTACTATTTTGGATTACAAACCAATAGTGATGTGGGTTTGCATCTGTAACAGTACCTCTAACTTCTACAATACCATTTACTAAGCCTGCTGCCGGTGTGGTAACTTCTACATCTGGAGCATCATTATCTATTGTAACTTTCCATAAATCACTCCAAGCAGATTGATTTCCGGCTGCATCAACAGCCTTTACTCTCCACCAGAATGTTGCATTAGCAACATTAGTTGCTGTTTTTTGACTCTGAGTATATTCATCATGCCATCGTAAGTTTGTGGCCCCTGCGTCATGGTAGCTTTCATAAATATACTTAACTGCACCACTAACATCAGACCAATCACTTAACAGTGTTGCTCCATTTACAATTGCGTTGTTTGTAGGTTCAATTAAAGTTGGAACAGAAGGGGCTTGTCTATCTAGAGTAACTTCACACCAATCAGTCCAATCACTCGCATTTCCACTCTCATCAACTGCTCTAACACTGTATTTATACAAACCATCTTCATCTCTAATATTTCCAGAATATTTCGAAACTGTTGGATGAGCAATAATACTACCTTCTCTGATTCTATAGTCATAATGATCAAAATCCGCTTCGCCATTGTCGTCCCAATCTATTGTGATAAATCTGTGGTTTGTATATCCACCACAACCTAAATTAGTGTTGTTGTGATCTAAAATTCTGATACCTGTTGGAGTCGCAGGAGCTTCAAGATCTGGTTCAAAATCATATATCGTAACTTCTGCGCCCTTATCGACAACAACATTGTCTAAATAACCATCAAGACCTTGATCGTTAGTCGATGTGTCACCAACATTGAGTGCAATAGCACGAACAATAGAACCTGGACTCAAATCTTCCATATCTGCAGGAATTGCAGGACAAGTATATGGAGAGGTTCCTCTCGTAGTCACAGGATACGCCTGATTTAAGTTAAAGGTTACTGTAGTAAAACCAGCAGTTGAACCAACACTTGGCACAACATTATATCGACAGTCATAATAATTATCTGGATCACTCTCTCCAAAGTTAGCATACACATTCATATAGAAATGGTTTGCATCGGCGGCTTCGCCACCAGAACCTATCATGAAGTCATACTGTATGTTTCTAAGCTCTGAAATATTTTCATACATAAAGTTTTCTGCAATTAACTTATCAGAAGCATTTGCACTAATTGGCAATGCATACAAACTTCCAGATCCAATACTTGCTTGATCTGCATTGAACTCATATGGAGAAGCTGTAGAAGCATCTCTATTAAACATCCAATTTGTATTATCTTTTGGAATTTCAATTGTTGTAAATGTTGGATCAAAAACATTAATCTCTGTGTTATCTATAGCCAACCAGTCAAAATCAAATCTTTGAGAAGTAAACCAACCATAGCGATTTCCTCCAACCGTTGTTCCAATTATGTCCGAAGAATCTGAAAGAACCCAACTACCAATTGAAGATGCTTCACCTCTTTTGTAAAGTGAAATGGTCACTTCTAAAACACCACCAACATTTCTAAATGCATGTTCTATGGTATACCAACCAGATTCAGTAATATCTGCAGGATTTCTTGCAGGGTTTCCTGGCCAACCTGGTGCATTATTACTAGCACTTACAAGCCATTGGCCTGGTGCACTTGGATTTGTACCTAAGTGAATTATAAAATCTCTTCTATGACCCCCCGCAGGAGTGTTGATTGCAGAAGAAAAATCAAAACGCTTATCTGAACCATCTGCTAAAGCCATGTCCAAATACACATCTAATCGAGTATCATAGCCTAGAGCTGGAAATGTATTGTTATAACCACCCCATCTTGTAAAAACTGGACCGGTAATTTCTGCATGACTGTTTCCAGAAGCAGAAGTAATACCATTAGTTCCACTTGGTACCTGAGTGATTGTTCCACCAGCATAATCAAACCAAATATCGTTATATCCAGGAGTTACAGGAGTTGGATTTTGAGGATCCTCAAAAGTAACCACAAACACCGTAAAATGATCTAATCCCTTAGCGCTAACAACTCCCTCAGAGATTTCTTCATCCTCAACAGCAACTGCTGTATCTAGTTCTTCCACTGTCTCTGCATATACTAAACCTGCCTTTTCATCTGCACCTTCTGGAAGTGGCAGTTTTAAATCATACTCAAATGTGCCATTTTCCATGTCAGAAGAAATATCATAAGCTATAGTACTGTACGCACCCAATTGTTGTGCTTGTTCTTCTGTTAATGTTATTTCTTCAACAACTAAACTTCCTGGATTTTCTGGAAGTTTTGTAAAAACAACTTGAGCTTCACTATTTTGAGGAGCACTATATATAGTATTAAGCTCCACAGTTGGAACTTCTGCTTTTTTATCAGAAACAAGCCAAAGATTTTCTCCCAAAACCGCAAAGTCTGTTGCGAAACTTGCGTTTGGTAGTTCTAATCTACCAAAATCCACCTTATTTGGAACACAATCATCAACAGAACAGGTTCCTGCATATTCTGTAGCAGAAGCAACCCCTTCTGAATGCTTTGCTGTACCTTTAACTCCATTTTTTGTGTCGGATTCTTGTGAAGCATATTCCAATCTGTATTCAACATCTGAATCAGAAACAACTGTTAAATCAAAAACGTTCTCTTCTTGTGAAAACTCTAGATCTACTTTACCAACCTCTTGCTGTGCTACAGCGTATGCTTTTGCCGGAAATAACATAAAAAATCCAGGCAAAAAGCTCTGGAATGTTAGTGCAAAAATGTTAAAAATTGAAAAAGAGGATTGAATCCTTTTTTTAAAACTATTTGTCATAGCTATAGCTTTCTTTGGACAGTCAATTTGTTTCTGATCTAGTTAACTTGATCATACACGCATGTAAGTTTTTTGTAAAGATAATATGCCAGAGGGTAAATTCGGCATTATTTCGGAAAAAAATCTAATGGATATGCCCGTGTCCTTGATGCTCTACACTGTCAATTTCTTCAAGTTCTTTTTTCTTAAGTTTCATCGCAAACGTTGCTGCAATTAAAGTAGTAAATGGAACTGCTAAAACCAGCCCTATTGAACCTGTTAGTGTTCTAATAACTTCTTCAACAATAATTTCGCTATTTAAAGTAACCCAAGTTGGCACAGATTCATTTAAAGTGAATAACAAAAATAAAGGTATATTTGCTCCTGCATATGCCAAAACAAGTGTATTTACTAAACTTGCAACGTGATCTCTTCCAACTTCTAAAGCCCTGTTATATAGTTCTGTAAATTTAATAGATTTTTTTGCAGCTCGTAACTGAAACACAACGGATACTTGTGAAACAGTAACATCATCTAAAACACCTAATGCACCAAGCATAATTCCACCTAACAACAAACCTTGTAAATTAATATTTGCCGTACTCCCAACTTGTAAAAAGGCAGCTTCTTCACTCCCCAAACCATACATATGCGCAGTCTTAACAGCAATAAAAGATAACAATGAAACAGCCCCCAAAGAAGCCATCATAGAAAAAAGCGCTATATGAGATTTAAGACTATATCCGTGAGATAAATACACTGTTGCAGAACCAATGAGTAAGCTACCAAATAAACTAATGACAATAGGATTCGCACCCAACAAAATCTGAGGAATAATAAATTTTAATAAAACCAGCATACTCATTACCATGCCTAAAATAGAAAGTATGCCTTTTCTTCTTCCCACCCAAATCACTATTACAGCAAACAAAATGCTTAACCATACAATTGTTGGAATACGATACGAATCAGAAAGAACGGTTTGGATCTGCTCATCTGTAGCTCCATAGGAATATAAAACAACTTGTTCTCCTGGCTCTTTTAACTGGACCCTATTAATAGGCTGTAATCCATCACCATTTATAATTTCATAGGTGTTTCCATCAGAAGAACTAACCTTTAGCAACTGACTATATGTATTGTCTTCGTAAGAGAACTCTGTTTCTTCTAAAACCTCATCAATTGTTCCAATGGAGTAGTTTTGAATCATAGTATGAGTATAGACTATTCAAAAATAAAAAGTGATTATCTGATTGTATACCCTAATTTTTTGATAACCGCTTCCATTTGGCCAACAGAAACTTTTTGAGGATCATACTCCACTACACTTTCTTGTTTTGCATAAGAAGTGCTTGCAGAAAGCACTCCATCTAGGTCCTCTAACTCTCCATCAACATTCATGCTACAACTTGTGCAGTGCATTCCATCAATTTTAATTTTCACAGTTTCTTTTCTAGCATCTTTATCAGTATTTACTTCACCTCTTACATTTTTTTTCTTAAAAATTCCAAACATATTTTTCCTTTGTTTTTCTATTTTTACTATAAAACTTCCATTACACCAGTATACATTCCCATAGAACACGAATAAGTAAATTTGCCTTTTTTATTTGGAGTAAATGTAAATGTCTGAGAGTCTGTCGATTTCAAAAAAGTTGAGATACCAAACTCTTTAAATACAAATGCGGCAGCACAAGAATATGTTTCGTTAGAAGTTACAGTTAATTGAACTGGAACTCCCTGTTTCACAGCAAAATATGTAGGGGCATACCCAGAATTGAGAGCCTCTATAGTAACTTTTTGAACTCCATCCTTTTCAGGAACGATTACAGTATTTGCTTTCTCAAATCGCTCATCAGAAAAGAAATAGGTAACCGGTCTTGTAATTGACTGTAGTGTAACTGGTGAATTTAAAACCAGTAACACGCCATTAATACTATATATAGCCATTGCTATCAGTAAATAACTCGCAACTTTTGTAAATGCTGTGTGCCAACCTTCGGTAAGTTTAGCAGTAGCTACTCCAATCAAAGCAAACAATGGAGATGTTCCCAAAACAAATGCTCCCATAATTAAGGCCCCTTGAACCGGACTCGCTGTATTAATTGCCAAAACCTCCATTGCTTGTGTCACTCCGCAGGGAATAAAAATTGTCAAAAAACCTAAGAAAGCCGGAGCAAACAACGCTCTACTTTTGCTTGAGTTTCTTACATATCTTTGCAAAAATTTTGGAGGCTGAATTAGAACAAACCTAAAAATTGGATGAACGTTTAATAAATTCATTGCTGTTGCAAACATAAAAAGTGCGGTAAAAAATTGGAATCCCAACCGCACGCCTAAACTCAATGAAAGTCTTTCCCCCAAAAAACCAAGCAAAAAACCAAGCAAAATATGCGCAATCAACTTTGATACTAGAAACATCCCAACAGGCATCCAATCAAGTTCGTCGAAAACTCCAAATTTTGACTGGTTCTGTAACTTGGCTAAGTATTTTTCTTTTTTCTTTGCCTTAGCATTCTCTTTGTCACTTTTAAGTGTGTCAATTTCTTCGTCTTTTTGATTTGCGATCACACTAGTTAATAAACCACCTTGAACCGCCAAACAAGCAAGCCCTCCAGTTGTTAATCCTGTTAAGAAAATTACCCATAAATTCATTATTCATTCTCCTAAAATACTACAATATGTAATATATTAAATTTTAATTGTCTATGCAATAGTCCATTTTTACTACACTTTTACCTTTTTAATTCTCAAAGCATTAGTAACCACAGAAACACTTGAAAACGCCATAGCCGCACTTGCTAACATAGGGTTCAGTTGAATTCCCCAAATTGGATACAGAACTCCCATAGCAACAGGAATTAAAACAATGTTATATCCAAAAGCCCAAACAAGATTCTCCTTAATATTTTTCATTGTGATCTTGGATAATTGAATTGCTTTTGGAACTAACGAAACATCACTTCTTAATAAAGTAATTCCAGCAGACTCTATTGCCACATCTGTTCCCGAACCCATAGCTATTCCAACATCAGCTGCAGCCAAAGCAGGAGCATCATTTATACCATCCCCAACAAAAGCAACGACTTCACCTGCTTCCCTCAATTCTTTCACTTTCTGTTCCTTATCTTGAGGCAAAACTTGTGCAAATACTTTTGAGATACCGGCTTTTTTTGCAATGCTCTCTGCAGTTTTTAAGTTATCACCAGTAATCATAATAGAAGTGATTTTCATTTGAGTTAATCTTTGAATTACTTCAGCAGAACTTTCTTTTATTGAATCTGCTATTCCTATATATGCAACTAATTGTGAGTCGTGCACAAAAAATGAAACTGTTTGTCCTTGAGACTGTAGCTCTGCTACTTTTTCTTTTGTTTTTTGATCAATATTGATATTTTGTTCTTCCAACAAACGAGCTGTTCCAATAAAAATGATCTTCTTATTTGCTTTTGCAGAAATACCTTTGCCAGAAATATCTATAAAATCTGAAATTGTTATATTTGATTTTTTTAACTGCATACTTTCAAAATATGAAACTACTGCCGCAGCCAACGGGTGATGAGAGAGTTTTTCGACCTCATTAATAATAGTATAGAAAAGCTCCTGTTCTTTCGTGGTAATCGAGTTTATAAAGGTTATTTCCTGCACTTCTGGTTTACCTTTAGTAATAGTTCCAGTTTTATCAAACAAAACAGTCGTTACCTTGTTTGCAATTTCCAGTGCTTCAGCATTTTTAATCAAAATTCCATTACTAGCCCCCTTCCCAACCCCGACCATCAGTGAAGTCGGAGTAGCCAAACCAAGTGCACATGGACATGCAATAATAAGGACAGAAATCATACTGACTAAAGAACGAACCAATACTGGTTCAGGACCAAAAAAGTACCAAACCAAAAAAGTAATAATCGCCAAAACTATCACAACAGGAACAAAAACACTCGAAACAGTATCAACGAGCTTCTGAATTGGAGGTCTTGACCCTTGAGCTTGCTTTACCAACTCAATTATATTAGAAAGCATTGTTTCACTTCCAACTTTTGTTGCTTTCATTCTAAATGCCCCTGTTGCATTGATTGTTGCCCCAATAACGGAATCACCAACTCTTTTTGTGACTGGTAAGCTTTCTCCTGTCACCATACTTTCATCAAATGACGATTCTCCTTGAATTATTTCGCCATCAACAGGAACTTTTTCTCCAGGTTTCACAAGTAAAGTATCGCCTTTTTGAACTTGAGATATTTCAACATCTGCAATCTCACCGTTGTTATCAACTAAGTGTGCAATTTTTGCTTGCAAACCAATAAGCTTTTTCAGAGCTTGAGAAGTCTGTCCTTTAGAATGAATTTCTAAGTACTTACCCAAAAGAATTAAAGTAATAATTGTTGCTGAAGTTTCAAAATACACATGGTCAGAAACTCCACTACTCATCAAAAATTCTGCTCCTAAAAAGTAGCGAATTCCAACAACAACTAGCGAGTAAAAATATGCAACAGACGTGCCCAATACAATCAGAGTGTCCATGTTTGTTGTTTTATTTAGTAAGGCAGACCAAGCGCTCTGATAATATCTTTTTCCTACCCAAAACTGCACAGGGGTTGCAAGTATGAGCATTACCAATGGATTCTTTAAAAATTCTGGGGACATTGGGAGCATTGCTCCAATCAACAAGAAAACTGTTAAACCAACACTTACCAATAATTTTTGTTTTATACTCTGAATCTCTTTCTCTCTTTCTTTTTCTGAAAGATCGGTTGTATCATGCATACCAATGTGTGCAACATACCCCAAACTTTTTACAGCCTCAGAAGCCTTTTTTGAGTCAAACTTTTTTTCATCTATAGTAATAGTTGCCTGTTCATTTGCATAATTAACTTGTGCTGACACAACTCCATCGGTTTTACTCAGTTTTCTTTGAACATTAGATGCACAGCTTGCACAATGCATCCCAGAAACATGAAATGACAGTGTATTGTTTTTGTTATTCATACTATTCAAATCCTCTCATTCGACATACTTTTCTACATTCTTTTTAAACTTTTCCAAACACCCTGAAGCACAAAAATAATATTTTTGTCCTTCATGTTCATGCATAAACCCTGCAGTTTTTGGAGAAACTCTCATACCACACACTACGTCTGTTGTTAGTGGGACAAGTTTTGATAAATTGATATCTAAATCTTCAGCATAGTTGCAGTTTGTGTGTTGTTTTCTTAAAAGGTTTCTAACAGTGTCCGCAATTTCTAAATATTCCGGATGTGAAATTTTATAAGTAATTTGTTTTCCATCTTTGCTTGCGTCGACAATATTTTGTTCTCTTAAAATTTGTAAATGTTGACTCACATTAGCTTGTGGTAAATCAAGCATTGTATAAATATCGCTCACCGTTAATTCTTGATCTCTTAATAAATGAATTATTTCCAAACGCCTTGAATGTGCCAATGCTTTAAAAACAGCCTCTTGTAATTGAAAAAGTTGATTAAACATATGTTATATCATATTCGAATTTTCGAATATGTGCAACTATCAAAATCTATACCTAAAAACACTTTTCGGAATTTTTATATTTTTTCATTGCAATTTACGATAAATTTACATATATTAGTGATATGACAGATGAAACTCAACCTATACAAGCTGATATACATGCAGTTTTAACCTGCCCAGTGTGTGAAACTCAACAGAAAGTGGTTATGCCACTTGAAGGTTTTCAGCACTACTATAAATGTACCAACACAGACTGTGCCTCTGACTTAGCCCCTTTGGAAGGAAAAGATTGTGTTTTCTGCTCATACGCAGATAAGCCTTGTCCTCAAAAACAAATTAATCCTTATGCAGACGAAAAGCATTTGCAATCATTGATATAATATCGCTCATGAATCTTTCTAATTATCATAAAACTGTTAGTGTCATTATCCAACTGCTACAAGATAAAAATACATGGTTTGAAACATTTGAACATGAGCCTGTAAAAACAAGTGAAGAAGCAGCACAAATTAGAACTGGATACTCACTAGAACAAGGTGCAAAAGCACTTATTTTAAGGATTAAAGAAACTGGAGGTAAACACTACTTCGCACAGTTTGTTATACCAGGAGATAAAAAACTTGACTCAAAACTAGTATGTTCATTTTTGAAAGCTAAAAATATTCGATTTGCAACTGTCTCCGAAATAAATGAGCTTACACAAGGAATTGAAATTGGAGGTATTCCTCCGTTTGGAAACTTATTTGAGATCCCAGTGTATATAGATCCATCTCTCCTTGCGCATGAAAAAATTATTTACAACGCTGGAGACAGAAGTTTTTCTATCGGAATGAAAACTAAAGATTATGTGACTATTGTGAAACCAACAGTTACAGAACTGGTTTTGCAATAAGCATATACAACTGTGTTCTTAGAAGATTTTTTGCTTTGTAAATTATAAGCGACTCAGCATTTGCTCCAATTACATGAGGCAAATATTCTGCTTTCATATCTCTAATTTCGGTTACCTTGTAAGTATATTGAGCCGAATTTGAACCAGTAATCAAAACTGTATCTCCAATTTTTACTGATTCTAAATCTGAAAGTATATTTTTAATGCTCACATCAGAGATAACAACAGGAGCTTGACCACCCAAATTTGCCGAACGCTCATCATGAATTAATTCAGATAAACCTGCATTTTTTACCAAATCTTGGACAGAACCTGTTACAACTGGAGCTGACAAATCTATACTTGAAATTATTAGTTGAGACGCACGAACTTGAGAACCTGTGATACCCACTAATTCTGGAAAAGCTTGAATCGCATCTGGTCTTTGTGTTACTAATACGCTCAGTCCCAACCCAATACCTAACCCAACCGCACTTATCACAAGTTTCTTTTTAGAAGCTAAAAAATCAAAAAAACCAAATACTGGAAAAGTAAGCTTAAGTAAAATTACAAAAAAACCCTTAATAATACTCGTTACTGTAATATTCTCTGGAAGGAACTCAAAAATGAGTTCTCCTTTAGCATTTTTTGATAAACGTATAATCTTTTGAGTATTTTGCATACTTCTATTATTATATCAAATTATATCTAAAAGATACTTTATATCCAATTTCCTGCTGATTTTTTTGTGTAAAACTGTTAAGGTATCAGTAGCTTATGAAACTGATTATCCCAACTAAAAAAATTATCACTACCTTTTTAGGTATAGTTTGTATAGTTTTCATTTTTTTCTTAGGCTTCTTTGCAAACTCATATATTTCAACAAATCAAACTGCTCAAGAACTCCTCAGCCCATTTGTAGATTCTGGGATCTTAATTAATAAACCACTCGAAACATTTAGTATTCCAAACCTCCAAAAAAGGGTTTATGAGGCAGATGAAATAGCTTTAGAAAAAATTCTCGTTGAAGAAGAAACATATACCTCATTTTTGTTTTCATATAAAACTGAAGGTAAAAAAATGACTGGTCAAATTAACATACCAGATAACATTACTGCCAATCCAGAACAGAAGAAAAATGCAATCATTTTAATTAGAGGGTTTGTTCCACCAGAAATCTATGAAACTGGAGTTGGCACAAAAAATGCTGCTGCTTCGTTTGCCACTGCAGGATATATCACTATTGCACCTGATTTTTTTGGCTTTGGAGAATCCGATCCTGAATCAGATGATTCTTGGCAGACTAGATTTGAAAAACCTATCAACATTATTGAACTTCTTAATTCTATAGAAAAAAATGGTATCCCATTAAATCTAGAAAATGAAAGAACAAACAATACTTTCGATCTAGACACTATTAAAGTAGATACAATTGGAATGTGGGCGCATAGTAATGGAGGACAAATTGCACTTACTACTCTAGAAATTCTGAAAAAACCAATACCAACCTCTCTTTGGGCACCTGTGACAGTCCCTTTTCCATACTCTATTTTATACTTTTCTGATGAGCTGGAAGATGAAGGAAAATCTCAACGAAAATGGATTTCTTTGTTTGAAGAAACATATGATGTATTCGATTTTAGCCTCACTAAACACCTTGATAGTTTGACTGGACCAATTCAAATTCAGCATGGTGATGCTGACGACGCAGCTCTTATTTATTGGAGCGAGGAGTTTGTTGAAAAAGTAAAAGAAGAAAATGAAAAAAGAGCGATAGCTTTACAAGAAGAGGTAAAAGAGAATAGCGCAACAGCTAGTACAAACGCTTCAGAGCAAAAAGATGCTATTTTAGAACCAGTTGAGATCAACCTTATTACATATCCAAACACAAACCACAACATGGTCCCAAGCTGGAACATCGCAATACAAAAAGATTTACAATTTTTTAACAAATGGCTTAGAAAGTAAGCTGCTATTTTGTTTTACTCTCAATGAGAGTCCCCGAACTATAACTTTGTACTTTTCCAACCTTCTTTTCCATAACCCTTACTCTAGTACCTGTGAGTTCTTCATAATCCTTTTGTAAAGTGTCTAAAGATCTTCCATATTTTTCAAAACTACCTTTAAACTTATCCCACTCAACTACAAAATCATCGATATATTTAACAACCTCTTTAAGCTTATCTCCAATCATAAAGTTTCTATAACTTTCCATAACCGTTCTTGCAACAATTAAAAATGTAAATGGAGAAACCAACAAAACTCTCTTGCCAATTGCCATATCAACAATTCCTGGCATATTTTGGTTGATAAACGAAAATACTGCCTCGTTTGGAACAAACATGATTGCATAATCCATTGTGTCTTGCTCGGCATCAATGTATTCTGCAACTTTAAGAATCTTGTTTTTCAAATCTTGTTCAAATTGCTTAAGATGTATCTGTTGTTGAGTTTTTGATTCAGCTAAGCTCATTTTTTGCATTTCAGAGTATGGAAACTTTACATCAACTGGGACAACTCTTTTATTTGGCAATAACAGTGTGATATCTGGCCTCAAGGTTGTTGACCCGAGTTTTTTTTGTTTTTCAAAATGAACACCTTCAACCAAACCATTTGAAAGCATTAAATCTTCTATTATCCTCTCTCCCCATTCACCACGTTTTTGATTGTTCGAAAGAACTTGAGACAACGTATCAGTTGAGTGTTTTAAATCGTCAGTTAATTTTTGATGTTGTTTTAAAGATTCAACAATTGCCGTAAATTCCCTAGTTCTATCTGTTTCTGCCTTTCTGATCTCTTTTTGATGCACAACCATCTCTTCTTTTAGTTGAGACACCAACTTTTCAATAATCATTTGTTTATTTTTCAAATCAATATGAATCGCCTCTTTATCAGAGCGCAAAATTTCTCTAGATTGTTGTGCCACTTTTTGTACACTCATTCCAAAAACTTTATCTACAATATCTGCAATTTGGGCATCCTGCTTCGAAACAAAAATTGATTTTAGTGCGAAATATAACGCTACAAAGCCACCAATTAGTAATAAAACTATAAAAACTTGAAATAACATATGCACAAGTATAGCATTTATCGCTTACTAATATCTTCCAGTGCTTTGTTTACATACTTGAAGAAATTTTGTTCACCAATAATATTAAACAAATCTAACTTTCTCACAAATTCAAAGACTTGTGGCTGTAAATTCGCGATAACTAATGTTATGCCTTTTTCTTTTAGAGTTGCACGTAAGTGTTCAAGCATTTTAACTGCAGTTGCATCAATAAAGTTAACACTTCTACACATTATCAAAACATACTCAATATTTTTTCTTTTATTTACCGAAAGTAAAATTTTATCTGATACATCTTCTGCATTTGTAAAAATTAAACTTCTATCAATTGAAACAGCTAAAACCGTATTATTTGTTTTAAAATCCTGAAACTCAATCTCATGTTCAGAAGCGTATTGAGTATCATTCGCTTTAAAAACTAGAATCGAGGAGTACGATGATCTATGAATATACACAAAACCAGATGCAATAATGCCAATTATGACTCCCAATTCAAGATTTGGAGAAAACAATAGGGTTGCAATAAGAGTAATCACGGCAACTAATCCATCATACTTATAGTTATCAAAAAGCTCTTTGAACTGTTTGTAACTAATAATTTGTAGTACAGAGACTAGGATAATTGCAGCTAAAACAGTTTGTGGAATATTTTTTAAAACACCAGTGAAAAACACCAAGACTATCCCAACAAATAAACCAGAAATAATAGAGGCAAGCTTTGTTTTCGCCCCCATTGAATAATTGAGTGCTGTTCTACTTAAAGATGCTCCAACAGCACTGCTTCCCAACAAACCAGCAGATATATTTGCCAATCCCTGACCAATTAATTCTTTGTTCCCCATAACCCCTTCTTTAGTTTTAAGAGCCATAGTTTTTGCCACAGAAATTCCATTCATATATGCAACTAGGGCAACAATAATTGCCGGTTGGATTAGTATCTTGATAGCCTCAAAAGAAAAAACGGGAATTTGTAAACTTGGCAATCCAGTTGGTAGCTCCCCCACAACTGGACCAGAGTATCCAAAAAAAGAAGTATATAAAGAGGCAAAAATAATTACTAATAATGGTAGTGGAAGTTTTTTACTTTTTTTCCTTCCCAAAACTAAAATAAACAAAGACAAAATTCCTACTACTAGTGATTCATAATTTATTCCCAAATTTTCTTGAAAAAAATAAATTATCGAAAATACTTCATGCTTCCCTTGTATTACAGGTATATCAGCAATCTTTACTACCTGAGAGAAAATAATTAAAATTGCTGCCGCATTAACAAAACCCAAAATTACAGAGTTAGAAACAAAGTGGACAATATTACCTAGCTTCAACACTCCAAATAAAAGTTGTATTAGTCCAACAAAAATTGCAAGCAACGCTGAATAAGCAATAAATTCCTGGCTATTGGCAGGGGCAAGTTTACTTACGGCACTCAAGCTTAATAAGGAAATAACAACTGCAGGCCCAGTCGAAAGTAGCTTAGAGGAACCAAATAGAGAAGCGATGATTAAAGGAATAAAGCTCGCATATAATCCAAAATATGCTGGCATTCCAGCCATTTGAGAGTATGCTAATGCTTGTGGAACAAGAACTACTCCTACCAAAATACCAGCTACTAAATCCTCTTTCCAGGTACGCTTTATTTGAGAAAAATCGCTGAAAAATGAGAGAGTTTTTTCCTTCATTTACAGTAAATATAGTAGCATACAAAATGTGATAAGCTAGTAGTAATGAGCTCACGTTCCAGACTACAAAACCAAAAAAAGAGTACTTCTTTGTATATCAAACATATTCCTCTTTTATGTATTGCCATAGTATGTTTAATTTGGATTCTCAAAGTAGTAACAACAAGAAACCCAGAAGAAGTTGCCAATTGGGGAATTACTCAACTCTACTTACCACTTATTAGCCCTTTTTTCTTGTTCACAACATTTCTATTTGGGTATCTCACTTTAAATATGAGACGTGGAGGTGTAATTGGGATTTTTTCTACTCTTTTGCTACTTTTTCGGCTACAACAAATTGAGTTTTCTCTGAATTGGCTCATTCCATTTTTTGTGATTTTTATAGTTTTTTTGATTTCTTCGAAAAAAGATGAATCTGAAAAAACTCAAAGTAAAGAAAAAGAAGCTTCCTAGTTTGCGATCCTTCCCAGATATACTATAATAACCAGAGATGAAAAATACTTTTTATGTTACAACAACACTTCCCTATGTGAATGCAGAGCCACATATTGGATTTGCCCTAGAAATTATTGCAGCTGATGTTATCGCACGTTATCAGATGTTAATAGGTAAAGAAGTAGTTTTTAACACTGGTACAGATGAACATGGTCAAAAGATTTTTCAAAAAGCACAGGAAAATAACCAAGATCCCCAAACCTATGTAGATATATGGGCAGAAAAATTTGCTGATTTAAAAGAACTATTAGGCATCAACTATACTCATTTTATTAGAACAACAGATGAACATCATAAAAAAGCAGCCCAAGAATTTTGGAAACGCTGCGCAAAAAATGGAGATATCTACAAAAAGCTCTACAAAACTAATTATTGTGTTGGCTGTGAAATGGAAAAACAAACAAGCGAATTAGTTGATAACCGTTGCCCATTACACCCAAATACAGAATTGGAGATCCGTGAAGAAGAAAACTATTTCTTCAAATTCTCTCGCTACCAACAAGATTTACTGAACCTCTATGAAACAAACAAAGAATTTGTTAAACCGGAAAGCAAACTGAAAGAAATCACTGCTTTTGTTGCAGGAGGACTACAAGACTTTAGCATTTCCCGTTTAAAAGAAAAGATGTCTTGGGGAGTCCCCGTTCCAGGAGATGAAAATCATGTGATGTATGTTTGGTTTGATGCGCTCGTTAACTATATCTCAACATTAGGTTGGCCAGAGAATGAAGAAAATTTTCAAAATTACTGGCCAGGTATTCAGCTTGCTGGGAAAGATAACTTGCGCCAACAATCTGCTATGTGGCAAGCAATGCTCATGTCTGCAGGCTTACCAAATAGTTCTCAAATTTTAATTAACGGTTTCATTGGAGTTGATGGACAAAAAATGAGTAAGTCACTCGGCAATGTTATCTCTCCAAAAGAAATGGTCGAAAGATATGGAACAGAAGGCACAAGATTTTTACTTATGAATTTAGGACCTTTTGGCACCGACATGGACGTCACATGGAATAAATTTGATATTACCTATACTGCATTTTTATCAAATGGTTTAGGAAACTTATGTTCACGTGTGGCAAAAATGTGTGAAAAAAATGGAGGAAGTTTTAATACGAATACTCAAAAAACTGAACTTGGTGTTGAGTATCAAAAATTCATGTCCAACTTTGATCTAAAAGAATCATTAGAAAATACATTGAATCTCATAACCATAATGGACCAAACACTCAGTGAATCTAAACCATGGACCAAAGAAGGGACAGAACAGCAAGAGATTTTACAATTAGCTGTTGCAAATATTTTACTCATCTCAAAACAACTTGCTCCTTTCATGCCAGAAACTGCACAAACTATTCAAAGTCATTTTAGTCAAGAAAAGATCTCAGCTCTATCTCCACTTTTTCCTAGATTAGAAAAGTAAAGAAACTCAAAAAAATGATTATTGATACCCACTGCCATTACAATGTTGAGCCACTGCTTTCTAACATAGAAAATCATTGGCAAAACTCACTTAAGCACAATGTTGTTGGAGGAATTTGTATTGGTACCGATCTTGAAAATAGTAAGATTGCATTAGAAATTTCACAAAAATTTTCGGCGATGTTTGCATCTATTGCGATTCACCCAGAAGAACATACAGAAAAAATCAAACCATTTTTAAATGATGCGCAACCAAATCTTGAACAAATTTCTGCCATTACTAGCCAGGAGCTTGAAAAGTTTGAGCAATTGTTAGAAAAGGTCAGTACAAATCAAAAAATACCAAAACTTGTTGCAATTGGAGAAATTGGGTTAGATTATTATCGACTCAAATCAAAAGGATTAAAAAGAGAAATTATAGAAACTGAACAAAAAAAACTCTTTGCAAGACAGCTAGAACTTGCGTTCGAACACAACTTAGCTGTAATTCTGCATGTGCGAGACCAGATTGATAGAACAGAAGATAACGCCTACTATGATACCTATCAAATAGTTTCAGAACTTGTTTCCAAATACACAGCAGAAAATAAAATGGTCCCTACAATAATTTTACACTGTGCCTCTGGACCAAAAGAGTATATAAAAAATTTCATTGAACTTGGTGCGTATGTTGGTTTTGCTGGAAACATCACCTATGAGAATGCTACAGAACTGCGAGAAATTTTTGAAATTACCCCTACTAATAGAGTCCTGCTCGAAACTGATGCTCCATATTTGGCCCCTAATGAAAAAAAAGGCGAAATCTGTGAACCACACTACATTACTCAAACTGCTCAATTTTTACAAAATACATACCAACTAGATCTTGATATAATACTTTCAAATACACTCAGTGTGTTCCCACAATTTCAAAAAGTAGTAGAATAAATACAATGGGTAATCAAATCAGAACATACGTTAGAAGACATCCTGTAAGAACACAGCGTGCACTAGAAATACTTCCTGGATTTTTTTCTTGGGGGCTTATTCTGTTTCCTATCTGGGGATCTCTCATTATCCCAGAAATTGTTGCCTACTACATTATTGCCTTTACAATTTACTGGTTATATAAGTCTTTATTGCTTTCAGTTCTAGCAGTAGTTTCACACTTTAAAATAAAAGCTGCAAGTAAGTTTGATTGGATTGCAGATCTTAAAACCAGTTTTCCAGACAAATGGAACTCTATTCACCATATAATTGTAATTCCAACATATAAAGAACCACTCTCTACCCTACAAAGAACAGTCTCCGCATTAAAAAAACAAGCATATCCTAAGAAGAACCTACATATTATGGTTTCCTTTGAAGATCGTGAAGGCAAAGATGCACGAGATAAATCAGCAGAGCTCAAAAAAGAATTCTCCGAAGTCTTTGGAAGTTTCTGGACTACCTATCATCCAGATATTCCTGGAGAAGTAAAAGGGAAATCTTCAAACACTTGTTGGGGTGCAAAAGAAGCAAAAAAATTCCTAGTAGATGAAAAAAATGTCCCTATAGAAACAATCACTATTACTAGTGAAGATGCAGACGCAATTTTTCATGAAAACTACTTTGCAGCAGTTACATACGACTTTTTGAGTGTAAAAAAACCATTTAATAAAATTTGGCAAGGAGCCGTTGTCTTCTACAACAATATTTGGAAAGTACCACCTCCTGTTCGAGTTTTGTCTGCAATGTTTTCTGTGATCCAGATGCATATTCTGATGAGGTCTGATCGCCTTATCAATTTTTCAACTTATACAACTTCATTAAAACACGTTCATGACATTGGTTACTGGGACACAGATGTTATCCCAGAAGACTATCGCCTTTTCTTTAAATCTTACTTTGCAAAAAAAGGAGATTTCGAAGCACGTCCAATCTTTCTGCCAGTACTTTCTGATGCAGCAGAATCTCATTCCGCGTGGTCAACATATAGTAACCTCTACCAACAACTAACAAGATGGGCATGGGGTGTGAGTGATGACGCCTACATTATCAAACAATACATTCTGTCCACCGAAATTCCTTTTTGGGATAAAACTATTAGAGTTTCAAAAACAATACAAGACCACTTTTTATGGCCAGTTAACTGGTTTGCTGTAACCATTTCTGCATTCTTTCCTCCTCTCTTAAATCCAGAATTTAATAGAACTGTTATCGGTAAAACATTGCCACAGGTCACTTCAACACTACTAACCCTTTCACTCGTTTCGATGTTCGTCGTTTTCGTGATAGATGCCCTCAACAGACCAGCTCGACCTAACAAAAGGAACCCACTCTCATACATTATGCAACCCCTTGAATTCTTGTTACTGCCAATAATTGGCTTCTTTTTCTCTGCACTACCTGGTATTGATGCTCATACTCGATTAATGCTTGGAAAATACATTGAGTATAAAGTCACCGAAAAAGTGTAGTCTGCCCTCAAGAAAAAACTAGTGCAAAGCTGAAAAAAAGCAGGTATACTTACATTGTGAAAAGAACAACTGAATTTATTAAACGTATAATTAAAATAGATACACTTCTTGACAAACAGACTCCTATTTTTTTGCTTCTGGTATTAGTACTAGCATTAAGAATCCCCAACTTATTTGAGCCCTATTGGTATGGAGACGAAGGTATCTACCTGACACTTGGACAATCAATGAATAAAGGAGCAAAACTCTATACAGAAATTATAGATCACAAAACTCCTTTAATTTACTATCTTGCAAGAGTGCAAACACAACTCAATTTTAGACTACTCAATATCGCTTGGATGCTCGTTACTACCACTGTATTCTATTATTTTTCAAAAAAACTACTTAAATCTACAAAACTAAGTACCATAGCTAGTTTTATATTTGTTATTTTAACCACATTACCCTGGCTTGAAGGTCACATTCCTAATGGAGAACTCTTTGTTCTAGGCTTTGTTCTCTCTGGATTTTTACTCATCTCAAAAACAAGTTACTTCAAAAAATTCCTGGAATTAAAAACACAAAACAATATTAATTTTATTACACTATTTTTTGGCGGATTTTTGATTGGGCTTGGTATTTTAACTAAGGTCCCTGCAATTTTAGATTTTGGAGCTATTCTTAGTATCGCCTATTTTAGTTTTGTTAATTCATTCTCACTCAAAAAATGGAAAGAAAATTTTAAACTACTACTCTCACTTATCTGCAATGTTTTTGCTATTTTTGCAGGAGTCATTACCCCAATCATCGCATCAATCGTGTATTTCATAAGTATTGGATCGGGAAAAGATTACTTAGACTTTGGCTTACTCTATAACTTTAGATACGCAGGTAGTTGGGGACTTCCCTTTGATAATCAATTTCTGATACAAAGCTTTACTTTGCAAGGAAAGGTTGTGTACTTAGTAGCACTTGTTTTACTACTAACTCTTTTGAAAAAATTTATCAAACCTGCTCTACAATTTGTGCTTCTTTGGTTTTCTGCAGACTTATTCGCCTCTTTGCTTTCAAACAGACCATACCCACATTATTTCATTCAACTAGTTCCACCTTTAGCCCTTCTAGTTACCTACATCATTCACTATATATATACTTCTCTGCGAGTAGGAAGAGTGAAATTTGATTTACATAAAATTGTTCCCCTTTCTCTTTCGGTGATTGTCATTAGCCTATTTATCAGTGTTATGCTATTACTTGAGTTTAGACCATACCAAACAAAATCTTACTATGTTAACTGGCTCAAATTGGTTACAGGTCAAATGAGTACAGAAGATTACAGGCAATCTTTTGACTCTCTGATGAACGATAACTACAAGGCAGCCCCTATCATTAAGGCTGCAGGTTCTCCTAACTTATTTATTTGGGGAACAAATCCAATGCTTTATGCATTAACCGAAACTCAACCAACCGGAAGATTCACAGTTTCATTTCATATAAAAGATTTTGATGCTTTTGGAGAAACTGCAAGAGATGTTGTAAAAAAACAACCTCCATTCATTGTCGTCATGAAAAACGAAGATCACACATTCCCTGAATTAAATGATCTTCTCATTTATAATTACGTTCCAGATAATAATAAATTTGATCATTTTGTATTATGGAAAAGAATCAATGCAAACAGTAATTAGTTCTCAAAAAGAACCAGAAAAAATTATTCCTCAGAATGTTAAAACACCATTTACAACCACATGGATTTTATTCTTATTTTTTTTAGTGACCACCATCATCTACTACTTCTTAAGCCAACCTGAACTCCCACTATTTTATTCATTGGCAACTAAACAAGATCAGTTAGCACCAAAAGTATTTCTCTTTTTGTTTCCAGCTATTTCTTTAATAATTAATATTTTGCACTTCTTTATAGTGAAATTTTTACAACAATTTTCTTCAATTCTACTGAAACTATTTATAGGTACTACAATTGCGCTCCAAGTATTAGTTGGATTTGCGCTCATTAGGATTATAGTAATAACAATCTAATATGCTTGGATTTTTTCTTACCTTTATCATCGCCAGCCTCTTAGCACCACTTGTAATCAGACTATACACAAAGCAAAACTGGCTTGATGATCCAAATACAGAAAAACATGCAAAAAAAACTCATAAAAAAAGTGTCCCTCGTGGTGGAGGGCTTGTTGTATTTTTAAGTATTCTCATTGCTTCACTTCTTTTATTGCAAGTCGACAAACATTTGATTGCCATACTTTCTGGAGCACTCATACTTACAGTTGCAGGAACTCTAGACGATATTTACGATATTCACCCAATTATTAGACTTGGCACAGGGCTACTTGCATCACTAATTGTTGTAGGATCTGGAATTGGAATTGCATATGTGAGCAACCCATTCGGCACTGGAGTTATCCATCTAGATCAACCACAATATGTGTTTACACTTTTTGGAGAAAGTCACTCAATCTGGATTCTTGCAGATCTGTTTGCTGTTTTATTCATTATGTGGAACATGAACATTGTTAATTGGTCAAAAGGTGTTGATGGACAGATGCCTGGATTTGTAAGCATTGCCCTTATTTTTGTTGGCATTCTATCAACAAGATTTATTGATGATCCAACTGCATTCAATACTGCAATTCTTTCCTTTATAACCGCTGGTGCTTTTGCTGGCCTACTTATTTGGAACTGGTATCCACAAAAAATTCTTCCTGGTTATGGAGCAGGATCACTTGCTGGATACTTTTTGGCTGTGCTTGCTATTATTTCTGGAGCAAAAGTTGCAACAGTCTTGATGGTTCTTGGAATTCCAACAGCAGATGCAATTTTTACTATTATAAGAAGAATACGTGCTGGAAAATCTCCACTTTGGGGGGATAGAGGTCATTTACACCATAAACTCCTTGACGTACTCAAATGGGGAAGAAGAAGAATTGCAGTTTTTTACTGGATGACAAGTTTTGTTTTAGGTCTTTCTTCGCTCTATTTGAATACTACCGGGAAATTGATTACAATGGGGACAGTGTTTATATTAGTCTTTGGATTCTTAATTTGGGCAAAAATACAAACAACTAAAAAGTAAAATGTTAGAAAAATTTAAACAAACCACTTTATATGCAATCATTAAGACTGCACGTCCAAGACAGTGGATCAAAAACTCTGCTCTGTATGCTGCACTGATTTTTTCTGGCTTCTTTTTTTACGATCCTTCAGACGCTCCTTCATATTTTAGTACTGTTACCTATGCATTTTTTGTATTCTGTATTCTAACTTCAAGTATTTATTTCATAAATGATATTGTTGACTATGAAGCAGATAAACAACATCCATTCAAAAAGAAACGACCCATTGCATCTGGACAACTGTCAAGAAAACTAGCAACATGGGTTGCAGGTCTAGGACTTGTGATTGTCGCTATTTTTTCATATAGTTTATCTCTTTTCTTTCAGATACTTGCATTTTCTTACCTCATTTTACAATTGTTATACTCTAAAAAACTAAAACACATACCAATTTTAGACGTTGCTTCAATTGCTACTGGTTTTCTAATCAGAATTTATGCAGGTGCTGTTGTAGTTAACCTACACATGAGTGTTTGGTTTTTATTGACAGTTATTTCTGCTTCTCTGTTCTTGGCAGTTGGAAAACGTCAAAGTGAAAGAACTCTTCTATTAGGAAGAAGTGGCGCTACAAATAAGGATTTTGAACTTGCTACAAAAGAAACTATTGGCTCAACAAGAATCACGCTCAAAAGATATAGCCAAAGACTACTAGACCAATATACCGGTATGTTTGCAAATGCTACTTGGCTTACTTATGCAATTTTTGCATTCCAAAACGAAATTGATGCACCTAGGTCTAAAGTTGCTTCTCTGTATACTTTCTTACCAAAAGCACTGCATACGCAAAAATTGCTCATGATTACAATCCCATTAGTTATTTTTGGTGTAATGAGGTACCTGCAGCTTGTATACGAAAGCAACGAAGGAGAATCCCCAGAAAAAGTTTTACTTAAAGACAAGCCGCTTCTTTTTACCGTTGGCTTGTTTGGAGCAATGGTAATGGTTATAACCTACATTTTGACATAATCTCATGAAAAATACGGTTCTTGTAAAATACTACCCACAATTTTTATTGCTTATTTTAGCTTTCACTTTCTTTACTAGAATGTATAAACTGCATGTTCCAGAAACGTACCAATTTGATGAAGTGTATCACGCAGTAACAGCAAAGCTTATGGTCGATGGGGATACAAGAGCGTATGAGTGGCACAATCCCCCTCCAGAACCAAATACTGCTGTTGATTGGCTACACCCTCCGTATGCAAAACTAACTCAGGCAGCCTCTATGGCAATTTTTGGCAAGAACTCTTTTGGATGGAGATTTAGCTCAGTTATTTTTGGCTGTTTAGTAGTTCTAGTTACAGCAAAAATTTCCGAAGAATTGTTTGAAAACAAACCACTAGCGCTCCTTTCAGCTTTCTTAATTTCTCTTGATGGTTTACTGTTTGTAATGTCTAGAATTGCTATGAATGATGTACATGTCACATTTTTCATCTTACTCTCAATTTGGCAATACATTCGATATGTGAAAACAGATCGAAAAAATAAAAAAGTCATTCTATATAGTAGCATCGCTGCTGGATTTGCAATTGGAAGTAAATGGTCTGGAGCATTTGCCATTGCATATATTGGTATAAACGAGTTTGTATATACAGTAAAAACATTTTTTAATACAAAACTCAAAAACCGTTGGGAAAATAAAAATTTATATTTCGTCAAAAATCAATTCTTTCTCCTTGTTGTCTGTTGTTTAGTAATCCCTGCGATTTTATATCTTGGTTCCTACTCACAAATGTTTTTATTAGGAAAAGATTTTCATCATCTTGTTGAAATGCACAAAAATACTTGGTGGTACCAAACAAATCTTACTGCTCAACACCCTGCACAGTCTAAACCTTTAGAATGGTTCTTAAACACAAAACCAGTCTGGATTTCTGTTGCATACACTGGAACAAATTTACGAGGAGATATTTATGCAATCGGTAATATTGCTTTATTTTGGCTTGGTGATATTGCCATCTTTGCAACAATTGCAGCACTCCTTTGGCAAAAAATAAAGAAGAAAATATTATTCAAAAAATTTGAAATCAAAATGTTATCACTTCTCTTATTTGCATACGGACTCGTATGGTTACCATGGCAACTTTCTCCAAGAATCATGTTCTTTTATCACTATCTCCCAGCTGTTCCTCTACTTACCATTAACCTTGCCTACTGGATCTCGAAACTGTGGAGTACACAACGATTTAGATTTTTTGCATTTTTAAGTGTGTTGCTCATTATCATATCCTTTGTCGTTTGGTACCCACATCTCACACAAATGCCTGTACCAATTGAACTAAAAGAAAAGCTCTACTTTTATTTCAGCTTTTGGAAACAAGGCTAATTAAATTGAGAAATAAAAAATAACAAATTTTTTAGATAATGAATTGCAACAAAGCCTCCAAGAGCTTTCCTAAAAGAGCTATCTCCAGCCACAATTTCCAAGTATGACCAGTACAGCATCACTGGAAATATAAAAATACTACTCAAAAAAGTTAGCATAGGGATTTGAAAATATGGAATGCACCATAACACTATTGCAATAAAAAGCGGAGTATTTGGAAACTGAACAATAACTATCTTACCTTCTTTATTTTTAAAGAAATTTTTAAAAAAAAGCTTTATCTTTTTTAAATGTGATTTCACAGTACTTAGTATATACTTACTCAGTTTTGAGGATCAACTGCCTACATCATTTCTCTACATCCTTAAGCAAGTCTCTCCCCACAAACCACGCAATTCTTTTTTTGCTTTATTTTGTGCTGTATCTAACAAATCTTGATATTTAACATCTGGTGGATATTTTGAAGAGAAGGAATACCCATTTAAAACTAAGTGCTCATTTACAAAAATCTCAGTATCATCTTCTTGTAAGAAAACATATCGTAATTTTCTACCATATCTGTCACTCTCTGTAACATCTTTTTCTAAACGAACAACTTTTCCTTCAACCAATTCCTTGTTTGCCTTACTTGACTCTTTTCCAAAACACTCTATTTCTTTTCTTGGATTCACAGTTTCTGGACTATTTATTCCTATATACCTTACCCTGTCTCCAGACTCTAATTCTATGGTATCTCCATCAATTACCCTTGTAACCGTAGCTAACGTACTCTCTCCCAATACTTGCTGAGTATCTACCACCGAGCTAATATCTTGAGATTCTCCCACTATAACTTCAGATAAAATTGAAAGTAGCTCTGCTTCAAATTGAGCATTTCTCTTAGTAGAAAAAGAAAGAATACCCTCTATAAAAATAAAACAAATAACCAGTAACAAACCTGTAACAGTTTTTTTCTTCATAAAAAAATAAAAAACTACTTAACTCCAGTACTCTGGGTATTGCCTCATAAATTCTTCTCTTGCAACACCCTTAAGCTCTGGAATAAAAGGTCTAAAAGTAACTAATTTATCGGAATCTTTTCTAAAAGCAGATAAAACTTTTGCAACATAATGTTGTAAATCTTCTACCATAGAAACATTTTCAATATAAAAATATTTTTTATTCACTCTAGAATTATCATCTGTTGCAACTCCAGAACTTGCGGCACTGGAACGAGCAGTAAAGGTCCCCAATTTTAAAATAGCTTGCAAAAATCCTTTGTCATAGGAGCCAGTATCAACAATCATTTCCAAAGGCAACGAAAGTGTATGCCTATTAAACGGTGTTGTATAGATAATCTTGGTCAGCCTTTTATTTGTAACAAATGCCAAACTTTTTTTCCAGGTAGCCCTCATCCACCAAAAACCAACAAATAAAACAACAGCCGCAACTGCAGTTATGAATAAGCTGATACTTGCAGCAGGAAAACTGTCGAATACACTCTTAATTGCTCCTGTAATTGAGTACCCCAATATTACTAGTAACATTGCAACTAATGCTACAACGACCAAACGAACATAGAGCATTATTTTGTGTTCTCTTGTAACAAACAAGATCACTTCATCACTATTTTGTCCAGGAAACTTATATAAATATGGAAATTTTAGTTCTTCTACGCCAAAAACGTCTGTTTTAGAGTTGTTCATTTCTTATCTTTCTTCTCTTTTTCTATCATTATATAACATATATCCAATTGGAACACAGAAAATCCACACATATTGCACAACATCCCAAACAGAGTTTCCAAATCCAAATCTATGCGAAAACCATAATAGTGGATATGCAAAAAATGAAGTTACTGTAAACACTACTATTGATCTTTCTAGTAGAGCATTTTTCATAAATGGAACAAAAAGAAAGATCCAGAGCACATACCAGTTCCAATATGCTCCTGTAAAAAACAGTAAGTATAAAAAAATTGAAAGTATAGAAGTAAACAGTGGATTCCAGTTTTTTTTGAATTGGAAAAAAAGTAATGTGAAACAAATCAAAGCGAAAATTGCAGTAAATGGAATAGATATCATTGGCAAAAATCGAGAAGCTAATCCGGGTAAAGACTGCCAATAGCTTTCGGCATTATAAAATACTCTTTGTAAAAACAACAAAGGATTAACTTGCATAAGAGCAAATGAAAAAATATTGATCGATAAAAATGACCCCCCGTACAATAAACTCTCGCTTATTTTTTTCTGCTGTAAAAGTTTTAAAAAGTAAAATCCAAAAAATATGATTGAAATAAGTTTAACCTGAACCGAAAGTGCTATAGCTGCTCCTGCAAAAATATAGTTTTTATTCTTCCATGCAAACAAACTTAATAAAATAAAGAAAAGTAAAAATATATCGTTATGTCCAGAACCTAAAATTTCTAATAGAAAGAGTGGATTCCAAAAAACAAGCTTTAGGTAGTATTCTCTTTTCTGTTCTGATAAGTCAGAGACCAGCTTCAAAAATAATACTAATGTCAAAAGAGCAAAGGTAGCTGTCGTTACTTTATACAAAACTATAGTTGAAAAAACGCCATCATTCCCTAGATATTCTGCTGGTAAATAAAGCAAGTGGTTTACATACCCATAGATATTTGTTTTTTGCTTCCAATCAGCAAATTGCTCAAACGTATCATTAGAAAAATGGTCTGGACTTACCAACCACTTATTCTGGTGATACTCAGTTGCAACCCTGTTAGAAAAAACATACGAAAAAATATCTGTCGAAAGAATTGGGTATGAAAAAAATACAACTAACTGAAAAATAAGTGCATATTTTATGACAGTATTTATACTGTAATTTTTTTTCAAAGACTGAAAATACGCCCAAAAAGAAAAAATACCTAAAATCAAAAATAATATAGTTGGCACTACATTAAGTGAATACTGTAATAGAACAGCTCTAAAAGAAGTTAGATTTCCAGACAAAAATGGGTAGACTGCTTCAAAACCTTGCAGGGCTCTCTCGTCTCTAAAAAGAAGCCACCAAGACAAAATAACAAAACCTACAAAGGTCATCCCTAAGATAAAAACTAAAAGCTGTTTATTTTTCAAAAATCCTAAATGCATCTAGTACTAACTATAGATATCTGTAGTAATCATGTCAATTTCATGTATACTTATTTATATGTTTGGTCTATTAAACCCAGAGTTTTACTTGTATTTTGTATGGTTTTTTGTGGCAGTCACAATCTCTTGGTTTATACCTGGTTTTATAGCTCTCTCAATTATAAAACTCAAAAATATATCACTCAAATTTCTCCTCGCTTTTCCAGTTGGCATGAGTCTTTGGGGATTACAAGGCTACCTTTTTGGCTATGCTCAACTTCGGTTCCTTACGTATCTCTATATTCTTGTCTTCACAGCTTTATTTATAAAAACTCAAAGAGAAAATGGATTTGCAGAAGTAAAATCTTTCTGGAAAAAAGTTACAAAGCAGCCAAAGTGGTTGCTTTTCTTGATTCTTGCAAGTTCATTTCTACAAATTTATAGCCATATTGGTTCAGGGTTATTAGACTCAGAAGGCCTCCCATTTTACTTTGTAAACTCAGTTGATGGAGTTTTGCACTTGTCATATATACAAGAAATTGCCCAACAGTTTCCTCCACAAGAACCCGGAGCAGTTGGACTTCCATTACAAAACTACCACTATTGGTCTGATCTAGTTCAAGCAGAACTAGTCAGGGTTTGGCAACTGCCAACTATTCATATCTTTTTTCAATATGCTCCAACCCTTATTTCGATCTTAACAACAGTACTGTTCTTACAATTTATCGCATACTTAGGGGGCTCAAGAAAAGCCCAATTAGTTGCACTTTTCTTACTCACATTCGGCGGAGATGCAGCTTACTTAATTACGCAAGTTCTACACAGAAACTGGGGGGTCAACGTTTCTTCTTTAGACAGTGGCGTAACATTTTACTTCAATATTCCTCAAGTCTATGCGCGTTTTGTTTTTTTAAGTATTCTCTTTTTATTCTTAAAGTGGTGGAAAGAAAAATCCCTCAAACTTGGTATATTACTTGCAATTTTAACGGCAAGTCTCTTTGGCTTTAAAGTATATTATGCGCTTTACACTGTTTTTGGAGTTTGTTTTTTTATTGGAATCCAAATGATTTTTGACTTTATACAAAAACTAAAAAAACACTCACCAGTAAAAGCATTTTTAGAAACAATAGAATATTCACAAAAATCGATTCTATTCGTAGTTATCTTAGCAAGTATTTCGCTCCTGGTTTACCTACCAGTTAATAAGGCAGCTGGAGGCCTTACATATTCTTTTTTTGAATGGCCACACCTTTTGTTGAGTGCAGTAAATATCGACTACATCGACTGGTTTTTAAGAATGCAAGTTTATGAAGCCTATGGAAACACAAGAAACATCATCATCTTTAATCTTTGGGCAGCATTTTTAACTTTTGTTGCAGTATATGGAACGAGAATGATTGGAATGATTCCACCAGTAACAACAAAAAATGGAAACTTAAAGCAACTCCTTTGGTTTTTTATTCCCGCTAATATTTTATTCGTACTACTTGGATTATTTACATTACAAACTTCTGGGGGTCTCAATATCTTTAACTTTTTAATTGTCCCAATCTTTTCTTTCAACATTTTTACAGCTCTATATTTTGATAACTTAAAAACAAAACTCTTTATTCCCGTTTTTATTCTTTTTGCTCTTCTTACTATTCCAAGAAGCTTCTTACAACTCTCTCTGTTTTTTCAAAGATATCAAACCCAAAATACAGACGCTCTTATTACGAATGATGAGCTAGAAGCATATGAATATTTAAGAGCACAAAATAATATAGTTGTACAAAAAACTATGGAAGAGCATTATAACTACCAAACAACCTACGTTGCATTTATGAGCGGACAACCAACTTACATCGGTGGAATCTCAATGTTAGAAAGTCACAACCAACCAACAGAAGAACGATTGCAAAATGTAAAGAATGCACTTTCAAGTACAGATGTAAACCAAAAAGCAAATATGCTTAATAGTTATGGAATCACTCACTTCATAATTCCAACCGAAGAGTTTAAAATTCAAAACTCTTGGTTTGCAAAACCAGTGTTCCAAAATGATTCATGGACAATCTTAGATCTTAGAAACAAATAGTCCTTATTCAACTGCTAAAAATTTGAGTGCTCTAATTTCTCTCATTACCTCAATTATCAGTTTTTTTAAGTCACTTAAAGCTTCATCAGTTACTACAAACCTTCTAACTACGTGAGCGTCTTTATGAGTGCCTCCAGGCTCTACAAAATCAAACTCTGCCTGAGTAACCGTATATGGAAATGTTGCATCCAACTCAGCCAACAATTTATAAAACACAAGTTGACGTTGGTATCTACCACGTATTGTTTCTGGAAGCTTTTTTTCACGATCTGAATATTCATCAATTCCACTTTGTCCATTAATTACATTTTCTGACTTAGGTGTCCCCGTTTTATAATCAACAACTTTTATAGTCTTTAGATTTTTATCAATCAACTCAATTCTATCTATTCTTCCAGAAAGCTGAATTTCCTTATCACCGTCGAATAATACTGCTTTATTTAACTTTCCTCCAAAAAATTTTTCAACAAACAATGGTGGTATATGCTTAAACTGAGCAGGATCTAAAACAGTATCATAGTAAAACTCCAAGACTTTTTGACCATGTTTTTTTCTTTCTTCGAAATCTTGTTTTGTAAGTTGTTCGCGTTGCAAAGCATACTCAAAATTTGAAATAAACTGTATCTTTGAAATATTTTTTCCTAAAATGACTCCTTTATAAAATTGTTCCAATGCAAAATGAGTTGCTGTTCCAAAAGCTAAAATTGGACTTTTGGCTCTTGGAATTCTTAACAACGAATTAACCAAAAACTCATGGGGATCTTTTAGATAATTATTAAGTGCCGTAACAGATAGTTTAAACTCCTCAACAAGTTGCTTAAAAAATACTTTTTCATCTTGAGAATATGCCTTTGTACCATAAGTAGTAACTAATAATTTCTCTAATAATTGTTCTGAATTCTGCAATAAATTTTGTGTTACTTTTTCATCCTCAACCCTTGTATGCTTTTCAATTTCATTCAAAAACATTGAGTTAGATAATTCTTTTCCACTCAAATTTGTTTGCGACCACAATACATATGATTTTTTACTGGATCTAGTTAAAGCAACATAAAACAATCTACGATCATCTTCATTCTTTTCTTTCTTATCAACATCTGTATTGGTTAAAATACTATCTGGTAGTGGAATCAACTCTCGATCTCTAGAGTTGCCCCATTTTTTATCAGTCACCCCATATACAAACACATACTTCCATTCTTTACCTTTACTACTATGAGCTGTAGATAAAGTGACTCTATTTTTTTGTATGGTAAGTTTTTCAATTTTTAGCTTAACTGAGTGTTCTTGCATCACACTGATTTTGTTAAGAAAATCTTCTAGGTTAAAATTCCTTTTTTCTGCAACAAATTTTTTAATTTCACTGTACAAAGAGTTAATCGCATATAAATGTTCTGTCTTAACTGGTTGCTCTAAAACGTACTGCATAAAACCAAAGCCAGCAGGTTTTGGAGCTTCTTTTGTATTTTTTTCATCAGAATTTTCACTATTTATTACCAAACTAAACCACTCGTGAAATAATACATTATTGCTTCGTGCATACCACTCTAACACTTTATTCCTAAACGAAACTACATTACCAAAACCCTCCCTTGATAACCCATATATTTGTTCAGTCTTAGTAAGTATTGTTTCGTACTCTTCTTCTAATAACTCTTCTATTGAAACTTGTAATTTTCCAGCAATTCTAGAAAGTTTGTAAATGTCTAAAGTGTTCAAACCTAACCATGAGTACTGTAATACTGTAAAAAACTCATCAGAGTAAACGCCTTTTCCTAAGTTTTGCATTACCAAAAAAAACTGCAACAATTGCTCTACCAAAAAATCATCCAAAACATTTTCTCCAACAGATCTCTCATAAGGAATTTCCCATTTTTCTAAAATTTCTGCAATCTCACTTGCTTCTGTATTATTTCTGTAGAGAATTGCGATATCTTCATATTTGACACCAGTTTTTACTAACCTTTTTATTTCTTCTGCTAAATAAAATAATTGCAGACCTTCACTTTGGGCTGGAAAAACCAAAACGTCTTCTCCATCTTTTTGAAAAGCTTGCAGTTCCACACTGAGTGCATCATTGAGTTGCTCGGTGCCAAACTCATTGAGTTGGTTTTTACCCATTTGGACAGATCTAAAATTCAGAATATTGTTTTTAATAAGAGTATGCGCAGCACTATAAACCTGCTGAGAACATCTGTAACCAGTTGCTAAAGTAATCACAGTACATGTTGGATATCTATCAATAAACGAAAGCATGTTTTCTGTAGAAGCCCCTTGAAATCTAAAAATAGATTGGTGTGGATCCCCAACAACAAATAAGTTTGGAGACTCTTCCCAATAGTTTGCAAGTAACTCTACTATTTTATTTTGTGCTGCATTTGTGTCTTGATACTCATCAACAAGGATATATTGAAACCTCTCTTGATAATCTAGAAGTAACTCTTCATCTAATTCAAAAGCCTGAACCACAAACGAGATCATATCATCAAAATCATATCTTTTGCGTTTTGACAATTCTTTTTGATACTCAACATATACAGTGAGTAACTCTTTTTGCTTCTTTAGGTTTTTTTCTTGTTTAAGTAAAACTGCTGAAAGTTTTGTTTTTGCTTTTTTACCTGCCTCAGCTTTAACTGACTGCTCATGCCAATATTCCTCAATACTGTTTTTAAGCTGTAATTCTTCAGAATCTAGAATGCTCTCAAATTTTTCTGGAGAAACATACTCTCGTTTTAATTGGGAAATCTGCCTAATAACATCTTTAATGTAATACAAAGGAGTATTGAGTGGTTTGAGTTCAGTTAGTTTCGTGTCTATCAAAATCTTTTCAAAAATTTCAAAACGCTCGTATTCACTTAACGGCTCACTGCTTTTTTCTATAGGAAACTTTTCTGGATATGTTGCAATTACCTCACTCGCAAATGTATGGAACGTCATAATATTAACATAAAAACCTTCAGTTCCAATTAACTTAACAATACGATCTCTCATGTTTTGCGAAGCTGCATCTGTAAAAGTAAGCGCTAAAATATTTTGGGGGGAAATATCTTGTTTTTTTAAAATTTGTGCAACTGTAGTCGCAAGCACCTGAGTTTTACCAGTGCCTGGACCAGCCATAACCATAATTGGCCCACCTTGTGTAGCAAACTGATCAACAGCTTGCTTCTGTTGCGCGTTCAAACGATTATAGCTTTGCTCGAACATACTTGTTTCTTGGTTTGGCATGTATTTTATTGTAGCATTAAAGCTCAAAAACTTAAGACATGCTAAAATATAGTTTCACATCATGATAACCCTAAAGAATGTTACAAAATCTACCGCTACAAAAGTGCTTTTTGAGAACATCAGCTTTAAACTTGCTGACACTCAAAAGGTTGGTTTTGTTGGACCAAATGGGAGTGGAAAAACTACATTGCTTAAAATCATTGCAGGCTTTGAAGAAGCAGATCGCGGTGAAATCAATACTTCCGGAGAAGTCATTGGATATCTGTCACAGAAAATTGATGCCGATGAATCAACAATGATTTATGAATACATGTATAAGGCATTAAAAAATGACTGGCAAGAATATACAATTAAAACTTCCCTCGCACGTGTTGGATTAGGCAAAGTGGATCAGTCTGAACCAATTTCAACCTTAAGTGGTGGTCAAAAAATGAAGCTCGGATTAGCAAAAATTTTACTTAATGAGCCTACAACTTTATTACTAGACGAACCAACCAACAACCTTGATATGCAGAGTTTGCTTTGGCTAGAAAAGTTTGTAAAAAGGTTTGAGGGAAAGGTTTTACTCGTTTCGCATGATCGAGCCTTTTTAGATAACTGTGTGAATAAAATCATTGAGCTTGATCATTTCAACAAGACAATCCATGAATACGGTGGAAACTACTCAGAATACCTCATACAAAAGGCTGAACGACAAAAAAATCTTCTTGCAGAATATAACTTGCAACAAAAAAAAGAACAACACATGCAAGATTGGATTCATGAAAGACAGGAGCGTCTCAAATATCATCAAAGCGTAAAAGGAGCACGACAGCTCAAAGCAATGAAAAGTAGAATGAAGCGAGAAGTAGATGATAACAGAGTTTTAAAACCACAAGAATATTCTGCTTTTACTGTCGATTCTATTGCCAATGCGATACGAAAACAGAAATCGATTTTAACACTTAAAGACTTTAAAATACCTGGACTTTTAGAATGTGATGAGCTCTATCTTTTTTCTCACAATAGAATTTATTTTGCTGGTAAAAATGGAACAGGAAAAACCACTTTCATCAAAACCGTTATGGGAGTTTTAAAAAACTACGAAGGTGAGCTCACACTAAATGACCAAGCAAAAATTGGCTATTTTTCTCAGGAGCATGAATTATTGCGTCCCAATGAATCACTTATAGATAATTTTATTCGATTAACCCCAGTTAAATCTGGAGTTGAAGCTAGAAAAATTTTAGGAGCATATTTATTTCCTGGTGATACTGTGTTTGGAAACACAAAATATTTATCAGAAGGTGAAAAAGCTCGTTTAATTTTTGCAATTTTAATAACACAAAAAAATGACTTCTTGCTTTTAGATGAACCAACCAACCATTTAGATTTACAAAGTCGTGAAGTTATTGAAACCGCTTTAAAAGAATATGAAGGGGGCTTTCTAGTTGTT
The DNA here is from genome assembly GCA_964620965.1 of uncultured Pseudomonadales bacterium. Lineage (GTDB taxonomy): Bacteria > Patescibacteriota > Microgenomatia > UBA1400 > PJMF01 > VFLK01. The sequence continues at coordinate 202,309 of CAZUHV010000001.1, forward strand.
TCTCATGACAGATATTTTATAAATACCATTGGAATAAACAAAATAATTGAGATCAGAGATAAAGTAATACAAGAAGTTAAAAAAAGAGGCTAAGTTTTTAATCTAGCTAGTCTTTTATTTTACTTTTGGAAAATTTTTTCTGTCAAAAAAATGTAACAATGCCCACCATCTTCCATTAATTTCACATGCTCTTCTCCATGTCATAACATCCTCTGGACTAGAGAATAAAATATCCCCATCTGTCGTTGGCAACACTCCAAAATCAGACATTAAGCTTGAAACTCCAATTCTTTGGCCATTTTCTGGATTTATTACTCCTGTTTTCATACACATTTCTCCTTTAATAAATAGTTATTCTACCAAACTCTCTTGTTTTCCAGAAAGAGAAGTTTCACCTAATTTTTCTAATTCTTCTAAGCCATCATTCAACTCAAGCTGTTCGATTCCTGGCAAACTACCACCAATAATTCCCTGTAAATCTCCATACATATTACTGGTACTCATAATTACTTTTTCAATCTCTTTTTCTCGTTTGCTCCAAATTCTATTAAAAGATCTCTTTTCTGTTTCTAAATCTGCCTTCATGTTTACAAACGCCATGACAATATTTTCAACTCTGTTCTTAAACTGTGGACCACTTAAATATTTGTACAGCAAATCCATTTTTTCGTCCCTGCCAACTAAGGATTGTTTTACTTTTGCGACTTCTATAAGTTGAATTCTCAGTGCGCTTACTAAAGGAATAATGTGAGCATAACTCACAACCCAGACACCATTTTTCAAACCAAAACCCTGAATATCTTCTGGTAAACTTTGTGAAACTAGAATAGCAATGTCTGCCTTCACCAAACCTTGATCACTCTTTAGTTTTGAAATCCAGCCCTCACTGAATGCCTTTGTATTTTTTGATTCCCAAATAATCGTTCCCGTGTGATTGCCAGCCCGAGCATTCACTTTTTGAACTAGATCAGCACCTTTTGCACCAGTTGCCACATCACTGATTTCATCCATCACAAAGGTAGTTGATAAAAGCTCTTTCAAGTCATCTTCTTGAACTTCTCCTTGAATCTGCATTGAACCCTGCTCAGCTTTACGTTTTAAGTCGTCAATTTGTTTGCGCATAATTTCAAGCTGTTTATCTTTTTCTTGCATCTTCAGGCGCTGTTGTTCTGCCTCTTCTTTTTGCGTTTGTTCAACAATTTTTTTGCGTTCCTCATCCATTTTACGAGCCATTTCTAGCTCCATCTTTTTTTCTTTTTCTTCTAAATCTCTGGCTTTTTTACGCAATTCCAATTCGTTTTTTTCTGACTCTTCTAGTTTCTTCGCTTTAGATTTGAGCTCTTCTTGTAACTCTTTCAGCTCTTTTTCTGATTGTTCTTTTTCTGCCTTTACTTCTTTTTCAATTTTTTCTAAGGCTTTTTCTTGCGCAACTTTCCATAGCTCTTCTTTTATGCGTTTTTTCTCTGCCTCCATTTTTTCTGAAATAGATTTTTCTTGCTTTTCAAGTTGAGCTTCATACTCTTTCTTTTGCTGTTCAAGTTTATGTTTAAGCTTGTGCTCAACTTCTTCAGCTAATGCTTGGGTTAAGGGAATCTGCTCACCACATTGTGGGCACTTAATTGTTTGATCTGCCATAGTACAGGTATACTACTAAAAAAGTACAGAATCTAGAAGCAGGAATTATTTAAAAAATGGGTGGAATAACGTCACAAATAAATAATAGTTTGTATACTTCTTAAAATACCACGTGCTATGAGTATCAAGTTGTTCCAGCATAGAGGTTAGTCCAATTTTTGCATCTATAGAATCTACAATTGGCCCATACTTTCTCACTGCTTCTAAATCTTCAAAAGGCTCTGTTTCATCACCCAACAATAGAGCTAAAACCAAAGACAAATCAAGTTCATCATTTTTATTATTTACAGAAAGGTATTCTGGTCTTTTTGATAGTAACTCAATAATTTTTCCCTTATTTTTTTGTAATGTATTTCTATTAAGATTCGGAAAAAAACTTAGGGGTAAAGAAAGTACAAATGAAATAAATAATTCTGGATCATGTAGGAAAGCTAACATAAATTCATTCATGGACTGCGAAAGCATGTATTCATAATTTTCTTCTCTTTTATCTGTTGTTTTTGCCAATATGAGTTCCTCAGCAACTTTCAGTAACTGCTCTCTAGTAATGAGCTCAACCCCACCAACTTTATAAATTGAATTAAACCTCAAAGTTCGTGCCGATTGCAGTAACAGCTCACCTAATCCTAACCCTAATCCCAAAAAACTAAAGCTTTCATTTGAGAGTAGTGATTCCATATCTTCTTTGGATATTTGCAGTGCCCACTCTTTATTTACTTTAGATAAAACACCCTTTGAAGCCAGTTGTCTTTTACTTAAATTTTTTCTGAGGTCTTGTTTAACCTGAGGTTTCAAAACAATGTGGAAACTTTGATCAACATATCCGCCTTTAATTTCTACTTCTAACACGGCAACTCCGTTTGGAAAAATGGTTACATTTACAATATTAGCTTTATCGAACCTAGAAAACGACTTTGCGAATTGATTTGCATAGAACTCAATGTCAGAAATATCAGTCACAGACATATACAAGTCTATATTTTTTTTGCTAACGCCCTTCAAAATATGCGTAAAAAATAGTTTTTCCTCTTCCGTAAAGGCTTCAATCCTTTGCCGTAAATATTCTATAGACTTTAAATATGCACTTACCTCTGTATATGGTACCAAAACCATACTCATATCTGCGGCTTCTTCGCCATTTTCATTCATCACCAAACCTTCAGGAATTTCAGAAAGGAAAAAAAGAACTGCTTGAGCAATACAAGAGCCTCTAACAACAAATGATTCTGTCTCAAAAAAATGTGCTATATAACCCAAAAATAAATACCACTCAGGAAGTTCATTACACATTTCGAGTAATCCATATCCATTGGCTTTAAAAAAAACATCTAGTGGAATTTTCAACTCTCCTGAGTGAGCTTTCTGCATACTATTTTAATAACAATTGATACCCTTGTTCTCTGAGGGTTACCAATGCTTTTCCTGAAATTCCTAACTTATTCAACTTTGCTCTTAGTCTTGAAACAGTTTTATCTAATGCCCAATCCGTATATCCACCTTCTGTTTGGCCCCATAAAAGTTTACCAAGATCTTCTCTTGAAATTTTATTTTCTGTTGCGTAATAAAACGCTAAGAATAGCTCCTGTTCTTTTTTAGAAAAGAAAGAAGTAACACAAATATCATTAAAGTAAAATTCAGAATTCTTTACCACTATAGAGTGTTGAATTGAGGCTGAAAGCTCTAAAATAAATCCTGGAATAAATGGTTTTTCATGTTTAATAAAACCTAAGTTAAAAAGATCCTTAAAAATAAGATTTTGACCTTCTTGTTGATCATAAAATTTTTGGTCTACCTTCACTAAATATTCTTTATGCTCCTTACCTAAAGATTCCCAAATTTTTTCTTTTTTAAACTGAATCTCTTGACTAGAAAATATATTTTGTAATAAATCATCTTTCTTTGCTAACTGACGCAAAACCTCTTTTACTAACCAAACATGACCTCCAGAATATTCATAAATATCTCTTACTTGTTGGTCACTTATCTTAAACTTCCACCTCTGTGCAATATGTTTACAAAAATGTTTAGTAGTTTCAAAAGAGAAAAGTGAAATGTAGCTCACATTCTGAAGTAAAGTATGAGAAATTTGAGTTGGTAAATTTTTGAGTTCCGTTACGGTTGATTCAAAGAAAATAACTATAGCTCGGTTATATAGAATTTTATAATGTATTAAAGCAGCAAGAATTTGTAACGAATTTTTTTCTAATAAAAATTCTCCCATCGAAACAATTATTGGTTGTTCAGAGTTTTCAAAAATTTTTTTAACGTCTTCTGGATCATAAATAAGGTCTAAATGAAAATTTATGTATTTACATTTTTTATATTTATTTTTTTCTTGCCAATCTAAAAAATTATGAACTCTGTAGTCATTTGCAAAAATTGGTGGGGTTAGAACTGTACAAATCTCGTTCCTATCAATTACTTCCTGCCAAAAAGTAAATAATTGGTTGGTGTATCGTTCAGGAAGAGCTGTGTTCGTTTTCATGTTTGGCATTATATATTTTTACTATAAACATGTCAATCTGACTATAAATTGTCAGAAATATGTCAAGCATAAAAACAAATTTTCATTATATTCCAAATAAACATTTGAAAAATAAAAAGGAAAAAATGAAAACACATATTACTGAAACAAAAACTCAAACTAATCCTGGAGAAACAGAACAAACTTCATCTGCTATCACAGAATTACTCCTTCTTCTTTATCAAAATAGAGCAGTTACAAGAAACAAAAATACTGACCAAACAGCTAGAGAAAGAGTAATAAAAGAGCTCTTAACTGGCTCTAAAAAAAAGGATCCCCATACATATGATATGTGGGAAGAAAGACATTTATCCGTAGGATACAAGTTTGGTGAACATACACTTGCACAATACCCTGACTACACTGCAAGGGGAGATAAACGAAGCAGCTTAGATAAAAAAATTAAGAATTTAACTGCCATTGGATTACCCGAAGGAACTCTAAGAACATTTAGAGAGCTTGCTGACCCTGAATGGGGTTTTACCTTTAAAGGGGTTAGAGTTGACCATGAAGGAGTTCATTTTCAGTTAGACAGAAGACAAACATACAACCCCTTCAGACAGCTGCTTTTGCTTCACGTTGATAATCAAGGGAAACTTTCTTGGGAATACGAATTTGACCTATACAATCCAAAAAAACTTAGTTTTTGGAAACCAAATGATACTATGGGAGTCAATACTCCAGAATTTAGGAGCCAGCCATATGTTGAAACTCCAGTTTGTATAAAAGGTTCTGTTGCAAGAAATGGTAACCTAGAATTCAATGAAATAACTTTTGGGGGTGTAAATTATACATATGCTCTACCAAACTATACAGTAAAGTCATTAAGCAAAAGCAGAATTTTGCTTAATCAAACAACTGTATGGGGTATAAATGGCCAAACTCCTCATACTGATTTTGAAATTACTTCCGTTTCCTTTAGAAAAATGATTCAGTTTATAACCCAACCAGATTATGAGATTAACACAAATCCACTTTTAAGAGTAAAAACATTAGAAAACAGAATGTCTAAAAAAACTACTTAACCTCGTCTTTAAGTTTGCGAATTTGAGCATCCAATCTATTGCCCTTTTGCTGATAGTATGAGTTTAGAGGTTCTGGGCTAGCATACTGCTTTTTAAGTAACTGTTTTCTTTCTTGTTGTGCTTTTTCTAGTGCTTGATTCATGGACTGAGCCCTTTTTTGTCCAAAGCTAGCAGGCTTTTTTGAGTTACTCAGCCCCAGTGGTTTTAAGAATTTCATATGTTCCAGGTTCCTTTGTATCTCCTATAAGTACTTCTCCATCTCGCAGTGCAAGAAACAACATTTTTTCTTCCATAAAAAATTCAATAGTTTTATTAATAGCCTGAGATTCCGGATGATCCGATCTAAAATGAGGAGCCACACTAAAATCTAGCAGACCTAAACCGTCATATTCTGTTGAAATGTCTTTTTCTTTTCTGGCAGGATATTCCTCTGGGTACTGCTCTATACTATCAACCAATTCGAGGCCTCGTAATGATTGAGACAAAATACAAACACCAGCACTATATCCAGCATAGACAAAGTCCTCGTTTGATTTTGCCAAATTCTGAACGATTACATCCAGCCCACTCAAAGCAAATGCTTCTTTTAAAACAAAAACATTTCCCCCACGAATATAAACCCCAGAAAATTCTTGCAATTTTTTTTCTAGTTTTTCTGATTTGCCAAAGTATTCTTTTAAATCTAGCCTTTCCACTGTTATTCCAACCTCTTGTAAATCTGTCACATCTCTATTAGTAGAATGAAGTACACGAATATAGTTTGCTTCAGCATCTAAAGCATTTGCAATAAAAGCTACTTTTTTTTGTCCGTTTTTAGGTTTTAAAAGCTCTGTTAAACGCTCAGCCTTATATCCTAATCTATATGACGAAAGATAGAGTTTCATGAGTGTATTCAGCATACCATTTATTTTATTTTTTTGCAGACACCAATGTTACAGTTTGTGCAAGAAAGATAGTTTATTATTCAATAAATACCAAGAAATTGCATATGGTTATTTTGAAAAAAATTTGATTTACTGTTACATGTAAATCAAAAACCCAAATAAAGTTTTGTAACAAAATATAAGTATGTATAGCAAAAGATAAGGAAAAAATGGCAAAAAAATCAGTCACAACTCAAACTCCAGAAGAAGCTTCAGAAAAAGGTGCAAAGAATCAAGCTGTTTCTATTGCAATGCAACAAATTGAAAAAGAATTTGGCAAGGGTTCGATTATGAAAATGGGAGACTCGTTGCGCAACATGGCAACCATTCCAGTTGTTTCTACAGGTTCCCTTGCACTGAACCTAGCACTTGGCATTGGAGGATTTCCAAAAGGAAGAATTATTGAAGTCTACGGACCAGAAGCATCTGGTAAGACTACACTTTGTTTACATGCTATTGCTAACGTACAAAAAGCAGGTGGAGTCGCCGCATTCATCGACGTTGAACATGCTTTAGACCCTGTAAGAGCAGAAAAAATTGGGGTTAATTTGGATGAACTTTTAATTTCTCAACCAGATTATGGAGAACAAGCACTTGAAATTGCTGAAAAACTAATTCGCTCTGGCGGAGTTGATGTGCTTATTATTGACTCTGTTGCAGCACTTGTTCCAAAATCAGAAATTGAAGGAGAAATGGGTGACCACCAAATGGGAACTCAAGCAAGATTAATGTCACAAGCAATGAGAAAACTCACTGCAGCAATTAATAAAACAAAAACTCTGGTTATTTTTACCAACCAAATTCGCCACAAAATTGGTGTCATGTTTGGTTCTCCAGAAACAACTACAGGAGGTAACGCCCTTAAATTCTATGCTTCTCAAAGACTTGATATTAGAAAAATTGGAAATATCCAAGAAGGAGATAGTATAGTTGGAAGTAGGCACAGAGTTAAAGTTAAAAAGAATAAACTTGCTCCACCATTTAAAGAAGCAGAATTCGATATGGACGAAAATGGTATTTCTATGACTGGAGATGTTGTTGATATTGGAGTCCAAGAAGATATTATACAAAAAGCTGGTAGCTTTTATAAATATAATGGAGAAGTTCTTGCGCAAGGACGTGAAGCAACTAAAGCATACTTAGACGAAAACCCAAATTTCATGAAAAAAGTTCAAAAAGAAATTTGGGATGCTATAAAAAAAGAAAACAAAATTGACGAATCCCAAGAAAAATAATTTTGTCGACACTGACACTAGGCACCTCGAGCTACTCGAGGTGCCTTTTGTTTATTCTCATTGACTTGAACCTATTTTGAGAGTACAATGTGGCATGCGCTGAAATCTTTATCTCTATAAAAATAAAAAGAGAGTTATAGATTAAGCAGAACATAACTTGAGTATATTGGAAATTAATAAAAAATAATAACAATGAAAAACACAAAAAACAAAGCGAGCGGTCCCTTAGCACAGTAAAAAACTGTGTTGTTCGTTCGTTTCGTAAGCAAAGTGTTTTTATTTTCTCAATTTTTAAACTCAAAAATGTTCTTCTGTTCAGCCGGCGATCTTTGAAAAAAGATCTTGATATTAGTTTGTATTAGAGAACAGTAAGGAATATATGTCATTTTTTGGAAACCTATCTACGTTGTTTGGAACACAACAAGCTTCCCAACAACAAAAACCAACAACCGTTGATCAATCAGAAAAACAAACTGGTGTAAAGCCACCATTTAAAAAACACAAAAAACCTAAAAAACATCATAAACAAGAGGTTAAAAGTCAAGTAGTAGTACCTGAAAACATTCAACAAATTAGAAGAGATGCAGAAGCAAAAGCTCGAGAAATTATTGTTGAGGCAAAATCAGAAGCACTACAACTTCGAAGCAAAGCTGAAAAAGAGCAGCGCGAGCTCAGCAGACAACTTGAACAACAACAAAATATGCTTCAAGCCAAACTTGATCGTATTGATGAAAGACTCGAAGTTATTAGTAGCAAAGAAGAGCAACTAGAAAATAAACGCTTCGAAATTGTTGAACTCAAGCAAGAAGTCGAAAAAGAAAAAGAAAAAGTCATTAAACAACTTGAAAAAGTTTCTACAATGACAAGAGATGAAGCAAAGGAACTTCTTTTAAAACGTTTAGAGAAAAAACTTGCAAAAGAATCTGCTCTTTTTATTAGGCAAAAAGAAGAAGAGGCTCAAGCAGAAGCAGATGATAAAGTTAAAGAAATTCTCATCGATGCAATGAAGCATGGTGCAACCGATTACGTACCAGAATATACAATTTCTGTCGTTACTCTTCCTTCCGAAGACACAAAAGGTAAAATCATTGGTAAATCAGGAAGAAATATTAATGCTTTTGAGAGAAGAACCGGAGTTGATGTTGACTTGGACATGTCTCCTACAGAAGTAAGACTCTCCTGTTTTAATCCTGTCAGAAGAGAAATTGCAAGAATTTCACTCGAAAGATTAATTAAAGATGGACGTATTCAACCTACAAGAATCGAAGAAGTTGTTGCAAAAGTCGAAAAAGAAATGGAAAAAACAACATTAGAAGCAGGTAAAAAACTCTGTCACGATGTTGGAATCTATAACTTACCTGTAGAGCTCATGAAAATGCTTGGTAAGTTTAAATTCAGGTTTTCATATGGACAAAACTTGATTGCGCATACCCTAGAAGAAACAAAAATTGGTATCAAGATTGCTCATGAACTCGGTTTAAATGTGAACACAGTTAAACTTGGATGTTTACTTCATGACATCGGAAAAGTTTCAGAAGAAACAGAAGGTTCACATGTTGAGCTTGGTATTAAAATCGCAAAACGTTTTAACATGACTCAAGACGTTATCGATTGTATTGCACAACACCATGAGGATGAACCATTTACAGGTCCTGAACAAATGGCGGTATATATCGCAGACGCAATTTCTGGTGCTAGACCAGGCGCTCGTTATGAAAACTACGACGAATACGTACAAAGACTGCAACAACTTGAAGAAATTGCAACACAATATAAAGAAGTAAAACAAGCCTATGCAATTCAAGCAGGTCGTGAAGTTCGTGTTCTTCTAGAACCAGAAAAATCAAAAGACGATGATGTTACCTCACTGAGCCTTAAAATCAGAGATGAAATTAAAGAAAAAGTTACCTATCCAGGTACTGTTACAGTTACTGTAATTAGAGAAACACGTGGATCAGAAGTAGCTAAATAGTGTACAATTTTAAGAGAGATATATATGAATAATATTTGGTTAGTTGTTCAAGCTATTTTATCAGTACTTATTATTACTGCGGTTCTTTTGCAATCTCAAAATGGCGGCATTGGTCCAACTTTTGGTGGAGGTGGTGGAAGCTACCATACAAGACGTGGATTAGAAAAAGTACTGTTTAATGCAACAATTGTCCTTATTTTGTTGTTTGCTGTTGCCTCAATCGCATCACTGATAACAAAATAATTCTAAACACGAAAGCTTAGATGAGAAAACTGTATTGGTATTTAACTACATATGCCAAAAAACATGGACTTATTTTCGTAGGCTCTATCCTCTTTGCAATAGCCATTTTTTCATTTATCGTTCCCTCAATAATATCTGTACTAGAAAATAAAACTACTCATTATGTTGGATTGATTGGAGACTACAATATAGATACTCTTCCACTAGAAGTTACAGAAAAATTAAGCGCAGGACTCACAAAGATAACCCCTGATGGCAACGTTGAACCATTACTCGCCGCTCGATGGAGCAATGAACAAGATGGAAAAACATACAGATTCATTCTAAAAGATGACATTTTTTTCAGAGATGGAAGAAAATTAACAACTCAAGATATCAACTATAATTTTTCTAATGTAGAAACAATCATTACACCAAATGACATCGTGTTTAAACTGCAGGATTCTTTTGCTCCATTTCCTGTTGCAGTCTCCCAACCGATCTTACGAAAAGAAGATGAGACCTATAAAGTACTGTTAACACGACCTACTCTTATTGGTATTGGACCATACTCTCTAAAAAACTATAAACAAATAGGGAACAGAATTTCTGAAGTGCACTTAGAAAGTAAAGATGAAAAGTATATTTACAGATTTTACTTAACCGAAGCTGATGCAGTTACCGCATTCAAACATGGTGAAATTGATGAAGTACCTTTTCTTTCTCAAAGTTATGATCTAGAAAATTGGAAAACAGCTAAAATTCAAAAAGAAACAGACTATAACACCTATCTTGCTGTATTTTTTAATCTTAGAGAACCAATATATACTAAGAACCTTCGACAAGCACTTTCATATGCCCTAGATAAACCTGCTGATACAGATACAAGAGCGCTCGGCCCAATTAGTCCAAAATCATGGGCGTATTTGCCAGCACTCAAGTCATACAATAAAGATATCGAAAGAGGTGTTGAAAGAATGCTCGATGAACCTCCCCAAGAAAAACTAGAACTCAACCTTACTACAACCTCAACATACCAGCTAGAAGCTGAAAGTTTCATTAGACAATGGGAAGAATTTGGACAAAAAGCTTTTGAATCATGTCAAAATTCCGGAGACGTCTCGGATAAATCACTATGTGAAAACATGAAGATCACTGTTAATCTTAAAATAACCAACTTCCCAGACACAAGTAACTTTGAGATGCTCTTAATAGGTCAAGAATCTGCCCCAGATCCTGATCAATATCAGCTTTGGCATTCTGGAGAAAGCACAAACTTCACGGGATATAAAAATACACGTATTGATAACTTACTCGAAAAAGGCAGACAAACAACCGATTTTCAAGAAAGAAAAGAAATCTACCAAGAATTTCAACAATTTTTCTTAGAAGATGCTCCAGCAATCTTTATCAGACATCTAGATTCATTCACAATCTCAAGGTAGAAACTCAGAAATCTTTACTCTTCTTCTGGGATAAGTAACCAAAGCAAAAAGTAAGGTAAAATTCCTGGTAGACCACCTGGTAATAGTAAAAGAACCCAAACTACTCTCACTAAAATAACATCTATATCAAAATAATTTGCCAAAGCTTGTGCAACTCCACCAATTTTTTTGCCTTTTTTTGGTAATAATAATTTTTTATTTTTCATACAATATATTATATAACATTAAAGTCTACGCATTTTTTTACGTAAAAACTCAAAACTTGCTGTTAATGTATATTTTGCGGAAAGTGGAATATCGTGTGCATGTAAATACTCTACTTCTGTTCCCCCAAAGCCTTTTTTAAACAACGTTACACCTGCAAATCTGTGATTCTTTGCTTCTTCTGGTGCAATTCCCCAAAAGTTGTATCGAGAACAACCCCTTGCTTTTGCTTCTTTAATTGCAGCCCACTGACAAGCATAGCTACCAGGTAATTTAGCATTTTCCTCAGTTGAAATTCCGTAATGATACACTGCCTCGCCATTATAAAAAATAATAAATGCGGATGCTAATAACTGTCCTTCAAAATAGGAGTGAAATAATAAAACTTGGTTGTCCTCTGCGAATGCCTTAAACTGTTCATGCAAAAACTCATAACTAAATGGGACAAATCCATGTTTTTGAGCTAACAATAGTTGATTATCGTAAAACCTTTTTATTTCATCTGGATTACTGGTTTTTTCAACAGTTATTCCCAAGCTTTCACATTTTCTTATTGATGATCTGTGGTTTTTTCTCATTTGCATGAGTAGCTCATCCTCAGAAAGTGTTAAATCTAACTGCAAAGTGAGATCTGCTGTTAAATGCATCTGTGAAAGTTTTGCTCCAATTTTTTCTACCTGAGCTCTTAAGGTTTCTGAATTAAGTTCTTGAGGTCTGAACCGGATAAAGTCAACTTTTTCTTTATTTGCTACTTCCTGAATTTTTTCAAATACAAACTCAAACAACACTTCATTATTCCAATCAAAAACTGGTCCTCCAGCAATAGTAATGTAGTCTCCTCGTTTTGCTCTTTCAACAACGAGAAGTGCGAAGCCCACTACTCTAGACTCATCTAAAAAAAGTAGTTTAACGACTTTTTGTCCTAAAGCTTCATGAAATACGCCCCAACTCCATGACTGCAAAAAATTCGCTTCTGGAAAACTATGTACAGCTGTTTCCCATTGTTCTTTTGTTACCTCTGTTGTGATTGAAAAACTCATCTTTTTCCTAAACTCTCGCTAATTATTCTACAAATTTTTTGAACTTTTCTTTCATCCATTTCTCTATGGGTTGGTAAATTTAAAATTTGTTGAGATAAATCTTCAGCATTTTTACAGCTTCCATTTTTATACACTGTTTTACAATTAAATGAACCACAATCAACTGCCGATCTATACCACCGATCAGAAACATAAATTCTTTGTTTTTTTAGTTCCGCAATAAGAAAATTAACTTCCTCTAGATCTTTACAACGAACAGAAAACCTTAAGTTACTTGCTCTTTTAAGTTCGGATATATCAAATAAAGGTTCTAAAGACGTTTCATGCAAGAGCTTAAAATACGTTTCAGCCATTCTTCTACGATGCAAAACCTGTCGTTCTAAGTTTGTAAACTGTAACAAGGCAAGTTTTGCATAAGCAGGATGCATAGCAGTCACTGTATCGGTTTTACTCTTGATTGGAGAACCTAACAAACCAAAAAATTTGCAGATCACCATTAGAACCTTCCCAAAACCAAAATGATGTGTCTTTCTTATAAAAGAAGTAATGTCTGGATAAATCAAATCTTCATACACATACACAAATGGAACTTGCGAAATTGTTTTTCTAAAATCCTCAACCTTTTCTGCTAACGCTGGATTGCTATTTTTAAAAACTACAGCTCCACCAGAAATAGCATCAACAATTTTATCTTTTCCAAAAGATAAAACGACTGCATCTGCATGTAACCCTAGACTCTCTCCATTTTTATCAACCCCACCAATTCCCTGTGCAACATCTTCTATTAAAAGTAATCCATTTTTTTCACACCAGTTTCGTATTGCGACACTATCTGCAGGTATCCCCAGACTGTGTTGAATTAAGACAGCTTTCACTTTTTTATCTTTTTTGAAGGCCTCTTCTAAAGTTGTAACACTAGCGTTAGTTGTATCAGAATCTATATCTGCATAAACTGGTCTCATCCCAGCTCTTAGAATTCCTTCTTCAACAGCATAACAACTAAATGCCTGCGTAATAACTGCGTCACCTTTCTCTAACAAAATTTTTAGTGCTACTTCTATAGCATCTCTTCCTTTATAAACGGTAACAACAGAGACTGTTTCTTCTTTTCTTGAATATTTTTCTGTAAGCAACTGTTCTAACCTAAATAAATCAGATTTTTTTGAACCAAAAATACTCCACAAGCTTGTAGAAATAAATGGAATCGAGTAGTTTGATCCAAGACTATTAAAAATTGATCTCATACTTATCTTAAATATTTGAGTGCCCAAGTAGGCATTCTTCCTTCAATTATTACTAAATCAGTTTCATTTAGGATTGAAACAACCTCACGTAATTGTTCTTCTGATGTTAGAAGCTCATCTCCAAAAACAGATTTAAACTCTTCTATACCAGACTCTCCGACATACACTACTGAATCAAAAACCTTTTGAGATTGCACTGCAAGATCACTGTGTATTTGCTTTGAATCATCACCCAAATCAACAATTCCAGGAGTAACTAAAATTTTTCTATTTGCTTTATACGACTTACCTAAAGTAATTATTGCACTAAACCCCTTTGGATTTGAAGTATCACCGTCATCAATCACTTTTGCACCAGAAACCAGTTTATAGGAAAGTATGAATTTTTCATGTGGATTAAAAGACTCCAAAGCTTCAATAATCTGCTCTTTTTTCATCTCAAAATGTAGTGCTGTCACAATCACAAGGTGAACAACCTCAATGTATTGGGCCCCAATCAATTGAGTTTTAACGGTGTTTTCTCCCCATTTAAACTGTAATTTTCCTTCTGAATCAATTTTTACATCAGATAGTTTTGCTTTGCCTAAATCTGGACTTACGGCCACCAACTCTGCTTTATTCTCAACCTTTCCTGTTTCATAAATTTCTTGCGTTTTTTGATCGTACACATTACAAATCACTACTGCTTTTTTTGGTAAGCTTGCAACTAACTCAGCTTTTGCTGAAATAATTTCTTCAAGACTTCCAAACAAACCAACATGTTGTTTTGTTAAACCTGTGATTATAGCCATATTTGGCTGAATCCATTTTGCTAACTCTCTAATCTCTCCTTTTTTATATGCAGCATACTCAATCAATGCAATTTGCTCGCCTTTGTATCCAGATACGACACTTTCAGCAACAGAGTACTTTGTGTTAAAAGATTTTGGAGTTTTAAAAACAGAATATTGTTTTCCTAAAACATGATTTAACAAAATTTTTGTAGAAGTTTTTCCATAACTTCCAGTTATTCCAACAATAATCGGTTTCTTTGCACTCAAAACCTTCTTTGCTTGATACAGTCTTTTATACGTTTTTATGTATGCCAAAAAAACAGTAGGAACAGCACTCAGCATTACAAAAAATGGAATGAGAACTAAGTATATAAAAAGAACAACTACAAATAATACGAAGTTGTACCACAATGGATATGGATACCACTGAATCAAAAACTCTTTTCCAAATGCGACTGAAGTGTTTATATAAAATATAGACACTAGTATAAATGTCAGTCCCATCAAAAAAGAACGTTGTGTAACTTTAGGTCTCTTTAAACCTGTCTTTGAAAAATCACTTTTTTTTGGAAAAATTCGCAGTAGTTCTTTTAATCCTTCTGAAGAACTCAAAAATAAAATAATTCTGTCAAATCTATACTCTTTTTGTTGCAAAATACCAAGCCAACGCAAGGCTCTTACAAAAAATGAAGTAAACAAAAAAGCTAATAGTACTAGTGTCTTCATTTAAGAAAATCTCCAATTATTTGTACAGTTTGCACAGCATGTGTAAATTGAGGAGAATGTCTTGCATCATCAATAATATGCAACTTACTTCCCTTGATTTTTGAATGAAACATATCTGCAAACTGTACTGGAGTTGCCATATCATTCCTTCCCCAAATTATTACTGTTGGACAGGTAATTCCACCCAGATCATCTATAACTTCTGTAGAAATTACATTTGCCATTGTTTGGCGTTGCGTTGGGTTTGCATTGAGATAATCTTGTTCTCTTGCAAGTTTATATAAAAGTTTTCGCAATAGTTCATGTTTAAAAAAAAGCTTTCCCACTTTAGCTACACTACCAAACACTACTCTCTTTAAGACTTTCTTAAGAGATCTATCAATCATGCCAGCACTATCAATAAGAATAAGTTTTTTCACTCGCTCATTATTTTGTGCAGTAAATCTTGAAGCAATTTGGCCACCAAAAGAGTGACCTAATAAAATAACTGGCTCATTTGGGAGTTCTTTAGAGAGCCACAAAACATACGCATCTAGGCTCCAAACCTCTTGCAATTCTGTTGTTAGACCAGGAATTGGTAAAAAAACAGTCTTAAAACCTTTCTCTTCTAAAAGCAATCTAAAATTCTGCCACTTTTTTTCATTTTCAGCATCAATTGCCCATCCATGTAGTATGTAAATAGTATCATTCATAATTTACTTGTCTTAGTATCTCAGGAGTGATCAAAAGATTCAAGAATTGTTCTTAATTGCTTTCTCAGGTCTTGAAACTTTTGCTCAGGCAAGTATACTAGATGAGTTATGAATTCAAAACAAAATATTTTCACAGTAACAACTATACTCTTCACTTCTCTGTTGGTTTTTTCAGCTTGTACAGATCCTGCACAAAAAGCAAAACAAAATATTAATCTTACAGGAATCGAGGTTACAGACTCTCAAACTGGTGAAAAACTCAATGAAACGAATACTGCAGACCTAGAAACTAATTTACAAGAAAGGGCTCAACAAATGCCAGAATATAAAGAACTCTCAGATTTCAAAGAAATTCAAGCTACTCAAGCTGTCTTTGAAACTTCAAAAGGTACGCTTGTCCTTGATTTATATCGAGATAAAGCTCCACTCACAACTGCAAACTTCTTAAACCTCATTGATGAAGGTTTCTATGATGGAATCATATTTCATAGAGTTATACCAGGTTTTATGGCCCAAGTTGGGGATCCTTTAACAAAAGACCCAACAAAGGAAGCATATTGGGGAACTGGTGGACCAAGTTACAGAATTATGGATGAGTTTGATCCATCACTTTCACATGATTCTGCTGGTATTCTTTCAATGGCAAATGCCGGACCAAATACCGGAGGAAGTCAAATCTTTATTACTTATGCTCCTCAGCCACATCTAGATGGTAAACATGCAATTTTTGGTAAACTTGTAGAAGGAATGGACATTCTTGAATCCATCGAACAGGGAGACAAAATTATAAAAGCCTCCTATAGGTAAAATGAAAAAAAAAGTTGCCGGTATAGTTTGCTTGTTTATAGGTATTTCTTTAGTTTTTGGTATTACTATATTCAGATCTGTATCGGCACTTTCTCAATTTAAAAACAGTCTTTTACAGGTTACACACCAAACCAACAATACAGATCAAAGCATTTTTGACTTAACTACTATTTCACCTGTCCTCACCTCAATTGAATCAATCTCAAGTAATAAACTGGTAAATCTTGTTTTACCAAAACCACAAAAACAACTGCTTCAAACTGTTTCAAGTATTATCCTTGATTTACAAACAGTCCTCGAACAATTGGTAAGTGAAGAACAAAACTGGCTTGTTATCTTTCAAAATAGTAATGAGCTGCGAGCAACTGGAGGATTCATGGGTTCGTATGCAATTGTAGAAATCAATCAAGGAAAAATTATAGCAATTAGAACTGAAGATATCTATGATGCTGATGGTCAATTTTCTGGTTTTGTAGAGGCCCCAAAGGGAGTTGCTACATATTTAAGCAGCGGAAAAGGTTTAAGACTACCTGATGCAAACTGGAACCCAGATACAGTAAAAAGTGCAGAACAGATCCTCCCGTTCTTTGCATTTGGAAATAAAAAGAATATAAAAGGAATTCTTTTTGTTAATCTAGATTTTGCAAAAAAACTATTAGCATTTTTAGGACCAATCGAAATTCCTGATTACAACACAATAGTAACTCAAGAAAACATTGATGAAGTTTTAAGATCAAGAAGAGATGATTTTTTTCCTGGAAGTACTCAAAAAAAACATATGTTATCTCAGTTACTTACAAACACGCGCCTCAAAATACTCTCTTTAAACCAAGAAAAAATCTTTGAACTAGTACAGTTGCTTTCATCGGAGGTTAAAAATCACAACCTACAGTTCTACTCGAATGACGAAACTATCGATGCTATTTTTAACAAATATAACATGCGTCAAGAACTTACTTTGTTGGATAGTTCCGATTATGTATATCTTGTTGAATCAAATGTTGGAATTAATAAAGCAAATAAAAAAATAGAACGTGAGGTTTTAATTCAAAAAGACAGCACAAACCTTACACTTGTTGTTACTTTCAAAAATAATAATACTGCTCCAACTACTTCAAAATTATCTGAACTCAATGAGTTACTTTTAGAAAAAGAAAGCTCACAAGAAGCAAAGGTTGTAGATCACCTTGCATACATTAACTACCAAAGAGTACTTGTCCCTGCGAACTGGATTCTAGAAAAAGCTGTGTACGAAAACCAAATAATACAACAAGTTGATGAAGAGATACTCACTATTGGTGAATCTCAGTTTAAACAAATTGGTTTTTTGATCACACTCGGAGAAGAAAAAAATGGGAGACTTACTCTTTCATTTGCTCCAACTACAAATAACAATTCAGTTTTCATCCAAATACAACCAGGTCTCCCTGCAACAAAATATATTCTAGAGTATAATCAAAACACTCAAGAGTATATTTTAGAAAATAACCAACTCATTGAGTACCCATAACAAATTCTATGATTTTAACTAAAGAAGAGCTCTCTATCATTGAAAAAGCTACAGAATACCTCACTACTGTAGCTGTTTTACAGCTAGAACAAGAAGTCAAAGACAAAGAACAACTTACATTCGAACCAAATTTTTGGCAATCAAAAAATGCCCAAAAAACAATGAAAGAAATTTCTTTGCTCAAAGAAAAAATCGATGATTATGCACAAGTTAAACAATTGACACAAGATATCGAAGCTTATCAGGAACTTCTGAATGAAACCACTGAAAACGAAACAAAAGAGCTCGAGATCGAACTAAAAAAAGCCCTTAAAAAACTAGAAAAACTCACAAAAGAGCTGCAATTAAAACAATACTTAAATGGCAAATATGATAGCTATTCTGCAATCTTATCTGTTCATTCCGGACAGGGTGGCACAGAAGCTATGGATTGGGCAGAAATACTCAAACGTATGTATTCAAGGTATTTTGAAAGAAAAGACTGGAAAGCAAGATTAGTCAGTGAATCAAGAGGAGAAGAAGCAGGAATCAAATCTGCAGAATTTGAAGTTGAAGCAAATTATGCGTACGGATTTTTAAAACATGAACAGGGTGCACATAGACTTGTCAGACAAAGCCCTTTCAATGCGGACAACCTGCGACAAACTTCTTTTGCTTTGGTAGAAATACTTCCACTTTTAGAAGACACTGATGATGAAATTCAAATCCCTGATTCTGACTTGGAATGGAACTTTTCACGCTCTGGTGGAGCTGGAGGACAAAACGTGAATAAGGTCAATACTGCAGTTGAACTCACACATATTCCAACAGGGATCGTCGTAAAATGTCGCGAAGAAAGGACTCAAGTTCAAAACAAGCAAAAAGCTCTTACAAAACTCAAAAGTAAGCTTGCTCAACTTGAAGCACAAGAACTTTCTGCTGAGCTTGCAAAAGAAAAAGGTGAACACGTCGAAGCAAGCTGGGGAAATCAAATACGAAACTATGTTTTACACCCTTACAAACTAGTAAAAGACACTCGTACAGAAATTGAAACCACCGATACAGATGCCGTACTAGACGGTGATATCGAACTTTTCATTCAAGAAGAAATTAAACTTTAAGATAATACAGCATAAAAAATAGCAATTGATTGCTAAATCGGGTATACTAAAAGGACATATGAAAAAAATTTCTTTTGACGAAACTACAACTCAAGTAAAAAACCCTGAAACAGTGGTTGACGATGCTCTGCTCCTAGATCATAATCAAAACTCGTCTAACACAAACGAAGTAGAAACTACTACTACACAAAATCAAGGGAGAGATTTGTTTATGAAGTCACCAAAGCTGATGATAATTTTAATTGTTATTGCCGTTCTAGCCGGAGTTGGTACAGGTTTTGGGACTTTTAGAATCACTCATAAAAATGCAGGTGAACAACTTGCTGCAGTTCCAACAGAAGAAAAAGGAGTTCAAGTCGGTGACGAATTTGGAAGCAAAGATGACGCTTTTGATTCACACGCAATCGGTTATGTTGCTGAAGGCGGACTCGATGGCGAAGGCTCACATAAACTTTTAAGACCAGGTGGAGATTCTCAGACAGTGTACCTAACTTCTTCTGTAACAGACCTTGATTTGTTCGTTGGAATGGAAGTAGAACTCTGGGGTGAAACATTCAAAGGCCAAAAAGCTGGATGGTTCATGGATGTTGGTCGCGTAAAAGTAGTTAACACGGACGCAGAAGAACCTACTGAAGAGTAAGATTCTGCTATTACGTATTGCAAAGAGACAATATTTCAGTCTAAACTAACACAAGTGTTATGATAGTATTTTCTTCTGTAAGCAAACAGTTTTTACCAGAAAGTTTTGCACTCAAGGATATTTCTTTTGAAATTGATCCTGGAGAGTTGGTACTTTTAACTGGTCCTTCTGGTTCTGGCAAAACTACAGTGATGAAGCTCTTAACAAAAGAGTATGATCCAACCTCTGGAGAAATTTTATTCCATAACACCAGCCTAGAAGAAATAAAAAACTCAAAAATTCATGAGCACAGAAGAAAAATTGGCGTAGTTTTTCAAGATTATAAATTAATACCAGAACTCAATGTCTGGGAAAATATTGCTCTTCCCCTTTCAATCATTGGAAAGTCAGAATCAGAAATAGAATCAAGAGTAACAGATCTTCTTGAGTTAGTTTCCCTTACAGACAAAGCATTCCTCTTTCCTACTCAACTCTCTGGTGGAGAAGCTCAAAGAATTAGTATTGCTCGTGCACTTTCAACAGCCCCATCCATTATTTTCGCTGATGAACCCACAGGAAATTTAGACAAAGAAAACTCACTGCTTATCGCAAAACTGCTTACTAAAATTAATGAACTCGGAACAACAATTCTTTTTGCGACCCACGATCATGATGTCATTGATTTGCTTGGTAAACAGAGACACATCATTTTAAATAACGGAGAACTCCTTACAGATACTAAAACAAAAAATAAAAAAGAAGAAAATACTAAAAAAACAGAAGAAACGGTAAAAACTAAATCAGAGAAAAGCAGTAAGGAAAGTGACAAAGTTACAGAAAAAATAGATACAAAAGAAGACGAGCAAAAAACTGAACCAAAAAACGATGAAGCTGAACTTACTTCTGAGGTAATAAAAAAACCAACCCAGCAAGGATTTCTTGCGAAACTTTTTGGTAAAAAAGAAGCTGATAAAGAAAAAGAAACTGATTCAGAACCACCACCACAAGATCTTGAAGAAAATCAAGAAGAATCTACAAAAGATAAAAAAACAGAAACAACTGCAAAAAAAATAAAGAAAAAAAAGACAACTAAAAAATCATGAACGCACTAACTACTGCCCTTACCACAATTAGAAGATCTCCATATCAAGCTTTAACTTCTATTTTAATGGTTGCTGTTACTTTTTTTGTTGCATACTCATTTTCAATTTTTGTCATTGGATCAAAAATAGTCCTCAACCACTTTGAGACACAACCCCAAATCCTTGCTTTTTTTGAGCTTGATACCGAACAGTCTGTCATCGAAAAAGTTTCAAATGAAATGAAACAAAAATCGTATGTTTCTGATGTAAAAATTATTACTCAAGAAGATGCGCTCAAACTATACCAAAAAGATAACAGTGACGACCCATTACTACTAGAATTAGTAACTGCAGATATCTTGCCAGCTAGTGTTGAGGTTTCTGGAGCAGATATAGAATCTTTGGCAAAAATTAAAGAGGACCTAGAAAAATACAGTAAAGTTGAAGACATAGAGTACCAAGAAGATGTTATCACTACTCTTAACAACTGGATCTCAACAATCGAATTAACAGGCCTTGCAACAATAGTTGTGTTAGCTTCAATTTCCTTCTTAATTATTATGGTTATTATTGCAATGAAAGCCAACGCACAAAAGAAAAAGATTCAAATCATGAGAATGCTTGGGGCAACAAAATGGTATGTCAAACTTCCTTACATGTATGAAGGCATAATCTATGGCTTTGTAGGCTCTCTTATTGGCTGGTTTGCTATGTTTGCGACGTTACTCTATCTCACCCCTTCGATTAACTATATGCTTGGGGATATCACGCTCCTTCCAGCACCACTTGAATTCTATTTTGCTCATGGAGTAAGTGGTATGATTCTAGGAATGTCTCTTGGCTCTTTTGCAAGTATATTTGCCGTCCAACGATTCATTAAAAATTAGTATACAATGATACAGACCATGCAAAAAATTAAATTGGTATTCTTATTTTTTGTCATCTCTTTCCTCTTTCAGAGTTCATCTGTGTATGCAGCAGAAAATTGTGAAGAAAAACATAAATGTGAAAGTGGGAGCGATACATTTGAACAATGCCTTAAAGATAAAATCAACTGTTTAGAAAATAATTTAAGCGAAACTAAAGAGAAAAAAACAACATTAGAAAATGCAATCAGTATCATTAATGGAAATATTAATATACAACAGGTAAAAATTTCACAGACAAAAAACGAAATCTCTCAGCTTGAAACTGAAATAACAGAACTAGATAACAGAATTTCAGGATTAAGCATTTCATTAGATAGACTCTCAACACTTTTAGTAGAACGTATCAGAACTCAATATAAACGCGAACAAGTTAATCCTTTAAGCTTTGTTGCATCTTCAAAATCTTTAGCAAATTTTGTTTCACAATTTAGGTATCTTCGCTTAGCTGGGCAACAAACAGCTCAAGCAATGCAAAAAGCAGACAGTCAAAAAGCGATTTATGACACTCAAAAGGAACTTAAAGAGCTAAAACAAGCAGAAGTCGAAACAAAACGATTTGAACTTCAAAGTGAGCAAAACGTACTTGTTGGACAAAGACAAGAACAGCAAAATTTACTCAGTGTTACAAAAAATGATGAAGAAAAATTTCAGCAACTACTTAAAGAAGCTCAAGAACAAATAGATGCTATTAGAAGATACACAACAAGTAAAGGTGGAGCTTCTATACTTTCTGGGCTAACTAAATGTGATGATTGGGGTTGTTACTATAATCAAAGAGATAGCCAATGGGGTAATCAACTTATAGGAAAAAGTAATGAAACAATGGCCGAAGTTGGTTGTTTAATTACCTCTGTTGCTATGATCACTTCACATTATGGAAAAACACTCACCCCTGCACAAATTGCTGCTAGCTCAAATCCATTTTTTTATAATACTGCAGACATGCTCTGGACTTGGTCTGGACCAGTAAATGGAGTTACTGCAACAAGATCAAGGATTGGTTATAACTCTTCTGCACTAGATGGAGAGCTTAATTCTGGTAAACCAGTAATTGTAAGAATTTCTGCTGCTAATAGTGTTGGAACCCATTTTGTTGTTATCACTAAAAAAGTAGATGGTAAATACATTATGAAAGATCCATATGAGGCCGATGGAAATGATATCCCTTTTACCGATAAACACTCGCTATCTCAAATTACAGCTGTTGATAGAGTTACAGTTTATTAACTATTTTTTATTCACACTGGAGTTACAGTTATTGTAAGAATTGGTACTTACAATAATAACTGTGAAAATACTTATTTTTACAGCTATCCTATTTTTCTTGTTTGCTACTCCTGCCCATGCTCAAGTAGTAATCTCTGAAGTATATCCTGCCCCTACTTCAGAAGAAAAAGAATGGATTAAAGTTCTCAATACAGGTTCTGAAACTGTGGATATTTCTGGTTGGAAGCTATTTGAACATTTTTCTAGCAAAAATGAACTAACTACAATTACAGATGTTATTTTAGAAAGTGGTGAAATATACACATACACACTAGAAAGTAACAAACTCAATAATTCAGAAGAAAAAGTTACACTAGAAAATCTAGAACATGAAGAAATAAGCTCTGTGCACTATACCAATGCAGAATCTCAAAAAAGTATAACATTTTTTTCTGAAAATACGCTAAATGAGGATACAAATATAGAACCAACAGCGATCCCAACTCTCGTTCCTACTACAAAAAAAAGCTCAAATCCTAGTAATCAACAACATGAAACTCAAGTTGAAAATACTCAAGAAGGAGAAACTCATGTTGAACAAACTATCCCAAAAATAAACAAAGAATTGGAACTGCATAAAAAAGTTGTGTCTCTATTAAAACTCCCTAGTATAGAAAAAATTGAAAAAGAAAACCTAGAAAAAGTATTACCAAAATTTTCCTATATTGTTCAAAATAAAGTATCAAAAACAGGAGTAATAAGTGCTATAATTGGTGGATTACTAGTACTAACTACAGGGATATTACTTTGAGTATTTTTAGAAAAAACATCACTTTCAAGGAAATTTGTATCGCCTATCTTCCTTCAGTTTTGTGGGCTACACTTATCTTTACCTTCTCTTCACAAACAACCCTTCCTGGATTTGAAGAATCTGCGTATGATTTTATCTTGAAAAAGACGGCACATATAGCTGTGTACTTAATTTTATATCTTTTAGTTTTTCGATCCGTGACACTAACATCTGATGAAAAAAACAAAAAACTGCTCTTATGGCTCCCAGTTACTGTCTGCCTACTCTATGCAATAACAGATGAATTTCACCAATCTCTTGTTCCTGGTAGATACTCAACCATCAGAGATATTGGGTATGATATGCTCGGGGTGAGCATTGCATTTTTAAAGAAATTTGGCTATATATAGGCATATTAATTATATTTCAGGTTTTAAAATGAAGCTTGACAGCATTAAAAAAAAGTTGATAATAGTTCATCTACGGGAATAATTTTAATTGATACGTTTATAAAATATTATTAAGTAGTGCTATAAAAAATCCTTAGAAAGGCTATCCAAATGACTAAATCTCAATTGATTGCAGTTGTTGCTAAAAAAGCACACCTCACAAAAAAAGCTTCTAACGATGCTGTTGAAAGCATGTTTGAAGAAATGATTAGAGCACTCAAAAAAGGTGAAAAAGTTGTCATCTCTGGCTTTGGTACATTTTATGTAAGCAAAGTTGGTGACAAGCAAGTCGTCCCTTTTGGTGACGAAGCAAAACGCCAAACCATTAAAGGTCACAAGGTTGTCAACTTCAGAGTTGGTAAACCTCTTAAAAAAGAAGTTTGGTAAACACACTTTTACATTAAAAACCTCAGCGTGTGAAAACATACTGAGGTTTTTTAGTTTTTTATTTAAAATAATTCGACAAAAAATTCCTATTCAAGATGTTAAAATGAATGGGTGTTAAAAAAATATTACTCAATTTTTCGTTACATGTTCGTGAGAACACTGCAATTTAGAGCAGAGGTTGTGGTATATAGTTTTTTAGATGTTCTACCATACTTCGTACTCTTTTTTGTTTGGAAAGCAATATTTAACCAGGTTGACACCGTTAATAGCTTCACACTTCCAGAAATCATTAACTACTATCTACTTGTCATAGTTATTGAAAGACTGAGTGCAACACACTTTGAAACTTGGCGCAGTGAAGAAATTCGAATGGGAAAAATTGACTACTTTCTTACAAGACCTTTTTCATACCTCAGTGAAATCTACTCAAAAGAGCTCAGTTCCAAAATCATCAGTATTTTATTTTCTATCCCAATTGTTTCACTTTTTTTTGTTGCAAATATATATATCTATCAAATAGACCAATCATACGTTACCATTCCAAACTTACTACTCTTTTTGGTGCTAATGATATTGGCACACACTATCCAATTTTTTATTGCACTATGGATTGTTTTGCTCACGTTCTGGATGGAAGGATCAAGTGGCTTAGAACATTTTAAGTGGATTACCCTTACCCTCTTTAGTGGAGCAATGATTCCAATACAGTTTATGCCAGATTGGCTTAAGTCACTCACAAATCTGCTCCCATTCAAATATGTCTTTGCAGTCCCTATACAAATTCTACAAAACAGCTACACTCTCAATACTACAGATTATTTATATATATCCTCACTCCTAGTAGGTATGTTCATTTTTACAAAGATTTTATGGAATAGAGCAAAATTAAAGTATTGCTCTTCTGGTGGATAACTATGAAAAAATATTGGCAATTATTCTTAGCTTTTAGAAAAATTCAATTCATGAAAATGCTTGAATACAGAAGCGATTTTTGGTTCTGGATGTTTGTTTCCTTAATGTGGACTGGCTTTAATTATTTCTACTTTGGACTAGTTTTTTCACAAGGAAAAGGAATAGAGGGTTGGAACTATGATCAAATTCTTTTGCTCATCTCGTTTTACACAATGATTGACGCCTTTACTTGGTCTGTTTTTTGGCCCAATATGAGTGAGTTTACAAAAGAAGTCTTTGACGGTGAGATGAGTAAATATCTAGTTAAACCAGTGAATACTGTTTACCTTGTATTAACTCAACGTGCCACATACCATAATCTTCCAAGATTTTTTGTAGGCTTTTTTGTGCTCATTCATACTATTCAAAAACTCCAACTAACTTTGACACTGCCACAAATACTCTTAGCAATTACATTATTCTGTTTTGGAATTCTACTTATCTATAGCTGTTGGTTCATGCTCGCAACACTCTCTTTTTGGGTTGAAAGACTAACCAACATAAATGAAATAATGCCACAGTTTAGGTCTGTATACCAAGTACCAGCAAAGGTATTCACAGGAATACCAGGATTTATTTTTAGTTTTATTCTCCCACTTGGCCTAGTAACCACAGTACCAAGTGAAATACTACTTGGAAAAAATAATCTCTTTCTCGCCCTCTATCTGATAATATTAAGTATTATTTTCTTTGCAATCGCAGTAAAATTTTTTAATATTTCAATAAAAAAATATTCAAGTGTAGGAGGTTAATCTAAGGTAAAATATATATATGAGTACTAAAAACATAATATCAGTTAAAAATTTATCAAAACACTTCCAAGTGTATAAAAAAGAGCCAGGTCTAATGGGATCATTTAAATCTCTCTTTGTACGAAACTATGAAACTGTAAAAGCAGTTAATGATGTTTCATTCGATATCGCAGAAGGTGAAATTATCGGATTTATTGGACAAAATGGTGCTGGAAAAACAACAACACTCAAAATGCTTTCAGGGCTTTTATATCCAAGCACTGGAGAAGTTTCTGTTTTAGGATTCAATCCTTGGGATAGAAAACCAGAATTTCAAAAACAATTCGCTTTAATCATGGGTCAAAAAAATCAACTGTGGTGGGATCTCCCAGCAATCGAGTCATTTTTGCTGAATAAAGCAATTTATGAAATTCCAGACAAGCAATTTGATGAAACCCTAGAAAAATTAAGTACACTCCTTGAAGTTAAAGACGTTTTGCAGATTCAAGTTAGAAAACTATCTCTAGGACAAAGAATGAAGTGTGAACTTATTGCTGCACTCCTTCATAATCCAAAAGTGTTATTCCTTGATGAGCCAACTATTGGACTAGATGTTGTTATGCAAAAAACACTTCGTGATTTTATCAAAGAATACAACAAACAGTTTGGAGCAACAATAATTCTGACAAGTCACTACATGGATGATGTCAAAGAGCTCTGTGAAAGAGTTATTATTATTGATCACGGAACTA
The DNA here is from genome assembly GCA_964620965.1 of uncultured Pseudomonadales bacterium. Classification (GTDB taxonomy): domain Bacteria; phylum Patescibacteriota; class Microgenomatia; order UBA1400; family PJMF01; genus VFLK01. The sequence goes on from CAZUHV010000001.1 coordinate 229,282, forward strand.
AGGTCTATGATGGAAACCTGAATAAAATTATAGAAAAATACGCCAGAAACAAAATTCTCTCTCTAAACTTCACAGAAAATATTACGGAAAAAGAACTACAAACGTATGGTCAAATTAAATCATTTGATGATACTCAAGCAACACTATTAGTACAAAGAAGTGAAGCAACAAAAATAGCAGCAAAATTACTGAATAAATATAAAATTAACGACCTTAATATTGAGGAAGTTCCAATTGAAGCAATTATCAGAGAGATTTTTTCTTCAAAAAAATAAAAAATGTTTAAAAAATACATTTCTTTATTACAATTAACCTGGCAAAACGGGTTAGTCTACAGAACAAGTGTCATTATGTGGAGGCTCAGGCAATTCTTGGGAACTCTAATGTCACTCACTGTTTGGGTTGTGATTTTTCAAAGTAATCCTCAAGCTTTTAACTATACAAAAGACAGCATGATTACCTATATATTTTTAGTTTCGTTCCTACAAAGTGTCATTATTGCATCAGCACTTAATGACCTAGCAAATAGGGTTTATTCTGGGGAAATTAGTAATCATTTACTCAAACCTATCAATATTTTTGGTTACTTTGCTATTGAAGAAATTGCGGATAAAGCAAAAAATATACTCTTCCTTTTGCTTGAAATTATTATCTTATATTTCATCTTCAAGCCAACTATTGTGCTACCAGAAATTGCAACATTTTTTCTTTTCATCATTTGGTCATTCTTAGGGCTCATGCTTAACTTTATTATTTCTTTGCTCTTTGGAGCATTTGGCTTCTGGAGCCCAGATACATGGGGACCACGATTTCTTTTTTTTATGATCCTCAACTTTACTGCAGGCAAACTCTTTCCTTTAGATATTCTGCCAGAAATCGTACAAAAAATTCTCTATGCCACTCCATTTCCATATCTTTCATTTGTGCAAATTCAACTCTTTTTGGGAAGATTCAGCCACTCTGAAATTCTGCAACACGGTTTTACATTATTCTTTTGGGTGGTGATTCTTGGAGCAATCGCATCAAAACTATGGAAAAAAGGACTAAAAAGTTATGAATCTGCAGGTCGCTAATACATAATTCAGTGTGTTGGCAGCCATCATGAAAAAAATATATATGAAAAATAAAATCAGTACATATCTGAAAGTCTGGAGTATTTTTGGAAAAAATGCCTGGCAAGAAACGTTTGTAAATCGAGCTTCAAATGTACTTTTTATGCTTGGAAAAATCATAAGGCTGGTCATGTCGTTGTTATTTTTGTTTTTAATTAGACAAAATGTAACAACTTTTGCGGGATATACCAGTGACCAAATGGTTGTCTTCTTTCTAACCTACCAAATCATTGATATTGTTACACAAGTTGTTTTTAGAGGAGTATATATATTCAGCAACCTAGTTCGAAGTGGTGAATTTGACTTCTTGCTAACCAAACCTATCAATCCACTTTTTAGAGCTTTAACTGGGAAACCAGATATCAATGATTTTTTATTCTTGTTCCCAAATCTACTACTTTTTGGATACATCATAAGTATTCTAGATGTAACAGTTACAGTTTCCTCTATCATCTTATACATCGCCCTCTTTCTCAATGCATTCTTAATCGCTACAGCTCTTCATATTCTCGTTTTGGTAGTTGGAATCCTTACCACAGAAGTTGATGGGGTAATTTGGATATATCGTGATTTAAGCCATATGGGGCGCTTCCCCGTAGCAATCTACATGGAACCACTTCGTTTTATTCTCTTTTTTCTGATCCCAATTGGAATGATGATCACTATTCCAACAGAAGCCTTACTTGGAATCCAGCCAACATATAGCATTATAGTTGCATTTTTAGTTGGAATTGGAAGTTTATTAGTTAGCCTAAAAGCCTGGAATTGGGCTTTAACTAAATACTCAAGCACGGGGAGTTAAAGCTCATTTATCTTCAAAAAACCCCCATTTTTTTGGGGGTTTTTCATTTCTTATTTAAGAGGAACTCGTTTATCTTTTCTTTTTTTAATCTTTTGCTTCATTATTCCTAGCCATATATCCTGGTTTCTATTTCTAGAGGAAATAACTAGTTGTGCATAAAATTGAGTCACCGCTTCTTGAAGCTGGTGTAATTCAGTTTTAAGAGCTTCTGGATTGTATTTTTTATTCATACAACTCCAATCTAAAACAAATCCAAAAGTTTAACGTTTTGGAGATTGTCTCTTTCTTCTTGCTTTTCCACCAGTTCCAATTTTTCTGGTTTCTTTCATTCTGTCGTCGCGAGTTAATAAACCTGCTGGTTTTAACAATGCTCTAAAAGATGGATCGTATTTAACCAATGCTCTAGCAATACCATGAATCATAGCTTCTAATTGAGAAGCTGCACCAGAGCCTTCAATTTTAGCACTAACACTAAATTTACCTTTAGTTCCAGTTAATTCAAATGGAACGTTGTATCTAGAAGCAACGTTTGGAATTGTATTAAAGTATTGTCCAACAACTTTATCATTAACGACAAAATCACCATCAGATTCATATAATCTAACACGTGCAGTAGCAACTTTTCTTCTGCCTAATGCTTCGACGTATTTACCTGTTGGTAAGGTTACTGGACCAGCTACAACAGCTGCTCTTGGAGCAACTTTTTTAACTTTTGTGGTTTTCTTAACAACTTTTTGAGCAGTTGTTTTCTTTTTAGATAGTTTTAATGCCATATTATTTACTTGCTCCTAATTGACTAGTGTGTTTGTGTTCACTTCCAGCATACACTTTAAGACGGGTCATTCTTTGGTCTTGAAGTTTATTTTTTGGAAGCATGTTTTTAACAGCCTGTTCAATAATTCTTTCTGGGAACAAAACTCTTTGTTTTGCTAAGTTCTTGCTCTTCAAACCTCCTGGAAAGTTTGAATGAGTGTAGTACATTTTGTCTTGTTCTTTGTTTCCGGTTACTGCAACTTCTCTTGCATTGATCACAACAACGTAATCACCACCATCAATATGTGGAGTGTATTCTTTTTTGTTCTTACCAACAAGCTTTCTTGCGATATCGGTTGCGAGTCTACCAAGAACTTTTCCTTTAGCATCAACAAGATGCCATTCTCTTGTAACCTCGCTGGTTTTTTGTGTATATGTCTTTTGCATGCTTATTTAGATTCCTTCTTTACTGCACTTGAGCGGACAGTTTTTGCTCTTGCAGCTTTAGTTGCAACCATATCTTTGGTTACAGGAGCTTTAACTGAAGCATTTTTCTTAACTGTTTCTTTTTTAACAGCTTTTGCTGGAGCTTTCTTCACAGCTTTTACTTCTTTTTTAGCTTCTGTATTCTTGAGTGTTCCAACTGTTTCTGGTTTAACAACCAAAGTTACTTCTGCCATTTTGGTGTTGTCACCTCTTCTGACGCCAACTTTAGTTATACGTGTAAAACCAGATACTCTGTCTGTAAACTCTGGAGCTATTCTGTCTACTAATGTATTAACGACGTCTCTTGTACCAAAGAATCTGTGAAGAGTTCTTCTTGTTTCAAGAGTACCATCTTTAGCTTTACCAATAAGCTTGTCAGCAATTCTTTTCACTTCTTTAGCTTTTGCTTCTGTTGTAACAATTGTGCCTGTTTCAACTAAAGATCTTACTAAAGTTTTGAAAAGTGCTTTTCTGCTCTTAGTATCTCTATTAAATTTTTTAATTTTACTTCTGTGTCTCATGATAGCAATCTACGTATCTTAAGATGATTATTCTCCCAAAGATACACCTTTCTTTTGAAGAGCTGCATCAATCAATACAACGCTCTTTCCACCTAAGTTTTTGACTTTAGCAACGACGTCTCTTGGAGCACCTTGTAAGTCACCAACTGTCTTGAATCCACCTTTTCGCAATGCGTTAGCGATTCTTGTTGGAAGATCAAGCTCTTCGACTGTGAGTCTGAGAGTTTCTTGCTCTTCTGGTGATAATGATTCTTCGACTTCTACTACTTCTTCAATAATTGGATCAAAGACTTGAGTGAATTGTCTTGCCAAGATACGTGCAGCTTGTTGAACAGCCTCAAGTGGAGAAACTGAACCATCAGTTTCAACTTCCATAACTAATTTATCAAAGTCAGTTCTTCTTCCAACACGTGTTTGTTCAACAGTGTATGAAACTTTAACAACTGGAGAATATAATGCGTCTAAAACAATTTCTCCAATAGAAGTTACGTTTTTCTCGTCTGCTAAAACATATCCAACACCTGTCTCAACGGTCATTTCTGCTTCAAACTTTTTGCCTTTTGCAACTGTTGCGATTGGAGCACTTGTGTTGATAATTTCAAAACCAGCTTCACATTCAAAATCAGCTGCGGTAACTTCTGCAGGTCCAGTAACTGAAACTCTGATTGTACCTTTTTCTGAAGTTGAAGCTTTTACTTTTACTTGTTTTACGTTTAATGCAATATCAAGAACATCTTCTGTTAATCCTTCAACTGTAGAAAATTGATGATCAGCACCTTCAATTCTTAAGCTGGTAATAGATGTACCTGGTAAAGAACTGAGTAAGACTCTTCTTAATGCGTTTCCAAGTGTGTGGCCGTATCCATTTTCAAGAGGATCAATAACAATAGTTGCTTTTGTAGCACTAGAATTAACTTCCTCAATTTGGAAGGTTGGGTTCATACTTGGGATTGAGTTTAATTTAAGACTCATATTTTTTTCTCCTTTGTTTCTCCTCCTCTGCTTTGCAGAGAATCCGTATCATAGGTTATTACTTTTATACTTTATACTTTTCTATATTCCTTATCGTGAGTAGTACTCAACGACTAATTGTTCTTCAATCATTTCAGTTACGTCAGATCTCTCTGGGAATCTTGAAACTTTTGCTGCGCCACCCTTTTGTTCTAACCATGCAACAGCTGATGCGCCTTCTTTTACGGCTTCTGCTGCAAATGGAACTTTAGAACCGCTATTTGAGAGTGTGATAACATCGTTCACATTAACAGTATATGAAGGGATATTCATTTTCTTTCCATTAATTAAAACGTGGTTATGTACAACTAATTGTCTAGCTTGTGCACGTGTTCCTGCCCAACCAAGTCTGTAAACTGCATTATCAAGTCTTCTTTCGAGTAAACTTAACAAAGCGGCACCAGTAGCGGTAGGGTTTTTGGAAGCTTCTGCGTAAAGCTTTCTTAATTGTTTTTCCAAAATACCATAAATGAATTTGATTTTTTGTTTTTCTTGGAGCTGGGTACCAAAGTCAGAGAGTTTTCTCTTTGATTTTGCACCATGTTGTCCTGGTTTTATTGTTAAACGTCGAGCAACCTTTAAAGCATTGGTTTTTAATCCCAAGTCTTCACCGATTTTTCTGCTTAATTTGTTTTTTGGTCCTGTATATCTTGCCATAGTAGTATAAATCCTTATTTATTGTGCTTTGCTTTTCTTGGTCTTGTACCGTTATGTGGATCTGGAGTCATATCAGCAATCATACCGATTTTGATACCTTGAGCTTTTAAAACTCTTAAAGCCACATCTCTTCCTGGACCTGGTCCTTTAATGAAAAGATCCATTGTTCCCATTCCGAAAGCTTTTGCTTTATTAACTGCGTTTTCGACAGTAATAGTAGCTGCATAAGGAGTAGATTTTCTTGAACCAGAAAATCCTGACTCACCAGCTGTTGACCAACAAACAACATTTCCCTGTTCATCAGTGATACTCACTAATGTACTGTTGAATGTTGCTGTGACATACAATCTACCTCTTGAAACTACTCGAGCGTTAGTTTTCTTGTTGTTTTTGGTTGTTTTGTTTGCTTGTGCCATAATTCAAAATCTTCTTATTATTTAGCTTTTTTTGCTGCTTCTAATTTTGCTGCCATTTCTTTAGTCATAGCACCAACTGTCTTTCTCTTAGCACCACCACGTGCGCTACGAGAGTTTGTTTTTGTTCTTTGACCTCTAACAGGCAACTTCATAATGTGTCTTAAACCTCTATAAGCCTTGATTCTTTTAAGACGGTCAATGTTATCGTTAACGTGGCGTCTTAAATCACCTTCAAGTTCATACTTATCTAAAACTCTTTGAATTCTCCCAATTTCGTCATTGTTAAGATCTTTAGCTCTTTTGTCTGGATCGACTTGAGCTTCTTTCAAAACAACTTCAGCAATTTTTTTACCAACTCCATATAAAGATTGGAGTGCGTAAAATATTTTCTTATTATCTGGTATATCAACACCTAAAATACGAGGCATATCTTTTTATTCCTTCTATTATCCTTGTTTTCCTCTATGTTTTGGTTCTTTGCAAATTCTTCTCAAAACGCCTTTGCGTTTGATTAATTTGCAATGAATACAAATTGTTTTTAAAGATGATTTAACTTTCATGATGTATCTCTTTACTTATCTCTCTATTTTTTGACAGGGTTGAATTGTACCTCTAACCTGACTACTTGACTAGACTCAAATTGACTGCGAATCATTTTTTGCTGATCTATAGGTGATTTTACATTTTTTGAGGTCATATTTACTTACATAACCTTTAACAAAATCACCAGGCAAAACGCGGATTCTATATAATCTCATTTTTCCTACTAGTGTTCCTAATAAATCTTGACCAATCATTGGGGTTACTTCAGATCCGGTCACTTTGACTCTAAACATTGTGTTTGGTAAACATGCCTCAACTACGCCTTCTATTTCAAAGCGATCGTTTGTGTTTGATTTTTCGGCAGTTGTGTCTACTTGACGTCTTGCTTTTGCTGCTCGTTTATGGTCTTGTACTTTACCCATACTATATTTTTCCTTTTACTAAGGGATTTTTAATTAGTGATATAACATGCAAAAAAGCCCTCAGAACAGATAATTATATCAGATTATGCTGATTTTGTCAGCACCTCAGGCCCATTTTTGGTAACTAAGACAGTTTCTTCAAACATTCCAGACAAAGAACCATCTACTGTAACATATGTCCAGCCATCTTTTGCCTCTTCAAGAACCGGGCTTTCCATTGTGTACATATTTTCGATTGCAAGGGTTTGACCCTCAACTAATTTTATTTTTTTGTCTGCTTTACTTGGCGAACAAGGAATTGCTGGATCCATATGTAGTTGTTCACCAACACCATGTCCGGTTAGTTGAAACACTACCCCATAGCCTTTTGTACGCAGTGGTTTTTCCATAGCAAAGCTAATATCATATACAGAATTACCTGGTTTTGCCTGAGCAATTGCTTTTTCCAAAGAAACTTTACCTGCATGCAAGAACTCTTCTATTTCTTTTGAAACAGCACCTACAGGAAAAGTAATCGAGGTATCCAAGTGATACCCTTTGTTGATTAAACCAATATCTATAGAAATAACATCACCATCTACAACTCGTTTACCTTTTGGAATACCATGACAAACTTCTTCGTTTTTCATGACACAAGTTGCCCAGTGATATCCTGGAACAGTAGAAAATGAAGGCACCATACCAGCTTTTTTAATAAGATCTTGTGCTTTGTCTTCGATAGCTTCAAAAGTTGTTCCAACTTTCACAAAAGCCTGGAGCTCTGCTTTAATTTTACCTAAAGCTGCACCACCTTCTCGCATTGCTTGTATTTTGTTCTCGAGCTGTGTATTCATAAATCAAGACTGGTATTATACCATTTTTATGGGATGTTTGCTACAAAAAAGCCCCATATTTCTATGAGGCTTTTCAAATTTCATCAACAATAATTATTTCTTGATATTAAACTTTTTATCAAGTTGTTTTTTGATATCTTTAAAAACTGCATCCATATCTTGTTCACCATCAACAGCAACAAGTTTGTCTCTTTCTCTGTAATAAGAAACAACTGGTTGGGTAAATTCGTGGAAAGAATCAATTCTTCTTTTGATTGCATGCACAGTTTCATCTTGTCTATCGGAAACTCTACCAGCAATTCTCCAAAGCGCCTCTTTGTCTGAGACATCCAAGAAAACAACAGCTTCAACACCTTCTTTGAATGCTTCTGCTTGTACAACTGTTCTTGGAAAACCATCAAGAATATATCCGTTTGCATATTCTGGTTTTTCTAAATATGTGAAGATAATTTCTAAGGTTTTTTCGTCTGGAACTAAAGCCCCAGAGTTAATGGTTTCTTTTAACCATCTTCCCATTTGTGTTTTCTCCTTAGCCATTTCTCTAAAAATATGACCAGAAGACAGATATGGAATATTGTATTCTTCAGAAAGGAAGTTACCTTGAGTGGACTTTCCTGCCCCTTGAATACCAATCAAAACGAGTTTCATAATCGCTTTCTCCCGCGAGGGTAATTTATAAGAACCTGTCGTAGTTTTGCTCTACTAACATACTTTCTACTTGTTTGTATGTTTCAAGGACAACTGAAACGACAATTAAAATACTTGTACCACTAATAGCTAGCTGACCAATGCCCAATGAGATTTGTGCTAAAGAAGGAAGTAAGGCAATAATTCCCAAGAACAATGCTCCAGCTAAAGTTATACGTGTTACAACAAATTCTAAGTACTTTTTAGTAGCACTGCCCGGTCTAATTCCAGGAACAAATGCACCACTCTTTTTTAACTCGTCGGAAATATCTCCAGCGTTAAAGAAAATGAGCGCACTAAAAAAGGTAAAGAAAAATACAATTATGAAGTACAAGATCATGTATAAAGGCGAAGTCTGGGTAAACATAACAGTAATGCTATTTCCCCACTCAATAAATTTTGGATTGTTTGAAGCTACCAATAATCTCGCAACAAAAGATGGAACCAACATTATAGAAACTGCAAAAATGATTGGCATAACACCGGCAACATTAACTTTAATTGGCAGATGAGATTTCTCGCCACCAACAACTTTGCTGCCTCTTGTTCTTTTTGCATACTGAATTGTAATCTTGCGAACTGCTTCGTTCATAAACACAACCAAACCAATAATTGCCAAAAACAGAGCTACAAAAGAAATCAAAACAAATGCTTGATCTGAACTAGAGTTTGCAACATCAACAAATGAAAGTGGAAGTTGACTCATAATACCTGCAAACAAAATCATAGAAATACCGTTTCCAATGCCTTTTTCGGTCACTAATTCTCCAAGCCATGTAACAATCATAGAACCGGCTACAAGACTTAAAATCATGGTTACAATGGTTAAAGGAGCAGCTTCTCCCATTAATCCAGAAGATCTCAATAATGCCAAAACGGAAATGCTTTGTCCAACGGCTAAAGGAAGTGATAAGTATCTGGTGTACTGGTTAATTTTTTCTCTACCAGCTTCACCGTCTTTTTGCATCTCTTTAATTTGAGGAAACACCATACCTGCTAACTGCATCACGATAGAAGCAGTAATGTATGGGTTAATTCCAACAGCCAAAACGGAAAAGTTTGAAAGTGTTCCACCAGAGAAAACATTTAATAAACTTAAAAATTGATTAGAAGCAAATAAGTTTCTTAATTGAATGATATCAACTGAAGGAAGTGGAATGTGAGCGAAAAATCTAAATACTAAAAGGATAGCTGCGGTAAATAGGAGCTTGTTTCTTAACTCTATATTTGAATTAACTTTTTTCAAGAAGGCGGTTATTTTTTGCACGAGCCTCTTTTTCTTCCTTTGTTATTCTAATGTTATTCTAAACAAAAATACCTATCAAAGATATCAAATTTTGTTTAATTACGCAACTGTACCACCTGCAGCTTCAATTGCTTGAGCAGCAGTTTTAGTAACACTGATTCCTTGAACAGAAACTTTTCTGCTAATTGTTCCAGAAGCAATGATTTTTGCTTTCTTGAATTTTGAATCAATGACTTTTTCTAACTTTAATGTATCCAAAGTGATAACATCAGCTTTCATGTTGTTGACTTCAGAAAGTGTGATTTCTGCAGTTGGTCTCACAACATTAAGTCTGCCTTTACCTCTAAGCATAGGTAAACGTTTGATTAATGGTAATTGTCCACCTTCAAACCAAAGAGGAATATTCGCACCTTGTCTTGATTTTTGACCTTTTTGACCTTTTGAGGAGTTATGTCCACCTTTACCTGAACCATATCCACGGCCAAGTCTCTTGTTGGATTTAGTTGTTGATCTGGATAATTTGTTTAGTAATGACATATTTATTTTTTCTCTTCAGCTTTTTTTACTGTTTTCTTTGGAGCTGCTTTTTTAGCTGGAGCTTTTTTTTCAGGTGCTTTTGGGGCAGTTTTCTTTTCTGCCTCGTGTGCAGCTTTTGCTTTTTCTTGTAACTCTTTAAGTTTTGCAGCTTCTTCAGCTTCTACTTCAGCAATAGATTTTAATTTAATTCCTTTTAGCTCGACAATTCTTGAAATTTGAGCCAGTGCTTCAAAGGTTGCATAGACACTTGAAGCTTGGTTTTCTGAACCTAAGATCTTGCTTGAAATATCTCTGATACCTGCAGCTTCAACAACTGCTCTTACTGGACCACCAGCAATAACTCCAGAACCCTTTGGAGCTGGTTTGAGCATAACTCTACCTGCACCTTTTTTGACTTCAATTGGGAAAGGAACAGTTGTACCATCCAAAGGAACAGAAATTAGTTTCTTTTTAGCTTTTTTGATTCCTTTTTTAATAGCACCAAGAACATCACTTGCTTTACCAAGTCCAACACCAACTTTACCTTTTTTGTCTCCAACAACCATTAAAACGGAGAAACCAACTTTGTTTCCACCTTTGGTTTTTTTAGAGACGCGAGAAATTTGAATCACTTTCTCATCAAATTCTTTTGGTTCATTCATAGTCTTCATGTTCATGTATGTTATACCTCAATTCCACCATCGCGAAGTGCTTGTGCGACGGCTTTAACTCTACCGTGATACTTGTATTGACCTCTGTCGAAAACAACAGCGGTAACTTTAGCTTTTTTCAAAGAAACGAGTAATGCTTCTGTTGCTTTGATAGCTGTTGCAGTTTTTGTTACTTCAGAGCCTTTTGTAACTGCTTTTCTAATTTTGACATCATTTGCACTGGCTACAGTGACACCTGAGTCATCATTAACTGCTTGTAAATACACATATTTGTTAGATTTGTGTACTGTTAAACGAGGGCGAGCTTGAGTGCCATGCAACTTTGCTCTAACTCTCATTTTTCTCTTTTCTGCGACTGTTAGATTGTGGTTAATTTTTGCCATAGTGTCCTAAATTCTAGTGCCGCGACTTTACGCTGCAGCTTTTCCTTGTTTTCTTCTAACTTCTTCGTCTTCATAACGAATACCTTTGCCTTTATAAGGCTCTGGTGGTCTAATTTTTCTGATGTTAGCAGCAACCTGACCAACAGCTTGTTTGTTAGAACCTTCAATGTGAATTGTGTCGGTTCCTTCAACTTTAATGCTAACTCCTTGTTCTGGAACAAAGTCTACAGGGTGTGAAAATCCAACAGCAAGTTGGATTCCTGCACCTTGTGCTTTAACTCTATATCCAGTTCCAATTAATTTTAATGTTTTTTTGTAACCTTCAGTTACACCAACAACTGCATTGTTGAGTAAGCTTCTGATAAGCCCATGAAATGCTCTTGTTTGTTTTTCATCATTTGTTCTAGTGACTAAAACATTGTTTTCTTTAACTTCAACAACAATTCCTGGCAACAATTCAACTGTTAATTGACCTTTTTGTCCCTTAACTTCAATAATAGAACCAGTAACAGTGACTGTAACACCTTGTGGAACTGTAATAGCTTTTAAACCAATTCTTGACATAATCTATTGTACCTTTACCAAACTTGGCAGAGTAGTTCCCCTCCAATGTTCTCTTTTCTAGCTCTTTTATCTGTCATAACTCCCTTACTGGTAGAAAGAATGGTAATACCATATCCACCTAATGCTTTTGGAAGTTGTTTTGCAGGTGCGTATAATCTTCTACCTGGTTTAGACAATCTTTTAACATCATTAATAACAGGTAATCTTCCAATATACTTTAATGTTAAAACTAAAGTATTAAAAGGAGTACCTTCTTTAACTGTTACCTCAGATAAATAACCTTCTTCAACTAAGATCTCTGCAATAGATTTCTTAATTTTTGAGTAAGGAACTTCAACGGTAGAATGTCTAGCCATGTGAGCGTTCTTTATTCTGATGATGATGTCTGCAATTGGATCTGTGATCATATCTCTTTAAACCTTTTATTTACTGGATTTAACTACACCTGGTAGTTCACCCTTTGAAGCTAATTCTCTAAACATAAGTCTGCTTAGACCAAAAAATCTTATATAACCTTTTGGACGTCCAGTAATTTTACATCTGTTGACGCCTCTGGTAGAGAACTTGTTAACTTTCTTTTCACCAGAAAGTTCATATCTTGATCTCTTTGCGAGTAGTTTTTTAGATTTTGCAATCTTTGATTTTTTAGCCATGTATTATTTTTCCTCTTTTTCAAATGGCATACCCATTAATTCTAATAATTTATAGGTATGTGCATCATTTTTTGTTGTTGTAACGAATACGATCTGTAAACTTCTAATGTTTTCAATCTTATCGTAATCGATTTCTGGGAAAATGATTTGTTCTTCAATTCCCATTGAGTAGTTTCCTTGTCCATCAAACGCAACTCTAGAAACACCTCTGAAGTCTTTCACACGTGGAAGAGCAACTGCGATAAGTTTCTCTAAAAATCCCCACATACGATCGCCTCTTAAAGTAACTTTTACTCCAAGTGGATCTCCTGCTCTCAACTTGAATCCTGCAATTGATTTTCTTGCAGTGGTAATAACTGGTTTTTGACCAGAAATAACCTCAAATTGTTCAACAATATTGGAAATAATTTGTTTTCTTTGTCTTGGATCTTGTGGATCTGCAACACCAATATTTAAAACAATCTTTTGAAGTTTTGGAACCTCAAAAATATTTTTGAGTTTTAATTCTTCTTTAAGTTGATTTGCAACTGTCTTGTTGTAATAGTTTCTTAATTGCATGTCTGTTATTTCTTACTCTCTTTATTTTCTTTAATCATGGTTCCAGTTTTCTTAAAAACTCTTACTTTAGAACCATCATCAGCAACTCTGTATCCAATTCTGTCTGCTTGATCTTTATCATTTAAGATAGCTATCTTCGCAGTAGAAAGGAATCTTTCGACTAAAACTTTGTCTCCAGATCTTCCCATCATTGGTTTGATGTGTTTTACATATTTGTTAACACCTTCAACAATGACGCGTTCAGATTTAGGATCAACCTTAACAATTGTTCCGGTTTTACCCTTATCTTTTCCTGCTGTTACTAATACTTTGTCGCCTACTTTAAATTTCATAACTCAGTCCTTATAAAACCTCTGGTGCCAAACTTGCAATTTTGCTGAACAACTTGTTTTTAACTTCTCTTGCGATAGGGCCAAAAACACGAGTTCCAACTGGGTTTGGGTTCTTTCTTGATTCAATAATAACTGCTGCGTTATCATCAAATCTGATATATTCACCGGTTTTTCTTCTAACTTCTTTTTTGGTTCTGACAATAACTGCCTTAACCATTTCACCTTTTTTAACATTTCCTGCTGCATCTGCTTGAATAACAGAAGCGGCAACAATATCACCGACTGTACCAAATTTTTTCTTTGATCCGCCGTGAACTTGAATGACTCTAAGTTTTTTTGCTCCTGAGTTGTCAGCAACAGTGAGAACAGAACGTAATTGTATCATTATTTGGTTCCTTCTACTTTACTAACTACTCTAAATTTTTTTGTTTTGCTTACTGGAACACAAGATTCTATTAAAACATTGTCCCCAACTTGCAACTCAATGCCTTCAACGTGACATGCATAATTTTTTGTACGTTTCACTGATTTTAGATAAATAGGGTGTTTCCACATACGAGCAACAGAAACCTTTGCGGTTTTGTCATTCTTTAGTGATATCACTGTTCCTTGCATTGCTTTCATATATATCTTCTCTTATTCTGCTTTTTCAGCTTTTTTCTTCATGCTTAGTACTGTTTTAACTCTTGCAACATCATCAGATAACAAAGCTGTGTGAGTGTTTTTCAACTTACCTGCAGCTTTTTTAAGTCTTGCTTGAGCCAACTCAACTAACAAGTCTTTAAGTTGAACTTCCAACTCTTGGACTGTTTTGTTGTGTAATGCCTTAATATCATTTCTTTTCATAATTCGCTTATTTCTTAATCACTGTTGTTTTAACTGATAGTTTGTGACCAGCTTTTGTGAATGCTTCTTTAGCCACTGCTTCAGTTACACCACCAAGTTCAAATAAAACTTGTCCTGGTCTGACTACTGCTACGTATTCTTCGATGGCACCTTTACCAGATCCCATTTTCACACCAACTGGTTTGCTTGTAACTGGTTTGTGTGGGAACACTTTAATCCAGTATTTACCAGCTCTTTTTGTCATAAAGGTAATCTTTTTACGTGCTGCTTCAATTTGTCTAGCAGAAACCCAACCTCTTGTAGTTGCTTGTAAACCGAACTCACCAAAGGTAACAGTATTACCTCTTTGTGCGGTTCCACGCATCTTGCCTCTAAATGCTTTACGGTATTTTGATTTCTTAGGTTGTAACATAATTAGATCACTTCGCCTTTATAAATCCATACTTTGACACCAACGTAACCAGATCTAGTATTTGCTGGAGTTTCGTAGTAGTCGATATTTGCTCTTAAAGTTTGTGTTGGAACACTACCTTCAAAGTATTTCTCAGTTCTACCAATTTCTGCTCCACCAACTCTACCTGCGAGTTGAATTTTAATTCCCTTTGCACCTGCTTGCATTGTTTTCTCAAGTGCTTGAGTAACTGCACGTCTGTGTGGGAATCTTTTTACCAATTGACCAACAATCTTTTCTGCAACCAATTTTGCACTCAAATCTGGTTTTTTGACTTCTTCGACTCTTAAATCAATCTTAACTTTATCTTTTTTAACTTTAGATACGTTTAAGATCTTTTCAATTTCTTTTTTAACGACCTCTAAGTTAGCTCCACCTTTTCCAATAACGACACCTGGTCTTGAGACATGTAAGATAACTTTAATTGCTGTAAGTGATCTCTCAATGTCTACTTTAACTAAACCAGCACTTGCGAGTTTATCGTTTAAAAATTTTCTGAGTTTGTAATCTTCGAGTACTATGTCAGAATAATTTTTTGGATCAGCATACCAGCGAGACTTCCATGTAAAGGTAGTGCCGATTCTGAAGCCAGTAGGATTAACTTTTTGTCCCATATCTTTATTTCTTATTTCCTGTTTTTTACACAAGAATGTGTATTATACTACTTTTTAGCCTTTTTTACAGAGGTTTTTTTAGAAGTTGTCTTTTTTTCAACTTTTTTTGCTTCTGCTGTAACTTCTGTTTTTGTTTCTACTTTTGTATCTTTTGATTTCTCTTCTGTTTCTTTTGCAACTTTTGGAGCTACACCAGCTTCGAGTTCAACTGAAACATGGCAAGTTCTCTTAAAAATTGTGTGTGCTCTTCCTCTACTTACAGCTCTAAATCTTCTGTATGTAGGACCTGGAGTAGCAGTAATACTCTTCAAAGTTAACTCTTCAACACTAAAACCATGATTGTGTACTGCATTGGCAATAGCTTGTCTTAAAACTTTTAAGACAACTAAGCTAGCTTTTTTCTGCATTACACCAAGTTGTTGTACAGCATCAGTTAAAGGTAGTTTTCTAACTTGATTAGCTACTAATCTAACTTTAAGTGCTGTTTGTCTAGTGTTTTTTTGTGTTGCTGTAATTATCATTTTTTGTATTCTTTCAATTAAACCTTAGGTCTTAGCCAAGACACGTTTCACAACCTTACCGTGACCTCTGAAGGTTCTTGTAGGAGCGAACTCACCAAGCTTATGTCCAACCATTGCTTCATTAACAAATACTTCAACAAAGTTCTTACCTTGATGTACAAGGAAGGTGTGTCCAACAAAATCTGGAGAGATAACACATGCTCTGCTCCATGTCTTAATTGCGGACTTGTCTCCGTTTGCTTTTTGAACCATAACTTTCTTAAGAAGTTTTGGGTCAATAAATGGTCCTTTTTTGCTTGATCTTGACATATTATATATTTCCTATTATTTAACTCTTCTGTCTCTAACAATCCATCTGTTAGTTCTGTGATTTTTCTTTCTTGTTTTCTTACCAAGTGCATGTTTGCCCCATGGTGTTTTTGGATATTTCAAACCAACTCCAGATCTACCTTCACCACCACCGTGTGGATGTGAATCTGGGTGTTGAGCAGTTCCACGAACCGCTGGTCTGATACCCATTAAACGTTTTCTACCTGCTTTACCAATTTTTCTGTTTTTCCATTCTTGATTACCAACTTGACCAATTGTAGCGATACAATCTGCGTTAACTAATCTTAATTCTTTTGAAGGTAATTGAATTGTGACGTATTTACCTTCTTTTGCTTGAATCATTGCTCCAGTTCCAGCACTCTTAACTAATTGAGCACCTTTTCCTGGTCTTAGTTCAATGTTGTGAATAAATAAACCAATAGGAATGTTCTTTAAAGGAACTGCATTACCTGGTTTTGCGTCTGCTTTTTCACCAGCAACAACTTTGTCTCCAACTTGTAAACCTTGAGGAGCTAAGATGTATGCTTTTTCACCATCTGCATATACTAACAATGCTAAGTTTGCACTTCTCATTGGATCGTATTCAAGTCTTGAAACAACTGCTTCAATACCTTGTTTGCTTCTTTTCCAATCAATGATACGCATTCTTTTCTTAACACCACCACCTCTGTGTCTCACAGTAACGTGACCTTGGAAACCTCTTCCTTGTCTCTTTTTGTGACCAGAAACTAATAATGATTTTTCAGGAGCACCCTTGTACAAGTCTGTACGATCAATGCTGACTTGATGTCTTCTTCCTGCTGTAGTTGGTTTTTGTTTTCTTAACATGTCGTATCTTCTAACCTTTAATTTTGTGCCTCAGAGATATCAAACAAATCAATTGCGTGACCCTCTTTTAAAGTAACTAATGCTTTTTTAACCTTACCTGTTGTGACAGATAATCTTCTCTTACCAGTTCTTTTGACACCTTTTTGGTTCACAACAGTTCTAATTGAAGCTACTTCAACAGAAAATAACTTTTCAATAGCTTCTGTGATTTGGTCTTTGTTTGCAGTTGTTTGAACAACAAAAGTGTATGTGTTGTCAACGTTTGCAAGTCTTAAAGACTTTTCTGTAATAACTGGTTTAATAACAATGTAAGGATTCATACTTATTTACTCTTTTTTTCAGTTTTTTCTACCTTAGCACTTGTAGCTTTTTCAGCTTTTGGTGCTTCTTTTTTAGCTTTAACTTCAAGTCTTTTTTCGATATTTTTTAATGCTTTGCTTGTCATAACAACTGAATCAGCTGATGCAATATCAAGAGCATTTACTAAAGCATCCTGGACAATTTCGATTCTTTCGATATTTCTGAATGCTTTTAACACATCTTTTGTATCTTCGTCTAAGATGAGTAAAACTTTTTTGCCTGTGACATTAATTGTGTCTAAGAATTTTGCAGCATTTTTGGTTTTACCTTCAATTTCTGCAAAGTTATCAGCAACAACAATGTTTTCTGCTTGTGCACTTAATGCAGTAATTAATGCTTTTTTCTTCATTTTCTTTGAAAGATCTCTGTCCCAATTTTCAATACCTTTAGGACCGTGAGCAACACCTCCTCCAACAAAAATTGGAGCTGATTTTGCACCATGACGTGCGTTACCCGTACCTTTTTGTTTCCAGATTTTTCTTCTAGAACCAGTAACTTCACCTCTTGTTTTAACTCTGCTTGTACCTTGTCTCTTGTTTGATAAGTAGACTCTTACTGCTTGAGCTAAAAGTTCTGTATTAACTGCTGCACCAAAAACGTCATCACTGACAGTGACAGTAGAAAATTTGTTAGCTGCTGTGATACTTGTAACTTTCATGTCTTATTCTGCGCTTTCTTCTGTAACTTCTTCTTTTGGTTCCTCTTTTGGAAGAACAATGTTTGAAGCATCGTAATCGAGTTCAATTGCTTTGGTTTTACCAATTTTTGTGATTTTGACTTCATTCATGATAGAACCTGGAACAGGACCTGAAAGCCAAATTTCGTTATTTGCTGTATCAATGTGTAAAACGACTAAACCAGTAACTGTTTTTGTCTCTACACCATAGTGTCCAGGCATTCTTTGGCCTTTCCAAACGTGACCTGGAGTTGTACCAGGACCAATAGAACCAACTGCTCTTGCACGATCAGATTGACCGTGTGTAGCTGGACCACCATGAAAACCATGTCTCTTCATTGCACCAGCAAATCCGCGACCTTTGGTAGTACCTTGAACTTGAACAACATCACCAACTGTTAAGACTGCGTCTGCAGAAATAACATCACCAACTTTATAGTCAGTTTCTGTTGCTGGCATATGTTTGTCATTAACAACTCTGACACCTTCAATATTCTTGTATCCAAAAGAAAAACCACCTTTTTCTAGTCTAGATCGAAGTGGTTTATCCATATTTTTGAGTTTTTTCTTACCATAGCCAACTTCTAAAATTGTGCAAGGAAGGGTTTCTCTTTTTTGTGAATTCTTATCAAGGACAGCAATTTCTTGCTTACCAACGACTGCCATTTCATCGAGTGAAACACGAGTCACAGCCAAGCGTTGACCTTTCTTTGTCCAAGCTTGTGTCATACCTAATTTGGTAGCAAATGTGTCTAATATCATACCAATAATATCTATAATTCAATTTTTTTACTATTTCTTTAATTAGTTCTTGATACATCTTTTTATATATATCGAACCTTTATTTCTCTACTTAGTAATATCTCCATTACATCTTGATTTGAATTGAAACACCTGCTGGTAGTTCCAAATGCATCAAGGAGTCGATGGTTTTACTTGTTGGATTGACAATGTCAATCAAACGTTTGTGAGTCTTAATATGGTAGTGCTCTTGAGCATTCTTGTCTGTGTGTGGAGATACCAACACAGTGAATTCTCTTTTGTGTGTAGGAAGAGGAACTGGTCCAACAACCTTAGCACCTGTTGAGAGCGCTGTTTCCAAAATCTTTTGTCCTGCAGCATCAATTACTCTGTGATCATAAGATTTTAGTCTTACACGAATCTTATATGCAGCGTTGGTTTTTTGATTTTGTTTTGCCATTTTTGTAACTCTATTTTTTAATATTACTTAGTATCTTTTTTTATTTCTACGTATTTAAAACGTAGGACGCAATTATACACAATATTCCTCAAGTTGTAAAGCCTGGAAGCTAAACTTTGTTTTTTTTGGTAAAAAACTAGATTATATATTTGTATGTACAATCCACTTGTTAACCAAAAAAACTTGGTGCTTCAAACTTTTCGCCCCGCGAAAAGCGGGGCGAAAGTTTAAATTCAATACTTAATTATTTAAGAATCTTGGTGATAGCACCTGCACCAATTGTGTGTCCACCTTCACGAATAGCGAAGCGAAGACCTTCTGCTGCTGCGACTGGAACAATAAGTTTAACAGTCATCTTAGCATCGTCACCTGGCATAACCATTTCAACTCCATCTGGAAGTTTGATTTCACCAGTAACGTCTGTTGTTCTGATATAGAACTGTGGTCTATAACCTGTAAAGAATGGTTTGTGTCTTCCACCTTCTTCTTTGGTTAAGATATAGACTTGTGCTTCGAATTCAGTGTGAACTGAGGTTGAACCTGGTTTAGATAAAACTTGACCTCTTTCGACGTCGTCTTTACCAACACCTCTTAACAAGATACCAACGTTGTCACCTGCTTCACCTTGATCAAGCATTTTACGGAACATTTCAACACCAGTAACTGTTGTTTTTTGTGTGTCTTTAATACCAGTGATTTCAACTTCTTCACCTACTTTAACAACACCAGTTTCAATACGACCTGTAACAACTGTACCTCTACCTTTGATAGAGAAAACGTCTTCAACAGGCATTAAGAATGGTTTGTCTAATTCTCTGACTGGGTCAGGAATGTATGTGTCGACTGCACCCATAAGTTCCATAATTTGATCTTGTGCTGCAGCATCGCCTTCAAGAGCTTTCAAAGCTGAAACTCTGTGAACTGGAGCGGAGTCACCGTCAAATCCATATTTGGTTAAGAGTTCTCTGACTTCCATTTCGACTAAGTCGAGAAGTTCAGCGTCATCAACCATATCACATTTGTTTAATGCAACAACTAATCTTGGAACTGCAACTTGTTTTGCCAACAAGATATGCTCACGGGTTTGTGGCATTGGACCATCTGTAGCTGCAACAACTAAAATTGCACCGTCCATTTGAGCTGCACCAGTGATCATGTTCTTGATGTAGTCAGCGTGACCTGGAGCGTCAATGTGTGCATAGTGTCTTTTCTCTGTTTCGTATTCGATGTGAGAAATGTTAATTGTAACACCACGTGCTGCTTCTTCTGGAGCATTGTCAATGTCCAAGTAATTTTTTGCTACATTAACTCCACCTGGAACTCTTGCTGCCAAAGTGGTAGCAATAGCTGCAGTAAGAGTGGTTTTACCGTGGTCAACGTGACCAATAGTACCGATGTTTACGTGCTTTTTATCACGATTGTATTTTACATCTGCCATAAAAGGGCCTCCTATTAATAATTTACTAAATTATTTCTACTTTCTACTCGAGTCTAATATTATATTTGCTTCTGTTTAATCTGTCGAGAAGCAGTTACTATATCAGACCATTTTTACGCGTTACTTGATTTTTGATCTGCAACAATTTTTTCTGTAATGTTGTTTGGAACAAAGTCATAGTGACTTGGCAACATAACAGAAGATGCGCGACCTTTGGTCATACTTCTTAAAGTTGTGACATATCCTTGCATTTCTGCTAATGGAGCTAATGCTGTGATAATTGTAACACTACCTCTTGAAGTTGTTCCTTGAATTTGTGCTCTTCTTGAACCTAGATCACCAATAACGTCTCCCATGTATTCTTCTGGAGTAGAAACTTCAACCTTCATAATAGGTTCAAGTAACATCATTCCAGCTTGTGCGGTTGCACTCTTCATAGCCAAAGAACCAGCCATCTTAAATGCAATTTCACTAGAGTCAACATCATGGTAAGAACCATCATAGAGTGTAACTTTAATGTCACTCATTGGGTATCCAGCAAGGAAACCTCTTTCTAATGATTCTTGTACACCTTTATCTGTTGGTTTGATGAATTCTTTAGGAACAACACCACCAGTAATTGCATTGACAAATTCGTAACCAGTTCCACGATCTTTTGGTTCAACTTTCAACCAAACATGACCATATTGACCACGACCACCAGACTGTTTGATGTATTTACCTTCAGCTTCTGCTGGTTTGGTAATAGTTTCTCTGTACGCAACTTGTGGAGTACCAACGTTAGCATCAACTTTGAACTCTCTTTTCATACGATCAACGAGAATTTCAAGATGTAATTCACCCATACCACCGATAATAGTTTGTCCAGTTTCTGGGTTGGATTTAATAGAAAAGGTTGGATCTTCTTCGGAAAGTTTTGCTAAAGCAAGTCCCATTTTTTCTTGGTCTGATTTTGTTTTTGGTTCAATTGCCAAAGAAATAACTGGATCTGCAAAAGTAATACCTTCAAGAACAATTGGATGTGCTTCATCACAAAGTGTGTCTCCAGTTTTTGTTGCTTTAAGACCAACAATTGCGACAATTTCACCTGCTTCTGCTCTTGCAATTTCTTCTCTTTCGTTTGCATGCATTAAGAGTAAACGACCAACTCTTTCTTTTTCTCTAGAAGTTGAGTTATAAATATAACTACCTGCTTCAAGAACTCCAGAATATACACGAGTGTAGGTAATTCTACCAACGTGTGGGTCTGTTTGAACTTTAAATGCCAATGCACAGAATTTTTCGTTAGGAACGAGTTTTCTCTCTTCTTTTGCTTCAGTTTTTGGATTTGTACCTTCAATATGGTTAATATCAACTGGAGATGGAAGGTATTCTACGACTGCGTCAAGAACAGGTTGTACACCAGTATTCTTTAATGAAGAACCTGCATAAACTGGAACTAATTTGTAATCAATAACTGCTTTTCTTAAAGCAGCTTTTAATTCATTAAGTTCAAGCTCTTCACCACCAAAGAATTTTTCAAGAAGTGCATCGTCTGTTTCTGCAATTTGCTCAACAAGTTGTGCTCTTTTTTCTTCAACAATTGCCTTGTATTCTTCTGGAATTTCACGAACGTCTGGTTCTGTTGCTTCAGTTTTGTCTTCCCAAAAAAGTGCTTTTCTCTCGAGAAGTTGGATAACTCCGTCAAACTCACTTTCAGCACCCATTGGATGAACCATAACTGCTGGAGTGACCCCAAATTTTTCTCTAATATCTTGAACTGTTGCATAAAAATCTGCACCAAGTTTATCCATTTTGTTAACAAAACAAATTCTTGGAACATTATATTTATCAGCTTGTCTCCACACTGTTTCTGATTGTGATTGGACACCTTCAGAAGCATCAAGAACAGTAATACCTCCATCAAGAACACGTAAAGAACGTTCTACTTCTGCAGTAAAGTCAACGTGCCCTGGAGTATCAATAATGTTAAATCTGTAAGGAGCTTTTTCTAGGTGAACATCAAAGTGAGGCTCCCAGAAACAGGTTGTTGCAGCACTGACAATGGTAATACCACGTTCTTGTTCTTGTTCCATCCAGTCCATTGTTGCAGCACCTTCGTGAACTTCACCAATTTTGTAAGTTCTTCCAGTAAAAAACAATATTCTTTCTGAAGTTGTTGTTTTACCTGCATCGATGTGCGCAATGATACCGATATTTCTAATTCTATGTAATGGAACGTTTTTTGGTTTGCCTGCCATATCCTTTGTGCTTTCTTAACTAGTTTACCATCTAAAGTGTGCGAATGCCTTGTTAGCGTCAGCCATTCTGTGTGAAGTGTTTCTCTTACCAACTGCTCCACCTTGTCCTTCTAATGCGTCTAACATTTCAGCAACAAGTTTTTCAGCAAATGTGTGATGTAATTTGCTTGGTCTTTTAGCAGCTTCTGTGACTAACCATCTTAAAGCTAGTGCAAAACCTCTTTTTGCTCTAACTGGCATTGGGACTTGATAAGAAGCACCACCAACACGGCGTGATCTTACTTCCATTTGAGGGGTAATTGCTTTAACAACTTCTTCAAATGCTTCTACTGGTTTTCTACCAGTTTTTTCTGCAAGCATTTCAAGTGCGCCATACACTTGTTTTTGAGCAACGGTTTTCTTACCGTCGTTCATTACGTAGTTGATAAATTTTGTAACTCTTGTTGAGTTATACTTGCCATCAGGCAATACTTTTCTGACTGGAGCTTTTTTAGTTCTCATGATACTTTCTTCTCCGCTTCTGTCGTGTAGGTTTCTACCTACAAGCGAATACTTTCATTACTAATTTTTTATACTTTTATATATCTATATTATTATGCGTTTTTCTTTACACCATATTTACTGCGTGAAGTTTTTCTTCCATTAACACCGGCGGCATCATATTTACCTCTAACGATGTGGTACTTCACACCAGGTAAGTCTTTTACTCTTCCACCTCTAACTAAAACGATGCTGTGTTCTGCCAATGAGTGACCTTCACCCATAATGTATGCAGTAACTTCCATTTTGTTTGAGAGTCTTACACGAGCAACTTTACGTAAAGCTGAGTTAGGTTTCTTTGGAGTCATTGTTTTAACAACAGTACATACCCCACGTTTTTGAGGGTTGGTTGTTTTAACTTGTTTACCAGTATTAGAGTTAAAACTTCTACGAAGTGCTTGGGCTTTAACTTTCTTAGGTTTACTCTTACGTCCACCTTTTCTAATTAACTGATTTATTGTTGGCATAGTTTGCTTTCTTAATTTTTGTTTTTTTGTTTTGTTTCTAGTATTGTTATGTCGCGCTTTTTTTTGCACACTACTACCAAAAAATAACGCGAGAACTGATTATATCACAGAAAGTTATTTTGTTGAGGCGCAACTTTTCAGTTGCGCCTCAAATAAACTTCGTTTTAAACTTTAAGCTCTGCTCTTTCTCTACTGGTTGGAATCAAACGACCAATGATGACGTTTTCCTTCAAACCTTCAAGATCATCAATATCACCTGCAGAAGCTGCGTCAGTTAACACATTCTTGGTGTGTTGGAATGATGCTGCAGATAACCATGAAGAGGTAAAGAGTGAAGATCTGGTAATACCTAAGAATAAAACTTTAGCTGTTGCTGGTTCACCACCTGCAGCCATTGCTTCATCGTTAGCTTCCATAAATCTTGCTCTTTCAATAACCTCACCAGTTAAGAAATCTGTATCACCTGCTGATTCAATCATGACTTTATCAGACATCTTTCTGATAATAACTTCAAAGTGTTTGTCGTGAATAGGAATACCTTGAGACTCATACACTGCTTGAACTTGGTCAATTGTATATTGTTGAGTTTGTGTTAAACCGGTAACAACCATAAGTTCTTTTGGACTGATTGATCCAGAAGTAAGTTGTTGTCCCGCATAGACAAGTTCGCCGTCTTCAACAACAATATCTGCTGTTGCAGCAACTTTGTACTCGACTTCTTCAACAGGAGATGAGGTAGTTCTCACAGTGATAACAATCTCTTTGTCTGTTTCTTCTAGTGAAACCTTACCTGAAATCTCAGCAATAAGCGCTTGATTCTTTGGATTTCTTGCTTCAAGAAGTTCCTCGACACGTGGTAAACCTTGAGTCACGTCAGCACCAACGATACCACCTTTATGTTTGGTTCTCATTGTAAGCTGTGTACCTGGCTCACCAATAGATTGTGCAGCCAAGATACCTACTGGAACACCAATTTCGATCATCTTGGATGTCGAGAAATCGACACCATAACATTGTGCACAAAGTCCTTTTGGAGCTTCACAGGTTAATGGAGATCTCACATCAACAGTTGATAAACCTGCTTCTACAAGTTCTTCTGACAACTCTGTTGTAAGAAGTGTACCTTTTTCAGCTACAACTTTACCGTTGATAACTGCATCATTTGCTAAAATTCTTCCAGAAATTCTGGTTGCAAAAATGTCTGCTCTGTCTTCATTGTTAATAGTAATGAATTCTTCTGTTCCACAGTCTTCTAGTCTGATAATTGCATCATGAGAAACATCACAAAGACGTCTAGTAAGATACCCTGCATCAGCTGTTTTAATAGCAGAGTCAGTCAAACCTTTACGTGAACCTCTTGCAGATGTCACATACTCGAAAATTGTCAAACCTTCTCTAAAGTTAGACTTTGTAGGCATTTCGACAATGTTTCCAAGTGGGTCAACAACCAAACCACGCATAGCAGCAAGCTGTTTAACCTGGTCTTTTGAAGCACGAGTACCACCTGATTCGATAATCACTTTAACCGCGTTATCAGATGAGTATGTTTTCCATGTTTTTTCTGCAATATCTTCTGTTGTATCAATCCAAACATCAAATGAAAGTCTCTTTCTTTCTTCAAGTGCGATCATACCTTCATTGTATTGTTCTTGGATTTCTTCAACTTTCTTGTTTGCAGCTTCAATGATTTGATCTTTTTCTGGGATCATTTCACAGTCTGAAACAGAAACTGAAATACCAGAAACTGTTGCAGCTTCAAAACCTAAATCTTTAATGCTGTCAATCAATGTTGTCACAGTATCTCTGTCTAAAGTCTTGATTGCTGTTGTGACCAATTGTTTGATTCTCTTTGCAGGAACGGCTTCGTTGATGAAACCAAATTCTTCTGGGAGAAGATCATTGAATTGCAATCTTCCAACAGTTGTTTCTACAACCTTGTTTGCACCATTAACCTCAGTTCTAACCTTTGCAAGTTGTCTTAAACCAAGTCTTCCAACTTGATATGCATGGTATGCCTCATCCTTTGAAGCAAAAATTCCAGGGAACATATCTAGTTTTTCATTAATTGCTGTGTGGTAATAGACACCCATTGCCATTTCTTTGTTAGGAATGGTAATTGGCTCACCGTTTGCAGGTTTCAAAAGGTTGTGTGTTGCCATCATCAATTCTTGAGCTTCTTCTTGAGCTTTCTTTGTTAATGGAACGTGGACAGCCATTTGGTCACCATCAAAGTCAGCGTTGTATCCTGAACAAACACATGGATGCAATCGAATAGCATTTCCTTCAATCAAAATTGGGAAGAAAGCCTGCATACCGAGTTTGTGCAAAGTTGGCGCACGGTTCAAGATAACTGGATGGTTTTTGGTAACTTGCTCGAGAATGTCGTAAACCTCTGGTTCATGTCTTTCGATTAAGTGTTTTGCACTCTTAACGTTTGGAGCAATACCATTGACAATGAGTTCTCTTAAGACATAAGGTTTGAACATTTCCAAAGCCATATCTTTTGGTAAACCACATTCGTTAAGTTTAAGTTCTGGACCAACAACGATAACTGAACGTCCAGAATAGTCGACACGTTTACCAAGAAGGTTTTGTCTGAAACGACCTTGTTTACCTTTAAGCATTTCACTTAAGGATTTAAGTGGTCTTCTTGTTTGTCTTCTTCTAGATGCTCTTGCGCTAGAACCGTCAATCAATGAGTCAACTGCTTCTTGAAGCATACGTTTTTCATTTCTTAAAATGATTTCTGGAGCGCCAAGTTCAATTAAGTGTTTCAAACGGTTATTACGGTTAATAACTCTTCTGTATAAGTCGTTAAGGTCTGATGTTGCAAATCTACCACCGGATAATTGAACCATAGGTCTTAAGTCTGGTGGGATAACTGGTAATACAGTCATGAACATCCAAGATGGTTTTATTCTTGCTTTTCTTAAGCCTTCAACAACTCTTAATCTCTTGGTTGCTTTCAGACGTTTTGCACCTTTAGATTCAGCTACTTGGTCTCTTAGTTTGACAACCAAATCATCCAAATCGACTTCAGAAACGAGTTCTAAAATACTCTCTGCACCCATACCAACTCTTAGGTGGTCTGCGGCATTGTAGTCATCAAGTTTAATAAACTCGTCTTCTGTAAGGATTGTACCTTTTGAAATTTTCTTAACCATTTGTTTAACGGTTTTGTAAATTTCTTCGGTTTGTTCGAGTTGAACTTCGAGTTGTTTCTTGATTCCAGCTAACTTGTTTTTAGCTTTAAGTTCAAGTTCTGTGAGTTTAAGTTGCAAAGTTTCTTTATTTGTAACTTTTTCTTTTAGATTCTTTTGATCTCCAGCTAATGCAGTGGTAACTGCTTCCATTTCTTTCTTAGCGTTGTCACGGAGTTCGTCTTGTGCAGCAACTGCATCAACCTCTAGGTTATCAAGAACCGCAACTCTTTCCTCTGTATCAACATCTAAAACTACATATTTTGAAAAGTAGATAATTGAGCTCAAGTTTCTTGGGCTAATATCTAAAAGTAATGAAAGTTTTGATGGAGCCCCCTTAAAGAACCAGATGTGTGCAACTGGAGCTGCCAAAGAAATGTGTCCCATTCTTTCACGTCTGACTTTTGATTGGGTAACTTCAACACCACATTTGTCACAAACAATACCTTTGTAACGAATTCTCTTGTACTTACCACAGTAACACTCGTAGTCTTTAATAGGTCCAAAGATTTTCTCGTCAAAAAGGCCATCTTTTTCTGCCTTTAAAGATCTATAGTTGATTGTTTCTGGTTTTTTAACTTCACCGTAGGACCAAGATTTAATTGTATCTGGATCTGCGATTCTGATTTCTAGAGCTGAAAAGTTAATTATATTTTTCATGTCGGTCTCCTATTCTTCGTCCTCAACTAATTCATCACTAAATTCTGATTCATCCGGCTCCATGTCCATATCTTCAGGTTCAACAAGCTCTGCATCTTCGTTGACTTCCATTTCCTCTTCAGAATTTTCGAAGTCATCAGCTGGCATATCTTCTGGAGAAAGTTCAACTGTTTCTTCAGTTTCGATTTCTTCTTCTTCCTCAATTTCATGAGGAACAACGTCTATACCAAGTGAGTTAAGCTCTCTCATTAACACTCTGAAAGATTCAGGAACTGTTGGTTCTGGAATATCAAGTCCTTTAACGATGGATTCAAATGCTTTTGCACGACCCATGACGTCGTCAGACTTAATTGTAAGCATTTCTTGCAGTGTGTGTGCTGCTTTATGTGCTTCAAGTGCCCAGACTTCCATTTCTCCGAGTCTTTGACCACCCATTTGTGCTTTACCACCAAGAGGTTGTTGTGTGACTAAAGAATATGGACCAGTTGAACGTGCATGCATCTTGTCTTCCACCATGTGTGAAAGTTTTAAGATGTAACCAATACCAACTGTTGTTGTCTCAGCAAATTTTTCACCAGTTCTACCGTCAATTAATTGAGCTTTTCCAGTAACTGGAAGACCTGCTCTTTCAAGTTCTTGCCAAATCTTTGCTTCGTTGAATTGTTCGAAAGCTGGGATAGCAATCTTGTAACCAAGTTTTTGTGCTGCCCAACCTGCGTGTGCTTCCAAAAGCTGTCCAAGATTCATACGAGCCAAGACAGAAAGTGGAGAAATAATAATATCAACTGGAGTACCGTCTTCTAGGTGTGGCATATCTGCAGTTGGAACAATCTTAGAAATAACACCTTTGTTTCCGTGTCTTCCTGCCAACTTGTCACCAACAGTGATTTTTCTTACTTGAGCAACTCTTACAGTGACTTCTTTAAGAGTACCTGGATCAAGCTCGTCACCAAGTTCTGCATCTAAGACTTGAACTTCAATAACTGTACCAGCTTGACCATGTGGGAGTCTCAATGAGGTATCTCTCACTTCTCTGGATTTTTCACCAAAGATAGCTCTTAATAATCTTTCTTCTGGAGAAAGTTCTGTTTCACCTTTTGGAGCAATCTTACCAACTAAGATATCACCAGAGGTAACAACTGAACCTACACGGATAATACCTTCTGGAGTTAAGTTTGAAAGATAGACTTCTGAAACATTAGGAATATCATTTGTAAGTTCTTCAGGACCTAGTTTAGTGTCCATGACTTTTGCTTTGTATTCATTAATCTGAACAGAGGTTAGAGTGTCATCTTTAACTAATCTTTCAGAGATAACGATAGCGTCTTCATATCCAAGACCTTCAAATGATGCATATGCGATTGTAAGGTTTGCACCAAGTGCTAACTCACCACCATCTGCTGCAGGACCGTCAATAATAACGTCACCTTCTTTGATTTTGTCACCAACTTTAACGATTGGTCTTTGTGAGTATGAAGTTGATTGTGATGTTCTCATGAACTTAGTAATAGTATAGGTTTCGACTCCATCTGCATAATGATAAAGTTCATCATTAAGTTCTTCTGCCTCAGCTTCTGCTTTCTTTGCTGCAGGTTTGCTCAACTCAACAACAATTTTGCTTGCATCAACATAAGAAACAGTTCCATCATGTAGGGCTTTAACTGTTCTATTCATTGCTGTTGCGATAGCACCTTCCATACCAGTACCAACAATTGGGGATTGTGGTCTCACTAATGGGACTGCTTGACATTGCATGTGAGTACCCATCAAAGCACGGTTTGCTTCGTCATTAGCAATAAATGGAATCAATGATGCTGAAGTACCAATCACTTGGTGTGGAACAACGTCAATATATTGGACAGCTTCTACTGGACCTTCAGTAAAGTTGTTCATAAAACGCATAGCAACCCATTCATCTTGAATGACACCCTTGTCATCCATATTGACACTTGCGTGAGTAATTCTGTAGTCTTCTTCTTCGTCTGCAGAAAGATAGGTAATTTCATCAGAAACAACCATCTTGCCATTTTTGTTTTCAACTTTTCTGTATGGAGCTTCCAAGAACCCAAAGTTGTTGACTTTTGCATATAAAGAAAGGTAGGTAACCAAACCAATGTTTGGACCTTCTGGAGATCTGACCGGGTCAATTCTTGAGTATTGTGATGCATTGATGTCACGCATAGAAAATGATGCGCGTTCTCTGGTAACACCACCGGTACCCATAACTGACAAACGTCTTAAGTTATCAATTTCTGAAAGTGGGTTTGTTTGGTCTAAAATTGTTGAAAGTCTGTTTCTTCTAAAGAACTCTGAAATTGTAGCAATCAGTGGTCTTGCATTAACTAAAGCTGCTGGGGTAAGCACATCTTCAGTCTTTGTAAGAGACATTTTTTCACGAATAGATTTTTCTAATCTGATTAAACCAATTCTGAAAGCTGATTCTTTAACTAACTCACCAATTTGTCTGACTCTACGGTTTGAAAGGTGGTCGATATCATCAACTTTACCTTGACCATTTTGGAGTTTGAGCAAGTATTTAACTGCTGCAACAATGTCGTCTGCAGTTAAAATAGTAGTATCCGCAGCGACAGAAACACTTAATCTTCTATTAAGTTTGTATCTACCAACTCTACCAAGATCATATCTCTTTGGATCAAAGAAAAGTTGTTTAAAGTATTCTCTTGAGGTTTCTAAGACTGCTGGTTCACCAGGTCTCATTTTTTCATAAATCTCGATTAATGCTTCTTCTTGAGTTTTTGTAGCATCTTTTTCGATTGTGTTTGCAATTAAGTTATATTCATCTGCTGCAATTTCATCTTTGAGTAAATCTAAAATTTCTTCATCTGAAGCAAATCCGAGTGCTCTTAAAAGAACAGTTACAGGGATTTTTCTTCTTCTGTCGATTTTAACGGTAATAACATCTCTCTTACCAACTGTGATTTCAATCCATGAACCTCTTTTTGGTCTTAATTCTGCAGTGTACAAGTTTCTTCCGAGCATATTTTCCATAGCTCCGCTAAAGAAAACACCTGGAGATCTAACTAATTGGGTAACAACGGCACGCTCAATACCATTAATAATAAAGGTACCAATCTTGGTCATTTTTGGGATATCACCCAAAAAGACTTCTTGGGTTTTTTCTTCCCCAGTTCTTTTGTTAATCAAGGTAGCTTCAACATATAAAGGCATGTCATAGGTGACACCTTTATTTTTAGCTTGGGTTACAGTGTACTTTGATCTACCAAATCTGAATTCTCCAAAAGAAAGAGACCAGTTTTTACCTGTATAGTCTTCAATTCCTTTTTCACCGTTAACGTCTTGTAAAGCCTCTTTAACACCTGAGCTTAAAAAATCTTTATAAGAATCTAACTGCAACTTAATTAAATCTAGTTCTGGGAGAACTGTGTGTGATTGTCCCCAATTTTGTCGAAGATCTTGCTTCATAAAAGGCTCCATTCTACTTACTTCACTCGAGGTAATAATTCTTTATCCACTAAAAAATGGCAGAGGTAACTCTAGGATTAAACTCTCTGCTTAAATTATTATTTAGTTTGACTTGAAGTCATGTACTGTATTGTACTCAAGAAACTACCCCACTAATTTTTTGTACACTGAACTGCCGATTATAACAAAAGTTGTTCATTAACGCAAGTATTTATTTATATTTGCGTTATGTTGTTCAAGGGTTTCTGCAGTATATATTGAACCGTCATTTGCGTGAATATAAAATAGGTCGTCACTTTCCAGAGGTAAAAGCGTAGCTTTAATTGCATCGAAGCCTGGATTTGCGATAGGTTGTGGAGGTAAACCAGGATGCAAATAAGTATTAAAAGAAGACTCTAGTTGTTTTTGTGCTGCAGTTGGAGGAGCCCACCAAGTTTGTTCTTGGGTATTATAGCCAGCAACATACTGTAAAGTTGCATCAACCTGTAGTGCCATACCTAAATCAATCCTGTTCCACAATATACCTGCGACTTGACGCATTTGCTCATAGTTACGAGCCTCTCTTTCTACTAAAGATGCCATAATTAAAACGTCTTCAAAATCTCTGTTCGATTCTGATATTTCTTCAGACAAACCTTGTACAATTTTTCTTTCAAACGTATTTACAAGCATGCTGTGAATATTTTCTGTAGACATCTCTCGAGGAACTAAATAAGTATCTGGAAATAGCATCCCCTCTGAATCTTTGGCTAACTCTAAAAATTCTTCCTGGTCAAATGAATCGAGGTCTTGTTGAGCCAAACTTTCTGCAATTTCTTCTGTACGCCACCCTTCCAAAATTGTAATCCAGGTATCTTGAGTTCCGGTTGTAAGCTGTTTTGCAACTTCATAAGTAGTTAAGTTCGGGGCAATATCAAATGATCCTGCCTGTATAGCTGGCGCTAAATTTGTAAAACTCACAATCAAACGAAACACAAATGCATTTTTAATTAAGCCACTCTCCTCTAAGCGGGAACCAATAATACTGATTGCTTGACCCTTTGGAATAACAAAACGAATTGTTTCTGCCTGAGTACTTACAGGTTGTGAAAGTGTATAAAACACCATAAGTGGAGTAAGTAAGAGAAAAAACCCCAGCAAGGTCCAGAGTAATATGAATTTTTTGATTTTTTTAAACATATCCATAATTCTTTTCTTTTGAATCATAAGTATATCAGTTTTCATCAATCCAGTTCTGCAAGAATTCAGCGGCGGCAAAGTGATCTATGTTTCCAGATCTTTTAGATTTTTTTGCATTTTTTAATTTAGTATGAACAGAATGAGAACTAAGTGTTTCGTCCATATAAATAATTGGCAAGTTTGTGTGCTTTTTTAATTCTGATACAAATTGCTTTGTTTTCTCTGCCATCTCATTTTCTGACAATCCAACCAAAATTTGCTCTACTTCATTCTCATTACATAACGTAACTATTTCAGCAAAAAGATGTTCCGTATTTGGCAAAATTACCAGAGGATCAGCAAGTGTATGCATGGAAACCGCAGTACCAACACGAACTGTTCCATAATCAATTGCTAAAGTTTTAGGAATTTCCATATAGCTATTGTAGCATTGATGTAGATATGCAGGTGCAGATATGAAAATGCCTGGCTTTACGGCCAGGCATTTGACAAAAAGAGGTTTAGAAATTAGTCGCCTTCCCCTGCCGCTTCTGCGGCGTAGGGGTCGTAGGTGGGCGGGCAAAGCTCTGGCGAGTGAATGCTCACCAGCTTGGTCCCTGAAGCCTCGTACAAAATCCCATCTTGGGAGATGTACTTGGCTTGCCAACTATACATGCTGGTGCCCGTGCTGGGCTCCAGCGAGTTGGAAACATCATCCATCCTTTCGGCCTGGCAAGATCTTGGGGCGATCGGGTCGCCCTTCTCGACTTCTCCTCCAACTCCGGCGCTTGCAACTGCAAGGCCGACGAGGATCAAAATAACTACTACAGTCAGAAACTTTTTCACGGTATCACCTTGAAAAATTGAGATAACTGGGGAGCTTCTTATGGCAACCCCAGAAGAAAAAGTACACATTTCCATACTTTTTCTTCTGGGGTCTTACTAACCTCTTTTAATGTACCGTATTTTGTAACAATACAAACTGTTATTCGCATTGAATAACGCCTCTATGTGGCACAAAACACAAGCGAGATCATTATATCACTATAACAACAAAATGTAAATGCTATGGGACAATATTTTACTTCTCAACAAGTTGAGCTGTAATAACACCTCTTCGCAGGTATGTTCCCTCTGGTGTACAGGTAACAAGCTTCAACTGCCGAGCATCATATTTTTGAGTAAGGATATACACATCCTCAGGCTTAACTTCCGTTTTACCATTCACAACATAGGTATATCGAACTCCACCAGCAGTAACATAGATTTCGTCACCTGCCTTCAAAGTCATAATCGTGCTAAAAATTGAGTTATATCTTCTTGGGTTTTTCACACTTGGGTTGTAAAACTGACGCAACACAGAATGACCAAAAATCACTGGAGCACCTGGTTCTCCTGGCAATGCAGTGCCAGCATAGGAAATCAAGCTCTTATTTAAATCTGTTCCGCCAACCACAACAAGTGCATTTTCTATGTTTAGTTTTGGAATATCAAGAATGTATTCTGTTAGTGCAGGTTGTTGTACATCTGTTTGCAATTGTGGCAAATTCCCTCCGCTAAACCAGTTTGACAGGTTTGTATAATCCAACTCTTCATCAACAATCTCTACCTCTGTTGTTTCTGATCCCAACACGTTGGATTGAGTCACAACAAGTGGAGTTACATCCATAACTTGTTCTTGAGGGATTGGCGCAGCAAGCTGCGCCATTCTTGAAGAATCTTCATTCACATAGGCAGTAATAATTGGAACAACTGCACTTCCTACTAAATACAAACCAATCGATAAAAAGAGTAAAGGCAAAATAAATGCTCCAACTCTCACTGCTTTTGGAATCTTCTTTTTTTCAACTTCTTCTCGGATTTCGTCTTCTTTTTCCTCAATATATTCACTGACACTTAATCTTTTGAGATGCCTAGTTATTTTCTTTTCTATCTCTTCAATAGATTTTCCTTGACGCAAGGCTTTGCGATATAAATCAATTAAATCGCTTTGAATAATTTTAGGGTGTTTTTTCGAGCTATCAAACATCATTATTTAACAAACGTAACTGTAATTTTTTCTGTAGTTGCTGGCACTTTTTTCACAAAACTACTCAAAAAGCTTGGAATTACGGAGAACTGGACTTCCTTTATTTCTTTTTGAGAAGCAAGTTCTTGAGTTGCTTGATTAAATTGTTTGCCTAAAATAGTTTGTTTAATAGTGTCTTCAGATAGTTTTGGAAGTGCATAAGAACTTATATTTACTTCAATAGCTACAACTGCATCTGTTTCCAGCTTATCTAGATCCGTTTGGGTTGGAGAAAATAATATCTGAGGATCAACATCTTCAAGTTCATAGTTCTCTTTAAGTTCTTTTGAAAGAATCTCTTGAGCAACTGGTTTAAGATCTCCGCCACTGTATGTTAAAGCTTCAACCTCAACTTCAAGATCTAAAGTAACAGACTCTGCCTCTTCTTCTAGTTTTGCGTCAAATTTTGCTGTTTCATCAACAACAGAGTTTGAAGGCAATATATATGTCCCATTCCCAGATTCTGATTCGAATTCTTTGTTAATTTCCTCAACCAATTCTTTTCTTAAATCTACTTGAAGTTCATCCAAATCTGCTTGAGCAACTACCCTCACTTCTCTGCTTGAACCACCGGTAAAAGCTTGATCAATAACATATGCGTTATAGGTATTTGAAGCGTATGAAGCAACTGTTAACTCAGCATCTTTTTCCAAATTACTTTCTGCACCAATTTGAGCGGCCGTTACAGTTACATCTGTACGACCATAGTCTTCACCACCAGGCTTTGAACTTGCAGAAGCGATAGTAATATCATCATCAAGTGTAAAAACTAAATCTCCAAATTTAAGTTCAGTTCCTTTATTAAAGGTTTTTTCTGCATCAGTTTTGTTGTAAACAGAAACCTTGCCTTTCGCATTTTCACCAACAATCTTGATTCCAGTTGTTTGAATTGTACTTGTATCTGACGCTTTCTTTTTAACAGTCCCAGCAACAATTACTAGTTTTTCTACATCTGTTTCTTTTGCTTTTGTATCGAGCGTTATCTTGATATCTTTGGAAATCACTTCTTTGTTTAGAGTAACTTTCGCTTGTACATTTGCAAATAATGCAGAACCAAACACCAGTCCAAGTACTAAAAATACTAAACCTAAAATAAATCCAATTCCTGCAAACCATTTTATATTTTTCTTATGACCCCAATCAATTTTTTTCTTTTCTTTTTTATCTAACACGATATCGTCTGACGTATCCATAAAATCGTCATCAACTGCTGTTAAGTTATCATCTTCTTGCGAGACAGTTTCTTTAAAAGTATTTATTTTAATTGGAATACCAAATGATGTTGCAGTTTCTTCTTCAAAACTTTTTTCTTCCTCTTCATGAGCTCTTTTTTCAAATGGATCTTCAAAGCCAAACTCTTGTGAATCTAATAAATCAGCTTCTTCTTGTTCAACTTCGGGATCATTTGCTCGAGTGCTTCCAGATAAAGAAGCTGCTAATGCCAAATCTGTGAGCCCCTTATGAGCTGCCGCATTTTTTCCTGCTTCGTTAGAAAGTGCTGTTAATAGTTTTTGGTCTGAAAACACCTCTACTGTTGGAGTTTGTATAAATGGAGATTCTTCCTTCCAGTCAAGGTCATATACCTTTTGTTGGTATTCATGAAGTTCTGTGTCAGATAGGTCAAATGATGCTAACAGAATTTTTGGAGGTAAGTAATTACCCTGTTTTTCTGTATGTTTTTTGATTCGTGCAATTCCTTCTGTAAAATCACTTGCAAAATCAGCTGAACTGCCCACAACTTCTGACTCTTTTATTTTTCCCTGATAAACCAAAGTGAAAACAATTTCTTCTTTTGTTGCAACTACAAGAACTCCAGAAAATAAAGAATTCTCGTTCACTTTTTGTTGCGCCAAAGACTCGCTTACGTCGATAAAGCCCAGTGGTTTTAAATTAAGATCATCTGTTAGCTTCTTGATCAAAGGTTTTTTTTCATCAATAACTTCTCCATTTTTGACCCAAGAAGTGTTCACAGCAAAAATGGTTTCGCTAATTTTTTCCGACCTCTTATCCAATTGCTGTAGCGCTTTGTCAGTTTGCTCAACACATTGAGCTAGTCCTTCATACTCTAGTTCCCTAGATTTATCAAGAATTTGAACTCCTGCAGTTGAAAGCTCAAGTAAAGCTGTCTGCAATTTAGCGTCAGATATTATTACAAATAAAACCAACTCTTCTGAAGGCTTTTTAGTATTGCTAGAAAATAAATTTGGTAAATCCATACTCTTTTTTTGTTTAACACAAATACGCACCCTCATTTTTGGGGTTACTATCATTAAAGCAAATTTTTTATTCAAGTTAAAGAGGAAGAGTGATGTAAACCTCTAGATTTCAATTTCACAGATCAGTGGCTTATGATCAGAGACATCTACTTCTGAAACTTCTTTTGCAACTACTGCTATATCCTTTGTAACAAAAAACATATCAACAACTGAACTTGCATATCCAGGACTCTTGACTAAATCTTTTCTTCTGATATTAAAAGAGCTTTGCATCTCACCATAAAAAACACTCACTAATTTTTCCCTTAAAGCATCTACTGTCTGAGTTTTTTCATGTACATTAAAATCACCCGCTAAAACCAGCGGAGCATTTTCTCCAACTTCAGATAAAATCTTTTCTGCCATCTCTAGCCGTCTTGGAGTATCTCCGCCATGTTCACCCCAAATTCCTTGTGTGTTTAAAATATGGAGTTTTTTTGTACCAATTAAGGTAGTAACATGTTGCAAATTTCTTGGAGTTATATGATATTGGGTAGCATCATATGGATCTCTCCCTCCAAATGGCACATCATAAAAAATAGTAGCAACTTCTTCTAAGGGAAACTTACTAAAAACCGCATTTCCTTGAATGACTCTCAACAACTTACCATCATTGCTTAATTCGTCAGAATCTTCTTCAAATGTTGGAGCAAAAGCTGCGTATTCAAAACCAAGTTCCTTTTGTAATTCAGAAAAAGATTTGAACTGTTTTTTTTGAAACCTCGTATCTCCATTGTAAATTTCTTGAGTCAATAAAATATCAGGGTTTTCCCTTTTAAGAAACTCAAGAAGTGCTTCCCAAAGAATCCCTCCTATCCAAATATTGATATTGATTACTTTTAGTCTCATTCTAAATAAATTCTTCTAATTCCAGCTGAAGATGCCTTTTCTTTTACAACCTTGATTGGACCAATTTCACCAGTATGTGTCACATGTGGCCCTCCACAGAATTCTTTAGAAACCCAGTTTGTCTCGGGATCATTTCCAATTGTATACACAGTAACTTCATCAGGATACTTCTCAACAAAAAATGCGATTGCTCCAGATTTTAAGGCATCCTCTTTTTTCATTGTTTTGACTGTAACCGGAAGATCTGCTTGAACCCATTCATTAATTTGCTTTTCTACTGCTTTCTTTTCATCTTCAGTTAAAGCTGTATTATGGGAAAAGTCAAAACGCAGTCTCTCTGCAGTAATGTTTGAACCTTTTTGTTGGACATGAGTACCCAATATTTTTCTGAGTGCCGCATGTAATAAATGAGTTGCTGTATGATATCTAGTTGTTTGTTCACTACTGTCCTGCAACCCTCCTTTAAATTTACCAGCAGAAGCTGTTCGTGATTGATCAGAATGCACTTGTTTTGCGGACTCAAACTCTTCTAAAGAAAGGTCATAGCCTTTTTCTTTAGCAATCTCTTGACTTAACTCAAATGGAAAACCATATGTTTCATATAATTTAAAAGCTACTTCTCCTGTAAGTGTAGTAACTTTTTCTACTTCCCGAAGTCCTTTTTCTAAGGTTTTAGCAAACTTCTTTTCTTCTGATGCAAGACCCAAAGAAATTTTTTCAATATTCGCAGAAACACTAGGATACGAATCCTTATAAATTTCTGCAATTACTTTTGCTAAATCTGCCAAAAATGGTTTTTGAATACCAATCATTTTTGCATATCGAATTGATCTTCTTACTAAGCGTCTTGCAAAATAACCTTGTTCCTTGCTAGAAGGAAATACTCCATCAGCAGCAAGCATAGTAGCAGCTCTAATATGATCTGCAATCACTCTAAATGACTGCTTCACTGTAGTATCAGAATATTTTTTGCCAGATAGATTCTCCAAAAACTCAATTATTGGAGTAAAAACAGTAGTAACAAAAACGTCGTCAGTGTCATTTTTAACTGCTAAGATTCTTTCAAATCCACCTCCAAAGTCCACGTTTTTTTGAGCTAGCTCTTTAAAGCTACCATCTGCTTGTTTTTGAAACTGCATAAAAACCGAGTTTCCGATTTCTAAAAATCTTCCACAGTCACAGTTAACATGACAAGGCTCATCTTTAAAAGCAGAATTTTCGTGCAACTGTCGCTCTGCACCAAAGTCATAAAAGACTTCGCTATCTGGACCACCTGGTTCACCTTCTGGCATATTTTTAGGAACACCTGCTCTAGACCACCAGTTTTTTGTCTCATCATAATAGAAAATTCTTCCGCCCTGCATTCCTTTGGTTTCTGCAAAATCAATGTCAGTTGCTTCAATTCCTGCAGAATTAAACAGCTCTTTCCAGATTGCAACAGACTCTGAATCTCTATCTATTCCCAACTCAGTGTTTCCTCTAAAAACAGTCACAAAAAGTTTGTTTGGATCCAGTCCAACCTCTTTTGTTAAAAACTCAAAAAACCATGTCAATTGCTCCTTTTTGAAATAATCACCAAGAGACCAATTGCCTAACATCTCGAAGAAAGTTGTATGACGATTGTCCCCAACTTCTTCAATATCTTGAGACCTAAAACATTTTTGACTGTCTGCAATGCGAGTTCCTTTTGGATGTTTTGCTCCAAGAAGATACTCAATCATTGGTTGCATTCCTGAACCGGTAAACAAAGTTGTTGGATCGTTTTCTGGCACAAGAGATGATGATGGCACAATAGCATGTCCCTGTGTTTCAAAAAAACTGAGATACTTTGAACGTAATTCATCTGGTTGCATATGTTCCTTTATATATATTTTATATTATCTTTATTGGAGGGACTTAAAACAGTGCTAAAAACGCAAAAAAGCTTTGCATCTTTCATGCCAGCTGAATTTTCAAGTAAAATTCAGGGCCTGAAAGAAAAAAACCTCACTCCAAAATACTTTATACTAAAGTACAAGGACGTGAGGAACGTGGTACCACCTTGCTTCTCTGCAGCTATTACTACAAGCAGACTCGCATTCAGAATAATTAAATAAACTATATAACTCTTCTGAATTCTCTCTTTTTACGGTTGAAATCCGGAACTACTCTTCGTAGTCAGCTCATCAAACGGCCAAACTATTTTTAGTATCCGCTTGCACCAACCGCGAACTCTCTTACAATATTTCGTATTGCTACTAAAAAATAATTCTCTTTTTGAATCAATGCTTTTATTAACTTGTTAACAAGTTGTATTTTACTTTAGCCAAGTATGATTTGTCAAACTAATACTACCATCCAACCACTAAAATGCAGTACAATGTGTATGTATCATGGTAGACACAAATAACTTGCAAAACGAGGTTAATACTCTTTTGGGCGATAAAACTCCTCCCGAGTTTCAATCTCCTGTTATGCCTGTTTCCCAAATTAGTAATCAACCTATACTCAGACCTGCTGTTGAAGCAGACCAATACCAAAATATAGCTCCACCTATACAAAGTAATCCTCAATCCTATATTCAGCCTCAAATTTTTGAAGAAAGTAAAAAAAACAATTATGGAATGCTTATTGGAGTGCTTGTTTTACTTATAGTAGGCTCGGCAACTGCTTTCACATTTAGAACAAAAATCTTTGGACCACTTACATACTCAGACTGTCTCAAGTCTCCAGGAAGTTCTCATGTAAGTTTAACCCCCCGATATTGTGTTATGCCAGATGGAGATGTGTTTTTTGAGAACAAAAATTTGATTACCGATGAATCTGGACTAGAGCCTACACCGTTTGATCAAAGTATTGTGCCAGGATTGGAAGGGTATTAAACTTAAATACCTTTAAAGATACTTTTCTTAAGTTTTGTCTTCTTTTTTGTTTGTTTCTTTTTTGTGGAATCTTGATCTGAGTCACACTCATCAAGAAAGTCAGCGATTTTCATTCGAGCTGCTTTAATATAATCAGTAATCTCTGCTTCTGCTTCAGACAATTTGCCTTCTTTAATTAAAGCATCTCTAAAATCATTCCAGTGATCTGCAAATTTAGCTTTTATTTCTCTGCCTTCTTTTGTCTGCATTAAAAAATAGCCAACTGCGCCTGCAAGAAAACCAACTAAAATGCCAGAAGAAAAAGAACCTTGTTCTTGATTATTTTCAGAATTCATATTCGCTACTACTTACTCTTTTTAGAGCCACCTTTATTCAAGTATGAAGTAAATGCTTCAAACATCTGCATACCTGTTTTCAATCCAGAAAGAGCTCCTCCTAAATTTTGAAATGGGCTCACAAAGCTCTGGACCTTGTCTTCAACTACCTCAAGTGTGTCATTGACTCGCTTAAGTGTTCTTCTAACTTCTGTTAAAACAAGAATTATCTGTATTCCAACAACACTCAAAACAATTGTTAAGATAACCAATACTACCGAAAAAACCACTGGGACAATATTTTCCATATACTTCTAGTATAGCTCATTAAAATTGAACTGTCACACTCCTCTCAATAATACTTACTTTTCCTCTTCTATCTTTTGCTTGAATAGTAAATAAAGAAATCCCTTCATTTGGAACAATAATTTCCGTATGAAATTTGCCATCTGGTTGCAGGGCAACTGGCTGGTCATTCACAGTCACAATAGCATCTTGCAATGTTTCTCCTTCAACAATCACTTTGGAAGAAACAACTGCCTGCTCTTTTGGTTGGGTAACAACCAATTTTGGTGGCTTTGTAAGGTTGTACCACTGAAATCCAACATATCCAAACAAACTTAAAAATACTGCTATCAGCATTACCAGCACAGCAGTTATCGAACTTTTTCTCGCTCTCTTTTTTAAAACAGGCTTAATGAATTCTCTTGGAATGAGCCTTCCTTTGGCACTTTCTTTATAGTCACGACGAAGCATTGCTAATAAAGGTTTATGATCAAAACCAAACACGTGTGCATATGTCTTAATATAACCTTTAACAAACGTTGTAGCAGGTAGATCTTCAAAACGATTCTCTTCTAGAGCTTCTAAATAGGAAGCTCTTATCCTTGTTTTTTTTGCCAAATCTTCAAGACGTAGCCTATGCTTCATTCTTTCATCTTTGAGTGTTTCGCCAATGGTTTTTGTTCTCATACCTACTAAAAATTCCCTGTTTGTGCTCAATATACCACAACAGACCTAATTAAAATGTATTCTTTTGTAAAATTCTAGTACAACCTTATTGCAGTTTTGCTCTTACCAAAGCAGAAACTCTTGAACCATCAGCTTTTCCAGCAACTTCTTTCATTGCTGCACCAATAAGTTTACCCATATTTTTATCTTCAGCTGATTCAACAACTTTTGATACTATTGCATCAAGCTCCTCATCAGAAAGTTGCTCTGGAAGGTAGCTTTCCATAATTGCAATTTTTTCTTCTTCCTCTGCAACCATTTCATCTCTCCCAGCATTTCTAAAATCTGTGACAGCATCTTTTAGTTTTTTAACCTGAGTAGCAATGACTTTTTCAACACCGGCATCATCTTGAACACCGTTGTCTATCTCGAAATTTTTAATTTCTGATCTCAAAAATCTAATAACACCAAGCTTGACCATATTTTTGTCACGCATAGCTTGCTTCATGTCTTCCATCAATTGTTCTTGTAAATTCATATATTTCCTCTCTGTTTTACAGTACTTGATTATATCACGTGATACGACTCAACATCATATTGTTTTGCATCAGCATACTCAAATAAAACACCAAATTTAAACTCTGAAATGTTCTTTACCGCATGTGGTACAAATGGAGGAATTTTAATCAATTGTACTTTTTCTGGATCAGTCATAAATTTTTCTTGTCTTTTACCAGTGTCATCCACCCAATACAAAACAAGTTCTCCCATAGCTATGAACCACTCTGTTCTTGGGTGTTTATGATTACCTCCAACTGCGCCCGGAGAAAAATGTACAATCTGCGCGTCTTTTATGACATCCTTATCTATTGGAAGATCGTTTAAATTTAAAACCCAAAGATTATTATTATCTTTTTTATATGAATACTCTAAAGGAATAATTTGTGGCTCACTCATGGTATGAGTATAACAAAGAAAATCCCCCAGACAAAGTCTGGGGGATTAATTTTTAATTCAAACTAACAACTTACAGTTAGTCAGCTGTAAATAATCTGTCTGAGAAATCCCAGAAAGCATCATTTCCTGCAAGTTTGAAGACACACTCTGCAGCTTCAGCAGCTTTTTGAGCGCTTGGATGGAAAGATAATGGATAGTGTCGATAGACCCAACCAATATCGTTTCCGTAATCTTCCATAAGTTGTGTCATAGTAGGGTGAAATCTTTCACAGAATGGACACTCATAGTCTGAGTATTCAACTAAGACAACTCTTGCACCTTTTTTACCTCTGTAGTTATCATCATTGGTAACTGCAGGAGCGTTTGCGACATCTGCTGATAAGGTAGGATCAATTGCTCCACCATTGACATATTTTTCAACAATTGGCTTAACTTGTTCGTATGGTAATGCTCCACCAATTAGTTCTGCTGGTTTACCATCAACAAAGATAATTGTTCCTGGAGTTCCTTGAACACCACCTGTTTGACCACCGGCCATTTGAGCAGCAACTCTGTCTGCCATTTCACCAGAGTCAATACATTTTTGAAGATCTGCTTCCTTAACTTTTGTAACATCTGTTGCTTTTGCAACTAATGCTGGAATAGTTAGGTTTCTTGCAGCAGCTACTTCGCCTGTGCCTGCATCAGCTGTAGGAGCAGCAACACCAGTTCCACCAGCATAACCACCACCTTTTAATACTTTATTTTCGGTCCACAATGAACCAACAAAGAATCCACCAAAGAAAAATGCAACCATTAATACAATGAGCACAAAATTTTCTTGGAGAAAGTTCATGAAACTCTGAAGTGAATATGGATTTTC
Organism: uncultured Pseudomonadales bacterium; assembly: GCA_964620965.1. GTDB lineage: Bacteria > Patescibacteriota > Microgenomatia > UBA1400 > PJMF01 > VFLK01. Next base: position 272,539 of record CAZUHV010000001.1, read on the forward strand.
AGAGCTTGGTTGAGCTTTTGCCATCTTTAATTTCCTTTCTTACTTTATTACATACACAATTGCGAAGGGACGCAAACGTAACTATAATCTTCATACACTTTCTCAAAAAAAACAAGTACTATTTATTGTAGTAATTAAACTAAAATTTAAGTTGTATACTACTCTTATATAAAAAGAGTAATAAATCATGCAAAATTCAAATAAGCGAATCTTAAGTCCATACGAAAAAAACCAATTACGAAAGTATGGTATTCCTGAATCATTAGCACTGGAAACTGAAAGTCCTGTCGAATATTTAACAAACCATGTTGAGTTTTGTGGACTAGATTTTTATGTTACTACTGATGTCTTAATACCCCGAATTGAAACTGAAGAACTTGTTGACATGGCAGTAAAAGAAGCCCAAACAGCATATGAAAAACTGGAAGCAAATACAAACACTCCAAAAAAATTACAAATTCTTGACGTTGGAACCGGGAGTGGAGCAATTGCAATCTGCGTTGCTAAACGCTTAATTGAACTAAAAATTCCATTTGAATTTCTTGCAACTGAAGTTTCTAAACCAGCACTAGAGATTGCACAAAAAAATGCAATGCATCTTGTTCCAAATGCTCAAATCACATTTAAACAAAATGATCTGCTTGATGGCATAACCCAAAAATTTGACCTTATTATTGCGAACTTACCGTATATTCCAAAACAAAGAATTGAATACCTAGATGAAAGTGTGAGAGGTTTCGAGCCTCATGTTGCCCTAGATGGAGGTAACAGTGGTCTTGTATTAATCCACAAAATGATCCGACAAGCCGAAAAATTGGTACATCCTCATACAAAAATCATGCTCGAGGTTGATTACACACATGGATATGATGATTTTAATGAGTTTCGAGAAACCTGGAATATATTGGTAACCCCAGATTCTAGTGAAGGCGTACACTTCATAGAGTTGTGGAAAAAATAAGATTACGTTACTATAAAATCCATGTACTCAAATTTTTCTGAACAAGCAAATCAACCTTTAAACCATAAAATTCCAACCACAGTTTTCTCTGGCTTTCTTGGATCTGGTAAAACAACTATTATTTCGAACCTCATTGAGGTTTTGCAAAAAAGAGGTGAGCAAGTTATCTATATCAAAAATGAAATAGGCGACACCGATATTGATGGAAAAGTTTTAGAGGGAAAAGGTATAAAAACAAAAGAGCTTTTAAATGGCTGTATATGTTGCACTCTAGTTGGACCATTTATTTCTTCTATCACCGAAGTTGTAGAAACATTCAATCCAGACAGAATTTTGATAGAAGCCTCAGGAGCAGCCGATCCAAGCGCATTAGCACTTATGATTTCATCTCATCCACTACTTGAAAGAGACGGTGTTATTGGCATTGTTGACGTCGTTAATTTTGAAGGATATAAAGATCTTAGTATCACTGCACAAAACCAAACAAAATTTACAGATCTATTGGTATTTAATAAAGTCGAACTAGCAGATCTACAGCAAAAAAAAGCTGTTGTTGGCTATGTCCGCGAACTAAATACTCACTCTCCAATTGTTGAGGCTCCAAACGGTCACGTAGATCCAGATGTCATTTTTGGTCTAAATACTTCTGAACTTGACCAACTGCTTTCCAGAAGCCATGAAACCCACCATGATCATATAGAACATGATGAAATTGAGGCATTTACTGTATATAGTGAGCAAAATTTTCTACAAACACAAATAGAAAACCTTATGCAAAACCTACCTAAAAATATATTCAGAAGTAAGGGATTTTTCACTACCCCTCAGGATGAAATATTCATATTTAACACTGTTGGAAAACGCACAACTTTCACCCCTGCTCCCAAAAAATTTGATACTCAAAAACACAAAACCATTGTTGTTTGTATTGGGTATCACGCAAATGAGCTTGAAACACAAGTGAGCGAATCACTCAAAAATTTATAATTACTATACCTCTGCATAATATAGCAACAAAGTTACACACCAAATAAAAACTGTCGTAACTCTTCTAATTTTTTTGGATGTTTCATTAATTTCAATAAATGAAGCGTCAACTCTTTATCACGGAATTTATCTTCATAAATAACATCCAAAAATTCTTCCCAAGTTACATATTTTAGTTTAATTTTTTCTCCAGCATCTGGAGTGATCTCTGCTCTTGTCTCACAACCTCTTGCAACAAAAATATAAATTGGCCATTCAACCTTTGTTACTGGCTGAATGCTATACCAAAGCTCCATGTCATTTGTGAAAGAGCCTGTCTCTTCTAGTAGCTCTCTATGTGCTGCATCCACAACGTCTTCTTCTGGGTCGACAATACCTCCAACCAAACTAATGAATTCTTCCATATCTGGTTGTTCTTGAATTGTTAAAATAATTTTACCGTCTGCAGTAATGGGAAAAATACCAACGGAGGGTCTTCTACTTACTTTTTCGAATGTTTGAGTAGAACCATCAAACATCTCTTGTTCCCATTGCCAGACATCAAAAAGTATTCCTTCAAACACTTTCTTTGCATGTGAAGGCAGTGGTTGTTCAGATTTTGGATATTCCATACGGTCTATTTATGTTCCTGAGATTTAAGAGCTTTTTTATGTTCTCTTTCAAATGAAGGATCATCAACGTCTTCAACATGCTCTTTAGTAAGTTGTAATCTTTCTAAAGTCATAATCAAGAAAATTGCAACTATACAAAGTAAAATCGCAATAACAACACTATAATCAAAACCAGCTGGTAAAACATTTTGTTGGACAATTGGAACTTCAATACCATGAGAATTAATTCTTGTGGTAATAGTCTCTTTCCATGGCCAAATTTTTCTTAGAGAGCCAATCATAAAACCTGTTAATGAAGCTATTACAATATCGTGGTGGTTTTTAAAAAGCCAACTAAGCAAACGACTAAACAGCGCTAGTCCAAGAACTGCTCCAATGCCTACAAAACCAATTGTGATAATATCAAAAGACTTAACAGCTTCAATTATTTGCTCATATTTTCCCATTATTAGAAGTAAAAAAGATCCTGATATACCTGGTAAAATCATTGCGCATATTGCAATAGCACCAGAGAGCACGAACGTAATAGGATTTGCTGGAGTTTCTACTGGTACTGCTCCGACAAGTTGATACGCTATTACGGTAAACACTAACATAAATGCTATATCTCTGAGATCCCAAGTAACTATACGTTTACTTACTAAAAATACAGAGGCTAAAACTAAACCAAAGAAAAATGACCAAACAAAAACTGGCTGAGTTGTTAAGAGATGTGAAAGTAAATTTGTAAGAGATAAAACTGCACCTGCAATACCAAGCCCAAGTGGAATCAAAAAGTGAAATGGAATAGTTTCCCATGCTTCTTTAAACTTGCCCTTTATTAATAAACGAGGCACCTGACCACTCAGTAATTTAATCGCGTTAAGCAACTCCTCATAAATACCAAAAATAAAGGCTATCGTTCCCCCAGAAACACCTGGAACTATGTCAGCAGATCCCATCGTAAAACCTGTAAAAAACAAACGAAGATGATCCTTAAATGTATGTTTTGGTTTTCTTTGAAACAGTTTGAGAATATTCATATTTTTTCTTTCTAGGTATGAACCATCATACACCAAGCACAACTAGATTTCTATAAAATAATCTACTACTTCCATTAGTATAAAAAGTACGGCAAAATATAAACTATATGAAATTATTATTTAAATTAACAATAGTACTTGTTTTAGCAACCATTTTTACTGGATGCACACTCCTAAAAAAAGCTCCTGTAAATTCTGAATCTGTGCAATTAGAGCAAAGTCCTACAACAACGCAAGAAACAGCTCCTTCTAATACTGCTCCAGAGAATCAGGGTTTAGAACATAAATATGTAACCTATTCCCCAGAGTTAATTGCACAGTATTCCGCACAAGGCAAAAAAGTCATCTTATTCTTCCACGCAGGATGGTGTCCAACATGTAGAGCTGCAGAAAAAGACATCACTGCTAGAGCTACAGAAATCCCTGCTGATATTGTCATACTTAAAGTTGACTATGATACATATGGTGATTTAAAAAAGAAATATAACGTAACCTATCAGCATACTTTTGTTCAGGTTGATGGTGAAGGCAACGAGATTACCACATGGAATGGGGGAGATTTAGACGAAATTAATAAAAACATTAAATTGTCATTCTGTGACCCTGCAAACAAAAATAGCTGCTAAGGAAACACTACTCTGGAGCGTACTCCACATCTTCTTCTTTAATGCGGCGAACCCAATTTCCTGATTTCTGTTCTTCAACAATATGGGCAATACTTCCTGCAACTCTAGCAAGGCCAAAGAGCGCATTTCCAGCAATTGGGTCAATTCCTAAAGTAAGAAGCAGTGCTGCAATTGCACCATCAATATTGAGCACAAGTTTACGATTCAATTTTTGCTCAAGGCTATGCTCCATCTGTTTTGCAAGGTTCATATACTCAATTTCAAGCTCAGCTTTTCTGGCAATCTCAAATAAAAGTTTCGCTCTTGGATCAACTTTTGTGTATTTTGGATGTCCAAATCCAGGAACCCGTTTTTTTTCAAATCTATAAGAATCTATCAGCCTTTCACAAGCCTGTTCCTTATCTTCTCCATCTTGAGAAACTTGGAGCAAAACATGCATTGCCCCTGTAATTGCTCCACCATGATATGGACCAAGTGCTAATAAAGAACTTGCCATACAAGTTAAAATATCATTTCCTGAACTTGCAACTACTCTTGGAACAAAACCACTTGCTGGATTGATTCCATGATCTATACTTGCCACCAAAATTGCATTAAGAACTTTTTTTTCATTTTTCTTTGGTTTTCTGCCAACCATTGACAAAAACAAAGTAGAAACAAAATCGGCTTCTTCTACAAGCTCCAACAGTGGAACGCCTCGAAGCATAATTCCTTTTGTCGTATGCCCACTAATAGCTGTAACAAATGTTAAATCTTGAGACATGGTTTGTGCTTTGTACTAGTTACTATCTTACAAATCAGCTGCTGCTTTTTTGAGTAACTCTACTATATCGTCTGGACTCTCTGCAATCAAGGCTCCAGAATTTTTTAAGGCGTCTATCTTGCTTGCCCGAGTACCAAACTTCTTGCTCACAATTGCTCCTGCATGACCAAACGCAACTCCTTGTGGAAGATGTTCTGCGAACTTTCCGGAAATAAAAGCTACTACAGGTTTTGAGAACTTACTTTCTAACATTGCTTGTGCCAAATCTTCTTCATAACTTCCACCAATCTCCCCAACCACAACTACTGCCCAAGCCTCAGTGTCTTTTGCAATTAGATCCAGTAAATCGGCATACGTTGTACAAGAAATTTTATCTCCACCAAGCCCAACTATAGTAGAAATTGCAATGCCTTCTGCAGAGATCATATGACTGACTGTCAATGACATACCTCCACTTTTAGCAAGCACAACAACTCCACCTTTTTTTTCTACTGTAATTTGGTCTGATTCTGGTAATAAAAGACCTGCTTCACTACCAGCACCTAAAGAACCCATCGCAGATTTTCCTGGACTTAAAACTCCAATAGAGCTTGGGCCAATAACTCTAATAGCATTTGTTCCCAAAACGGAATTTTTAAGTTTGACCAGTTCAAGAAGCTCCACAGTATCAAGGGTTGGAATATTTTCTGCAATAATGTGAATTAAAGAGATTTCTGCTTCAATTGCTTCTTTTGCTGCAGCTGCGGCAAAACGTGGTGGAGCATAGACACAAGTTGCATTTATTTCTGGGTGAGCAGTACAAGCTTCGAGAACAGAATTATAAACTGGTATACCTAAAACTACTTGTCCTCCCTTGCCAGGAGTCACACCTGCCACAACTCTCGAACCTAAGTTTTGCATCCATTCAAGAGCCCGCTGACCTTCTTTGCCCGTTATACCTTGAATTAAATATGTAGTAGTTTTATCAATCAGTATTGCCATTATTTTTTAGACTTCTTCAAACATTTTTTTCATTTCTTTTGCAGTTTTCACAATAGAGAAATCGGGACCAAAGAGTTTGAGTTGCAAACCATGATTTTCTATTAAATCACTCAACCTTTCTTCAACCATCACAAAAGCTTCCTGCCATCGTGGCCCCCCACGACGAATTAAAACTTTAAAATCTTTTGGTATGTCAGATTCAAGTATGCCATCAACAACACCTAAAAGTGTTTCATAAATATCTGTAAAATTAGCATTACTGCCAACAACATATAAACCTTCCAAATGAGGCAATTTTAAAACTAGCTTTGTTAACGCATACACCTTTTCTTTTGTAGGGTTTCCAGAATATTCAGTATAGTTTGCTGGTTCTAGACCTTCAGAAAGCAATGCATCCATTGCAAGTGTTGATGCACCACCCCCAGAAGCCATTACTCCAATCTTGCCACCAGGAAACTCAAAGAAACTTTCTCCTGCTACTCCTCTTGTATCGCTTCTGCTAATCTCTTTTGCTTTCAACTCAACTGAAGTAGGAGGTTTTGCAATCGCAGATCTTTCACCATACTGTTCCCACTCTGGATGCCTAAATCTTGCAGAATCTTCTAACTCAATCTTTGCATCCAAACAAATGTATCCTTCATTTGTTTCAACTAAAGGATTAATTTCAACCAAACTTGCATCATTGGATTTAAATACTTCAAAGAGCTTTTGTAATACTGGCAAAAGTTTTGGTTCAGTAGAAAACTCAGTTATGCCATTTAAAACTGATATTGGAACTTCAGCAACACTACTTCCTCTCTCATCCATACCCGTGCCACCTTCTTTGCTAAATTGCAACACCACACTTCTTAGTTTAGTACTATATGAAATACCAACATACATTGCCCCTTTAAATTGAACCATCTCTTCTATAAGTATATGAGATATTGGTTGACCATACTGATCTTTCTTTGAAAATATGTTTTGAACGGACTCTTTAAGATCTTTTGGCGAATCAACTTTACTAACCAAACCTTGTAGTTCGCGATTTCCATGTAGCACCTGCGCTTTCACAAAAACTGGAAATGAAAGTTCTGTAACCAACTCTTCTAAGTTGTTCTTTTGATCTATAAGTACCAAAACAGATTTGGGAATTTCCAAGCCTACTGCAGACAAAAGCTGTTTACCTTCGAATTCTTTTAAAATCATAGAAAAAATTATTCCACGTAGTCGTTATTTTTATAATATCAACTACCTGCATTCAGATATACCAATACCTCGCAGTATACTATCCAAACAAGAACCTTTTCAACTCAAAAATACTTGAAATTTTATAAAAAATTATTCCTCTGAATCTTCTAGATCTTCGGCTATTTGCACCTCACCATCATCTGTTGCAAAATACTCATATTCTGCAGGTAGATTTAGATATTTTGGTGTTTCTTCTGTGAAGTATTGATCTTTCATATCCATATATTGCGGTTAACTATACAAAAAAAAAGAAAAAAATACAAAGTGTAGCAGTTACATATTTGTGCTTATACCGGAGATTGCGTAAAACGTTTAATAACCTCTTCAATAGCCCCAGAATTTAAAATGTTGTTAAGAATTGGAACATAATCAATTGATCTAATAATTTGAAATATGAGTGCCAAAGCAATACCGAAAACAACTGTTGCCCCAACTGCACCCGCAAAGCCACGAAGCATGGCAATAAAAAAGTTTCTTTGTAATGAATTTTGCAACCGAAGCTGTTTTGTAAGCTCTTCAACTTGTTGTTCTAACTCTTTTTCCGACATATGTTCAGTATACTATATAAACTAATAGGTCTTCAAACCTCCTCTAGACCCACCATTGCCTCTTTGATTCTCTTTGTGTCTAGACCTCTGTCCAGAGTTAGCATACATATAGTCTGCTTGATGACTAGAATGGAGTGCCAAAGCAGGTTCATATAGTTCACGCATGTAAATGTTGAAAACATCTTTTTTATTTTTTGCATTGTCAAGCAATCTGGTAAGCGCTTTGATCTCACTTTCAGGTAAAGAAATTATATAATGGTTCAACATCCCAGCCATGTTTGATGTATTTTCAAACTGCTCAACTGCCGGAAAATATATTTTATTGTAGTATACAATTCTTGACTCAGAACCAGCTTCCTTGAGTTCTCTAAGAATTGCTGAAACCTCATTTCTACTTAAGCTTGTTACGTATTTTTCAATCGCCAGTGCTGCCAAATTATCCCATGCATATTGCCCACGATTAATATCTTTAACTCTCCCTCCTAACATTCTTAAAGGAAATCTCCACCTACGCCTAAGTGCATTTAAAGTTGCGGTAATAGCTGCAACCTGTAAATTACCATCCTCATTTGAGTTCCAGTATATTCGACGATTATCCAACTGGTCAGACCGCCACTTACGCATAACAACGTTAAACATATCATCCATACTAACGTTCTTATTTTTTTTGTCTGCATTCACTTGTTCATAGTACTCAACAAGTCCAGGAAAACTTTGGTTAAGTGAATCTTTCAATCTCTGTGGTAACAAATGGTATTTGCCAACTAATACTAGATGAACTAAATAGGTGTCTGGATGGCGTGGATCCCAAGCCATTCCTTTTTCCTGTTGTCGCCCATCTTTAGGATATCCAACATGATGCTCTTCACATAAACAGACTGCATTAAAAGGTGTGTCAGGACGCATGTTATTAACACGAATAGCATAACCCTGAGGTACGATATGATGAACTTCAACTTTATATTTTGTTTTATTTTGACAACCGGGATATTGGCATTTACCTCTATCACGATGTTTAATTGCTTCAACCTGAGATTGGTTAAATGATAAAAGGGAGATCCAATATAGAATCGCCAATATACCAGTAATCTTTGCAGCTTCTTGCAAATAGGGAAACTTGTGTTTCTTCTCAACATCCATAATTTTGTGCGTTTTTCTAAACAACTAAACAGCAATGTGGCAGACGTTTATAACAAAACTACCGGGTAAGAAAAGACGTGTCAAGGATTAAAAGTATGAATAAAGTTACAGAATTTCACTCTCTTGTTCCATATCGTTTGACATATCAGTCATTATGTAAATGTCTCTATTGTAACTACCAACACCAACATGCTCGGCTTCGCCTCGCACTATTTTTTCTAATGGTTTGCAAGCAAAACAACCCACAGAACCATTTGGACATTTAAAGACACCAAGCTTTTTTGCTGTCTTCATTTTTTTAGCAATCGCAAGAATCGTTTCTCTTGCTTCTTCTAAGTTTGGTAGTTCTTTTTCTTGAAGCTCATCCATAAAACGAAGGTACCAATAACTTGCTTTTGATACTTTACGTTTTTGTGTGTTTGCAACAAGCAAATGATATATCGGCAACTGTAATGAGTTTTTATCTTCTTCTGTCTTGGAAGTTTTAAAATCGATAACATGCACACTATCTGTTGCCGGAAGATACTCTAACCAGTCAATTTTTCCACATAAAATAATCTCATCATCTTCAGAAAGCCAATATTGAGGTAAATCTCCTTTGATTTTCACAGATAGATTACGAAGTGGACCAGGATTACTCATAATTTTTCGAATCATGTCTCGGCCCTGTTGTTTATATTCTTCTTCATGATTAGTGCTTAAAAAGCCACCAATCTTACCACTATACTTTTTCCAAACCGACTCAAATTTTTCTAGTAAAGAATCTTTAAATCTCTCTTGTGTTGGAATTTCGCTTAATGCTTCAACAACTTCATGCACTGCCGAGCCTAAGGATAAAGGGGCAGAGACCAATTGAAATTTTCTCCCTGTTTCTGGATCTTTGTAAATATTTTTTAAATAGTATGCTCGAGGACACTTTAAAAAATCACTAATTGATGAATGAGAAACCCACAGGGCAGCAAATTTATCTGGCATACTCAATAAGATACTATAAATACCCGAAATTAAAAAGCCCCCAAACTTCGTTTGAGAGCTCTCTTTTTTTTAAAAAACCAGATTACCTAGAAACCTCTAGCTTTGCACTGTTTTCTAGAGCACATGCTCCAACAGTTACTCTGTTGGTATTATCTACAAAAATGTAATAACCTGTCTCAGACTGTGTTCCAAAATCAGGGTCTGTAGGCATAGATTTCAGGTATCTCGCTAAGGAACCATTTAAATTCACACAAGCGCTTGCAGATGCTGTTGTACAAGAAGTATTACAACCAGAGTTAGCAGTACCAATTTGTGTAATGCTCATACTTGTACTTAGTCCAAAAGGCAGAGAGCCTTCATTATTAGCAATAGATTCGTGGACAGCTGTAAGAATCGTATTTATATCAGACCATCTTCTAGAGTTTCTTGCTCCAGCAAACCGCTTTACAGGATCAAGTGCAACAAATACAACCACAGCTAAAATAGAAATAATTGTTATAACAACAAGCAACTCTATTAAAGTGAAACTACCCTCTAACCTAATCCTTTTCACTTTGTGCAACTTTCTATTATTCTTTTAAACTCTATATCACCATTACACCATTTTCTGATACAGCAGTCAACGAAATCAAAGCCTCTATCTAAAGTCTTCAAGTAATTCTGCAATTGAATACTGTTTTGTTTCTTCAATTAACTGAGTTTTGTAATCAACTCTATTAAACTGTCGTTTTAATTGAGGAATGCTTTTTGTATCCTGATAGAGAATACCTATAGCAATCTTTTCTTCTATATCCTCACCAATTTGCAAAGCTTGCATCCTATTGCTTGGATCATACCCATTCACTGTGCTTACATCAAAAACACGCTCTTGGTACCATTCATGAGGAGTTTCCTTATTATATGTAGGACAACTTTGCAGAACTTCAACAAAACTGAACCCTTGATGTTGTATTGCTTGAGTAAAAACTTTGGTCATATGATGTACGTCCCCAGAAAATGTTCTTGCCACAAACGTGGATTCTAAAGAAAGCACAAAACGCACTGGATGTAACAAATCTGAGGTTTGGCCATCTGGTGAAGAATTCATTTTCATATATTTTCTTGTTGTTGGGGAGGCCTGACCTTTTGTGAGACCATAATTTAGGTTATTATGCAAAATAAAGGTAATATTATAATTTCCTCTAACCCCATGAACTAAGTGCCCAACACCTTCTCCTAAAGTTCCCCCGTCTCCACCAAAAGCAATAACGGTATTTTCGGAATTTGCCATCTCAGCCCCACAAGCCAAAGGAATAACTCTTCCGTGAAGCCCATGAAACCCATATCCTCCAATTTTGTCTGATCCATTCCCATTACATCCAATATCAAAACAGGTAATTGTTTCACATGGTTTAATGTTAAGCGAAACAAGAGCTCGTTTGACAGCTGCATGAATTCCATAGTTGCCACAGTTAGTACACCAGGTAAAAATATTCTTTGATGAAAAATCATTCATCTTTGTTTGATTTGGTGAAGTCACACAAGTATTACATGGCATTTGAATCACCTCCTGTTATAAAATCAATGACATCTTCAAAAAAGAATGGTCTCCCATCACATTTCAATAATTTCTCCCAAAATGGAATTTCTGTTTTAGCAGTTAAAATTTGTCCGAGCTGCCCTGTTGCATTATTTTCGATAAGCACCAAACGTTTTGAGTTTTTTGCAAATTCTTTTAAAGCTTGGGTCCGAACAGGGTAGAGATACTCATAATGTAAGTAGGCAACCTTTTTATCTGTATAGTCTGAAATACAGCTTAGAACATCTAACATTGTATTCTTAACACTCCCCCAACCAACAAAACTGATATCTGGATTTGAGTCACCATATACTACTGGTTCTGGGAGTTCTGCAAGTAAAGTTTCTTCTTTTCTTAAACGCTTACTGTACATTGCCCACGCTTCATCAGCTTCTTCTGTAAGTGAACCGTCTTCCAAATGCTCATCACTATTTGCATTGTAAACAACATCTGATTGTCCTGGTAACCAACGCTTTGATACTCCAGTTTCTGTAATTCTAAATCTGTCTTCGCTTTGCACTGTTTGAGCTTCTTCATCAGATAGTAAAAAACGCTCAACCGGAATTGCTTCTGGCATTTTATCAACCTGAAAAAATGATTCCGCAATTTGTTTTTCTGTAAGCAACAACACTGGAATTTGGTATTTCTCTGCTAAATTCAGTCCAACTTGTGTTAATAAATAGCAGGATTCAATATCACTTGCAGCCAAAACAAGTCGAGTATACTCACCATGACCACCATAAACTGCAATATTGAGATCAGAAGATGAAGTCCAGGTAGGTAAACCTGTAGCAGGACCAGGTCGCTGCGCAATAACACACATGAATGGAGTTTCTGTTATTCCACTTAATGATACTGTTTCTGTCATTAAATCAAATCCTCCACCAGCAGTAGCAATCATTGTTCGAGCACCTGCAAACATTGAGCCAATTGCCATATTAGCAACACTGATTTCGTCCTCTATCTGCTTTACTAACATTCCAGTTTTGTGCGTAATCGTAGACAAATAGGAGAGAATTGAACTACTTGGGGTCATTGGATATGCATAAAAAGCTCTCACTCCTCCGGCAACTGCCCCAAGAGATATAGAATGGTTTCCTGTTAAAAGTAAATCATCTGTAAAGTTTTCTGTTTTTCGCAAACTAAGTTGGGATTTGTTTACACCAGTTAGATCATATGTAAAACCTGTTTCTAAACATTTTATATTACCAGGAATAACATCTGGTTTTTTTACAAACTGCTCTTCGATCATGGTTTTTAGTTGAGAAATATCTAAATTTAAGGCTTGCCAGATGGCCCCGAGCATAACAGTATTTGCCATAATCTTATTCCCACCGACTTTTATAGCAATCTCTCTTGCGGGAACATAAATAACTGTAAGGTTCTTCTCGTCGATAATTTTTTGTTCTTCTGGAGTAAAAATACATTTAATTACAGAATGAATAACACTTCCACCAGTACGAACAGTTTTAATATAGCTATGCAAAGAAACTCTACTAATTGAGAGTAAAATGTCGCACTCCTTTGATGAAGAATTTATTTTTTTATCAGAAATATCAATTTGGAAACTTGAGTATCCACCTTTAATCAAAGAAGGATATTCCCTGTATCCAAATACAAACATTCCAGTATTTTTTAAGGCCTTTGTAACTATTTCCCCAACAGAGTTAACGCCCATTCCAGATTCACCTGCAATCTTTACAACGAACCGGTTTTTAAACTGCATGTGAATCCTTTTCTGGTATCAAAACCTCTGCTTTTTGCTGTTGCGTTTCGGATGTTGGTTGAAAATACAAAGGAAGAGTAGACTCAGCCCACTCTTTAACCATTGTCTCTATTCTTTCTTCAAACGGCTCTCTGCCTATCATCAATGGAACACCAATAGCCGTACCTTTATTTTTTTCCCACACTTCCTTTAAGAACGTCATTCCTGTACAAAAATAAAATTTTTCATATCTACGGTCACCTAGTCCAATAAATGAGGCAATCTTTCCTGTAAAATCTGACTTTTGCATTTCCGCCACAAGCTTATTGAAAAAAGGATTGATTGCTCCGTGATCCCATGTTGAAGTAGCAAACAAAAAATTTTGGTTCTCAGAGATTATAGAAATAGGAGTTTGCTCGGCTCTATGAAGCTTGACCGTAACACCTTTTTCATTCCAATATCCAGCCACACGCTCCATAACATGCTCGGTATTACCACCGGTTGAAGCATAAATAATGTGAACTATTCTGTTTGATTCACTCATAGCAAAAGTAGTTTTCAGTATACACTGATACTTTTACAATACACAAGTTTAAAGATTCGCTCAAACTCTATGATTTAGTGACTTGCTTCTTCTGCTGGAGCTTCTCCAATGTGACCAAATGGAACTAAATACACAGTTATTTCATTTTTTGCATCAAGCTCTAACGCTTTTGCTACAGCGGTCTTGTCGAATCCACCAGAAACAACTGTTGCCATTTTTAATGACTCTACTTCTAAATAGATATTTTGTCCAATATGTCCACCTTCCAAATAAATATTTGGGAGTGGATCAGAAGTAGGAGATTTTTCCAACATTTTCGCCGGAGCTGCCACGAGCGCAACCACTACTGGAGCTTTTTGTGAATTATCCTGTACTCCAGCTTCAGTTAAACGATCTCCTGCATTAACCATTCCCAAACTTCCAAGCGTGTGGTCTTCTGACTTGTATAAATATAAACCGTCTTCTAGAGATTCAACATTTCTAACTACCACATAGAGTGAAAAAGGATATGCACTTCTTGCCGAAGGAGCAGCTCTATGTCCTTGATCGTCTGTTACACCTTGAGCAGACCATAAAATCTGTGAGAGTTCTTGCAAAGTGACTGGTTCATCAGAATAAAATCTTTTGCTTCTTCGTACTTGAATCGCTTCTTCCACCGACATTGTTCCCTTGAGCTTTGGTTTTGGAAGTTGGATTACTTCTCTAATTGCCTTTGATTGAGGCATCTCGTACTTCATAGCCACAACCTCTTCTGTTTTTTCCATTTGTGGTTCTGCTTGAGGTTGCATTCTCTTTTCATTAATGAGCAAAACTGAAAGCACAGCAACTACACCAATTAAAAACAATGAAATAAAAGAAGTAAACTCTGGTTGCACTTTTTGTGTATGCGCCGATTCTCCAGCTGGCATAGAGCTCATTGAAGGAGCTGATTTCTTTGTTTCTGTAACTTCTACTGTTTTGTTTGGGGTAGTTTGAGAATCTAACATATACTTTAATTAAAGACTTATTCTTGACTAAAGTCAAGATTTAGTAGCGGTATAACATATAGATTGTCTGCAAAAACATATTAGTAAAAAGCAATAGAGTAATCATAGAAAAGGCAAAGACAAATCTTTTTTTTGATAGCCTCTTATCTAAGTACTGCACAAACAGTGCAGTTCCGATCCCCAACTGTGGTAACACACTCATAAACATTCTTGTTCCATACGGACCTCCAATTATTTCTGGTCCCCAGCTTGCTACCACGTATAGCTGCAACAAAAAAGAAACGAAACTTACTGTGACCAATACTAGCAGTGAGTTTGATTTTAGAAGTTGAGAGCTCCTAATAATATTAAAATTTTGTACTATATGTTTCGTCAAAAAAATAAAACTCACACATAAAATTGGAGCAAAAAAGAAAAGACCATTTTCTAAAGAAAATAGAACTCTAAAAAAATCAGGATTAAACCAATTTAAGCTCTCTCCACGAATCAAATATGGACTTCCCAAGACTCCAAAGAGCGTGAGCGTTACATATATTTGTATACTAAAAATTACAAAAGCACTTCCCAAGTACAGTGTTATCCAATTTAGTCTATTCATAATACTTTCTGTTTCTGCAAAGAGAAGAGCTAACAAAACTGGAACTATCACAACTATATCTTGGTTTCTAACAAGAATTAAACATCCTGCTGTAATACCCATTGGAATCACATTTTTCCAGGTACTTTTTGTTTTTAATACAGTACTAAACTGATACAATAAGAAACTTGAAAGAAAAAATGAAACTGAGTGAGAATTTACTGGATCCATTGTTGTGTAATAAAACAGTTGTGTACAGAAAAAAAGTAGTGCTGCTGCAACAGTGCTTGTCTTGGTTGTAAACCATACCTGTAAAGTCTTGAATAAAAACCATATTCCCAAAATACTATACAAAAGGGCAGAGATAGCTACAAAAAACTGCGAAAGAATCCCATTTCCATCAGTTAAAAACCACTGTTGTTCTAAAGATAAAAATCCTAAAATATGCCCCACTATATTTCCCAAATAAGAGAGAACATGCCCAATTACAAATCCTGGAATCCAGAATACTGCTGTTCCAGGAGAAAATTTGTTTGTGATTTTTCCTGTTACTGGAGAAAACTCAACTGGGTTTGGAAAACCCAGTACACTGTGGTAGCTCTGATTGCTGAAATCTATATCGTGATCAACAACGATAGATCTAGTATACGCATAGTAGTACAAGCTATCGCCCCAAAAAATACTTTTAACTCTAAGAACGCCAAGAACATACACACTGACACTAAACAGAAATAAAATTATAAAATATTGGTATATTGATAGTTTAGGTATGCGCACTTACACTTAATGGCTCAGCCAATACTTGGCCTCGTCTTCTTCTGAAAACCATGCTAACTTACTTTTAAGGGCATCGTCAAATGACAAAATAAAGTTCGCTATAGAAATCTGGGCATCAGAAGAACCTAATACCGCTACTCTACCAATTCTTGAATCTCTCACAAAGTTAACATAAATTTCCCGAGCGTCAGGAGAAATGTGGCTCTTGTCTCCCATTGGTCTTAAATCAACAATAATGTTTACTGGATTTACGTATTTCTGCTTCTCAATGATATCGAAGCACTTATCAACACCTTTTTGAGCTTGTACTGCATTTTGGTAGTCATCATACAAAGCCTCTAGAAATGAAACAATTAATACACCTTCTTCAAGAACATTTACAACTACCGTGTCTTCTACCGCAAGGTGTATTTTATCTGATTGATCTTTATTCATCTGCATCTTTCTGAGAAGTTATAACATTCCCAACATTTAAATAGTTTATACATCTTAAAAAGTATACGATTTATCAATATAAAGCTCAAGTATATCTTTACAAGCAAATGCCCCGCCGATTAAAAATCGACGGGGCAATACTAGCTTTCTATTATTTTAAAGTGTCTACTTTAAAACCCGTGTCTGCCACCTCTCATCATTTGTTTTCCCATTCTCATAAAGAGGTCAAAATCAATTCCTTGCTCTTGAGCCCATACTTCCATTTCATCACGAATGTCTGCCATTTGTTCATGCATTTCATCAGGGGAGAGATCTTGATCTCTTAACTCCTCCATTTTGTCGTGCATTTCTTCATGTTTTTCTAGAATTGCATATCTTTGAGCATCAGTAAGCTTGCCTTCTGCCACAGCTTGATCAAGTCGTTCTTCTAAACGAGTTTGCATTTCTTGCTGGCGAACTTCCATATTTTGTTGATGGAAATCTTGCATGACTTCTTCAACTTGAGTTTGATCTAGGTTGAACTTTTCAGCAATTGCTTGAGCAAAACTCCCTTTAGACCACTGTCTTTCTTGTGCATTTGCTTCATCAACATTTGAAAAAGCTAATACTGCAATCAATCCAAGAGCTGCAATCGGAACTACTAAATATCTTTTGGAATTCTTTTTCAATTCTACTTTCATAAGAACCTTTCAATACTTTGTACTTACTTATTACTAATAGGGAGTATATAAACTAAAACTGAAAATAAACTTAAAATTAAATAGGAAATGTAACTGTAAAAGTTGTTCCCTTGCCAATTTCACTAGAAACAGAAATCTCTCCTGCATGATTCTGAACAATTTGCTGAGCAACAGAGAGACCTAAACCAAAACCAGGTCTTTGGCTAGAAGTCCTGCTTGAATCTATTCTATAAAATCTATCAAAAATATAAGGAAGATACTTTTTATTTATACCTATCCCAGTATCACTTACAACAACGGTTAAACACCGCTTTTGTTTTGAAAAACGAACAGAAACTTCTCCCTTTTGATTACTGTATTTAATTGCATTGTCTAACAGAATGGTAAACAGTTGTTGTAAATCAGCTTCAGAGGATAGTAGTTGTTGGTGTAGTAAATTTGTAGTCAGAGTAATATTTTTTGCTTCTGCAAGTGGCTGTACCATTTTTAAAGCTCGACTCATTATTTCTTGTACGTCAACAAGTTGTTTTACAACTGTCTTACTTTCTTGACTAGCAAGTTGCAATAAACTATCTATCAAATCCTTTAACGCATCAACATCTTCTAGATTTTCTGACAGTATTTTTTTAGCCTTTTTATTCAATGACTTATCTCTTAATGAAACTTCTATTGCAGTTTTTAGACTTGTCAGGGGTGTTCTTAATTCATGAGAAGCATCTGCAATAAATCGTTTTTGTTCTAAAACAGTTTCTTCTATTGGTCTGAGCGTTTTACTTGCTAACACATAACTTACAATGCTACTTAAAACAAGGATTAAGAAGTTTGCAAATAGTAAATTATGAAATACTTTTCGTTTTGAAGCGACTAACTCATCTATAAAAAATTGCTCTAAAACGTCTCTTTTCCTCAGATTTGAGCTTGCAGTTGAAAGATTTTGTCGTTCAAGAATTTCTTGTGTTACTTGTTGCGTAAGTCCTGGATTATTCCTTAAATGCATACCTGCTCGCAAAAAAACATCTTCTATATTTCTTGTTATCCCAGCATAAATAACAATACTAAACATGATACTTACTGCCATAATTGCAGTAACGTACCATGCTGTGAGCTTAATTCTTGTAAATGCAAATACGTTCATAAAAGTACTTAGTATTATAGCTATTTGTCTTCAATTTTATACCCAAAGCCTCGAACTGTTTTAATAAGTAAACCAGACTTTTTAAATGGTTTATCCACTTTATTTCTTAAATATCCAATAAAAACTTCAACCGTATTAGGCAAAATATCAGTGTCAAACTCCCAAACTTTATTAATAATCTGATCTTTTGTCACTGTTTTATTTTTATTTTTCATTAAAAATTCTAAAAGCAAAAATTCTTTTTTTGAAAGCTCGATTTGTTGATTTGCTCTTTTCACAACAAATGTATTTGTATCTAACTGCAAATCTCCAATTGTAATAACTTCAGAACTAGTATTTCTCGATCTTCTTCCAAGCGCTTTGACCCTTGCTAGTAGCTCATCAAAAGAGAAGGGTTTTGCTAAATAATCATCTGCTCCAATATTTAAACCAGTAACTTTGTCAGAAATTTCTGATTTTGCGGTAAGCATAAGCACTGGGGTTTCATTATTTTTCAAGCGAAGCTGTTTACAAACTTCTAACCCGTCCATAAGGGGCAACATTAAATCTAGAACAATGACATCAAAACCGTTACCCAATGCCATGTCTAAGCCAGTTTCTCCATTAAATGCAACATCAACAATAAAACTCTCTTGTTCTAAACCTTTTCTAACTGAAGAAGAAATTCTGTGGTCATCTTCGATAAGTAGTATTTTCATATCAAAAACTTTAAGTAACTTTAAAAACACATTATACAACTTTACCTGAGAAAGAGCTGAAGGTAGAATACCACTACTGTGAATAAAAAAATTTTATTACTGGTTTTTGCAATCGCAATGATTATAGCTTCTGCAATTGCAACATATATTTACGTTTCTCACAAAAAGGGGAGTTCCAAATCTATAGAGCCAACAGTTTTAGCTGTGCAAGATACAATTGATTTTAAACCAAACCCAGAATTCGAGAATAGAAACACTCTAAATATTTTACTTTTAGGATATGGGGGAGCAGGACATCAAGGGGGGTTTTTAAGTGATTCTATTCAGATTGCTCACTTTAATTTCGATACAAATCAAATAGCTTTTATTTCAATACCAAGAGATCTCTATGTCTCACTGCCAGATGGGACAACAGGAAAAATTAACAGAGCATTTAGCTTAGGTGATTCAAAAGACCCAATTCATTCAGGAGCTGAAGTAGCAAAAAAAATGGCAACCGCAGTAACTGGTCTTCCAATCGATGCATTTATTTCTGTTGATTTTGTTGGATTTCAAGTTGCTATTGGAGGCATTTTAGATGGCTTAGAAGTTGCAGTAGCTGAACCATTAGATGATCCTTGGTATCCAATTGAAGGCAAACAACTTGATACTTGTGGAAAATCTCCTGAAGAAGTAGCCAACCTTACAAATACATTATCTGGCTTCGAACTAGAAAAGCAATTTGAATGTAGATATGAACGAATTCAGTATGCTGTTGGAACTCATCATATGGAAGGGGGAGACGCATTAGCATATGTCCGCTCTAGACATGGATCTGCTGGTGGCGATTTTTCTAGAAGTAAACGCCAACAAGATGTTTTGCTAGCAATTCGTGAAAAACTTTTCACGCTAAAAGCATTAGAAAGAATTCCTGAATTTTTCAAAACTTTGATCGCCTCAACTGATACTGACTTAGACATTGATACCATAACTACACTTGCCCCAAAATTAGTGACTACAAAAGAGATGCCAACCAAAAGTGTGACATTAAGCACAGAGAATGTACTCCAAAACTCAAAATCAGCGGATGGGGCATACATCGTCATTCCGAAAGCAGGGCTTAATAATTGGGAAGAAACCCGAGCTTTTGTGGAATCAGAGCTCAATAACTAATCCACAAGTGATTTCATAAAACTTAATAGATCGTCGTGATAGTGGGCATCTTTCAACATAAAAAGAATATGTGATTTCATGTATCTAATTGGGTCACCAGTTGTCATCCATTCCCCATCTATAACTTTAAACTTAACTCTGCCTGTTTTTGCGACTTTATCATTGGCATCCTGAAGCCATAACTCGTTATCAAGGCCTGTAGCATCTGCTTTTAGATACTCAAAAATCTTTGGAGTACAAATATACCTTCCATATGAAGCCATGTTTGAAGGAGCTTTCTCTTTTTCAGGCTTCTCTATGACTGTAACAACCTGATCATTAGTTCCCTCTTTTACCTGAATCATTCCATACCGATCAATCTCATTATCAGGAACACGTTGGACTGCTAAAATCCCATCACAAGGATCTTGGTTATACATATCTACAAGTTGCTTAACCGCACTCACTTCACTTAAAACTAAATCATCACCCCACATCACTACAAAGGCTTCTTCATTTTCGACAATATCTTTTGCAGATAAAATTGGGCGACCATTTCCGTAAGGCAAGCGTTCATCCTGAGGCAAAATTGTAATTTTTGGGAGCTTAAAAACTTTTTCTACTTTTTCCCAGCGATCGAGTTTGCCCTGTCTAATCATGAGCGTTCTAATGTTTGTTGCACTCCCATAAAAATAGTCTTCAAATTTTGTGACCTCTGCAGGAGAAGCAACTATAATGACTTCTTCAATACCTGCTTCTGCACATTCTTCAACTAAATATTGAATAATTGGTTTATCAATAATTGGAAGCATTTCCTTTGGAAATGTTTTTGTAATTGGTAGAAACCTTGAACCAAACCCGGCAGCTGTAATAATCGCTTTTGAAATTCTTTTTTGTTGAGATTCATTTTCTTGCATATCAAAATAGTATACAACAATTTAATTTTCTACAAAATTTTAAGCTTTTCCTACTAGCGTTATTTATTTACTACAGTATATAGTAGATAACATGATATTACTTATTCTTTTTGCCTTTTTGGCCGGCTTTGTAACAATCTTATCTCCATGCATTCTTCCAATTCTACCGATAGTTTTAAGCGGCTCTCTTTCTGGGGGTAAAAGACGACCATTAGGCGTTGTCACAGGATTCGTTGGAAGTTTTACCTTTTTCACCTTATTTCTCTCTGTAATTGTACGAAACACCGGAATCCCAGCAGATTTCATGCGTAATCTTGCAATAGTTTTAGTTTTCGTTTTTGGAATTTTCCTCGTGATTCCTCAAGCACAAGTACTATTTGAAAAACTTGTGAGCAAACTTTCGTCACTTCAAAAAACAAACACTAATACGAATACCGGCTTTTTTGGGGGTGTCATTGTTGGTTTAAGTCTCGGCCTTGTTTGGGCACCTTGCGTTGGACCAATTTTGGCTTCTATCATTACCCTATCTATTACTTCTCAGATTTCTCTTGGGGCTGTTTTAATTACGTTAGCATATGCAATCGGAACAGCTATTCCTATGTTAATAGTCACTCACTCAGGGAGAAAGATTTTTGAAAAAGTTCCTTGGTTGTTAGCACATACAACTCAAATTCAACAAATTTTTGGTGTTTTAATGATTTTCACTGCAGTTGGATTGTTCTTGAATGTAGATATAAAATTTCAAAAATACATTTTAGATACCTTCCCACAATATGGAGTTGGACTAACACAGTTTGAAGATAGACCAGAGATCCAAAAGCAACTTGATCAGTTACTAGATCCAAATAAATCTGATACAAAACAAGAAAAAGATTCAGAACAACTACTATTAAAATCTGGTAATAAAGCACCTGGATTTCAAAACGAAACCTCTTGGATTAATTCTGAGCCACTCAACTTAGAAACTGACCTAAAAGATAAAGTCGTACTTATAGATTTTTGGACCTATACTTGTATTAACTGTATTAGAACTTTTCCATATTTACGTGAATGGTACAACTCATACCATGATAAAGGATTCGAAATTATTGGTGTACACTCACCAGAATTTGAGTTCGAAAAAGAGTTCAGTAACGTTGCAAATGCCGCAAAAGAACATGAACTACTCTACCCAATCGTTCAAGATAATGAGTTTAAAATTTGGCGTGCATATAGTAACAGATATTGGCCAGCTCACTACTTGATAGATAAAAATGGTGATATTCGCTATACCCACTTTGGTGAAGGCAAATACCTAGAAACAGAAAATGCAATTCGTACACTGTTAGATGAATCTCCAATAGAAAAACCAGAAAATGAGCTGAGTAGAAAAATCCAAACTCCAGAAACTTATTTGGGGTACGAAAGAGCCTCTAGCTACACAAGTGAAAATTCTATTCAGCTAGATACAGAAGTTTCATATCCTCAGATTGGTAAACTTCCAAATGATGCAGTTGGTTTAGAGGGAAACTGGACTGTTGGCCCAGAAAGTATTACTGCTAATATAGATACTGCAAAGCTTAAGCTCAATTTCCTTGCAACTAATGTATACCTTGTGTTACACCCTTCTGCAAATTCTCAAGAAAAGTCTGAGGTGGTTGTGTCTTTGGATGGCAAGCTTCTTAAAACTATCAAAGTTGATACTGCTAACAAATATGATATAGTCGATCTTGGTGCGAATGAGTATGGCAGACACCAACTAGAATTAAGCTTTTCAAAAGGTGTCTCTGCTTTTGCATTTACCTTCGGTAGTAAATAAAACAAAACCAGCAACACTATGAAAGTCACAGCAGAATCTGAGCTTCACCCGCAACCAAGAAAACCTCTTGCAGAAAAAATTTGGAAAATCATTTGTGAAAAACACGACTTTGCTCCACTTTCAGAAGAAAGCCTAAAAAACTTGGCACTTGCTAACCAAACCCTAAAAACAGAATCTATTGTCGTCTATGCTAATCATACTTCGAAAAGCGATGCAGAAGTTGCAGTTGCACTCGTTCTTTCTCATTTAACAAATGCAAAACGCTATATGGCGCCTGCTGGAATGAAACACTATGACTTAAGGAGAGATTTCAAAAGCGGCGTATTACTTCGAGCTCTCAAAATTCTAAATATTCATATTATTCCAGTTGTCCAGCATGACGATCTTGACGCATATCCAGAAAGAAAAAGGAAAGGAATGCTCGCAAAACTAAAACAGCGTGCAACTAACCTTTTAAGTAAGCCACAAGGTATTTATGGAATTACTCCAGAAGGTACAAGAAGTAAGGAAACATTGCAACTTTTACGGGCAAGGCCTGGAGTTGGAAAAATAGAAAAATACGCCCCAGCTGACATACAGTACGTACCAGTGGGAATTCTCTATAAAAATCAAGCAGAAAAACCTGAAGTTATTGTTGGCAAACCAGAATCAATTGCAGAAATACAGCAAAGATTAGGTGTGACGATCTCAGATTCTGAAGAAACAAGGGCTCAAGAAATCGCAGATATGCTCATGTATAAGCTCTCATTACTTTTGCCACAGCATATCAGAGGATACTACAAGTGATAAAAAGCATATATAGCACTACACTTCCCCGCATTCTTATCCTGCAAGTAATCAATAAAAAAGATTCTGATGCTATAACTAAACAAGATCTAGAAGAAACAAAACAACTCGTTGATACATTTGGTGGAACTATCTACAAAATACTTATACAAAAATTGAATCACCCTAACCCAAATTTTTATATTGGGGAAGGTAAGGTTGAAGAACTCAAAAATTGGTGTGAAGCTGAAAAAATAGATATTGTTATCATTAATGGCCTACTCAAAAGTAGCCAGCTATTTCGAATCGAAAAAGAACTGTGGAAAGTATCTCCTAAAATTTTGGTTTGGGATCGAATTGACCTAATTTTGAATATTTTTGATCAACATGCTGCCACTACAGAAGCAAAACTACAAATCAAATTAGCACGAGCAACCCACATGGGACCTAGAATCTATGGTCTAGGAAAAACTGAACTTTCAAGACAAGGTGGTGGAGTTGGAACAAGAGGAAAAGGAGAAACAAACATTGAGTTTGAAAAAAGACAAATTAAAATCGATCAGCAAAAAATTAAAAAAGAATTAAAAAAAGTAATTACTCAAAAACATGACAGATTAAAAAAACGCAACGAAATGGGGATTGGCCCTGTTGCACTCGTTGGATATACAAGCGCGGGCAAAACAACACTTTTCAATTCATTAACTGGAAAAAGTAAAGAAATGAATAAGGGTCTATTCACAACTTTGGATACAGTAGTTGGAAAATTAAAATCACCTCTTTTTGATGAACCAATTTTAATTTCCGATACTATTGGATTTATTCATAATCTTCCTCCAGTTTTGATTGATTCATTCAAATCAACATTACTTGAATCCCTAGAAGCAAAATTACTCCTTCATGTTGTTGATATCAGCGATCCTAACATACTGAATAAAATAACTGTCGTAACCGAAATTCTTGAAAATTTGAAAGCAACACAGCCCACAATTTTAGTACTCAATAAGTCTGATCTACTTACTAAGGAAGAACTCGCAAGTACTATTCAAAAAATCACTCAATTCTTTTTAGCTGAAAAAAAGGAAGTTCCTCAAATAATACCTATTTCTGCAAATACTGGATTTCAAATCCAAAAACTGACACAAATGATTGAGGCTTTTTTTGTAAAATAAAACAGTATTGAAAAACTTAAAATTATTCTTTTGGGTCTGTTTCGTCGTAAATCTCACCCAAAACTTCTTCAATAATGTCTTCTAGTGTGAGCATACCAACAACTTGCTTTTCTTTATCCTCAACAATAACTAAATGAGTTCTATTTCTTAAAAGCAGCTTATAGACTTTATCTAATAAATCGGTATCCTTAACAACTAGTGGTTTACGTGCAATATCCTTTGCTTTTAAGGTAATCCACTCTTCTTTTGGAATGTATAAAATATCACGTAAAAAAATAAATCCAATAATCTGGTCTTTTGTACCTTTATAAATTGGAATTCTTGAATAATGTTGTTCGTTTACAGATTTCACAACCTCAAATAATGAAAGCTCAGAATCAACAATTTTCATCTGGCTTTTTGGAGTCATAATTCTTTTAACTCTTGTATCATCAAGATTTAAAACATTTGTAATAATGTCTCTTTCATAATCTAGAATCTCACCTTGATCAAAACTAATTGTTGCCATAGAAACAACATCATCAACTGTAATTTGAGAATCTTCTAAATCTTTTTTTAAGAATCTTTTTGGAAGTTTACTAATTTTCTCGAAAACCCAAATCACTGGAAATAATAAAGTTTGCAAAAGAAGCAAAATTTTAGAGGTTTTCAGAGAAATTTGCCCAGAATATCTTGTTGCTAACGACTTTGGAATAATATCTCCAAAAATAAGAATAACTAAAGTCATTAATCCTGTTGCTAAACCAACACCATTTGAACCATAGAGCTGAGTCATTGCATAGGTAACTACAGCTGAAGTACCAATATTGACTAGGTTATTGTAAATAAGAATAGTAGTGAGTAATCGTTCTGGATTAGATTTCAACTTCGAAACATACTGAGCATTACCAATTTTTTTCTTGAGTAATGTCTTTAGTTTTACTTCTGAAAGTGAAAAATAGGCTATCTCGCTCGCTGAAAAAAAACCAGAGAATAGCACCGCTATTAGGATAGAAAGGATTATTAGGAAAAACATCTAAGGTTGTAAGTGACTACTCGGGTCTGATTTCATATAATGAATTATTTATTATATCAATGTTTTTGCAGTTTTCAAGTGGTAATGACTTTGGTCGAAATTATTAACAAAAAATCCTGCAACTATATTTTCAGAGAACCTCGAAAACCTCTACTAGCATAATAGGAGTCTGCTCCATTATGGTATACAAAAACTGTGTCGTATCTGCGATCTGCAAAAGTTGCCCCTCCTAATTCTCTAATTTTTTCAGGAGTTTTTACCCAACTTGAAGTAGTAGTATCAAACTCGCCAAGTTCTTGCAAGTTTCTATACTCTTCTTCCGTGAGTATTTCTATTCCCATTTCTTCTGCCAAATCAACTGCACTATTTTTTGGTTTAAACTGCTTTCTTGCATCTAAAGCTTTGCGATCATAACAAAAACTTCTTCTTCCTTTTGGGCTTTGAGCAGAACAATCGTAAAAAACATACTCGCCAGTTTTTTTGTCTTGCAGGATAACATCGGGTTCACCACCAGTTTCTTCCATTTGGTTTAAAGACCATAATTTTTTTGGATTGGCAAATAATCGCTCCTGAACTTTTTCCCAGCTTAAACCTTTGTGACGTTGCATATTTTGCTCAAAACGTAATTTTAGCGTTTCAATTAATTCAGCTTGTTGTTCTTGTGTAAGTGTTTTTTCTTGCATAATGAATCATCCTTTACTTGCTCTCTTGCCCAACTCTATATGTAACAATTTTCTTAACTAGTTCTACAGGAATTTTTTCCTCAAACAAAAACTGGACACTTCCTTTTGCTCTTTTGTATTTAGCTAAATCTTTGTCAAAATGCTCCATTGCTTCTGATCCTGGATAAAAACCAATGTGCTTTTTGAATGCGCCAAAGTGAACTAAATTCTTGCCATTCAATTTAAAAGTAGGAATTCCATAGTTAATTGTTTCCGTTGCTTCTGGGATAATTTCGCTAATTAAAAGCCTTACTGCACTGAGTACTGTTTGAACACCACTTGGAAACAAGGCAATATAGTCATCGATCGTTTGTATTTTTTTCACAGTTATATTTTAGCAGAGAATGAAAAACTCAAATTTATCAAATTGGTTTAATATACAAATTGTAGTAAAAACATACTCTTAAATCCTATAGTATTTACTTTTTTACATAAAAAGGGTATAATACGCCAGGAAAAAATGTTGCTACAAAGCTGTAAAAACAATGATGCGACTTTTTTTCCACTGGCACATTAAAAACTTATTTTATCTTTAACTAGTTTAGTTCTAAACCCTACAGGTACCTATAATGAAAACCATAAAAAACAAACTCCCCCAAATCCTCATTTTCATCTTTATGCTTCTGGTTATTGCAGCCTGCACCACTCCAGAGGCGGCTCCTACAAGCAAGGAATATGAAGTTCTCGACAACGACCTGGCTGAAGGTAGCCTGTCCGTTGATCACTACATTCCTGGAGAGCAACTCGTCTTCACGACTCGGTACAGCACTAGCTACGACGCAACCGAGTGGCACATCACCGACTCAAAGGCTTTAAATATCTCAGCAACAATCTTTCCTATTTCTGATTCTGAAGCCTATACCGCAACGGTGCTCATCGATAACGTCCATATCGATGCCACCATAACTTCGCGGTACGCTCTGATGAACGGCGTATTGCAAGACACTATGGACGACCACCTGCACACTGGGGATCAAGCTGGCTTTTTGATCAGCCCAGAATATAACTATGAAAATATTTTTGTTATTGAAGGCTACACCGAGTATCTCATTGAGGGCTGGGCCTACTATAACGGCAGCTACGGCTATGCTGACCTTGCCCAAACACGGCTTACCGAAGACAACCTTGTCAACCGGGGAGGCGTTAACGGGAACAAATTTAGCATTGTCTATGATTTGCTAATCAAATATGAAGGTGAAGAATATTTTCATACAAGAAGTGTTATTGACGAATTCATCGTCCCGGTTTCATCACCGGAAACAGACAATCACTCCGCAAACACTTCAGGCACCTCAAATATGATGGCCGCCCCTGCCCCTGCTTCAACCGACACCTCCGTTTTTAAGGACATAACTGTCCTTTATGATGTAGAAGACTAAACAAAATTAAAGATTCCTAAGTTTTAATGTGCCTAAGCGCCCTCAATTATTGAGGGCGCTTTTGCGTATAAAAACATTTCTTTAATGCTATAATATTTACCCTATGAACCAAACAATAACAGTGCAACCTTCAGACTGGAAGGACTATGAGCTTATCGATACCGGAGATCAACAAAAACTAGAAAAATTTGGTGAATTTTATTTAGTCCGCCCCTACCTTGAAGCAAAATGGAAGAAAACACTTGCAAATGATGTTTGGAATAAAGCTGACGCTACTTTTATAAAAACAAAAGGTGATTCAGGGTACTGGAAAACTACAAAAAAATTACCTGAATCTTGGAAAATACATTGGCAAAATGTCACTACAAATGTGCACCTTGCTCCTTTTAAACACACAGGAGTGTTCCCCGAACAATGTGCTCACTGGGAATGGATGCAAACGATTCTTGAAAAAAATAAAGAAGAAAAGCCTGAATACCAACCTCATGTCCTTAACCTCTTTGCATATACTGGCATGGCAAGTGTTGTTTGTGCAAAAACTGGAGCAAAAGTAACTCATGTTGATTCATCAAGATCATCAATTGGCTGGGCAAAGCAAAATCAACTTGCATCAGGCTTAGATAGCAACTCAATACGATGGATCTTAGATGATGTCCTCAAGTTTGTTGCAAGAGAAGTTAAACGTAGTGTAAAGTATGACGCGATTATCATGGACCCTCCAGCGTATGGGCATGGTAACACAGGAGAAGTTTGGAACTTTAAAAAATCGTTTCCAAAGCTAATCGACTTATGTAGAGAAATACTAGTCGATGAACCTTTATTTATTTTAATAAATGCGTATGCTGTTTCAATTTCTCCAACTCAACTCGAATACATGACAAAAGACCTTGTCGGAAGTACTAAGGGAACTTTTGAATCGGGAGAGCTTAGAATTCAAGCTGCTCAATCACCAAGATATGTGTCTACAGGAATTTTTTCTAGGTTTGGCGCTAAATAGTAATAATCAAACCATTAATACTCACTAATAACAATCTTTTTTTGTTGCATCATAGTTTCAAATGCACTTGGTTTTTTCATTAGTTCTTCCATGTTTTCAGGAACAATTTGCCAACTTAAGCCATATTTATCTTTACACCAACCACATTGTTCAAACTCTGGATGGGCAGAAAGTTTGCTCCAGTAGTAATCAATCTCCGCTTGATCTTTGCAAAATACTGCAAATGAAATAGCTTCTGTAAATCTAAATTCATCTCCGGCATTGATTGCAACAAATGACTGACCTTGCAATTCAAAATCTATCGTCAAAACTTTTCCCGCAAACTCTCTTTGAAAATCTGCCAACCCTTCTTTTGGGTAATAAGATATATTTACAACTTTGCTATCTTCAAAAACAGAAGTATAAAACTCAACAGCTTCTTGTGCATTTCTTGAAAACCATAAGTTTGGAACTATTTTTTGCATTACTCTGTACCTTTCTTTCTTAATATTTTTTCCATTGGCCTTCCCTTTGCCAACTCATCAATTAACTTATCTAGATATCGTATCTCTTTCATTAAAGGATCTTCTATCTCTTCAATTTTCACTCCACAAATTGTTCCTGTAATTAAACTACGCAATGAATTGAGTTGCGGAGCTTTAGAAAAAAAAGTTTCAAAAGTAACTTCACTTTGTATCTGAGTTTCAAGTTCCTTTTGAGAATACCCTGTTAACCAGCCAATAATTTCATCGACTTCTGACTTGGTACGACCTTTACGTTCAGCTTTTGCAACATAGTGCGGATACACACTTGCAAAAGTCATTGTATAAATTTTATGTTTTTGCATATACCGCAGTATAACGAAATAAAATTGAAAAAACTAAACTAAACCTGTAAAAAGTAAAACTAAAAACAACAAAGTAATACCCGCAAATACTCCAATGGTTTGTGTAACGAGTTTCAGAGCATCTTTCTTTTTTCCATCAATCAATAATTGAACAGGCTGATAAAAAAAGATGTAAGCCATTACTGCAGCAGAAAGCGTGAATAACGATAAAAATATAACTGGAGCAAAAGCAGTATCAGGTTTATTTTCTTGAGTTCTGCCAATTATATTTAAAACAGAAACAACAAGTGCAATGTATCCAGAGGCACTGATTGCATTAAGAAAAGGATTTTTTGTCATACACTCATTCTAGCTCTTTTTATTTGCTATTTCAACTTAATTATATTATTCCATTCGGTCATTAAGTAATTCAAATAACTTCGTTGTGGTATTCCAATTACGGATTGTCATTGATTTGTAGTAGGGTGAAGACATAATTTTATTTAACTTACTTTTTGTGCGTTGTGAACTTAAACGTTGAAAATAAATGACCCCATCACCTTGCCAAAGAGTATCAATACCTTCTTTTATTTGAAATGCTTTCATAGCTTCTTTAGATGATACATCTATTAAAAATGCAACATCACTGTGATATTTTTCCGGAAGTTCCCCAAAATTTTTTGGCTTTTGTTGAATAGTTTTTTGTAACTGTTGAGGAGTAAATACTAACACTTTGATAAGCTCTGAATCTAGCTTAAACACTTTTGGCAACAGATTTTCAATTTCCTCTTTTATCTTTTTTGGAGCTTTTCTGGAATCTAAAATAATATTTCCGCTCGCAATATATGTAAGAACATTAGAAAAACCTTCTTTTTCTAATGCAATTTTTAAATCTTTCATTGGCACTTTATTTTTGCCACCAACATTGATTCCGCGAAGCAAGATAATATATGTATTCACACTAATATCCTAGCACTTCTTTTACCAACACAATATGTCTTGTACGACCTGAATATTGAAACTCACCAAACAACCAGAGCATCATGTTCAAAGTTGTGCCCATTCCATAAGCAGCTTGCATTCTTGTATCTTCAAGTGGCATTACAACCTCATGGAGTCGCTCAACACCAGCTTGCATAGTTTCAACAATCTTTTGTGCACCAACAACAAGAAGTAAATTTGAAGCATTATATGCAATACTAGGAATTTGACTTCCTGTATTACTTGCAACTAAGAGTTCACCACTTTCTGTTAGCGCATGCGCACTTCCTAAATACCAATCTGTAATTGTAGTTTGTTTTCTTAACAATGCCTGCTTTGCTTGATCTTTTTCTGCTAATACTTTTTCATGTAGATTTTTCCAATTATGCTTTCCAGATTTTAGATAGTCAATAAACCCAATTTCATCTAATGTTGTAGAAGAACCATTCATGACAGTTGCATCTTTTGGAACTGTATTTTGAATATAAGTGAGTGCTTCTTCTTTCGTGGAAACGACAGAGACAATATATCCTTTTTTTTCTAAAGCTGCTTTCGTTTTTTCAATTCTTTGGTTAGAAACAATTTGATTTTGCATGATAATGCCTTTCCTATTTTTTATTTACAAGGTACTTTCTTTAAAAAAAGAAACTGTTATAATTACTATATATTTTATAGTACTATAATTTTTATAGTAATCAATGGGTAAAATAAACAATTATGCAAAAACAAATAAAAAAGTGTTCAAAGCGAGAACTTAAAATTTTAGGCGATTTCTGGACACTAGAAATTATCCAATCACTAGCAGAATCTCCATTAAGATTTTCACAGATCGAAAGAAAAGTTGAGGGTATAAATCCAGCAACTTTAACGAATCGCCTTAAAAAGCTTGAAGGACAAGGCCTCATTTCTCGCCAAGAAGAAACTTTAGACAAAATCTCTGTTGTTTATCAACTTACAAAAAAAGGAGTTGGAGTTCTTCCAATCTTAAAAGAGATTTTTAAGTTCGCACAAAGCTATTTATAAGTAGAGCAAAAACAATGAAAAACAAAAAAATAATTCTTCCAATCATAATAGTTATCACAATACTCATTGGGTTAATTTCACAGCAAAATAAAAAACTTGATTCTCAATTAGAGTCTCAAACTACAAACTTTGTAGAAAACCAAATTGCCACCAACTGTTTTCCAACATTTTTAGATGGCGGTGGACCATACTACGAGCCAAATATTCCATTTAGAGAAATAATCGCACCAGAAAATAATACTGGAATCGAACTAACTGTAAAAGGTAAAGTATTAGCTTCTGATTGTACTACCCCACTGAGTGGTGCTGTAGTAGACATTTGGCAAGCAAATGAGTCCGGAAATTACGAAGATGAATGGTATAGAGGAAGAGTCATCGCCCAAGCGGATGGCACATACCAATTCACCACAGTTATACCTAAGGGATATGGTGAAGGAACCGCGTTTAGACCACCACATATCCATTTTAAGATTTGGAGAAACAACGAGCTGCTTATTACTTCTCAAATGTTTCTACCTGAATCAAGAGAACAAGGGATAGAAGAAAAATATATTATGAAAGTTATAAATAACGGCAATGGAACATTTCTGGGATTACACAATATTGTGTTGCCATAAAACATTTTTACTCTTTGAACTATAAAAACAACAACAACAATCCTGCTGTTACACCAACTATTCCAACCATCTTTCTCAAGGTTAATTCATCTTTAAAAATAAAAAATGACATTAGAGTTAACAAAGAAATTGAAGCAGCATTTGCAGCGTTAACATACCCAACATTTGGAGCTAGATTAAATCCAACTTGCATAAAATAATTAAAACTTGCACCAAAAATTCCAATTAGTAGCAATGTACTTAGTTGTGCTTTTGAGATTTTCTTCCACTCAACTTTTTTATATAGTATTTCTGCAATTATAAGCACTGTTACAACAATCATCGATAAAATTAATCGTGTCAAAATAGGTACTCCAACATTTAAAAGGTGCTTTGAACTTAGAGCCAATAATCCCCAACAAAAAAATGCACCCATTGTATATGGAAGCCACAGTTTATTAGATTCTGTCTTGTTTTTATCCTTGTTAATGGTGATTAATGCAGAGAATGCTACGATCAATAAAATAGCTATTACTGACTTCAATGTGAGAGGAGCAGAAAAAACGAAGATTGAAGCTATTGCAGTAAAAACAACATAACTTTTTGAGATAATCAGACTGTATCCAGGATTTGGAGAGTACTCGATTCCTTTTAAGGAAAATACGTTTCCAAGATAACTAAAGAAAATACCTTGAATTAAAATAAGAAAGTATTCAAATGGTTTGAGAGCAAAAGTAACTGGCGTTCGAACTGTTAATACCATATATACCAAGACAGGTATCAAAAACATTGCTAAATTATTTAATTGTTGTGGTGTTTTGAATTCATTACTTTTTCGTACACAAAGATACAAAAAAACAGAACTCATAAACATTAGAAGGCTGGCAATAATCCAATTCATAGAACTTTATTATACATTCATTACACTTGCAAATAGTTACTAGTAAATTCAATATCATTAACCAAAATTGCATTTACCATTAAGCTAACTAACCAATCTAATTTTTCTGCATTAGCCTCTCCTGCTGTTCTTGGTTGACCTTCTGTTGCTTTATGACCTGGAGTTACCCAAACTTCTAAACCTAAATTTTGGATTACTCGCACTCGTTCTTCTGTAAGATCTTTTTCCCACAATCTAAAATACTTCCCACCTTCTTGTGCATACTCAACAAAAGAGTCTGGATCAGAAAAAAGTGCGAGTGTCTGTACATCAGAGTTTATTGAATGTATAAACTCAAAGTCCGATAAGTTTCTCACACCAATGATCACTCTGGTTAAATCAATTTCTGAACTATTTATTACTTTTTCAAAAAGTTCTTTCGATGGTTGCTTAAAATCTAGCAATATTTTTATATTTCTTGGAATTTTTTCTAGTATTTCTGTAACACTTGGAAAAGCTTCTCCTTGTAGTAACTGTTCGAAAACCATTTCTTTCGTAAACGTTCCAGCTTCTGAACTAATTCCACTTGGATGAAAACAAATTAGTTCACCTGTTTGAGGATGTTCAATAATGTCCATTTCTATAATTTGAGGATTAAATTTAACTGCTTCTAAAAAACTTTGCTCTGTATTTTCTGGAAACTTTGCTGAGAAACCTCCATGTGCTACTAATTTAATTTCGGTTTTCATATTTTACATTTAATCAAAAGAATAGTGAGCATTTTTAAATTGACTCACAAAGTCCCTAACTTCTTGCTGAATATTCTCACCTTTAAATGATCTGTCAATAAAATCAGCGATTATTTTCATTTCAGCTGCTTTCATTCCACGACGCGTAATTTCTTGAGTTCCAATACGAATAAACATACCCTTATCAAATAGGTTATCAAAATTCACTGCAATATTATTTTCGAAAAGCTGATTATATAATTTTTTATAATCCCCCAAATCATTTGTCAGTAAGTGTGCTTGATGGTTCTCGGAAAATCTACCCGTATTAGCTTTTCTTAAGCTATACCCTTTTTCACTTAATGCTTGCGCAATTGCATTTGAGTTAGAAAGAATTTGCTGTGCATATGCCTGTCCAAATTCTTTCATTTCTAAAATAGTTGTAGCAAGAGCAATTAAGTGGTGAGTGATTGGAGACGAAAATAAACAACTATTGATTATGCCGTTTGCACGTTCACCCAACTTTTCATCTTTGAACGCAATCATTCCTTTATGTGGACCAGGTAGCGTCTTATGTGTATTTGCACAAATAACGTCTGCTCCCTCTGCAAATGGATTTTGGAATGTTTGTCCCATTATCAAACCCATTGTGTGACTTGCATCATAAATAATGATTGCATCATTGCCCAATGCTTCACGAATTTCTCTTAAATTATGAGGATTCAGATAATAAGAAACATCCATGTAAAACGCTTTTGCGCCAGATTCTTTAAATTTTTTTGTTAATTTTTCAACATCAAAAGAAAGTGTTTCAAAGTTGTATTCTGCAAATACATGCTTGCGTCCAACTCTATCTAAAATACCTTTTGTTGCAAAATGTCCACCATGATCGTGATGAACTGTCATAACTACGTCCCCAGGTTCAGTCGTAGAAAGAATTGCACACATCATTGCATGAACACCAGATAAACAATTGAGATTAACAGTATAAGCCCCTAACATTTCTTTAGCAGCTTCTTCAGCCGCCTCAATTAGCGATGCAACTCCTGGAAAACCTAATGCTGTAAAAGGTCCAAGATCGACTTTTGAATCTTCGCCAGCTCCCATAAAATATCTATCAGCAATTTTTGAGTTCATAAAAGCACGTGCTGTTTCAGACATTAAAGGTTCATTTGCAGTAAGATGCAAAAATTCTTCATTTCTTTTTTCTTCTGCTCTAATTTGGGAATAAAATTGATCTATGTTCATAGAACATGATTATAACAAATTATTTTATGTGTTCGAGTTCTTTTTAGTAATAGAAAGCTAAAAAAGGTATTCACTATCTGCACAATTTTAATATTGTTTAAAACGCAAAAGGGCGCCTCCGTTACTACCGAAGACGCCCTATGCTCCTATTTATCCAAAAATATCCTTAATCCTAGTCTGTGGGTAGAAAGCCGACACGGTCTAATGTGCCGACATCCAAACCCCATTCATTCAAGACACGTTCTTGAGGTGCGGTGGCCAACCGCAGAACGGCCAAGTAATACTCTAACCCGCTACCAGATCCCGGCTTGGTAGCGTAGTACAACCCAAGTGCCTTGACGCCATTCTGGCCCAAAGTGCTGATATAGCGGTATGCTTGATCAATTTGGGCAAAAGTCGGATCACCCAAAACACTGTAGTACACGCCGCCACCATCCCCGATGTCAACCACGCTTTCGCTGGTTGATTGGGTAACGTTGCCAACATGTCCAATGGCATGAACCAGGAATTCAAGGCCGGGAATTTCATGGTTACGAGCCTGATTGTAGAGCAAGGGCCATTGCGTTTGATTCGTTGAGACGTAGCTGGCGCATTCCGGGGTGCTACAGAACATAAACACACTGGTCAATTCTGGCGACAACGCGGAAGAAAGGACAACAATGGCGTAGTAGTTATCCCCTTCAATCCACTCAATCCTGGAGAGCGCGCCTTTCCCTATTAATTCGGTATTCGGCATCTGGCCCCAGGTATTGTCATAGGTGAACACAATCGAACCGGTTTTTACGCCGTTCCGATAAATGTCCATCCCGGTTTGCCGGCCCAAAAATTCGCGTGACAGGCTGTCATGGTCAACCACGGCCATGCTTGGAGTTTGGCTTTGCAAAACAGTGTTAGCCCGTTCAAGGGCGGCAGTAACCTGCTCAAAGGGGGTTGCATGTGATTCCCAGAAACCCCAAACAGATTGCGTCGGGAACAGGGTTTCCAGGTTATTTTCCCATTTGTGCATCGTACCCATAGCCCACGGGACCTGACCATCTACACCCCATTGTTCAATGTAATAAACGGCCACAAGCTGCGGCCGGGCGCCAATCTCGGGAGATACATACTCAAAAACCAGCCGGGAACGGTCGAGCGTACATTTGCCACAACCGCTCAACCATTGAAACAAAGAGGCTTCGTCAAGGGTTTCTTCAATCCACCCTCCAAGCAGGTTGCCCTGCTCATCAAACGATTCAAAACGTTCAATCTCAGCCTCTTGCCAAGAACCCCACATAACACTTAACATTGTGGCACACTGGCCAGATTGCTTGCGACAAAATTCTTCCTGACGTGTGCCACCAGCGGCTGAGCCAGTCTGACCATAAACAACACTGGCAAACGGGCTTTGCATCGTTACCTGCTCCGTATCACCAATAGATTGTACCAGCTCACTCAAAGAATACTGGGCATCAACTGGAGGGGGAAGAGGGATAAACGTTTCGGCCGTATTGCAGGCGGCCAAAACAATCAGCATGATCAGCCAAAAAGGCAGACCTTTAATAGAAAAGAGTTTGTTCATTTTTCACCATTTGCGCTAAAAAGCGACTTTTTGAGATTTTCAACAAGTTAAAAAACATTAGACTACAAAAACTAGAATTGGATATTTGGATATTAAGGAGCCTGCAAAAAGCAATCGCACAGAATCATGCCAATTTCTTAGCACAAAAAATAGCAGTTTGCTTTTTGCAAAGCAATATTATATCCGATAAACTTATAAATGTAAATAATATAGGATAAATTAAACTTAACCTAAGCCTTTAACCTTCCACCTCTACAGCAAATCCGCCATACGCCATTTTTTTCATATCAAAAGGCATTTGGAAATTTTTGTATTCGTCGGCATGTTCACCCATCTCTGCCATAACTTTTGCATTGACTTCATCTCTGTGAGCTTTTGACTTGAAAATTATAAAAGAAAACCAAACTGTTTCACTATTACTAGCTCCTGCCATTTCTGGAAATGAGCGTGCCTTTTCATCACCCATTTCCTGTACAGCCATATCTTCTCCACGACATTCGTAATATTCTAATGCTCCGTGTTTCATCCACGAATTTCGACCATCTTCCGCCATTTTTTTATATTCGTCGGTCTTATCTTTTGGGACCACTAACACAAACCCATCAACATATTTTGACATACTAACTTTCGTCTACTTACTATTAAATATAGTATAGCAAAAGTTCAAGTTCTCTCTGAGAGGTATTAAAATTTACTTGATGTTTCTTGGAGTGAAACTAATGGGTTTGCTAAAAGATTTGCATGATCAACAGTTAAGACTAATTTAGCTCTATAAACGCAAAAAGACTCCCTTTGATTTTCACCGCAGAGAGTCTTCTATGCACAAAATTCACTAAAAAGTTATGTATTACCGTTCAATCCGCTTAATTTCTGTGACAATCCCACCACTATGGGTGATCTGCCACATCGAATTGATATTAAAGCTTTTATATTCATCGAGTGAATCTGGATGATATGTGAAATCATCACCATCTCCCAATTCAACTAAATAAACAGAAAAACTCATTTTTCGACCGCTTTCACGGTGCTTTTCATCAATGCGGAAATCGGTTGGCCAATAGGGAGCATAGTCACTGCCAGTTGTAACAGCAGGAGCAATTGAAACCCACTCCCACTGCATGTAAGTGTACCATGTTTCATAGACTGGCTGGTCTACCATATTTGGAACTTCACGAGTACGCGGTTCATCCCAGCAATTAGGTTTGTAGTGATCAATAGTGTCGGTGGTGCCATCATCATACGTCACTACTTCAGTATAATCATAAACATCAGGACCACACACATTTTCAGTGTAGTGTTCAGTTTTTGTTCCTTGCTGGACCTGAACAGTATGATGTTCCTTTTGTTCTGTTGAAACCAAATCTGCCCCAGCAGGAAGTGACCAACCTTCATGCTTGTTGTACTGATATTCCTGCAAAAAGACTTCAGCTTTCCAACCGACACTTTGAACCTGCACTTCTGCCTGACGAGGCCAAAAGATGAAAGTTAACAAAGCAATCACTAACAGTCCTAACACAGGTCCCCAAACTCGTGGGTCAGTAAAATCTAAACCTACATTGAGCTTCCCACTAGGTATTGAGTATGATGTTGTTGGCCGATATGCTTGAACAGGCTGTTGATACAGTGATTCACTCTTCAAGCGAGTTGCCCCCCCACAATTAGGACAGGTTCCCTCACTCGTTTCACGACCACAGTTGTCACACACACGATCAGTTCTCGCAACATCTACCAATGATGACCCACACTGCGTACATTTCTGAGTTCCAGGTTTATTTTTCGAACCGCAGAACTCACATGTCTCATCGCTGTAATGGTTCTCATCAACGCCCATCAAGTCTAACTCGTGACGTGTTAAGACAGGAGCATCTGTGGAAGGTTCACGATACTGTTCGTCTGCATCTTTTGTGTTACCACAATTGGGGCAAATTTTATCTCGCCCCCTAATTCCAGTTGTGCCGCAACTGGTACAGTCCCAAAGGGATTCTTGTGTTTTTACAACAACTGTTCGTGCAGATCCACGTGGTCTAGTTTTCCCGACCTTGTCTGGATCTACAAACGTTCTTCTTGAAACAACTCTTTTTTTTGTCATCTATATCACCCTTGTACCTAAAATTTTTTTGAAAAAACAATAAAACGTGCTTTTAAGAGCAACTTTCTAAATACAAATTTTGTATCCAAAAAGTTGCCCTTAGAACAAAAAGGTCATTAGGGAAATATCTTTTTAGTAAATTTATTAATGTGCGATAAAATATTTTGAAAACAACGTAAAAAACACCGCTGTGGTGCATCACAATGTTTTCAATATTTTATGGCAACATTATAGCCTATTTTGGGTAAAAAAGCAATATTATAGGATAAAGCTCCGAGCAATAGACGCTATTCGAACCTGCATTATGCAGGAAAATGTTAGATTTTATCGCTTGTTAGAGGCTCCACAGTCTTAAAATAGCTTCCATTACTTCCACTGCCTCCATTTTTTGTGTAACGATTGCACGTTTTGTTGTGGTACCCCCCTCCCCTTTGGTACTCAATAAAAACCCTTCCAGGAGGTAGATGGAACTGCAGGCGAGTAAAGAGATAGATTTCTCTAGATGTAATCGTTAATTAAAGCAAATTACTTAACTAATTTGTTAATCCTCTTTATAAGCGTATCTAGTTTTTTTCTATCACTTTGCAGTTGTGTAAATACTTCGCTAAACTCTTTTGTTTTTGCTAGTGAGGCAGCCTGATTCATCAATCCCTCAATTTTTTCAAACCTAATTTGTTGATCTGTGGCAGAAGGCATTCCAAACATAATGTTAGTTGAATCAGCTCCAGCCCAAGTCGCTCTATAAACCCAAAAGGTAAATTCAGTCTCATTTTTGGCATTAATCCTATCTCCAGGAAAACCACTCTCCATGCTAGCAGCTAAACCTGGATTGAGCTTTATTCTAACCAAGTTGTTATCAAGTTTTTCAGCATTAATGAGAGCCCTTTCCATACTTTCAATAAAATTCAACAATTCTTCTGCAATTTTGCTCCTAGGATTGCTTCTATAATATTCTTGGAGAAAAGTGTCCCATTCCCGCTTGTTTTGAGTTAACAATTCATACATCGGATTAATCCAATTATCATCAAAATAAAAAGTAGGCGTTCTATTTAAAAAATTTAAGGAGCTTTTTGCTCTGTTAAAAACATTTTTGAGAATGTTTTTTAGTTTAGCGATTTCTTCTTCTCCAGTTTGTATTGCAATTTCCTTTCTCCGTTTCTCTTCAATAAAAATCCCTGCAACTAGGACGACCAATGCAAGAAATAGACCATTTATCAACGAAAGAACTATGTCTGAACCGAAGGTCTTTAAATTTCCATCTGATAAGCAAAAAGTAATATATGCATATAATAGGATTAGCAAAAAGATAAAACACGCTAGTATGAACAAAATATTGTTTACGCTAATTTTTTTCATATACAAATATCATTTGTCAAAACTATCCAATTTCAAAAAAGTCCTCATCAACTTCTTTCACCTCATAAACGGTTCTTGTTTGCACGCCAATGTTGTATCTAATCATTAAAGAAACAAGTTCATCGCCATCAATGAGAATGATTTTGTGATTACGAGCATCCTTAGCTTTCTTAACCGCTGCTGCGTCGAAAAACGAGGTTGTGACAAAAATACCCTTGCTAACATCACCGCTCATGGCTCCAATAAAGTTTCTAATCTCTGGTTCTCTTACACGATTCTCAATTGCGTATCTTTTTGCTTGGATATAAATTCTTTCAATTCCCAATTGATCTTGATTGATAATTCCATCAATGCCACCATCACGGGACTTAGATGTTTCTTCGAAGTCACCATAGCCCATTTTTTTAAATAATTTCAAAACTAGCTTTTCAAAATAGTAAGGGTTGCTCTCGTGAAGTTTATCTAGCAGTTCTTTTTTCAAAGACTCTTCAAGATCGGCAAAGCCCTTTTCAATCAAATCATCGGGTGACAAATCTTCCGTATCGGCTTCTGCCTTAACTGAGTTTTTTGACCTTTGTGGAACATAGGAGGTGTAGTCTTCGTCTTGCTTAAGCCATTGCAATGTCATTTCCTGCGGATTAGATTTCAAATAATCCAGTCCTTTTTGCGTTATTTTAATAGTTCCTCTAGCTGGTCTTTCAATAAATTTGCCCTGCTTTAAGTATGTTCCACCCCACCAAACACGATCATGGAATCTACTATCACCAGACTTAGTTTTTTCAGCCAACTCCTCATCCGTTAATTTGATCAAGCCTTGTTCTAATATTTGATCAGGCAAATCACCTGTCTTTTGTTCATTTCCATGAGCTAGTACTTTTAATATTGGCAACATTGTTTGATGAAACTTTGGCATCGACATAATATTTTCCTATCTCACTAACTTTTGTAATTCTTCATAAATTCTAACCATAGCAAAAGTATCGAGCGTGCAATACTGACTTAGGTCAGACATAATTTCAGCTCTTTGCTCTGGATATTTATTTTCAAGAACTGCTTGCGTCCACATTCTTCTAGCCAATAAGCCGTTGCCCACATTGAGCTCTTTATAGCTAAGTTCTGGTGCCATAACTGGTAAAACCCTCTTGACTGAAGCACTACCAAAAAAATCTTTATGGAAATACCACATTTCAGAAAAAGGAATCATCAGGTCATTAATTCGCTCGTTAAGTTTCATTAAAAACTCAGCATGTTCTGGATAGAGTGCTGCCATACGATCATTGCAACCTTTTTCATAACTCATGTTCCAAGCTAAAACTGTTCCTTCACCATCAATATCCTGCTTAAGCTGGTTTAGTAAGCCAGGCATGGGGTTAGAATTTTCAGCATGCAGGTATTCATAGTGTTCAACTTCGCTAGTCGGTGACCTAAGTACATGCAAAGAATACTGAAATGGGTAATCTTTATAGGGGCTCATCCCATCAAAAGTTGGAATGATTGACGACATGGTTTCGTAATCAAAAAAGTAGAGTGGGTATTGAAATGAATCTAAAAATTCCCTGATCTTCTCTTTATCAATAATCAGTTTATCTTCCCTAGTGGTTTTAATTTGAGCAAATTGCTTTGGTCGTAAAACCAACTCATCGGGAATATCAGCGATCCTAGTAATGCCAGCATCTTCTAACTTACCGATTTGCTCACCAGTGGGATAACTTAATTCGTAGACATTGTAGTGATCGTTATTGGGTTTTAACAACTTAAAAATTGTCATCCACTCTTGAAACCACTGAGAAACACCAGGAATACCCACTTTATTAACATGTCTTAGTGAGATATCGGGCATTGTGCGGCTATTCAATACTGATTGTGCGGCTACAACCTGCTGCTGTGTTATATCTGAAAGAGCTCGAACTTTGTCAGTGATATCAGTCTGGGTACACAATAAGTGTGAGTCAATTTCTCCACTTCTTTCATACTCCTTGTTAGCATGAACAACAGCAATGTTTCTGACCTTGTAGCCAGATTTTTCTAATACCAGTAATTGAAAAGCCAAATCGTATTCATGCTCAGGTTTAGCTTTGGTGGTGGATTTAATTTCGATTAGATCAAATTCCTTGTCGCCAACTTTTTGCAACACATCAAAAATACAAGTTAAGCCATCGGCTTCCAATCTGCCTTGTAGAATCGTCTGGGTGCCATTGTTAATTTCATTGAGTGTTCTGCCAGCCAGTGTAAGGTAACTATCATAATTACTAAACCCCAGTCTCACGGCATCAGGAAATAACTGTTCTGCATAACTCTCAAACTCGTGCCCGACATCGAACATAGCTTGAGTGTCTTCATCAATTGGTGGCAGTTTTGACTTGTCATACTTTTTCAACCAGAGCCATGCTGGATGACGGAGAAAAAGCATGTAGTCGGATTTTGAGAGTATCTGCACAATATTACCTACTCCAAATCTCATCAATTTTATTCTTAATTTTTACTTTATATATTTCCTTTAGTTTTTTAGTGCCTAGAACCAAATCGTTTTCTTTATTTAACTCGTCAACAATTTTTTTCTGAATCTCTATTGTTGGAGTAGGCAAGGAAATACTCTTAAATGCAGTATGAGTAAGATCTGGTTGTGCAGACCTTTTAGATAATTCTATTACTTGTTCTTTTATTGCTGGTATTTGAAGCACATAAAATAAATACTCTTTAATAACTACCCTCTTATCAAAATCAATTTTAAACAAATTATTGTGCAACACCCCGATCCTACCAGTAAAAACTAAGCCTACTTGTCCAGTTCTGGAATATACAAGATCTTCATACGTAATAATCGTAGCTCTTGGAACTAATTTAGAATCAACCTTTTGCTCAAAGTTATTTTTGATAAAATCCTTAATCCTAAGTAATGGCAAGTCTCCATCATCTTTTAATGCATGACTTGTCGTTGAATTAACAGCAAAACCTTGACTTAATTCGCAAAAATCCCCAATTTTTTTCCATTCCCAATTATTATTAATTTTAAAACTGGGTCGGTAATTATCTACTACCTGATTCACTCCATCAATAATTTCTCGATAACGATTAAGTTCTTCTACTAGTTCAATTTGTGACTGAATACTCGGCACTGGGATCACAAAAGATTCAAGATCGCTCACCTTCATTGAAACATTGGCAGAACCAGTCATCAACCCAGCCATTTCTTTTTTCTTAGAATCAAGAATGTAATAAAGATAATCTGGATTAATTAAATCTTTGTCAGGTTCGATAAGACAAAGTAAATTAGCAATTGCTACTTTGCCACTAACCCTATGTACTCGCTTTATGTCAGCCTTACCATGTCCAAGAGCCGAAATTAGTGGAACTGCAACTCCATCCGTATCAAAGTCATAATGATCTGCGGTTTTTTGTTCTTCAGCTGTTAGAAAAAGCTTGTAATCACCTGGTAGAGTTTTTGTGCTTGAGGATTTGCCTTTATTGAGGTGAGCAATATCTTTTAGGGGCATGTATTTAATTGTTTTGTCATTGCCCACAGATATCTTATATTTTGAAAGTGATAAATCCCACCCTTTTTCTTTAATTTCGCCCTTATCCACGACAAAACTATTTGATGAATTAGAATTCCCTGAATTTTTGAACTCAATTAAATCAGCCATTGCTGTGGGTAAATCATTTTCTGAAATTACTGCATTTGTTGCACCCAAACTTATTCCAGTGTTTTCAACATTACAAAACATCACCTTATTTGTTTTCTTTGCTATTTCTTTATCAAAGAATAAAATGCTAGTCTTAACTCCCGA
This sequence comes from uncultured Pseudomonadales bacterium, assembly GCA_964620965.1. Taxonomy (GTDB): domain Bacteria; phylum Patescibacteriota; class Microgenomatia; order UBA1400; family PJMF01; genus VFLK01. The sequence continues at coordinate 316,423 of CAZUHV010000001.1, forward strand.
ATATGGGTTAAAAATTCCTGAAGGCAAGGAAGCGACTGCCCATAAGAAATGATTTTCAATCATCATCCTTCGCATGTCTTTGTACGCATTTTGAGATTGAAAAATAATACCCTCTGGCACAATAATGCCAGCTTTTCCATTGTTATTTAGATGTTCCATGATGTAATCGACAAACAGCACCTCAGATCTTTTTGATTTAATAGCAAAACGAGAATGTGGCTTGATACCCCCTTTTGGAGTCATAAAAGGTGGATTAGCCAAGATCACGTCAAAATCATCATCCCAACGATCCTCACTAGATAGGGTGTCATATTCAAAAATCTTAGGGTCAGGAAAATGGTGTAAGTACATGTTTACCATTGCCAAGCGTTGCATATCATGAGAAATGTCATAGCCTACAAAGTTATCGGTGAGTTTTTTTTGTTCCTCAGCGGTCAAACCTTTTTCTCTAATATGCTTATAAGCTGAGATCAGAAAGCCAGCAGTTCCACAAGCAGGGTCTAATATTGTGTCAGTCTTGGACGGATCGACTACCTTAACAAGGAAATCAATAATATGTCTTGGAGTTCTAAACTGTCCTGCGTCACCTTGGCTGCCCATAGCTGATAGCAAGTATTCAAAGGCATTACCCAATTCTTCACTGTGGTCATACTGAAACTCATCAATTTGTTCTAGAAAAAGTTTAAGTGTTTCTGGTGAACGAAATGGCAAAAAAGCGTTTTTGAAAATGTCCCTAAAAAGCTGAGGAATATGAGGATTTTTACTCATCTTCTCTAAACCCTCACTGTACAGGGTGACTCTATCCCTAGCAGGAAGTGACTTGTCCATTAAGTTGTCCCAAGCATACTTTTCATAACCATTGGCAAAAAAACCACTGGTATCACCCAAAGCCTTTGACTTCTTGTCGATGTCAGACATGAATTTATAAATTAAAGCCAAGGTAATCTGCTCAACTTGAGTCGTAGGCATAGGGATTTTACCTACCAAAATATCTCGGGCATTATCAATTTTTCGTTTGGTTGCAGAAGTTAACATAATTGCTTTCTAGAGTTCCTTATTTAAGAAGTTGGTGATATTGGCAATCCACTTGGCACCAATGTTGCTAAAGGTATTAAAAAGTTCAGCATCGCTGGAGTAAGTAGAAAATTCCTTCGCACTCAAATCAGCTAAAATAACATCATCTAAAGCACACAAGTAAAAAATATCCCTGATTTGGCTTTCCAAATCTTCTGAAACAAAGTGTGTAGAAGAAAATTTATTCCATAGCTGATCAACTCTCTGCAACTTATCAGCATGAGCTTGTTGCTTGTGTTGTGCTGCCTGGTAGAGTTCTCGGTCGATTCTCATTCCGCTGTCGCTCAGCTTCATGCCTTGCAGCTGCTGCAGTGGATCTTGTCCATAGCGGGTAAAGCCCCTTTCACCGTCTGATACTGCTTGGGTAATTTCTGAGCCACTATCTACAGCAACTTGCATAAGCTTTTCACTTTGTTTGGGCAAGTCTAGAACTTGGTCATAGGGGAATTTATCTTCAAAATACTCACAATTAGCAAAATAATCAAAAAGGTAAAATTCTGTTTTTTGCTTTTGCTCTACAGCTTCAGTACTATTTAGCTTTTGCTTGTAGGTGAATAAGTGCTTTCTAGTGCCACGACCCTTAATTTGCACAAAATCTTGAGGTGAAAAAATTGGTCTCATTAGACAAATGTTCAAAATGTCCGAACAATCATAGCCTGTGGTCATCATTCCAACGGTCACACAAACTCTAGTTTTACTTGTCTTGTAGCCAGGCAAAAATGATGTTCTGCCATTTAAATTGTTGTTAGCAAAACGAATCGTGAAAGGCTGAGCATCCCTAACATTTGAAGTAATCTGCATTGCAAAATCTGAGTTGTATTTACCTGGATACAGCTCATGAGCCATCTCATTCAGCAATTGAGTGATCTTTCGAGCATGACTTTGGCTTACGCAAAAAATAATGGTTTTACCAACTTCCTCACTAATTGGGTCTCTTAGAGCATTGGCGAAAAAAGTTTCCACAAACTGTTGATTGGTTTTGGGGCTAAAGAAGTTTTTCTCAAAATCTTTAGCAAAGAAGACTTCATCCTGTGCATCTTCGGATACCTGCTCACTGGCAGCCGCATAACCCTCATCAGAGAGCAATTGAGCAGTAATTTTTGTACGACAATCCAAAACATAGGGATTAATCAAAAAGCCATCTTTCACACCACGCAATAAGTCATATCTGAAAGTTGGTTCACCACTTTTGCAATCAAAAGTCTCGTAAGTTGAATAAAGACTTCTTCTTTCCAACTCCCGTTGATCAGAATCTGCTAGTTGCCTGTCAGACAAGTTTTTAAGGTAATCTTTGGGAGTGGCAGTTAATCCTAGCTTGTAGCCAGTGAAGTAATTAAAAACATTTCTGCTTAATCCCTCTCCTGAAATAGCCCTATGCGATTCGTCAGAGATAATCAGGTCGAAGTCTGTAGGGCTAAATAAATCCTCAAATTTATTGTCATGCATGATGCTTTGGATGGTGGTCACCACTACCTCAGCTCTGCTCCAGCTATTTTTATTGTTCTTGTACACAACGGTAGTAATATCGGGGCTCAAATACTGGCGAAAGTTTTTCTCAGCCTGATCTTCTAACTCTAATCGGTCAACCAAAAACAAAACTCTGGATGCGTTCTTAGTTTTGATGAACAACTTAATAATGGCAGCACTGGTAAGTGTTTTACCTGTACCAGTAGCCATTTCAAACAAGAACCTCTTTTTGCCTTTGGCTATGGCTTGCTGCAGGGACTGAATGGCTTCTTGTTGGTAATAACGTAAGAATCTCAACCCTTCATTTTCGATGAGCTCTTTTTTTCCATCCTCTGTTTGCCAGCGGGGGTCTTGCTGATAGTCTGGCATCTGAGTAAGGGCAATATAGTCATCACCCACCACTTCATTGATAAGAGCGTTGACATCTTTTGGTGCCGAAACATTGGTTTCTAGAGAGTCTTGAGTTGGGAAATGGTAAATTACTTCTGGATTGCCTACCTCGATATCCCAGAAATAGTGTGATTCACCATTAGATAAAATGACATACTTCACTCCTATGGAGTTGGCGTATTGACGAGCCTGTTCCTTAGCATCAAGTGGGTGAATGGTGCTTTTCTTTGCCTCTAATACACAGAGAGGCTTTTTGTTCTGACCCCAAAGTAAATAATCAATAAAACCACCATGAACTTTCTCAAAATCTTCACCAAGAGTGTCATCACTGCCAACTGGGGCAACAATTAAGTGATCTTCAACAGTAACATTTGCCTTACCATCCTCGGAATCAATCAATCTCCAGCCTGATTGTTCTAATAATTTGTTGATTTTAAGTCTAGCAGTAGCTTCTGGCATTTAATTTTGATCTTTGTCTTAATTTTGATAGTTATTGTCTGTATCATTATAGACCAAATTACCCTTGATACAAAAAGCAAGTGACGTGTAATGGTTACATAAAACAGGCTATTTTTTTCTTATTATCTTCTTGTTTTTGTAGGAAACCAAATCTACCAGTTTATGAAAAATTATTCCAAACTCTTTATGTTGAGAAACAAAAGCATTTTCACCTTCAATGTCAGTTATTGTGGCATTTTGGTCTAATTCAAGAACTGCACTTTTAGCCTTTATTAAGTTATCAGTAAGCTTGCCCACTTTGACAAAATTAATTAAAACACCAGCCCTATCCGTCGCAGTTTGATATCTCTCAATCAATTGGTCAAAGCCAGCCTTATATTCTGATTGTGATTTCCATACTTTGCATTCTCCTAAAAAGAAATCGTTTTGTTCTTGACTGTTCTTTGCAAAGATATCACTTTTACCCTCTCCACTAAATGTCTCACCAGTTATTGTTGCTCCAAGACCTTCTTCTGCAATACTGTTAGAAATTATTAATATTTGGTTTCTTAGTGCTTCTTCATTAAGTTTACAAAAATCCTTGCGATATCTTTCAAGCTGATTACAACTACGCTTGGTGATTGCCAGGCATATATTAAAAAAATCAGAAGGGTATGGTCTTCCACTAGACTGAGAAACAAGAACCACATCATCGATAAGACTAATTTGTAGTGGTAGAGACAACCTTTTTTTGATTAAATCATCACCAACTTGTTGTGAGTACTTCAGTTTAATTAAATCATTTAACGCTTGCTCTCCCAGCTCAACATGTTCACTATGCGGACTTATTTTCTTTAATTTTTCAAAGTAATCCTTAGCTTCTAAAATGTTTTCTAAGAAAAGATTACACCATCCAAGTCCAGACAAAATTGAAATCTTGAATGCCTCTGAATCTTTTATAGCTAAATATGATACTTTTGCTCTACCAAAGTGAATTTTTGCTATTTCTCTATCATTCTCTAAAAAAGCATTTAACTCCTCAATTCGAGCGGTATTTAAATGTCCAAGAACAACAGCGCTTACTTTGCTTCCACCAATTACTATCTCAATTGACTGATCAAGATTCCCCTTTTTTTCTTCTAGAGCTGCTCTCTCTAAAGCATTTTTCTCTTCAAGTAAAAAAATCTTCTGATCAGATTTGGTCTTAGACTTAAATGCTTTAATTCTTGCTATTTCAGCTCTAGCAAAAGAAGATAGATAATTCTCTTTAACGCTTTCAAGGCATTCAGCTGCAGAATTAAATAATGAAATAGATTGAGGATATTCTGCTCTTAAAGCGTCTAAAAAAATTCCAACGCCCGCAGTATATTGAAGACCACCAATGTTGCCCGCATCTCTGTACTTGTGATTCGCAGACATTAGATGAAATCTAAAAGCTTTATCATCACCAGCAATTACTCCATCTATTGATGCCAAAGCAATTTGGCGATGTCCTTCCATCCATTTTTGCATTCTTTTATTGCCCGCTTTTTCATATTCATCTGCTGACTTCTGATAGAAATCTGCATGCTTATAATCTGCTGGATTAGTATTATTCCCCATTATTTGAAAAGCGTTGCCCCTAATCTGGTGGGCTCTATTGCTCATACCAGCTTTTTCATAATACTCTGCCGCCTCTTCAAGTAACTTTGCCCTAGTATCTGGAGCAGATATCATTTTTGATTTAAGAAAATTAAGATCTCCCATAGCGACATCAATTCCGTATCTGTCTGATGTCCTCTCTATAGCAAGAATTTCTTTCTCGATCTCACTTATGGCTCCCTCAAGTGTTTTGGAATCATATGAATTGATTCTATGAAGTAACCCATTCATTTTATTTAAAATATCTTTGTTGCCAGACTTTTTAGCATATTCAGTTCCCTCTTGTAAAAATACTTTTGCCTTCGGCAAATCATGCATAGACTCAATTGATTTGTTAAGACAAAAAAGGCTCATTTCAGCATGATAATCTTTATTTTTCCCAAGACTCTTTTGCGTATTAGCCATTTTTTTAAAAGTTTCGCTTAAAGGCTTTTTTTCAAATTTTAATACCTCCAACTTCCGTTTATAAAAAAGTAAACGAGTCTTGTTGGCAATGTCTTTACTAGCCTTATTTTTATCAAAGAGAGAAATTGCTTTTATTAAGAAGCGGCATGATCTTTTATTGTCTTTTTCCTTCTTACCCTTTTCAGTAAGATACATTCCTTCAAACAACTGGTATATTTGCTTACCATCGGGGTTAGCACTCTTTAAAATCTCAGTTGCTGCCTTATGGAGAGATTCTAGGTTTTTATTTCTATCTTTTTCAAAGTCATCCCAATAATCTTGAGCCCTCTTATCGTGCTCATCGTAAAAAACCTCTATTTGAGGTTGATTGTAGTTAGTAGTTTGATTCTTCAACCCTGGCATTTTATAAAAATCTTTAAATAAGTAAAAAGAACTTCAGCGGCACAGAAATACATTGTTTGGTATCATCAAGCCTAAGTGGACTTGTTGAGACAACTATGCCATACCTAGCCTTAACTCTACCTAATGTAGTAATTACTTGTCGGCTGCCCTTTTGTCCTAAGCTAGCTTCTAAAACAATACAATCGTTTGGATCTAAACCTGGTCTTAAGACAAAATCTGCCCCTCCCGCATCTGAATCATAAGTCAGACTAGCTTCTGAAACATTTCGAAATATTCTAAATAAATACATCCCAACCACATCCTCAAAAAGCTTGCCCCTATAATCCCTAAATTCAACTGTACTTCCTACCAAGTTGTAGTACATTGCTCGAAAAGCAGGAGAGGAAAATAGGTATTTTGAAGGCTTCTTAACCTGGCTTTCGTGAGAACCTGCAGGATAAACCCTGATTAATAATTCAGTTTTTTCTAGTGCCTCAAATACAGATACTACAGTTTTGTAATCTAGATTGACTGCTTCACTAATTTTCCTAAAACTGGTCGAGTCATTACTGGCAACCGTATATAAAATTTGGCTTAATTTTTCTATAGTTTGCTTGTCAAATGCATTAAGTTGTGGAACGTCACGATTCAAGACACTATTCAAAGTTTGGTTAATGTTTGGATAAATAAGTGGTTCACTGCCTAGAGCCAGAGATGATGGGAGAGTTCCATATTTTAAGTATTCTTCAAGATCATTTTTTCTTACGTCTTTCCAATAATTATCAACAAGTTTCTCTAAAGCGTTTAGCTTGCCATAAAGCTCGGCAGCCGTTTTACTACCAAAGATTGCTGTTCTAATTTGGTTTCCAACTCCTCTAGCTGGAAATTTTTTATATTTAACCATCTGATACTCCGTAAAAGTCAGTGGATAAATTCTCGTAAAATTAATACGGCGGCTGCTATCTGGATTAGTTTGGAGTGATAAGGCTGATGAGCCAGTGCAAATAATGAATACATTCTTTGTTTTATCATAAAGATTTTTAAGCGTAAGTGCCCATGAATCATCATACTGAACCTCATCTAAAAATAGGTAAACCTTTCTTTCTAGATTTTCAAACTTTGTTCCAAGCATTTTCTCGTAACAATCAAGTATTTGGCTCAGACTCACGCCTAACACTCTCATTGCATCATCGAGTGTAATATAAATTTTGTGGTTATCATCACACCTTATTGAAGAATATAATTGAGCAACCAGTGTTGTTTTACCAACACCCCTTAACCCTGGAATTGCCACCCATCTGGGATCAGTTTTCCCAGCTTGAAAGTCTCTTATATACTTATCAATCACTAGCCAGACCGCCCTTTTAGCAAGAGGTTGTTTTTTTTGATCAAGCGTCATAGCTCTTAGAGTTTTTTCTCCAAGAGTCATTCTATTCTGCAGATAAGCTAGTATTTTCTCTTCATTAGTTATCATTTTCATCATTATATACCTATATGGAATCAATTCCATATATAAACTTTTCCACAGTAAATTCCTGGGAAACGAATAGTTTTGACCTATTTCCTCAGTCAGTGGTTATCCACATTTAGATATTGGCAATCTACAGACTTATAATAGCAATACCAGAATCTCCCACCTCAAGTAGACATGTGTTTAAGAATTTACACATATATATCAGTAAAGCCAGCTCATTAATGAATACGCTTTTCTTGAATATGTGAACAAGATAGAACCCACCGTTTCTGAAGAGTTCGAACATGGAAAAAGCATTGATATATCAATGGATTTAGAGTCACTATGGGCTCAAAATCGGTTGGTGCTCCCCCGGGAGGACTCGAACCTCCAACCTACCGGTTACATTGATTCCAACTATTTCTAGTCGGCATGGACTATCTCATCACCTTTTTTAGATATAAACATCTAAATGAAGGTGTCGGGCACTCTAGGGTGTACTCACCTAGTCTCTGAACCTTCCTCAAAAATGAGGCTTGGCTGCGGATTACCATAGTTATAAAACCTTAGGCTTCCCGCAATTCACCCAATTATCATTCCTACATTTCTGTAGGAAGCTGCGATTTGGAACATTTCACAGCCGGGCGCTCTGCCATTGAGCTACAGGGGATCTTCACTTGTTAAGCGTTGTATATAGTTTTTTACGAAAACCTCAACAACAGAACCATATTGTAACAAAACTACTAAAAGAAATCCATAATAAGTTTCGCTAGTATTCCAAAAAATAAGACTCAGACTATAATAATAGTGATAATGCAAAGAATTGATTATAACGAACTAAAAAATTTTAGCTTCCTAACTGAAAATAATAAAAAAACAACTCTTCGAGATCGGGGTATTTTTTTACTTACAGGTTTACTAGAAAAAAACAAACCAGAAGTTGGATCCTTCAGGGATAAGGTAAACAGAATCATCAGAGAAAAGCTTGTTCAGTTGCCAGAAAGCGCAACCCAAACATACCCATCATTTGAAGAAGAAGTTGCAGAAGAAAACCTTCCTATTGTCGAAGAGCTTCTAGAGAAAGCTGACCAAGCAATAAAAGAAGGTATTTATCCAGGTGGAAAAGAAATTAATCCATTCAACGTAGAAGAAATGAAATACTGTGAGCTCAATTTTTTTGGAGATATACACCAACCTGGTTCCGAGCCATCAGAAGCTGTCAGAGAACTTAATAAAATTTATAAAATTCTTAATAGGGTAAATCCAAGACAACTCAAATCTGGTATTAAAAATGCAATTCTTAGATTCAGACAAAGAAATACAGCAGAAGATAAACAACTAGAAGAAAGTGGAGACTGGATTCACGAAGGTGCAGGAATTGCACAAGCAGAAGGATATGAAGCAATTAAAAGAACCCTTGCAAGAAGAATATCTCAAAACAGGCAAGAAAATAAAGCTGTTGTCATGGTTAACATTGGAGATTTTGGCCATAATGAATCAAAAGCTGGTGACAACGCATACACTTTAGTTAACTTTGAAGACTTTAGACAAGAATTATCAGAACGCATACAAAAAGAAGTAAAAGTTGTCCAATCAATGGGAAATCATGATAGTGATACTATTAATCATGGACTTGATCAAGATTTATTCATGCGTGAAAGCTTAGGCAGTCAAATCTTTGCCCAAGAAGTTGGTAACCATACTATGGTTGTTTCTGTAGACACAAATTTCACGAGTCAATTTTGGCGAAAATATATACTTGTAGAAATTGATAGATTAAGAGAAAGAAACCATCAACTCCACAAACTAAAACAATCTGGCCAAGAAAATACGACTGAGGCACAATACTTAGAAAAATGGTGTAAACGACAAATACAAGCTCTTTACAAAATCGAACAAGACTACCAAAGACAAAAACGAGTTATTGAGTATGCTCAAAAATCAGGAAAGGACCTTATTTTAGTTGGACATGATGCTGATGCATTTGAACAAATATTTGGAGACTTAAAAAATACAAACGTTATTAAAACTGTAGCAGGTCATACTCATGGATACAAACGAAAACTTGGAAAATTAAATGCAAAAGGAGAACAAATTGATTCTTTAGTTGTTGGCGCAGCATTAGAAAAAAGAAATGGAATGGATGTAGCTGTTTATCGAGGTTGGACTTTGACTGTTACCCCAAGAAACGATGGACCTGACTCTGTTTTTGTTGATAGCATTGAACCTGAAGACAAAGATTTCTACACACTATAGTATAATTTTTCCTACTCTATGCAGAAAAAAGCACTTCTCTTTACCACAATACAAGGCCATGCAACTCTTTCATCGGCATTTGCAGATCTCCTTAAAAAAAATGGTTGGAACGTTACAGAAGTGAAATATCATTCAAACTCTAAAATTCATTCTTGGTTACATCGCCACTCTATTTGGTTTATGAGACTTATCTCTAAACCGCTTCTGCACCCTGCTATGGTTCCAATAGAAAAAAAACTCCTCACACTTCGATATAAAAAATTTATTAAATGGCATTTAGACAAAAATAAGCCAAACCTAGTTGTTTCAACCTTTTATTTACTCAATCCAAGTATCGAATTTTGGAAAGAAAAAAATAATTTCAAGTTCATCAATGTACTTACCGACCCAAACACCTTTTTGCCACTCAACCCTTCAGTAACTGCCGACACAAACTTTGTCTTTGACAAAAATCAAGAAAATAAATTGCAAACACTTTACCCTAATATAAAAACAACAATCATTGGATGGCTCACTCAAAATCGCTTCAAAAAAGAAACAAACACAGAAAAAATTAGAAAGCAATTAAAAATCACTGCAACTCTACCAACACTTTTATTTAGTTCTGGATCGTTAGGAAATCAGTTTTCTTCAAACCTTATTTTATTTTTGCTCAATCAAAATTTGCCTTGCCAAATTCTTTTTGTGACGGGATCAAATACAAAACTCAAAAAGAAGGTAGAATCTTTTGGAAAATGGTTTCCAAACTCAAAAATAAAAATTACCACCTTTGAGTATGTAGAAAACATGAATGAGTTAATGGCCGCTTCAGATTTAGTTATTGGAAAAGCTGGCCCAAACACACTGTTTGAAAGCGTGCTTTCACTCAAACCTTTCTTAGCAACAAACTATGGCGGAACTCAAGAAAGCGGCAATATTGAACTGATTAAAAAAGCACAGTTAGGATACACGGCAAAACATATTTTTGATGCTACAAAAATTTTAGACACTATTTTAAAAAATCCAAGAGAACTAGACAGATTCAAAAAACCATTGCAAGAAATGAAAAACTATCTTTTGCAATCAGATACAAAAGTTTTAAAAGCAATTGAAAAAATAAACCGTTAATCTAAGAAATCTTGTAACTTCTTGCGTCTGCTTGGATGCTTTAATTTACGAAGAGCTTTGGCTTCAATTTGACGAATACGTTCACGGGTAACTCCAAATTTTTTACCTACCTCTTCTAAAGTCATCATTTTGTTGTCATTAAGTCCAAAACGCATTCTCAATACTTTTGCTTCACGGTCAGAAAGTGCACTCAACACTTCTTCAACATTTTCACGAAGCATTTGTTGTGAAGTTGATTCGTATGGAGATAATTGTTGATCATCAGAAATGAAATCACCAAGAACTGAATCATCATCGCCGTCACCAACTGGAGATTCTAAAGAAGTTGTATTTTGAGAAATCTTCAAAATTTCGCGAACCTTATCTGGGTCCATCTCCATCTCTTCACCAATTTCTTCTGGGCTTGGCTCACGACCAAGATCTTGCATAAGTCTGCGTGAGGTACGCATTAACTTGTTGATTGTTTCGACCATGTGAACAGGAATACGAATCGTTCTTGCTTGGTCAGCTATAGAACGAGTAATTGCCTGTCTAATCCACCATGTTGCATAGGTAGAAAATTTAAAACCTTTTGTCCAGTCAAATTTTTCGACTGCACGAATTAAGCCTTTATTACCTTCTTGAATTAAGTCTAGGAAAGTCATTCCACGACCGATATATTTTTTAGCAATAGAAACAACTAAACGTAAGTTAGCGTCAGTAAGTTCTTTTTTAGCTTTAAGATCTCCCGCTTCAACTCTTTGAGCTAATCGAATTTCATCTTCTCTATTTAAAAGAGGAATACGACCAATCTCTTTGAGGTACATTCTGACAGGGTCAGCAACACTACGATCTGTGAGTGTAGAAAGTGTTTCTAGTTCTTGAGTAAGAGTATCATCTGCACCCTTTTTGCTTTCTTCAGAAACAGATTCAAAAACGTCAATTTCATCGGCAATTATTTGCCCATAAAAATCATCAAGCTCTTGAATATAATCTTCTGGCTCAACAAATGCAGACAAAATATCTTCTTGTGTAATGTATCCTTGAGACTTTGCTTTTTTATAGAGTTTTTCTATATCGTTAGTTAATGCTTTTGGAACTTTTGTAGCCGCAACTTGTTCATCAAATTGAATATCTGTTGTGTCTGATTCACTAGATTCATTAGAATCGCCAGAATCGCTAGCTTCGCTGAAATCTGTTGCAGTTTCCTCAATCTGTGATTCAGTTACATCAGTTTGATTTACTTGTTGGGTTTCTTCGACTACTTTTTGGGATTTTTTTGCTCTTGCCATAAACTAGTAAAGTACCAAACGGTACTACTCTTTCTATTTTTCTTGTCAAGACATACTTTGCCTGGAATGGTGTATAATTATACAGTAAAAGTCAAGAAATAAAAGCAGGAAAAAGTATTCAATTTAATTAAAATAGAAAAGAAAAATAAGGGCAAACGCATTTGCGTTTGCCCTTACATACAATCTCAAAACATTCTCTTGCCAAATCTATCGACTTCGATTGCTTCCACAAGCATTAAACGCTGCTATCTTTTTGTGTATATGTTGTATATTTTGCCTTTTTCTACCAAACGTCTGCCAAAACATAACCTCACGCTACACACAGTTACATAGTTTGTTTACTTTAGCTAAGCAACCCCCTTACCTTTCAAAACAACTCCTATTCGTTACCTCTTAATAACATCGTATCCACAACTTTTTTGACTGCGCTCATATAAGTTGCAACACGCGAGGTAACTTTGTTATCAGTTTTTAATTGCCACATTCTATCTGTGGCTTCATTCATCAAACCTTTCAATCTTTCTAAAACTAATTCTTTTTCCCAATAGTATCCTTGCAGATTCTGTACCCACTCAAAGTAGGAAACAGTAACTCCACCAGCATTTGCTAAAACGTCTGGAATCACAATAATCCCATTATCAGCTAAAATTTCATCAGCTTCTGGAGTAGTTGGACCATTTGCCATTTCAAGCACAAGTTTTGCTTTAATCTTGCCAGCGTTTTCTTTTGTAATCACGTTTTCAAGTGCGGCAGGAACCAATACATCAACTTTAAGTTCTAATAACTCTTCATTAGTGATTTGCTTTCCATCATTTTTACAACTCTTTGCATCACAGTTACAATTTCCAACTGTTCCACCTTTTTCTTTGCATTCTAATACTGAAACAGGATCTAAACCTTTTTCGTTATATACTCCCCCTTTTGAATCAGAGAGTGCGACAACTTTATACCCAGCTTGGTGTGCATAATATGCAAACCAATATCCAACATTTCCGAAACCTTGAATCGCAACTGTTGCACCTTTTTTGATCTTCAATTTTTTTGCTAAATTCTCAAAAACATAAAATCCACCAAGTCCTGTTGCTTCTGTTCTTCCTTTTGAACCACCAAGTAAGAGTGGTTTTCCAGTAAATGTTGCTAAAGGATTTTCAACTGATGTTTTATACCTGTTCTTGGCAACCTGTTCATATTCATCAACCATCCAAGCCATAATCTGTGGAGTTGTGTTTACATCTGGAGCAGGAACGTCAACCCAAGGACCAATATGTGGAGCAATTAAAGAAGCGTATGCTCTTGAGAGTCTTTGCAACTCACCTTCAGAAAGTTGCTTAGGATCAACAATAACCCCACCTTTTCCACCACCATATGGAATACCAGTAACACTGCACTTCCAAGTCATCCAAGTAGAGAGTGCTTTTACTTCGTCCTCTGTAACATTTTGATGAAATCGAATTCCACCTTTGTATGGACCAACCGCGTTATTATGCTGAGATCGAAATGCCTGAAAAGTCTTAACTTTTCCGTTATCCATTTTGATTCTCAGTTGACCTTTAATCACCCTGTCTGGAGTTTTAAGTTGCTCTATTGCAGCATCAAATGCTTCTGTATCCTTATACGACTTTCTTAAAACTGTTGCGACAGTTTCAAGTTGCTTAATTGCATTTTTATGAGGATTACTCATATGTTTCTCCTTATTCTCCGTATGACTTACAAAATATCATACTTTTTCATACTTTTTCAAGTACCATAAATTAAACCAGTCACTTTGTGGCCACTTACCATTCTTTTTTACTCTTTTTGAGTTTCTTTATTCTTGCGTTTCTAGCCACCGTTCTGCATCTAAAGCAGCGCTACAGCCTTGTCCAGCAGCTGTTATTGCCTGTTTATATCTAACATCTACACCATCACCTGCAGCAAACACACCTTCTACAGAAGTCATAGTTGGAAATGTCACTAATCCATCTTCATTAATAGCAGAAACTGCTAAATCAGTACCATTTTTTGTTGCACTTTGTCTAGTCACAACGTATCCTTTTGAATCCAACTGAACTTGGTTAGTAAAGATCAAATTCATTGGTCTATGGCCAATTGCCATAAAAACACCTTGAGCATCATATTCTGCAGGTGACCCATTTTCTGTGACACGAATTTTCTCTACAGATTTTGTACCCATAATTTCTTCAAGGGTTGTGTTCCAATGAACTGTAATTTTTGGATTATTAAGCACACGCTCCTGCATTATTTTACTTGCTTTAAAGCTGTCTCTTCTATGCAAGATGTGTACTTCACTTGCAAATTTTGTCAATGCAGTCGCGTCCTCCATTGCAGAATCTCCTCCGCCAACAACAAACACTTTTTTCTCTTTAAAAAATGCTGCATCACAAACTGCACACGCACTCACACCTCTAGACCAAAATTCTTGTTCACCTTTAACACCAAGAGTAATTGGAGCTGCACCGGTAGCAATAATCACAGACTCTGCAACAACTGCAGGTTCGACACTTTCTTTTACTTTTTGTGAAAAGGCTTCAATCTCTTCTGGTTTTAACTTAGTAAATTGTTGAGGATCAAACCCTTCTGGAAAATTTGTCCAAATTTTGAATGGTCGAGCACTAAAGTCAACTGCAGTAACGTATTCATCTCTTATTACTGTTCCAAACTTTTCTGCTTGGGTTCTCATGCCAATCATCAAATCTGGCCCCATGATTCCCTCCGGAAATCCTGCAAAATTTTCAACATCGGTAGTGTTCATGAGCTGACCACCACTTGCAAATCCTGCAAATAAAACCGGAGCCAACTGAGCACGAGAATTATAAATAGCTGCAGAATACCCTGCTGGACCAGACCCAATAATCACTACCTTTGTATTTTCCATATACTTCCTTTTGTTTCAACTGCACCCACATTTCATGGTTGCACAATCACACAAATTTACTTAATCAAAACTTATGCAACCTCATTCATTGCATCTTCAAGCATTTGGACATAGCCTTGCTTTCCAGCAAATCCAATTTTTCGGTCAACTTCTTCGCCATTCACAAAAACAATAACTGTTGGAATAGACATAACACCGTGTTGTGCTGCCAATTCATTTTCTGCATCGACATCAACTTTTGCAATAACTGCTGTATCAGCATATTCACCAGCGAGCTCTTCAATTACTGGAGCAGCCATCTTACATGGGCCACACCACTCTGCAAAGAAGTCAACTAAAACTGGTTTACCAGCTGCCGCCTTAATTGTTTCTGCAAAACTATCTGTTGTAAGGTGTAAAGCACCTTTTGTTGCTTTTTTGTCGTCTGACATACTTTCTCCTTTTTGTATTACAAATTACTTTTTACAGTACTACTACTTTTTTACTAGCTTTCCGTGTAGTACACAATATGAACTAATACCTAAAAATTTCCTTCAAAATTTCATTTAATTCATCTGGTTTTCTTTCTTTAGTACAGCGGGTTGCTTCATTAGAAAGGAGTGATTTTGCTACACTTCCCAACGAGCTTCTGGCTGCAATCACTTGGCGAACGATATCGACACACATACGTTCGTCTTCGTACATTTTGATAATGCCATCGATCTGGCCTCTGATTCTTTTGAGTTGAGCTAAAACTTTGTCATTTTGCATAATACGAGCATACCCCTGAGGGGTATATTTGTAAAGAGGCAATTTACTTTAATTTTTCTTTTACATTGAGCTCTGCGAGGGTTTTTAAAAGTTGGTTGTGTTCAGCTTCCTCTTGAGGAGTGAGCTCATCTTTTTCGTCTAGAATAGATATTTTTTTGATAATTTCTTTTTTCTTATCTGTAAGTGCAATTGTCTTTAGTTTTTTGATGCTCCCATTCCACTCTGCCTGCACATCAAGATTTTGTAAATCCTTCACAAAGTCCTGATTTGAGTGAATATCAAAGAGTGTTTCCTGTAGTTCTGCTGGAAGAGTACTCGCAAACTTCTTTAAAACAAAAACGCCATCAAAATTGTCCAGTTCCGTAATGATTTTTTGTAACACTGGGTTAGAAAACTCAACCGATTTTTTATGCAAATCCCGCACATACTCAAAAATCTTGGTAGTTTCTGACTGGAACAATAAGAAAATAATATAGCGTTCTAATCGATCTCTTACAGATAGTTTTGGTTCTAGAGCTTCTTTTTTTGATTGCTTCACAACTTCACCCCCAAAACTTTTTCCTCTTTGGAAATTTTGAATATCAGCCTTAACACTTTCTAAATTGACTCCCAATTTTTGTGCAACTTCTCTGCTGTAGTGTTCTCTTTCCACTGCATGGTCAATCTCTGATAGCACAGGTAATAGTTCTCTCATGATCGCCTGCTTACCCTCTGGTGTAGACGCATCATTATTTTTAAATGCAACTAAGATTAAAAATTCGTGTGCTGTAACTGATTCTTTTACTGCTTTTCGCCAAAGCTTAGAGTCTGTTTTGATAAGTTCATCAGGATCTTTTCCGTCTGGAATTACAATCACACGAAGCTGAAGCTCTGTTTTTTTAAGAGCCTCAATTGCTTTTTTTGTTGCAGCAACGCCAGCACTATCAGTATCTAAAGAAAGCAATACTTTTTCTACTGTTCGTGCCAATAACTTTGCATGATCTTCTGTTAATGCCGATCCTTTAATTGCAACAATAGAGTTCATGTGAGCTTGAGTTGAAGACACAACATCAAACTCACCTTCAACAACAACTACAAATCCAGCTTTGCGAATTTCTTGATACAACTCGGAAAAACCAAACAACATTTTACTTTTGTGATATAACACTGTTTCTGGAGAGTTAATGTATTTTGCGTCTTTTTCATCTCCCTGAATTTTTCTTCCAGAAAAACCAACAACTCTCCCTCTATGATCTTTTAATGGAAAAATAATTCTGCCTCTAAATCGGTCGTAATATTTATTATTTCTACCTTTAATAATCAAACCAGCCTGTTCAAGTATGCTTAAACTATATTTTTTCTTTTTATGCAAAAAGGTAAGTAAACCTTCCCACTGATCCAAAGCATAGCCCATTTGGAATAAAGTAACCGATTCTTTAGTTACTTTTCTTTCTTTGAGATACTCACGGGCAACTTCTCCAGACTTGTGGTCTGTTAATAAATAGTGATAATACGAACGAGCCAGACTTAAAACTTCTAAAATTTCTTCTCTGAGTGTGTCATCTTTTGATTTTGTATATTTTTTTAAAGTAATTCCTGCTTTTTGTGCAAGCTCTTCTAGTGCTTCTGAAAAGCTCATACCCTCATACTTTTCTAAAAATGTGAGAACATCACCAGATTCTCCACAACCAAAACACTTATAACGTTGTAAAGCATCGTCAACAAAAAATGAAGGACTCTTCTCTGAATGAAATGGACAATTAGCTTTAAAATACCTGCCTGCCTTTTGTAAACCAATCCGAGCACCTATGACTTCAACAATATCTGTAGCCTCTTTGACCTCTTGAACCTGTGACATATTTACCCCAATTTTAACCAAAACTTACCGAATTTAGTAGTGCGAGTTTGCCTGAGGTCATTGTATAGTATAAAAGTGAGAATAATTGCACAAAAAATGAAACAGTTTTGGCCCCTGATTGTTCTAGTGCTCTATTTTTCATTGTTTTATTTTACTTACATTAACTTACACAATTCTGACATTGGCAGGCATATCACAAATGGTAGGCAGATTTTTTCTGGTTCACAACAAGAATTTTTTTCACTACTTCATACTAATTTTTATTCGTTCAGCGAAACTAATCGATCTAATATAAATCATCACTGGTTTTTCGGGATAATTGCATATGTAATTGAGCAAACTGGAGGATTCTCTGGATTAACAGTATTTAATGTTTTTGCAAATACAGCTGCATTTAGCTTGATACTTGTAACGGCTTTGCAAGCTGTCCATAAAAAAAACCACTCAGTATCGAAAATAGGTTTATATCTTGTTACTGTAATTGGTTTTCTTGTACATCCACTCATTACACAAAGATTAGAAGTGCGCCCAGAATCTGTGAGTTTATTACTCTTTGCTTTTTATAACTATGTTTTAAATACAAAATTAGTGTACAAACAAAAGTGGCTTTTGCTGCTGCTGTTTGCTCTACAAATAGTTTGGGTAAACTCCCACCTCTTTTTTATACTTGGGCCATTACTTGTTGGATACTACTTGTTTCAAGAAATACTACAACTTGTTTTTGAAAAACAAAAAATACTAGAAATAACAAAAAACAAAACTGTGCGTTTGTTAGGAACTCTATTTTTTGGATTAGTAGTTGCGAGCTTAATAAACCCATTTTTTATGGAAGGACTGCTTACACCTCTCACTATTTTTAATAATTATGCGTATAGAGTTGCAGAAAATCAATCAACATTTTTTATGATCAGTTATGGTAGTAAAGTATTTTACTATTCGTATGTTGTTGGACTAAGTACAATAAGTTTAGTTCTATTTTTTTATTCTTTATTTAAAAATAAAAAAATTGTTGGGCAGAAAATCTATGGAAAAAAAGTTGCACAACTAATTTTACTTTTTATCTTTATATTTTTAGCAAATAAAGTTAATAGAATGACTCCATTTTTAGCAGTCATTATAGTTCCGCTTCTAGTTGAAACTATTTATAATGCTGTACAAGACTTTATAGAAAAGCATAAAACAAAATTAAATAATACTGTTACAACTTTATTGCTTTCAACTGTTTCATGTATTTTATTATTTTTAGTTTTATTTTCTGGAATTTTTACACCACATATTCCAAATATCGGAGCAGGTCTAATACCAAATACATTTGCATCAGCAGAGTTTTTTAAACAAAATTCTATAAAGGGCCCAATTTTTAATAACTATGATATTGGAGGGTATCTTGCCTACACACTTTTTCCACAAGAAAAATTATTTATTGATAACCGCCCAGAAGCATACTCTGAAAACTTTTTGCAAAATGAGTTTCTTGCCGCGCTAAATAATGAATCAAAATGGGAAGAGCTTGAAAATAAATATCAGTTTAACGCAATTTATTTTTATAGATTAGATCAAATCGATGGAGCTCAAAACTTTTTATATGAAAGAGTAAGAGATGAAAGTTGGGTTCCAGTATATGTAGATCAATTCGTACTGCTTTTTGTTAAAAATTCTCAAAACAACCAATCTGTAATAAAAACGTATGAGTTGCCAAAAGAAATGTTTGGCATGACTTCCTTGTAGTCTTTTTAAATAAAGCTATATTACAGTTTTTGTAAGAATGTTCAGCTATGCTGAGCATGTATGACATGTATACAAAGTTCCGAAATCTATAACTATACTCAAAATAATTTGAAAAAATTAAGCCTAACAGAAAAAAATTGCAATTTGCTTTTTTTTCTTGATAATAATTATTCCATAATTTCAACTCATACTTATTTTGAGAATCTAGAAAAACCTTTGACAATAACTGATGTATTTATTCCAGGTTTTTATGTACACGCAACATATGTTATTTTGGCAAAATATTTTCCCAATAGAAAAAATCTGCTACCCAAAAATGAAGAAACAGAGTTTTATTCAAAACTTAAAAAAACAGAAAAATCCTTTGGAATAGTTTTACAAGATTTTTTAATTATTTCAAAAAAGAGTTATTTTTCTTTTTATAAAAATAAAATTATTTCACACGTTTAAATAATTGATCCAAATACAAAATATCCAACTCAACTTCAACAGGCCTACCATGAGGACAAGTATATTTTTCATCAGTTTGTAATAGTTTTTCTAGTAGTCGTTTTCTCTCTTTTGCTGTTAATTTTTCTCCAGCTTTAATTGCAGTTCTGCACGCTAAATATGCAATAGTTCTGTGTGTTCCAACATCAAGCTCCTTAGGTGCAGTAGCATTTATACAATCATGCAATAATTCTTGAATTAATCTTTGTATATTTCTTGTTTTAAAAACAACAGGGATTGTTGTAACAAAAAACGAATCTTTTTTTTGTATAATCTCAAAACCTAGATCTGTAAATGTTTTGAGTTGCGTTTTCAAAAATGCTAGTTCTGCTTTTGGAAAATCTAATTTAATTTGTTGATCTAGCTCTATTGTTTCAAAACGCTTTTGATTAAATTTTTCTAAAAATTCTTGATATAAAATCCGTTCATGTGCAGCATGTTGGTCTACGATTAAAATGCCTCGTTTTGTTTGAGCAACCAAATATAAATTATGGACCTGCAGAACTTCTGTGTCCTCAATAAGTTCTGCGTCTTTTATGTTCCAACCGTCACTCTGATTTCTCACGATTTTTGCTATTCCGGCATCCATTGTGTACTCGTCATAAAATCCATTACTTCCCCTTTGAGAATAAGTTAGGTTTGCTTGTTTAAGAATATTTTGTATTTCTGTTTCAAGAGTTTTAATAATCTCAGAAAGGTTTGTAAATTTAACTTGTGTTTTTTGTGGGTCAATATTTACATCAACTAAATCCGGAGAAAGTTCAAGATGCAACAAAAATGCTGGGTAGCTTTTTGGTTCTAGCAAAGTTGAAAAAACTTCTTTAATTTTTTGTGCAATTTCTTTACTGTAAACACTTCTGTTATTTACAAACAAAAACTGTCTATTTTTAGATTGAGTTCCAATTTGTGGCTTTCCAATAAATCCAGTAATTTTAAAATGATCTCCAAGAATTTTTATTGGCAATAAATTTTCACTAACTTCTTGTGATAAAAGTTCTGTTGCACGCTCTAATAACTCTTGGCTTGCTGGTAGTTCAATCACAACTTTTTTGTTATGAATCAAAGTGAATGCAACTTCACAATGTGCCAATGCCTGTTGCGTAATTATTTGTAGTATATGTGCAAACTCAGTTGTATTTGATTTTAGAAACTTTTTTCTAGCGGGAATTTTTGAAAATAATCCAGAAACAGTAACTCTTGTTCCAGTTGGCATCCCAACAGATCCTTTTCGATGCATCATTCCATCAACAAGTTCAATATACTTGCCTGCCAACTCACTTTCAGGTTTAGACTCAATGCGAACTTGAGCAGAAGCTACAATGCTAGAAAGTGCTTCACCTCTAAAACCAAAGCTAGTAATGTGAAGCAAATCATCTGAATTGAAAATCTTGCTAGTCGTGTGATGCTGAAAACAAAGCTCAAGATCAGCTTCTGACATCCCCAAACCATTGTCAGTCACAATAATCTTTTTTTTACCTGCAGACTCCAGTTCCGCAATAATATGAGTAGCTTTTGCATCTAGGGCATTTTCCACCAGCTCTTTGATGATACTAGCCGGCCGCTCAACAATTTGTCCTGCGGCAATTTTTGTTATAACTTCAATAGGTAATTGCTTAATTTTTGCCATACTACTTTTTTGTTTTTTGCACTTTTTCCAAAAATTGTAATGCTTGCATTGGGGTCATATTTTTCAAATCTAGTTGCGCAATTTCTGCTTCTAAATCTGTTTTTTGTAACTCTTTTTGCATTTTATAACTGTGATGTTTTTGAGAATTTTTTGCCTCTAATTTCTGTAATATTTCTACTGCATTTTGAGTTACAATTTTTGGAACTCCAGCTAGTTTTGCAACAGCAACACCAAAACTATGGTTTGCCCCACCTTCGATTACTTTATGCAAAAATACAGGCTCCCCATTATTATTTTCTATTGCAACCTGATAGTTTTTGATTTTCTCTGGGTACAGTTCTGCTAGTTTTTGTAGTTCGTGATAGTGAGTTGCAAAAAGTGTCTTTGGTTGTAGTTCACTTGTAACTAAATACTCGGCAACTGCCCAAGCAATGCTAATGCCGTCATACGTACTTGTTCCGCGACCAATTTCATCCATAATAATCAAACTTTTATTCGTAGTATGATTCAAAATATGGGCAGTTTCTACCATCTCAACCATAAATGTCGAAAGACCACTCGCGATAATATCGCTCGCTCCACTCCTCACAAAAATTCTATCCACTAATGAGATTTCTGCAGACTTTGCCGGAACAAAACAACCAATATGGGCAAGCAACACTATCAGTGCTGTTTGTCGCATATACACAGATTTTCCTGCCATGTTTGGACCAGTAATCAACAAAAGTTGGTGATCTGTATTATTAAGCAACGTGTCATTTGGAACAAACTGTGAGTCTTCGAGAACTTTTTCTACAACTGGGTGTCTGCCATCAATAATTTTTATCTCTCCAGAATTTTGCAGTTTTGGTTTTACATAGTTTTCTTTTTGTGCCAAAACTGCAAATGTAGCCAATACATCAACAACTGCCAATACATACGCTACATCTTGCAAAATATTTGTGTGCTCTATAATCCCATCTACCGTTTCAAGAAAAAGCTCATACTCAATAACTCCGATTTCTTCTTCTGCGTTTAAAATCAAATCTTCATATTCTTTAAGCTCATCAGTAATAAACCGTTCTGCATTAACTAAGGTTTGTTTTCTATAATAATCGCTTGGCACACTCTCAAGATTTGCTTTACTAATCTCTATATAGTATCCAAAAACTTTATTGTACTTAACTTTTAACGAGTTAATTCCTGTTCGCTCACGTTCTTTTTGCTCGAATGACTTTATCCAAGTTTTTCCTCCACCAGAAATTTCTCTTAGTTGATCTAGTTTTTTGTGTAGCCCTTGTTTTATTATTCCACCACTTCGAATATCAATTTTTGGAGTATCCAAGATTCTTGTTTCAATCCACCCAATAACTTTCAAAATATCGTCTGAAATTTTTTCTAATAATTCTTTTGCTAAGTCATTTTTTAGTTCAAAGAGTTTTGCTTTAATTTCTATACTTTTTTGCAAAGAAATTTTTAAATTAATAACATCACCAGGATTAGCAATTCCAACCGCTAACTTAGCAACTATTCTTTCAATATCATATATTGAACTAATAATTGCTAAAACTTCTGAGCGAACGTTTCTGTTGTATAAAAACTCTTCTACAAAATCCAAGCGTTTTTCAATTTCCTTTTTCTTTTTAAGTGGATGCGTTACCCATCTCTTTAGTAATCTTCCACCAGCTGCACTTACAGTTTTATCAATCACATTTAGTAGTGACCCACTTTTTTCACCTTCTCTGATTGTTTCAAATAGTTCTAAGTTAACAATTGTTGACCTATCTAAAACCACAAATTCGTGAGGCTTATATGACTCAATTTTTTTAATATGAGAAACTGTTTGTTGCTGCGTATGGGTTAAATATCCAAGTAGTGTTGCACTTGCAACCGTTGCTAGTTTTTTTGATTCAATCCCAAACCCTCGCAAACTTTGAATGCCAAACTGCTGCTTTAAATACTGAGAAGCATCGCTTTCAAAAGCATCCCAGTTATCAAATGGAAAAATATTCATATTTGGAACTTTTTGTAACAGCCCCAAAAATTCAGTACTATTATAAAAATTCGTAGAAACAATACACTCACTTGGACGAAATCTCAGGAGCTCTGTCAGCAACAATTGGCTGAAATCTTGCCATGAGTTTGCCTCCAGTTGCGTTGTCACAAACATACCAGTAGAAAGATCTGCAAATGCCAACCCAACCACGAATTCTTTATTTAAGTTACCTGGAGAAATACTCACAATATGGTTATTTTCTTTTTGAACTAAAGAGTTCTCATTTAGAACAGTTCCTGGAGTTACTATTCTGACAACTGCACGCTCAACAATTCCTTTTTTGTCTGGCTCCGTAATTTGCTCACAAATTGCAACTTTATACCCAGCTTGTACCAACTTTGCTAGATACTGCTCTGCAGCGTGGTATGGCACTCCAGCCATTGGAACTTCTCCATCTTTTCCACGAGGGCGAGCTGTTAAAGTAATATTTAAAACCCGTGCACCAACCAAAGCATCATCTAAAAAAAGTTCATAAAAATCACCAAGTCTAAAAAATAATAAACAATCAGGATACTGGCGTTTTACGTCCATGTATTGAATCATCATTGGCGTTGAGAAAACTCTATCCTGCATATGCAAACACTACTATAACAGTATCAGCATAGTTTTGAAAAACAAAATATCTATTCAAAATCTTGAGAATTAATTTTTCTTAATTTAAACGAGATTCTCTTCTTTGCAAGTTCTTCTTCAAGGTAACTATTTTTTTGGTATGAGCTTAATAGATATATTGTTGTATCACCGTTCTCCCGCACTTGTCCTTGCTCCAAAATTCCATAGTTTTGTAGTAAGTTCAAAACCCTGTTTAAATTTTTTGTTTTTACTATTAAAACGTATGGCTTTGCTTTTAACCCAGTAACAAACTGCAGTTTCGCAATTGGCTCAAGCAATAACACAATTAACAACATAGAAGCAGAGACCAAATACATCCCTGCTCCGATAGCAATGCCAATGGCTGCTGTCACCCAAATCATTGCAGCAGTTGTCACTCCAAGAACTTTTCTATCACTTTTTAAAATCACACCTCCACCAACAAAACCGATACCTGTAACTATTTGTGCCATTAACCGTGCTGGATCAGCATTTGCAGAAGGATACAAATCTCGAAGATGAATAGAAATTGCGCTTATTAAAGTTGCTCCAACACAAAGCAACATTTGGGTTCTCATCCCTGCTGGTTTTCCACTTACAGTACGCGTATACCCAATTGCCCCTCCAATAATAAAGGCAATACAGAGTTTAAAAATAATATCTAGTTCTAAAATAGTCATAGTGATGCATACTATACTACTAATAGAATTAATATGTCAAAACTTCAAAGACTTTATCTTTTGATTTTGATCCGGCCACTAAGTAAACTTGTGACTTTCGAAGGTTAAGGTGTTTAGCCAACAAAACTTGCACAGCGCGATTTGCTTTATCTCTTTCTGGGGGTTGTGTTGTCGATACCTTGAACACATTCTCAGAAAGTTGCACAACCTTGTCCTGCTTTGCTTGCGGTGTTACACTTACAGATACTTTCATTATGCATATAGTACCATAAAATCACTGTATAACAAGAAAAATATAAAGTTGAAAATATAACGTTTGGGAGACCACTATGGAATTTAACCAAAAAACATTAATTACTCTTGTTGGGGTTTCTGCAAATCCAGAAAAATATGGCCATAAAATTTTCAGAGATCTGCTTGCTTCTGGATATAACGTGGTTGGAGTAAATCCAAAAGGTGGAACTATTCTAGAACAAGCAATTATTCCAACTTTAGAAGAAGTCTCCAGACCAACAGAACTTTTATTAGTCGTTGTACCACCAGAAATTGGAATCACAGTGCTTACGCAAGCAAAAAAACTTGGGATACAAAATGTTTGGCTACAACCAGGTGCAGAAAGTGAAGAACTAATTCAATATGCTCAGCAAAACAACTTAAATCTTGCCTACAACAAATGTTTTATGGTCAATCAAGGAATTTGGTAAATACTTATTTTTTTTGTGGCAACGGAAAAAAAATACTCGTTCTTTTTTTGTACTCTATAAAATCTGGCCTACCCTCATATTTTTTTTCTAGTAAAGGGACTCCCGAAACAAACAAAATTAGATATGTAATTGTGAGAGGGCTAACAATAAAAAGATAGTTTTGAGTTGCAAAAAAACTTATCAGAAATATTCCCCACCACATAGTTACTTCACCAAAATAATTCGGATGCCGACTATATTTCCATAATCCTTCTGTCATTATTTTCCCTTTATTTTCTGGTTTTTTAATAAACTCTTGTAACTGCCAATCTCCAACAGATTCAAAATAAAAACCAATCAACCAGATAGCAAAACCTAAAAAGCTGTACGCAGTAAAATTACTTGCAGCTATATTAACTCCAAGAATAGGTAAAACAATCATGAATAAAAACACACCTTGTAAAATGAAAACCTGTAGATACGATCTGATAAAGAAAAAATTTTTCCAGTCCTTTCTCCATTGGACATATCGTTTATCTTCATCACTTCTTTTTAGACGATTAAAAATATGTCCTGCTAAACGCAAACCCCATACTGTAACTAAAATAACTAGAAACAGGCCTATAAAAGACTTCTGCAATGAAAGAAAATATGCAAACCAAGAAAGTGTAACAAATCCAAGACCCCAAGCTAGATCAGCAACATCATTTCTTTTAAGTATTACAGATACTATAAACCAAAAGTTCATATACAGAAATAAAATAATGGCTAGCAAAAAATATAAGTTCATAATTTGTTTGATAAATAATAGGTAGACCCAGAAACAATAGCAGACAAAAACATTCCCCAGACAATATCTACAAGCGTAATATATATTGGCCAATCTTTAAGCACTGCCAGGTTAGTAAGGTCGTATGTTGAATAAGTAATTAATCCAAAAAAAGCTCCTGTGAGTAGTGCAGTTTGTAGTGAACCTTTTTCTAACGCAGGATTAATCACAAAATAGACTAGCCCAAAAATAAAAATTAAATAAAAAATTATTGCCGCAAACCAATTAATATTAGTCTTCATTAAAAAACCAATTTGTTGTGAATAAAAATTTTTTGCGAAAATCCCAAGCCATAACATATCCATAACAAAAAATACTAATAGAGCAATAAAATATGATTTCATAATACTCATTGTAACAAAAAAATTATCGACTGAAAATCTTGGGAAACTTCTTTTTTGCCAGCTCCCATTCAGCAATTGTTTGGGCACAATAAACCGTGCCATTTGCTATCAACCTATCTAGCTCTTCAAAATCTAAAACTTTAACCTCAATTTCTTCTGTAGGATCAAAATGTTGCTGTGAATTAAACTCACAATCTACTGCCAAATAACAGTAGACTATCTCTGTAGCCTTTGTGGAAAAACCAGAAAGCTTTGCGAACTGAGTTAATTGGTCTAAACTAACTCTAATTCCAACTTCTTCTTCTAATTCGTGTTGTGCAGTTTCATCCATACTTTTATGATTTTTTTCGATTCTTCCAGCTGGAAACTGCATCATTACTTCGTCAGTCCCTGGCTTATATTGATTCGCTAAAACAACTTTTTTGTCCTTTGTGATTGGGACAATCATGGCAACATCAGCTAAAGTTGTTACCGTAAAATCATCAACTATCTTGCCACTTGGCATTTTATACACACGCTCTTCTATTGGGAACCATTTGCTTGGTGATACATCTTTTTTTGATAGTAATTGCCATTTTTTAATCTGCATTCTGTACCTCTAAAACTTCTAAAGTTCTTTGTGATAAAAGCTCTTTTGCTTTCTGTTTTCCAATTTCTGTTACAAAGTAACTATCTAAATCGTTACCCAGATTCTCTAAATATTCTTGTGCAGGGACACCCTTTCTTTGAACATCTTGCCAAAAATTAAGTTGTGTAAAAGACCAAACATGATCTAAATCTACTAGTAATTGCACCTCTATTGGCATTTCATTCCCTAAACCTGCAACTGCCTCTGGCTTATCATGAAATAAAATTGCTTTACAAATTATTTCTATTTCTTCGTTTGATAAACCTAAAGCTTCCTGTTCTTTATATAAAATATCTCTTGCAATTGCTTCTCCCAAAACTGCGTGTTTTTCTTTGGGACCCATAGCAGTTTCACTTAAAGCCAAACCCTTAACACCTAAACTTGCTGCTATTTCTGATTCAGACATTTTGCTCCAACCAGAATCATGTAACATCAGTGCATATGCCAAAATATCTCTGTTTGGCTGATGCCCATTTTTTTGAGCCTGCAAAATAAATTCATCTAAATACTGCATACAAACAGCAGTGTGCACATCTGTAGTTCTAGCAGATAAAAAAGGAAGAATTTGTTTAAAGAAATTTTTGTATTCCTGTGGCACAAAATCTAGATACGTATCTTGCCACGGTATGTATAGAAGAAAATGTTGTTCGGATTCTGGCAAGTTACTATCTGGAGGAAGTTTTAAAGTAATAAAAGCAGTAATATTATTTTTCATTTTCACTTTTTTTTGTTTCAAATACTTCTAATAATGCAAGGTATCGATCTGAAACTTCATCTTTAACTTCTTCAAAGAAAATCTTTTTATTAAAATCTCTCTCTAACTTTTCTGCAACCCACTCTAAAAATTCTGAATATGTTTTACCTTCTGGAAGATGCATCCAAGTAAATTGCAGATAAAAGTCTGTTGTTAGGTGAGCAACTGCATCTGCTGTTGCCAACACTTTTGCTTCTAAAGTTTCTGGCAGAAAACCGTCTCTACACGAATGTGGAGCAATTATTTTTTCTAAAATTTCTACAACTTCTTCTTGGGAATATTCTGCTTTTTTTAAGGCTTCAATTGCCTTAGCCTTTGAGATTTTTTCATGATCAGAATGAAACCTATACACAAACGCATCTCCAAAATCGTGTAACAAAGCTCCTGCAACTGCTAAATCAACATCTGCTTCATATTTTTGTGCAAGCAATTCTGCTTTTCTTGCTACAATCGGAACGTGATTTTTCCACATCCACTTGCCAAAATACTCAGGACATTTTGTATATGCTAACTCAACCAAATGGAAAACTTTTTGATGCCTGTTCATACAACTTGCTTTCTTCTATATGAAATTATAGCAAACATCATAAGACTTAAACAAAATACCCAAGTGTTGTACTGATTATGTAGAAAAGATAGGCAATATATAAAAGAATAAGTAAAAATCCTGCTTTTCGACCTATTGTCCAGTTTCTAGTAATTAAAATAAATAATATAGCAACAACTGTAGCTAGTAACAAAAATACACTGCTCATCAAGTTGTCTCTTCCAACTGATATTACACTTTCACCCTTAAGAAGAAAAACCAATATCCATGGAAAGCCTAAGCCAAAAAGAATATCAAAAATATTTGAACCAACAGCGTTACTAACTGCCATATCACCTCTGCCTTGCTTTGCAACAATGATAGAAGAAAGCAAATCTGGAATAGAAGTTCCAGCGGCTAGAACCGTGAGAGCAATAATTGTTGGATTAATACGTAAAATATCTCCAATACCAACAGCTGCCTCGACTAAAATATAACTCAAAACTGCTAATAAAATTATAGAAATTCCAAATGTAAGCATAAATGCATTTGGTTTTTTTACTGGGTCGGGAATAATAAATGAGAGAAGTTGTTTTGAAGCCTTCGCAAATGCATTCTTTTTCTGCCCCTCTTCGACCATTTCAATTATATCTGTATCTTTATAAGGAAGAATTTTCTTCCATATAACAACTGTAAAAACATACAACGCATATCCCAAAACAAAAATGAGGGCCTCTGCAAAAACAACCTTACCATCCCAGAAAACAGCTAAAAGCAACAAAATTGTTAAAACATAAAAAATTGTGTCACGAATCACTGGTTGCCAAGTGAGTTTTGCTCTTTTAAATGCAGCTGATGCTCCAATAATGACCAAAATATTAAAGATTGCAGATCCGACAATTGTTCCTGCACCAATATCTCCATGTTCTCCAGGTCTAAAAACTGCAAAAAGTGAAGTGAACAGTTCTGGTGCACTTGGGCCAACTGCCATAAACGTTGCGCCAGCAACGTCAGAAGGAAGTTTTAATCTCTTTGAGATCTCATCTAGAGAACCAACAAAAAATTCTTCACACACAACTGCAAGAAGATAAAAAGCAAGAATAAGGATAAAAATATAAACTATGATCATTCGGTTATTATAAACTATCTTAGGTCAATTAAAAATTTCTAAAATGATCCCAATCACGAATGTCTTTTTTTGTAAGTTTTACTACACAAAAGTCTAATTTGCCAAGCCATTTTTTAAGTAAATAACTAGATATAGTTGAAGGAAAAAACCTTATACAGCTATTTTGAAAAGTTGTTAAGTTCTTAAAATACACTGGCAAGTTTTTGCTGTAAAACAGTAAAACTTTTCTAATCGAAGGGTTCCAAATATTTCTGAAAACAATCTCTCCTTTTTCATCTAAAATTCTGAACGCAAAATAAGAATCTACCAACAACCCATCAAACTTCTCTTCGGCATCCATAAAAATAAGATCTGCCTTTTTACCTTGAAAATCAAGGTGAGCCAAAAATTGTTGAGTTGTGTATTTTTCAATAAATTCTACACTTTTACTTTTAGTAACTATTTTGTAAATAAAATCTTTTACAACTTCTTTTTCTCTATATGAGTCAATAATGTAATACTTTTTTGGCAAATAGTTTGCAGAAAGCATCCATAAAGATGAGATTCCAAACCCAAATCCACACTCAACAATTACTTTAGGCTTTTTTTTATCAACTGTATTCCGTAAAAATGTACCTTGATTAAAGTTAATAGAAATAGGAAACAAACGAGCCGATATTTTTGCTGAAAACTCTTTTTCTGAGTATATCTTTTTAAGCAGTTTTCTTATCATTAATTTTCTGTGTTTCATGAGCAAAATCGCATTATACTGTATCAAATTGAAAAATTAAAATATCATCTCAAAAAGAGTAACGTTCCTACTTTTGATTTTTTTCTAAGTTTATTTAATAATGGCAGAATCATATGAAAAAAAATGACCTAATCGGATTAAAATCGAACCCTAAAGAATTAAACCACTTTTTAAAAACCAGTACTGTTACTGACTTACTTAAGTTACTCAAAAATTTTGGGCACATAAATAAAGAATTTGATTATCAGCCACTCCTTTCTGCTTTGAAACATTCAAACGATAAAATAAGATCTTTAATAATAAAAAATTTAGCAAAGTCTAAAGATACCTCTTTAATCAATTTGTATGAAGATATTATCAATAGTGATAAAAGTAATGATGTTAAAAAAGAAGCTGTCTCAGCAATAGGAAGAACCAGAAATGAAAAGGTCATTCCAATACTAACTAAATACCTAAAGCATAAGAACCCTGAGATTGTCCTTCAAGCAATTAGGGGGTTACTTGTCTTTAAAACCAATTTAGAAGTTTCTACTAATTTAAAGAAATTGAACAAACACAAAAATGAAATTGTTCGGAAAGTTATAAATATAGAATTTGGAGAAAAAAAAACTAGCAAAAAAAATGATCAAGTAAATTCACCATCTTTTTTGAAAAATTTGGCAGTACAGGGAGATGTTCTCCAAGTTCTAAAGAATGTTCCAGAAGAATCAGTACATTTAACATTTACTTCTCCTCCTTATTATAATGCTCGAGACTACTCTATATATGAGAGTTATGAAGAATATCTGGAATTTCTTTCAAGCGTTTTTAATGAAGTTCATCGAATAACAAAAGAGGGAAGATTTTTCATTCTAAACACTTCTCCAATAATAATCCCAAGAGTCGGCAGAAAATATTCAAGTATTAGATACCCTATTCCCTATGATATACATACAAAAATAATAAATAATGGCTGGGAATTTATAGATGACATAGTGTGGGTAAAAAATGAAGCTAGTGTAATTAATAGAAATGGAGGATTTTTTCAATATAGAAAACCATTATCCTACAAGCCTAATGCTAGAACAGAGTCAGTAATGGTTTATAGAAAAAAAACCAACAAACTAATAGATTGGAATATTGACCAATACCCTGAAAAAATTATAGAAGAAAGTAAAATTAAAGGTAAGTATGAGTCATCGAATGTTTGGGAAATCGATCCTTCTTCAGATAAAAACCATAGTGCTGTTTTTCCTGAAGAACTGTGCAATAGGATTATAAGCTTCTACTCATTTGTTGGGGATTTAATATTTGATCCATTTAGTGGAAGAGGAACTGTTGGAAAAACCGCACAAAAGTTAAAAAGAAATTATTTTTTGACTGAGATAGATGAAAAATACTTTAATTTTATGAAAGAATATATCGGAGAAAAAAAAGGAAATAATTTTATTTCTGTAAAGCAATTTAATGAATTTAAAAAAAATAAGGAAATACTCAAATGACAATAACAGATGCTGCTGGTAAAAAAATAATAACCAGATTATTAGCTGGAGATGATTATAGAATTGAAGTACAAAACATACTAAATGCTGTATTTTTAGATTATGTTTTGGATTTTTTCAAAAAAGTTATTGATGCAAAATTAAATTCAAAAAAAATAGACACAGATTGGTATAAAAACAACTTCGTTATTGATTACTCAGTAAAACCAGAAGATATTGCTATTTATTCTGGAATAAATAAAAAAACCATTACAAACATGTATAACTCAGGCACAAAACAAATTGTGATAAATGCATCTGAAAACCATTATGATACTTTATTTCAAACAATTAAAGATTTAGTGAAGTATGACAATGGAATCAATATTAATTTAACAATTAAAATGAATGGTGTAAGTGTTGAGTTAGACTTAACAGAAACATTAATAGTTATCAACAGCATAGCTGTGAAAAGAGCAGCTTTCGCCGGAGGGCTATGGAGTTCAGCAGGAAAAAGAGTCGAAAAACCTTTAATGGAAACATTATGTAAGTTATATGATGTTCCAAGAGAATTCTATGAACTCAGGATAAAAAATGAAACTGTTCAAGATTTTGATAATAATTATTTCGAAAGAGAAATTGATTTTTATTTAAAAAACAAAACTAACTTATATAAGTGTGAAGTAAAGTTGATGGGAAAAGGAAATCCTGAAAGCGCTGATGCTGTAATTGCTAGAGATAGTAGCGTTTTTATAGCTGATAAGCTTTCGGATACCAATAAAAAACAACTCAATTCACTTGGTATACTCTGGGTAGAAATGAGAAGCGAAAAAGGATTCAAAAAATTTGAAGAAATCTTAGATCTTTTAAAAATTCCCCATAAAAAACTGACAGACAATTTAAGTGAAAAAATTGATCAAATTTTTTCTGAAATATACAATTAAGAATCAAGCGTTTAATCATATCACTCCTTAAGTAAAAATGCTTCTCTTCCGCTAAAATAAAGTTAGAACTATATTTTTAACAAACATAAGCCATTATAATAATGTATATGCAAAATGAAAAATCAAATAATAAAGAGCAAATAAGTATTGTTGAGTATAACTATAAATTACAGCAAGCATTAATTACTCTTTTCTTATGGGGAGCCCCCGCTGGGTTTTTAGAATATGTTCAAGAAAATGCATATAATCGGCCGAATGTTTTTTATCAGTTAAGCGAATCAATGGGTCATCAAAATTCCTTAGCTGGAGCAGCAGTTTTTGGTGCAGGAGAACATATCTTAGATTTTTTAGCAGAATCATTTTTTCCTGAAAATGAAAAGCTGAGAAAAATAATCCCTTGGGTTTTATTTACAATAGCGACAATTTATAATCTTGCTCAACTAATAGAACCTCAATACGCGGATAACGCTGCAGCGGACATTTTTTGGTCTGGAACTGCGATTGGTATTTCGAGATTAATACGCAAAGTGTTCTCTGGAATTTATAAAAGGAAAACTGAGCAATAATCCTTAAGAAATTTTTTATTAATAAAAAAATGGTAGCGGAGACATAATGTCACTTTGGAACTTAATTTTTCAGAGTTTTTATAAATTTCAATTTTGTTCAGATAATAAATCTAATACGATTTGCTCAATTTCATCTCTGATCTGTCTAACACCCTCGATTGTACTTTCATAAGGGTCATCTACATTTTTGAAAACGATGTTTATACCGCTTGCAATTAAAAATTCTGGAATTATGTCTGGGTTACAAAGAACTACGATCATCTCAATTCCTTGTAACATTTCTTCAGTTACTTGTTTGATTTTTTGTTCAGAAATATCTATTCCTTTTTCCTTCATAACTTGAATGATATCTTCTCTAGGTTTGAAATTGTATTTCTGTCCGTAGTCATTTACGCCTGCACTTGTTGCGAAGTTTCCTTTTGCAAAGTGATTATAAAAACCCTCTGCCATTTGGCTTCTGCCAACATTCCCTTCACATATAAATAAAGTTTTTTTCATAATAAATTTGATGAATTATATCATTCTTGGCACAAAAAAGTTCCAATTTCATCCCACGCTCTCCTGATGTGCGGAGCATGTGGGTCTGGAACCAGTGTGTCCCATAGCACACTATCTAGCCATAGTGAGCAACATCTTGAACTGTTTTGCTGCCTGCAAAGCATGCGGTGTATTGGCAGGTAAAATAAGTACCTGACCTTCGTTAACTTCGTATTTTTTTTCATCAACTGAAATAATTGCTTCACCATCTAGAATTTGCGCAAAAGCAGTAAAAGGAGTTGTATGCTCACTTAAACCTTGTCCTTTAGCAAAAGCAAATGCAGTGATAGTAGTTTTTGTGGTTTTAATAAGTTCCCTGCTCACGATAGAGCCACTTTGGTACTCGACGACATTTTTTAGAACATGCGGCGATATGGTTAGATTATATGTTACTTCTGTCATAATAATATCCTATCATGAAAACCTATTTCAATTGGGTGAGTATACTATCTGCCCATTGTCTACTTTTTTGATATGTAGCCTGGTTTGGGTAGCCATCAATTTGAAGAACTGGTTCAAGAATATTTCCTTGCATTGGCTCAATTTTTTCACTACTTATTTTTCCGCTTGTTGCAAAATGGGGATAACTAGAATCACCAAGTGAGAAAAAAGCAAAATGTGTATTGTTGCAATTATGATTTTGTTGATCAGCTGTTGAAAAAAATAATTCAGTAATTGGGTTTAAGTCTCCATCCCCATACGTAGAGCTACCAAAAAAAACCAACTCATGCTCTTTTAGTTGATCGGGATTGGTATTAATAACATCAAATAACTCTGCTTTGTGACCATTATTATTTAGATAATCAACGAGATCATTAGCTACAAGAGCCGTATTTCCCGATAGAGTAGAAAATGTTACTGCAATTTTCATATGACTTTTATTTTAGTTTCACAAGTCCTCGTCACTGTAGTTCGAATCTTAGGATGCGGAGCATGTGGGTCTGGAACCCTATTATCGCCATAACATATTTACTGTGATTCAATTAATCTTGACCTTATTATTCATCAAATTACTTATCCAATAACATTTCCATTAAATATTTATCATAGAATTCATCCCCAACCCTTATAGCCATTTTTTGCTCACCCACCTTTTTAAAGCCTACTGACTTGTATAAATTGTAAGCTGCAGTTTGAGTAGTCATTACTCCCAATTGTAATTTTTTTATTTCTGGTTTTGATTTTATATCTTCAATTATGGTTAGCAATAATTTTTTCCCGATACCTTTTCCTCTATCTTCTGGGCGGACATATACCCGCACAATGTTCGCTATATGAGCAAGTTTTTTCTTTTCTTCACAATAAAAACCAGCCATGCCTATGAGCTTATCATCATCAATAGCAAAATACATGTTTTTGATTCTATCTTGCCACTCTGAATCCTTTTTTGAATCTATTTCTTCTGTACTCCATAAAAATGCTTGTGGTGAATCAATAGTAGATTCTATGTAGAATTTCTTATAATCTTGCCATCTTGAAATTGGTAATGTAGTAATTTTCATACAACTCACATTTTAACAGATAGTTATCAAAACCTGGATATCACTGTAGTTCGAATCCTAGGATGCGGAGCACCCGGGTCTGGAACCCGTGCGTCGTTATAGCTGTCCCGTTCCAGAATAGAGCTTCCAGGGTAATTTTAACAAAAATGGGACAAATGGGACACTATAAAAAGGGTGTGTCTTGTTTTTGAAGCTCGATCATTTTGCTATTTTCACCACAAGCAGTTGTTATATTATTTTGCCTATTCATCCAACCTTTGGTTGGAATCAATTAAAGAAATGTTTTACAATTTTCACAGATAACTATTGGGGAGTTTGGAGCTAGCCTTCAAAAAGAACTGTTAGGTTTAACAAAAGATTTTAGTTATAATGGTCTAGCATATCTTGCAACTCAAGTATTTATTTCGTCGCTCTGAATAAAGAATAGTAATTGAATCTGCCCTATGGCTAACAACCTACTACTACAAACAATAATTTATATCGTATGCTTTTTTTGGTATGGATTGGAGCTGGCCTAGTTGTTTCTCCCATATCCGATCTCTCCAAATCTTGGAGGCTACCACGATTTATTATCTCTTTTTTCCTACTAGGCATTCTTACTTCGCTCCCTGAAATCACGATTAGTACCATAGCCATCTTGAACAACGACCCGGTCATAGTCGCTGGCAACTTATTAGGGGGGAGTTATTGTTATGTTCTTGGGAGTAATTCCTCTTTTGGGTTTAGTGGGCAATGGAGTAAAAATGCCCACTCAGCTCAACAAGAAACAACTCATCATTACTCTTTTAGTTGTGGTTGCTCCGGCTTTCCTAACTGCTGACCAAAAAATTGGCCAATACGAAGCGATTTTCTTGATTTTGCTTTATCTTAGTTTATTCGTCATGTTTTCTTTCAAGCAATCATTTTTTGAAAAGATTAAAACTGGAATAATCAGCAGGAAAAAGAATAGCATGAGACATCTCTTTAAGATTGTGCTTGGGGTTTCAATTTTAATTGGAGCTAGTAATCAAATTGTCAATTCGACTCTGTTTTTTGCAGATATGTTTAAAATATCTCCATTTTTTGTTAGTTTGATTGTAGTTGCTTTGGGGACCAACATACCTGAAATATCAATTGTTTTCCGCTCAGTTTTGAGTGGTAAAAAAGACATTGCACTAGCTGATTATCTTGGCTCTGCTAGTGCGAATACATTACTTCTTGGTATTTTCACCCTGATGCATGGAGAAACCATCCAGCTGCCCAACCACTTTTTTCAACGATTTTCTTTCTTAGCAGTAGGACTTATCTTATTTTTCTTCTTTGCTCGATCTAGAAACACGCTGTCTCGAAAAGAAAGTGCCATTTTACTCTCGCTATACCTGGGATTTATCATGTTTGAAATGTTGCTCATTGCACGTTTGGCTTAACTTACACGGCTATTAGGCAGAAAAAATGTTCAGATCTTTGACAAGTTTATCTGAATTAAGTACTTAGCTCTTGGAGTATGCTTTGCAAATCAAGCGGCTCTGTCACCATTTCTACCATTCCATCATTTCTGACTTTCCACTCCTTACGTGGACGGTCTACATATAATTCCACACCATTGTCATCCGGATCTCTTAGATAGATTGCCTCGCTTACACCATGATCCGCTGAGCCTTCAAGTGGATAGTTTGTGTCTATCAATTTTTGTAATACTTTTGCCAGCTCTTTCCTTGATGGATATAAGAAAGCCACATGGTACATACCTGTGTAGCCTCTTGGTGCTGACTTAGCACCTTTGCCCGACCAAGTGTTGAGTCCAATATGATGATGATATCCACCTGCCGAAAGGAACACTGCTGAATCGCCGTAACGAGCCGATATCTCAAATCCTAGAAGGTCGCGATAAAAAGCCAGTGACCGATCTAAATCAGAAACAGTAAGATGAATATGTCCAACGATAGTATCTTTATGTGCCATATATGTTGTTGCGGAGATTAAAATCCGAGTTTTTCCTTTACCAGGATAACAGTTATTTTTCTTCCTATCATGGGATTTTCCTTGTGAAGGATAAGTGTTTTGGCGTGTGTGGTGTGAGCGTTGTAGACACTCATTAAGCGCTTATCCTCAAGCGGAATGACGTGTTCTTCGAGTCTTTGAAGGGCGCTTTCAAGTGTGGGCGTTATCTTTTGGGCACCAACCACCAAAATGATATTTGGTGAGGTAAAGACAAGATGTGGTAACTGACTACCCGAATTTGAAGCGATGACCACCTCTCCAGTTTCAGAAAGGGCATGGACACTTCCAAGGTAATAATCTGAGAAAGCAGATTCGCGTCGGAGCTTACTTTGCTTTTCAGGATCTTTTTCAGCCAGAATGTTCGCATGAAGATTGTTCCATCCATGCGTATCAGATTTAAGATAATCAACAAAACCGATCTCTTTGAGAGTTATAGATGATCCATTATGAATCGATGCATTGGTTGGAATGAGTGATTTGATTTTTTCCAGCGCCTCAGTCTTGGTATCAACCACTTCTGCCTGAAAACCATTAGCAATCAGTGACTTCACTGTTTTGTTAATCGATTCCTGTGACGCGAGCGTGTTAAATGTGTTTGTCATATATCTCCTTTGAAGATAAATATCATCAAGCTAAATTAGCCGTGAGTTTTTTTAATAATGTGGTCATAAAATTGGCATTTACAAAATAAAATATTTCCTGCCCTTTGCGGGAGCTTTCTACAAGATTTACTGATTTAAGCACGTTTAAATGTTGAGAAACTGCTGGTTGTGATAATTTGGAGAGTTGTGCTATCTCTCCAACAGTTCGTGGTTTTTTCATTATTGTCTGGAGGATGGTAAATCGATTCTCGTTACCAAGCCCTTTCCCCAACATTGCCATTTGTTTACATGTTTCTGACATATTTATATATTAGCATATATGAATATATTTATGCAAGTGATAGATAAATGTCTACTGCCAACGTTTGTCTTGCATCGAGATTGAGAGGGCTAAGCCAAAGCTCTTCAGGAAAGATGATGCCAAGAAGCTTAAAGTTTTTTATCCCCTACAAACATCAGATAAATTCGTTACAATAGTAGAGAGGAGATGCATATGAAAGGGGTTCACACAAATATTGATAGAGCGACTACTGAGAACCTGAATTTTCGTCAGGTACTCTATACAGGTAAACACACACAATTGGTGTTAATGTCTTTGCTGCCTGGGGAAGAAATTGGTCTTGAAACACACCTGGAAAATGATCAGTTTTTCCGTTTTGAGCAAGGTGTTGGTAGGTGCATTATTGATGGGAACGAGTATGAAATAAAAACGGACGATGCTATCATTATTCCGGCTGGAGCTGCGCATAACATTATCAATACTTCAGAAACTGAAGCACTTAAAATGTATACTCTTTATAGTCCTCCACATCACAAAGATAGTATCGTCAGGTCGACTAAAGCAGAAGCAGAAACTCACGAAGCAGAGTTTGACGGAATTACAACTGAATAAGAAAGAGATTTGTATGTCAAAACCAACATTTAGCTTAGAAGTTAAACCGTTTGTAGCTGAAAAACTCATTGCCTATCAAGATGGTTCTGTAGTGAGTAGAGAAATATTAGCCACTCAAAATACCACTATCACCTTGTTTGCCTTTGCCCAAGGACAAGGACTCAGTGAGCACACCACTCCATTTAATGCCCTCATGCAGATCTTGGATGGTGAGGCTCACATCACCATTGGCAGAGATGAATACGTGGTCAAAGCCGGAGAAATAATCATTGCTCCAGCTAACACGCCACATGCCCTTAAGGCTAGCAAAGCTTTTAAAATGATGCTGACAATGGCGCGCGATCCCAAGCCTCCCAGCACTGAATAGTTTTATCACACTTATTTTTGGTGTTCCCGAATTTTGATTCTTACTTCATTTTCTCGCCAATAGCTTTCACCATACCGAGAGTTTCTAAGCATTCTCGGATAGTGCCGATGTCATAGCGATCTTCGTAGTGTTGTTGTGGTTGCAAATATTGAAACGACATAACTCCTTTCGCTAACTATCACTTAGCAATAAGCATATTCGCTTTTGCCTGCTTTACCTATATAATTCACTTGATGAAACTGACCAAATCACTCTTCTTAAGCTACCTGGAATCACCACTGCATATGTGGTTGTCAGTGCACAGCGATACTCCACCAAAGCCACCATCCCTGTATGACCAGCACACGATGAAACAAGGCTACAGTGTTGAAAAATTGGCCAAAGAATTTTTAAGAGCGAAAGTTGCGACTCAGTATCCTGCTGGCACCACACTCAGCTTTGAAGCGACCCTGACTGACGGTAACTATGAATCGCGCATTGATGCGCTAGTACATGACACCGTGAACAACACCTATGACTTGTATGAAATCAAAAGTAGCACCACCATCCACACTGAGCATAAATATGATGTGACCTTTCAGTATTTAGTTGGCAAAGTCACTCTTCCGATCAACAAAGTTTACTTAGTCAGAGTTAACAGTGACTACCAACGGGCTGGGGAGATTGATATCGATGAACTCTTCATCGTGGAAGACATGACAGATCACATCGCCAAAAAAGAAGATGAGGTGTATCAACTCAGGTCTGAAGCATGGGGAGTGATGCGACTTGAACAAGAACCAAGTGACGAGCATTGTTTTAATCCTGGTACCTGTGTCTATCCTGACCACTGTTTCCCCAATCTACCCGATGGCTCAATTTATGAACTAGGCAGAGCCAGCAAAAAACAATATAGCGAACTACTGGATATGGGCGTAGAGTCGGTCAGAGATATTCCCGATACGTTTACCAGTAACTATAAGCAAAGACTGCAAATTCAATCTGCCAGACAACACCAGCCAATCATTGACCACGATGCCATTGCAGAAGAATTAAGTAGGCTGGAATATCCCATCTACTTCTTAGACTATGAAACCTATGGTGAAGCTCTACCCATGTACGATGGCTATAAGCCGTATCAGCAGGCAGTCACACAGTTTTCCATCCATGTGGCTCGACATCCTGACAGCGATGAATTTGAACACTACGAGTTTCTAGCAACTGAAGCTGGCGATCCAGCCAGACACCTCGCCTCAGAGTTGTGCAAAGTCATTGGTGAGACTGGTTCAGTGATTGTGTGGAATAAGGGCTTTGAGTGTGGCAGAAATGATGAGCTGGCTGTCTTATGCCCAGATTTAGCTCCACAACTCAAAAGCATTAACGAGCGAGTCTATGACCTGATGGATATTTTCAAAGATGGTTTGTATGTCGATTACCGCTTTCATGGCAGTGCCTCAATCAAAAAAGTCTTACCCGTGCTATGTCCTGAGCTGAGTTACAAAGAATTAGAAATTGGTGAAGGAACCAAAGCTATGTTGGCTTGGTATGAGATGGTACATGGGAATTTAACTGCTGAAGCAAAAGAGCAGATCAGACAAAACTTGCTGACCTACTGCAAACTGGATACTTGGGCGATGGTGGAAATTTGGCAAGTCTTACATAATCTGATGTAGACAAAACCCGAAAAGACTTTTATATTCATTTTCAGATCTTTAAAAAACTGGCGAGGAAACCTCCAGCCCTTATTAGGGGGTATTAGTCTAGCTCACGCCTTCCCTCCTAAGGACATCACTTGGTGTTTTTAGGCGGGGGAGCGTTTTAAGTAGCAAGCTTCCCTTTAATACATTGGAAAGGAGGTGAGAAAAATGGTTAGATTCCAAATCTATATTGACCAAAATGGTGAATACAGATGGCGTCTTGTCGCTGCAAACAACGAAATCGTTGCTTGGAGTGAAGGTTATAAAACCAAGCAAGGTGCTGTCGATTCAGCAAATTGGGTCAAGACCAACGCAAGTTGGGCCCCAATCCATGATTTAACCTAGTGTTAAATCACTCCTCGTCAGTTTTTTGAGGATAAACCATAAAAGCAAGTCTTCTACGAAACATAGACCAGTTGTCCCATTTCAAATCTGACCAATATCTCCAACTTAACTTTTTCTTATATTTGTTACCTATTGAATCAATGAAAACTAAATTATCAACTGATTTTCTTTCATCTATACATGCTTGTTTAACCAAATCATAATTAAGTGTTACTGTTATTTGCTCATTCTCGTCCAACTTTTTTGGCAAATCATAAACTAAGTAATCATTAGGAAAAACAAATAAAGATTTTTTATCAGATGTTTCAAACTCAGCACTTTCCACTACGATTGGTCTTCTGCCAGCATTTCTTATGACTAGAGATAAAGTATCAATCTGCTGTCTCATTCCCACAGTAAATCCTCTTTTTATACCAACTTTTATTTTTGGTTTATCTTGTAGATAAATGATGGTAGATAAAATTGCACCCCAACCGGCCAGAACAACAGTAGTAATTCTATCCCAATTTGCACCAATATTTTGGATAAATGAGTTTAGATCGACCATATATTTTTTTATAAATTTTCTAAGATTTCAATTTGTACGTCCTCATCAAAATCATCAATGTTATCAACTAAATCATTTGCATTATCTTGAATGATTTCTTCAGTTTCGTCGGTTGAGCCTTCTTCTTGTATTTTTTCAATGAGATCAAAATCATTGGGCATGTTAGCTACTTTCAGGTTTTTTCATTTGTTCTAATTCTAATTTTTTTGTTTATAAGCTAATTAATAGTATTCTTTAATATACTCATAGCATTTATTAAATAACTCAGTTTCTTTGTGCAATTTATATTTCAACAACGTTTTTCTTAAGGCTCTCTGAACCTCACGCTCACCAGCATTAGTTGATTGCCATCCTGGAAAGCGAACAATTTTTACAATTTCATCAATGTCATTGACTATTCTCTCAACGATAGCTGGAGTAGCATCAGTTTTTACTTCCAAGAAAAGCTCTGTTAATGCTGTTTT
The DNA here is from genome assembly GCA_964620965.1 of uncultured Pseudomonadales bacterium. Lineage (GTDB taxonomy): Bacteria > Patescibacteriota > Microgenomatia > UBA1400 > PJMF01 > VFLK01. The sequence goes on from CAZUHV010000001.1 coordinate 358,423, forward strand.
TGCATTATTTCTTTCCTCTTCTGTTTGAACTTCTTTTTCAATGGCAACTACATCACGAGCTATATCAACTAAGCCTTTTAAGAAATCAACACTACTGATTAAACCCTGAATAGCTTTATCTCTGAGTTTTTCTAATCTCTCACTGAGAGCAACAAATTGGGGATCATCAGCATGCTTCTTTAATCGTTTCGATATTTCCTCTTCCATCTCTTTAATCTTTTTACCATCAGAAACTTGCGTTAAGCTTTCAATTAAATCTGCATCTAAGATTACTTTCTCCAAATCATCATTCACCGTATCAATATGAATGTGCTCGTGCATCATTTTGGTTGTTTGAGCACCAAGAGCATGCCAGAGCAATCTACCAGTATCTCCAGATGGTGGCTTGATAGATTCATATACTTGGGTAATCCATCGATAATCTTTTTCATACCTATTTAAAACTGGGTCAGGTGAAATAGCCTCCCATAGCTTTGATAAGTATTTGTAGTCAACTGCGAATGCATCTTTCTTTTCATCAGAGTGTAAGCAGTCTTGAGCGAGCTGTAGTCCTTCAAAACCTTCTACATCTCTATCAACATCGGGGAAGTGACTCAAGCATTTCTCAATTGCATCAGGCAATTCAGATTTCAACTCTGCCAAATTAGTTACTACTCTTTGAACTCTTTTATCATCGAACTCAAGTGATTTAGCTACGTCATCAAACACACCAAAGTAGTCAACAATTAATCCATGAGATTTATCTTTGTAAACACGATTTGTCCTACAGATTGCTTGTAGAAGATTATGATCTTTAATAGATTTATCAAGATACATGCATTGTAAAATTGGAGCATCAAAACCAGTCAATAGTTTTGCAGTAACAATCAAAATCTTCAATGGATTTGATTCTTCTTTAAACTGATCGAGTAATCTTTCTTCTTGGTCTTTGCTTAATTCATATTTCCTTCTGAACTCAAGTTCATCTGATGCAGAAGTAGACATGACAACTGCAGATGACTCTGGAGGGAATATTTCATCAAGTGCTTCTTTATAAATTCCACAAGCTTCTCTGTCTGGCACCACAATCATGGCCTTAAATCCTTGAGGTTCAACTCTTTGAGTGTAGTGCTGCACGATATCTGCAACAATTTTCTCAATTCTTTTTGGTGATTTTAGGAACGCCGACATCTTTGCAGCTTGGTCAACCAGTTGCCTGCGATCTTCATCAGTCAAGTGCTGAGTTATTTTGGCAAAAGCTTCATCCACTCCAGCCTTATCAACGTGGATATCAATTAATCGTGGCTCGAAATGTAGTTTAAGCGTAGCTCCATCGCGTACAGACTCATGGAAAGAATATAGAGACATGTAGCCCTCAGTATCTTCTGGAGATCCAAAGGCATAAAAAGTATTGCGATCAACCTTATTGATAGGAGTACCAGTTAAACCAAAAAGGAAAGCGTTTGGAATTGCCGACCTCATCTTCCTGCCCAAATCACCTTCTTGTGTTCGGTGAGCCTCATCAACCAATGCAATGATATTTGATCTTTCATTCACAGCTTCAGAGACATCTCTAAACTTATGCATCATGGTGATGATAATTTTTCTGGTGTCATTCTCCAGTAATTGTTGGAGTTCTCGAATACTGTCCGCGGAAACGACATTTGGTATCTCAGTAACAGAGAAATTATTAGACATCTGACTATCCAAATCTTGACGATCAATAATCACCAATACTGTTGGGCTTTTTAATTCTGGGGAAAGACGTAGTTTTTGAGCAGCAAAAACAATTAAGTACGATTTACCAGAACCCTGGAAATGCCAAATAAGACCTTGTTTAATTTTGCCTTCTTTAACTCTTTCGACAATTTTATTTGCACCTTCATACTGTTGGTAACGTGCAATGATTTTGATACGTCTGTTTTTATTATCGGTAGCATAGAGGGTGAAGTAGCGTAGTAAATCAAGCAACCTCTCAGGTTTAAGATGGTCTTCCAGTGCAATATCAATTTCTTTTAATTGAGCGTGTTTCTTTTTGCTGTCTTCTGTTTTCCATGGACCCCAAAGTTCCAATGGCATACGAACAGACCCATAGCGATACATCTTTCCCTCAGTGGCAAATGAAAATAGGTTAGGAACAAATAGTTGTGGAATAGTGTTCTCGTAATCATCGTGGATATCAACTGCTCCATCAAACCAAGAAATGGCTGGACGAACTGGAGTCTTTAATTCACCAATTACAATAGGAATACCATTAATCAAAAATGTTAAGTCGGGTCTTTTTTCTGTTTTTCCTAGAACTGTGTATTGGTTGGTGACAATGTATGAGTTGTTATCGACATTGTCAAAATCAATTAATCTTACCGGAACATGCTGGTTATTTTCTCCAAACGGCATGGTTTTGTCACCAGAAAGCCATTTAGAAAATTCTTCGTTTGCTCTGACCAAACCAACAGAATCAACTGACAATAAAACAGCTCTGAGTTTATATAAAACCTCATCGGCTCTTGACGGATTTTCATTAATTTCAGGATTAAGTCTCTTAAGAGCTTCGATTAACTCATCTTCTACTAAAATATCGGTTTCACTTCGCCTGAGCAGTTTGGGATGAACATATTTCCATTGATAATCACCATAAATTTGCTGTTCCTCACCCAACGTGAAAGCATTGCCTTCTGGTGGCAATGAATAACCAGTAAGTTTCTTTATGATATATGGTTCGATGGTGTTTAATTCGTTGAATGACATATGCTTATTTTACATCTTCTGTAGACTGACTATTTACAATGTACTTTGCCCTTTCAAATAATTCATCATAAGTAATAATTTCTGGATCAACATTTGAGTTTCTAAAGAGTTCAAAGCTAGAAAATTTTTCATCGTTAATTCCATACTCAGTTTTGAACTGTCGTAAGTTTCCAACTATTAAAAATGATTTTGGTCGAACAGCATATATCGTTTCACCAGTTGGATCTCCATTATCATCTATCAGGTCAACTTTATTTTTTACTTCAGATACGAATTTATGCTTTGTTTTTTGACATTGAGCTATCCCTCCAGTTACCTCACCAGAGATTTTCCAACACTCTTTTCTATATGGATCTGAAGCAGGTTCAAGAAGTTCATGCTCAGGTAACTTTATCTCTACAATAACAAAGCTTTTTATCTGACTAATTGTAGAAAGAACTCCATCCGCTTTTTTTCCACTTTGAAAGAATGTGTGGCCAGATACCACTTTCTCGATTGGATTTTCATCAAATGGACCACTCCAAACATAATTTAATCCATAACCCCATATCCAAGGATTTTTTTCAAAGAAAAATTGCCAAGCAGATTCTTGTCCTGGTTTTTTAATATTATGTTTATTTTTATACTTTTCTAAATAATCATCTTCATTTAATAGTTTGTTAAATACTTCAAGCTGATTTTTTCTATACCCGACAGCAACAACATCCTCTGATGTAACGACCTTACTATTTTTTAGTAATTCTTGAATTTTATCTTCAAAAAAAGAACTCTCTTTTACTATTGTCTTATTTTCAATAAGAGCATTCAAAATTTCATCAAGTTTTTCAACATCAGTGAGATTTTGAACTTTCTCTATTACATCAGATTGTTTAACTAGGTCTGACTCTGATTTTGCCTCCAATACTTTTGCGTAGTGAGAGTCAAGCTTATGCCCATCAAGACTCAATTGACGTCTAATATAATTATGTAATTTATTTAATGGATAACCATATTTAGAAGAATTATCAACGGAAATTTTATTAACAAAATTCCACGTTAATTCATTACTTTCTCCTTCACGCTTACGTTCAAATTTGTAGATAGTGACATTTGCCAATTTATTACTACCATCACCGCGGTCTACATGAAATGAACTAACAAAGATTTTTGATTCTCTTGTATTTCTTATTAGTTGAATTTTTCCAGATTTAAATCCTTTTCCTTTTTGTTCAATATCATATGGAACATTAAACTCAAACTCACTACCGCTATTTAGAGCATTAAGTATTGACCACTCAACTTGATCTATTGTTGAACTTACTTTTTTGAAATCACTAAATAGTTTCTTCCAGTCAGATTGAGTTAATGCGGATTTTTTATTCATAATTATTAAAAGATATCACTAATTAAACACTTAATTACCATGTTACATTTATTCTTTAAACTATATGCATAATTAATTAATGACTCAGTTTTTTCTAATTTGCTAACTATAAGTTTTTGCTCTGATAGGTCAATTTTAGGAAAGTTCAATTTTGGAATCGAAATCAAATCTAAATGAAGTACTGTTGTTCCACTTGAATATGCATACATGTGCCAGTGCGCCCAATGAGTTCTAAGAAGGTAATACAAAAATTTGGGACTAATTTCATTATCTTTTATCTCCAATTTTGCGGTATCCATTGTGAAAACAACATCTTTTCCCAAATTTGGTGCAAAAACAGGATAACCAACAACTGCTGCATCTCTAGTAATATCAGTTAAAGCAATTATAAGATCATCTTCTTTCAACGTATGTTTTTTTTGAAAATTACCTTTGAAATACTTAATACCCTTACTATTAAAACCACCATATCTTTCAAAACATTTTAAGTTAACCATGGGAATACCATTATTTTTTTCTGAATAATCTGAAGATTTATATGTCAAACCTTTATGCACTTTAATCCTATTATTTATTTTTTCGTATTCTTTTGGTTTGGGTATTAAGCCATTAAGATCTGTATTAAACTTTTTCTTTAATTTGTTGATTAAATTTAAGTAGTTTCTGCTAGTTCTATTTCCAGCCCAAAGCAAATCCGCAAGTTTTCTTTGATCATCTAATGGCGGAATAGTAAACTTTTGTTTAGCTAATATTTTCCATTTAATTGTTGGAGATAGAGAACCTTCAGATATATCTATAGCCCTGTTCATGAAAGCATCTGAGTGCAAAAAGAAAGGAAACAGTTCTGGAATCATTATCTTTGGTTTAGCTCTTAAAACCATAGCATGTGCAGAACAAATACCATCAAAGTTCGCAATAGCAGCTTTTCTTTGATAAGCCCTTCGTTTACCAAAAATAATATCGCCTTTATAAACTTTCAGTTTTGTACCTTTTACATCACTTGGCTTACCATATTCTTTGATGTGAATAGAATTCGGCTCAATATGTTCTAAGCCGACATAGACTTCAGCATCTGATTCTGCTGGATCAATTCGTTCAGAAATTTGCTCGGCTATTTCTGAAAATTGGAATTCTGGCCAGTTATTTTTATTTAAATCAAACATATTAATTGTTTAGTATTTCTTCAATACTATCCCTTAGTGATTTTGAAGACTCTTCCCATTCCGATATTAATTTATTTATGTCTAAATCAGATTTTTTGACTCTGTAATTAGAAACATTTGAAATGTAGAAAGAGATATTTAGATTCGAGTTATTTTTTATAATTTCAGCTTTATCAATAAGCTTTGCAAATTCTTCAACGTCCTTATAGTAATGGTATGCATTACTAATTTTTTCAATATGTTCATCTTTTAGATAGCTAGTTCCAGTTTCAGCTTTAACTTCATTTACAGCATTGATAAACAGAATTTTATTTCTTTGTTCTGTTCGCTTGTTTGTTCTACAAATGAGTAAGCATGATTCCATTGGCGAGTTATAAAAAAGGTTTGGACCCAGACCAATAACAGCCTCAACAAGATCCATTTCAATAAGTTTTTGTCTCATTTCTTTTTCTTGGTCTCTAAACAGCACTCCATGTGGCCAAAGAACAACTGATCTGCCATTTCCTTTATCTAAGCTTTGAATAATATGCTGTTGAAATGCATAGTCAGCACAACCTTGGGGTGGAGTACCTAGCATGTTTCTTCCGTAAGGATCATTCTCAAACATTTTGCGATCCCAGCGTTTTATAGAGTATGGAGGATTAGCTAAGATAACGTTGAATTTTTTGAGTCGATCATTCTCTAGAAACAAAGGCTCTTTGAGAGTATCTCCACGTTTAATCGAGAAATCCTCAATGCCATGAAGAAACATATTCATTCGAGCGATGGAGGAGGTCATTAAGTTAATCTCTTGTCCATAGAGCTTAAGAGTTCTATATTCCTTGCCCTGTTTTTTTAATTCAAGTGCACAGTTGAGCAACAATCCTCCAGATCCACAAGTTGGGTCATAGACACTTTCTCCTGGTTTGGGATCCATGAGTCGAGTCATCAAATGCACCACAGTTCGATTTGTATAGAACTCAGCTGCAGTATGTCCGCTGTCATCTGCAAACTTTTTTATTAGAAATTCATAAGCATCTCCGAGCTTGTCGTCAGGGACATTAGTAATAGTGAGTTTCTCACTAGAGAAATGTTCAATTAGATTGATAAGAATCTCATCAGAAAGTCGTTGTTTATTAGTCCATTGAGCATCACCAAATATGCCATACAGTACATCGGGATTAGCTTTTTCAATTTCCTGCATGGCTTTTTGCAAAGCCATTCCAACATTCGATGTAACCTCTCGGATATCGTTCCAATGAAAACCTTTGGGGACAACAAATCGATGATTTTCAGCAAAAGCAGCATACTCTAGATCACCATCTGAATCTCGAAGTGCTTTCTCATATTCTTCATCATAAACATCACAAATCCTTTTAAAGAAAATCAACGGAAAAATATATTGCTTGTAATCACCAGCATCAATAACACCGCGTAGTAGTGTTGCCGCTCCCCATAAATAATTTTCTAACAGTTTTTGTGTCATCATAGTAACTTAAACTTTTTTAATTCTTCTTTAAACTTTTCTTCAGCTTCCCAGACATCATCTGCTGCAGCTTGAACAGCTTTCTTGGCTTCTTCAAGTGTAGGTAGATTATCTTCAATCTCTTTTTCTACATACAGTGGAATATTTAAGTTGAAATCATTTTCTTTAATCTGATCCAAACTTGCTACATGAACGTAGTTTTCTACATTGTTAAATGATGAGTACCAATTAAAGATTTGATCTATATGTTTATTTTCTAAATAATTTTGTGCTCTTCCAACTTTTACTTGATCATTAGCATCTATGAAAAGAACTTTATTCTTCTTGTCTAATGATTTTTGTTTTCTAAAAACTAGAATACAAGCGGCCAATGAAGCTCCGTAAAAAATATTGTCACCAAGACCAATTACGGCTTCTAATAGGTCATCTATTAAGAGTGATTTTCTAATTTTACCTTCATTTCCTTTTCTAAAAAGAACTCCATGAGGCAATACCACTGCCATTCTGCCAGTGATTGGATCCATCGAAGCGATCATGTGTTGAATCCAAGCAAAATCTCCATTTGAATCCGTTGGAACTCCATACATGTTTCTACCATAAGGATCAGTTTCCCAGCTTTTTGAGCCCCATTTTGAAAGGGAGAAAGGCGGGTTAGCAACAACACAGTTAAAAACAGCTAATTTATCTCCATCAAAGAATGCTGGGTTTCTAAGAGTGTCTCCACGCACAATTGAGAAGTCTTCAATCCCATGTAAGAACATATTCATACGAGCAATGGTTGAGGTAGTTAGGTTTTTTTCCTGACCATAGAGCTTGAGTGTTCTTGCATCTTTCTTATTTCGATCTACATGAGCGACTGCTTCCAGCAACATACCACCAGTGCCACAAGCAGGATCATAAATGCGGTCACCCTCTTGTGGATCTAAAATGTTTGACATTAGATGAACTACTGTACGTGGAGTATAAAATTCTCCAGCTTTTTTATTTGTAAGATCAGCAAAGTGTTTGATTAAATACTCATATGATTGACCTAACAAATCTGGCTGAACATTTGAATTCGAAAGGTTGTATTGAGAAAAGTGTTCGATTAAGTTAATCAGCAACTCATCTGACAATCTATCCTTATTGGTCCACTGAGTATCACCAAAGATGCCATACAAATGTTTTTGATTTGCTTTCTCAATTTCTCTAAAAGCATATTGGAGTTTTTGTCCAACATTACTGGTGGTTTCTCTAATATCTTGCCAGTGACATTCATCAGGTATAGTAAAACGATGAAACTCAGGAAGATTTGCATACTCTTCATCACCACCAGATTCTTCTAATGCAATTGTATATTCTTCATCATAAACATCTGAAATTCGCTTAAAAAAAAGTAATGGAAAAATGTAAGCTTTGAAATCGGCTGCATCCACTGGACCTTTAAGAATCCAAGCTGCTTTGGAGAGGTATTGTTCAAGTTGTGATAGTGATATTTTTGCCATGTACATTTTCCAAATCTTAATCCTCAAAAGTAACCATTATTATAGCTTGAAACTGCTAAGTTCGGGTTATCAATATCAATGGAAGTAACAGTATATGCTTCTATGTCAACGTATGTGCGTTTATATGCACGTATATGCGTCTATATACATTGAAATATCAATCTAATTTGTCATTTTTCCTATTGCATTTTCGTTTGGGATGATTTAAAGTAAACTTACTCGCAAGAGTCGTGTGCGGACACGTTAAATGACGCATTTTTGAATATTGTTTCGTTGTCTTTTCTAGGCAACTGAATTGTATTCAGGGATGCGTCTTTTTTTTATCAATTTTTCCGCAAATGAAAGGAGCGATATGCCCAAAAGCATACAGCAATCGTACAAGGTAAAGGAGCTTCAAATCACTGAAGTGCCGATCGAGAGAATTAAAGAAGCCTCATATAATCCTCGCTTTTTGTCACAGAAAGCAGAAGCGGATTTGACTAAAAGCTTAGAGATTTATGGCTGTACTGAGCCTCTGATATTAAATATGTTTCCCGGTCGTGAATACACGCTAGTCTCTGGTCACCAACGGCTAAAAATTTTGAAGAAGCTAGGCTATGCAGTGGTTCCAACAGTCAGCGTCAATCTACCCCTTGAAGCTGAGATGAAGTTGAACCTTCGCATGAACCGTAATATTGGCGAATTTGATCTAAACCTGCTTCGCAATTTTGAGCTCGATGTACTTTTGGAGACAGGCTTTGATGACTCTGACCTGTCAGCAATCTGGGACGATGCTCTCGAGATCCAAGATGATGATTTTGATGTCGAACAGGCAGTCATCCAACACGCTGAACCTAGAACTAAACTAGGTGATCTATATCAGCTCGGCCCGCATCGTTTGCTTTGTGGCGACGCCACTTCATTATCTGACATTCAGCGACTGGTGGGTAACGAGCGAATCGACATGACCTATACGGATAGTCCCTTTAACATTAGCCTGGACTATGCCAAAGGTGTTAGCACTAAGGGCAAGTATGGAGCGACCAAAACAAACGATTCCAAGTCACCTAAAGAGTATCGCCAATTTCTTCATGATGCAATCAGTAATGCCATTGCAGTGAGCAAGCCAGACGCTCATTACTTCTACTACATGGATCAAAACTGGATATGGTTACTGCAAACACTCTATATGGAACTGGGTGTCAAGCATGAGCGGGTGTGCCTATGGATTAAGAATAATTTTTCACCCACGAGTGGAAATTCGTTTAACAAATGTTATGAACCGGTTATCTACGGTGTTCGTGGTAAACCTTATCGCAACCCAAAACTGCTTAACCTCAATGAGATTCTAAACAAAGAAGTGGGCACTGGCAACAGGTTACATGATGACATTTTAGACCTAATGGAAATTTGGTTGGTCAAACGTAAGGCTGGGCAGGATTATGTCCATCCTACGGAAAAAGTTCCATCACTGCATGAAAAAGCACTGAGGCGGTGCACGAAGCCAGGAGACCTTGTACTCGACACTTTCGGTGGGAGTGGCTCGCTACTTGTAGCTTGCGAACAACTGAGACGTAAAGCCTACCTTTGCGAGCTCGATCCAGTCTTCTGCGATGTCATTATCGACCGTTATACACAATTAACCGGAAAGGAACCAATCTTATGCAAATAAAACCAGGCATGATTTTACAGCTCGGCGAGCACGTCCTCGCTTGTGGAAATAGTACAGACAAGGAGTTTGTTAAAAAAGTAATTGGTGATGCTACTATTGCATCCCTTCAAGTTGACCCTCCATATGGGATCGCAATTGCTGATTCATCACTTAACCCCACCAAGCATAAACCACTTGTTAATGACCACCTGCAGTCTGATGAAGATTATGCCAAATTTACCAGAGACTGGCTCGAAGCAGTTGAACCATTTTTAGCGAGGAAAAACTCGGCTTATATCTGGAACTCCGACCGTATGGTCTTTGCACTGCGACAGGGCATGTTGCAGTCTGGGTTTAAGGTGTCACAGATGCTTATCTGGGTCAAATCACAACCAGTCATTGGCAGACTAGACTATTTGCCTACCCATGAGCTCTGTATTTACGGCTGGTACGGCACACATAAATTTCATAAAGCTAAAGACAAGTCAGTGTTGTTTGCTCCAAAACCACAAAAAAGTAAGTGGCATAGTACACAGAAGCCAGTGACATTGATTCGACGGTTAATACTTAATAGTACCGAGGTGGGAGACACAATCTATGACCCATTCTTGGGCAGCGGCACAACCTTGTTAGCCAGTCAGCAGACACTTCGAAAATGCATCGGCATCGAGCTCATGCCCGAATACTGCCAAGTTGCAGTTGACCGCTGGGAGCGTTTAACTGGTCAAAAAGCGACCGTTAGAAAGGACTCTCATGAATAAAGACCTGCAAGATCGCACGGCTATTAATCGTAAGCTCATGCTAGAACAACTCCAAAAGACACCGATCGTGCAGGTGTGTTGCGAAAAACTGAATATTTCCCGTTCAACCTATTATCGCTGGAGGGAGGAAGACTCAGAATTTGCCAAACAAGCAGATATAGCGTTGGCGGAGGGAGTGGAACTGATTAATGATCTCACTGAATCGCAGTTACTGTCAGCCATTAAAAATGGAAACATCAGTAGCATTTTTTACTGGTTGAACCACAGACACTCTGCCTACAGTAATAAGTTAGAGGTTACTACAAAAGTCGATAAAGAAACATTAACGACCGAGCAGGAGGAGCTCATTAAAAAAGCTCTCGAACACGCATCACTCATTATGAAAGGAGGTCACAGTGATACCAATAATCAATGATGACCTTCTGAATAAAGTAATAACAGAGCGACCACTGCGGGTGTCAGTAACGAAGGAGAGCTTGCTGTTTTTTTCATCAGTCTACTTTCCTCACTACTTTGGTACCGACTTTGCCCAGTTCCAATACGACATGATCCAAATCATGGAAGACAAGGAGTGTCAGTTTGCAGTTGTTATCACCTTTCGTGGATCGGGCAAGTCGACCCTCTGTACTACTATTTCATCTTTGTGGGCAATCATGGGATGCCAAGAGAAAAAACACATTTTAATAGTGTGTGGTACTGTTTCCCAAGTTAAGGATCAAATGGCTACCATTAAGGATGAGTTGGAAAGCAATCAACTCTTGCGGTCTGATTTAGGCCCATTTAAAGAGAGCACCAATGAATGGAACTCTACATCATTAGAGTTTTCTAAGTACCAAGCCAAAATTACTGCAGTTTCAATTGATCAAAATATTCGTGGATTACGGTACAAACAACATCGACCTGACCTCATTTTTGCGGATGATATTGAAGACTCGTCATCAGTTAAAACCAAAGAAGGTCGCAAACGCATTCAAGAACTCTACAGTAGTGAAATTGCCCCAATTGGTGATCTAAAGAAAACCAAGATGGTTTTACTGGGTAACTACCTACATCCCAACTCACTGCTGGCTACTCTGCGTGAGAAGATTAGAGCGGGGAAAATTCATGGTCGGGAGTTGTTCGTGCCAATCATGAGCGAAGATGGTGTACCAGCATGGCCTCAAATGTTTCCTACAGAAGAAAGCCTAGAACAACTCAAAGAGCGGTTAAGTGATCATCGTGCTTGGATGCTGGAGTACATGCTCAAAGCTGTCGGTGATGAAGACCAGTTGGTCACCTACAACGACATTGCTTGGTATGACCAAATACCCAGAGGCTGGGAGCCTTACTTCCAATTTAATGCCGCTGGAGTTGACTTAGCGATTAGCAAGAATGATCGAGCTGATCTGACCGCCATCGTGCCAGGAAGCGTGTATAGGAATAATGGTGTTTTTCACCTGTTCATTGATCCTAACCCAACTAATCGCAGGCTAAACTTTCGAGAAACGGTCGACTTTTTGATGGATTTTAAGAACGTCTACCCAGACACCCACCTCTTTATTGAAGGTGGCAGTTACCAATCATCTTTAACTGAGCAACTGCTCCACGAAGGAATTGATGCTCACAAGGTGGATATCGGCAAATTAAGCAAGTTAGAGCGGTTGGCGGCAGTGGCATTTTGGATCCGTAAAGGTCAAATTCACTTTCCCAAGGATAGGTGCACAGACCTTGTAGACCAAATGGTGAACTTTGGTTCAGAACCACACGATGACTTGGTGGATGCCATGACGCTCTTAATTTTGCAGGTGATGCACTACGCCAAAACCGGCGAGTTCCCTTCATCATTAAGTAGCGAAGGCATTCGCATTAGAGCATCAGTGCAAGATTGGCGAAAGCCACGCAGTTTAGAGGTGTACAACAGTAATTGGCTCAGAAGACTAGGAATTGATAAGGGTGTTTGGGGTACTAAACGAGGTCACTAAGCTTCACCTTCAGTACCTTAGCGATTTTCTGGAGTACTTCCAGCGAGGGGACGTTACGTCCTTGCTCTATGTAACCCATGTAGGCACGACTGACACCAACCTTAAAAGCAACTGTTTCCTGTGACAAACCAGTTTCTTTACGAGCTTTCTGGACTTTTTTGCCAAGCACTTTGGGCAATTTGGCATTTTTTCTCATGCCCTAATTGTTTAGTGAAAAGGTGTTTCACTCCACTTATTGACAGTTAGCAATTTAGCCTGGTATTGAGCTTGCTTTTATGCTAACTCTGGCTTATCATTAGTCAGGATATATGCCAATAATTGTGTCCCAAAATGGGAGAAACGCCACTAAATTAGACAAAATCAGCTTCGGTTTGGAGAATAAACTACAAGCTTACATCTACGATAATCCAGAAAGCATTCCTTTGTATGACATTAAAGACGATATTCGCTTGCTGATTCTGGCTCGGGAGTTTGGCACAACTAGTGGACCCATCGATGCTGTAGGTATTGATGGCGATGGTCAGCTCTATTTGATAGAAACCAAGCTCTATAAGAATCCCGACAAACGAACAGTAGTTGCTCAGGTTTTGGATTATGGTGCTTCACTCTGGAAAAGCCTTAACGACTTTGATGACTTCCTTCTCCAGCTCAACGGTCATGTGCAAAAGAAATTTGGTATGTCAGCGACTGAAAAGATTAAAACCTTCTTTGGCATTGATGATGAGCGATTACAGACTGTACTAGAGCAAATGAAGCTTAACCTAGATGAAGGCAACTTCAAGTTCGTAGTGCTGATGGACAGCATGGAAGACAGGCTTAAAGATCTAATCGTCTACATGAACCAAAACAGCAAGTTCGATATCTATGGCGTGGAGTTGGAGTATTACCAACATGATAGTTTTGAAATTCTCATCCCGAAGATTTACGGTGCTCAAGTCAAAAAAGATGTGGGTAGCAAGCGAGTGAGTTCAACGGTTATCTCTGACGAAGAATTTATCCAAGCCTTTGAACAGCCAGTGCAGCCAGTTGTGCAAAGTATCATGCAACTAAGTGCTGACATTTCCGCAGGGGGCATATCCATTCAGGGATTATCGAGTCGTAAAACTCCTAAAAACATCAACTTCTACTTCACCTACTCTGACCAAGAGAAAAATGCACTAACTGTAACGATCGGAGTAAATGGTGGCATTGCTGGCAAAACACTAGACTTCTGGTGTAATAACCCAGAGAGATTGGAGCAAGTAACTACTTCTATTCAAGAGGTGCTCGGGATTGAAACTAAACACCTACCAACTGGTACAGGTTATGGCATTGTGGCAAAGTGGGATTTAAAGGAAGTGAGTATAGACAAGCTAATTTTATTGTTTGAACATATTGTGAAACTTAGAACAATCGAAAGTTCTAGTCTATAATGAGCATATGAATAAAATAATGATTAGGGTGTTTCTGCTATTAGCTGGTATTGCTATCACATTTCATTATTTACTCCCTGCGTTTGCGAGAAACCAGTGTGCTCACAACCTTCAAGACAAGTCTAACTATCAACTGGAACGAGAGAAGGATGTTTATAGATATCGCTTCTTCACTTGCCTTTCGTATTATGGAGTTGAAAAATGACAAGAAAACAACTTTTATTATCTGATCTAAGAGAAAAACTAAATAAAAACAAAGCCTTTCCGATTTATAAGAAAAAGATTAGTAATGATGATTTGAAGTTGGTATTTACTGACAAAGAACTCAAGAAAAAATCTGGTCTCAAAACTTATACGCTTATATTTGGAATATTTGTTTTACTAACTGGCTTATTTTCAATTGACCTTGTACGAATGTTTGTTGGATTAGTTTTTGTATTTGTGTCAATGTTTATGGAAAACCCAAATATTAAATTCTTGAAGGAAAGAATTAAAAAAAGCCCAGATCATCTGATTAGTGCATTTGAAAATGGTTTAGTAACTTTTCACCTAATGGGCGGTTTCGGAACTATTTCTAAAGATGATACCCAGTTGGTTGAAGATGAGGAATAGCATATGAGTAAAGTTGTGAAACATGGTGACTCGCATGGTATCTATAGAACTGAGGATGGTGAGATTATTTATGGAGAAAGTCGTTTTGTTTTCATCAAAAACTTAAGCTATTACCTCGCTGAGTTAAAAATTTATGCCGATGGAATGGTTGATTGCTGGGGGTTGATTGATCTTGATGAATTAAAAGAAAAACTTGATAGTGGTTGGATAACCTTAAGTATTCCCAATGGAGCAAGTGTTGATATCCACATGTTAAGCTCACTTAAAGTCAGTGAAGCAAATAACTACATATCAAATCAGGAATTCCTCAAAGAAATTCAAGACACCATCTCTGATTTAAATGATCAGCCGACTTCTTTAGAATTGTGCAGAAATGCATATGAAAAATACCTAGACGATAAAAGTACTGAAAACAAAATAAAGTTAAGAAAAGCTTACTATGCTATGCCGAAGCATATGAGACACTTTGTTTTGGGAGATATGCAGGCGAAAGATTCACCAATTACATCAATTATCGATACAGTGGACTTAGATGAAGTTGAACCAAAATTTCCATTTAAAAAAGATGAAAAATTCATTGAGTTATATAAGCAAGTTGCTCAAGATAAAATTCCTTATTATTGGGCAGTGATAAAAATTGATGGCATTAAGCCGTTTAGTGATGCTGATGTTGAAATTGAAGATAGTTTTAGAAAACATTTCTTAGAAAAATATACTGAGGGCAAGCCTATTTCAATTCATGTATATCAGGATGGTGATGTTTTCATTATGAGTGATGACTATATGAGTTTTACCCTTTATAAGGGACTAGGTGTGAAGACAATACCTTGTTTAGTAATGGGAGATCCTGTCGGAGACCACGTGATAGATAAAATGAAAATCCGCTTTCAAGCACCAACAGTTGTAGTTAATCAGGAGTAACTTTCTAGCCTAGACTTTCCATCCTTTCGCGGTACCTTGTCGCTGTATGGACAAGACTACATTGCTAAAACTCATTAAACGGTGTGAGTACTATTTCTATCGCTATCTCGTAACTGGCGACAAACGGCTCATCGATAAGTTTTTCCAACACAGTAGACGACTCAAAAATGAGGTTAGCAAATGATGCCAAAAAACCTCGATTCCACAGCTAGACTTACCCAAGAATCGCGGTACCTTGTGTCCTTGATGAAAGACATAATACCAGATCATAAACTTCAAAAAGCAATCAAGATTTTGGACCAATGCATATTTGCCATCAAATTTTATGAAAAAACTGGGCAAGACAAGTACATTGATGAACTTACTTGGGCGGTACGAAGACTGAATCAATTTTTGAACGAGAAAGGAGAAAACCATGACTGATATTCGCTACTGCCTATATGCCAGAAAATCGAGTGAGTCGGATGAGCGCCAAGCAATGAGTATTGATGGACAAATTAGTGAGATGCTCAAGATTGCCAAGCGGGAAAAAGTAAATGTGGTTGAAACAATTACTGAAAGTCATTCCGCCAAAGAGTCTGGTCAGCGACCTGAGTTCAACATTCTACTCAGTAAACTATATGAAGGAAAGTTCAACGCTATTTTAACTTGGGCACCCGACCGTCTCAGTCGTAATGCTGGAGATCTAGGAAGAATAGTTGATTTAATGGATCAGGGAAAGCTCATCCAAATAAAAACCTATTCGCAATCATTCACCAACAATCCTAACGAAAAATTCCTCCTCATGATTTTATGTAGTCAGGCAAAGCTTGAGAATGATAATCGAGGCGTGAATGTAAAACGAGGTTTAAGAAATAAATGTGAGTTTGGCATCAGACCAGGACTTGCTCCAATTGGTTACACCAATGTGTTGAAAGCTAACCGCATCTCAACAGTTGAACAAGATACACAGCGAGCACCCATTATTAAAGAAATCTTTGAAAAAGTTGCGTACCAAGGATACTCAGGCAGAATGGTTAAAAAGTGGCTCGATGACATCGATTTTCGAACCAAAAGTGGCTGTCGGATGCCTCTGAGTAAAGTCTATGTAGCTCTGCAAAATTCATTTTATTATGGTGAATTTCAATACGGCGATAAGTGGTACAAAGGAACGCATAAACCTCTGATCAGTAAGACTCTATTCGAGAAGGTACAGATCCAACTACAAGTTGCTCCCAAGCAATGGAATAAACAACTTTTCCCATTCAAAAAGATTTGTAAATGCGGATCATGCGGTGGAAGCGTGACAGCTGAAATTAAGTATCGAAGAACAAAAGCAAACCAAGTGAATACTCACATTTACTATCATTGTAATCGTATCAAAAAATATGACTGCAAAGAGCCATACATTACAGAAGAAGAGTTGATTAAACAGCTGATTGGTCATCTACCTGCAATCAAGCTCAACACAAAATATTTGATAGCTGAGTTTGAAACTGAAGTTAAGCGACTTCAGCATCTAAAAGCTACGGTGATAGATAAATTCACGCCAAGGTTTGAACTAACACAGCATAATACTGGAGCTGAAAATACTGATGAAGTATCTAGCTCGCAAACAGAAATCATTAGAGAATATTTGCTCCATGTACTTCAGTACGGAACTCCCGAGGAGAGATTGAAAATATTGGGTGGGGTGAAGTCAAAATTTGAATTGAAAGATAGAAAAATTGAGTTACTCTAAAAAAATTAAAGAACTGGTTCAAAATCCCATTTCGATTCGTAGTCTACAGCCAACGGGGTGTCAATTGGATAGCCATCATTTTCCAAGCCTATTCTAAATCTTCTCAAATTTGTGTCGCTTTCCTCAGTCTTTGTAGACAACCAATATTGATGTTGTTCTCTAACGTAGTTAGCCACAATATTGCTTGGTACAACAAAAAATCTAAATACTTGTTCAGAAGAGATATTTACGAAAATATAAAATAGATTGGGATCAACAATAGTTTCATGCTTCTCAGACATCATTCAGTCAAATGTATTGCCAAACATTCTTGATTTATATGCGTTGTCTCTATAGTGAGTTTTAACCTCAATTTTAAACATTCTTCCTGTTTCGGGGTCAGCCACCAAGATATCAACGCTTTTAGTATTACCCAATGTCATGTTGGCATCATAACCATACAGAGTAAGTTGAGATAAAACAGCAAACTCACCTGCCAAAGCAATAGAATTATTTGAAAGATTACGCATTCCTTCAGTATAACAAGGAACAAAAAAGCTTAGAACCAACGACTTTTCCTTCCAAGCGTTTTTAGGCGATTTTCTAGCTTACAGGCCTCTTTTGCGACCCCCATGCCTTTTGTGGAAAATTAAGTAAGATACATCAATCTATTTGAGCATAGTAGGTGGGTCTTGGAGCAACCAAGGGGTGTTTGCGGAGGTGAAGGGATTCGAACCCTTGAATCCAATAAGGATCACGCTTTCCAGGCGTGTGCAATTGACCACTATGCGACACCTCCAAAAAGTTCTGGTAAGAAATTTATTATAACAAAAAATCCAATAAAAACCTGAGAAGATTTACTCAATATCCAGGTTTTCAACAGCCTTTACCATTCCAGGATGTCCTAAGAAACTGTCTTGCTTCTCTAAAATTTCTTCTCTTGAATACCACCTCGCTGCATAAATATCTTCTTGAGCTGGGTTGTGAGAGACATCAAGTGCTGGATCGCCCACTACGCTACATTGATATCCAATACAAACTATATGGACTCCACTTTTTTCTGGAGAATCGTGCTCCTTTTCTCCCAGAACAAAATCCCATGCTCCTACAACTTTTCCGACTTCAATTTCTAAACCAACTTCTTCTTGCACTTCTCTTTTAAGTGCAGAAAGTAAATCTTCACCAAACTCAATTCCTCCTCCAGGAAAATCAATTATTTCAACTGGATTACCTTCTCTCATAACATTTTCATGAATCATGAGGATCTTCCGCTCGTGCACAATCAGTGCTTTTACACCAGGACGCATTCTTTGTTTTTGTTGCAAATGATCTGTAGACATATAACAGAATTATCTCACAAATATAAAATCGTTTATGAAGAAAAAACAACCAAAATTATTTGAGCAAATAGACTACCAAGCACCTAAAACGAAGCCAAACATCGTGAATAATACAAGTTGGTATCCAGCTTGAATAAGAAATCGTGCTCTTTTATTTTCTGATTTTTCATTTGTCCACATTGCTGAACCGGCAAGTGTAGGAACAATAAATGCAATCCAAACCCAAAATGCATTGGTTATACCAGAAACATCACTCCAGCCCTTAACATAATATGCAAAAACATATACCTGGAACAAAGTAATCAAAAACTGAACCATGTACATTGGACCAGCTTCCTTCTGCATTTTTTTAATTGCTTTTGTATCTTTTGGATCTGTTCCAAGAATTTCCATCCACTTTTTACCAAAAAGCGGACCATACCAAACCGCACCTAGAACCATAGAAAGTACAGCACAAACAAAAACTGCCATATAATTAATTTGTAAATATTCCATATACCGATCCTTTTTTATATAACTACTCACTCAAGTTTAGCATATTCTAATACACAACGAAAATGTTATAATTCAAGTCTGAAGAAAATTAACAGTGGAGGCATCGCATAGTGGCCAATTGCAACAGGTTGCTAACCTGTACCAGATTTCTGGTTCCTGGGTTCAAATCCCAGTGCCTCCGCCAAGAAATATGCAAAGTAAGATTGAGTCTTTAGTTGAAAAGGCTCTCCCGTTTTCTTTAAAAGAAAAAGAGACCCTGCCACATTTACAAACTAGCTTTTCTCAAGAATTAGAGAAACTATTAGGAACAGAGTTTGCAGATTGGGCGCTCACGCTCCCAAAAGAAATCTTCCAACAAATAGAAGCTTTACACCAACCAAGTATTCTTAATAACAAAAATGAAAATAATCATTGGCAGTACGAACTAAATATGGTTCGAGCTGTCTGTGAATTACGGCGAGAAATACTTCTCTTCTTTAATGTCCCAGAATCTGGTCCCGAATACACACAATTCATGCAAGAATTGCTATTTATGATTATCATTAGTGATATTGGAAAAGCCGGTCCAGAAAAATATTCAGAAAAAAAACCTTCTGCAGTTGCTGCAAGGATTTACAACAATGTAATTTTAGAAAATAAACATGGAGAAAAAATAAAAGAAGTTGGTATAAAAGAACTATTCTCAAAAAGTAGTGAACAATTTTATGGATCAACGGTAATCACACAAAGAGTGAGACAAATTATTTACCAAATTAGCGGAAGCAAAAAAAAGTCATTTCGTGAGTTTGCAGCAGCAATTACTAATTCACAAAAAAGTAATACTACGCTTATATCAGAAATGAGTGAGCAACTACAAGAAATTTTAGAAGGTGGCAAAGTAAGATCTCTCCCAATAGAACTTGCACTTATTGTTGCAAGAAAAATAGCAATTACCGAACTCATTGAATCAGAACAAAACGGACAAAAACTTGGCATTCGTAAAAAAAGAAAACAAATTACTCAAATACGAAAAACATTTAGTTTAACTGATGCGGAAAAACAGTTTCTAGATTCTCACGGATTTGCAACAGACACCCGCCCAATTGGAGATTTTTATTCTCAATCCCACATACAATTTGGAAAACAATTTTTGTTTTCGCTTAACCTTACTGGCCGGCTGAGGAATCGTGCGCTTCTTGGACTCAAACATCATTTTGTTCAAGGTGTTCTTCCAGATTCAAGAGAAAATAATGCACTTTTTATTCGCAGATCAAAAACTGATCCAAATATCCTCCGAGATTTAAAAATTGTAGCCTTCCTAGAAATGCTTGATAAAGTTGAAGCATCTGTTCATCGGCCACCATATGGAAATCCATTTACTGGTGAAAATCCAGAAAAATTCATGCAAGCAATTAAACAAAACTTAAAAACTAACTATACAAAAAACCATGAATACTTGGCTTCTGTTTATGAAGAAGTGTTTACTGCCATGCAAAATATGGGGATATTTCAGTTCGTTAGAGCACTCAAGTAACTTTACTGTAAATAAAAATCAACACTTCTTTGCATCGCTTGAGTAAATGCTGAACCAGTTAAATTATGTCCCCCGTTTGGATATTCAAAAAGCTCATGAGGCACTTGTGTTTTATCCAGAACACTCATTAAGTTTCTGCTATACCCGATATCTACTACAGTGTCATCGACAGCATGATGTACCTGGACAGCTCCAGCTACACCATCTAAATAGTTTGTTGCAGGCACTTGTTGCCAAAACCAAGAATCAGAGCTATATCTTCCATACAGTTCAAACAACTCATCCCGTTTTCTTTGACGTTCTGTATTTTCTCCTGGTGGTCTATAGCTATTGTCATCAATCCCAAACTCTGCAAAATCATCATAGGTGTACACAGCTCCTGCCCAAATTACCACTTTTGGAATATTTGGTTTAACTGCAAGTGCTCTAAATACAACATTCCCTGCCATAGAATGTCCCCAAAGTCCTATTTTTGAAGAATCAACCTCTGACATATTTTCTAGTGCTGAATAGGCATTCAATACATCAACTACATAGTCTCCAGAATAATATGCTCCACTTGCCTCTCCTTCTGATTCATCATGTCCACGTAAATCAATCTTAAAAACTACAAATCCACGACGAGCAAAATAATCAACATAGCTGGCATAGTTTTGTTCGGTTCTATAAAGGGTCGGTGGAATATATCCGTGAACAAACACTATCGCAGGATACCCATTTTCTGGTTTTTGGGTCGTTGGAATTGTTAGTAAACCATTTATCTGTAAACCATCAGAGTCATAACTTGTGAGAAAACTTTCATAATTATTTTGAGAGTTATATTTTGTGAGCTCACCAATCTGACTTTCATATGCCCTCTTTTTTAAATACGATATAGTGAGTTCTTGAAACGGAAAAGGGGTAGCAGAAGCAAATGAATCTGCTACTTCGGATCTGTCGGCGCTTTCATGAGACTTAGAAAAAACAAATTCTTCTAAAATACTCGCTTCATCTGAAACAACAGTTCTTTTTTGATACACAACTCTAATAAAAATTCCAATTAAAAACGCACAAAGTAACGAGAGACTGATCAAAAAAACAATTTTCTGTTTTTTCGAAATTCCTTCGTTTAGTTCTGTTTGAATTTTTTCTGAAAAATCGTTCTCTAAAACTGACTCAGTATTTTGGTTTTTTTGCTGATTGGTCAGATTAATCTGTTGCACTAAAATAGTATAACAAAAAATTTCATGTTACAGTTAATTAATGCAAAAAATTTTTACTTGGTTTATAACTTGGCGTTTACTACTCTTTATTCCAGTATTCTTAGGAATTTTATTTTTACCGTTTAGAGAGAATTCGCAATTTACTACCCTCTGGCAGTACACAGAAAAACATCCGATTATTGAAAACGAACTCGTATCTACATGGTCTAACTTCGATGGAGTTCATTATATTGCTATTGCTTCAAGATGGTACAAAGACGAAGGTCGATTTTTACCCCTGTTTCCTGTTGCAGTTGGAGTTGTTGCAGCACCACTTTCCCTAATTTGGCCGATAGTTCCCTATGGACCAGCTACATTTTGGGCTGGTCTTTTTGTAAGTACAATTGCTTGTTTACTTGCACTCTATTTTTTGCAAAAACTGCTACTTTTGGATTTTAACAAAAAGATAGCTCAAAAAACATTATTTTTCTTACTGATTTTTCCAACTGCATTTTTCTTTGGAGCAATTTATTCTGAAGGGTTATTTTTGCTTTTAAGCGTGTTAGCTTTATATTTTGCACGCAAAAAACAGTGGTTTTTTGCTTGTCTTGCTGGAATGTTCTTGAGCATAACAAGGCTATCTGGAGTTTTAATTATCTTCCCTTTACTAGTTGAATACTATATTTCGGAAATAAAATCTAAAAATGAAGTTAGTGCATTTTTTACAAAAACAAAGTTGTTTTTATTACAACTTTTTGGCAAAAAACAATCATTTTTACTAAAAAAACATACAAAATTACTCTATTTTTTACTTATTCCACTATTATTATTTATTTATAGCTATTTTAATTACATAAAATGGGGTGATTTTTTATATTTTGTGCATGCACATGGAGCATTAGGCAATAGTAGAGAAACCGGAATTATCGTATTTCCACTTATCACTGTTTATAGATACATCAAAATTCTCTTTACTGTTTCTCCAGGTATTTACGAATTTTGGGTTGCACTTTTAGAATTTGGCTCATTGCTTTTTGCAGTTTGGGGAGTTTTTATTGCTTGGAAACAAAAAATTCGCTTGAGTTACCAACTCTATGCTTGGGTGATGATTGCTCTACCACTTTTATCTGGAACGCTCTCTGGATTTCCAAGATATATATTGCCTATTTTTCCATTTTTCTTGGCACAAGTATTGTGGTTTGAAAAACAAGAAAAAACAAAACTTGGAATAATTTTTTTTTGGGTTATTTGTAGTTTATTTATTGTCCTGCAAGGGCTACTTTTAGCACTTTTTGCTAGAGGGTATTATGTTTCGTAGATTCGTAAAAATAAAAAATCGTTTATACTACAAATGTGATTTTACCACTACTAATTGAAACCACTGAACGTGCTCAGAATCCTGAAACTGGTCAAAATTTTAAAGAATTTCCTATTCCCGAATTGCCAGAATCTGTTGTGCAACCAATTCGAGAAAAAAATGCACTGATTTTAGAAAAATTTAAGCAAGATAAAAGGGAAATCCCACAAGTTGTTATCATTTTAGAGAGATCCGCAGTACTACCATCATTAAGTATTACAAAAAAAATTACAGAAAGTTTTCCAAATACTACAATACTTAGAGTACCTATTGGAAAAGTCCTCCCTGTTATGTTTGCAGAAGCAAAAATGCTAGAAGATGATGAATTTGACGAAGACGATCTAGATTTGAATAACCCAACACAAGCTGCGGAATTCATTGTTTGGCTTAAAAATACTTCCGATCCCACAATTCAAAAACTACTTCAGGAACTTACACAACTGCAACTAAGAAATAAAAATATTCTTGTTCTTGATGATGCAGTTTCATCTGGAGAAACTATTAAATTAACATTGCCATCACTACTCAGAGCTGTTTATACGAGAACAATTGACTTTGAATCAGAAGCTTTTTTCTCTGCAAATTTTTCTTGGGAAAAAACTATAGTAGAAAGCTTTGGACTAGATCTTACAACAGCTGAAAAAAAACTTATCGCAACATTGATAAAAGGGACAATTGATATTAGGAGATTTAAAATAGAACTAGAATCTGGATTTTATGATATTCCAACAGGAGAACAGGAACAAATTGAAACATTTATAAATGATAACTATGAAGCAGGAAATGTAATTGTGGAGCTGGATTCTGATTTATCAATCAAAATTGCAGGATATCAAGCTTTGTTTAAAACAAATGCATTAGGTACAGAAAAAGAAACACAAAATCCCGCTGACAGGTTACTGTCTGAATTTGGAATACATAATTTAACAAAAATTACTAAAGAAATTTCAGAAAAATTTTTAAATATTTAAAAAAAATTTGAGTTATGGTTTTGAAACGGACGGGCTGGCTAGAACGCGTCCGTTTCTGTTGAGAACAATATTGACTTAGACTTGAAACGAATTATTGAGTGACCACCCGCGGCATTGGCGGGCAATTACCCGGATCAATCGGGGTAAACTGTGAAAAATCGTTTCCTCCCGAATTACCGGGATCTGGCAGGCCACCAGGAGTGGCAGGAGGTTTAACTCCAGTGAGGATGGTGCTCAGGTGCGCGCCACCGGTGTTAACGATGGCTGCGATGCCTTGATACACCCTGCCTGTTGTAGTGACGATCTGTTGAGCGGCAAAAAAGATCAAGATTGCGCCGTCCTCTCTCTGACCACACCAGTCGGGTTTTGGCCCACCGGTTTCAGTGGCAAGCCAAGAGGTCATAACCGCAACCCACCCAAGCATTTTCAACTTAGATGTGTAAGGACCACGGTCATGGTTTTGGAGGTGAGGGGGAGGTGCCGGAATGCTGGGCGGAACCACAACATCCGGGAGGAGGTTGGGGTTGCGGGCCATAAGCACCCGCGGCATCTGCGACAAAGCATAGCCGGTTGTCAGAACCAACGCTCCAGAAACGAAAATGTAAAGCACCGACCCAATGTCGGCAGGTCCTGGTTCAGGACCATCAAGCAAAGCAATGCCACCTGCCGGAACAAAAACGGCGGCCATCATAGACATGTCTGCTCCTTCACCAGGACAGACAAACGCTATTCCTTCTTCAGTAAGATATACCTGTTCCTCGGGGCACTCAACGTACCCCTGTGTCTGTTGGCGATACACAATCTCCTCGTAAGATGGACCGGAGTAGCTCCGATAGATCTCACTACCTGGTGCGGCCGGAGCAGGCACCGGAGTGATAATCAACTCAGAGTCTTCAGGCAAAAAATCAGGCCGGGGAGTGCTAGTCCCCGTAGGAAAATTCTGATCCACGCTCACGGGAGAGGTAGAAGATGAGCTTTCAGGAACAACAGGTTCCGGATGGGTTTCAACCACTGGACTGGAATTCTGAGAAACTTCCATCGGGACGCAACCAACAAGTAAGCCCAACACTACCAGAATGGTAAGGGGCTTGTACAAACGCTTGAACAATCGGGTTAACATGAGTCACCTTTTTCTGGCAGCCAGCCTGCATATCTTCATACATATGCAAAAACATGCAGGCTGGCACCAAAAAGTAATTAGCTTCTCAAGTCAATATTATTTTATTAATGTGCTGAACAGTTATTTATTTATAACTATTCCTAACCATTTTTTTGTAAAGTCGCTTCAAAATCGCAAAGATTCTTTAGCAAGAATTTACAAAGTAATTCTACCAAAAAACAATCTCTTTGTCAAGTATTATAGGACTATATCGTAGTGTGTCAAAATATCAATCAAATAAAAAAAACTGGGATTAAATCCCAGCTAAAAGGAACATATATCTTCTGTAAACAAGTGATTGTTATCACATTTTTGAAACACTTTTATAGAGTACTAATGTATATTCCTCTCCATCATCATTGTCTTTTATTCTGTAGTCCATATCTGGATGTTTTGTTTTCATATACTCAAGACTGGCAATCAATGTTTCATCTACTTTATAGTAGTAATTCAAGGGAAAAATATAAGCTGTTCCATTATCTTTAAGAACTCTGTGTACTTCATCCCAAAGTACTTCGAATCCTTCCTCATCTAACTGAGCAAACATATGGGCAGAGATCGACCAAGAAGCAACAAGTCTATCAAAAGATTCACTTTTGAAAGGTAGCTGGGGGAAAACTGCTTCTACGACATTTGATTTTTCTGTGTGTTTTTGTAATCTTATTGATTCAACCCAGCTTCGAGTCTCATTTGCAATTGTTTTTTTTCTCTGGTCTTTGGGAAGGTGTGCTAGTTTTCGCGCTAAAGCATCTACTTTTGGCTTAATAATATTATTCCAATCAGGAATATCTGTAAAACCTCTTTCTCCTTTTACGCAAACATACCAAGCATCTTTTTTAAAATCACTTAACTCATCCCCATTGTTTTGTTGATCACTTTCTTTTTTCTTTTTATTGCTGTTTTCAATATGCTCTTTTGCAGCCGCCCATGCTCGAGCAGCAGTGGCATACTCAGCATCAGATTTAGCTATTTGGGATAACTGATTTGCTTTTTGAACTAATTCATAGAACTCTGCTAACCATTGAGCGTTTTCTTCCGTATAGGATCTTAATGCCTCAGGAGCTGTCATCGAAAAAAGTTTACTCGATAAACTAACCCCATTTTCAGATATGAATTCTCTAAAAGTTTTATTATCCCTTACAAAAGAAGCTACTTCACCATACTCATAATCTATTATTGTTAAATTACTCCCATGAGATTCATCTAATTCTATTCCCATTTTCTGCCAAGGGTCACCAACATATAGTATTTTACTATCTACAGGGAACATGTCTTCGGCAGGAATTCCCGTTTCTTGTTCTATATCAGCGGGCGTTCTTCCTGTTAGAGCTTTATCGTTTGCGTCCGTCTTATAAATTTGTCCAGCTATCTCTTGAGCTTTTTCGCCATTATGTCTTTCAAAACCTTGACCTTTGAATGTTTTTTCCAAATGGGTGTTTACCCTACTGCGACCTTTTGCTTTTTTGCCTTCTGAAGGTGGAAGATAATGGTCTAACATTTCTTCAAAACTTAGAAAATCTTCAGAATCATTGTGCTCTATAGACATAATGTTATGATAAACTATCGATTTGAAAACTACTACCACCCAAACTCACTATACATTTGTCCCTTTTTGATTCCCTCAAGTGCAAACCGTATATATGGTATCGTATTTTCTGGTAAATTCTCAAAACTAAACCAAGAAAGCTCATCACATTTGTCTGGCTCACAATTAAAAACCTCACCAGTCCAATTACGAACAACAAAAAAAACGTCTACCCTCTCGGAACCATCACTATCAGATTTTCGATGCATGATATGTCCAACCTCAGCACTTTCAGGCAAAATTTTTAGGCCAGATTCCTCAGCTGCTTCTCGAAGCAATGCTTGAGTAAAATTTTCACCTGCATCAACATGACCTGCCACAAGACTATACATCCCATCGTTATATCCTGTGTTAAAACGACGTAATAACAAAACCTCTTCTTTATCATTCACCAAAACCAGATACGAAGCTGGAATATTCATGTGACGATTGATAGAATTTTTGCTCCAATTTTGCATATATCTCAAACAACTTTTAACCCTTAAAAATTGTCTTTTCTCTCTTCACCCCTTTAGAAAATCAAACCTCGTTTACATCCTTATTTCTTCTTTTTCAACTCTTTTTCTGCAGAAGCTTTAAAATCAATTTTTTCTAAACCTAAACCTTTAAAGCCAAAGTATACAACTGCTGCAATTACAACAAAATCAATGAGCATTGAGACAAAATTTCCCCATTTAAGCTCTGCTCCACCAACATGTAAACTATAGCTCGTTAGATTTCCAGCGGCCCCAAGAATAATTCCAAGTAAAGGATTAATAATATCTTCAACAAAAGAAGCTACTAACTTTGAGATTGCACCACCTAAAATAAAACCCGTTGCCAGACCAACAACACCTTGTTTTCTAATAAATTGAACAAAATCTTTCATATAAAAACCTCTCTTAATTTTTTTGTAATATCAGGCTATTATAGTATATAGGAAATAAAAAGAATTTTTTATGAAAGTAGTTGAAACTGATCTTGATACAATTAGCACTCTATCCGAGACTGAAATAAACCGTGAAGCATTCATTCTGCTCGAAAAAGTTAGTGATGTCTATGACAGCATAGACCTACATATAAACTTTATAAATCAAGATCCACACGTAGAACAAAAAAGAAAAAAATTTCTATCTAGAGCTGGGTACAAAGTAAAAACAGAAATTGGTCTTGTAGGAAGAAAAAAACAATCTCTACATGATTATTGGATTCGTTCCAATAACGAAAAAGAAATCTCTACACAAGAACAAACTCTTTTAGAGACAATTAGTCAAGACAAATTAGAAAAAAATCCAAGAATTGTTGCTGAGATTGTTAACATACTCCTTGCAGCACAAAGACTAAATCTTAGTAACAGACACGTTAGTTCCACTGAAACAGAAATGGCACATATTGAAGAAGTAACAAGGAATTCCCAAGCTATATATCCTGACTTACCAATTTTACACCTTGCGGCAGCAGTTCATGATTCATATAAATTTAACCAAAAAGGAGGCTTTGAACTTGGTTTGCATGAATTAACTAGTACTATAACAGGAACCGCTTTAGTAGAAAAAATACTTGAAAAGTACAAAAGAGATCTTAATTTAAACCCAAGAGAAATTAAACTGATAGTCAAACTGATTAAACGAGCAATTCTCACACATGGAACTGATGAATTCCCAGAAAGAGAATCAGACTACAAAAAAGGAGCTGTTGGAACTCTAAAAAATATTTGGATATATGCAAAAAATAAAAAAAGATCATGGATACTATTTGAGAAAAAACAAAATAAAGCAACAAAAACTATCGCTGCATTAAATTACCTCGATGCTTTAACTGGAGCAACGGCAAATTCCTTTGTTAAATATAACAACCCTGCGACATATCCAAATGCAATACTTCTAGATAGTTATGCACCATATAGAGTAGGAATTAAAACGTTAGGTGCATTTTTTGAAAAATGTTTATTTAAAAGCTTTCAAGACAACTTAGAAATGAAATCGGGAAAACTACTAAGGAGTGAAAATAACCCTCAACTTGATCAGAAAACTAGGGAAATTGTGTTTATTAAAACTGCTATTGAACTAACAGTTCATGGAAATCAAAAAAAGTTAGGACAACTCATAGGGGACCAGAATGCTCAATATTTAATACAAATTTGTAAAGCAACTGCTGGTGCATCTTTTAATAAATTACTAACAGCAGTTGAAAGAAAAAATAATCCAGATTTGGCAACTAGAGAAAGATCTGAATTTGATAATTCTGTGAAAGTGCTCATTCAAGAGTGTCAGTCAGTTTGTGAACGGGTCCTAGACCAAAAAAAAGCTATCTTCGCCCAAAAATAATTACAAAAAATCCATTTTGGTTCCTCACACACGCATGTGTAAATTCTGTACTTAACTGTGCTTCTCTGTGCCCCGCTGTTGAAGAATCGAAACACCACTCTATAATCGCAGCTCCGGTTTGTGCAATAAAGCCATCACCTGTCGTCATGTTTCTGCAACTTTGATACGCAAGATTTTCTCCAATTTTCTCTCCATTAAAATCTTTTATTGGTTGTGGCAAATTATTTGGATCTTCCCAGTCTTTTCTAAACCCTTCGTGGTTATCAAGAGCTCCAAGTGCCACCAAGTCTTGCACTCTTTTCTCTGCATACTTACATAAATTTTCATCTAAGTTGAGTTTGTAAATGTTGTGAGATTGGCGATAGTTATTGAGTGCATCAAAAACTGATTCGTTTGCAATTGGCGGAAACGGTGCGTTTGTTTTTACCATTACCGTAGACTGAGTTGGTTGCGTATTTTGTGTTTGACTTACTGGACGTTTTGGAAGTTCTGTTCCCAAAACCTGCATTGTAACTCCCAATGTTTCGTTATATTTTGTTTTGATTATTTTAGTCGCAAAACCAACCTCCTTAAAATCACTATCAAATAGTGCACTCACTTGAGCTTCATTAGAAAACCAAGCGTCAATTACAGCATCCTCAAGTAAAGGACCAACAACCATGTTTTGGCTTACATGCTCGTAGTTATATCCTGCAGTATTAAGTGCTTTGATAAACTCATCTGTGAATGATCTATTTTCTAGTTCATATTCATACTTTTCTGCCTCTTGCAGTAACTCTGCTGCAGCTGAAGCAAGTCTGTCGCTATATAAAAATGGCTCCTTTTCTCTAATAACTCGCTCTGCATTTAGTTTTTCAAAAATAATTTTTGGATCTAAACTTGGTTCCTCGCCCTTTAATTGTGGAGGAACATACTCAAAGCTATAGTCTTCTTTATTTAAAACTCCTGCAGAATCTAGTAAACTCATAATTTCATCGGGAAGCTTTACACGAGTTGTTTTTAAAAAATGTGGTAAAAGTTGTATATTCAACCCAAGAAAAAAACAAATAATAACGATCCTTGTGAAATATGGATTTGAAAGTAGTTTATTCTGCTGAATTTTTTGATGTAAATCACTAAAAAAATGTTTAATTGATTTTTTACCCAATACAGCAGTAGAAACTCTGTGAGTTACATCGTGTTTTTTACTTTTAAAGTGAAAATGTGAAAAAAATGAATAAAGTTTTCTTGGAATTTTTTTTAAAATTGTGAAAAAAGAAAAATCTTGAAATCTTCCAAAAATTGATTTAAAAATATGTCCCGTTTTCTGCCCAAAGCCATGAAAAAAACTCTGTTTCTTTCTAGATTTACTCAAGTGTTTTAAACTAATTTTCTTCATTAAAAATTCCAGACTTTTCTAGTAACGGAATAACTACTTCCATTGGCAACCCATGACTAAATGCACTTAAAGAACCTGCAACAGCACGAACCATGTTGATACCTTCTGGGTATGCAGGACAAAAACCAGCGGACCAAGTTAACACAGGGTTATTTTCTACATATTTTTTTATTTCATTTTCACTTAGTTCTCTAAAAATAAATGTTGTTTCTACAGTTGTAGAAAATTCAATTCCGTTTTTTGGATCTAAATAAGCACAGCCAGAATAACAAAGACCTTGTTGGTTTGATTGCTCACGTAGCATTTGAACCGCTTGCTCTAAATTTTCTGGTTTTTCGTAAGATTTTCCATTAAAAAAAGTAAATGTGTCGCCAGAAATCACAATTGCTTCTGGATTTTGCTTTGAAACTTCCTGAGCTTTTGTGAGTGCAATTAACCGAGCTCGTTCCTTTTGTGAGGTTGCTGTAATATTCTTTTCATCTATATCACTTGGGATAACTTCGAATGGAATTTTTAAAGCTTCCATCAGTATTTTCCTTTGTTGTGAGCCACTTGCTAAAATAATTTTTTGCATATTTTTTCTGAAATATATAATTTAATTTTCTAATTACTGTTACTTTGATTTCTCATTCTTGGCTGTGTTGCTTGGATTAAACCTTTTTTGGAGTATACTATATTGTAGCAACTATTTAAGTTCGTAACAGGCGCGAGTATTTCTAACAATTAGAGGGAGGTGCCATGAACGATACTAATTTCAAAGAAAATCTCTGGCAAGATGAGATTAATGTTCGTGACTTTATATACACGAACATCACAAGATATGATGGTGATGCGAAATTTTTAGAAGGTCCAACAAAAAACACAAAAAAATTGTGGGATGAATGTAAAAAACTTCTAGAACAGGAACGAAAAAACGGTGGAGTTTTGGACATTGATACCAAAACAATTTCTACTATTTCTAGCCACAAACCTGGATACATAGATAAAACACTAGAAAAAATTATTGGAGTCCAAACAGATAAACCTTTAAAGCGTGCAATCAAACCATTTGGTGGTTGGCGTGTTGTCCAAAAGGCATGTGAAGAAAATGGCTATGAGCTTGATCCAGAAGTTATTGAAATTTTTTCCAAATATAGAAAATCACATAATGATGGTGTCTTTGATGCTTATACCGAAGAAATGCGTAAATTAAGAAAATCTGGGCTTATCACGGGTCTTCCAGATAACTATGCGCGTGGCCGTATTATCGGAGATTACCGAAGACTTGCTTTGTATGGACTAGAGCGACTCATAGAAGCTAAGCAAAAAGACCTAGAAAAACTCGACGGAGAGATGACCAACGACTTAATCCAACTTCGTGAGGAAGTAAGTGAACAAATCAGAGCTCTTGAAATGGTTGGAGAAATGGCAAAAAGCTATGGAATCGATGTTTCTAAACCTGCACAAACAGCTCAAGAAGCAATTCAATTCACCTACATTGCCTATCTTGCAGCAATCAAAGAACAAGACGGTGCAGCAATGAGTTTAGGCAATGTGAGTAGCTTCTTTGATATCTATATTGAACGTGATCTTAAAAACAAAGTAATTACAGAGGCAGAAGCTCAAGAATTAGTTGACCACTTTGTTATGAAACTGCGTTTAGTTCGCCACTTAAGAATGGATGAATATAATCAATTGTTTGCTGGGGATCCAACATGGGTAACAGAAGTAATTGGTGGCGTCTTTAAAGATGGCACACATAAAATTACCAAAACAAGTTTTAGATTTTTACAGACTTTATACAACTTAGGCCCAGCCCCAGAACCAAATCTTACAATTTTGTGGAATGAAACACTCCCACAAGGTTTTAAAGATTTTTGTAGTCAAGTTTCTATTGATACTTCTTCTTTGCAGTATGAAAATGATGAACTTATGAGTACTGCAGGAGATTGTGATGATTACTGCATAGCATGTTGTGTTTCCATGATGGAAACCGGAAAAGAGATGCAGTTCTTTGGTGCCCGCTGTAATTTAGCAAAGACATTGTTGCTTGCGATCAATGAAGGTAGAGATGAGTTTACAAACACAGAGATCATTCCAGGAATTGAGCCACTCCCAGAAGGAAAACTAGATTATGTAGAAGTTGAAAGACGCTTTAATAAAGCAATGAGCTATATTGCAAAAGCGTATGTAAATACAATGAATGTCATCCACTACATGCACGATAAATACTATTACGAACGTGCACAACTTGCATTTATGGATACTCACATTCATAGAAATATGGCCTTTGGAGCTGCTGGATTAAGCGTTGCTGCAGATTCACTTTCTGCAATTAGATTTGCTGAGGTCACACCTATTCGAAATGAACAAGGATTGGCAACTGAGTTTAAAATTGAAGGCGAATTTCCAATGTTTGGAAACGATGATGATAAAGTTGATGATATAGCAAAAATGCTTGTCCACGATTTTAATCAAGAACTTTCAAAACATCATATTTATAGAGATGCAACACCTACACTTTCTATCCTCACAATCACATCAAATGTTGTGTATGGCAAAAAAACCGGTGCAACCCCAGACGGAAGAAAAGCACACGAAGCATTTGCTCCAGGAGCAAATCCTATGCATGGCCGTGATAAATCTGGAGCGATTGCATCACTCAATTCTGTAGCAAAAATTGACTACAACGATGCTAGAGACGGAGTTTCAAATACTTTCTCTATAGTTCCAAAATCATTAGGAAGTAGTAAAAAAGATCAAATTACAAATTTATCTGGAATGTTAGATGGATACTTTTTAAACAAAGCACATCATTTGAATGTAAATGTTTTGAATAAAGATACTTTACTTGATGCTGTTGCTCACCCAGAAAACTATCCTCAATTAACAATTAGAGTTTCTGGATATGCGGTGAATTTTGTGAGATTGAGCAAAGAACAACAACAGGAAGTAATCGCAA
The DNA here is from genome assembly GCA_964620965.1 of uncultured Pseudomonadales bacterium. Classification (GTDB taxonomy): domain Bacteria; phylum Patescibacteriota; class Microgenomatia; order UBA1400; family PJMF01; genus VFLK01. Next base: position 391,847 of record CAZUHV010000001.1, read on the forward strand.
GAACATTCCACCAGAGCATGTAGTTAAGTGAAAAATGTTAAAAGTTCATTCAATCGAAACCTTCGGCACACATGATGGACCAGGAATACGACTAGTGGTTTTCCTGCAAGGCTGTATGTTTCGTTGTGCGTACTGTCATAATCCAGATTCTCAAGAATGGGATAATCCAAAAGCAATTGAACTTTCTGCAGAAGATATCATTGAAAAACTAAACAAAGAAAAAAACTATTTTAAAAATGGCGGTGGAATTACCTTCTCTGGTGGAGAACCTACTTTACAAGCAGAACAGCTATTACCTATTTGCAAAAAAATAAAAGAAGCTGGATTTCATATTACACTTGATACCTGTGGAGCAATTCATACAAAAACGACTCAAGAACTGTATGATGTTTGTGATCTTGTCATGCTTGATGTAAAGCATATTAATCGTGATTGGCATATAAAGCTTACAAAACAACCAAATGACACTGTACTTAAAAATGCTCAATACAGAGAAAAGACTGGTAAAGAGCTGTGGCTTCGATATGTTTTGGTTCCTGGTTGGACCGATCAAGCTGAGTACTTAGAGGAATGGGCAAAATATTTTTCAAAATTTGCTTCTGTATCTAAAGTACAAATCTTGCCATATCACCTTTTAGGAGTTCATAAATACAAAGAACTTGGATTAGAGTACCAACTTGAAGGAGTAAAAGCTGCCACACAAAAAGATGCGCAGCGTGCTCAAAAAATATTTGAAAAACACTTAAATCAAGTTGAGATTGCATAACAAATTGAAATAACTCACTAAAATAGTGCATAATAAAGGTAATAACTAAAAAAATTAGAAAGACTTTTTATGTCTTATCAGGCTCTGTTCTACCCAAAATCTATTGCTATTATTGGAGCATCTAGAAATATCAAGACTGTTGGAAATGATGTTATAAAAAACTTAGTTTCGCAAGGTTACACCGGCAATATCTTTCCAGTAAACCCAAAAGCTGATATTTTGTATGGGAAACAGGTTTATAAATCTATCCAAGAAATTCCTGAACAAATAGATCTTGCAATCATCGCAATTCCTGCTGCGTATGTTGCACAAGCACTTGTTGAGGCAAACGAAAAAGGTGCCACAGCAGCTGTTGTTATTTCTGCAGGTTTTAAAGAAGCGGGCAACCAAGATCTTGAAGAAGAAGTCGCCAAAGTGTGTATAGAAAGAGACATTACTCTAATTGGTCCTAACTGTTTGGGAATTATTAACCCTGAATCAAAAATGAATGCTTCGTTTGCTGGAATCATGCCAAAAGAAGGAACTGTAGCGTTTGTTTCTCAAAGTGGAGCTCTGTGTACAGCCGTTTTGGATTACGCGGTCGATTTGCATGTTGGGTTTTCTAAATTTGTTAGCACAGGAAACAAAGCTGTGACAGATGAATTAGCACTTTTGAAATTTTTTGCAGAGGACGAAAAAACAAAAGTAATTGCAATGTATGTAGAACAGCTTGAAAATGCTCCAGAATTAATTTCTGTTATCAAACAAATTTCTTTAGGAGAAAATGCAAAACCTGTTATTATTTTAAAATCTGGAACGACACAAGAAGGTTCTAGTGCAATTGCATCTCATACTGGCTCACTTGCTGGTGGTGATGCTGCATATGAGGCACTTTTTTCACAAGCAGGAATTATTCGAGCAGAAAATATGGCCGAGCTATTTGATTACATTCAAATTTTTTCTAAAAATAAGTTGAGCGAAGTAAAAAATGTAACAATTGTAACAAATGCAGGAGGGCCAGGAGTTCTAACTACAGATGCTGTTATTAATGCAGGTCTGAAACTTGCAAAACTAGAAGAATCTACAACACACAAGCTGCAAGAGTTTTTACCAAAAGCTGCAAATACTCACAATCCAATCGATATTCTCGGAGATGCTGTTGGTGAAACATACCAACAAACATTGGATGTTCTTGTACAAGATGTTAATACAGACGCAATCCTTGTGCTTTTAACCCCTCAATCAATGACAGAAATTAGAAAAACTGCACATGCAGTTGTTCACTCTCATTACTATGGAAAAAAGCCAGTTATTGCAAGCTTTATGGGACAGGAAACAGTCCAACCCGGCAAAAGAATTATGCAGGAATCTGGAGTCGTTGTAACCTCGTTTCCTGAATCTGCTGCCAAAGCACTGGGTGTATTTTCAAAATTTGCACATTATTCAAAAAGAGAAACATCAGAATTTTTGCGATTTAGTGACGTAGACAAACAAAAAGTTGCAGATATTTTTGCAAAAGCAAAAGAAATTGGAAAAAATTCATTCCCAGAAGCTGAAGCCCTCGAAATCTTAAAAGCATATCAATTTCCAATGTTACAGTCTGGTCATGCAAAAAGTGCAAAAGAAGTAGCAGAAATCGCACAAAAAATTATTGCAAAATCAAAAAACAATCAAGATTCTGAAGAAAACAGTAGTGCACAACCAACTTTTGCAATGAAGATTGTTTCTCAAGATATTTTACATAAAAGTGATGTTGGTGGAGTCATGCTCAATATTACTCAAAAAGATCTTACAGACAAATCTCAAGAATTAATTGCACAAGTTGCAAAAAATGCGCCAAAAGCAAAACTAGATGGTGTATTGGTCATGGAAATGGCTCCAAAAAATGGAATCGAAGTTATATTAGGTGTTTCAAAGGCCCCTGATTTAGGAACAATGATTATGGTTGGACTGGGTGGAATTTATGTTGAGGTTCTCAAAGATGTTTCTTTTGGATACACTCCACTTACAAAAAATGACGCCTATAGAATGATTACTTCGCTTAAATCTGCAAAACTTTTTGAAGGAGTTCGTGGTGCAAAAGCTTCTGATGTTGATTCACTGGTTGAATGTATTGGACGGCTTGCCCAACTTGTATCAGACTTTCCAGAAATTTCGGAACTAGATATAAATCCACTACTCGTTCTTCCTAATGGTGAAGGCACAAAAGTGCTTGATGCAAGAATTGTGTTAGAAAAATAAATACATTTTTTTATTTTTTACTCATATCTGAGTGCATTAAGAGCAGAAATTTTTGTTGCTCTGCGAGCTGGATAAATCCCTGTAGCTATTCCAATAAAGAAAGATAATGTAATTATTCCTGCCATTAAAAATATTGGAATGTCAACCAAATTAATGTAACCAGAGCCTTTTGTTACTGAAACTGTTGAAAGTAGAAAACTAATAAAGTTCCCTGCAAGCGATCCTATAAACAACCCAAAAATTCCCCCAGAAAGACCCATTATAATTGATTCTGCAAGAAACAACCTCTTCACCTCATTTGACTTCATACCAATGGTTTTCATAAGTCCAACTTCTCTTGTTTTTTCTAATAATGAAACTGTTAATGTATTAAACATACCTAACGCTGCAACACTCAAAGCTATAAATCCAAGTATAGAAAGTAAAATTTTCACAGTAGCAAATAAACTATTAATTCTTTCTACTGTATCAACTACTGATGTTGTTTTATATCCAAGAGCTTCTATCTTTGCCCTAATATCTTTCAAATGTTTTTGATCATCAACAATTACTTTTAGTTGTGTGTAATTCTGAACTCCCAAATTTTTAATATCAGAGAAAGGTATATAAAATGCTGGAGTCTTTTCTTCAGGCAAAATACCAATTATTGTAAATTCTGTTAACTCAGACTGTGCCGAATAATCTCCATCATAAAAATCACTACTCAAAAGTAATGTCGCTGAAAACTTTGTATCAATTGCTTCATTTTCATCCATTCCCAAAATATTAAGCATTGCTCTATTAATTAAAGTTACCTTCTTTGCACTACTCGCAAACGAAACTATATTAGTATTCTCTGTTGTCGAACCACTGCCATCTTGTGAATTAATTGTCACCCAATCTGTAGTTCCATCCTCTTTTTGAGTTGATTTCAACACAGTTCCATCACTTAAAGTTACATCTTCTGAATCTGATTCACCAGAGTCCAACGCAGCACTGTCAGATGAAACTAACTCAGCACTTTCAGTTGCATCTCCAAGTACTTTTCCAAAAACCGGAGGTAAATCTAACTGGTCAATGACCACTTCATTTGCTGGTATAAAAGCGTATGCTTCAATTTGTGTGCCATAAGTATCAACCTCTTTTAAAAACAATTTTTCACAATCTTCACAATCCAACTGTCGCCACACGGGAAGTTTGGCACGAAGCCAATATCCAAGCTCTTTGCCATTTGCATTTAAAGCACTCGAACCCCAACCAAGAACATCACTATATGCTGTACCAAAAACAAGCTCACCATCTCTTAGTTTTGATACAGTGTCGGTTTGAGTAAACAAATTTAGTTTTTTAGTTTGATTATCTGGTTCTGAGTACAAAGCATGATATTCTCTATCCTTAAACAAAAATTGTACATCTGCTACTTTTTCTCCTTCTTTTACCTCTGGTAAATCATCTTGAGCTATTTCATATCTCTGTATCGTTACAGCATCTTCAGTAATATATCCCTTAAGACTCTTTTGTATTCCACCTTCTGTGTGAACCACATATGTTTTATCAACACAGTTAACATTTGATTCGCTACAAACTTCTTTTATCCAAATTGGAAAAGAATTTTGAATCCAAACAGAATATTCATTTCCAAAATAATCTATACCTTCAGGAAAACCCTCTATATCTAAATCGTATTTTTCACCCCAAACTTCATATCCTGTGGTCAAACCAGATATCCTTTGGGTATAACCAACAACTTCGGAGTCCAAACTTGGTTCTTTATACACTTTTTTCCATACCAATGGGTATATTGCATAATCAACTTGAGAATATTGTTTATACAGTTTAGCATTTGAGACTTTTTCAGTAGTTACACCAGCAACTTCTCCTTTTTGTTCAACAGCGCTAGACTCTTGCACATCATCTAAAGAGTCTTCAAAAAGCTCTCCTTTTGTTGGTTTTATTGCAGAGGCTTGCAGATATTCTTTAGAAACCCCATAAGCAACAGCATCAGAAACAGAATTATTATATTCAACTTTAGAAACAACCGAAACTAAAGGTAAAACTGATGAAACATGTTCAATATCACTAATGTCTTGAATAATTTTATCATTTATGACCAGTGAACTAGCCTGACCAGTTGTAACAGAGATTTGTTTCATCTCATCAAGCTTCGCAACTCGAGAAACTACTAGTTTTTGAGTACCATACCCTATCGAAAGCAAAAATATTACAGAACCAAAGCCAATAGCCATACCACCAATTGTTATTATAGTTCTATGTTTTTTTGCTTTAAGATTTTTTATAGCTAAATTAATCAAATCAAGCGAAGCTATTTCACCGTCATCTGTTGTATTAAAAACTTTAACGAGCATTTCATATACTTTTTTAATCGCTCTACTTAACACGTTAAAAACAGATATCTTTTTTATAATCGGAATCTTCATTATAAAACGATACACATATCGTAATACATCAAAAAACAAAAAGATAATCACCAGTACAAAAAATTTTGCTAAAAAAAGACTCTCCTTAAAAAAGGTTTTATAGTCAAAATCTTTCACCGCTTGTAGTATTTTTACTATTTTTTTCACTACCCTACTTAACTTTCTGTATTAATCAAAGGACCAACTTTTCCTCTTTTTGAAACACTAAGTTTTGATATCCTTTTATCACCAACTTTATATTCACCAACCACAACTCCGTCTGCCATATTAATTGATCTAGTAGCATACTTCAAATATTCAAGGTCATGGGTAACCATAACAACCGTGTGACCTTTTTTATTAAATGATTGAAATAATTCCATCACAGCATCCCCAGCTAAAGAGTCTAAATTCCCAGTTGGTTCATCAGCAACTATAAGAGCGGGATCTGTTATCAATGCCCTTGCTAAAGAAATACGTTGTTGCTGGCCCGAAGAAAGCTCTGTGGGAACTTGATATGCACTTGTTCTCATACCAACAATATCCAGCATCTCCCATGCTTTTTGTTCTCGTTCTTTTTGAGATATTCCTCGTAATGTTAAAGGAAAGTAAACATTTTCAATCACATTTAATGACTTTATCCAATTTGACTGTTGGTAGACCATTCCAACCTCTTTTTTTCTTACTTGTGCTCTTTCATCATCACTTCCACCATATAAATTTTTATTTAAAAAAAATACTTCCCCAGATGACGGAGGTTCTAGACCCAAAGAAATATTCAACACAGTACTTTTTCCACAGCCAGATGGCCCAAAGAGTATGACAAAATCACCTTTGTTAATACTAAAACTTACACCTTTGATAACCTGAACATCTTCAAGTCCTAGATGAAATGTTTTAGTAATATTTTTAATCTCTAAAATTGCTTCACCCATACTACTCCAAAAATGTTTCCGAATTAAACTTAACTAAAGTTGCAGTACTGAATAAAAATATACTGTCAGATTCATTATGAAGAGAAACATATATCCCTTCAAGAGGAATCTCATCAATAACTACTGCATGTACTTTTCCCAGCTCACTACTTGTTTGTTCTGCAATTTTGTCCCTTTTCCCTCTAGTATTGCCATACTTAACATATCCTTTTGTATCAGTGTCTGTTTTCCAGAAAATAACTGCCTGATGCGGATCAGTAAAAGTTACTTCTACGTTTTTATTTCTATCTTTTTTTATATGATTGAAAATGAATAAGGAAGATGCTAATCCAATTACAAATGCTAATAAAAGCACAAATATGAGTATTCTTTTTTTATGTATCTTTTTGTTTTTCATATATTATCTTGCCTGTAAGAATCCAAACGTTGCAGACAAACTATTAATTACTAAATCTAATGCGTTTTCTGTTGCTTTTTGGGTAATCACTGCCTTATCAATTGAGTATGCTACATTATCGTATTGATCTTTTGACACAGCTCTTAAATGATACACTTTAGCAGGAGAGAGCTCTGATATAACAACTAAATGGTATGTTGCTAAGTTACTATCTTCTTGTGTCTTTTGTGAGTATGTGCTTCCACTTCCCTCTCCAAACTCAATCTGCGCAGTTGATGGCTCATCGGTTTTGTAAGATACAACCAACTGAGCTGTGGCTTCTTCACCTGTACCAATAATTTCAGTATCTACTTTTAACTCACTAATTTCTGGTGGACGTGTATCTGCTGAAGTTGCTATTTGCTGCAACTCACCTACTGCTTCATTACCAACAGCATCCTTACCTTTAATAATTACTGCATAAGTGGTTTGTGGCTCAAGATTATACAAAATCATTTGATGCTTACCTTCTTTTAAAGCTATATTAACTTCATCTAACGCTGAGCCTGGATTCGTTAACGGATAGTAAGTAACAATTGAAGAAATTTCAGTATTTGATTCCCAAGTTAGTAACAAAGTTGATTTTGCAGTTCCTTTAACCTGATTTACTTTTATATTCGAAATTTTTGGACGTGGTAGTGTTGTAAATGAGTGAATTTCTCCTTCATATTCTTCTCCCTCTGAATCAAAAGAATTAATTTTATAATAATATTTCGTTCCATCTACCAAATCTTTAAGTAAAACTGTATGAGTACCTTCTCCAGAACCAGTCACAACATTTTCTATTCCGCCAAATGCTGAAGATTCACCATAATAGATTCTTACTGTGCTTGCGTTCTTTGAGATAAACTCAATTAAAGCGCTATCCAAACCAATAGTTTTTACTACTGCCTCTTCAGTTGTTGGAGGTGGAGCAGTTTCAAAACTCACTTCTTCTGAAGAACCAATATTACCATCTTCGTCTGTCCATTTTGCGGTTATATAATATGTAGTTCCAGGAGCCAAGTTTGTTAAATTCAAAGTATGAGAAGTAACTTGCAACGAATTGGAAACTTCTTCTTCAAAATATTCCCCAGAACCAGTTCCATAGGCAAGCCTAGAGTCAGCAGTTCTTGCAGTCGTCCAGGTAACAGTTGCTTTTTTAGTTGTTATATCTGAGACAGTTGGACCAGACAACAACTCAGCTGGAGTGACATATTTTCCATCAGGAAACAGTTCAACTACATCAGAAAAAGCACCGCAATTATTTGTACTATCACAGGCTTTAATTTTGTAATAATAGGTTTGCTGAGTCAAACCAACATCGACATATGAAATACCTCCACTTGATGCGATTTGGCTAAATGTTGTTCCATCTATTGAGCGATAAATTGCATATGTTGCTACTGTTCCAGTTGCTGGCGCTTCCCAAGAAATTGCCAATTTCCATGAACTAGTGCTTTTCACAGAAACATCTGCTATATCAATATTCAGTGGTATTCCTGGCGCTGTTGTATTAGCAGTAAAAGTTGTAGATGCATAATTAGAATAATTTATATTACCAGCTTCATCTTTGCTCACAACGTAAAAAGTATTTTCTCCAGGTAACGTAGCATATGCACCAGCGTTTAAATATCTTAAACTTGTAGCTGTCGTGCTTTGTGCTGTTGGTAAGGCATTGATACTATAGTAGTAAGAAAGATTTGAAGCTGACCCATAGAAAGTACCATTTGCTGGAGCATCCCAAGAAAATGCAAATGAGTTTGCAGTATTGGAGCTTGGGGTAACAGCTAAATTCAGAGGAGGTGCAGGAGCATTAGCACTATCAACATAATAGTATGGAGTAGTTGCATAGCTACTATAATTTCCAGCCGCATCTTTGGTGCGTACTGAAAAAGTATTCACACCAACTTTATGAGAAGGAATTGAACTTATAGAGTTTGTCTGAATACACTGATCAACAGAATATGCTCCAGATGTTGCTCCTGTTTTATAACAGTAATCTGTAACTGGGGCGCCACTCGCACTTGCTACCGTATCCCAACTAAAGTCAAAACTATTAGTTGCACTATACCCAGAAGGATCTGCGGTAAGGTTCGAAGGCGCAGCTGCCGCCACTGAATCAAATTTATAAGTGAATGGAGCCCATATTGAAGAACTAATATTTCCTGCATCATCCACTGTCTTTAGCCTAAAATAGTAGGTATTTCCATCTATTAGGCTCGAACCAGTATAGTTTGACTGTGACTGCAATGTCCCATCAACAGCTGGATCAGCCTCTGAATTAGTACCAAAATAAACATAATAACCAGAAACACCAGAACCTGTAGTTGTATCAGAAGCACCATATGTTGCTTCTGCATCTGGCCAATCAAAGTATGGACTACCATGTCCATACCAAGTTCCAGAAACAATTGGAGAACCTGGCGTATTATCACTATACACAGATAGACCAGCTGTTTCAGGATTAGTTGGTTCTGTGGTATCTTTGTAGTAGTAAATTGTATAGTCATCTATAACTGCTGAAGCAACTCCGTCCGAAGATAAAAATTCAAATTTAACTTGGATATATCGATTAGCTGGAGAATTAATTTTGTATGAGTATGTTGTTCCAACATGTTTTTCGAGTGAAACTTGTACCCAACTGCTCCAATCTGAGTTATCTGCGGAAGATCTTGTAGAGACACTTAGTGTAGTATTATCTGGAACAGTGGCAACCACATCAATGTTTGCCCACTTATAGACACTGGTCAAATCATGACTTTGAGAGATATATGACCCTGATTCTTCAAAACCAGATGTATCTGTTGCCATAACATATGTATACAGTCCATCTTGATATGCATTTGTACCACTACCTGGCAACATATAGAGTTTATTACTGCCGTTACTTTCTCCAGAACCACCAGCATAAATGTTAGCTGGTGCTACTTCTAGAGTTGCCCAAGAATCAGATGAAACAGTATATGAAAACATATCATTGTCATTCTCACCTCTTGCGGCATAGAATACTCCATTTCCACCATCTGCTAAAAAGCCATCATTGTACACATCTATACCAATATCTGTGAGTGTTGTCCAAGAATCACCACTAATATCGTAGCGATAAAATGGGTTATTAGAAACATTTTGTCCTCGAAGAGTATAAATATAGTTACCACTCAGTAGTAATTCTGCCCCATATCCAAGTCCTGCCGGAGCAGCCGCCATAGTTGACCATTTATTTCCACTTGATCCTTGCGTGTCGAATCTATAAAAAGTCGTTGCAGTTCCACCTCTGTTTAGATAAATATATCTTGAACCGTCATATACCATTGAAGATCCATAGTTTGTTGTTGCTGGCATTGGATCATTACTTTCCTTTGACCAGACATTTGTTGCAATATCATATACAAAAAATTCTGGATTATATACACTCCCAGTTAGGTATAATTTATTTTGTGTACTATCATAAACAAGAGATGAGCCAAGATAGTTACCTATTGGAGTTCTTGAGAGTGATGTAATTGCACCAGTTGTTTGATTCCATTTTACAAAATCATCAGAATAGTTACCTCGAAGAATATAGAAATTATCTCCATCTCCCTTTACAATGTCTGCACCATAGTTTTGTGTAAAGTAAGTAGTTCCTTGATATAAACCTCCAAATAAACCTCTTGTAGGTGTTAACCAACTATCCTTTTGCACATTATATTTATAAAATCCATTTGTATTACCCCCTCTAATCGCATAGATATCCGAACCAACCGATCTTAAAGCTCCACCATAATTTATAGGTCCTGGAACAGTATTTTTTGTTGACCAAGTTTGATTCCCAACATCATATGCATAAAATAAATCAGAGTTATTTCCAGGCATGTAGTAGACTCTGTTTGTTGCACTATCATATGCAATTGACGCCCCTTGATAAGGTAGATTTGGTAAGTCAGTCAAAACTGTCCAAGCATTGGTATTAATGTTATACATTGAAAAACCATCATTGTAGTTTCCTTGTATAGCAAATATGAGTTCATTTTCTCTATCAATTGCTAAGCTTCCGCCTACATACACATTATCGTTAACTGCATTAGAAGGAGATCCAAAATAAGTTGTTGCTAGTGAATCCCATGTGTCTGAAGAAGTGTCATACCTCCAAAACGTATCATCACTATTTCCTCTCATAATGTATATGTATTGAGAACCGTCGTATACCATTGAGCCTCCATATGAAATGGTAAGTGGGGTATCAGTTGCATCTTCATCACTCCAAGTATCAGAAGCAATATCATACCTCCAAAAACCTGTAGTATTAGCACCTCTCATTCCATACAAATAGCCACTTGGACCCTCGATAACTCCTCCTCCAGTTTGTACATTCGCTGGAGCATTTGCTAAGGTTGTCCAAGTATCTGTATCAATATCGTACTCGTAAAACGATGTAGAATTATTTCCTCTAAAGGCATAGATTTTATTAGTAGAGCTGACATATGCAATGGTCTTTGCTCCATACTGCATAGTTGCAGGAGTAACACTGAGTGGTTCTTCTAACCAAAATCCTTGAGCATTGTTAACCAACTTTATTTGATCACCAGAAATATTTGTATTATCTGCAGTACCAGTAAAAGAAGCCGTATCACTAACAGTCATACTTTGAGCTGGGGAAATTCCTCCATATACATATTCAAATGCAGTCAAAGCTGAACTAACGTTTCCAACAGCATCTTTTGTTTTAATTTTTAGGTAATAGGTACCTGTTGAAAGAGGTTTTGTAATAGTATAATTTGTTGTTGTTTGAAATGAGCCTAAGACTTCTGGATCAGCAGACGCATTAGTTCCAAAATAAACATAGTATCCAGATATAGATGTATCAGAATCAGATGCTCCACTCCATGAAAAATATGGTTGAGTATAAGAATATGTTTCTCCACTTGTTAGAGAAGCCCCTCCTACTTGTTGTGACAATCCCGTAACTGTACTTGGATTTGTTGGAGCTGTTGCATCACCTGTGTAGTTCACGGTGATATCACTCACTGTAGGTGTCAAATTATTATCTGTTGATGCAAATAAGTTTGCTCTTACCTTAAGGTATCTCTGTTCTGTTGAAGCAATTGTAGTACCAGATACAGTTTGCCAACCTTCCCATGTAATTCCATCGGAGCTCGTATTTGTTTGGTATGTTACCGAACTATCACTTGGCTTTGAATCTGTCACAATAAACTGACCCCAACTGGAAACACTTGTTAAATCTATAGTATTAGAAGTCCAAGTACCACTGCTTAAAAAACCATTTTCGGAAACTGAAAAAGAAAGCAAATCGGTATAGTTATTGCCTCTAACAACAAAGAGTGTCCCAGAGCCATCACTTTCTACAGAGGCTCCAGTGTATGCACCTAAATTCTGAGCTAAATATCCTGAAAAGTTAGGAAGCTTTCTCCAGGTATCTGTGGATATCGTGTACTCCCATAATTCTGTCTTGTACCATCCAGCCAATGCATACATTCTCCCGTTGTAGTAAGTCATGTCAGTTCCATAAAATGGAGTAAAAGGAAGCGTGCTCAACTCCGACCAAGTATCTGTTCCTATCGTATATTTAAAATACCGATTTACACCAATTCCTGCATTATAAAAAATATTGGTACCATCACTATTGAGTGTAGAGCCATATGAAGCAACTGCGTTAGCAGGTATATCAGCAACAGATACATCATCCCAACTATTGCCAGAAATACTATATCTCCAAAACGTACTTGTTGAGTTCCCTCTTGTAGCATAAATATAGTCACCAGAACCTGGATATGCTAAAGCTGCTCCAAACCGAACTGTCGCAGGAGCAACTGCCAGAGTTGTCCAGCTATTTCCTGTCGTTGAATACCGATAAAAATCTGTAGTATTAGAACCTCTAAAATAGTAAATATCTGTGCCAACTCGGACGCTATCTGTTTCATCATTAAAATTTGCTGGGGCGGAAGTAAGCGTCTCCCAAGTATTTGAAGAAATATTCAATCTATAGTAGCTTGTTGAGTTATTACCTCGAGCAGCATATAGGTATCCGTTATAGTAGTCTAAGTTCGAACCATTGTTAAATGTAGTTGGTGTTTCCTCATATCCTAAATAGCTATTTGTAGCTATATTATATTTCCATAATCTATATTGGTTGTTTCCTTGAAAAATATATATGTAACCATCATTTTCAACATATATAGCAGCTCCATAACGAGCATTTGCAGGTAAATTAGTTAAACTTGTCCAGGTATCTGTAGCAACTGTATATCTATAGAAATTTGCAGTGTTATTTTCTCTTGGAACATATATATAAGTGCCATCAGTTGTTATATCAACATCATCATACATAGTTCCAGGCAAATTAGACATTGTCGCCCACGTACCGGCAGAAATATCATATCTATAAAAAGTCGTTGAATTATTTCCTCTAGGAGTATAAAAATAGTTACCTACCTTTACTAAATCAGAGCCCTGACGAATTGTCGCTGGAGCACCAGCGAGTGCAGACCATGTATTTGTAGAAACAGTATATTTATAAAAATTTTGAGTATTGTTTCCAGTAAGAGCATACAGATTAGTCCCATCTGAGGACAAACTTGCACCTGTATATGCCAATTCTGGAATATCTGCTAAAAGTTCCCAAGTATTATTTGCCACAGAATATCTTGCATACGCAGTTTGGTAGGCCCCAAATATTGCGTAAACATATCCATCTAAATACTCAAGTTCAGAACCATAATAAACACCATATGGCATATTAGCTAGGCTAGTCCAAGTGTCTGTTTGTGTAGAGTACTTCCAAAATAACACGTCTCCAACGCCTCTTGCCACATAAATGTCTGTTCCATCTGTAGCAAAGGCACTACCAACACTAATAACCTGATCAGGATTTTTCCATGCTTTTGCTCCCCAAATACCTGCTGCTTGTAGTTGTACAGCATCAGGTTGAGAAGTTAGATCAATTTGTGAAGCCGTTCCCGCATTCCAATCCGTTGTTGTGGTAAACTGTTGTGAATTTGCAAATACTGTTGAAGGTATAAAAAAATACAGCAAAAAACAAGAGATTTCAAACAAAAATAAAAATCTTTTTTTAAGACCTCTGGTTATCTTTTGATATATATTCACAGCTCTTTTATCTATACATACATGTTACTCCTCATTATGACCAAAACGAAAATGTAAATCAAGATTAATTACATTTAAAAATAGCAAAAATACCAGCCAAACATAAATCAACTTTGAGTCAACTATTTCAGCAAAAACACGCTACTGTAAATATTTGTTGAACAGAACGTCTAATGTACGATTCGTTTTAGGATCGGTTCCGTTTGAAAGTGTTGTGGCCAACTCAGCTTGCAACTGTAAAGCTAGATCCTCAAAACCCGCATCTTTCAGATGTTCAATTGCTTGCATTGCAAACAACATATTTATATTTCCGGAAGTTCCAGGATCCTCAAAAAAAGTTCCACAGCTAATCATCGCCGCCAATGAAGAGGCCTTTGCAGCAAGGAGTGAATTTCTACTGTTCTTTGAACCCTTAAATTTGAAATATTTATCAAAATTTTTTGATAGTGTATCTTCCCATCTTTTTCCAAGCTCAGCATTTAAAATTTCATCTATTTTTACATTAAGATTACTTAACGCAAAAGAAAATTTTTCTTTCCAACCACCATGATACCCGCCATCGCAAGGACATGGACCATGCCAGCGAATTAAGTTTCCATGAGGACAGCTCCAGGCAGTTCTTTCTCTCAATTTTCCTTCTATATAATCTTTTTTCTCCCAAACTTCTGGAAGTTCGTTAATACTTAAGAGCGTTATTCCTGCATTTGGTAAGCTATCAGTTAAGAGATACTGCAAAAAATACTCGGCCATTTTTGCATGGTGCCCAAATGTTTCACCGTCTGTCCAACCAATCAGCGGAACCGATTTTGGCAACTGCTCTATTCTTGGAACAACTGTACCCCACGCATACGCGTCTGCATTTGATTTATCTGCAAACGCCATACTAGAAGAAAGTGGCCTATCAAACGGAAGCAACGTAATCTGTCTTCCCTTTGGTAACTTAACTGTAATTGGTTTGTTATCTGCAATTACTCCTACTCCAGTGATTTGTTCTGGAGCACACAGCACCCCTTTGTACCCAACTTCTGCAAGTACTTCTAATGTTTCATAATCCAAAGCCGTTTCTGGAGGCCAAAACCATTGCGGATTTTTTCTAGTTTCCTGTTTGAATGATAAAAAGCCCGCAGTAATTAAAATTTTTTTATCACGCTTATTCAAATCTGGAAGCAAAACATGCAAGTATGGATCACCAACCCCTCGATTTATCATTGCTTCTTTTAGTTGGCGCGATTCTCTTGGAGCAATTCCTAGCATCTCTTGTCGAATTGTTGTGTAAAAATCAAACGAAGCATGCTCAAGTATTCCCATTCTAGTTTGAGGAATATAACATTCTTGAGCAATTATTCTATTCCAATCCTTACCTTGTGGATCTGTGGGAATTTTTTTTAAACGAGAATGAGATGCCATTCTTGATGGTTGATAAAAATGCTCACCAATAACAGCATATCTATTTTCTTTAGATAAACCACCTTGATGTGATGTTTTCATACAAAAGTGAGCGTATACCTTGTATATGACAAAGTAAAGTATGAGAGAGTTTTTTTGTTAAATAATTTATTTATATAAGATTTTTTAAATTTCAAAAATGAAGCTGGTACTTGAATTAATAAAAGCTAGAGATATAATACTATAGGTTATTATTGATACTAGTACAATGCGTACTAAAAATCAAAATAACTAACAGTTCTTTAACATACCGCGTGATAAAATTTTGAGTTATTGCTCGTTCATGTTAAGTGCACAAAATTACTATATAAAGTTACTATATTTAGATAAATTTCTTGTGTATTTAATGTGGGCGAGCAACAAACAAAAAAATCTCAAATCTGCTTGCCCCAAAGGTGAAAAACTTATGAATAAGAAGTTGAAAATCGTTTTATTGTTGGCCGCCCTGATCGGGATTGGCTACCTTCTGACTGGGTGCAATATCCCAGAAGAAGAAACCCAAGAAACTGCCGCCGCCGCGACTTGGGTTGTGACAGATAATGCAACGGGAGAAGCGGTCGCTGAGATCAACTGGGACGGCTCAAACTGGAGCTGTACCATTGATAACTGCGCCCAAAACCGGCAAATTGAAGGTAATACCATGCATTTTTACGTAAGCATGGAAGAAATTGCCGTCGAAACCGGACCTGGCCAATTATCGGCTACGGAGGGCTACACCATAACCAAGAAGTAACCTCCCTCCCCCCGTCGCCAACAGGCGTCCCCCCAACTTGTAAGGACCAGTCGTCCTCATTCGAGGGCGACTGGTTTCCTTCTTGGAAACCTTTAAAAAATTGCAAGCAAAAAAATCACGCGGTATTTACTCTTTCAAAAATAAAAGTATGTTTTGTGACAACATAAAAAACAAAAAAACTACATGCAGCTTTTCAAAATCTCTACTTTGCGAGCCATGTGTTTTTTAAAATCAAAAACTTCCAAAAACTTTTTTTTACCTTTTTCTGAAAGCTCATACAACTCTGCTAAATGTTCATAATAATACACAATATCTTTCACAATATCATCTGTATTTGGTTCAATAAAAACTATGTCTTTTTTATCCGAAAAATAGACATTCAATTTTAAAACATCGCAACAAAATACTGCCACTCCAGAAATTGCTGCTTCCTGACACGTACCAGTAATTCCTTCAAAACTTCCCGGATGAATTTGATTTGGGATATTTGGAGAAAGATAGATATCTTTATCTTCAAAAAAAACAGGAAGCTCTTCTATTGGAAACTCATTGTAGAACTGAATTTTACCTTTTAAATTTTCAATTGGAATTGTATCTTCGTTAAAATCTCCTGCAACATGAAATCTAACAGAATCAATTTCTGCAACTAATTTTTTTGCAGCTTCGATAAACAAATGATACCCCTTATCTTTTCCTTGTGGAGTATGCCGTCTCCCTACAAAACAAATATCAAATGTTTCTTTATCTGTTAGATACTTTTTTTTCTTCACTGACAAATAACGTTCAGTGGTTTGATTCTCCGATGGACCAGAACCATATAAAAATTCTACTTTATCTGCTGTAACAAAACCTTCATCAACCAAATACTTTTTTGTAATGGTTTGGCTCACAATAATTTTTTTTAAGTAAGGCGAGTTACATACTGCACGAAGTTGTACATCACTTTTGTCATAGTGTAATCCAAAAAAACCTCCACCATATAAGGTAAAAACAAATGGTGTTTGCTCTCTCTCAATGATTGGTAGAAAATAAAACGCGTTATGTAAAAAACTAATATAAAACAGTTTTGCGGGATACAGTCTGAATGAACTAAAACGTTTCACCTTGCCACTATATTGTGGATACTTTTTTTCATATGCAGTGATTGCGTTCGAAAACTCTGGCCAAGTTGAATACACTTCACTTTTTGGAAAATGTTCTAATAAATAATTGTACTCATTCATTTTGAAACCACAATTTCTATTTGGAAAATAGTTGTCAAAAATAACTAGTCGTTCTTTTTTTGGAAACAAGCGATACAACATTTTTGTTGGAAAAAAACAAAATAAGCAATTCTTAATAATTTGTTTAAACTTCTTCATATGAAACCACATTTTGCATCTTTGTTTTGTGTAAGTATGCAACGAGCTGACTTTCTATAAACTGTTCAACATCTGCACCACGATTTGGATAGTGCGCAGCAGTGTAATATGTGTACATAAATGGAAGCTGTTGCATGAGTGTTTTTATATTTTTATTATTTTTTAAATGCTCTCCTAACACATCAGTTCCAAATCCAGCCAACTTCTTTTCTGTTAAATTTTTAATCACAACCTCTTCTTCCAAAGTTTCCCCTCTCCCCACGTTTATGATTACTGCATGTTTAGGGAGCGCATCTATATGCTTTTTACTAAAAAAATTCGCAGTATGCTTTGTGAGTGGCAAGCATAAAACAACCAAATCTACTTGCGAAAGATTTTTTTCCCAACTGTTGTCTGTAAAAAGTTTTTCTGGCTGTGGTTGTAACTCTAACTCAAAGTCTGAAGAACGCTTCACTGCCCAAACTGAACACTGCTCTTGTGATTTAAATACCTTTGCAACTTGTGTTCCAATATGCCCATAGCCTAGTATTAAAACAGTTTTTGCTGGCGATACTTTTGCCTTTTCGATAAGTTTTGAATAAATAACATACACATTTTGAGCTATAACAGAAGAACTGTTTGTAGCACGAGTAAGTAAAACATGTTTTTTTTCAAGTTCTGTTAGGGGTAGTCTATCTACTCCCGCACCTGTTGTTTGTACCCACTTTAATGACCGAGCAGAACCCAGCGTCTGTCGTAAATACCGATGCCCTAAAATAATTTCTGCTCGTGATGCATACACTTGAGCCTCAATTTCTGAGTTTACTTTCACCACTTCATATTCTGGAGCGATTTGTTGTAATTTTTCTAAATGCTGGGAACTAACTTCATGAGAACTATACATTACCAATATTGCTTTTTTATCTTGTTTTTTGAGTTGCTTCACAAGCTTTGCATGATACTCTAGTAATTCATCTGCACTCTCTGATTTGCTTTTTTTAATAAGTGCCACTGTTTTTTTGATTTCCTCTACCACATTTCTATCGCGCACTTCTCTTCTAAAAGTTCGTCTCATAAAACTAATAGAACACCCAAGTCTTGTATATTCATGTAGTAATAAGCTAAAAGGAATTGGTTTGCCTCCATCGACTACTGTTGCGCCACCAAACCCATACTCTCTGCCTTTGAGCTTTGCACAAATTTTTTCAACTGTGCCGTCAGCAACTGCCTCCCAAATATGAGTTCCTCCACGAGAAATCATCAGATCGTTTAAACCAATATAGGTAAAATCCCAATCCAATTGAGCAAACTGTGTGAGATCTGAGACTAATTCTGGAGTCTCGATTTGCACCAAAGTTTTAGCTCTTTTATTTACAATTTTTAAGAAAGTTTCTACTTGCTTTGCTGAGCGAGCCATTGGCAACATGATAATGTCTGCTCCAGATTGTAATGCTAAATCAATTTCTTGAGGAGTTTCTTCATTAAGCTCGTTAACTCTTACAGTGATAGGAATTTTTATACTTCTTTTTAGTTTAGTAACATCTTCTGGACTATCAGCATTAATCTCAACATCATATCCTACTTGCCTGCTTTGCTTACCTTTATTTTCCCAATCAACAATAATGCTGTACACACCACCTTGCTCTGCGTCTTTAGCAAATTCAGTATCTGTAGTAAACAAAAAAAGTTTCATAAATGCTTGGTATATAGGTTTTTGGAAATGATATAGTATTATATCATAATTTGGATAATTGCTTCAGATATGGGGGTTAGTTGTAGTAGCTTGTAAACCATCAGATAAGGGATCTTTACACTCGCACCTGGCGGAAGGATAGGGATTTGAACCCTAGTGAGACTTGCGTCCCCCAAGCTTTTCGAGAGCTGGCCGTTTAACCACTCCGGCATCCTTCCAAGTTTGCTGTTATGTTACGAGTACTCAATCCTGAATTTAAGTAACAACAACACTCACGTATTATACACAACACAAGAAGTATCCCCAAGAGATTATCAAAATACTATTTAGCGCAATCCTCACAAAGACCAAACAAAGTTGTATGGTGATGATCGATTGCAAAACCAGCGACTTTTCGTCTTGAGTGATTATGACACTCAACTGGAACTACTTTTTCACAATGTGTACAAACAGCATGATCATGGTGATCTGCTCTCAACTCGTATGCTGCTTCTGAATCACCAAAAACTTGTCTACAGATCTTACCTTCTTCCAAAAGTTTTTCTAATGATCTATACACACTAGTTTTATTAAAATTCTGACCACTAGCTTCAAACTTTTCTAGCATTTGTGAAACACTTAATAAATGATTTTTATCTAGTAAGTCGAGAATTTTTTGTGGAATAACTGCAGTTCTTGCCATATATTAATGATCCTCTTCCTCTTCATGAATATCAATATCTAAGTCTTCTTGATCATGTGTCTCAAACTCATCAGTATGAGCTTCCTGTTCATCATGTAGATGAATTACTTCGTGAGGCATAATAAATGTAATTCCTGCAATCAATAAAATGCCAAAGAAAAATAATAAGAGTTGACTCCATTTTTGTTTTACTCCCAAATCATGTGCATGAAGTTCAGGAATTAAATCTGATAACGCAACATACAAAAACATACCAACACTAAATGAAACAACGTATGGAACTGCCCAATCAACTGACGTCACAAAAAAGTATGCAACTAAAGCACCAAATACTGAAAAAAGAGCTGAAACAAAATTCAAAAGTAATGCTTGTTTTCGTTTCATACCACCGGCAACCATAATTGAAAAGTCTGCAATTTCTTGAGGAATTTCATGAGCTGCAACTGCAAATGCAGTAAGTAAACCAAGTTTTGGATCAACCAAAAATGTTCCTGTAATTAAAACACCATCTAAGAAATTGTGCAAACTGTCACCAAAGGTAATAAACCAAGCAGTTGGTTGAGGACCACAACAATGGTCTTCTTCATGATGGTGATGCCACAAAACAAGTCTTTCTAAAACAAAAAGTAGAACTATCGAAAAGAAAATAATACTAAATACTTGTTGCGCTGGAAGTGCTTCGACTGCCTCTGGAGCTAAATGTAAAAATGAGGTTGCAAGTAAAACTCCAGATGAAAAAGCTGTTAATTGTAATAAAAACTTTTTAGGCCAGGATTTTTTTCTAGCAAGAAAAAATGATCCAACTAAAGAAAATATGCTACTAAAAATTGTTGCGGTAAGAATATAAATAAATGTCATGGAGGTTATTATAAACTAAAAAAATAATTATGCAACTATGTTGCATAATCTAATATCGTGTTAACTGAACTATTTGAGAAAATTTTACAATTGTATACTTACACTTCTTGTTTTGATGTTGCTTTGATCCACCAAGCCATGAAAGCAATATATCCTGAGTAAACTGCAAGTTGTAGGTAATCCATTTTTTGTGTAATACCAAAAATGGTTTTTATAAATGCTCCAATTGTTGTAGTCTTTTCTGGAATAAATGCAAATGTAACTGCACTTAATTCTGGAAGCACTCCAAGTTCAGTAAATTCATGAACACCTCGTGCAAACAAGCCTGCTGCAAAAATGACCAGCAAAATAGAAGTCGCTCTAAATGCATAGTATATTGGTAGCTTCAAGGTTGTCTTGAAAACTAGATAACAAAATACTAAACCTAAAAACAAGCCAATCAAAAAACCAGAAAAAATTTCTTGAGGATTTACAGATAAATATAAAGTTGATAAAAATAAGACAATTTCAAAACCTTCACGAAGCACTGCACTAAATACTAAAATGAAAATAGCGTTTTTTTCTCCGGTATTAACAGTGGTATTTATCTTTTCTATAAGCTTAACTTTATTATGACCAAAGGTTGTATGTAAAAAGAAGACTGCCCATGTTACGAATGCTGCAGAAAGCATCATTAGTGAGCCTTCAATCACCTCCTCAATTTCACCTGTATAAAATTCTTGAACTTTAACTCCAAGAAAACTTCCAAGTGCTAAAAAACCGATACTTACAATCACTGCAAAAAAGCTTGCAACCCAAACAGTTTTTACTAAACTAGTTTGTTTTAGTTTGCTTAATATACCAACAACTGTGGCAACAATAAGTGTCGCTTCTATTACTTCTCTAAGTGAAATAAGGAGTGCTGCTAACATATTGAGTAGTATACGGGAAATACTGTATCTATAAAGTACAAATATTAAGTTTTTTCAAATTAATACGTGTGCACCCAGTGCGATTCGAACGCACGACCTTTTGTTCCGCAAACAAACGCTCTATCCAACTGAGCTATGGGTGCTTATTAACTCTGGTATTATACCAAACTTATAGAAAATTATGAATCAAGATCTATTGGAATTTTTTCTTGCAACCACTTAGAAAGTTTTTCTGTTTCCGTAAGTGGTGGTTTTTGGTTAATCAAAATTTCGGAAAGAATTTCTGTTAACTCTTTTTTGTCTGCAGTCCCAACTAATAAAGAAAGTCTAAATGGAAATCTGCTTACTTCTATGTATAAAACTTCTTCGTCATGTTTTTTGTCGAACCAAAATCTACCAAATTCATCCCAAGAATAAAAATCATTTTCGTTATGAATGCCAAAAGTTGTTATAGAATTTGTGATTGTTTGAGGTGGAATTGTGGCCAAAATATAGTTCATGAAGGCAACTGCAACAACTACAGCAACAGGAAGAATCTGACCAGCAAAAAATAGTATGAGACAAAGAAGCAAAACAATCGTTGTAATTGTTGTAAAATATTGGCGTTTTCTCTTTTTGAATGGCCTACTTGGGGCTTGCCACTGAAACACTAGTTCTTCTACTGGAGGTTTTTCGTAGTCTGGGAAGTATTGGTTACCTTGAGAATTTTGGTTATCTGAATTGTCCTGTGTGTCTTGATTTTTAGGATTTCCCGAAACTCTAGAAGAATCTGACACACCAGTTTCTTGTTCTCTTGTCTCGGCTTCACCAATATGTGGCTGTGCTTGATTTGTCTCTTGCATTGCTATTAGTTTACACTAAAACAGATTTCGCCAAAAGTGGGTGATTTGAATCGCTTTAGTTTGATGATATAATATCACTCTCAAGAAGTGGAGAGCTGGCAGAGTGGTCAATCGCATCGGTCTTGAAAACCGCGCCTTTCGGGGCTCGTGGGTTCGAATCCCTCGCTCTCCGCATCCTAGGATTCGAGATATAGCTATAGCCTGGTTCCAGACCCGTATGCTCCGCCATACTCTTTTTGTGATACTATATTTGTATATGAAAAAAGTACCCCTTTTACTATTAGTCAGTATTCTTATATTAATCTCAGGATATTTATTTTTAAGAAATAAATATCCTAACAATTTTTTAAACTCCTATACACCTCAGGGACCAACATACCAAAATGAAGAAAATAGTAATATGCCTGCCTATCCAGTTAAACAAATGGATCAAGGAGCAGATGCAGCTAGAACCTCAAATATAGAACTTGCAATTCAGCCAGCGCTTGCCCAATATTATTCAAAATATGGTAAAGCTCCTGTTTCACTTGAATCTTTAGTTACAGAAAAAATGATGAAATCAATTCCAACAGATCCATTGACTAATCAAGAGCCTGAATACTTATCTGATTATCCAGATCGTGGATGTAAAGCATGGTATGTTCTTAGTGATGGTGCTGAAGTCGCAGCTTATTGCTACTAAATTTAGAACGATTTGTTTAATTTTGTCCCATGCTCTACATCAAATTGTTTTATAATAAACTTTAATGAAAAAAACTTTTCAAAATATTTTAATTTCTCTTTTATATTTTACTCCAATAGGGTACTTGCTTAAACTAATTTCATTGAACACAGGCAAAACAACACCGGGAGTTTTCGTAAAAATGACAAGACACGAACCGGTTACTGTTGTAGTTATAAAGAATGCAACAATTTCTGACAGAGTTCATTGGTTTATAAATGGCACATTGTTGTTAACTCAGGCTTTTTACGTTGTTAATTATCAAATTGGTGGAGACTTTGGCGGAGCTTATACATATACTGCCCTAATTTTTGGTATAGTTAATATTATTTCGGCATTTTTTCCTACAATAGATTGGAAAGATAAAAAATCAAATTTTTTATTACTGATTATAATTATTTCTTCGTTATTTTTCGTAGCTGCTTTTATTGATTTAAAGATTTATTTTCTAAAATAAAAGTTCCAATTTCATCCCACGCACCCCGCCATATGAAATATAACAAAGGAGAATAATATATTACCTTCTGTTTACAATTAAATCAGCAATAAAATTTAACATGGTATCTAGATTTACATTCTCTAATTTTTCTCCTTCAGGATATGTTATATAACTACCACCACCGCTTTTCATTTGACCCGGAGTTTGAATAAGTTTCGATTCTCCCCTTTGCTCTTCAAAAGAAATTTTTTGAGAATCATTAACCTCTAATACAATGCTATGAGGACTCCTTAAAGTCTTGGTAAATGAATAATGTTCTTGAGCCATACTCTCAAAATATGTTGACTCTTCAAATTCCCCAGCATCAATTATCATAGTTATCCGTAATCCCAAATCACCCCTCTTTGCTGCTCCTCTAGTTGCAACATTCACACTGATGTTTCCCCTCAAATTCTTAAAACCAATTTCTATTGCTGCATTTGGATAAATCTTAGTTCTTAATAACTCAACAGCTTGAATTAGTTTTCTAAATCTTTTTTTGAGAAACCTCATATTTTCTTTTTCATTTCTATTAGCATTTTTAGAAAATTTCTCTTCTTTTTGTTTTTTTCTCTTACTATCGGCCGTTTCATCATTTAATCTCTTTTGCCTTCTTTTTTCTGCTTCTTCAATTCTTACTTTCATAAAAACCTTTACACTATAGTAAATTACTAAAATTGATTTAGTATATCATAATGAATCATATTTTTCTTTATAACTAAAATTGATAAAAACTGAAATAGTAAAACTTGTTCATAATAATAAAAATGACCTAATAGACAACTTTTTCCCTATTGAGTAAAGTTCCAACTTCATCCCATGCTCTGCGCCCTATCAATCTAAAGAATCTAATTTATTATCTCTTATTCTATAAAACATATTTCTTCTCAAAATATACTTTCTTAGTCCTATATCAGAACCAAGCTCCCAAACATGATCCTTATCATCTAAGTACGGGTTCTTGTCTAAACCTTTAATTTCTCTCAAAAAAACTTTTGGGGTATTTGCTTGAAAATCCGGATTTGTTACATCTAACAAATACCAGGTCCCATTTAATCGTACTAAGTTTGCTACATGAGCTCCTCTTCTTCCTGGAAAGAACTCCACTTTGCACTTAAGTAACTGACAGTTAATTCCAAGTGCTTGTAATAAGACTTGTGTTTCTAAAGCTTGGTGCCTACAAACAGCTAACCTATGCTCTGCGACATAATTTATATTTATAGATTGCCCAAGTAAAACTCCTTTTAAACCTGCTAATTGGAATCTATCATAAGGAAGCTCTTCATAAACAGCTTGCGAGACAAACTCAACCATAAAACCTTTTAAGTTGGTGCTATTAGGATCTTCATTTGATTCTGAAATTGCCATAAATAATTGTAATAATCTTCCAGAATACCTAGAAAAAATTTTAGCTTTGTCTACCCTGATTTTTTCTCTTTCTCTTTTGAGTGGATCAATTTCTGGATCACTTCCCATGTCACTCAAACCATCAGGGATATATTCAGGAACACCCGCTTTTACAGCATCATCAGCCTTAAAAATTGCTCTATCCATTCGAACTTGTAAAGTTAGGCTTGCCTGTAGATATCTTTCTAATCTATCAGTTTTTAAAAAATCTAAAGATATTTTCGTATCTCTATATAAGGCTATTAGTGCCCAACGGAGTATCGCAGTCACATCTTTTGGATCTTTCTCAAACAAATTTAAAACCTTTTCAATAGACTCTGTAGTAACTGAACTCAAGCTATGAACTCGTGCGCCATTCTTTATTTCAAATGCGACTATTTGTCTGGCTGCTTCAGAAACATTATTTTGATCTATATAGTTAACCAAAACTTTTAGCAATACTTTTTCCTGTAGAGAACATTCACTTAACAAAGTTTCCGCTCTAGATTTTTTCTCTAGTGCAGTATCATAATTTGGCTGAAGTAGATCATGTGGCATGTTTCCTCCATTATGGCATATTATTTTTGATATCATGAATTGGAAAAACTTTTACAAATGGAAAAAAAGAAAAAACAAAAATCTTGGTTTGTATATATATTAAAATGCGCCGACAAAACGTATTACGCAGGCATAACAACCGACATTCAAAAAAGGATCAAAACACACAATTCCGGCAAAGGGGCAAAGTATACGAAAATGAGAATTCCTGTAGAACTTGCCTACTTTGAAAGTCATGAAAACAGATCTGTAGCTACAAAACGGGAACTAGAAATCAAAAAACTGAGCCGTGAACAAAAAGAGGTTTTAATTCAAAAACCCTCTCCAGTGGTATAATTCTCTTCCATGCTACCAATTCAGCCTCCGTTCATACCACAATTTTTTGATTTTAAAAAAAAATTAAAAATTCAACCGAATACCTTTCGTAGTTTTTATATCTCATGGGAAGATGCCCTATGGCATTTACTAGAACTTCACAAAATTAAAAAAAATTCCACAGTTATGGTTCCAAGTTTTTTCTGTTGGGATGTTGTTGAAAACATGCAAGCGCATGGATTACAAAAAATCGTCTATCCTGTTGATAAAAATTTTCAAACCAATCCAAAAATCTTTGCAAAATTGCTTAAAAAACATCAACCAAATGTCATAGTTATTTTTCATGCAGTGGGTATTACCAATGAGTTATTTGAAAATAAAAATCTATGGTTAGAAAACCTCCCCAAAAATTCAATTCTCATAGAAGACTGTGTGCATAAAATTATTGATCCAAAAAAAATAACATTTATTACAAAAAAACACATACTTATGAATAGCCTACGGAAAGTTGTTCCAGTTCAAGGAAGCCAAGTTTTTTCTCAATTTGTGATTCCTCAAACAACTATGCAACAAAACTTAATAACTTTTTGGTATCGCACACAAATTATTTTTTGGTGGACCATGATGCAGTTTTTTCTGACAGTTGTATTTTATTCAAAAAGTAAAAAAATTCAAAAAATTGGAAATCAATTAGCAGAGAAATCAATGAAAATTGGATATGACATCGTAGGTGACCATAACCTTCCAGGATCAGGTTCTGCTGTTATGAACTACCTTTCAAAATTTATCGCTACTGAGTCAATTAAAACTACAAAACAGC
The DNA here is from genome assembly GCA_964620965.1 of uncultured Pseudomonadales bacterium. Taxonomy (GTDB): domain Bacteria; phylum Patescibacteriota; class Microgenomatia; order UBA1400; family PJMF01; genus VFLK01. Next base: position 418,469 of record CAZUHV010000001.1, read on the forward strand.
AACAAGTTGAACTCTACGAAACCAAACTAGAATCTTTACAAAAAAATAATAACTTCTTTATTCCAAAATATACACAAAAAGATAAAAAAGAATTACGCGGATTCCCATTAGGCATTGAGCTACCGATTGCAGAACAATTTCTGGAGTATGTAAGAAAAAATAGTATTCTTGTGAGGTTCGAACTAGACGATAGCCTTTGGGCAAAGCAACAAAAAGTCGTATACCTTCCATTAGGGCCACATGTAACAGAAAAAGATATTCTATTTATTTGTAATAAAATAAAAAATTTTCCTACACAAAGCAATTAAAAAATAAAAATGGTATTATAAGAGTAATGCCAAATAAACAAACCAGAAGACTCAACTCTGCAGTTGTAGTTGGAGGTATTTTAGGCGATGAGGGTAAGGGCCGAGTCACCGACGAGTTAATAACCCATTACTTGAAAAAGTTCAAAAAGGCGATTGTTTACCGTGATAATGGTGGTGCGAATGCTGGCCACACTGTTCATGTTGGTACTACTAAAATCGCATTACACCAGCTTGGTTCCGGAATTTTGCATGACAACTGTACCATTATTTTGGGTAAAGACATGGTCTTACATCCCGAAGATTTAGTAAGCGAAATACAACAAGTTAAAAAAGCAAAACAGAATTTTAATCCCAAACAGTTATTGATAGATGAAATGGCGGTTTTAAGCCTTGATACCCACAGAGCATTTGAAGCTGCATTAAAAGTTCATAATGGAAGTGGAAAAGGCTCAACTGGTAGAGGCATTTCTCCTGCTTATGCAGATATTGTATACAGACATCCCTTGCGCATGCGCGACTTTAAAAAACGAAATTGGAAAAAACTTTTTGAGCAACACTATGAACTCTATGAAAAACTCTGCTCTGGTTTTGGCAAAAAATTACACTCATTTGAAGTTACAAGAGTCTCTGGGAGTTTAATTACTGTCGGAAAAAAAATTGACTTTATTCGACGCTTAGAAAAAGCTCGCAAAACCCTCCTTCCACTTATTTCAGATGTTCATGAACTTTTAGAAAAAAATTGGAATAGCACAATTCCAATGGTTTTTGAAAAAGCACAAGCTTTGGGAATTGATAAACGCTGGGGTGTGTATCCAGATATCACTGCCTCAAATTGTGCACCAGATGGAATTTATTCTTCTACAGAAGGAATTGTCGATCCCGACTTAATAGAAATAAAAACTGCTGTTATTAAAAGCACTTACACTTCTAGTGTCGGCAGCCGGATTCTACCAACAATGATGGAAAAAGAACTCGCACATAAAATTAGAGAGGATGCACATGAATATGGAAGCACAACAGGAAGACCCCGTGATATTGCCTATTTAGATTTACCAATGCTCTCTTATCTTTGCAGAGTGGGAAAAATAGAAAAAATGGTGTTTACCCATATGGATGTTTCATATCCTGATGTTCCAATCAAAATTTGTATTGCATATGAACAAAATGGAAAAAAAGTTCCTTACAGACCTGACCAAGAATTTTTAAGTTCTGTACAACCAATTTACAAAGAATTTAAATCTTGGAATGTAGAAAAACTAAAGTCTGCAAAAACTTTTGCTGAACTTCCAAAGTCTGCTCAAAAGTTTATTCTGTTTGTTTGTAACTATACAAAAACAGAACCTTTTATGCTAACATCAGGCCCACAAAGAAATGAAATGATTTTCTTATGAAAGTAAAACCTTTTATTATCGGCGTTGCTGGAGGGAGTGGCTCAGGAAAAACTACCCTTTCTAAAGAAATTCGTAAATCAGTTCCCCAAAATCTAATCAGTTACATTCAACATGATAACTACTATCGTGATCAATCTCATCTCACAATGGAAGAACGAAAAAGAACTAACTATGACCACCCAGATTCTTTAGAAACAGAGCTTCTTGTAAAACATCTTAAAGAACTTAAAAACGGAAAATCAATTACTCATCCAACGTATGATTTCGCAAAACATACCAGAGCAAAAAAAATAGTTGCAGTTGACCCTAACCCAATTATTCTTATTGAAGGTATTTTAATTTTTGCTGACGAAAATTTGCGCAAATTATTAGATATGAAAATTTTTGTTGACACTGATGCTGATTTACGGCTTGCAAGAAGGTTACTTCGTGACGTTGCAGAACGTGGCAGAACTTTTGAAGAAGGCATCGAACAATTTTTAGTAGATGTAAAACCAATGCATGACCAGTTTGTAGAAACTTCAAAAAAGTTTGCAAACGTGATCGTTCCAGAAGGAGGATTTAACACAATTGCTACAGATATGATCCGTTCGCAAATTAACGAAATTATTAAAAATGCCAAAAGAAATTAAACTCATTTTACTAGATTTTTCATACACACTTTGTTTTCCAAAAACAGATGAACATATTGATTCACTCAATGGTTTGTATAGTGAAATTATGCAAAAAAATAATTCTGCAAATCCACTTGATAGTTTTATTTTAAATCAAGAACTTTTAGATTTTCTTAAAACACAAAAAGCAAATCATAAAATATTTGTTTTTACTTCCGGCCACATGCACACAGATCCAGTAATCGCACAATATTTATTTCCTGTGTTTGATGGCTATATTACAAGCACAGAACTAGGCTTACCTAAATCTTTTCCAGATGTATATAAAGTTATTGCAAATAAACTAGATGTGGACACAGAAGAAATACTTTTTGTAGACGACCAACAAAAAAATGTCTTGGCTGCACAAACTGCAGGAGCACAAGCAATTAGGTTTACAAATAATACAGAAGTTATAGAAGAAATTAAGAAGATTCTAGAAAAAAGTCATTAAGTTAGCAGAAAAAAATCCCGGTTTACTGGGAGCTAAAGACCATAAAAAATCTTCTCAATAAACCTTGAACAGTTCCGTGCATCACAGCTATATCAGAAGTAAATTGTAAGAACGGTAAATATTTCCAACCGCTTGCAACATATTCTTTATTTTTTTGAATTGCCCAAACTGAATAAAGACACATAATTGCTAAAAATAATTTTAGTTTCAAAACTGCGATTAAAATAAAAAGTAGATAACGCAGAAAAATTAACACAACTTTTGGTCTAAAAATTTTTGCAAATGCATCCCCACGTGCAAATCTAAAAATCATTGTATAAAACGATTTGAAATCAACTCTTGGTTTCCAAAATACTATCGCTTTTTTTGTAAATCCAATTTTTATTTTTTTCTTTTCTAGTAATTTTGCAAATGCATAATCTTCATTATCTGTCAGCATTTCGTCAAAACCACCTAACTCAGTAAATATTTTTTTCTCAATTAACATAGACCTAGTTGCAGGTAAAAAAGTAGTTTCATCAACTTTATCTGGCATCACAAGTGCATATGGCACAACAGCTTTTTCAAAATCAGTTTTTGCATGGGCCTCGTAATATCCAGCAACTACTGAACAATCTTTTTGAGAATATCTTTTAAGCAATTCCTGTAACCAATTTTGTTCAAGTTCACAACCAGCATCAGTTATTGCAATCAAATCATGCTTTGCTAATTTGATTGCGTGATTTCTACCAATGCTTCTATTCCCTGACTTCACAACAATTTTTGCTTGTATGCTTTGATTTTTTTTAAAAAAAGTTGTGATTTTTTGTACTGTGTTGTCAGTAGATCCACCGTCAACAATGATTACTTCTTTTGGCAAAACTGACTGCTTAAAAATACTTTTTAATAATTTTTCTATTGTCTCATTTTCATTCAAAACAGTAACAATTAACGACACTTTTTTCATAGTCGTAGTATACCGTATTCGGCAACAATTATCTCTTTCTTATGATATAACTATCACTATGAAATCGGTAAAATTAAATTTAGGCTGTGGATTGGATCACAAAGAAGGATTTGTGAATATAGATGCTGTTGCTGCTGTTAATCCAGATTTACTGCATGATCTACATCAACCACTTCCGTTTGCAGATAACTCTGTATCAGAAATTTTAGCACAAGATATTTTAGAACATTTCACAAAAGAAGATTCACAAAAAGTTGTAGCAGAAATATGTAGAGTTCTTAAGAAAAATGGTACTTTAAAAATTAGAGTCCCAAATGTCGACGACATTGTTGAAAGATTTGCAAATGATCCAGAAACAAGAAATGAGTTTTTATATGGAACCACACTGCATACCGGAATTTTTGGAGCACATAAAGTTGGGTACTCAAAAGAATATCTAATTACACTGATGCTCAACCACAATCTAGTCTTAGAAAAGATTGAGGAAATTGACACAAACTTTGTTGCAGAATTTAAAAAAAAAGTAGTAAGACATAACAAAAAATTATTACTCATAAACCAAACACTCGGAACTGGTGGAGCTGAAGTTTTTATAACAGATCTGCTTGAATCTTTGCAAAACTTTGGTTGGCAAGTAAAAGCATATTCTAATAATGATGTGTTTCTTTCTATGCTCAGAAAGAAAAGAATATCATCCCATAAAGTCCATACTGTTATAGATATAATTGGAGACTGGAAAGGCCTTGTAAAAGGAATTGTACTTTGGCCATTTTTATTTTTTGAATACCTAAAAATTTTTATTAGAGAAAAAGATAGTGGAGTATTTTTTGCATCTGGATTTATAGAAAAAATTCTAGGAACACCACTTGCATACCTGTTTCAAATTCCAAGTTGTTGGATTGAGTTTGGGCCAATGAAAACATTACTGAACAAATTTTTTAAGTTTCCAAAATTATTATATTTTTTAGTGAAACACCTGCCACTCAAAATTATTGTTCCAACTTTTAATACAAGAAATCACTTAATTCCAGAAGCAAGCGTTTCTCTTTCTAAGTTACAAGTAATTCCTTGTGGTCGAAACTTGGTCGCAAAAAAAACAACCGTGAACAAAAATATAGTAGTTTGTGTTTCCCGATTAGAAAAAGGAAAAGGACAAGATATTTTAGTGCAGGCTTTTAAACAAGTTATAAAAGAAGTTCCAAATGCAAAATTACATATTGTTGGTGAAGGAAGTTTTAAATCAGAAATTGAGGCAACAATAAAAAAAGAGAAATTAGAAAAAAATGTTTTTATACTTGGACGGGTCCCTAATTCACTTACAGAAATGGAGACTGCAAAATTAGTTGTGTTTCCATCTGTTTGGGAACTTGAAGGTTTTGGATTAGTACAAATTGAAGCAATGAGTCTTGGAAAACCAATTATTGCATTTAATTCTGGACCAGCAACAGAAATTATTCAAAATAATATAACCGGAATTTTAGTTGAAAAAAATAATATCAAAGAACTTGCTGAAAAAATTATCCTACTGTTAAAACAAAAAAAGCTTAGAGAAACCCTCGCAAAAAATGTACTCACAGAATTCACAGAAAAATATACAGTTACTGCCATCGGCAAACAGTATGATTTTGCATTAACAGAAGTGCTCAACAGAAACCAAGCAAGAAAATTACTTGAATGATTTTTGCCAAAGTTTTTTATATTCAACTAGAACTTTATCCCATGTATACGTTTGCGCAAATTTGCTCGCTTCAACTTTTAGTGAATCAACAAACCTTCTAGATGTTAAGAGATGCTCGATTTTTTTTAACATAGTATCTACAGACCCAGAAATTAGCATAAATTTACTTCCTGGAAATGTTTCTAAATATTCTTTTTTGAGTTCATTAGAGTAAAAAGAAAGTACAATTTTTTCTAAACACTGTGCTTCCAAAATTGAAAGATAAGAACTAGCAAAAACAAAATCTGCTTGCAAAATATATTTACTAATATTTTTAACAAAACCAGCAACTGTTCCAAATGACTCACAACTTTTTTTTAAAGATCCATCACCAACCCAAGTTATAGTAAACGGAATTCTTTTTATCCTCAGTCGTTTCAAAAATTCCAAATACATACGTACGTCGGTATCTGGATCTAATCTTCCAATAAAAACAAATCGTAATATATTAGAAGCTGAATTATTTTTTGAAGTTTTCGAATCAACAGTTTCTGTGGATCGTGTAAATCGTTTTGCGTTGATCCCCCCATAAATTACTGCATTTCGTTTGTCCCAGTAAAATTTTTGAATGAATGCTCCGACGTGCAAAGAACCTCTAACCATCTTTGAAACCAAGAATCTATGAATTTTTGAGTTGATTGGAATTGGAAGTTTTGTTTCCCAACCATGAAAGGTAATATACGTTTTTTGTTTTATCTTAGTATATACTGGCAAAATCCACCAAAAAACATCATGAACATGCACGATATCTGCATCAAAAAAAAACTCTTCATAATTTCTGATTGCATCCCAAGTCTTTTGTTTATTTTCACTACATTCATATGGAACTCTAATTATTTTTACGCCATCTAATTCTGTTTCAAGTTTTAGTTTTTTCTCATGTTGTAAGGTAATAATTGTAACTGCATGCCCTTCTCTAGTTAAAAGTGCAGAAATTTCTTTTAGGTGAACCTCAACACCACCTAAGTGCGGCAAATATAATCTTGATACAAAAACTATCTTCATTTTTATGCTTTAGATTTTTCCATTTTTTTTGTTACGTATTTTGTAAGCTTTTGGCTATTTAATTCTACTACAAACAACGTATGAAACTCAGACAACTTTTAAAACTACTTATTTTTTGCAGTACTATTTTATTTTTACACTTTAAAACTGTTCATTCTGTTTTTGCACAAGTAGTTTTTGAAGATGATTTCTCTAACGGCTACGAAAAGTGGCAAGATGTAAGAAGCACCTTTGATTTATGGAGCATTATTGAAGAACAAGCAAATATTTTTATAAACAAACAATCCACTCTAGCAGAACTCATTCCAAAAGATGAATTCTGGAATACAGAATGGAAAAACTATGTGTATTCTGTTGAATATACATACCTAGAAGGTGCCGACAAACTCCTTTCATTCTGGTTCAAGGATCCACTCAATTGGTATCAGTTTCATTTCGTGGGAAACTCATATATTTTGTCTCATGTAAAAGATGGCTATGAAATTTGGAGGAAACAAGGCCCCTTAGTTTTAGATGCAGGTAAAAGCTATCTATTTGAAACTTATTTAAATGAAGGCAACATTCAATTTTTTGTTGATGGAACTCAAATCTTTGATGAAACTGATCCTACTTTTGATTCTGATCATGGCAGAATTGGAATAAAATCTGGAGCTGGAGCAATCTATCCCACTCATGTTCAGTTTGATAATGTAAAAGTTACATTGGTCAATGAAAATGAAACTAGTGAAACTCTGGACACAATCCTCAAAATCAAGCCACTCAAACAAACTGATGAAGCTTGGAACAATATAGAATATGATTCTGCAAAAAAATGGTCTCCAGATTCCTATGGAATTGGTGAGTGGGGCTGCTTAGTTACTTCAATCAACATGATTCTTGAGTATCATAATATTACTCATTTTCCTGATGGTACAAAAATTACACCAGAAACTTTAAACGCATGGTTACAAAAACAACCAGACGGATTTATTAGTAGTGGCTTGGTAAATTGGTCTGCTGTTACACGATTAGTAAAAGAGATTCATGATACAACTGGCTCTGTAAACTTAGAATATTCCAGAATCCCAAATACCGAAACAGAAGAAAAGGAATCATATATTCCTGCAATTACCCAAATAAAAGAAAATAAACCAGTTATTCTAGAAATACCTGGACATTTCTTGGTTGGAAATGGATTCATGCAAAATGAATCAGATCTCTACATTACCGACCCAGCCTATTCGTATTCTCTATTCAGTGAACATAAAACAAACCTTCGTTCTACTCGTTTACTTACACCCAGCTTTACAGACCTTTCATACATTTATGTGACACATGATAATTCTATAGAAATTTCAATTACAAATGAACTTTCTGAGCAACCAGAAAACTATCAAAGCTATACAGAATCTTTAACAGGATTTCATACTCAGAAAAATTCTAAAGAAACTATCATTCACGAAATTCAAAAACCAGAAACAGGAAGCTATTTTATTACCGTAAAAAATGATTCTGATGACTTTAAAGAATATACTCTTACAATCTATGCTTATGACATTGATGCTAATCTAACTGACCTGAGTTATACAGGAATTATTAGCCCAAAAAGTGAAACTAAACTGCAAATAAATTTTAGTAAAGATGAGTCAAGTTCACTAAGCTCTCAAACCAATTACGATACACTACTTTCAGATATTACCTATTTTAAAAACACTAATCAAATTACAAAATTTTATGTAAAAAATGAACTCTCAGTTTTAGCAGGTGCTGCAAATCAAGCAACAAAATCAGAAGTAAAACTACGATACAACGCTGCACTAAAAAACACAATTAGTTGGTATTCTGCGTATATTAGTGAAACTGCACAACATGATTTATTACATAGAATTGAAGAACTTTCAAAAAACTTGAACTGACTTGGTATAATACATAGGTGAAAACAAATTTTTGGAAAAATCTAGCAAAGCCAATAATCGGCCTCTCCCCAATGGACGGCGTTACCGATCATCCCTATCGTCACATTCAAAAGAAATATGGAAAGCCCGATATCATCTACACAGAATTCACTAATGTGGAAGGAGTTTGTCACGGCGCACTGCGGCTTCTTAAAGATTTCCAATTTGACGAATCTCAAAGACCTATTGTGGCTCAAATCTATGGAACAACTCCAAAATACTTTAGACAAGTCGCAACGCTACTTTGTGAGCTTGGTTTTGATGGCATTGATATAAATATGGGTTGTCCGGCAAAATCAGTTGATAGTGCAGGAGCTGGAGCAGCTTTGATCAAGACTCCAAAACTTGCACAAGAAATTATTGCTGAAACAAAAGCAGGAGTTGCAGATTACCAAAATGGACTCAGAGCAAAAGACTGTCCAGATATTTCAGAAAATATTGCAAAAGAAGTTGCAAAACGTCACGAACTATTACCACAAGAATATAAAGAAAATCGAGAAATTCCAGTGAGTGTAAAAACAAGAGTTGGATACGACAAACCAGTTGTAGAAGAATGGATTCCTACTCTTTTAGAAATGAAACTAACAGCAATCGCATTACACGGTAGAACTTTAAAACAACAGTATGGAGGGCTTTCCAACTGGGAAGAAATCAAAAAAGCCGCACAACTGTGTAAAACTGCAAAAGTCCTGCTTTTAGGCAATGGAGATGTTCTCACAAAAGAACAGGCCTATGACTACATACAAAAATATGAAGTTGATGGCATTCTCATTGGACGAGGCTCCTTTGGCAATCCTTTTGCTTTTAGTGAAAACTCCGAACAAGAATATAAGAAAGCTATAGAAACTAAAGAAATCTTCCAAATTGCGCTCGAGCACTGCAAATTTTATGAAAAAACCTACTCAGCAGGAGAACGATATCATTTCATGCCAATGAGAAAACACTTGGGTTGGTATGTAAAAGGAATTGACGGAGCAAGAGAAATGAGAATCAAGCTCTTCCAAACAAATAGTGCTGCAGATGTTGAAGCTATTTTCAAAGAACATAACTTGATATAATACTTAACACGTGTGGCGGCATGACAGTAACTGCCAAGACACACCGAACAGTTGGTCGCATAGTTCAGTTGGTTAGAACGCACGATTCACATTCGTGAGGTCCCTGGTTCGAGTCCAGGTGCGACCACTAAGAGGAATGTTTATATGGCAGAAATTAATAAACTAATAAAAGAACTGTCTTTGGCCGAAATTGCTTCTCAATCAGAAGCTACAATTTGGGCAAATACTTACCTTTTACAACATTTTCTTTTTGATGATATTCAAGAAATATATTCTGCACTAGATAAAGAAAAAGCGAGAAAAATAATTACAAGCGCTGCAACCTTAGCTACACCAAAATTTTTATCTCTAGTCTTGCAAACAAAAGTTGAATACTATCAAACACTGATTGATAAAACTGATGTGCAGGAAGATAAAGATAAATTGGAAGATCAACTTATATCTTTGCAGCTCTATACCAATATTTTAGTTACAACAATCAACTCACATATTGAATACTCCACGACAATTAAGAATACTGATATCTATACAGCTATTGCTCAAAGCGTTTCCACATTTAAACCAAAATATCCTGATAAGTGGCCTCCAATTACTGATGAAGAAAAGCGTAAAATAACAGATGTCGATAAAAAAATTAGTCAGCGTCCAGAAGGTTTTAGGTCTGATGCTCTTCTTGAAGTTGATGCTTCAGTCTGTAGACATGCTCATACCATATCAAATGAAGTATGTGAAAGCCGTAATTTAGAACCATATGCTTGCCAAATTAAAATGAAACGTCAAAATGAGACAACTGGACACTTAGTTTCTGTTGTTTTTGATAACGGGGATAAGTCAAAGCCTATCTTTGTCGATGGACAAAATGCATTTTCTTCACAAGGATTTGAAGAATATAAAGCAGTTTGGCGAAAATACGGATGGGAAATTACTTCTGCTGAGGCCTCAAGATTAATTTCTAATCAAGATGGAAATTCAAGTTGGGACTCCGTAAGATTCTCATAGCATTTCCTGCTATTATAGATACATGCATATTCCACTTCTTGCAGTGTTCAAAAGAAATATCACTACCATTGCCCTTTTGACTGCAATTACTCTTTTTGCATATATTTTCTCACTTAACAACAAATTTGTCTGGGACGACGAACAGTTTATCTATAACAATGCATATGTAAAAAATTTCGAAACCATAAAAATTTTTACAGAAAACACCATCGCTGGAGCCGGTGAGACAAGTACTTACTATCGCCCACTTACAACACTCTCTTTTGCAGTTGATCATGCAATTTGGAAACTAAATCCAATTGGATTTCATCTTACAAACACACTTCTGCACTTAGGCGCAGGGCTACTACTTTTTTTCTATTTGCGAGCACTCAAATTTTCAAAACTTTCTAGCTTTACTATTGCAAGCATTTTTTTAGTACATCCAATTCAAACAGAAGCAGTTGTGTATGCAAACTCACGTGGAGACTCTATGTACACTTTCTGGGCAATGACTTCAATTTTGGCTTTTGCTCTATTACTCACAAAAAAATATCCAACAATCAAAATTTATGATCTTGAAATTACTGCAAATAAAATTTTCTTATCATCAATTGTGATACTCAGTTACCTGCTTGCAATCTTAGGAAAGGAAATTGGTATTGCAACACTTGGGCTTTTATTCCTTACCTACCTCTTTTTGCAATTACAAAATAAAAAAATGAGCACTGAAAAAATTTTAAAAAATATTTTCGGAATCACAACACTTATTTCATCTTCTGTCATTGCGTTTGCATATATCATCTTCAGAAATACAATAATAAACATTCCAACAACACAAGGAGAAATTTTTGCCGGAACTGCATATGGTGATAGTGTATTTGTAAGATTACATACGTTCACTCAAGCAATCTGGAACTATTTTGCACTCCTATTTTTTCCTTATCCACTGCACATGGAGCGAAACTTAGAAGTACTTGAAAAACCTATCTCTGTCTGGCTCATTGCAACTATCATATTATTTGTAGCACTCACAATTACAGCAATAAAAGAATATAAAAAACAAAAAACTTTCTATATTGCCTTTGGTAGTCTTTGGTTCTTTTGTATGCTTGCTCCGGTTTCAGGAATTATTCCAGTTAATGGTCTTATTTATGAACATTGGCTCTATGTTCCACTGATTGGTTTTGCAATTGCTCTATATGGACTAAAAAACACACTCATTCCACAAAAACAGCAAACAAAAATAAATGCCTTTTTACAAGGTATGCTTCCACTTGCTTTGTTAGTTTTTATTGCACTCACTATTCGACAAAATTACATCTGGGGTGATCCAATCAGATTCTATAGTTACACTCTTAAGTTTTCTGATTCTGCAAGGTTACACAATAATTTAGCAATGTCATATGCTGATGTTCAAGATTATGAGAATGCAATTATTGAGTACAATAAAGCAATCGAATCTAGTGATTTTTACCCTCAAACACACCACAACCTTGCCAATACATATCTCGCAGTTGGAGAAACAGAACTTGCAAAAAAAGAGTTCTCTACTGCAATTAGAATGAATCCACAATTTTATCCATCCTATATCCCACTGATTAAAATTTTTATGTCAGAAGAGTCGTATGAAAATGTTGATAAACTTGTTAACACATTGATCGAAGTTACACCGAATAATATTGAGTTCAAATATATCAAAGCTCAAAGCCAACTCAAACAAGGACATGTTGTTGAAGGACTCAAAACACTTGGAGATATTTTACAAACACCAGGATTAGGAACACAACTAAAAATTCTCATTCAAAACGAAATAAAAAATTACAAATAATGTAAGAATTATTTTGTATAGTTTGTTTTGTGTTTAAAATTTTTTTTGTACTTCTAAAAAAGCTTTCCCAATCAATTATTGAAATCGTATTTCCAAAATTTTGTGTGGGTTGTAAAAAATTACATACTTTATTGTGTTACTCTTGTTATGAAAAAGTTGAGTTCGTTCAGTTTCCAGTTACAAATGTTGCAAATAGTTTTGATTCAATAACATGCTGTTGTTATTACCAAACAATTGCAAAAAAAATACTACACAATTTTAAATACAATTCTGTTATTGGTTTTGGAAAAGTCATTGCATTTCTAATGTACTATCACACAAATATTCCTCAATGTGATGTTATTACTTTTGTTCCAATGCACAAGAAAAAAGAAGGTCAAAGAGGTTTTAACCAAACGCAAGTGATTGCAACTGAATTAAGTAAACATCTACAAATTCCGACTGCAGAGTTACTCATAAAAACAAAAAATACAAAAAGCCAAATGAGTAAACATACTAAAGATGAAAGAAAAGAAAATTTGCAAAACTCAATCACAGTTAACCTAAGAGTTCCAAAAAATACCACAAAAAAATATAATAAGATTTTGCTTATAGATGACGTCTTTACTACTGGTGAAACAGCAAATTACTGTGCAAAAATTCTCAAAGAATTTGGTTTTAAAGAAGTTCATGTTGCTTGCTTTTTACTAAGAAACTAGCTATAATATAGGATATAAAGCGCAACATAGCGCTGAATTTAAAAGTGGGGATGTATTGCTTTGACGTAATACGTACTTTAACATCTGCAGATCATCTTTTGCCAAGAAAGATGTAAAACAGGGCAAAAATTTATAATTGCAGATTCATTTGCAACTGCTAAAACAATGCTAACAGAGGTTAGAGCAAAAGCTCAAAACATGTTTGCTAACGTTTCAGCACCAGCTGCGCTTTACGCGTAAGTCGGCATTCTTTTAAATAATCCCATTGATGTTATTTTTTAGAATGATTTAACTTAGTCAATGTGACGGCTATTTTCGTTTGTTGAAATAGTTTAAGAAAAATAAGACAAAGATTGTACTAGAATGGTTTGTTTGTTCTCCACTTTTACAATATCAAAAATAAACTATGTCTGTAGATGATGTTACTTTGCTGTTACGGACGCGGGGTCATTCCCCGCCATCTCCACCCTTTTCATACCAAATTATCTCAAAATAACTTGTACCAATCTTTCCTTTATCTGAGGAACCTTGAGCAGAATTTTCATGTGCAATAATTTGCATCTCATTTGAATCAAGAAGGCTTAATACTTTTTGTATAAAAATAAGAGTTTCTGGAGAATCAAGATTCTCTTGCTCTAACTGAATTAACTTTTCATACTCTTGTGCTTGTAACAACGAAATTGTTTCTTCGTCTTTTTTTAAAGCCTGCTCATAGTTAAGAGAATGTGAAAAATCAACAGAACCAACAAATACAGTATCTTCAGTATTTTTTTGTAACTGAGAAACTAAAGCAGTAACCTCATCCAAAGAAGCATAATTGCTAAAAAGTACTGGTGTGACATGTACATCTTCTAAATAATACTCAATATATGGCAAAATTGTTGTAATTCCATGTTCACTTTCAATAATAGAATTATTTCCGCAAACAAAACTTAAATTTGGAAAAAACTCGTCTTTTGCTGACTCTGTAGTAATTACTTTACACCCACCCTCTTCATCATGATTTGGCGAAACTAAAATAATATTTTCAACTGATTTTGGATCTATCAGAGAAAAAAAGTGGGCAATCATGGGACTTGCCGGCAAATGATGTGGCACAATCCCGCCTCTAATACTCTTATCCTCAAAATTTTCTAACTTTGGCCAATAACTAATTGCCTCATAAAAATATTCGTTGGGGTCACTCACCTCTACAATTTTTGAAAAAAATACAGGGGGCTTTGTTTCATCTTCTACCAATACCCTATTACGAAATACTAAAACCAATGAGAGTAAAATAATAAAATATGAAAAAAATAACACATATTTTTTCATCTTATTCTTGTTTTTTAAACTTATGCTTTACTCTCAATACAAACTCTCTGAGTTCAATTTCGTATTTTTTAGCAAAAAACAGCAGCACTGGAACAAAAGCTACAAAAACCAACGCAAGAATTAGTTTTAATTTATTACTATCAGATTCTTGAACAGCTCTAGAGCTCAATAGCCTTTCTCTGATAACTCCCGCTTCATCAGTTATGATAACCATCTCATCTTGTGTCATTGCATTAAATTCTGGAGCATACATATACTCTACTTTTGCAGGAGGAGCATAAAATTCACCTGATGCCACAGCACGTGCTTTATAAACGTATTTTTTTTGAGCAGCTCTTCCAACATGGCTCAATGCAATAATAACTCCATTTTTTGTATACTCTTTAGTCTCAAAATAATTATTATTTCTGGATTTTTCTTCATTTTTGAGGTTCTCGTTTACAGGTATTAAACCAGCTGGTAATTCGTCTTCTATGACAACATATCCACTATCATCATGTAAACCTTCTACTGTCAATTCAACAGTGACAAGATCTCCCAACCCAATACCATATTCATATCCTTTTTCATTAACATATGTTCTTGTTATGTTTAACCCACTGTTTTCAGAATATGGCTGTGTTTTGGTGTAAAATTCGTTCAAGACTAAAGTTGAATAAATTTGACCTTCACCTTCTTTTTCTATTGTCACAGTTGATCCAGAGTCTTTAAAGATTTCTGGCGATAAATTGATAGTTTGTACTAACTGGTTAGAACCTTCTACCTCTCCACTTACAACAACTTTGTCATCAACTTTGACCTTAAAAGAGTAATCTGCATCTAACTCATTATAGAGTTTTGAATAATCTAAAAGCGCCCTTGCAGCCTGAACTGTAGCATACGTATGACTCCAATACTCTTTCTTTCTATTTTGTGACAAATACCTAACTGCTTTTGGAACTGCTTCATTTTTTGAATCAGCTACAAGCAGAGCTCTTAAAGCCATTGCTGTTGCTGTGTCTATTGAGCTAAACCGCTTCCATTGACCAGCTTCCCAATATAATCCTTCACCTTCTGCTTTAGAAAGAGATAACAATTTCTGCAACCCATTTTCTTGAGGATCTGTTACTCCGTTTTTGTAGTTCACTATGACTGCATATGGAATAACATCATATGGGAGTTTTTCTAAATCATCTTTACTAAATACTTTCTTTAAAGTATTAGAATCAGCAAAAAATTGCAAACCATATTGCTTGAAGACTTTGTTTTCTAAAGTTTCCTCTTTTTCAGATGACAAAAATGATTTTGCTCTCTCTAACATAGAGTTAGGCACATCATGTCCTTGAGCTTTTGCTATCAACAAATACTCAGAAACATAGGCTGAAATAAATGGATCGGATCCACCATTTGTAGACCACCAACCCCAACCTCCATCACCTTGTTGCATTGTTTGTAGTCTAGAAATTCCTTTCTGCACCATTTCATCAAGGTTTTTGCCTTCTATGACATCAGCAAAAAGTACTTTGTTATCATTAGCTAATAAGACAGGAACAAATCTACTCGTTGTTTGCTCAATACACCCATATGGATAATCTATTAAATACTTCATTGCGGCAGGAAGATTTCCGACTTGAGTAGAAGACAAACTAAGAATTATTTGAGTTTTTTCTTTTAAAGTTTCCTCATTAAGCTGTACATCAAAACTGGTTGCCCCGTATCCGACAAATACTTCTTTTTTGAAAAAACCTTTTTGTAAAATTGGTATTTCTTGAATAACTTCATCAGCTTTTCCTGTTGCTGACTCTGCTCTTGCAGAAATTTTAGAAACCATTTCATCTGTACCAACTTCCACATTCCAAACTACTTTTTCTAATGAGTTTTTAAGTACAGAAATATTTTCGATTATCGGGTTCAAAATATTCATGCCAGTAGCTTCTAATTTTGCCTTAAATACCTCATCAAAACCCGTAAAATTATTTATCATTGCTGCAAAATTAATTTTATCTCCTGTACGAAGAATATTAGTAAGAACTGGACGCATTACAACATCTTTAGCAACTTTAATTTCTGCAGTAGACTGACCAACTTGTGTCGCATCTGTAGAAGCAATCCCAGCAAAAACCCAAGTTGTTAAGTTGTCTGGAAGCTGAACCACTACTTGCGCTCGACCATTTTCATCTGTGTGTAGTGAAGGATTCCAATAAGCAGTGTCTTTAAAAATTGACCTTGTGTCTCCTTTTTGGTTATGCACCCAAAAACCATCTGCAAAATAAGTATGATATGTTTCAACTTCGAAGTTATAAACTGTATTTTTTCCTAAAAGCCACTCAATAGATGTTATGCTTACTTCTTGACCATCTGCAGACAACAAACTATCTCCAACAGCAGCATTTCCTATCTCTTGCCATTGGTTATTTAAACGCACAATGTGGTTTGGAGTAACTTTTAATGTTCCATTGATAATCAGATACCCATCAACTTCTGTGCTATGAATAGAAACTACTTTTCCACTCATTACCGAATTACTACTCTCGTTTTCTTTAGTTAACACCTCATCCCCAACTTGAATATCTTGAATAGATTTTTCACTTCTGTCTGAGAGTGTGATTTTTGTATCAGCTAAGAAACACCCACCACCACCTTCTAGTCCATCAACTCTGATGCCTTCCAAAGAGTGTCCTTGTACTGCTGAAAAATATCTATCACTCCAAAAAGTAGAAAAGATATTGTTCGTTTGATCACTTGCTAATTCATAAATCGCTTTATCAACAGACCACAAAGTAACTTCTGCTGGAACAGGATTGCCATATACATCTTCTGTTGAGACATTAACGACTGCACTTTGTCCTGGACCATACACAGCTTTGTCTGTTTTGATATCAACGTTTATTTTTTTCTTCTCCGCAGGAACTTTGATTTCTGCTGTAGAAGTAGAAAGATCATGACTGATAAAACTACTCACTCTAGCAAATGTATTTGGCATGTCAGCATCTATGATTGGTACCTCAACTGTTGTATTTTTACCGTTTAAAGAAACCACCTGATAACGATCTACTCTATCTCTCTGGAATGAGAGCAATACATCTCTAAATGGAAATTCAGAATCAATAAATAATCGAGCAACTTCACCTGGTTGATATGAAGGCCTTTCAGAACTGACTGTTAAGTCACCTCCACCAGTACGATAATACGAATAATAATTATTCCCTTCGCCCCTGATCCAAGCTCCAAAATCTTTGCTCACAACGTTACCTCTTTTATCAGTTATGTTAACTGTAAAAGTATAAGAGCCAGAATCTTCTGGAGTGAATAGAATCTTAATTTTTCCATTCGAATTAGTTTTAGTAGTAATTTTTGGTAAGTTTTCTTCTTTACTTCTATAATTTAGTTTTTCATCTTTATCCCACCACTGTCGCTTAACGTCTACACTTACATCCAAGTTACTAACCGAAAAGCTTCCATGTGGGTTCACCTCTAAATCAAGTGCATACTCTTTATTTATCTCTCCTGAATAGTTGTAATCAGTTCTGTAAACAGAAAGCTCACCAGGATATAACAAAATATTTTGACTAGATTCGACTGGATTCCCAGAACCATCCAAAAAGTTGGCTCTTAAAGTAATAATTTTTACTCCCTTATTCGAGATTGCTAGGTTTTTAGTATCAACTAACACTGTTCCTCTACCAAATTCGTCTAATGCAACGCTTCCTTTAGAAATTTCAGACTGACCATATCCCCACCCGTAATACCAAGAATCTTCAGAATTAACTGAGGATCGAAGGTATTCTGAATCATATGCATCGCGACTAGAAATTGTATACTCAATTTCTTGACCAGCTAGAGGTTGTCCAGAAAAATACTCTCCTGTCACTAAATAGCTTAGTTCATCACCTTTAATTGCTTCCAAAGTATCACTATCAGTGTCTATGGTATATTCAGGCTTTCTAAAATATTCAACTTGAAATGGAACTGAGACTCCTGTTCCCCAACTTGTTTCATCTTCAGAAGCATGTGCAACATACAAATTGTAATATCCTGTAGATACATTCTCTGGAAGAATAAACTCTCCATCTATCGCCCCATTAGCATTAATTGGAACAAGCTTTTCGAAAATTTTATCCTCTTTAGTCCAATTTTTGTAAATTATGACTCTAGCTAAACCACCTAAAACTGAATATCTGGCATCATCATCAGTCCTTAAAATTGCCTTGTAATAAACCTTTCCTCCTGGTTGATATAAAGGTCTATCGGTAAACGCAAAGTGTTTCACTTTGCTCTCGTAATTAAAACGTTGATAACTATAGTTAACATTTAAAAATTCCAAATTTATTGGTGCAATTGCGATGTCATCACCACTTCTTAAAATTGCAACATCAGCGTTCAGACCAGATTTCAGAGTTGCTAAACCATCAGAGTTAAGATCTGATTCTGCCAAGACTTTAACTGATCCATTCATGTCATAAACCGTAACTTTTCCATCTGTTAGTTTTCTTAAATCAGCAAACTTTTGGGCCCAAACGACTACATCATCTTTGAGCTCTTGAACAATGAGTCCATTTTTTGAACGCACAATGAAAGCTGAACTTTTAGTATCAGCTCCCTCTAAACTGAGATACCATATACCACTTTCTGATAATGGTAGTGGAATTCTTGCATCATTCTCTTGTCCTTTAAAAAGTTGAATTTTCTGTTCCGTAATATATTGGAATTTACTGATATCCAAACTTGTATTTGTTTGATTATTATCCTCATCATGAACAAGGTACTGCAACAGTGATGCTTCATCTGCTTTATATAGCTTCAGGGTAACTTCTTCTCCTTGTAAATTCCATGAGCCTAAAGAGATTGCTGGCTCTTCAACTGAGGACATGCTGATAATTCCGCCTGATCCAGTAGTATAGTAATCTCCCTTCTTATTAAAAGTTAAGTGTGGCAAGTTGTATAAAGTATTTTGTGCAAAAGTGTATAGCTCTGTCCCCCAAAGGGTAACTATTACAAATAGTGAAAGAATAAAAAACAGAAACTTAGTTTTCTTTGAGGATAAAAATGAAAATTTCATGCACTGAGTCCAATTGAGTATAGTATTACCTCATTTTCCCATATTCTCAATTAATTGTCTAGCAAATCAAAAACTATTTAGAGCCCTTTTTCCACTCAACACTTGTCAACATTGGTCCAAATGCGTCATCTTCCAAAGAAACCTTTAGTGTATCTAATTCTTCTTTTGTTGGTTCATGATCTAGCCACTCAATATCTTGTTGAAAGTCTGAGATAACCGCCACTGGACGTTGTTCATTTCCTTCTCCCATTTCCAAACAGGCAGCGGTTGCAACACTTTGCACTATGCTCAAGCGCTCCATAAACATTTCTCTTCCATGCAGATCGGTTGTACCACGATAGTCTTTGAGTGGATTAAAACCACAGTAGACAATTCCATGCCCAACAACTCCCCAGCTCAGTGGAAATGTTTTGCTGTCAGTCATCACAACTCCAACTTTTTTCAAGTTATAGTGAGATCTCAAAAATTTCCAAATTTCATTCACAGATTTTTGTGGATCTGTTGGCCATAAAGTATACTGATTTTCAGAATTTGACTGATCAACTCCTGCGTTAAAAAACAAACAATTACCATTGATTGTGAGAAGTAAATTGTACTGAGACACACTAGCATCAAGATAATAATCTGCTTCTTTTTTTCCAAGTTCATGCATCTCTTCTGTTGTGCCTTCAATTTTAGGAACAAGCCTTTGTTCTGCAAAACTAAATGCTTTTGAAGCAATCGCAACAATGGATCCCTCTGGAATTTCTGGAATGCTATTCGATATTATATCTTCTAGAGAATCTCCAACTTTTATAATTTGAGTTTTATATGCTTTTACAATCATGTACAGCATTTTAACAGATATTTAAAGGAAAACAAAAGCTCGCGCCTTTTTAGCGCGAGCTCTAAATTCAATGTTTTTGTTACTAATTATTTCTTAAATCTTCTTACAACTTTACCCACAATCCAAACTACTGGAGCCCAAACTACAGAGTAAACAACTACCCAAATTCCGAATACTGCTAGGACTTTTACAAAAGATTTCAGTGATTCCCATGCTCTTTCAAGCTCATATCCAAAATCACCAGTAGAACCAGGATTAAAGTATTTTTCACTACTTGCAGCAGTTACTGAAATAGAAGCGTACTCTGTTCTTGTCTCTACATTTTCCTGAACTTTTTCTGCAGATGCAATTTGTCGAGTCAACCTATCAATATCAATTTGAATTCTGGTCTTTTCCACTTCTGTCTTTGCATCTTTTAATTGAGCTTCTTTCAAAGCTTTTTGCTCTTTCAAAACTGTTACGTTTTCCTGAGTATTAACAACCTGTCCAGTAATATCGCTTGCATTTACAGACTCATCAATAACTTTTTTAACTTCTTCTGTAATTCTTCCGGTTGCTTCATCAAACTTATCAACTGGAACTTTTACGTATAAAGAAGCGCTCTCATATTTGTCTCCAGAATTCATTGAGGAGTTCAAAACTACCGCATTGATGCTAGAAAAATATTCCTTCAAACCACGCATATATTTTGAAACATCATTTACAACTACAGAATGATAAGAAGATTTTTCATAATATCTTTCTTCTGCATACAGTGCATCGTCACCATAATAATATGGAGGCATCATTTCCATTGTTACTCCAGCAGAAGGTAGGGCCATTTTTTCAGAAACAACAGCGTTTTCAACTACACCACCCATGCCTCCTCCAACACCGTCTTCAATGAAAACTTGATCCATCATTGGTTCTGTTGGATACATCCTTCCACCCATAAGAGAACCCATGAGACCATATCCCATGTTTCCTTTAGCAACAAACCAAACTGTGGAAAGCAGTGCCAAACTAACTACTACCAAAAGGAAGTGTTTTTTTTGCATATGACATCATTGTATCACAATACATATTAGGAAAATGTTTTTACTATGATTGAGAGAGTTCTTTAATTAGTTTTTTATTTCCATATGCAATCGCATACATAGACGCAGCTCCTTCGCGTTGCGAAGGGCTAAAGAGATTCCAGGTTTCTACTGGATAATCACAAACCGTCCTTGCCTCTGTATATTGATATTGTGCAAGCTGAATAATAAACGCTAAAATACTATAAGCCATAACATATACTTCTGCTGCCGCACCTCTTTGTTCTGTATTCCAACCTAGCCAAGTATCTTTAGGATAATCACAAATTGTTTCCTCACCTCTACCTAATCTCATACTTCCTTTCCTGGACAGAAAAAATTAATGTATACCTTTTTATGCTTCTTGCAGAGAAAACTTTGCACACTCAAAAACAAGCTCTTCAAAACTTTCATGAATTCTCTGGTCTAATGAAATGTGTTCTCTAAGTTTATCATGATCTGATAATTCAGCTGATTCAACCTTTTCGAGTAATTCTTTAAGTGCTTGTAGTAGACCTGCAAGTCTTTGCTCTGCAAAATCAACAGATCCAATTATAGATGCAAACTCTTTTGCGAAACTCTTTTCTACATCATGAATTAAACGACTCAATCGAACAGGATTTGGAAATAAGCCTTGCAACAAGGCTTTGTGTTCTTCACGTTGTTTTTTTACTTTTTCTAGTTTTAAAACAGGGAAACGTAGTCTTTCATGACGAGAGAAATCAGCTTGATCTGTCTGCAAAACACCGTTTCTACCTGTTTCAGCTTGATTCAAGTTGAGTGCTCTTGAGACCATATCTTCCTCCTTTAGTTATTTTCGTAAGCATATCAAAATTAGCACCCCAATGTCAATACACACTAAATATGGAATTCTCAAAAAAAACTGCAGTTTTTTAGGAATCTACTCTGAAGAAGTCTCTTTAGTTCTAAAGTACTCCATAATCGCAGCAGTATTTACATCACGAGGCTTACTACCTTGAGCTTCTCCTACCAAACCAACTTCTTCAAGCTGATCTAAAATGCGAGCAGCACGATTATAGCCAACGGAGAATCTTCTTTGAATACTCGAAGAAGAACCCTTGCCAACTTGTGCAACATACTTCACAACTTCGTCAAAGAGTTCATCTTTATCGTCACCACCAGCAGCTGAACTTCCAGAACTTCCACCAACAGTATTTGAAGTATATTTGTCGGTGACTTCATCAGAGTATTCTGGTTTTTGACCTTGAGATTTAATAAAGTCAATCAGGTTTCTAATTTCTGGCTCAGATACAAAGGTTCCCTGAACACGACTTGGTCTTGCCTGGTCTGGAGGAATATACAACATATCACCTTTTCCAAGTAATTTTTCAGCACCTGGAGTATCCAACACAACACGAGAGTCAGTCATACTAGAAACATTAAACGCAATTCTTGTTGGAATATTAGCCTTAATTAAACCAGTAATAACATCAACGGATGGTCTTTGAGTTGCTAACACCAAATGAATACCAACTGCACGAGCCATTTGAGCAATTCTGGTAACACTTTCTTCAACTTCACTAGGAGCAAATAACATAATATCTGCTAACTCATCAATCACAATCACTATATTTGGCATTGCTGCAATTCCAGCAAGTTCGTTGTATCCATCAATATTCTTAACTCCAGCTTCAGCAAGTTTTTTATAACGTTCATCCATTTCATGAGTTGCCCACTTCAAGGCAGAAACAACTTTTTTTGGATCAACAATCACTGGGGTTAGTAAATGAGGAATATTATTGTATGCGGTTAACTCAACACGTTTTGGATCAACAAGGATAAACTTAACTTCATCTGGACTTGATCTAAACAAAATGGAACACATAAAAGTATTGATACAAACAGATTTACCAGAACCTGTAGAACCAGCAATCAAAACATGAGGCATTTTTGCAATATCAGCAATTAATGGTTGACCTGCAACATTGATACCAAGCGCAACAGCAAGTTTTGATTTGTGTTTCTTCATGAGCGGACTTGCCAACAATTTTCGCAAAGTAACAAACTCTGCTGAATGATTTGGAACTTCGATACCAACTAAAGATCTTCCTGCAATTGGAGCTTCAATACGAATCTGTCCACCAGGAGCAGCAAGCGCAAGTGCTAAATCTGTAGCCAATGCAGTAATTTTGGAAAGTTTTGTACCTCTGGTAATCTCAAGCGCATATTGTGTAACAGACGGACCAAAATTAACTTCTTTAACTTTTGCTCTAATACCAAATGATTCTAGTGTATTTTCGATTGTAGAAGCATTGTGCTTTACATCACCTCTGTCAGCCTCTCCACCGTCAGAATTAGAAAGCAATGAAAGTGGAGGATATTCCCAAATAACTTGCTTTGAAACAGAGATACCTCCAGATAGTTCGTCTGCTGTTTTTGTATCGGATCCAGCAGTGTTTTCTCCTTGTTTTGCCACGATAGCTGTTCCAACAGCCCCTTCTGCCATATCTTCTGGAATTTCTGCTCCTTTATTGATGCTGAAACCCTTCTCTGCAGTTTTCTTCAAAGAAAAACCAAGTTTTGGTAGCTGAAATCCTTTTGCTTTTTTAATTTCATCTTCTGAAATTACAACTCCATTATCCGGAAGAACTTCTTTCTTTTTTGGAGCAAATTTATTCATCAACTCAACAAACTCATGAATAGAAAGTTG
Organism: uncultured Pseudomonadales bacterium; assembly: GCA_964620965.1. Taxonomy (GTDB): domain Bacteria; phylum Patescibacteriota; class Microgenomatia; order UBA1400; family PJMF01; genus VFLK01. The sequence goes on from CAZUHV010000001.1 coordinate 442,346, forward strand.
AGTAATAATCAGTGCCCCAATAGAAAGTAATGAAATAAAAACCACATAAGAACCAGCAGGACTAATTAACTGAGAAACATTCTGGAATGTATTTTGACCAATAGCTCCAGTCTTAAAAAATCCCATAAATCCAAACATAAGCAAAACTGTGCCCAATAAAACATGTGGCTTAGACCACATCCATTTTGTTTGAAACATTACCATGCCAGAAGAAATAAAAACGAAAGGTAAAAATAGTAAAGAAGCTCCAAGTTTACCCGTTAGATAATTGTTTATTCCTGCAAGAATTTTTCCTTGACCAGTCAATGAAACAATAACTAGCAAACCAATAGCAATAAGAATTACAGCAACAACCGAGTGGATTGTTTCTGGTCTTAAATTAAGTTTTAATGGTTTGTGCTTCTTTTTTCTACCCATATCAAATCTAGTTCGACATATTCTTTATATTATAGGATATAACATAACCCCTGACTTACGCAAGAGGGAAAATATATCTTCATTTCATATTCAAGAATACTACACCTCAAGAACTTCAGCAACGATCATTGGCTCACGTCTAATAATTTTATACAATCTTCTTGAAATTCTCTTTTCTATCATGTTTTTGATCTCTGAATCTGAGGTTTTTTTACGAAGTTCTTCTGTTACAAGTTTGGCAACTTCATCTTTAATAAACTTAACTACCTCATCAGCCTCTTTCATAAAGACAAACCCTCTTGAAACTATTTTCATATTTTTCAAGTCGAATCCACTTGCATCTTTTGGAAGTAAGATCATCACAATTCCAGCTTGACCCAATACTCTTCTGTCTGATAACACAATTGGACCAACATCTCCAACTCCTAGTCCGTCAACAACCTGCGGACGAAGGTTCAAGGCACCTTCACTAGAGACTTCACGGTTTTCGAACCCAACAATTTCTCCACTCTCTGGAATCAAAACATGAGACTGATCATATCCAAGTTTAGAAGCAACTAATTCATAGAATTTATATCTGTGTCTATCTTCTCCTCCAACTGGCATCACATATTTTGGTTTTACTAAACCAAGAATTTCTTGTTGCTCTGGAGCTGAAGCATGACCAGATTTATGTAGATTTGGCATAACATCTGGATACAAAACATGAATCTTATTTCTACAAAGTTCATCTATTGCACCAAAATACCCATGCTCATTTCCTGGAATCGCATCAGCAGAGAAAATTACAGTATCTCTTTGATTAATCCTTAATATTCTATGTTCCCCAAAAACTGCTCTAACTAAAGAAGAACCTTCTTGTCCTTGAGAACCAGCTACAATCACACACAATTTTTTGTCATCAACATCTTCTATATGTTTTTTATCAACTTTCATTCCTTCTGGAATTGTTAATTTTCCAAGTCGAAGCGCAACCTCGACATTTTGCTCAACGGAGCGACCAATAAACACGACTTTTCTGCCAAGCTTTTCGCATGCATCAATCGTTTGTTGGATTCTGTGAATATGTGAACTCATTAAAGTCATCACAACTTTACCTTCAGTTCCTTGCATTGCTTCTAAAATTGCCGGACCAACTTTTGATTCACTTTCAACCCAATCTGGATATTCAACACGAAGACAATCTAAAAGCATACATAACACATTTTCTTCTTTCAGTGCAGAAATGTGCTCCATGTCTGTAAGAGCCCCGTCAACTGGGTCTGGATCAAGTTTAAAATCACTTCCATGATAGATAATCCCCTCTGGGGTATTAATCACAATATGACGGGTGTCTGGAACTGAATGGGTGACTGGTAACAATCGAAATGAAAAGTGGGTTCCAAGCTGTACTAATTCGTTGTCTCCCGCGACAAAAACTGTACGTGGGTCTTCACCATCTCTCATACGCTGTTCTGCAAAACCGGCGGTTAACGCAGATGCATAAATTGGAAACTCTGGAAGCACAGGCATTATGTATGGAGTTGCAGCAATATGATCATCATGGCCGTGACTGAGGACCATACCAACGATAGTTTTACCTGCTTCAAGTTGTTGCAGTAAGTATTCAATATCTGGAATCAACACATCTACACCAGGCATGTATGAATCAGGGAACCCAATTCCACAATCTACAATCATGATTTCGTTTTCGTATTCATACAAAAACATGTTTTGGGTAACTTTTCCAAGCCCCCCTAATGGAATAATTTTTAATTTTGACATAATTTCCTTTATTTTTTCTTATTTGCAAATATATTAATGTTATTTCCCCAATTTTGATGTACAAAAAATTCTCGAAACTGCTGAATTTTACTCTTTTTTTCATAGCGCTCAAAAACTGAAGCACACAAAGTTGCTGTGAGAAGGTTAGAAAACACAAACCAATATCCCGCGTTTGTCATGTTAAACACTGGATCCAACACAAAGTAAATTAACACATGAATTAACACAAAGAAAGCTAAAAATAACTTCATCAATCTCATGAAATTTCCCTGTTTTGCATCTGACATCCAAATTGCAAAGAATGTGATTGGACCAGAAAGTAACCCAATCGTTAATAAGGTATAAAATTGTGATTTTGGCAATTCTATAAGCTGTAACGGAATAATCACATTCGAAATAGAAACAAATGTCGCCAAAACCATTGCTCCAACCCACATAACAATATGTGTCCACCACAAGTGGAAGTATTCAGAAAGATGAAATAAATCAAACTGAGGATCAAAATCTCGTTTCAATCTGAATGTTTTGGTTAAAGAATGCATTGCAATTGCTGCCATCACCACAAAAGCCAATACACTAAAAGTAGTGTCTACGACAAATAGATCTGTAGCAGACAGTCGAAACTCCAGCTCGTTTCTTAAAATATAAAATAAAAAGGACTTAAGCCAAACATAAAGTGTTGGGGCAAGAATAAATAGGTACACAAACTGCACTAAGTCCAGTTTAAAAATTTCAAGTTTTTTATCTTGATATTTGTACAAAAACAAACCTATGAAAGTTGTAAAGAATGGAATTAACAATAAGAAATACTTCATAAATAAACCTCTACTATAGTACCACAGAAACCATGTCCCTCATATCTGGAAATTAAAACAAATGCTCAATAACTGAAGCTTTTAATTTTGTAAGTGTTGTGTCTGATTTTGCAAACTCCTTTTGTAATGGGGTGAGTTCAGGCGCTTTCTTTTTTTCTGTACTACCAGCTTTCTGTTTTTGCTGTTTTATCCAAGTAATAATTTTAGGAATTTTTTTAAAATCGCTAATAAATGCTTGTTTTGTGCTTGTTGCTCGCAGTGCTGCAGCTGGATGAAACATTGGCAAAACATAGCTCGTATTCCCGTCCCACTTCACCTTATGTAGTCTTCCATGAATTGTGGAAATTTTTGCGCCCGGCAAAAATTTCCCCATACTAAATCGCCCTAAAGTAACAATTAACTCTGGCTGTAAAATTTCTATTTCTTTGTCTAAATATTTTTTAAATGCTGCTAGTTCTTCCAAACTTGGATCTCGATTGTCTGGAGGTCGAACTTTTACAATATTACTTATATAGATTTGTTCTGGTTTAATTCCAGATTCTTCTTCCAAAACTTTTCTAAACAATTGTCCAGATCTTCCAACAAACGGTCGCCTTTGCACTGTTTCATGAAATCCTGGAGCTTCTCCAATAAACATCACTTCTGCACTTGCAGGACCCTCACCGGGAACAATATCCTTGTCAACTTTGGCTAATGGAAGTTTTCCAGCTGTAGCATCTGCTTCAAGCTGAGCATACAGTACATCTAGTTGAGCTTGTATTTTTTTAATATCTCTTTCCATATCAAAAGAATACCAAAAAACTAACTATATTTAAATATGTAACTTAATTGGAGTGAAGTCACCAACTAAAACCAAAAAACTTTGGGATTTTCCTAGTTTAATACTGTGGCAAGAAAATATTTCTGTTTTCTAAAGTAATAATTACTTCAGGATACCCTTTTTCAATAATAATTCTTGCAGCTTTTCTTACCGCACCTTGAAGCGTTCTTTGTAAAGTACGAATACCAGCATCAAACCCTAGTGGACGAGTCACAATTGGCCAAACCTCATCTTTGATAATAAATTGTTTTGTAGAAAGTCCTGCATCTTTTAGCAATCCAGGTAAAATATACCGTTGTGCAATAACAATTTTTTCTTGGTCTGTATATGAAGGCATAGAAATTTTTTCCATACGGTCCATAACAGCTGTAGCAATTGCAGTAGTGTTATTTGCTGTTGCAATAAAAATTGCATGAGATAAATTTACGGGATAATCAATATATCTGTCTCTAAACGCATTATTTTGGGCTGGGTCTAGTAATTCAACTAAAACACCCATAATATCTTTGTTTGCATCTTCATTTCCACGATCAATTTCGTCAAGCAATATAATTGGATTTCTTACTCCAGCTTCACAAATACCTTTTACAACTCTGCCTGGTTCAGATCCAAGAATTAAACGAGAATCCCCCCGCAGCTCTGTTGAAGAACCCATACCTCCAAATGGAATACGTACCAACTGTCTTCCAAGAGCCTCTGCTAAAGAAATTGCGAAGGTTGTTTTACCAGTACCAACCAGACCAACAAGTAACAGGATTGGAGCACGAAAATCACTTGCAGTATCAGGATTTTGTGAACGTAATTTTAAAACAGAGACATACTCCAAGAATCTGTTTTTAACATCATGCATTCCATAATGATGTTTCTCAAAAATTTGTTTTGTTTTTTCAATGTCTAAAGTATCTTGTGTTTCAGCTTGCCAAGGAACTCTTAGAACCCAATCAATGTACTTTGAGACCTTTTCATACTTCTCGTCATAACTTCCAAGTGCGACACTTCTTTCTAGGGAAACAATATCTTTATCAACCTTGCGCCTTAACTCTTCTGGAAGCTGAGCCCCGCCTACTTTTGCTTTAAGCTCTTGAATTTCTTGCTCGAGGATTTGTGTGTAATCATTCATTATTCAAAATCAGTAAACACTTGTTTTGTTCCACTAAAAATAGTGATTCCAGCAACTAAAAATATTATTCCTGCTGAAAACAAAATTAATACATCGTGTGCGCCTGTTGCTGGAAGTGCAGAAGGGCTTGCTGTTGTTGATGGAGTTGCCGTAGCAGAAGGTGTTGCAGTTGCTGAGGGGGTAGCAGACGAAGTTGCAGATTGAGCATATACAGTACTAGAAACCATATTAACAAATAGAAAAACAAAAATAGAAAGTGATAATCCAGCAAGTACCGATTTTTTATTCATAGTGATTATTATGACTTTCTATTTGATCTATTGTCAACAGTCCAGGTTTTGCACCAATTTTAGAAATAACAGACTGTGAATTCATTTTACCCCAAACGCAAGCTTCTTCTATAGTTTTACCTTTTAAATAAGCACTGATGTACCCCACAATAAATGCATCTCCTGCACCTGTTTCATCAACTGCTTCTACTTCCTCAGAAAAAAACCTTTTTGTAGGTCTTCCATCTAAATAAATCTCCCCACCCTGTTTTCCATTGGTAACAACGATATGTGGCACAACTTCTAAAATTTTATTTTGTATTTCACGAATTGAATCCCACTCAAATTTATTAACTATCAAAATAGTTACTGGTAAGTGAGCAATAGAAATCTCTCCAGATTTGAGTAACTGCAATTCTTTATTACCTGGATTCCAAGACATCTGTGTGTGACCATCTCTGATAACCTCAAAAATAAAGTTCAAGGTTTCTAACTGACCAGAAACGCTAGAAAGGTGGATCCACTTTGTCCCCGATAAATAAAAAACTGGAATGTCTTTGGGATCAAGTTGTGCAGAAGCACCTCTATGCACCATAATTGTTCTACCTCCATCTTCTCCCAACAAAATAATTGATCCACCGGTCTTTTCATTTTTTTCTGTAACTACAAGTTTAGTATCAACATACTCTTTGTGAAGTTCTTGTAGAATTAGTTCAGACCAAACATCTTTTCCAAGCTCAGTCACTAGCCCTGTACGAAAACCCATTCTAGAAAATCCAACCGCTGTGTTACTACCTCCCCCTCCAGTCTTTACTAGATACTCATCAACATCAATTTTTTCACCATATGATTGGCATAACAAAACTCCAGCATCTGTTTTTTGAATTTTGAATGCTTTTGACTTGATAAAACTATCAACAACACTAGAACCTATTGAGACAATGTCATACATGGGCAGCTTTTATCCTTGAGATTATTGTACGATAAATTAGAAACGAATGCTATGGTGTTAAGACTCTCTTTGAGGAAGTCCACACCGTTGTGCTAACTCAAGTTCAAAATCTTTCAAAGCTTGAATCATTTCTTTCTCATCTTTGACTATTTTATAAATAGTCTTTTCTTTTTCACCAATAAAAAAGTGATCATTTATAACTTTCATCACGTCTTCCCAAAATCCGCCATATAAAATAAGTGGTTTGTGATTCCCATAGTACAGATGAGCAAGTAACCAAGCAGTGGCCCATTCACTCAGTGTCCCAGTTCCACCTTGCATACAAATAAATGCATCTGCGTGCTCCATAAGACCGAACATACGCTCAACATAATTTGCAGTTTTTATTTCTTTATCAACCAAATTATCATGAAATCTACCTTCAAATTCTGGCATGTCTTTTGGATAAAAAGTAACGGCAATTGTGGTTCCTCCGGCTGACTGAGCTCCTTTTGTCGCTGCATCCATAACTCCTGGTCCACCCCCATCAACGACAACCATGTCATTATATGCTAAATATCGAGCAACATTGAATGTTTCTTCATATAATGGGTGCTTTTCATCAACATCGGCACTCCCAAAAATTGCAACATTTTTGATAGTACAATGTAGGCTTGGTGCCGGAATTTTAATTTGCGTTTTCATCATATTGTGTTGTCTCCAAAAAGGTACTTCTCTCAATTCTACAGAATTTCAGATTCAAGATCTTGATACGCTTCTGCAAAATCTGGAGCTTTCCATAAAAAGCTTCCTACTCCTACAGAAGATGCTCCACTTTCTTGTAGTTTTGCAATAGTTTCAGGGTTTACTCCACCATCAATAATTACCTCTAGGCGAAGATCCTTTTCCATAAGCAACTTTCTTAAGTCTGTAATTTTTTTATAAACTTTTTCGTGTAATTCTTGCCCTTGATACCCAGTGTCTATGGACATTAACTGAATGCTATGAATTCTTTCAAATTGGCTTGAATCTATTTCGCTTATTGGAGTATTTAGATTAAGTGAGAGCCCAACATTCCAATCATATCTTCTGACCTCATCAATAAAAAGTTCTTGATTAGACATCTGTTCGATTTGACCGATAACACTGCGAACAGGTAAATCATCTTGGTAATCGATAATTTCTCGAACAAAATCTAGAGGCTCTTGAGTCATTAAGTGAAAATCTATTTCCAAATCACCAAAATCAAGATCAGTAAGATCGGCAGGCGTAACTGTAATATTGTCAACAAAATAACCGTCAATGATATCAACTTGAATTGTGTGGACAAGCCCACTTTCTATACACAGATCCAACTGTTGCTGAAAAATATCATGTTGATCAGTAAGGATGGTAGGATAAATGTTCATTCTTTACCGTACTTTCTAGTGTTCTTTTTCAAATTTGGTAATTTGTGCAATTCTTCTTTCGTGTCGAGCATCTTTTTGGTAGTTAGTTGTTAAAAAAACCTGAATAATTTCTTTAGCTCTTTCTGTAGAAATCCAATCTCCAGAGAGTGCAACTATGTTTGCATTGTTATGCTCTTTTGCATGAATAGCACTTTTTTCATCAAAGATTGAAACTGCTCGTGCCCCAGCAACTTTGTTGGCTGCTATTGTAACCCCACCAGAGGACCTACATATCAAAATACCAACTGCACCAGTTTGAGTAATTTGTTCTTCTGTTGCAACAACTCGTTCTGCAACTCCGAAAGCAACTTGAGGATAATCGTCATTTGGGTCAAATTGATGAGCGCCAACGTCCTCAACTTGATATCCTTCACTTTCTAACCACTGTTTTAAAGCGTTTTTCTGTTCAAATCCTCCATGATCACTGCCAATAACAATTGTTGGTTTTTGCATACATTCATCATTACATCTGAAGTCTGTTTTATCAAGTCAAAAGAGTGATAAGCTTATAGTTAAATAGTGAGCTATGAATGTTTATTTTTTATAAAGCACCTGAATCCATAGCAGAATCATCATCTGTCGTTTCGTCGTCTTCTGTCATGGTTTCATCTTCTGTCACTGTTTCTTCACCTTCTATCATAGCTTCGCCATCAATAAGTTCTTGATCCTTCATCATGGTATCTTCTACATATGTTTCTTCCATAACGCCTTCTGAATCTGGAGCTTGAGCGTCTTGGCCTGGCAGTAAACTACAACCGGCAAAAACCAAACTCGTTGTTGCTATAAGTGCAATGTATTTTAATTGCATTTATTTCCTTCCTGCATGTTTTCATGCAAATGGTTACTACTTTTATACTAAATATACTATCTCAACTCAAAATGTATCTATACCCATATACCCAACCCAACGACTAATACCCAAGCTCTGCTCTGGCTTCTTCTGTCATCATGTCAACCATCCAAGGTGGATCAAAAGTGAGTTCGACATCAACATCTTCTTTAGGGACAATACCATCTAGATCTGTAAGCTGTTCTAAAACAAGTTCTTTAAACACTCCTGCTAGTGGGCATCCAGGAGTAGTAAGGGTCATCAAAATATGAATTTTTTGTTGAGGTCCAGTTTTTTGCTGAACTGTAGAAATAGTCACATCATATACAAGACCCATACTAACAATATCTATGTGTAACTCTGGATCGATCACTTTAGAAAGACGGGTATAGATGTTTTCTTTTGTTAGCTTCATACTACAAACTATAATAGTTGGGTTCGAAAGATAGTGCAACCGATAAAATAAAAAACCCCTCGAAAACGAGGGGTTTCTAATTCTAATCTAGAAAGAGATTATTTAGCTGATCTCTTTAAGACAGGCATGTTGGTTCTCTTTGTTTCCATAACCTCATAACCTGCTGGAACTGCTGCTAATGCACCATCACGAACGTCTCTTGCGAAGTAGTAGATTCTTTGAACTCTACCATTCTTAAGGGTGACTTCTTTGGTGTGCAAGTAGTAAACTTGACCCTTTGCGTTGGTGTATGAGAAAGCGTTTGCTGCCATACTTGTACTCCTTTTCTTGCCTTATTCAGGCTTCAAATACTTACTTTTATACTTGTTAAGTCAAAAGTATCTTTTTTAAGCTTACCATACTCGGCGAGCACTTCAAGAAGCAAATTCAAGTTATTATGCCCTGCCAAGCCATTTTTCTGCCAATTTTAATTCAATTCCTGTTCTAAGACCTCGACTTCCAAATCTTGTTCAGACTCGACTGAACCTCTTAAAACATAGTTCTCTGTTGCTGTTTTTGCATCAGAACTTTCACTCACAAACATCTCAAATGGAAGTAAATCTGCTGGAAGTGCTGCAGATCCTAAATACCCACCTTTTCCTTCAACTAAAGTAAATACTTCTCTCATTGCAGTTCCATCTGCTGATCTTAACCAAACATGGTACTCTGTTGTTGGTTCTGGAAGGTTTGCCATAACGGAAAATCTAACTTTCTCATCTCTTAATTCATATCTGATGACACCTGTGTCTGTACTCTCTGAATCTGCTGATTCAAGTTCAACAGTTTCGTAGTCACCAACACCTCTAATAGATTTAACCATTTCATCCTGGCTTAAGTTTTCGATCTCTACACCTTCTCCAAGAAGTGCATACTCACTTCTCTCTGCTCTTAAAGAATACCATCTAAAAACTAATACGAAGATGATACCTAAAACTATTAATGGGAAAACGTATGGTGTATATTTTTTCATTTCTGCCCTACTTATTATGTTTGTACTACTTTAGACCTTTTCAGTCATTTTTAACCTAGTTATATTTATACGTTATAACATGGTTTCGTCAAGAGGAATTCTTTTTACGCCTGGTATGCCTGATGCAGGGGTACATTTTTATTCACTTAACAATGACTCAACAGCTTGAAGTAACTGTGGGGCAGATGTTTTGACTCCGTTTACATAAAAAGTTGGTGTAGAGTTCACTCCCAGCTGTGTGCCAGCAGCAACATCTAAATTAACTAATTCCGCAACAGAATCGCTTTCCATTTTCTCTAAAAACTGTGCTCTGTCAAGACCTAACTCGACAGCATACGATGCGAAGGCATCCTTTAATTCAGTTCTAGAACTGATTGTTGACCAGTTCTCTTGTTCGGCAAAAAGTTTGTCGTGCATTAACCAAAATTTGCTTGCGTCCAGACTTGCAACTGCTTCCGCAGCTGTTGCTGCTAAACGAGCATTTGGGTGAATAGAATCAAGTGGAAAATGTCTAAACACGATTTGTACCTTGCCAGGATATGCACGTTTTACATTCTCAACTGCAGGCTGGGCAGCTCTACAAGCTGGACACTGAAAGTCTGAAAATTCGACTACTGTGATTACTTCTGCTGGTACTGATGCTTCCGAACTTTCTGTTGCTTGATTTTCTGTATTTTCTGGGGATTCTTCCATCATTGCTTTTGCATTCAGAGAGCTGTGTCTTGCATCTCCAGCAACTAAAGCCATATCAGCAACTTGTTGTTCTTGGCCAGTTGAGCCACTTCCAGAAGAAAGTACTGCAACTGCAACAATTAAGATTAAAGTACCTACTATTGTTCCAATTAATAATGGGAGATTTTTCATAATGTAACCTTGAAACTTACTACAAACTGCACCATTTATGTTTTTTTCGTATGCAGGTTTCTAGCATACCATATTTAGAAAATATGGGAAGTATTTATTACAATAAGTAGTAAGAAAAAATATGATTTTTTGTTGACAAAAATATTCTCCCTTACTTGACTAAACTTATAAAACATCCTATAATATCGAAACTAAATTATCGTTGCACAATTGCTGTGCAAAAAAATGAATTAGTATAGTTCTTTAACAAACGAATAACGTTTGTGGGAAGAAACAAAAGGATATTTTTTTTGCCATTTTTTGGTATACCCTCTTGTTTCTTCCCACAAGAGTTTGACCAATAAAAAATTTGGTGGGAAGCTATGACCAGTATGCAAAATAGCTCTTGCTGTTTTGGGATACTGGCAAAGGTGAATGCCTATAAGCTTAATTTTGTAAACAAAAAAATATCCGATAACGAACTCTCAAAACTTTTAGCAAATTGTTCTAGCTGCACTATTCAAATAAGATTATGCAGTTGGGACACAAATAGGTCAAAATGAAATTTCGAAACATCTTACGAATTGTAGCAGTCTTGGCCGGATTGTTACTCTTAGCATCACTGGCCACTCAACCCGCTTCTGCTGAAGGACCTGAAGCAAATCCCACCACGACCCCCGGACCAGGTGGGAGCGATTGTGACCAGGCTCAGCCTCCTCAGTACTGTTTTAAAATTGAACTTGACGATGAAACGCAGAGCGGTGACTACACTGCTCCTGCGGCCGTCACAAAGGTCGTTTTAAAAGCAGGTCAAGATTACACTACCGTAACCCCAGAGCAGAACCCTTACAATGGAGCCTGCTACAGTGTGATCTTCTCTTCGAGTCAACAAGGAGGCCCACTCGACACAATCAACTTTGAAAAAACCGGCGGAGAGCAATGCCAAAATTTGAGCCATGTCCAAATATGGTGGGAGGTTCACCCAACCGCGCTAACCTTAACAAACTTCACAGCTGAACCAAAATCTAGCTTCAATGCTCTTGACTGGTTCGGCATACTGATCTTAGCCATCGGACTCGCATTTCTACAATATGAATGGCGCCGCCGGCGCCGCCGCAAATAACGTTATCCGTCATTCACTTTGATTGCCTAATGGACACAAATCTAGCAGGCGATTGAAGTGAACCTAGTCAAGAGGCTCGTGAAAACACGGGCCTCTTTTTTGTCATTTTGCAAAAAAAAATAATTCTCCATCTTGAATAATTATATCTTATAATATATAATTATTTGATTTTTCTTGACAAGATGCGTGCATCTAAATTAAGGAAAATCAGCTATTTAACAGTGGAAAATAAAAAAAAGGTGACCAAAATGAGAAAATTTTTGAAAATCATTGTGCCGCTTTTACTACTTTTTTTAGTATTGGTAGGCATATTGGGGGTCACAATATACTTGGGAAAAAATAGCCCCTCCTCAACTGGCGGGGGCGTAGTCTTCAAAGAAACCGAAAGTGGGTTCGAAATCCTTCAGCCTAATGAGGTTGAGGTAAGATTCGATGACCAAAACGGCAACCCAGTTTCATTTGAGCGAACGCTTACGATTCGCAATGAATGGAACTACAAAGTTGAGGTTGCTGAAGGAGAGTGTATCACCATGTATACACAAGACCCGAGCGACTCAACAACACTTATGGCAGAACACGAGTTCTGCCGTTAAAAAAATTTCCACTGTTAAAAAACAAAAAGCCGCCAGCGAAATCTGACGGCTTGTTTTTTTCTAAAAAAATAAATTCGGCAAAATTTCCAATATCTATACCTTTGGCCAAACTTGTTCACCAGTTTCTGTATCTGTCACAATAATTGCATTTGTTGGGCAGCTTTGAGCAGCTAACAATTTTTCTTCGTCAGAATTTCCATTTTGATCAATAACCGTAGCAATACCTTCTTCATCTAATTGAAACACATTTGGAGCAACTGCTTCACAAGAACCAGCACTAATACATTTTGATCGAACAACCTCCACTTTATACTTACCAATTTGCTTTGTTTGTGTTGTGCCATCTGCACTTACTTGCACAGTATTTTGTTGCACTTGAACAGCATCATTCATATTTTTACCTCCAACTACTTTCTTCTTTACTATACTAGAAAAATTTTTCAAAATGAACGTGTTCCTTTGGGACACCCTTTTCTTCTAATAAAGCGGTTACATCTTGAATCATGTGTGCGTTTCCACATAAATAGTATCCCCCATTTACAGGAATTTCATGAATTCTCAAACAATCTGTCACACGGCCTCTGCAAAGTGGCCACTCTTCAATCGCCTGAGAAATCACAGGGTGAAAATGGAAATTGCTAAAACTTTCGGCTAAATCTTGAAAATCATTTTGCCAGAATAACTCTTCTACATGACGCATCCCCCAATACAAAGTAATGTTTCTTTTTTCTGTTCCCTCTTGAAGCATAGATAAAATCATCGATCTAAATGGTGCAATTCCAGAACCTGTAGCAACAAAAACTAGCTCATCAACTGCCTCATCTTTGTTAAAAGTAAATCTGCCCAAAGGACCCATAACATCAATTTCTGCACCAAACTCCAAATTTTGCAATAATTTTGTTCCTGAACCTTGTGGAGTGTGATCTACTAATAACTCAAACCCATCTTTATTTTCTGGTTTACTTGCAATTGAGTAACTTCTTCTGTCACCATGCTCATCAACTACGATAGAAACATACTGACCTGGATCAAACTCCATTTGATGTGGAGCAACCAAAGTAAAATTATATTGAGAATATTTGTCATTAAAAACTTGCTTATCTGCTAGCTTCGCTTTAAATTGTTGTGGCTTAAACATGTATATAGATGCTTTCTATCTTCAAAGTATTAATTATAGTCTTGTAACCAATCTCTGCCATACCAAAGGCCAAGCGCCAACTTTGCAAGTGCTTGATATTCTTCCGTGCGGTCAACAAACCCTTTAGTTGTAATACCAATCATTCCTTGCTTTTTCTTAACATCGCTCTCACCAGCAACCTTTGCTATCACAGGGCCCATTTCTTCGCCTTTTCGAATTTTATCTGCAACAACGTCTGGAACCATAAAACGTGCTCCATTTGCGAATTCCATAAAATCGGTTTTATCAACAACAACAGCCCAGACTGTAGACCACATTTGGCCATCTTCGTCTTCAAAAACACCACCCTCAAGACCAACCCCTAAAACTTCATCAGTTTTAAGCTCTCTACCATCTGCTTCATACTTTTGCAGTCCTTCAAAAAGTGCTGCTTTTGCACGATTCATTGCACCACTTTTTGTTTCTTTATCCGTTCGTGGCTGTTCTGCGATTCCACTTGGAACATCGAAACCTTCAACAATAACTTCTGGCCAAGTTTCGCTTGCAGCTCCAACTACAGAATTTATCTTTACAGGATTATGTGAACCAACAAAAATATGCATAACAGAACAAGTGTAACAAATTATGTCATAAATGGAAATGAGAAAGTTAGTAAAAAAACTAAAATTAAATCAACTTCTTAACAGCACTTAAGCCAAGTAATAAACACTTAACTCTGCCAACAGAAATTTCTTCTAAGCCTAACTCTTCTAAAATAGTTTCTTGAGAAAGATCCTTAATTTTGGCAATTGGGAAACCTTTTAATTTTTCTGATAAAACACTCATAGAAGCCTGAGAAATAATACACCCATGCCCCTTCCACTTAATATCTTGGATAACTTTTTCACCAGTCTTTTGGTCAACTGCAAACTTCACAGAAACCGTAATCACATCTCCACAACTTGCATTAAAGTTGGTTGTAGTAATATCTGCACCAGCTAAATCTCCAAAATTATTTGGATTTTTTGCTTCTTCTAGTAAGTCTTCGTGGTATACCGTACTCATTTTTTATTTTTTATTTACTTTACCCGCTTTAGTCAAAAAAACTATAGCAATACTTCTTTTACTTTTTTTAGTGCTGTAACAAGAGCATCAATATCTTCCTTTGAGTTATACACTTGAAAGCTTGCTCTAGTTGTTGCAACCCAATTTTGAGAAGTGTGTAGTGGCATTGTGCAATGATGACCAGATCTCACTGCAACTCCTTGACTATCCAAAACTTGTGCCACATCATGAGCATGAACTCCTTCATACAAAAATGAGACAGAGCCAACCCTATCAGGATTATTTAGATCAGAATTAATACTTGGTTTTGTTTCTAAATTTTGTCCAACAATAACAACATTTTCAATTTTTGTGAGTTCTTGCAACGCATAGTTTACTAATTCTAGATCGTGTTCAAGAACTGCCTGCATTCCAGATTTTTTGTTATCAGTATTATTGTCAATGGCGCCATTGTTCTGCATTCCCAAACTTTGTAAGTACTCACAAGCAGCCGCTAACCCAACAACAGAAGCAACATCTGGGGTTCCCGCAATAAACCTCTCGCTTAAATCTTCATGAAACTCTGTATGCAACTCATGGACTTCACTAATCATTCCACCACCAAATAGCCAGGGTTGCATCTCATTAGTTTTAAGCAGCTCTTCACGAACTAATAAGCCACCAATACCCATCGGCCCCAGCATTTTGTGACCAGAGAAAGTGAAAAAGTCTACTCCTAACGAAAAGAAGTTTATTGGTATGTGAGGAGCAGATTGTGCACCGTCTACTAAAATTCTAATCTGTGGGTTTATTTCTTTTACTGTAGAAACAATTTTCTTAACTGGCACAACTGTTCCCAGTGCATTTGAAACATGTGGCACAGCAATCAGTTTTATTTTTTGAGCGAATTGTTCTAACTTAGATTCAAAATCTGCAAAGTCAAACTCCCCAGATTTCGTAATTTTAATAAATTGGAGTTTAGCTCCTTTTCGTTTTGCCAGCTCTTGCCAAACAACTATATTTGAGTGGTGATCCATAACGGTAACTAGAATCACATCATTAGCGATAATATTATTTTCGCCCCACCCATATGCAACACCATTTATTGCTTCTGTAGTGTTACGCACAAAAATCAATTCTCGTAATTTTGCACCAAAAAATTGGGCAATTTTTTCTTTACCAGTTTCAAAAAGTTGTGTACTTTCATCAGAAAGGGTGTGAACTCCTCTGTGAACGTTTGCCACATGATTTTCGTAGTAATTCGTAATTGCATCAATCATTACATGTGGTTTTTGGCTTGTTGCGGAATTATCAAGGTACACCAAATCATTTCCATTGATTTTGCGAGACAAAATGGGAAAATCTAACTTTATTTTTTGAGCATCTAACATAGGGTATATTGTACCACTCTTACTTCACATAATAAAATCCCATAATTATTGACTATAAATACCATTTAGTGCTATAATTCCGAATCTTTTTATCAATCTTAAAATTTAAAAAAGACAGAAAATGGCAAATAAAGTTATAGAATCAACCAAATCTTTTTTTGGTCTCAGTAAACAAGGTCCATTCTTGCAACGAGAAGATTTTGAGGCTCTGGCCAGCGTAGCAGAACCAGCAAGTGCCGATATAGAATCAGCAATGAGCCATATTGAGCTTAAGAGAATAACTGGAACAGCTCTTAATATAATGAGCGAAGTTTTAACAATTGCGCTCATAAACGTAGTAGCTTCTGGAAATCAAGAATTACAAAGCACACTTGCTTGGCCAATATTCGGACTATTATCTGCCACAACATTAACCAAATCAACTCTTCTAAACTGGCAATACCGGTTAAATGACATTGCTATTCAAAGAGTTTTTACCTATTTGCAAACAATTGATGGATTACAGAACTCAGAAAAAAAACATCTACTTAGCCAATGGCAAAGCGATATTAACTCGATGTCTAGGGCAGAGTTGCAGTTTGGAAATTTACCTAGTAATAAATTATTTTGGCTTACCTCAAAGCTAATTAACATTGCTTACCTATTCCCAGAACTTACACCTGTTATTATCGGCCAGTGGTTCCTTTCAATTTTACAAATATCAGGAAATACAAAAGCTTTTCAATATCTACAGTCTCAATTCCAATCTGTTGTACAAGAAAACAGTACTGCAATGAAACTACATGCAAAAAATACAAAAGCAGAAAAACTAAAAGAAAAAGTAGCAATGTTAAAAGTTACTGTTCTTACTACAATCATAAATACTATTACACGTTCAGCATCATTGCCATTCATATGGGCACTTGCTAATGGCGCAACACTGCCAACGCTCATCGCAACATCATTACCAAGTTTAAACACTCTTTCAAGCGAAGTCAGTGAAACATTGGGCTCAGCAATTGGTGCTCATATACAGTTTACTGCGGCTGCAATCGGGAGAGAAAGATTAGAAAGTATTTTGGATCAAATACAAAAAACGCAAGTAATAATCCAAAATCACAATGATAGGAAAAAACACAGAGAAAAACTTGCAGATGAGAAATCAATCGAAGAATCATTCAAAGAAAAAAATATTCCTATTCCTCAAGGTGTAACATCCCTACTATTTTCTGAAGTATGCATTCCAAGACCAGCTGACAATGTGATGCTTATCGAAAACCTCACAGGGTATGTTCTTTTAGAAACTGGGAAGGTTACTATTATCACCGGCGGCTCCGGTAAAGGAAAAAGCCTACTTGCAGAAACTATCCTACAGAATTATTTAAAATCATCTGGAAGAACTGGTATAAGCAGTAAAGAAGGCATCATTACTGATTTTAGAGACGAAGCTACAAATCATAATGAATTTGGCTTATATGTCAATGAAGATGATATGCCAGGAGACATTTATTGGGCAGATCTTGCTTTTCCATATAACCTACAAGTTGCTCTCATAGCAACAGCAAACTTTGATATTCATGACCCTTCTATTACCGAATTCTTAAGACTTAGCTGGGGAGATAAAACCAAAAATGCAAATAAAACTCAGACACTCACTAAAGTTTTTAAAACCATTCAGAAACATTTAGAATCTATTCTTTCTGAAACCGGACTATTTATAGACCCTACAAAACAAATGTCATACTATCTTTCACAAGAAATCGGACACTACTCTGACGGTGAAAAACAAAGACTGTTTCTTTCAAGTGTGTATCTTATTCCAAACTTACCTCTAGTAATAATTGATGAACCTTTTAGAGCACTAGATTCAAGTGATGAAACTCGTAATACAAATAGTTCTAAAAAAGCTATGGCAGAGTTTCTGTTAAAACTTGAAAATAGGGGAACAGATGTCATCATTATTACTCACGAAAATGATACTGAAATTAAATCACTTTTAGGAGAATCTATTGGGTGCCAAATTCATCTTGATAATGGACAATTAGTTGCAAAAAAAGGGTACGAAAACATGGTACAACTTACTTCTACTCCACTCTTATCTGAACATAACGTAACTGATGAAATATTAGAAACTGAAGAAACTATTACGCTAGGAAAAGAAGTTATCTTAAAAATCGAAGAGTCACTTTTAAGACTTGATGACCTTATTAAAGATGCTAAATCTAGTTACATTACAAGTTTTAACAGATTAGATCCTTCAAAACACCCTGAGGTAAAAAAAGAAATCAAATCTATCATTAATTTATTCGAGCAAGTCGTCGGTAAGCTTGGAAGAAACCAAAAAATCAACTCCGATATCTTAGCAACTCACAATTGGGAACTCATCGGAGAAGCGATCTACTTTTACTTAGATACAAGTGATGACAAAGTAGATTTTGTAAAAACTGTTACTATATTTGAAACTATCTTTTCTTCGCTAGACTCAGCAGCACTCACAAAACCAACCAATCCAGTGTATAAAGGTCAACAGTTAACTGAATTTTTGTATGAGTATATACACTTAGCTGTTACAAATAGACAACGAGAGTTTGAAACTGAATACGTACAAAAAGTTAAGTCTCAATACTCCACAATTGTTTCTAACACAAAAGAATCACAACAAGATGAGCAGCAAAAACTGCCTATTTATCCTCTCACTTTAGAAGAAATAGAAAGCCTTAGAGAAATTGTTGATTCTGAACATAGTGAGCAAACAGTAAAAGACGCTATTACTTTACTTAAAAGTAATATAAGCCAACCCGAGAAAAACTTAGAAGCACAAAAAGTTATTGATAATTTCTTTAGAAAACTAGAACAACTAAAACAATTTATTGTGAAAAAATCAGAAACAAATACTGTAGAAATTGGTCTTGAAATTTTTTCTGAAGATGATTGGAGATTAATAACCAATCTCCTTGATACATACTTCATTTACTTACAAGAAGATCAAACACTAGAATTTACAGAAAAACAAGAAAAATATCACCAAGCTTTAGAAATTTGTGATGTTATTTTTTATGCAATGACAGAAAAAGCAAATAACTTGCAAGTTGATTGGCTTGAAAATGAATATAGCTTAAAACTAGTTGTATATGGACTACTAGATTTAATAATTCATGATGATTTAGTTGAGTACCAACCAGACCCAAAAATAGTTTCTCGAATTGAAAAAAGATATCAAATCTTAGTAAACAAAGATCAAAAAGTTAAACGAGAAAATATAGAAGACTAGCTCTCTGAGTTACTAAGCTAAATCTCCAAAAAGCCTTCAGTAATCAAATCTTCTGCCTGACGTTTTGGAATACCACGAGACATGAGATAAAAAAGCTGCTGTTCTGGAATTTGTGTAATACTGGCCGCATGAGAGCATTTCACATCGTCAGTTAAAATTTCCAGTTCTGGGACTGCTTCTGCACTTGCTTTATCAGAAAGCAATAAAACACGTTCAGTTAAAAATGAGTTACTCATGCCACAGTCATGGTCAATGATTATTCTGCCAAAAAATCTAATTCTTGAATTATCACGGGCCACTCCACGAAGCGTTGTGTTTGCCAAAGTATTCTTTGCCTTATGATGAATAGTTATGTTAATTTCTATTGCATCTGAATTTTCTGTTAAAAATGAACCTATAACTTCTGCCTCTGCACCCTCTCCCACTAACTCAACTAAATACTCACCTGATTTTGTGATCTCTATTTTTTTATGCTGGTCTTTTTCTATTGTATAAACTTTCATTTTTGCGTTTTTCAAATGTATTAAAAAATTTGGAAAGTACTTTGTAAAGTATGTTTTGATAAATGAGTGATTCAAACCAAAGGTTTGCACGAATATTCAAAATATATTTTACAAAACTGCAGATTTATCCAATACTCCCCTCCATCTCATGATCTATTAATCTGTTCATTTCCACCGCATACTCAAGTGGAAGCTTACGAACCAAATCATCAATAAACCCATTCACAATCAATTTTCTTGCTTGTTCTTCACTAACTCCACGAGACATCAAATAAAACAACTGATCATCTCCAATTTTAGAAACAGTCGCCTCGTGCTGAACTTCAACTTGTTTGTTAAAAATTTTATCTACTGGATAGGTATCAGATCGAGAGTTACCATCAAGCAATAATGCATCACAAATCACCGTATTTTTACTATGATGTGCTTTTGGACCAACATTTATTAGACCTCTATACGCAGTTCGACCCCCACTTTTACTAATAGACTTTGCAACAATAGTCGAGCTTGTGTATGGGGCCAAATGAATTGCCTTAGAACCTGTATCTTGATGTTGACCTGCGCCTGCTAAGGCCATCGATAACGCTTCTCCTTTCGCTCCTTTTCCTGCCAAAACAAATCCAGGATACTTCATTGTTAGCTTTGAACCCATATTAAAGTCTGTCCAAATCATCTCAGCCTCTTCATCAACATATGCACGTTTGGTGACTAGGTTGTAAATATTCTTATACCAATTTTGGACTGTAGTATATTGACAACGGCCACCTTTTTTAACATAAATTTCAACTACAGCGGCATGCAAAGAACCAGTTGAAAAATTTGGAGCTGTACAGTTATGAACAGCTACCCCACCAGCAACATAACTTTCATCTTCACGCACTGAAAAATTATATACGTCTATATTGTCAACTTCTTTCGACTCAATTTTTTTAATTGGAGCATACAAATATTTTTCATCAACAAAATAATAAGTTGCTCGCTTCTTTTCCCACATTTTTGGTTGAATGAACTGTTCTACAATCTTTCCAAAAGCAATCATGTACTCGCCACCAATCACCAAATTGTACATTAGAAGCCTATTTTTACTTCTTTTCGTTTGAATATTAAGAGAGCTTGCAATTCCTAAACGAGCCAGAATCATTCTACCCTGTGTTGCTAGCGTCTTTGAGGTTGTAGAAATTCTAAACATTTCTTTTAAACCATGCTTTACAACTTTAGAATAATAGTTACCATCCCCATAAAACCAAGTTTTAATAAGTGCTGACTGTTTTTCTGCAGACTCTTGCATCACCCAATCCGGGATTTGTTTTGAGCTTGAATGCGTACCAAATTGCTCAAAAAATCGGCACAAACGTACAGAACTTACGACAACATTTGTACCATTATTTTTTTCATGAGATATTTCACGAATTCTAGTTTCGCCAAAAACAGAAAAAATAAGTTTTTTTACCTCTTCAATGTATTCTACTTCTGAAGTATTAAAAGAGAAATTCAAATATGAGCCAGCAGAAATGCTCCCTTCTGCCAAATAATATCCTATGAGCTTAAATAAGTCTGCTGTGCATGGAATTTCTAGCTTTTCTAATTGCCAACCATGTCTTCCATTACCTACAGGGACTTCATATTGCAAAGTTTTTTGTGTTTTGAGCGTTTGATCAATCGGAGTACAAACATAGTCACCTTTTCGCAGATCTTTAACTGGCAACCATTCAGGACTCCAGTTTTTATTTCGCTCACTTTTAGTTTTCCTTTTAACAACTAAAAATGGATGTTCCTCTGTTGCTTCAATTACTTCTGAAGGTTGACCCGTTACTGTCACTGAGTAAAGCCGCCCTGAATAAGGTCTTACTTGAGTATGATATACAGACTGGTATTTTCCAGTATGCGTCAAAACCTTTGAATCCGTAGTAACATCTTCTATTGCTGTTAAACCTTGATCTGTTAAAATTTGCGTCCCTGCAGTAAAACAACCCTCAATATAGTGTACACTTGCACCTTCATCAACAATAATTAAAGTTCTTTCAAACTGACCAGCATTCGCTGCATTAATTCTAAAGTATGTTTGCAGAGGCATTTTTACGTGCACCCCTTTTGGAATGTACACAAATGACCCACCAGACCAAACAGCAGTGTTTAATGCAGAAAATTTATTATCAGAAAATGGAATAACCTTATTGAAGTATTCTTTAACCAATTCAGGATACTGTGCCAAACCTTCGTCCATAGATAAAAACACAACACCATCTTTTGCCCAAACGTTTTTAAGTGAACCATACACAACTTCACTGTCATACTGAGCTTTTACACCTGCCAAAACTTCACGTTCTGCTTTTGGAATTCCTAATCTATCAAACGTCTCTTTAACTTCTCTTGGCACATCATCCCAAGATTTTCCAGCTTGGTCAGTTGGTCGTAAATAGTAGCGAATCTGATCATAATTAATTTCAGAAAGGTCTCCACCCCAAGTTGGAGTCGGTTTTGAACGAAATGCTTTGTATGCTTCTAAGCGCAACTTGAGCATCCACTCTGGCTCATTCTTTATCGCAGAGATTTCGTCTACAGTTTTTTCCGTTAATCCAGGCTGTAAAATGTGAGCATACCCTTCTGTAGAATACGAAAAACCATGCTCGTAGGAATCACCTGCATCAGTTTCAAAATTGCCAGTCTTTTTTTGTGCAAAACGTGACATATTTATTTCTGATTTAAGTAATCAACAACATCTTGAACTAGCTGATAAGCAATTGCCACTTGCTCTGGAGTTGTGTCAACAGAATGTTTAAAATCTTCTGCAGTTTGCATAGTCCTAAACGCCTTAATTCTTTCTTTTAAATTAGTGTCATTAATTATATTCATATAAACCAACATCTCCATATAGGTTAGAGCTGTAGAGAATTTACCTTTTCTAAACCAAGTATCTTCAGCTTTTCCTTCTGCAACCATTACACTGTTAACTTTTTCGTTAGGTTTAATTGTTGATATTTTTAACAGGTCTTCTAGGCCGTTTAATATTCCACTTGTATCAAACGCCATTTCCTCAGTTCCAAATATAATCGTATTAACCTTTATATAGCTCCTCTTATAATATCTTTAATAAATTCACCTCTTTTACCACCAAAGTCAAAATTTGATAGTTCTTCAAAACCAACCCATGCTAAATCTACGTGTTCTTTACTCAACTGAACCTGATTTCTATCAAAATCACCTGGAAGTTCTACTTTCCAACCAACAATAATTGAATACACATCTTTTTGAGCTTCATAAAAAGTTCTAAACAAACTCATGTTTTCAAATCTAAAATGTTGAGGAAAAACTGTGAGACCAGTTTCTTCTTTTATCTCTCGGGCAATATCATCCTGGTGCATATTTTCTAGATTTTCTAAGCTTTGTTCTGGCCACTCCGAATTTCCACCAGGTAAGTCCCAGTTTAATGGTCTGGTATTTGAGTTTCCATCTCTTTGTAAAATAAGAATTTTGCCATTATGAATTAAAACAGCTTTTTGCAACAACTTAACATTCTCAGTCAATTGGTGTGATCTTCTCATTTGCTTTTCTTCTGACATAATTTTCTTTACTTTTTCTTTGTAACAAACTTTGGCTCAATTATTTTTCTACTAAATCTTTATATCCACTAGCTTCCAACTGATCAACAAGTTCTGCTCCACCGCTTTTCACAATTTTGCCTGTAACCATAACATGCACAAAATCTGGTTTTAGGTACTCTAAAATTCTCTTGTAATGTGTAATTACCAAAACACCGGTATTATATTTTTCAATAATTTTTTGCACTCCAGCAGAAACTTTTTTAATAGCATCAATGTCTAATCCTGAGTCAGTTTCATCTAAAATTGCAAATTCTGGTTCTAAAACAGCCATTTGTAAAATTTCAAGTTGTTTTTTTTCTCCACCAGAGAATCCCTCATTCAATCCACGATTTAAAAATTCTGAATTAATATCAAGTTCTTCTGCCAAAGCCTGTAAGTGTTTGCGGAAGTCTAGTGCTTTTTTGAATAATTTTTCTGGTTTATTTGCAAAACGTGCTTCATACGCGAGTTTTAAAAAGTTCTGGACTCTGACACCTGGAATTTCAACAGGATACTGAAATGCTAAAAATAACCCTTTTTGAGATCTTTCATCTGGAGAAAGTTCTAAAAGCTCTTCACCATTTATAGTTGCTGAACCACCAGTAACTTCATAATCTGGATGTCCAGCTAAAGTTGCGGCAGTTGTAGATTTTCCAGATCCATTTGGACCCATCACTGCATGGATTTCACCTGGTTTTACTGCTAAAGAAATTCCTTTTAAAATTTGTTTTTCTTCTATAGAAACTTGCAAATCAGAAATTTTGAGTTCTTTTTGAGACATACTTACCCTATATTTTACCTGTAATAGAGGGTTTATTCTAACACAAAACTCAAGCTATTTAAGCTTAATTCTCCACCTCCGTCAGGGTAAACCCAAGTTTTACTTCTTTTTTCACATTGTCTGTAGTTTCCAGCTCATCAATTTCTTCTGGACCAAACCAAGCAATACCATCTGTTTCTTCTTCATTCTGATAAAACTCAACTCCAACAACTGGTTGCAACATATAGAAAAAACCTACATGCTGTTCACATCCTCGTTTCCAAACTTTTGTTGGATATCGTTTATCTGGGTTGTCAGATTTCAAACGTAACTTGTAACTTTCTTTATTAACCCAATGTACATTTGTTGTCATTGGATTTGGCATAAACCCAACTTCACTTATATCCATTTTTTTTGACGTTGCAACAACTGAAAAATTTTCCACTGAATTTCTTTTTATTCCAGGTAAACAAAATACATCAACTGCTTTTACTTTTACTCCAGTTTCTTCAAAAAATTCTCGTTCTGCAGCTTCATGTGGTAGTTCACCTTCATCAATATGACCTCCAGGATTAAGCCAGATACCAAGCTTCTTATGTTTCACCAAAAGCACTTTACCTTCATGAATCAACATTCCTCCAGCGGTATAACACAGCTTTGGAGCTTGAACCCCTTTTAAATCATTCTGTTCGAAAGTGTCTTTCATAAAAAGTTCTATCTCAACTCCGGAAAAATCTTTTCTAACTGTACCCAAATCCTATCATGAATCAGTTTGTATCCTGCATCATTTGGGTGTAATCCATCTTCATAGGTGTACTTTTTTAACCACTCTGTTTCATCAATATTTTCTATTCCAATATATGTCAGCTTTTTTTCTTCACAAAGTCTTTTACACTCTGCTTCAAAAAGCTTTTTTCGTTTATTAGAAAAATATGATTTTTTACCATTAAATGGGTTAATTTTTGGAGAAACTTTTGATTCATTATAGTAACCACTACCAACTCCAAACACGTAACTTGTTTTTTCAACAAGTAAATCAAGCAATTGTGACATTTGCTCTGAATATTCCTCTATTGTTGAAGCGTAGTTACCAGGTTCACCTACAGCTTTTGCATTATTTCCACCAACAGAAACAAGTGCCACCGTTGTTCCACTACTTCTTTTGTAATCAGCAAACTGCTGAGGAAATGTTTCTAAAACAAACTCAATACTCGCTCCAGATTTTCCAAAATCAAAAACTTCAAAGGTCTCACCCAATCCATTTGGAGCGTACATCTTTTGGTGAAAGGAACGTTTAAGCATATCTGCCCAACCACCATTTTTGCCGCCAACTCCATACACTGTACTTGCACCTAAAATAAAAATTTGATTCATATTGATAGTATAAGCTATCTTGCAACCTACAACAAACTCATCTGAACCCCAGCATCTTTTTGTGGGGTAAAACTAAAATCAACAGGACACTCAATTAGCCGATTCCATTTATTTTTAAACTTCACATGTCCCTTTTGCAAACCGTAGTCATAGACATCTCGTGTCACAGCTACGTCTTGAATACAGTATTTTTCGAGCTTATCCCACTGTTTTGTCTGATAGTACTTAATAGCATCCAAACCATCTCCAGATTTTCCAATACCTAAAGTTTCTTGGGCAACTGCGTCTAGTTTAATTCTATGCCCAGCACTATCTTTAATTCTTGTTAAAACGTCTAAGGTTGGAATTTTGGTAATGTCTGCGTTGTAGTATGGAATAAATGTTTGCATATCAAAATTATCAATATTAAACCCAATGACAACATCTGCCTTTTCCAAAAGAGGAAATAGATCTGGCAGATCCTTTTCCCAGTAACTTTTCATTTCACCTTTACCACTGGTTCCTTCTCGAATACAGACCCCAACAAAAGAAATTCCCAACCTGTCTGGAAAAAATCCTCCAACTTCATCAAAAGTTTTTTTCGTCTCAACGTCTAATATCAACTGAAGCACTTACTGCCCCTTTCTAATCATACCTCTAACGTAGGGATTCATGATAAAACGTCTCAGAAAAAAAATCTACTAAAAAGTCTGTTCGGGTTTTTCTAGAACTACAATTTTTAAAAAGTCTCAGCTAAGTTAATTAAAAAACTCACTACTTTGCAGCTTCAAAACGTCTCTCAACCTCTGCCCAATTCACAACATTCCAAAAGGCAGAAACATAGTCTGGTCGACGATTTTGGTAGTGTAAATAATATGCATGCTCCCAGACATCTAAACCTAAAAGTGGTGTTTGCCCAACAGAAATCGGATTATCCTGATTCGCAGTAGAAGTAATAGCTAACTCTCCATTTTCATCAAGTACTAACCATGCCCAACCTGAACCAAAGCGTTTTGCAGCAGCATCAGCGAACATCGTTTTAAAAGATTCAAGACTTTCAAACTTTGAGTCTATTGCTTCTTTCAAAGCTCCAGTTGGGGCATCTCCTCCGTTTGGAGAAAGGTTTGCCCAAAAGAGGTTATGGTTATAAAAACCACCCCCATTGTTAATAACAGCTTGTCTAATACTTCCTGGAATCTTGTCTAAATCTGATAAAATTTCCTCCACCGTCATAGAAAGCAGTTCGTCTTGACCTTCAAGTGCTGTATTTAAATTATTTGTGTACCCTTGATGGTGTTTTGTGTAATGAATTTCCATTGTCTGAGCATCAATATGTGGCTCGAGTGCAGTAAATTCATAGGGTAATTCTGGTAATTGAAACATAGATTCCTTTCAAAAGATATAAAAAACTTTTATTTCTAATATTTTTACTTTTTTTTACTTTCTCTACTAAATAAGTCCAAAACTTCTTCTATTACATAGCTCATAAAACCATACACAAACATTGCAAACAAAGTTGTGAACTCTATTACAAACCTGCCACTCACACTTGGTGTTGGGAATGCAAACAAAAATGGAGCTAAAAGTGGCTGTGTATTTTCATATATAAACTCAACAAAAGGACTTGCTGAGTTTGCCCCTAAAAACTTTAATACAAAACGAAAAAGCAGTAAGATTTCAACAAAAGAAAAAATCAAGACTGTGAATCGCTTTAATAAATTTCCCATTTATCCCTCCTTTGTTTTCATTTCTCCAGTCACAGTTAAACACATCTGGAAATACAAGTCAAGTTACACCTTGAAATAAAAAATAATATGTTAAAATAAGTTTTTGATGAATGTAGCTCAAGAAATTCACAGATTGATTGGCTCCAAAGAAAGTCGTAGACAGCACCGACGAAATAAAGAGTTCACCGAAACTACAAAAAAACAAAAATTTAGGG
The DNA here is from genome assembly GCA_964620965.1 of uncultured Pseudomonadales bacterium. GTDB lineage: Bacteria > Patescibacteriota > Microgenomatia > UBA1400 > PJMF01 > VFLK01. The sequence continues at coordinate 469,683 of CAZUHV010000001.1, forward strand.
AAGTTGAGGGAAAATGTGAATTATGCTCACAGAAGCTCAAGTTTCACACTGCACAGTTTCACCACATATTACCTCTCTCAGTTGCATTTCATTTCTATAAAGGAAAATTTAGTGACGAAATCCTAAAAAGTATACATAACTGTCAAGTATTATGTGAGGCTTGCCATAACAACTTACATGATAACGACTCATCAGCCTTCTATTCCACAATCGCTCAAAACTTACTAATAATACTAGAAACATGGGAACCTCCTGTTGTAAAAAGAAAAATCTGTAGAAACAAAAAAAAACAACGAAGAAAAGAATTAAACAAAGCAGAAACAAATAGAAGACAAGAACTTGGACTTGAAAGTATTGATCTTCGAAATGATTCACAACAAGGTACAAATGGGCTAAAAACCATCTAAAAAAACCTATTCGTGAACAAATTGTTCTGTTGCAATTCTTACAGATTCAACAATTTTGTCTCTCATCTCTGTTTTGATATATTCCCCCTGCTCGGGAGATTTTTTCAAATCTGAAAGTAATTTTTTTGCAGTTTCGTCTGCCCAAAATGGATCTCCTACAAGAAAACCTCGCGCTCCACTATCTACACACACCCTTAAATTTTGCTTAAAATTTTCATAATCAATTTCACGGGCGTTGTAAACCCATGGCACATCAAGTTCTGCAGTCAAAGTTACTGCAGAAAGAGCATTGCCTAAATATTCTAAAGCAAAAAGATCCGTACTGTTTGAAAACTCTTTTGCAGCCTGTAACTGAGTTTCAAGTAAGATTTCTTGTGTAATATTTTCTTGTGTCGAATGATATACCATCAGTTCAAGCAACAAATCTATACCTTCATACTTACAGTAGTCATAAATTTCTGCAACAAACTGTTTTTTTCGCATAGCTTCAGCTTCTTGCGGGTGATAATACAGTTCAAGTTTTGCTACCGCGTAGTTATTTGCAATATGCTCAATTCCCCAATTATCAGCAAGTTTTGGTAACGAAAGTGGGTCAACTGCGTCAGATTTTTTTTCTAACGACAAAACTAAACCAGTCCCATTAAGTTTTTTTGTAATGGTATCAAAATCAAAGTCAGGATCTACAACAACTCCAGAAACTTCTGGAGAAAGATCTTGCATCATTTTTCTAGTAATATACTGCAAATGTTCTTGATGTTCTAAATGGTCTATATCAAGACCCATTGTTTGAGCCAATGTTGCAATCCTAGAGAAGTCTAAAAGTGAGTAGACCCCTTTTGAGTTTTGTATATTAAAAAGCCTCATACTAAAAACAGTATGAGGCTTCTTGTATTCGTTTTCAAGATTAGAAGCGTTTTAGTCTTCTCGTCTTCTGACTACTGGGCGTCTGTCACCACGATCTCCACGTCCACCTTTGAAATCTCTTCTGCCAAAACCACCTCTGTTTCCGCCACGGTTGCCACGATCTCCGCGATCACCCCCGTTGCGTTCACCTCTTTCGGCACGTTTTGCCTCAACTTCAGCTTGTTGTTCTGCAGTTAACATAGAAAGACCAATTTTACCGTCATCTTTAAGCTCAGCAATTCTTACATGAACCGCATCACCAACTTTGACTATATCATTAGCATCTTTAACAAACTCTGTACTCATAGCAGAAACGTGAACAAGTCCTTCTCTTTGAGGCAAATATTCAACAAACGCACCATAGCTTTCAACTCTTGTAACAGTTCCATCAAATTCTTCACCAACAGAAACTGTTCTCATCATGTTGCTAATAAAGGTGTAAGCTGCATCAATTTTATCTTGATCTTCTGAAGAGATATTAACCAATCCAACTCCTTGTTCCTTGTTTTCGTCGACACTAATCTCAGCACCAGTTTGTTCGATAATACTCTTGATCATCTTTCCACCTGGACCAATAAGTTCGCCAATCCTATCTTGTGGGATTGTCAATTGTTTTACTTTTGGAGCATATTGAGAAATTGAGGTTCTTGGTTCAGAAATTGCTTTCATCATCTCGCCCATAATGTGCATTCTTCCAGCACGAGCTTGTTCCAAAGCCTCTTCTAAAACAGATCTTGGAATACCTTTCAATTTGATATCCATTTGGATTGCAGTAATACCTTCTTCTGTTCCCGCAACTTTAAAGTCCATATCTCCAACATGGTCTTCAAGTCCTTGAATGTCAGATAAAACAACAAAAGTTTCACCATTACTCATTAATCCCATTGCAATACCTGCAACTGGACGTTTAATAGGAACACCTGCTGCCATTAAAGAAAGTGTTGAACCACAAACAGATGCTTGTGAAGTTGAACCGTTAGAACTTAAGATTTCTGAAACAACTTGCACAGTGTATGGGAACTCACTTTGCAAAGGAATCATTGGTCTTAAAGCTCTTTCTGCTAAAGCACCATGTCCAATCTCACGTCTTCCTGGACCCACAAACCTGCCAGCTTCTCCAGATGCATATGGAGGCATGTTGTATTGGTGGAAATAGAATCTATCTTCTTCACCATTGATACTTTCAATAAGCATTGATTTTGATGGGTCACCTAAAGTTGTGACTGTAACTGACTGGGTTGCACCACGTTTAAACATTGCAGATCCATGAGTTCTTGGAAAAACATCAACTTCACACCAGATTTGTCTGATTTCATCAGTTTTTCTTCCATCTGGTCTCACTCTATCTTGAATAATCATTTCACGAGCAACTCGTTTGGTTAAGTTGTACACTGCAGAATAGATCTCACCTTCAGCAGTTTGATCTTCTTCAGCTACACTTTCGTTGAATTCTGCAACAATTTCAGCTTGCATTTCTTCAAGGCCAGTATGTTCTTCAAGTCTTCCTTTTTTCTCAACTATTGCTTGAATTTGAGCTTTTCTAGAAGCATAAATTTTTTCTTCAAGTTCTTTTACTCTTTGAGCAACTGCTTTTTCTTCATCGGAAATTAATTCTGCTTTTTCTTTACCAATCTCAGAAACAATCTCATCAATTGTTGCACAAATCTTGCCCATTTCTTCTTGAGCTTTAACTAATGCCTCAACCATGACATCTTCTGAAACTTCATTTGCACCAGCCTCAACCATAACAACTGTCTTACCTGAACCTGCAACAATCAAATCTAAGTCTGATTGTGAACGTTCTTCACTAGTTGGGTTTGTCATGAACTCACCAGTTGCTTTACTATAGCCAATTCTTAAACCAGCAATTGGGCCTTCAAATGGGATTTCGCTAATGCTTAATCCAATTGCACTTCCAAGCAAACCCAACATATCTGGATCGTTTTGACCATCATATGAAAATACAGTGTTAATAACCTGTACTTCATGTGTAATACCGTCTGGAAACATTGGTCTTAAAGAACGGTCAATAACACGTGCTTTTAAGATAACATCGTCAAGTGGACGGCCATCTCTTTTAACCCAACGAGAACCTTTAATTGTTCCTGCTGCGTACAGTTTTTCTACAAACTCAACTGAAAGTGGAAAGTATCCTAAGTTTACTTTTCTCCCAAGAGCAACAGTACTATGAACAACAGTTTCTCCGCAGGTCACTAACACTGCTGCACTTGCTTGTTCTGAAAACTTACCGACTTCTATTGAAACGGTTTTATCGCCTACTTGAATCTCTTTCTTGTAGGTCTTTGGATATTGAGGATATGACATCCTATTCCTTTCTTGTATCTTGATCATGAATATTAATGTATCGCAATATTTTTGCGCACAAGCAGAAACCGACTTATATTTTGCGGTTTTCTAAAATATTCTGTTTGATCTGAATCATGATCAAATATATTGATACAAAAGTGTCTTTGGTGAGTATTCCCTGAGAAGGGACAAGCTCTATATAAACCAAAACTGTAGGTTTTTCTTGTCGCCTCTCTTGAATCCTCAAGGACGCTTTTGCATCTTACTTAATTTTTACTTAACTGTATTATAACATGAAGATTTCAAAACACTCGACATACTATATATTCTTGTTATAATTTTCCTAAATTATGAAAACTATAAGCCCTGAAGTAAAAAATGTAGTAGTATTTGAAGACAATCATACCTGGAGAAGTCGCTATCGTGGAGTGTTGGAAGATTTTAGTTGGATCATTGTAGGTGAAGCTGTAGATATGCAAACAGCACTAAAACTTATCGAAAAAATGAAAGATTTACAGGTTTCTTTGGCACTCATAGACGGTATTATTGAAGAGCAAGGAGCAAATATCCGTTTGGCGGAAGTCTATAAAGTACAAGGTCGTGTTATTGCTGAAAAAATTAAAGCTGCATACCCCAACGTTGTTACACTAGGAGTATCTGGAGTTACATACCTACAAGAATCCGATCCGAACATTGATTATGCCGTAGGAAAAGAACATGGCCCTATAACTCAAGCAATACAAAATATTAGCAAAAAGTAAGAACCATATCTACATTCTCTTTGCCAACTTATTGTATAAGATAACGTACGAAAGAGTTGCAACTGGCATTGTTATCAACAATCCAACAAACAGAGCTAAAATACCTGAGTACATCAAAATTGCGGCAGCGGCCATGAAACCAATCATATCCCATTTAACTCCGTGTGTTATTTGCCCGCTTGCTTTAAGAGCTTCTATTGGACCCATTCCCTTATCAATCACCAAATATGGTGCATACATAAATTTCAATGAGAAATATATGCCTGGAATTATAAACAAAAGGAAACCACCCAAAACAATAAGAATCATTAAAATCTGTGCAACAAAATAATTTACAATTTTTGGAACAATAGAAGTGAAAGTTTCCATCGTAACCTTCTTACCTCTTGTAATTTGCAAATATGCATTAATTACTCCCATAGAAAGGATAAATTGAATTGCCATATAAACAAGAGTCCAAAGCAAGTTCGCTCCAGAATTTTGGTCGACATTTTCCATAAGCACAGAGTACAGAATTCCAAATACAAAAGGTAAAAACTGCACTGCGTATACTACAATCCATTCTTTCTTGAAGATCTCCCATGCAGATTTAAATGATTCACCAATGACAAAACCTTGTGCTTCTTGAGCTGATTTGAGTAACATATTACTTCCACTTTTCCTTATTAAATACTACATATAGTATACACTATTTAAAATATAAAAGACATATCAACCCTTTTTTTTAACATAAAAAAAGAGGCCTATTTCTAGACCTCTTTCAAAATTCGATTTATAAGTAACTTATTTACTTAGACCTAAACGATCAATAAGTTTTCTGTATCTCTCTTCACTTCTTGAGAGTAAGAAGTTAAGCAATCTTCTTCTTTTTGCAACTTGTTTAAGAAGACCTCTTCTTGAGTGGTCATCTTTTTTGTGGCTTCCAAGATGCTTTGTTAGCTCTTGAACAGATGCTGTTAATAAAGCAATCTGAACTTCTGGAGAACCAGTATCACCTTCGAACAAGGCAAAATCCACAATAATTTGTTGTTTTTGAGCTTTTGATAAAGCCATGGTATCCTTTCGCTCTTTTTGAGCACCCTTACTGTAAAAGTCTGATTGTGCTCTGCTGATTCAGCAATAGTGAGCGATTCTCAAAACCTTAGAAGTAAAGTAACCAATTTATACTTTTATTTATGCCCCTTGCGGGTACTATATAGTAGTATATCACAATTTTGCGATATAGCTATCCGAAGATCAATTAAACTACTCTTCGTCTTCTACTTTATATGCGATTAAAATGTCTCCAACTCTAAAATCAAGTTTTTTGTTTCTAAATGTCATTCCAAACTCATTTTTTGCTTTAACAGAATCGATTTCTTCTTTTCCATGCATCATACGTTTTGGAGTTGGGTTTACAACTATTTCGTCGTTTCGTTTTAAATGATACTTATCATTTTTCTTAAGTTCACCAGTTTTAACTTTACATCCTGCAATTCTCTCGCCATTCATTTCAAAAATTTGTAGAATCTCTGCTTCGCCTAAGACGACTTCATCAATTGTTGAATCAAGCAGCTTAAGCATTTGTTTTTGCAAATCTTCGATAAGTTTATAGATAATGTCGTAGGATTTAATTCTCACACCTGAATCTTTTGCCAAACGCTTAATTCTACTAGGAACTTTTGTATGGAAAGAAATAATGAGTGCACCACTAGTAGCAGCCATATCAACATCTTGCTCAGTAATCTCACCGACTCCAGATGAAATTAAGTTTGTGCTGTCTTCATCTATCACTTGCAAAATTGCCTCGAGTGTACCCTCTACATCAGCTTTAATAATTAAGTTTATTTTCTCTTTCTCTTCATTCTCAATCAATTGTGAAAAATCAATGTCTCCCCAAGGATTTGCAGCAGTTTCCTCTTGAGCTTCTTCCTCAACCTCAGGGTATTCAGCAGACATGTCTTTTACAGTAGAACCTACTGCAGGAACATCTTTAAAGCCAATAATTTCTGCAGCAAAACCAGGTTTTACTACTGAAAGTTGCTCTCCTGTTGCAGAAGTTAATAACTTCACACGACCCTCAGCATCATCTGCATAGATGTCTTGTCTGTTTGTGAGTGTGCCTTTTTTAACTATAACCGTTGCAACAACACCGCGCTTACTTTCCTTTGATGATTCAATAACAATTGCTTCTAATGGTGCTTCTGAATCTGCCTTGAGTTCTAATAGCTCTGCCATCACTGCAATAGTTTCCAAAAGTTTATCAACTCCTTTACCAGTCTTTGCAGAAATTTCTATAGCTTCAATATCACCACCATAATCTGTAACCACCAAGCCGTGTTCCGCTAAACCAGACTTTGCAATATCAAGATTTACATCTGGAAGATCAGTTTTATTTATTGCAACAACCACTGGAACATTTGCATTCTTGATGTGGCGAATAGACTCGATAGTTTGAGGTTTTACACCATCATTTGCAGCAACAACTAAAATCACAATATCTGTGATTCTAGAGCCACGCTCACGCATTTTATTAAATGCCGCGTGACCAGGAGTATCAATAAAAGTAATATCACTCCCGTTATGATTGATGCTATAGGCACCAATATGTTGGGTAATACCACCAGCTTCACGAGCAGTGACATTTGTTTTTCTGATGTAATCTAGTAAAGTAGTTTTACCATGGTCAACATGGCCCATGATTGTAATAATTGGTGGTCGAGATTGTAGTGCCATATATTTCCTTTTCTGTTTTTGTTTTTTGCTTTACTAGGTTACGATTTCTTTGCAACCAATATTGCTTTTGTACTTGAGTATTAATCTTTGAGTAAGTTGAAAGAAGAGTCCTTTTCACTCATTTCTTTTTCGAATGCTTCGACTTTTTCATTTAAGATTTTTTCTTGATCTTCTCCGAGTTCTGCTTCTAACCATTTGTTTTTGAATCTGCTTAAGTCGGCAACTGTTGTTAATTTATTTTCAACTAAGAAATCTCTGGTGTCTTCTAACAAACCTTTAAAGGTGTCAATCTCATACTCTTCTTCACCAGTGACTTTAGATTTAACTTCACCAGAAGCTGATTTAATTGTGATTTTGTATCCAGTTAACTTTGCAGCTAAACGAACATTTTGACCACCTCTGCCAATTGCTAATGAGAGTTGATCATCAGGAGCTGTAACTTCTGCCAATTGTTCATCTTTGTTGATAACAATCTTTAATCCCTCTGCAGGAGCAAGTGCCCCTTGTAATAAAAGCTTTGGATCTTCTGAGAAAGGAATAATATCGAGTTTTTCGTTATTAAGTTCTCTGATAACTTCTTGAACACGAACACCTCTTTGACCAACACAAGAACCAACTGGATCAACACCATCTTGTGTTGAACGAACTGCTAATTTAGTTCTTACACCTGCTTCACGAGAGATTAGTGCAATCTCGACTGTACCAGCAGCAATTTCTGGAACTTCTCTTTCGAAAAGTTTAGAAACTAAATCCTTATCTGCTCTAGAAACAATAATTCTTTTTCCTTTGTGAGAATCTCTAATCTCTTTGATCAAAACAGTAATGCGATTGTTCATTCTATAGAACTCACCACGCATCTGTTCTTCTGGAGGCATGTATCCTTGACCTCTACCGATATCTAAAATAACAGCTCTGCCGTCCATTCTTAAGATTTGAGCAGTAACAATTTCGCCAACTCTTGATTGGAAGTCAGCTATAACTTTATCTTTTTCAGATTCTCTGATTTTTTGAAGGATAACTTGTTTTGCGGTTTGTGCAGCAATACGACCAAAACCAGCTGGAGTTACATCTGCGGCTTTTGTTTCGTCCCATTTTGTGATTTCACCAGTTTCTTCATCTTTTTCTAAAATTGGGCATTTAAAAATTGTTGATTCACCACTATTTTCGTCTAATTCAACAAAATAGTAAGATTCTTCTTCAAGATGACCAAACTGTTTTCTGTATGCGGAAACTAGAGCTTGTTTAATTGCTCCATAAATAGAGTCTGGATCGATTTGTCTTTCGTTTGCAATTTGGTTAATTGCAGCTGCGAATTCTGTACGAACTACACTTGAGCTTGATTGAGCTGACATATGTTTTTCCCTTTTATATTACTTTTTTTCTTATGCTATGCATTTTTATACTATTTTTTGAACGTTTGAAGTCTTTCCTTTGTTGCCTAAAGCTTTTATACTTTTTGCATCTTAGTAAAAAAAAGAACCCTTTTTACTTGAGTCCTTCCCTTTCAAACAATCTGGGTATTATTATACCAAGAAATCACAAAGTTTCAATCATGAATTGAGCAACTTGAGCAAAAAAACAACTATCTGCCCAATAAAGACAAAACTTGGATACTGTAAACTTGTAAAGAAATACCAAGTTTTAGAAATTGTACCCAGCCTCTGTACCTCTATGAAGTTTAGGATATGCATCTTTGTACATAGCTCCGGCTTCTGCTTTGGTTATAGATCTATCTGGGTGCCTTAAAACAACACGCACTAAAACATTTTCTAAATCTGGGTGTGATCCAAGTCTTTCAGCAGCTTTCTCATGTAAATCTTCATGAGAGGTTCTACTGACAATCACAATTTCTTCAATTAAAGGAGCATTTTCTCCGAAAGCAACTCTAATATTTTCACTAATATCTTCTTCTGTTAAGCCAAGAGGCTGACAATATGATAAGTCTCTCTTATTTGCAGGTTGATTAGAAACTTCTTTATAAGGTTTCATGTCACTCATCTGCTCTATAACTTTTGGATTTGTAGAACGAATTAATCTAATATCAGGAAGCTGCTTTCTAGCCATAATTAACCGTTCAATACCCATACCAAGTGCTAAACCAGAATATTGCTCAGGGTCAATTCCTGCGTTTCTTAAAACTTCAGGATGTGCTAAACCAGCCTCAAAAACTTCAATTTCTTGATCACCAATCACTGCATATACTTCTATGCCATCAACAGTATATGGGTGATTTGCTTCAAGAACTTTCATTTCAGCTCCTGGACAAGCAGCTTCAAAAATTGTTCTTGCTAACTTCAATAAATCTTCTCTATTGGTTGGCTGTCTTCCATCATTTTTTTGTACGGTCCAGATATCAATTTGATGAAATACATCTAAGTGTCTTGGGTCAATAACGTCACGTCTATATACTAAACCTGGAAGAACCAAAGTAATATCATTCGGAACTCCTACCTGGCTTAATTGTGCTAAAGTTCTTGGAATTAAAGCAGAAGTATGAGTTCTTAAAATATTATTTTTATCAACATATCTTGTATAGGTAGCTGATCTACCAGGATTACCTCCAGGAAATAATAATGCGTCAAAGTTTTCTGTTGCCGGAACAACTGGATTGTCGCGAATAACAGTAATATTAGAGAAACCTGCTTGATTTAATTGTGCTAAAACATTGTCAAACACAATACCAATTATGTTTCTTCTGCTGCCTTCTGGAGTAGGAAGAGTTAAATCTTCAACAGATAATAACTGGGCTAAAACTTCTGGGTCTGTGAGTTCAAACTTAAGTTTCATTGGAAGATCAGGATGAGCTTCTTTAATTAAGATTTGAGCTCTTGTAAGCGCATCTAAGTCTGTCAAATTTACTGGACCTAATTGTTCATGTAATGCATGAGTTTGAATCATATATTTTTGATTATAATTTAATTATATGGGATAGTCAATAGTTAAAATATATAAGATATTTTCAGATTAGGATTAAAAATCTAGTTTGAAAAAAACTCTTTCAAAACAGTAACGACTTCATCAATATTCTCTTTAGTTAACTTTGAATAAAATGGCATAGTAACACAACTTGCACCCCACTGTTCTGCAACAGGAAGTTTTTCGAAGGTTCTATTTGGAGCAATTTGATCTTTATATAAAGTTAATTGATGAGTTGCAGGGTAATGCACACCAAATCCTATTTGTTTTTCTTGTAAGAACTCAAGAAGCGCCGTTCTTCTTTCTTTTGGCACAAGAATAACGACTAAATGAAATGCAGAATCACAATTTTCTGGGACACTTGGTGTTTTTATTTCTGGAATTTCACTCAAACGCTTGATGAAGTAGTTATACAAATTTGTTCTTAGCTCATGAACTTCACTAATTCTTTGAAGTTGTCCAATTAATAAGGAGGCCTGCATATTAGTCATATTTGCTTTTGTCGCAATCATTGCAGAATCATACACAAAAAAACCAGTCGTAGATTTAGCTAAAACACCTTTATTTGTACCAGCCCGTACTGCTTTTCGAGCGTATTCGTCTAGACCTGGATCGTTTGTAGCAATTGCTCCACCCTCACCACAAGCAATATTTTTTGTTGCATAGAAACTAAAACAGGCAGCGTCTGAAAGATTTGCAGGTCGAATTCCGTCAATACTTGATTCAATTGCGTGAGCTGCATCCTCTAAAATTTTAATATTTTTCCCTGCAACAATTTTGTTCAGACGTTTCATATCAACCATTGCTCCATATAAATGAACAGGAATAATTACTTTTGTCTTATTTGTAATTGCTTTTTCAACCAAATCCAGATTGATAAGCCCTGTTTTTGGGTCAGAATCAACAAAAACAGCAGTTGCCCCAACTCTAGAAACTGCTTGAGCAGTAGCTACATATGTCATAGAAGGCAAGATAACTTCGTCACCAGCTGTAATTCCCCAATAACGGAGTACAACTTCTCCAGAAGCCGTCCAGCTTGATGTCCCAACTGCATGTTTTACTCCCAAATGTTTTGCAAAATTCTGCTCGAACTCTGTTACAACAGAACCAGTTGTTAAAAAACCACTATCGATAACATCTAGTAGTCTTTTTTTATCATCTTCATTAATATTGTGAATATAAAATGGAACACTCATTATTTTATTCTCCTCCATTAAAACGTTTTCTAAGTCTGGTAATACCATCAGAAACGCAAATACTAAAATTATTTTTCAGTTCACAGTCCTTTGTAGCAAACGCTTTATAGCTCATACAACTATACTTTTGTGGCAAAGTGACAACTGTTGCTTTTAGCAAGTCCGAAACCATCTCTAGAACACTTTTAACAGTTGCCTCTTCTTTATAAATTGCATTTACTTTAAATGGTTTAGGAGATTCTTCATATATTAGTCCAATAATGTGATCGCAAACGTCTTTGATATGAATGAGTGGTCTAATTTGTAAACCCTCTCCATGACAAGTAAGAGGGGTACTATTTACTGCATTTAAAACTGCTGCATTGATCAGTAAATCTGACCTAAATTTTTTGCTAAATCCAAATAGTGAGGCTGAACGAATAACTGTAATAGCAGTAGTTGATTCTTGAAACTGTCGTAAATATCTTTCTGCTAGAATCTTAGATTTTGAGTATAGAGTTATTGGCTTTGGGTCATCTAAATTAAGCTCCGATTCATTCATGTATTCATAAATGCCTAGCGTAGACATAAAAATAAAGTGTTTTATGTTTGCCTTCACAGCTTCTCGATAGACATGATTCACTCCAAGTGTATTAATCCTGAGTGTTTCATCTTTGTTTATATCACAACCACTCACACTTGCAATCGCTGCTAAATGTACCACAACATCAAAACCTTCTAAGTCTGACTCTGAAATTTTAGAAATATCTTGCTTTAAAATCTCACAATGGGGAAACCTTTTTACAAATTCTTTTTTGGAGACAGTTGAGAAACGACTAATAACTTTAATTTGGGCGTCATAGTTTTGATCACTCAATTCTTGAATCAAGCGTGATCCTAAATAACCTGAACCACCAGTTATTATGACTTTCATTGGGCAATTATAAGACTACATACTTGATATGTAAATAGGAAAACTATATAATACCAAAAATATTTGTTAGGAAAAGTAGTCATATGAAAAAATCCTATTCAGGAATGCAATCACCATTTATACCTTGGCTTGGTCTGCTCCAACAAGTCATTGAATCTGATGTTTTTTTTATTGGCGACAACTTCTTATTCTCTAGAGACTCATGGGTCTATAGAAATAGAATTAAGGATAAAAATAATAACCAACCTTTATGGCTCAGTATTCCTATCAAAAAAAATCATGATAAAAGACCTCTCATTTCCGAATTAGAAATAGATAACTCCCAAGCATGGTACAAAAAACACTTAGGTTCTATAACTGCAAACTATGCAAAAGCTCCATTCTATAAAGAATATTTTCCTCGAATACAAGAAATTTATCTTAAAAAACATAGTAACTTGCTCGAATTTAATATGGACTTTCTATATCTTATGCTTGATTTACTTGAAATCGAGAGAAATAAAATTCAGTTCAGATCAAGTTTAGGCGAATTACCTGAAGAAAAAAATGCTGCCATTATAGAAATGGGGAAAAAATGTGGTGCAAATCTATATTTAAGCGCTGCCGCTGGTGAGGGTTATGTTAACGTTGGCCTATATAACCAAAGCGGTATTGCTGTTGAGTTCCAAAAATTTGAACATCCTGTCTATGAGCAACAAGGAATAGAATTCATAAGCCACCTATCTGCCTTAGATGCTTTATTAAATATTGGGGCAAAAGAAACAAAAAAATTATTAGTGGAGTCCCTCTCATGAAAAAAGAAATACATCCTTGGAGTTATGTTTTACAAAAAAATGGGAATAGAATCTTCCACGTTACTGACACCGGGTTAAACCCAATTCCAGAACAACCAGAAATTGCTGTAGCAACTTTTGAATATACAAGACCAAATAGTGCTGAAAGATACTCGAAAAATGGTATTAAAAAACCTTGGGACCTTGCTGGAGCTGAAAATATTAGAACTGCTAGTAAAACTTTCGACCACAGACAACTTCCGACAGTAAATTTTGAAGAAGAATCTGTAATTATTAGACCTACAGAATTTTTGAGTATGTTACTTAATAAAGAAATTACTGGAAACCACCCTATTCCAGTGACTGCTCTGGAATATTTTGTCTCTGCCCTAAATTATTCTGATGCGCAAATTGCAAATATTGGGATTGAAGGGTCACTATGTATTGGACAAGCAAATTCAGAATCTGATCTAGACTTGCTTATTTATGGATACCAAAATTATCTTGATATTATTAGTCGCTTACAAGAACTTTTTAAGACTAATTCTAACATTATACCTTTAGCAAATTTTGATTATGGCAGAAATGAATTGATTCAAAGAAGAAAAGACCATTCTCCGTTCAATATTGCAGAACTCTTATATGTGACTGAAAGACGACCATATTTTTATATTAAACAAGTTCTTGCAGATGGTGTAGTTGTATATACAAAAGTTTCTCTTTTTGGTGTTGTGAACAAAGAAGATGGAAACTATCGAACTGAACTAGATGTATATCTCAATCCAGTCGAGGTTACTAGACTTGGAGTTGTAACTATTAGCGGACAAGTCACTGATGCAACACTCGGAATTACTATCCCAAGTGTTTGGAAAATTGCAGCACAGCATCAAGGAAAAATTGTTGACTATATTGTTGATTATGCTGGAATTTTCCCGGAACACATTCAAACAGGAGAATTTTTCGAAGCAAGAGGAACTTTAGAAGAATACACAGACGCCAGTGGAAATTCAGGATATAGACTTGTAATCGCATATTGGGATCAGCACGTAAAAAATAACATGTATGTCAAACCAATTCTTAATAAATAGAATAAAAAAAGATGTAAATCTTTCGAAAGTTACTCTTTGTGGCTCTGGCTCTAGTGCTTTATTTCATCTGCTCAAAAATCTGAATCTAAAACCTACCGATGAAATCATTTTATCTAGTTTTAACTGCGAGAAAATTTTAGTGGCAATCAAACTTTTAAAGCTCCCCTACAAATTTGTTGATATTTCCCTTGAGACGCTCTCTCCAACTTTAGAAAACTATAAAAAAACAGTATCAGGGAAAACCAAAGTCATTATCCATCCACATCTCTGGGGATATGTTTCCACTGATTTTGTTAAAACTGTAAATTGGTGCAAAAAAAACAACATTATTCTTATTGAAGACATTGCAAGCTCTTATAGCTTAAGTTTTAAAAATAAAAAACTCGGATCGTATGGAGATTACTGCTTTGGAAGTTTTAACCATACTAAACCTTTAGACTTAGGTACAGGAGGATTTTACTCTTCTTTTTCTGCAAATCAAACAAAAAAGGATTTTACAAGCCCAATAGCATTTCAAATTATCAATACTACGTTTTACAACAAAACAATCAAATTTTTAAGAAAAGTAAACTCAAAATTACTTTTACAGCTCTTTATTGATAGCGTGTGTTTTTTCACTTTCTTAGCTAAGGAAACTACTTCATTTTCTAAAGAAAGAATCCTAGATGGAATAAAAAATCTTGAAACAAATAGAAAAAACAGCAAAAAAATTGTTCTTAAACTAAAAAATATTCCAGGTCTACTAAAACCTAACAATGATGAACAGTATTCTCCTAGAGTGCTTGTACTAACAAATAAGAAAAATCAAGTTATAAGAGATAGAGAAAGAATTGGATTGTGGCTTGGGATTGATTTTTCTCATCCGCTATATTGGTTTTCAAAACAAAATCAAAAACTGCCAAATACTAAAACTGCTGCAAAAAAATCAGTTCAAATTATCACTGATTCAAAAAACACTACTCTTGAAAAAACAGTTGTTTACTTGGAAAATCTATAAACCAGCTTCTTGAAGTCTTTCAACAGCTTTCTTTTGTTGACGATTTAATTTTTCTGGAAAATCTACAATAAATCGCACATACAAGTCACCTTTACCTCTACCTTGTACGTGCTGGACACCTTCACCTCGTAAACGAACCATTGTGTGAGATTGTGTTCCGGGTCTTACCTTTAATTTTAGTGTTTCATCAACGGTTTCAACTTCTGCCGTACCCCCAAGTAATGCCATAGAAACAGGAATTTTTTCGTCTACAAATAAATCATATCCTTCTCTTTTAAATCTTGGATGCGTTTTTACATTAATAGAAATATCAAATTCTGTAAATCGAATTCTGGTGCCATCATTTGCGCCTGCGGGAACTTTAATCTTATGTTTTTTTCCCTCAATCTCAACTTCTTTTGTCACCCCATGTATTGCTTCAATAAAATCAACTGTTAAAGAATATCTTGGCCTTGCTTGAGCTCGAGAAAATCCTCCACCAAAGAATTGTTCGAAAATATCGAATGGATCACCAAAATCTGCATTTTCAAAAGGGTTTGCACCACCACTTGAGCTATATGTATACGTAAATGGGCCTCCACCTTGTCTAAAACCACCAGCAAACGGATTCCCACCCATACCCGCAGATTGATCAAATGCTGCATGACCAAATTGATCATAGCTTTGTCGTTTTTTATCATCAGACAAAACTTGATATGCTTCGTTTATTTCTTTAAACTTTTCTTCTGCTTCCTTTTTGTTGCTTGGATTTTTATCTGGATGCCACTTAAGGGCAGCTTTTCGATATGCAGATTTAATATCTGCTTTCGCTGCACCTTTTTTGACTCCTAAAATGTCGTAGTAATCTCTTTTTGTTGACATAACCTTATCAAGCCCAATATCTGTAACAGAAACTGCTTTCACTAATTTTTGTAATTATAAATTAGCTATCGCAATGTTTCATTATACAAACATTGGGCTTTTCTAAAACGACTTACTCGTTAACTACTTCACCTTCTTCTGCACCATCTTTATCTGTTTTCTTTTCAGACTTATCATCTGCTTGTGCATCAGAACCTGCTGCTCCAGCACCTTTTGAGCCCTGTTCAGCTTGAGCTTTTTGCATAGCTTCACCAATTTTTTGAGCTGATTTGAACATTTCATCAGTTGCTGCATCAAGCTCTTCTTTGGTAACATCATCTTTTTCTGCAAGCTCTTTAAGCTTCTTCACATTTTCTGCAATAGCTTCTTTATCTGAAGATTCAAGTTTATCACCATATTCTTCGAGTTGTTTTTCTATTTCGAATGCAACTTGATTTGCATGGTTTTTAGCTTCAATAAGCTCTTTTTTCTTTTTATCTTCTTCTGCATGAGCTTCTGCATCTGCCTTCATTTTTTCAACTTCTTCATCAGAAAGGTTAGTTGAGTTTTGAATAGTGATCTTTTGTTCTTTGCCGGTGTTTTTTTCTTTTGCAGTTACATGCAAGATACCATTAGAGTCGATATCAAAAGTAACTTCAACTTGAGGAATACCTCTTGGTGCAGGTGGAATTCCATCAAGGATAAAGCGACCAAGTGATTTATTATCAGCAGCCATTTCTCTTTCACCTTGCAAAACATTGATCTCAACCTGTGTTTGATTGTTTGCAGCTGTAGAAAAAACTTGAGACTTGCTTGTAGGAATTGTAGTATTTCTTTCGATAAGAGGAGTTCTAATTCCACCCAGTGTTTCAAGGCCTAACGTTAATGGAGTAACATCTAACAAAACAACATCTGTAACGTCTCCACCAATAACTCCAGCTTGGATAGCTGCACCAACAGCGACAACTTCGTCTGGATTGACACCTTGATGTGGTTTCTTTCCAAAGAACTTTTCAACTTCACTGACAACTTTTGGCATACGGGTTTGACCACCAACCAAAACAATGTCATTCACTTCTTTTGCAGAAATGCCTGCATCTTTAAGTGCTTTTTCAACTGGTTTAAAGGTCTTTTTGATTAACTCATCAACAATCTCTTCAAGTTTTGCTCTGGTTAAAGTCATTGTTAAGTGTAGTGGACCATCAGAACCTTGAGTAATAAATGGTTGGTTGATTTCTGAAGATTGTGCACTTGAAAGCTCAATTTTTGCTTTTTCAGCACTGTCTTTAACACGTTGTAATGCTTGAGGATCTTTTGAAAGATCAACGCCACTTTCTTTTTTAAATTCGGCGATAATCCAATCAATGATCTTGCTATCAAAGTCATCACCTCCAAGAAATGTGTCTCCATTGGTAGACTTAACTTCAAAAACACCATCGCCAATTTCTAGAATGGAAATATCGAATGTACCACCACCCAAGTCATAAACTGCAATAGTGCTACTCCCTTTTTTGTCTAAACCATATGCAAGTGCAGCAGCAGTTGGCTCATTCACAATACGCTCAACTTTAAGGCCTGCAATTTCACCTGCTTGTTTAGTTGCTTGTCTTTGAGCATCATCAAAATATGCAGGAACTGTGATAACTGCTCTTGATACTTTTGTGCCCAAATAACTCTCTGCATCAGCTTTTGCTTTTGCCAAAATTTTTGCTGAAATTTCTTGTGGAGTAAATGTTTTACCATCGATTTTAACGACAGCCATTCCATCTTTACCTTCAGTAATTTCATATGCAACATGTTTTGTGGCATTTTGCACACCTGCTGATTTAAGTTTTCCACCCATGAAACGTTTCACAGAGTTCACTGTTTTCTTTGGATTTAAAACCATTTGACGTTTCGCGACATCCCCAACAGAAATATCTTCACCTTTAAATGAAACAATAGATGGAAACGTATTTCTTCCTTCTGCAGTAGAAATAATTTTTGGAGATCCACCCTCCATAACTGCTACAGCAGAGTTTGTGGTACCTAAGTCGATACCAATTATCTTACCTGAATTTGAGTCTGACATAGTCTTCTCCTTTTTTATTTGACTTTATACGTATTATTTTTTATACCGATCGTGTTCGGTAGAAATTGTGTACTTGTTATAGTTTTGCGTCCAAAACTTTTGTGCAAGTAACTCTTTCAATTTCCAATTCTAGCAAACAATTTAAAAGACTGCTAGTAGCAATTTAGCCTGGAAATTAGCAATCGATGTTTTCAACTGCTTTTTTTATGTGTATTTTAATTATCTCCAAAATTCAAAAATCGAGCTATTTTGTAACTAAGTTTTAGTAAAAATATTAGTCTAAAATAACCTTAGCGTGTTGGATGACTTCATTGTTTAAGGTATATCCTTCACTGATTACTTTAACAACTGTTTCACCTTTTTCACCAATCTCTGATGCTTCCATTAAAGTTACATCAAATGGCTTTCCAAGCGCGTCAATTTTTTTGAGCCCATTTTGTTCCAAAGCTTGCCACAGTTGAGTAATAACCATGTTTAAACCAGCATCATTAAGCTGCTCACTTGCTAAAGAAAGGTGGTTTAAAGGCTGTATTAAATCTTCGACAAAGTTCTTTGCTGCCAATTTAGCAACTTTACTGCGCTCTTCGCTGGTTCTTCGAACTAAGTTTTGATAATCTGCAAGTGCAACTTGTTCGCGACGCTTCGCGTCGCTCAACTGCTGAGAAAGTGAAACAACTTGATTTGAAAGCTCTTCTACCACCGCTTCTAATTCCTGTTGTTCTGCTACAGAACCTTGAACTTCTTCTGATTGTTTATCGTATTTTGTACTTTTTGTATCTTTCATAGTAAAATTTTATTCAACAATTTCTTTAATGAGGTTGCGAACATACTTCATCATCGGAATAACATACGCATAATCAAATCTACTTGAACCTAACAGAGCAATGTGAATTGGCTGTCCATCAACTTCAAAAGACATGTGAATTATGCCAACTGGCATTAAGTTACGGTTTCCTAATTCCGGACCGTACACAACTTGCACTAAATTCTCATTCGCATTCGCTTCAAAAATTTCTTCGAGAAGTTTCTCTTCTTCTATCAACTGCAACACATGTCTCATCACTTTAATGTCATAAAATTCTGGCATTTGTAAAAGGTTTGCATATCCAGAGTGGTACAAGTGATAATCGTCATGTAAAGCAATTGCCAAAGACTGAGATTTATCTGCTAAAACTTTTGTAATTTGATAGAGCATTTGATCAAGTTTGTCACGGCTGTTCCAGATTTTCTCTTTAGCAGAAACTTCATCTGCAACAGAAAGGTCGCGCTCTTTCATTAACTCATTCACGTATAGCTTCATTGCCGCAGGAGTTGGAACGCGTCCAGCGCTACTATGACTTTTACTCAAGTAACCTTGTTTGGTGAGTTGTGCCATTTCATTACGAATTGTTGCTGGAGAAACTCCAATAGAATACTTTTTATCTACTGTTTCAGAACCAACTGGCTCTGCTGTTGAAATAAATTCTTCAATCACTGCTCGTAAGATTTGTACTTGTCTAGCGGTTAAATCTATCATAGTTATTAGCAATCATATCTGTAGCTTGCTAAGTTGTCAACTATCTACTCTTAGTTGTATTCAATAGGTTAATATTCTGGTATCTGTGAAAACGCAATTCTGTTACACTTATACGTATGCAATCGAAAAAAATGACCAAAGCCAAAATGATTACTCAGTTTTTGATTATTTTAAGTTTATTAGTTGTTGTGTTAGTTGGTGCTAGTCAAATTGGAGTGTTACGAGAGTTTTTTGGTAAAGCTTCTGGAGAAAATGCCAACATCCATGTGTATACAAATAACGTTTTAGGAACATATAAAAAACCTTGGAGAAACCTCGCACAAGGAGGGGAAGATCACGAATGGCGTATGGGTCAACTTGTTGCGCCAGTCAAGGCTCTGAACCCAGAATATATTCGTATAGATCATATTTATGATTTCTATGACGTTGTTTCTGGAGAAAATGGAAATTATTCTTATGATTTCTCAAAACTAGATCTACTTTTAAATGATATTGCCGCAACTGGTGCAAAACCTTATATTGCGCTTACCTATATGCCTCCACAGTTCGCCAATGGGGATATTGTGGGAAAACCAAATAATTATGGTGATTGGCAAAACTTGGTTCAAAGAACTATCCAGCACGTGAGCGGCACACGAGGAATTTCTGATGTGTACTATGAGGTTTGGAATGAACCAGATCTTTTTGGTGGCTGGAAATACTATGGTGATAAAAATTACCTTACGCTTTATAAGTTTGCTGCACTTGGGGCAGCTAAAACTTCTGGAGTAAAACCTTTCAAACTTGGTGGCCCTGTAACAACTGGTTTTTATAAAAACTGGGCAGAAGCTCTCATAAAATTTGCATACGAAAATAAATTAAAACTAGACTTCATCTCTTGGCATCGATACTCAACTAATCTTGATGTGTATAAAGAAGATATGCTAGCAGTGAGAACTCTTTTACAGAAATACCCACAGTATGATGAGCTTATCGAATTTCACATCACAGAATGGGGACATGATAGTGAAGTCAATGCAGGATATGACACTTCTTATTCAGCTGCTCACACAGTGGCTGGAGCAATTGAAATGGTTGGAGTTGTAGAACGTGCATTTGCCTTTGAAATACAAGATGGAAAAGATCCTGCTGGACAAGAATACTGGGGGCGTTGGGGATTATTTACACACAATGATTTTGGTGCAAAAGCCAAACCAAGATATTTTGCACTCAAAATGCTTGATAAAATTTCCGATCAAAGAGTGCAACTACTTGGAAAAGGCAGTTGGACCAAAGCTCTTGCGGCAAAGAACCCTCAATCAGGAAATATTGAAGTTGTCTTAGCAAACTTTGATCCAAAAGCTCAACATAGCGAAAATGTACCAATTTTATTCGAAGATATCGGGCCAGGTAGCTATACCATTAAAAAAGAGCTAAGCAACGGGAGTGTCTTTACGGAAAATATTGCAACAACGGAAGCAAAACTCAAAACAACATTGTTTATGCCAACAAATACCGTTGGATTTGTAACTTTGGAGAGAAAGTAAGTTAAAAAAAATAAATTACAGCAGTTCTTTAATAAATTGTAATACTCGAGTTTTAAACTTCTCTTTACTGAAATCCACTGCATACTCATAGATTTTTTGCCTGTTCCATTTTGTTGTCTGAATTTTTTGAATAGCTTTGCCAAAACTCTCTACAGTAAACTCATCAAAAAAGTATCCATTTTCACCCTCTTGAACCGTTTCCAGAGGACCACCAGACTTATGTGCAACAACAGGGATACCATGCCCCATAGCTTCTATTGGAACCATTCCGAAATCTTCATCTTCCGCTGGATATAACAAAGCTGAAGCATTTTCATATAAAGAGTATAATTCCTCGTCAGAAACCCCACCTAAAAACTCTATGTTTTTTCCTAAACTTTCACCTGCAAGGTCTTGTAGCATTTCAACACCTCTTCCAGATCCAACAACTTTAAGATTAAAACCAATCTCTTTTGCAGCAAGAACCGCTAAATCAACATGTTTACTTGCAGCAATTCTGCCAACAATTAAAAAATAGCCATCTTCTTTTGGAAGCTGTGCTTTGTTTTCGAATTTTCGATCTAAATCAATTTCGATTGGCGGATAAATCACAGTAGAATCCAGTTTATAAAATTTTTGAATTCTTCTTTGAGTTTCTTTGGAATTAGCAATAAAATAATCAACATTTTCTCGGGCAATTTTTACGTCAAGAATTCTTAAATAGTGATTCAGTATCGTACCAAAAAATCCGGTGATTGGGTTACTCTTCCAATCAGTTCTGGTGGTATAACCATACAAAGATCGTGCAGGAGTGTGGCAGTAACTTATATGAAGTGCGCCGACTTTCTTACTTGTATCTTTAGCCTTAGTATCTGTCTCTGCAGTTGTAGTACCTATTGTTCTCTTTGTTGTAACAGCCTTAGAAAAATATGCATTTGTAGAAGAAATAACCAAATCATATTCACTTAAGTCAAATGCCGAAAAATACTGTGGCGCAAAAATTCGCAAAGGAGAAAATAATTTTTTATAAAACGGAATTTTGGTTAACCAGCTTTGTCGAATATCCCAATCTTGAAATTTCGCCCAATGAATCCCAGTAACAGAGCTATCAACAAAAGAAACATATAGTGGTGCTTGTGGAAAAATTTCATGCAGAGCTTCGACCACGCGTTCTGCTCCACCATACTCACGTAAATAATCATGAACAAGTGCAACCTTTAACTGTGAGATATCTTTTATTTTTTTATCTTTGCTCATATGTTTCGACTAGTTCAATTAATTTAGTTAGTATTTTTCTAGTTACTTTAGTTTCAATCAAAAAAATTTAAAATAATGCCTCTTGTATTGCTTCTTCAAACTTATCTTTTGGTAACATATTTTTTAATGAATTAAACTGATATAACTCAAATAAATCCGCTACCTTATGTTTATCATAATCCTTTGTGATGCATGCATCTAGATTAAATTGTACTGGGGCATCTCTTTGAATTGTTGCTAATTTTTTACTTAAAAACGCCATTTCTGTATCTTCAGCAAGTTTTTTTAGCGTGGATCCCTTTAACAAAGGGTCAGTCAATTTTTCACCGTTCTTTTCTTTTTCGATAACTTCTGCAACTGCTTCATATAATTTTTCTAAACTTTCAAATTTTTGAATTAAACTAGTTGCTGTTTTTATTCCAATCCCTTTAACTCCTGGAATATTATCTGACGGGTCCCCCATCAGGGCTTTAAGATCTGGAACTTGGTTTGCACGCACCCCTAATTTTTCAACTACACCAGCTTCATCATACTCTTTGTCTCTACTAAAACGCCCTCTTCCCGGAATGAAAACGTGAGTGCTATCGTCATACACTAGTTGCAATAAATCTTTATCTCCAGTAACAATAACCGTTAAGATCTTTTTTTCAAAATCTTTGATCTTGTCGTTTTCTATATTCATTAACTTTGAAATGGTGCCAAGTAAATCATCTGCTTCAAAACCATCAAGTTCAAACTGAGGAATATTAAACGCCGCAACCAAATCTTTAATTATTTGAACCTGAGAAATTAAATCATCTGGCATTGGAGGCCTTTGAGCTTTATACTCTTTAAACTCCGCAACTCGTTTTGACTTCCCATTTTTATGATCAAACGCTACCGCAATATATTTTGGATCGTAATCATCAATAACTTTAAGAAGAATTCTGGCAAATCCATACACAGCATTAATTGGTTGGCCCTTTGGATCGGTCAATTCTTTTAGAGCATGGTATGCCCTATAGATAATTGCATGACCATCAAGAATAATAAATTTTTCTTGATGCTTTAGTTCATCCATTTATGCCTTTTTAGCTTTTTTAACTCCCATGAGTTTTTCAAACTCTTCACCATCAATAGATTCAAGTTCAATAAGCTTCTCTGAAAGATTCTTAAGTTCTTTTGCGTATTTTTTCAAAATAGACTCAGCACGTTTTTGACCTTCAGCAATAAATTTTTGGATCTCTGAGTCAACTTTTTCTTGCAGTCTTTCTGATAACTTAC
The DNA here is from genome assembly GCA_964620965.1 of uncultured Pseudomonadales bacterium. GTDB lineage: Bacteria > Patescibacteriota > Microgenomatia > UBA1400 > PJMF01 > VFLK01. The sequence continues at coordinate 493,111 of CAZUHV010000001.1, forward strand.
CATACTCACCATATAATGAGTCATAGGATTGATCTATATCTGTATGCAAGTTTATTGGACCCAAATCACTCATACCATAATCCATAACCATAGCCCGAGCGATCTTTGTAGCCTTTTGTATGTCACTGCTTGCTCCTGCAGTAAGCTCGTTATACACCTGTTTTTCAGCGGTACGTCCCCCAAGAAGAACTGCAATATCATCTAGCAACTCTGATTGGGTTGTTTGTAGTTTATCTTTTTCTGGTGGAGTCAAAGTAAATCCTAAGGCACGTCCACGAGAAATGATAGAAACTCTGTGCACAGGATCTGCATGTGGCGAAACATGTGCAACAATTGCGTGACCCATTTCGTGATACGCAGTCATTTCTTTTTCAAGTTTGTCTTGCAAACGTTTTTTGCTTGGACCAAGTTTCACTTTAAGTGCTGCTTCTTCAATATCTTCTGAAGTAATTTCTTCTCTAGCCTCACGAGCAACTGCAATTGCAGCTTCATTAAGCATGTTTTCAATATCTGCACCAGAATATCCAACAGTTCTTCTTGCAACACGCTCCCAATTGAGATCTTTTACAAATGGTTTACCTTTTGCATGAATCTTGATAATAAACTTTCTTTCTTCAAGATCTGGTAAAGAAACCATAACTCTTCTGTCAAATCTTCCAGGACGAACAAGTGCAGGATCTAACATATCACCGCGGTTTGTTGCCGCCATCACAATAACATTGTCATTCTGAGAAAATCCGTCCATCTCAACCAAAATTTGGTTTAATGTTTGTTCCCGTTCGTCGTGGCCTCCGCTAAAATTTCCTTTACCACGTGCACGACCTATTGCATCAATCTCGTCAATAAAAATAATCGCTGGAGCTAGTTTTTTTGCAGTTGTAAACAAATCTCGAACACGAGACGCACCTACACCCACAAGCATTTCCATAAATTCAGAACCTGCAATAGATAAAAATTGAACGTTTGCTTCTCCAGCAACTGCACGGGCTAACAAAGTCTTACCCGTTCCAGCAGGACCAACTAATAACACACCCTTTGGAGTTCGTGCACCAACTTTGGTATATTTTTTTGGATTCTTTAAAAAGTCGACAACTTCTTCAAGTTCTGCCTTTGCTTCATCCATGCCTCCAACGTCAGCAAACTTAGTATTTTGTTTTCCTTTTACAAAAAGTTTGGCTTTGCTTTTACCAATGCCCATGATATCTGGACCACCTTTTGCACCTCTAAATAAGAAAAGAAATACACCTATCATTAATATGACAGGCAAGAAACTTAATAGAAGTTCCCAAAGTAATTGCCCCATACCAACGCTCTTCACTTCAAGATCTGTTGCTGCTAAATCAATATCAGCGGCATTTAAAATGCTTACTAAATCTTGACCATCTTCTTTAAGCGCAATTTTTTCTGCTCCATCTGTATAAGTTACCCGTAATTCATCTCCAGCAACTTGAACACTGCTGATTTTTGCGTCTCGAATATCTTTTACCAAAGTAGAAATAGAAATCTCTTTATTTGGATCTGAAGTAAACAATGAAACTAATAAAGGTAAAAAGAGTAACCCAAGTAAAATATACAAAATTGCTTTGTTCAAAATATTTTTTGGCGACAAATCCATAGTGAATGACTTCATGACCAACTGTTTTTGTTGTGGTTTTTGACCTTGAACATTTTCTTTGCCTTTAGAATTTTGATTTTCTGGAACTTTAGTTTCCCGTTGCTTTTCTTGAGTTTTATTTTCAGCCATAGCTATCCTCTATACTTTACAGATTTCTAAAAAGGTTATTGTAACACGTAGTACTATCTTACTACAGTTCCTGGAGCACATTCTGTCTCTGGTTCTAATAAAATTGCTGTATCACCACCTGCAGCAATAATCATGCCTTGACTTTCAACACCACGAAGTTTTCTTGGTGCCAAATTTGCTAGATAGACTACTGTTCTACCAATTAGGTCTTCTGTAGAGTACCATTCTTTGATACCAGAAGCTACTGTTCTTTCTCCAAGCTCACCAACATCTAAAGTTAATTTAAGTAACTTGTCTGCTCCTTCAATTTCCTCTGCATTCAAAACCTTCGCAATTCTTAAATCAAGTTTTGCAAAATCATCATACTGAACTTCAATTTTTTGTGTTTGTTCGTCTAACATTTTATGTTTTCCTTTATATTTTCTTATTTCTCAATTTCTAAAAAATTATCGTAACCCCAATTTTTCTTTCACTTCTTTTACTGTTTGCTCAGCAATTGCTCTCGATTTTTGAGCTCCTTCACGGATCATACGATCAACATATTCAGGATTTGCTTCTAGTTCTGCACGTTTTGCTTGAATTGGCTCTAATTCTGCAAATATTGCTTCTGCCAACTCTTTCTTAAGATCTCCATAGCGAATTCCTGCACCCACATATTGTGCTTCATATTCCTTACGTTTATCTAGACCTTGAAATAACTCAACAAATTGCAATAAGTTAGCCACTCCACCTTGAGTAGGCACTACTTCTCCAACCCCAGAATCTGTTGGAGCTTTGCTTAACTTTTTAAGAATTGTGTCTAAATCATCTCCTAACTCAATGGCAGAACCCTCAACAGACTTGCTCATTTTGCCTTCACCTAGTAATGAAGGGACATACTCACCTTTTGTTGCAAAACGAACTGGCTCAGGAAAATCTGTTCCAAATTGTTCATTCATTTTTCGTGCAATTTCACGCGCAACTTCAAGGTGTGGTTCTTGATCTATTCCAACAGGAACTAATCCTGCTTTATAAATTAATATATCTGCAGCCATAAGAAGCGGATAGTTAAGCAACGCCATTGTTACATTATCTGGATGTTGTTTAACCTTGTCTTTAAATGTTGGTAGGTGTTGCATTCTTGCAACCGTTTCTACAGACCCAAAATAAAATGCCAACTGCGTGATTAAATCAGATAAATCCGACTGAATTGAAATATGGCTTTTTTCCGGATCTAACCCAACCGACAAATAATCAATAAAAACATCGCGAGCACTTTGCTTTAAAGTTGACGCGTCGTATGGAGTTGTAATTGCATGTACATCCACAACTGTATATAAAGTTTCATATTCAGGATTATTTTGCAGTTCCAACATTCCTTTCGCAGCACCTAAGTAATTGCCTAAATGCAAACGACCAGTTGGTCTCATTCCCGATAACACTCTTTTTTTCATAATACTTGTTCTTTCTTATCTTGTTTATTATACATTGAATCTGAAAAGTTTTGCTTAATTCAGATTGAGGTTGGAGCTGAACGTAGATGCCTTGCATCTTGTGTACCTGTGACTCTTTTTCACTACGTTCAAAAAAGATCGGGTCCATAATAGCTCTGCATCTTTCGTACCTACGCTTTTTTTATTCATTTCATTCATAAAAAAGCGGGTCCGAGCGTTGCATGTTGTGTGTCAGCAACTTTTTCTTAAGAAAAAGCTGGACCCACAAAAATAAAAAATGCTCCGATCGGGAGCATATTGTTTAATTTCTTCGTTTTGATACAACAACACGCTCCCTTAGTTTAGGAAGTCCACCACATTCTGCTGGTTGTTGTTTGTATGTTTTTCATAACTGTTGGGTATTATAGCAGATTTATCTACAAAAAACTCCCTTTTCAGGGAGTTTGGACAGTTTTTGTATCAAATATAAAATTACAACTCTTCGATTTGAATTGTTGGTTCCATTTCTGGAGCTTCGATAAGTTTAAGATATTTTTCTGTAGTGGTAATTCTCTTGTGACCAACTAATTGTGAAACATACACTAAAGGAGTGCCTGCTCTTAATTGCTCAACAATAAAGGTGTGTCTTAAATCATTAACTTTAGCACCTTTAATACCTGCTAATCTAAAATATCTATCAATAGCTGTTCTGATGTTACGAACCAAGAATGGTCTACAGGTTTTGGTTAAAAACACAGTTTTTTCTCTTGCTCTTGGTCTGACTTGAATGTAGTCGGTAATAGCTGTTTTTGCAGCAGTGTTCATAGGAACTTTTCTTGCTCCTCTAGAATTTTGTGCTTGGATAGCAATTACGTTACGTTCAAAATCAACATCTGTAAGTTGTAGTGAAGCTAATTCAGAAATTCTCATACCAGTTTGAAGCAATAACTCAACAACTGCAGACATACGAACATCACCTCTACACGCATCTCTTAAAGCTCTGTATTCTATCTTTGAGAGTACTCTTGGAGGAGATTGATCATACTTTGGATGGGAGATAACTTCTGCTGGGTTAACAGAAACTTCACCTTCACCAACTAAAAATCTGAAAAATGCTTTGATTGAGTTAATTTTTCTAGAAATTGATTTTCCAGTATATCTTTGTTTGTTTAATAAAACTTTAAATTCATCGATATCTTCTGAAGAAACTTCATCTATTTGTGTTTTACCTAATTTGGTAACAAAATCAACGAGCTGTTCAACGTCTTTACTGTAAGCAATAACTGTTGCATTTGCTTTGCCAGCATTTCTAAGACTATCAGTAAATAACGCATGTGCGTCTAATAGTGTTTTGCTCATAATAATTAACCTGTTTATTCTAACGTGTTACCACGATATACTTATTTATAGTATTAAGTACTTTTTTTGACTTACTGATGTCTTATAATATCACAATTATGGATTTATGGCAATAACCAAGTTACTCTACCATCCAATCACTATATTAGCCCTAACTATAGTTGCTATTATGTTCTTTTTCTCCCTTGATAAGAGCTCTAAAAAAACACAAAGTTCTTCCGAAAATATAAGGGTTTTAGAGTATGAAATCGACCAAATTTCTAATAAAATTATTGGTCTTGAGGAGAAAATTGAGCTTACAGAGTCCGAACAATTTAAAGAAAAGGTTGTAAGAAACGAGCTATTACTACAAAAACCAGGTGAATATATTTTGCAAATTCAAGAAAACACAGAAGCAAAACCTGAAAATAAGCTTATAAATGAAACAAAAACAGTAACACCTTTAGAAAATTGGAAAGAAATTTTGCTGTAGCAAGGGTGGGAGTTGAACCCACGACCTTCGGTTTATGAATCCGATGCTCTAACCAACTGAGCTACCTTGCCACTTTTAAACTCAAAACTTGAGTACTTGAGGGTAAATGCACCACTCGAGATCATTATTATACCAGATTTTTGACATTTGACCATTAAAAGTTTATAATACACTCTTGTCATCCCAGAGAAATAATTCGTTTGTTTATCTGAAGATATTAAAAAAGTAATACATGTAATTTAATTACATGACGCGCGGGGTAGTGTACGGTGCACGTGAGGCTCATAATCTCACAGGCCGGGTTCGACTCCCGGCTCCGCAAATTAGACAAAAGACTCCCAAAACTGGGAGTCTTTTGCTTAATTTTGTGCTTTGACTTGAGTTGGTTGACATAAATCAGCACGAATCTGACCGACCTTCTGGGAGGGAATGTCCTGAGTAGAGACGAAGGACCCGGCTCCGCAACATTGTAAAAAAGCCTCCAATAATACGGAGGCTTTTTTGACAATAAAGACTTTTTTGATAAAATCTGGACTTATATGAAAACTCACGCTGAAACGCTCGAAACAAGAATCCAAGCATTTATAGCAGAAACAAATCTAATAACCGAAGAAATCGCCTTTAGAACTGCAGTTGCTAACTGGGTTAATGGCTTAACTGTCGAGGAAAAACTCACTATCTTTCAAGACATACTACATATTTATCCTTATCAAGAGCTCTTCTCAAGCCCAAGTTACAAAGTTCAAAACACTGTTAATGCTGTACTCTACGATATTCTTAAAGAGCTCTCTCATCTTGGTCTAAACACTAGTGTGAGACCTCATTAAAAAAAGACTACTAGACTGAGCAAAAAACTCAGTATATCCTTATAGACAAATGTCAAAACAATTTACCCCTCAGGAAATACTTGATACCATGAGAAAAATCTCACTTATGAGTCTTGCTGTTTCAAATAAAAATAATCAACCACAAGCTCATATGATGCTTTTTGCTGTTTCAGATGATTTCATGGTTTATTGTGTAACCTCAAGAAACAGCAGTAAACATCAAGCTATCCAAGAAAATAATAAAGTTGGACTTTCCGTTTGGGATAATAAAAATATGTTAGTCCAAATTCAGGCAACTGCTCAAGAAATTACTGGAGATGAAGCCCTTGAAGCAATCGACAGAATTGCTGACAAAGCAACTGATATTCCAGGATTCTGGCCACCAGTTTTACAACTTACAAAAAGTGACTATGTCGTCTTTAAAATTACTCCAAACTATATTAGAGCTTTAGACCTCTCGAATGAAAACATGACAAGTCATGATACGTTATTTACCAATATAGGAACTCAGTTATGAAAAAAAAGGTCCTTATACTAGAAGATGATATCTTTCTAGTCAAGGTCATGCAAAAAAAATTTGAAAAAAACGGGAATGAAGTTATGTTTTTGCTTGATGGAGTCAAAGCCGTAGAAACTGCAAAAAACTTTCAACCAGATGTAATATTGGCAGATTTAATTATGCCAGAAAAAGATGGGTTTATTGCTATAAAAGAATTAAAATCTGACGAACAAACAAAAACTATTCCTATTATAGTAACTTCAAATTTAAGTTCTGATGAAGATGTCGAACGCGCAAAAAGACTTGGAGTGGAAAGATACTTTATAAAAAGTAACTCTGGTTTAGCAGAAGTTATTGAGTATATTGCAACCTTGTAAAGTTTTTCTAAATATATAAATGAGTTTTAAACAATTTTTTACTAGTAAAAACGCTGAGACTTTTTCAAAAGCTGTGATTAATTCTGGTATTCCCAAAAATGCTATTCTGGTAAAAATGGAACAAGTTCATGGTTGTGAGATCAAACAGGTTGAAGAAATTGAAAAAACTGAAACGGACTCACGCCCTGCTGCTTTAGAAATAAATGAAGTTGATGCCTGTTATACTTCCCAAAAAAATACTTTTCTCTCTGTAAAAACAGCAGATTGTCTTCCCATTCTGATTCATGGATTCAGAAATCAGCTTAAACAAGAGTTTGTTGCAGCTGCACACGCAGGCAGGAAAAGTACTCAACAGAAAATTTTGTATAAATTACTTGAGGAACTTGATTCTGAATATAATTTTGTAAAAAAATTAAAAGAAAAACAAACAGTTTCTGGTTTAAAAATCAAAAAAAGTGATGTTCTTTATATCTGGTTTGGCCCTGCAATTTGCGTTGATTGCTACCAAATTGACAAAAAAACAAACTTACATTTCGATTTAATTGAAGAAAATAAAAAACAACTATTTGATTTTTTTAAAAAAAACAATTTAAATCCAAAAAAATCTTTAAACCTAAAAATTGAAAAGCACTGCACTTTACACGAGAACGAAAAATATTATTCTTACCGAGCAACTGGTCCTGGTGTAAAAATGAATTATAGTTTTATTGGAATTATTTGATCTTTCCAATTGTTTGCATAGTTTCTTTTGGACTCCCTTTAAACCACCTCCTCTTTCTCTTTTTTTCAAGGATTTCTGATTCTATTTCTTCTGGGAGTCCTTCTGCGAGTTGTTCTGCAAGAAGTGCTGCATCGGGGATATGCGTGTGAAGATCTGGGACTAAATCTAACATCACTGCAGTTGGATGCCGTTCGCTTAATTGTGCGTCTGCTGCTATAAGGTCTAAATCAACGTTCTGCTCTTCTTCTCCTTCACCCTTCTTTCTCCTTTTATGATATTCAACCAATAAAAAGATCACTGCTCCTGCAAGAGTCACAGAGACCCCAAGAATTTCTTTCCAATGAGTTTTTGCAAACTCTTGTGGGGTTTGTTTTCCAGCTTCTATACTTTGACTTACAGATGTTTTCATTTTTCTAGTGTACTAAAAAAACGCCCTCTGTATAAGGGCGTTTTTAAAATTCTTTAATTTTTTATTTTATAGCTATTTTTGCAAAACTACATCATTCCTGGCATACCACCCATTCCTGGAGCACCACCTGCTTTTTCAGGTTCTGGAACATCTGTAACCAAGCACTCTGTTGTCAAAATCATTGAAGCAACAGAAGCTGCATTAATCAAAGAGGCAGTTGCTACTTTTGCAGGTTCAACAACCCCAGCCTTGACCATATCACCAAATTCATTGGTAAGTGCATTAAATCCATAAGTAGCGTCGTCTTTAGCTGCAACAGTTTTTGCAACCCAACCTGCATCTGCACCAGAATTTTGTGCTAACATTCGAAGTGGTTCTTCTGCAATTTCTGCAATTAACTCAATTCCAGCTTGTTCATCTGCAGAATCAGTTTTAATTTTTTTCAAAACTTTAACAGCCTGAATCAACGTGACTCCACCACCTGGAATAATACCTTCCTCTATAGCAGCACGAGTTGCTTCTTTAGCATCTTTAACTCGTTCCATAAGATTCTTCATCTCTGATTCTGTAGCCGCACCAACTTGAATGACAGCAACGCCACCTGTAAGTTTTGCTTTTCTCTCGTTAAGCTTTTCTTTGTCAAAATCAGAAGTTGATTGTGCGATTGCAGTTTCAATTTGTGAAACACGAGCAGTAATATCTTTTTTCTTACCTTTACCGCCAACAATCGTTGTTTCATCTTTAGTTGCTTTAATCATGTCTGCACGACCTAACTGATCTGTACTTGCATCTTTAAGAGACATACCTAAATCACCAGAAATAACTTCTGCCCCAACTAAAACTGCAATATCTTTGGTCATTTCTTTCTTGCGGTCACCAAAACCTGGTGACTTAACGACCAAAACATTTAAAGCACCACGAAGTTTGTTTACAACTAACGCAGTTAATGCTTCAGCATCAATGTCATCACAAACAATGACCAAATCTTTGCTCATTTGCATGAATTTTTCCAGGAATGGAACCAAATCTTGCAAATTGCCAACTTTTTGATCGGTTACCAAAATGTATGGATTCTTGATTTCTGCAATCATATCTTCACTACCTGCAGCAAAATATGGAGAAGCATATCCTTTGTCGAAAACCATACCTTCTTTGTGGTCGATGGTAATATCCATTGTCTTGCCTTCTTCGACTTCAACAACTCCAGTTTCACCAACTAAAGCTAAAGCCTCAGCAATTTTTGCACCAATCACTTCGTTTTGAGCAGAAATTGTTGCAACTTTTTCCCAGTCAGATTTTTTAACTGGTTTTGCAAGCCTTCGAATTTCTGTAACAACTGCTTCAACTGCTTTATCGATACCGCGTTTCATAATCATTGGGTTTGTGCCTGCCGTGACAAGACGCATACCTTTTGCAGTAATTTGCTGTGCTAATAAAGTTGCAGTTGTTGTACCATCACCAGCTTGCTCGTTGGTTTTTTCTGCTGCCTGTTTAACCAATTGCGCACCCATGTTTTCGAATTTGTCTTCAAGGGTGATTTCCTTTGCAACAGAAACTCCATCATGAATCACATTTGGAGCACCCCACGATCGATCAAGTGCTACGTTTCTGCCCTTTGGACCTAATGTTGTGGTAACTGCTTGTGCTAATTTATTGACTCCTGCAAGCATCTTTTGTCTTGCATCATCACCAAAAAGTAATTGTTTTGCTGCCATACTATTTTCTCCTTATTTTATTTTTCTCATTTCGCGAAAACAAGTCTGTTCCCACGAAAATAAAAATATATATTATCTTAATTAATTTTTACTTAACTACTGCGAGGACATCCTCAAATTTTAAGAATTGGTACTCTGTATCACCAATTTTGAAATCATTACCACCCCATTTTTTATAAATCACAGTTTGGCCAACTTTTACAGGTGCCGAAATTTCTTTCACACCTGATTCCCAAATTGAGTCACCAACAGCTAAGACTGTGCCATGTTGTGGTTTTTCTACTGAATTTTCTGGTAAATACAGACCAGAGGCTGTTTTAGTTTCTACTTGTACTGGCTCTACCAAAATATAGCCAGCTAATGGTTGAATTTTCTTGACAGAAATATCTGACATGAATTTCCCTCCTAAATGTATTTAATACTGTAGATTGTTGGGAAAAATAAAACTCCCAACGCGATATATATTTATACCACAAACTAGCAATGATGCAAGTGTTTTGCTAAAAAACAGAGTTATGAAAAACAAAATTTCAAAAAATGAGAAAAAGAACCTTAAAAAAACTTTACTCTTTATTTTCTTTGACTTCTTCAGCATCACTCTCGATGATTACTCGAGTACCTTTGCCACCAACAAGTCTCACTGAAGAAAGTAAGAATCCTTCACAATCTAAGCCACGATCTTGAAAATAAGTATTTAACTCTTGTTTTACAAGATTTTCAACTTCACCACGATGTTGTTTTATTTGATCTAAAGTAAGTTCAGAGAACAAACTTGCAATTTTACTTCTAGAAAATGGTCTCACAACCTTGCTGACCACATTTTCTCCAAGATTTTCCCAGAGTTCAGGCGCATTATGTCGATCTATTCTAAACAAAACTGAACCTTCAACAGTAATGTCTTTGCCATCTTTTGTAGTACAAAAAACTTTGTCATCTCCAAGAGCCTCTTTGTTTTTTGAAAAATCAAAACCATCGGTTATAGAATATTCGATAATCTGAGCGTTAAACAATTTTGCAACCTGCCAAAAAGGGATCTTAAAGTGAAGGCCTGGCCCCCAAATTTTAGGCAACACACCTCTTCCTCTGTCATACACGCAAGCAATGTGTCCAGGTGGAACAGAGATAAAAAATCCTCCAACAACTTCGTCAACCAAAAAAGAAACCACAAGTCTATCGAATTCCATATATCTTTACTATAAATTTTCTAATCAAGTTTGTATAGTACAAACCATATACTTTTACTGCGAAAGGTCATTATAACCCTATTTTGTTTCAACAACAATCTTTTCTTCTGGTATCTCACCTTTTTCTTTAGCTTCTTCCTCACTAATTTTCTTTTCTTTATAAAGATCAAACTTCATCCTAATTGCCTTATATAAGGTCAGGATAATGCTCACAACAAGTGAAGTAATGACAAATAATTTTTTACCAGCTGGCATTGCCATAAATACTAAAAATGAGACAACTGGAAGAACTAATTGCATACGTACAACCTCATTTCGAGATACATAATATGGAGAGGTATATCCAGATATTGTTTCTAAAATAAAAATCAAAATTGACTGCAATAAATTAAGAGTAAAACTTGTATGTGCAAGATCATATTTACCCAAAAATACCAGATTAAATGGTAGATCAATTTTTGGCATGAATGGGTAAATTAAATGTAAGTCAGCCCCCTCAAGACCAGTCGTAAATATTTTATAGAGCATTAAAGCCACCATCACTTGGATTGCTAAGTTAATTAGTTCTGTTACTAAAACTTTTCTTGATTTTTTTAAAACTCGCTTTTTTTCTCGTTCTAGTTTGATTGGCTCTGCTACATAAATTTCTTCAAGTTCTTTAATTTTTTCTGCAATTTCTCTTCTGTCTTTCTCCGATCTTTGCCCAGATAGTGACATTGGCAATAACAATAGACGAACTAACAGTGTTAGAAAAATAACTGCAATTCCCATATCTGGGGAACCTTGCGTAAATTGTCCAAGTAACCAATAAAATCCAACTAAAATATTTAAAAAAGGTTGATAAATAAAAGTAATAAAAGTTGAACCTATGATATCAAACATACAAATTAGCTTTCGAGTTCGTCTTGAGGACCAAGTAATTTATCAATGCTTTGTACTGCATTTTTAAGGCCAACTACAAGCTTCTCTGAAAGATCAAGAATTTCGTCGTCTAAAGAAATCTTTTCTAAAATAACATTGGTTTCATCGATAAAAGCATTCAGAGCAGTATCTAAAATAGTACCATTTTCATCTGCCCACTTTTTTTGCTGATTCACCGGTAATTTAAGAGCATCATCAAGAGCCTTGTTAACTTCTGTGATTTCTCTTACCTTGAGATAAAGTACAAATTTTTGTGAGGAAACTGTGGTCTCATTCGTTGATGTTAGCATCGATGATTTTGTTGCCATGACATTGATTATATCAAAGAATTCTCATGTGACAGCTATAAAAATACATTCAAGTAGCCTGAGTTTGACTTGAGAAGGTATAATATACCTTTGTAAAAGATAGCTAACTTATATAATGAAAATCATTGATTTATCAAATACAGCAATAGAAACCGTTATTTTAGAAACTTGTAAAGTTTTAGAAAACGGAGGTCTTGTGCTGTTTCCAACAGAAACGACATACGGAGCTGGAGTTGATGCTACAAATCAAACAGCAGTAGATAAACTACTCGCTTATAAATCTCGAAGAGAAGGAAAACCTTTATCTATTCTTGTCCACAATAAAGAAATGGCGCAAGAATATGTTGAAATCAATGAGCAAGCTAGTAAATTGTATTCACAATTTCTGCCAGGACCTGTCACAGTAGTTTCAAAAAGCTTAGGCACTGTTGCAGAGGGAGTTGCTAGCGAGTTTGGCACTCTTGGAGTGCGAATCCCTGATTATGACCTTATGTTAGAAATTTCCAAAAGTTTTAAAAAACCAATTACTGCAACATCTGCAAATGCTTCTGGAAAAAAAAGACCATACGCTGTTGCAGATATATTCAAAAACTTGAGTGAAAAACAAAAAGGCTTAGTTGATCTTGTTTTAGATGCTGGTGAATTACCACATAATGAACCTTCTACTGTAATTGACACAACACTCTCAACTCCAGTGATGTTGCGCTCTAGCGACAGAGCTGAACATAAACAAGAGTCACAAACAAATGAACATACAACGATTCTTACTTCAAATTCTGAAGCTGAAACCCAAGCAATTGCTGGAAGGCTCTTGTTGCAACATTGGAATTCTGTGAGTACAACCGGAATCGTTATCGCATTGGATGGAGATCTTGGAATTGGCAAAACAATTTTTACTAAAGGATTGGCAAATTTTCTAAAAATTGAGGACACAATTAGTTCTCCCACATATTCATATATTGAAGAATACGACTTTACAAGACATCAGACGAAAGGTCACTTATACCACTTAGACATGTGGAAAGTTGCAGACAAAGAAACTTTTGACAGACTCGAAATTGCAACCCTACTAAAAAGTAACTCTGTTATTGTAATTGAGTGGTTTTCGCAAATTGAAGAATTTATTATCCCTCTACTTGGAACAACGAAACTTATAAAAATCAACTTTACAGAAGATGGTCAAACAAGAAAACTAGAAATTGTTGAGTAAGGTACAAAACTTACTTATTCGTGAAACTATACGAAAAACCAAAACCAACAAAGCAAGAAACTAAACCAATTGAAATTATGGATAAAAAAAGCAAAACACTACCAGTGATCTTAGCCGTTGATACATCTTGCGATGACACAGCAGCTTCTGTTTTGCATGGCACAACTATTCTATCAAATGTTATTGCCTCTCAAACACAACTACACAAACAATATGGAGGTGTATTTCCTACTGTTGCAAAACAAGCTCATAAAGAAAATATTCTTCCAACAATAGATGCTGCTCTTAAAAAAGCTCGTATTTCTTGGGAAGATCTAGATGCACTTGCAGTAACTACTGGACCTGGCTTAGCACCCGCTTTGGAAGTTGGAATTAATACAATGAAAGAACTTGCTCAAGAAAAAAAGCTTCCTCTCATTGCGGTAAATCATATTGAGGGGCATGCTCTTTCTGCAATTGCGCAAAGAAATTCAAGAACAGTTAACCACACTAAAACTCTAGCTACACAACTGAAAAACAGTACTAGAACAGGAACAAAAAACACTGAAGATAAGAAAAAAAACGATACTGAAATCCACTATCCTGTACTCTCTGTCGTTGTTTCTGGTGGCCACACACAGTTTATTTATTTTGAAGAAATAGGAAGTTATAAAATTTTGGGTTCAACAATAGATGATGCAGCTGGTGAATGTTTAGATAAAATTGGAAGAATGTTAAATCTTGGATATCCAGCAGGACCTACAATTGAGAAGTTTGCAAAACTTGGAGATGAAAAAAGATTTGAGTTTCCATTGCCAATGACAACAGTCAAAACTTTTGATATGAGCTTTTCTGGACTTAAAACATTTGCACGAAATTTCATCCAAAAATTAACCGAAGAAAAAGAGCTTGGAAAACAAGACATTTATGATATTTGTGCATCAGCACAATACTCTGTATTTAGGCATATAAATTATAAATTGAGTAAATTATTATTAGAAGTGCCTATTGCAGAAGTTTGGCTTGGTGGAGGGGTTGCTCAAAACAAATATTTACGGCAAACAATACGCGAAACTATACAAGAGTTTGAAAAAAATAGTTTGGATAACTCTAGCCAAAAATTTAGAAAAAACGAAGCTACTGAACAAAAAATTAAAGCAACTCAAACAAGAAAAATTAAGTTTCGTTACCCTTTCACAAACAGATTATGCATGGATAACGCAGCAATGATTGGCGTTGTTGCAAACTTTAAGTTTCAAAAAAAAGAGTTTGTTACAGAACTATCAAAATTAGACAGAAAACCAAAGTGGAAAGTTGAGGAAAAACTGTAAATACCTCAGAAAAAAGTTTAATAGCCAGCAAACTCAGTTGCTAAAATAGACTCAACTTGTAGCCATTCACCTTTATCAATCAGCTCTTCGCAGTTGTCAAGTAAAAGTTGTTTATCTGTTTCACCTTCAGAAAAAACTCTTAATTGATTTATTCTTCCTTCAACTAGAACAGCCTTATTTTCTAGAATTTTTTCTTCATACATCTCTTCAAAGTTTGGAACAGCATCATTCAAAAAGGTAACAAATTGTTGTTCTGTCGTGTCTTCGTTTTCTAGAAGTTCTCCTAACTCAACCAGTTGTTCATCAGTTAATAAGTCGGTTATTTCTTCATCAATAAATTCTGACCAAATTTGAGAAGCTAGCTCAGAGGCTTTTTCTGGAAAATCTGAATCTTCTGCACTAACTCCCATAATCGACTGAACTGAGAGGTTCGCAAGTTGTTGCTGTGGAAGTGTTAAGTTCATATTTTTAATCTTTCATTAACCATTAGCTATATCCATTATCTCTTGGAATAATTGAGGATTTCTATTAAGTTCATCAATTGTGCTTGAAACAACTCCTTCTGTAGAATTAAGATGTATCAATACTTCTTGAATATCAGTTAGTTCTTTACCTGCATTAAAAGCATTTATGGCTTCATCTATTTGAGGGGCAAGATTTTCAATTTGGTCTTCAGAAAAGAACCAGCCAACCGCACCATCAGGAAGAGTTCCGCCTAATTCATGAGGAATTGCAAATGAAGAATCAGCTCTTATAGTGCCCACATCCACATTTGCGTTAAGTGCTCTATAGAGGTTTTTAATAACATTTGTTGTTCCATTAATGTTTGTTACCTCAAGTGCATTATTGTGCCTAATTGAGCTCATAATAGCATCCCAAGGAAGCTTATCATTGCCAAGATCTCTAAGCTCTGCTGCAGATTCTGACAAAACTGTTGGTGTTTCAGCTGTTGTAGTCGAGCTAGGAACCCCAACATGAGTAACTGTTTCAGGAGTGTGTTCCACAGGTGGAACTTCAGTACTGGAAGGTACATCAGTTGCATCTTGATCGTCAGGAACTTTTGGAAATTTGTCAGTTTCAACAGAATGGTGCATTTCTGAATCTTCAACATCAGAGCTAGCAACACTGTCTAAATCTTCGCTTTGAACCTGCTGATCAACTTCTTGTGTATGCTCAGCCTTGAATTTTTCAGCATCAAAATGTGCAATTTTATCTACAAGCTTAGTAATAAATCCAGCAGTAACAAATGTTGCTACTGCAGAACCAGATACTGCAAATGTCTTTCGCAGTTTATCCTTACCTTTTCTGTCAACATCATTGTATTCTTCATCCCAATCTTTTTTAAATCCTTCTTGGTTCCAAGAAATACTTGATTTTATTTGTCCAGATTGAACAAGCTCGTTCAAAACTCTGTGTAATTGAGCCATCATTTCTGGAGTATGTGCTTTATTTACTTTATTCCATCCAGATCCTTCTTGACCATATACATCTATATCTCCATAATTTCCCATTACTCTTAAACGAGCTAACGTCTTACCTAAGTTTAATACATCGTTTGTATCAATTTTTCTATTAGTAAATGCAGCAAGAATCTTTTCTTTGAGCTGTTCATCTGTAAGTTGAGCATCAACATTAAAATTGCTCAACTCTTCAGAAACTTTCGATCTTGCAACAGTAACACCCATAGCAACCTGTGTTGTTGCACTTCTAAAGGCATTCATTGCAGAACCAACTTTTCTTAAAAGCTTTCTAGGTAAGCTCCATTTTCCTTCACTTCTATTTTTCTCATTTTCTCTTTGGCTTTCACTTCCAGTGATTGTTTCATTTTTCCAAGAAAATACTGCAGACTTAGTATGCTGTGCTGCACTTTCATACATCTTAGCCATACCACCAGTTTTGATTCTGTATGCATCCATACCTGCTGCAATCAATGCTGCCGCTGCTGGAGAAGCAATCGCGCTAGAATCTAGTGCCGTTGCAATTGCTTCAGCTGTTAATTCTTTTGCCTTACCTCTAACAACCATAATAACTGCAACACGCGCAATTGCATGTGCTGTTGTCAAAACCATTGTTTGCTTTGGAACGACTGATAACGAAGCGTTAAGACGATCAACTTCTGCTGCAACTTCTTCTGGGGTAATTCCTGCTAAAGTGGATTCCACTGTTTCAGTGTCACCCTCACCTAATGCATCTATCCCCGCTAGTAAGTCGTCTTCATTGAAACTTTCACCAGATTCTATAGCAACTGTGCCACCGTCAGATTCACCTAACAGGTCTATCCCAGCTAACAAATCATCCTCACTAAAACTTTCTTCTGTCTCTATTGAAGCTGTACCAGCATCAGGCTCACCCAACAAGTTTATTCCCGCTAATAAGTCATTTTCATTGAAATTTTCGCCAGATTCTATAGCAACTGTAGCAGCATCAGGCTCAGACTCACCTAATGCGTCTATTCCCGCTAACAAATCACCCGTATCTTCACCGCCACCATCTAAATTTAGTTTTTCTGCTTCACTGAGTAACGCACTTAGCTTACCCCTATTTGCAGCATCTCTTTCTGCGCGCAAAACCTGAGTGTTATGGGTACCACCATCAGCAGACTGAGATGGATCTTCTGCGTCAGCTCCCAAACCACTTATCCCAGCTAGCAATTCAGCTTCTAAATCTTTTGGAGTTGTCTCTGTACTCATAATAATCTACTCTTCTTTTGATTTTTTTATAAGTTGAGTCTTTCTAAACAAATCCGCTAACTGGTTAAATGTTGTAACATCAGCTGAAGCTTGCGACATTGTATCTAAAAATCTAGCTTTTAGCTGATCCCATTCTCCTGCACCAACCATTGCTTTAAGCTCTGTCTTGAATTCTTCTGTAATAAAATATTTCCCTGTTGGTGGAGCCCCTTCTTTTGAGCTTTTTATAAGTTGAGTTTTTCTAAACAAATCTGCTAACTGGTTAAATGTTGTAACATCAGCTGAAGCTTGCGACATTGTATCTAAAAATCTAGCTTTTAGCTGATCCCATTCTCCTGCGCCAACCATTGCTTTAAGCTCTGTCTTAAACTCATCTGTAATAGCATATCTCTCTGCAGCTGATGCTTCACCTGAAGCTGGGACTGCTGACGTTTCTGTCGTAGCAGCAGTTACTTCTGGTTCTGCTTCAGTTGGGGTATCGGTTGCCTCAACAGGTTCTGCTTGTGTAGTATCTGTAGATTCAGTAACTTCAATCTTCAATTGTTTATATAGTTCTGCAGTAAAAGCATCAAGTATTTTCTTTGTATCATCATTTTCAATAATAAATCTATTACCCCTTTTCTCTTGAAGAAAACTTGCTCCTCTAAGACGCTTTACAAATTCTCCTTGAGATAATTTCTTTGCAACCAAAGCTTCTATCTGCTCTTGAGCTCTTTTAAGCTTACCGATCTTAAAAACAGTTCTAAATTTATAGTCATCAGCTAAAGTTATAAAAGTAGTCCATTCCGCAGAGTCAGTCTTCTTTTCTCTTGAGAACTTAGATGAAACAATACCCATTACCTTATCAAGACTTATCTTAGGAGTCCAACGAGATTCTTTCTTTTGCATTGCAAATTCTATATCACCATCTTTAACTTCTTCCCCAAGCATTTCTGAAACAAATAAATGGAATAATTTTTCATTATTAAGTTTGTTACCACTATAATTCTTTCCTGCTAAAACCCTATTAAGTCCTGATTTAAGCACAGCAAGCACTTTTACTTTTAAGTCCTCCTTGCTGACATCTTGATCAGTTGCTGCGAGCAACTTTAAAACTTCCTTTTCAACTTCCGAACGAACATCACGTAAATTATCAACTTTAAAAAGTGACGCATATCGATCACTTTGTGCAAGAGCAACAAAAGCATCCCAAGTAGTCACTCTAGGTCCTTCTGTATCATCTGGTTCCTCTGTTGCT
>CAZUHV010000001.1:511605-541835 GCA_964620965.1 uncultured Pseudomonadales bacterium
GGTTCCTCTGTTGCTGGTTCCTCTGCTGCTGGTTCCTCTGTTGCTGGTTCCTCTGCTGCTGGTTCCTCTGTTGCTGGTTCCTCTGTTACAGCCTCAGCAGAGTACTCAGTTTGAATCTCACCTTTAGAAATAAGTCCTTCAATAAACTTTGGTAAAGCAGCAATTGTTCCTTTCCCAATATTTACCTGGCCACTTCCACCTCTTCCTAAAGTTCTAAAATCGGAAATCTGTTTTATAGCACCTCTTTTTGCAAAAACCGCATCAGCGACTGCGCTTGGATTAAACGAATCAAATTGTGGATTTGCAGTTTTGAACTTTTCGAAAGCTAATACTAGTTGTTCTTGAGAGGCAACATTTAACCAAGCAATAAAAGCTGTTTTACTTTCCAAAAGCTCTTTTAAATTGACTGATTTTGTAGAGGTTTCAGGTCTTGTTTCTTCTTCTGTGATAACTAAAACATCCTCTTCGGGTTCAGAACTTGTGTCAGGAGCAGTCGTCTCAAGGTTAGCATCTCCACCTTCACCTTGCACTTTTTCTGCTTCCATTTCTGCCAACAAAGCCTCTCCTTGTTGAGCGACTTCTTCTAAAGCTTTTTTTGTTGCATCTGCAGGTTCTGGAGTAAATTCAGCTCCAGTCTCTTTTGCAAACTCTTGAAATGCTGTTGCATCGAATGCTGCTGCTGCTTGTCCATCTTTTGGGGCTTCACCTGACATAAAAATCCTTTTTTAATTCAATAACAAAATTAAATAAAATATGTACTTCCAATAGTATAAACTAATTTCCAAACTAAAATCAATCATGTATCCATCTTGTTGAAAAGTTTGAAAAGTGACACAATAACTTTAATAGTTATGGCAAAAGAAATAGTATCAACCCACGAAAATCCTTTCCTCAGAATCTTATACAAAGATAGGATTCAAGCTCTTGCAAGCCACCCAGCACTCACAGAAAAAACAGACTTAACTCAAGGTGAACAACAGAGTTATGTAGATGTTGTTATTTCTATCCAACACATGGCTGCAGAAATACCACATGATGAACAAAAAGCAAAACTTTTTTCTGATATTTTTGCCGAGAGTTTAGATAATATGGCAAGAAAAAACATTTTGCTACCTCTTGCCAAAGAAGTTATTTCTGAAGAAAACCAAAGTTTTAAAACATATATTACTGAGATTCTCAGAATAATAAAAGAATTAGATGCTCTAAAAACTCAAAAACTTAAACCTTCTGCAGAGAAATCTTCTGAATATGTCTCAATCATTATTTCTTTTCAAAGGTTTCTAACCCAAAAATACAATCAGACTGAAAACAGAACTGACTATAAATATATCGAACCAAGTATTGCTTTTCTTTCTTCTGCAATCAAAGCTCTTTCTATTTTTAATATAAAATTCCCATCAGAACAGCTTGAGTTTGCGACAGGAAAGGTTGAAGCAATTGAGAAACCGACTACCCCCGCTCCAGTAGAGCCAAAACCAGTCATTATTGAAAGAAGACCTACAGAAAATCAGCTAAAAGAGGAAAAAAGACAAAACGAAATTATCGAAGCATTACGCAAAGCAAAACCTGGAGACACCATCCAGCTACTTGATCTCAAAGGGCAACTTGTAGAAACACATACTATTCTTAAAAAAATAGATGGTAAAGATTTGATTAGTGTAAGAATTGAAAACCATCTAACGAGTAAAATTATCGAGAGAGATAGATACTTTACCCATTATACCGACATCAACATAGCAGCTTCAGTAAGAGTTATAGAGCAAATAGAAAAAATAAAAGAAGACCCTAGTGCACTTTTCACAAGGGAAGAATCAAGAAAAAAATTTGCTATGGATGGAAGTCTTTTAAAGGCATTCGAAATTGGGAACCAAAGATTCGGAATCTTCAAAATCTATGAGGATAATCGGCACTGTTTTCTAAACCAAACAGATAGATTTGCAACAACAGGTACAGATTTTTTTATTTGCCAATTTGATGAGCAACTACAGACAAATTCATATAAATCAAAAGGACTCAGACCCAATGAATCCGTCACTCTAGGGAGAGACCATTTGCAAAATCGTTTTAACTATAAAGAAGACGATGCTCTTTCTAGAACACACGTAAAAATTGAACTCTTAAATGGAAACCCTGTCATTACTGACTTAGGAAGTACTAATGGAACCAAAGAATTAACTAAATCAGAGGTCCTAGCTCCAATGCCTGTAATAACAAAAACAGAAGACGTTAATAAGGATCCAGAACCAATGGTATCAGAAAACGTAAAAGAAGTAATTGCTGAAAATCAAGGTGCCGAAATTATTGGACAAAATAACGAACTTACTTTAGCCCAATCAATTAGAAAATTTAGATCTAAGCATGGATCTGAAATTGCTGCTGGATCTGATAAGGGAGAAAACTACAAAAATAGAAACGAAGACAGAGTTTTAGTAATACCAGATATTGAGTTTTTTGCAGTTGTTGATGGAATGGGAGGATATGGAGATGGAGACAAAGCAGCTCAGATACTGACTGAGGAATTATCAAAAAATCCAACTGATATACAAACTGCCATAAACGCTGCCTCTTACAGAATTGAAAAAGAAGCTGTTAGCCAAGCTACTGCAGCATTCGTATCCGCAAGAATTGTCAGAACCGAAAATGGAATTAACCTTGAATATCACTATTCTGGAGATTGTGAATTACTCATTTTAGATAAAAATGGAAACATTAAAACTATTGGCAAACAAGATTCTCTTGTTCAAATACTTGTAGATCAAGGAACAATTACTGAAGATGAAGGACTCTACCATCCAAGAAGAAATGTCGCTGCTGGAGGAATAGCTGCTGGACAAAAATATAGAAAATATAAATCTGAAGAAGTTCTAAACCTCTCTCCAGGTGACCGCATTATCCTCATGAGTGATGGAATTGCAGACAACTTTACTCATTCTGAAATAACTAGCCTCATTAGAAACCAAGATAGTGAAAATGCTATTAAAACTCTAGAAAAAGCAACCTCAGAAAGAATGAAAAACGCAAATGATATCATATATCGTACAGAGGTTCCGTATAACCCAAATTTTGATTTTTATGACAACGAAACAAGCACTGGCAGAAAAACTAATGGCAAATATATCGATGGATATAAAAGCAAACCAAAACCAGACAATAGAGGCTTGATTATTATTGATGTATAAAAAAGAGGCCTTTTTAAAGGACCTCTAATTTATTCTAAAATTAAACTCTATATCGGACATGCTCCGCTTGCACATTTTAGGTGCTCGTAATCAATGTCTTCCAGTAATGATTCATCTGCTTCAATTTCGTTTAACACTTTCATGAATTCAGAAATCGTTACTGCTTGTTCTGGTTGATACTCATACATAGTAGTATCCTGTTGAGGCATCACACTACAACATTTTACCAAACCCTGATATTTAGAAACCATTTCTGCAAACTCACCATATTTTACTTTTGTAGGATCATATTTGAGTGTGTAAGAAACTTGATTTCCAGTGTCTTCTAGAGCTTTACCATTTTCATCAACTCCAATAATCCAGTATTTTTCTAAAAGTAATAACCATTTGAACTGTTCTTCTGGAGTAGCTTCACCAGCTGTAACCAATTCTCCATTCATACCAATTCTACAAATTAATGGTTGTGTAGGAAATCCAACAGCTGTAGACCCTTTATAACTTTTAAGTTCTTTAATTGGATATCCTTTTTTCTTATATTTTCGAACCATTGGATCATCACTTCTGTATTGAACCCATCTAATATACTCACGCATACTTGGAAGGTGAGCACCTTCTGTAAGTGCAAACAACTTAGAAACTGTTCCAGATGGTTTAACAGTGGTGTTTGTGTGAGGAACAGTTACTCCAATTTTTTTAGAGTAGCTTTCTGCTTCTTCTACAACTGCTCGTTTAAACCTTGCAAGAGTGAGCCAAAAATCTTTTGTTTTCTCTTCGTCAATGAGATCTCTAAATGCATATCCAAACGTATTCCATGCGAACTCATGAATTCCAGTCATACCAACACCAATTCTGTTTGTTCTTCGAACTTCACGAGAATACAAACAATCCATAGTATTTACACGAATTAAGGCTCTTGTTGCTGCTCTAAATGCTTCTTCTGCATCGTCTAATGTAGGTGCGTAATATGGCACAACATCGGCAATGACACAGTATCCTCCAAGCATGTTCAAAGAAATTTCACCACAAGGGTTAGGAATCTGAGAATACAATTTTGAAGACGCATTTCTTGCAATTAAAGAAAGCATTTTTTCTGTTCGTGCCATTGGGTGATATTTTTCGCTTTGCGCATATTTACCATCCATATAATCTTCATAGCCTTCATCGTTTTGAACAAGTCTGTGTTGATTCACGAAGCCTGGTTCACCATCACTATAGCTTGCTTTGAGAGCAGCTTCTAAAACTTTTTTAGCGTGTTTGGTTCTTTGTTTCCAAAACTTTTCGTCAACGGTGATTGAGTTATTTGCGCTCCATAAAAAGCCACCTTTTTTGATATTAATGAACTCAAATACCTCTGGATCTGTCCAATTTTTAGTTGCAATTCTCGCACTTCTTCGAGCTCCACCAACCAATACACATTCTGCCAAGTAGTGATCAATAAAGATTGCTTGTTTCCAAGCAGACATATCTGCGCCTTTAATAGTAGCGACACGTTCAATTGCGTTCATTAAAGGTTTAGGACCAGAGGCTGGTCTATTTTGCATACCTCGAATAACAGAACCACTTGGTCTGACTTTTGAGAAATCTAAAATTAACAATTCGTCTTTAAATTTTTTCTCATAAGCCATGATCTCCATCATTTCTACTGCTTGTGCCCAACCTTCACGGCTGTCTGGAACCTCAAACCAATGGATGTGATCACCTTCACCATACTTATGTTTTGCGTCACGAACACTTTCATCAAAACCCCAAACAAAATCTTTGTGCTCATCAGAGAGGACACAGCGAACATTTGGCATGTTATCCCAGTTTACAACGCACATATCATCATCATATGCACGGCCCACACCGGAACCATTCATTAATAAATAAAACAAAATGTATGAAGATGAAGCAGTACTACAATTAGTAAAGACCTCCATGTTTCTCTCTGGTTGAGTTTCATCACCATGTTGTAAATGACGACCAGACATAAGTAATGAAGCATTCGCAATATGTTTTTTAAGAATTTCGTATTCTTCTACTTGATGTTTTTTTCCTAATCCTTTGAGATTTTTAACGAGTAAGGTATTACCAAGTGCTACACGATCGGCAACTTCGCCCCATGTTTCCCATCTTTCTCTACCTGTTTCTTGGTCCTCTACTTTTCGTAAGTAGGTTCTTCTTGCAACAGCACGGCCCATACCACCATCAAGGTTTCTCTCACAAAATTTCATTCTTTTTTTTGGTAAAGTTGTTTTTTTAGTCATATCATTCTTCCTCTGCAACGTCTTCGTTTAATCGTCGCAGCTCCTCTTGAAAGTCTTCCAGGCTGTCAAAATCCCTATACACACTTGCAAAAAGCAAATAGGAAAGTTTATCAACCTTTCTCAATCTATTAATAACTAGGTTGCCAATCTCCCAACTTTTAACTTCGCTTGATTTTCTTTGACGAAGCTTGCGCTCCACTTCATCAATAAGATCATCAATGCTTGCCATTGAGATTGGCCGTTTCCAGGTGGCCTTTGTTAATCCGCGTTTTAACTTATCCCTACTAAAGTTTTCGCGGGTGCCATCTTTTTTCAAAACTTTTAAATCTATTCCCTCAACACGCTCATAAGTTGTAAAACGCTTACCACAATGAGAACAGCTTCTTCGTCTTCTTATAGAGGTCTGGTCTTCTGCTTCACGAGAGTCAACAACATTTGTTTCGTCTTTGTCGCAGTATGGACATTTCATGTTTTAGCCTGTATCTTCGGGTTTTTGAAAAATTACATGTAGTTGTATGTAATTTTTACTCAAACCACAATATCTTGTGTTTCAGTTTTACTAGAATTAAATAATCTCACTAATTTAGAGTTGGGTCAATCATTCAAAACATATCAAAACAGGTTAATTTTCGGGTGATATTTTTGCAAAAATCATGAAAAAAATATTCAATAAAAAAATAATGTATGTATATATAGGGGCTTTTTATTATGGACTCTCCTTTTTTCAGAAAAAAGGAGTAAGTACATAAGATGTGAAACTCTTTTGGACCCGATCTTTTTTGTTAAAAAAAGTCGTAGGTACAAAATATGCAAAGCTATTTCGGACTCTCGTTACTCAACTTTACCTTCAATAATAGCAATAAGCATTGTACTCTCAGAGATTAAATCGCCAACGGGACCTGTAGGAATCGTTTTAAACTGGGACTCTATTTGTGCTAAATTCTGGGTATTATCTTTCAATGCCATCAGTAGTGCTCTTGCAGTGTCTTTTGAATAGTTCTCTTTCGAGAATAAATCATGTATCGCTAAGATAAGGTATTTCTGTGATTTTGTAAGTGTACTTAGAGCTAAAATTTCTTCATCTTTTTCAAGCAACTTCTTTGCAGTTATCATTCTGTCTTGTGCAAGTCGAATTTGGAGAAATACTTTTGCATCACCAGAACTCACTGATAACAAACTTCTATCTACAACCATAACAAGTGGATACAAAATATGGTCTGGAAGAATCTTTTCTCCAAGATAGAATTTCTTAGTACTTACCTTTTCTGCAGAAACTGTCTCTTTTTGTGATTGTGTCACAAGAGATGAAGTAAATATAAAAAAACCAAAAAGAATCGCCAAAAGTGCGAGAAAAAACTTACTTTTTTTCATGAGACGATGATTGTATCAGATTAAAATCCTGCGTGAACTAGTAAAACCATCCCCCAAATTGCGTGGGACAGCACTAATGCATAGGCATTTTTTCTTGAATAAAATAAGAATCCTTGTCCAATTGCAAACAACAGTAGTGTAAATAATTGAGGAGCAACTAAAGTAGCATCATATCGTAATAAAGTATTTGGAATATGGAACACCAAAAAAATAAATGCCGTCAAAAGAACGTGTTTTGCAATAGACCAATCAGGAAACTTCTCTTTTATAAGTGTCATGATAAAGCTGAAAAATAATAGTGTTTCCCAAAACCCAGTGAAGATTGCAAGTGCGAATTCATACCAAAATTTGCTCGAATCAAATAACTCAACAGCTTGAACCACCCCACCACTTTGAATAACAGAAAGTAATGAAAACACGAAACCAAAAACACCACCAACAGTAATTCCAAGTAATAACCCAGATTTTAATTTTCTTGGAGAAAAAGTGGCGAGAATAGATTTTCCGTCACTAACACTTAAATATAACCAGACAGGTAATCCAAAGAATAAGGCTTTGCCGACTGTTTCATCGAACCAAACTGGGAATGAAAATAAACCTCTATATAAAAACCATAAAACCAAAGTCAAAAAGACTAGTGGAAAAAAAACTACAGTCGCATTATTTTTTGATCTCATCTAATACAATTTTTAAAACTTCCTGTTGGTTAGCAGAATAAGTATCTATAACTAAATCATATAGATCTTCACGCCAAAAATCAATTGGATCACTCTGTTTCACTTTTCCGGCCTTTACGACCCATTCGTTCCATTCATCTGCATACATGCGAGACCATTTTCCTAAGTTTCCAATATAGCGATCATGCATATTCTTAATAGCATCTTCTGGACGAACCATATCTCTATTAACAATACGATCAACTTTGACTGCTTTATCACTACAAACCATAAGAATTTTGAGTGTCCCTTGAACTCCTTGTGCCATAAATCCAGAAAGCCAAGATTCTAGAATCCAGCCCTGTTCATTTTCGAGTTTTTCACGCATTCCATAGTCAACTTTTCTATCAAAGTCATCTTCATAATCTGTTGCAGAGTGATGTAGCCCTCCAACTTCTTTGAAGAGACCTTTTTCTTTTGCGTATGATCGCATGAAATCGCCACCATTGAAACCTCTCCATCCAGAGAATTTGAGCAAGTCATTTTCTTTAAGCATTTTTAAAAGTGTGGTAGAACCACTTCCTGGCAAACCAGAAATAGTAATGTTTTTGTACTTGAACTCTTTCTCTATATTTTTTTGATCTGACATTTTTACTCCCTACCTTCTAATAAAAAATTCTAATTTGTATATACATTCTCTAGTTTCACATCATGGGTTTCAACTACAAGTTTACACTCAATTAATGATTTCATGGCTGCACTCATTTTTAGAAGATGACTTCCTGCAGTTTCAAGAACTAATGCATTTCTCTCTGTTGGAAAGTAATGAAATACTCTATTTCTACAAAGTAACCAGGTGTCCCAAAGTTCTCTAGAAAGTTGCTCACCACAAAGTTTTGCTAAGTCGTCATACAACCAATGTTCGTCTTTTGCGTTTTCACTAATATCAGGATTAAGTGCTCTCCCAATTCTGAACCGTCTTCCTTCATAGGTATTTTTATCAATTAACTTAAATTGATTCAGTTTTTGCTTAAGAAAACCCTCATATGCCTTAGCCATTGGGAACACAATAAACGAGTAATCGGGTAGTTTTTTTCCAGTGCTAGAAAACTCTCTCTCATACAATTCTACAGAAACCTCTACTAATCCTTTTTGTTCTGTATCAAGATGTGCCATCCATGCGCTCTGTAAAATGTGTCTCATGGATGCAATTATACCTTATATTGTATATAATTTTACCCATAATTGATGAAAAAAGATGAAGTCACAAAACAACTCCAGTCTGTATTTATGGGGACTCTTAAAGAGGTCCGCAAGATTCCATTTGTAAAAGCCCTCAAAGACCATCACGACAAGATTGTTAAATCAAAACGAAAAAAAGCAATTGTATATTCATTCCTGGCACTTATTTTTGCATTCATCGTTGGTTCTATTTTTCTCTTGAAAGACCTTCCTTCACCAAGAAGACTCACTCATTCCGATAACTATGCAGTTAGTACTCAGATTTTTGATAGAAATGGCAAACTACTATATGAAATCTTCGCAGATGAAAATCGTATCCCAATAGAAATCGGGACTCTTCCTGAGTACGTCTATCAAGCTTCAATCGCAATTGAAGACAAAAATTTTTATAGTCACTTCGGATTCGATATTTTTGGAATTATTAGAGCTGTAAAAACTAACTTAAGTGGAGGTCGTTTAGAAGGTGGCTCTACAATTACCCAACAGCTCGTCAAAAATGGACTACTGACAAACGAAAGATCTTTTAAACGTAAAATCAAGGAAGCAGTCCTGTCTGTTTTTACAGAAATACTCTATTCAAAAGAAGAGATCTTAGAAATGTACCTGAATTATATTTCATATGGAGGAACTTCTGTTGGAGTTGAAGCTGCATCAAATCGATACTTTGATAAACATGCAAGCGAATTATCTTTAGCAGAAGCAGCACTCCTTGCAGGTTTGCCACAGGCACCAAGTAGGTACTCTCCATTTGGCTCAAATCCAAAAGAAGCAAAAGACAGACAACTCGAAGTTTTACGTAGAATGCGTGAAGATGGGTATATTACTGAGGAAGAAGAACAAAAAGCTGGGGAAGAAGTACTCAGTTTTGCAATTTCGCAAACTGATATCAATGCCCCACACTTTGTGTTTTATGTTCGAGACTTTCTATATCAAGAATATGGTGAAGAAATTGTCGAAAAAGGTGGATTAAGAGTTACTACAACTTTAGACCTCGATTTGCATAATACCGCCCAAGCCTCACTTTCTGCAGAAATTGCAAACCTAGAAAGATATCGCGTTGGTAACGGTGCAGCTATGATTGTAAAACCTAATACTGGTGAAATCCTCAGTATGATTGGTTCAAAAGATTACTTTAATGCAACCGACGAAGGGCAAGTAAACGTTACCATTGCTCAAAGACAGCCAGGTTCTTCTATAAAACCGATCATGTACACTACTGCATTCCAACTTGGAGCACTCAATCCAGGCAGCATGCTGATTGACACTCATACTTGTTTCACAGCTCCAGGTCAACCAAACTACTGTCCAAAAAACTATGATGGATCGTTTAAAGGTCCGACTACAGTTCGTTCTTCTCTTGGCAATTCTCTTAATATTCCCGCAGTTAAAGGATTAAGAATTATTGGTGTAGAAGAATTTATTAAACAAGCAACTAAAATGGGTATTACAAGCTGGACCGACCCGTCACAGTATGGACTTTCTCTCACACTTGGTGGTGGTGAAGTCAGAATGATTGACTTGGTTCAAGCATTTAGTGTTATTGCTAACTTAGGTGTAAAAACTCCCCTCACTCCTATTCTTAAAGTAGAAGACTATAGAGGAAATATTATTTCTGAAATTGATATTGAACAAAGAAAAAAAGATCTTGCAACACTTACAGAATACGATGCCGAAGAATCATATGGGGAACTTCAAAGAGTGTTAGATAAAGGCCCAACATACATGACAGCTGACATCATGCAAGATAATACTGCTCGCGTTCAGGCATTCGGATCCCGATCTGAGTTAGTTATTCCAGGAAAAACAGTCAGTGTAAAGACTGGAACAACCAATGATTTAAAAGATAACTGGACTGTTGGATTCACTCCAGAATATTTAGTGATGACTTGGGTTGGAAATAACGACTCTACTCCAATGAATCGAAATATCGTTTCTGGTGTTACTGGAGCTGCACCAATTTTTAATGACATCATGAGCTATATCCTTAAAGATAAAGAATATGACTGGTACGAAAAACCAGAAGACGTTATTAGAACTGGTGTCTGTCCAAGTGGATTTCCACCTGCAAAAAACGGAAAAAGCTGTAGTGTAACCTCTACAGACCTTTACTGGGAAGGAAGCAAACCTACAAGTTCTGAGGTAATCTCAAAAGATTTTTGGATTGACCCAAGAACCGGAACCCCTCCAAAGTTTGGAGAGCAAGTCGATGGACTTGTCCTAGAACATCACACTTTCTATAGCGACCCGCTTACTCCGCTCTACTGTGCAGACTGTAACCGACCAATAAACGAACAAGGCAAGACTGTGTATGAGCAACAAACTGTCCCGTTTGATTTTGTAGTAGGTTCAGATAATCAAAAAAATGAGTGAGACTAAAAAAATATTTTTAAAAGAAGTCAAAAAATTTGCCCATAAAACATCAGCTTCTGTAAAAAAAAATAATATAAACTGGTTCCAAGCAAAAGCAACTAAAATAAAGTTTTTTGTTTTAGTTCTGCTCACTTTTCTTCTCACAATCGCAGTGAGTGTATGGATCAATTGGGAAGTTCCGATTATCTCTCCAATTAATTCATTTACGACATTTAGCTTTTTGAATAATTATCACTCAGCAAGACATAATAAAAAAATTATTTATGGATTTTTACCCTACTGGAACACTGAAAAAGTCGCGCTTCAAGACGAGCTCACCCATCTTGGCTACTTTTCACTAACCCTTGATGCAAATGGAAATTTCATTGAAAGATATGGTGACGGTGAAATTGATATGGGAATGCATCGGTTAAACTCTGAGACATTTCTTGATTTAGGAAACACACTGCTTGACAAAAATAAGCAAGTAGAAATAGTAATCTCACAATTTAATCATGGAGACATAGTTGCGTTCTTGAATTCTAAAAAAGCACAAGAGAACTTCTTTAATTCTTTAGATAATGTTTTATTGGCCTATCCAATTAACGGAGTAAATATAGATATCGAGACTTCTGGAGAAACCAATGAACAACTTCGTAATAACATGACTTCTTTTATGAAAGATTTAAGAACTCACCTAAAAGATAAGTACTCTCATGTGCAACTCAGCATAGATATGTATGCTGGAGCCGCTGAAAACAAACAAATTTGGGACGTTAAGGAAATTGCTCAATATGTTGACTATATTATAGTTATGGCCTATGACTTTCATAGAAGCTCTTCACAAAAGGCTGGTCCAGTTGCCCCATTATTTGGTGATACAAAAAACTGGGAAGAAAGTATTAGTACTTACTTTCAATCATTTCTAGAACAGGCTCCAAGAGAAAAAGTTGTCTTAGGAGTTCCTTTTTATGGTTATGAATGGCAAACAACTTCTAGAGATGCAAAGTCGCATACCTTTCCTGAAACTGGAGCAACTGCTAGCTTTACTAGAGTTTTAGAACTACTTGATAAAAAAGATGAATTAAAAGTTCAAGAACACTGGAATGAACAAGCACTTTCTCCATACCTTTCTTATGTAGAAGATGGAAACATTTATGTTGTGTATTATGAAAATAGTAGGTCAATTTCATATAAGTTAGACTATGTGAATCAACTTGATTTAGGTGGAATTGCCATTTGGGCATTAGGTTATGAAGGTGATTCTAGAGAACTCTGGGATGTTATTGATAGAAAAATTAACCACTACGACGACCTTACTTATTAAATATTCAAAATATATCTAATTGTAGCTATTACTCTGGTGTGATATTATCCAAAACGAAGATGGGAGTCTATTTTTTGTCGCGCCACAAAACTTTTAAAATCACACAAAAAAATGTGCGATTACATTTGCTGAACCATGCAAAGAATACGTACAAAAATATTTCTAATAACAAATTACTAAAAAAACAAAAATCAAAAATTAGGAAAAAAAATCGACTTAGTAAAAAATTTTCACGATCAATTTCAAAATTCTTTATTTTTCAAATTATTTTTGATATTTTCAGTTCTTTTTCATTGACTTTCAAGTTTTTTAAACGTGCAATTTTTATCTCACTCATTGCGAGCATACTTATTTTTGGCTTTACCTATTGGCTAAATGATTCGATCTTTAAAGACCTCCCAATGGCGACAGATCTAACAGTTAAAGAACAACAAGTTTCAACAAAAATACTCGATAGAAACGGAGAGGTTCTGTTTAGAATTTACGAAAGCGAAAATCGTACAATTCTTCCACTTACCGAGATACCTCACTCCGTTGTTGCTGCCACAGTAGCAATAGAAGACAAAGATTTTTTTGTGCATCATGGATTTTCGATCAGTGGAATTATTCGTGCGACAATCGCAAATACACAAGGAAAAAGCTTGCAAGGTGGTTCCACTATTACACAACAACTTGTTAAAAACAGATTACTAACATCAGAAAAAACTTTTTCAAGAAAAATAAAAGAGCTTATTTTATCTGTACTTGTTGAACTACAATATTCCAAAGAAGAAATTTTAGAGATGTATCTTAATCAAGTTTCTTATGGTGGAAATGCGTATGGAATTGAAGAAGCTTCTCAAAAATTTTTTGGTAAAAGTGCTAGAGAGCTTTCTTTAGCAGAAAGTGCACTGCTGGCGGGTTTGCCTCAATCACCATCTGTCTATACCCCTTTTGGTTCTAATCCTGAACTTGCATATACAAGACAAGAAGAAGTTTTACGAAGAATGGTTGAAGACGGATACATTAGTGCTGAACAAGCAGAACAAGCAAAAAAAGAACCATTATTCTTAAATGAAGACAGAATTGATATCAAAGCTCCACACTTTGTAATGTATATTCGTAACTTACTTGCGAAACAATATGGCGAGGATATCTTGAATAAAGGAGGTTTAGAAGTGAGGACCTCACTTGACTATGCAATGCAAAAAGAAACAGAAAAAATAGTTTCCGATGAAATTAACTCATTGCAAAGACTCAATATCCAAAACGGAGCTGCAATGATAACAAACCCACAAACTGGAGAGATACTCAGCATGGTTGGGAGTATCAATTATTTTGATTTTATTAATGACGGCCAGGTCAATGTTGCACTGCGCCCTCGACAGCCAGGAAGTTCAATTAAACCAATTACGTATGCACTTGCGATCGAAAACGGAAAAACAACTCAAGATATAATTGATGATGCCCCAATCACCTATCATACTCTTGGATCAAAACCATATTCTCCAAAAAATTATGACGGAAAATTTCACGGCAAAGTTAGCTTAAAAGAAGCACTTGCGTCTTCATATAATATTCCTGCTGTAAAAACATTAGCAGAAGTTGGTATTACCAATATGATTGATCTTGCAGAAAAAATGGGTATTTCAACATGGAATGACAGGTCTCGCTTTGGACTTTCTTTAACTCTTGGAGGAGGTGAAGTAACAATGGCAGACTTAACAGAAGTTTATGGTACTTTTGCAAATTCTGGGGAACATCTTGAACTAAATCCAATTCTAGAAGTTACTGATTACAACGGCACAATTTACTACCAAAACCGTTGCGTGCTAGAAGGAATAAACTGCGAAGGAGAACAAGTACTACGACCAGAAACAGCTTATCTTATTACAGATATTCTTTCTGATAATGATGCAAGAACCCCAGCGTTTGGACCATACTCAACTCTAAATATTCCAGGACAGGAAGTCGCTGTGAAAACTGGAACCACAAACAACTTGCGAGATAACTGGACAATTGGATACACCAGTGACAGACTCGTTGCAGTTTGGGTTGGAAATAATGATAATACGCCAATGAGCTACGTTGCTTCTGGAATCACAGGAGCATCACCTATCTGGAATTCTTTAATGAGAATGCAACTCAGTGAAGAAAACCCTCATCAGTTTATACTCCCAGATGGAATTACTGAAACTCAAGTTTGTAAAAACCAAACATATACTGCTTGCGAGTTTTGCGCAAAAAACAACCTCAAAACAGAATACTTTAAAACTGGTACAGAACAACAGTACAGTTGCCAATATGCCAAAGCAAGAGCTGCAAAAAGAAAACCAAGCCCTTCACCTACTACCCCCACTGGCGGACAACTAACACCTGCAACAAACACAACAAGAAGACAGCGCTGATAATAGTAAAACTATCTGTAGTCTTACAAAGAAGCTAAAAACTTTACAATCAATGAAATCACAATAGTAACTAGAAGCAAAATAGGTGCAACCAACTTTTCCATTCGTTGCTGTTTTTGTCTTTTTTCTTTTTCTGCCTTTTTTTCTAGACGCTCCTGTTTTTTCTTTTCTTTTTCTTCTTCAACTGCCTGCATTCTTTCTATGGACTCTTTTGCAGTCATTTTTGCTGGAAGCTCGTCTAAAATATCATGAGTATTTTTTGCCATATCTTAATGCATCATTACCTGAGCTTTTGATACAATCATCTCAACAACTTGTCTTATTGTTAAATCAGAGGTATCAAGTACCCAAGCATCATCCACTATCTGCAGTGGATCTGCCTCTCTATTCATATCTAGTGTATCTCGTTCTTTTAAATCTAAAAATACCTCATTAAAAGTAACATCCACACCCCTGCTTTGAAGCTGTAAATGTCTTCTATTTGCGCGAACAAAATCTTTACCAGTTAAATAAATTTTTAATTGTGCATGAGGAAGTACTCTATAGGTAATATCTCTGCCTTCCATAACGACATTCTGAGATGCAGCGATTTCTTGCTGTTTTTCTACAAGAATTTCACGAACGGCTTTTAGTTGAGCAACCTGAGATGCCCCATTTCCAACCGCCTCTGTTCTGATTTTCCAAGAAACGTCATCTCCATCTACTAAAACTGTAGTCAAACGGCCATCAAGCTCTTCTGGAGTTGGATTACTCATCTCAATTTTTGTTTTTTTAAGAATTGCAACTAACCCTTCGATATCAGAGTATTCAATTGCATGCTGCAAAGCTAGGTATGCAGTTACTCTATACATTGCTCCTGTATCAACATATAAAAAATTCAGTCGCTCAGCGACAAGACGAGAAACTGTACCTTTTCCTGCGGCAACAGGACCATCAATAGCTATCTGAAAATAAGCTGACTTAGACATGCAACTCGTATTCTAGCAGACTTTTACTTATTTTTTACGTCGAGTTGTTTTTTTCTTAGCAGTTTTTTTGGTTGAAGTACTTGTTGTTTTCTTAGCAGCAGATTGAGTATCCCATTCTTCTGTATCAGAAATAAGTAAACCTCCTAAACCAACAACGATTAAAACAATTGGCCATAAATTCCAAAGTTGTGCAGGTAATAAACCTAATCTTGTTGCAATAAGAATTGCACCAACTACCAACATTGCTACAGGCCAGAACATTCTTTTTGGCATACTAGTATTTACTCCTTTGTAAATTTCACTACTATACCCATTATAGAGAATTTTTATACAGAAAGTCTAGTGTCTTTCAGTGCTCGCTGAATATCACGCTCGACTGTTCTTTTTTTCAGCTTTGCTCTCTTGTCATGAAGTTTTAAACCTCTCCCAAGCCCAAACTGCAATTTAATTTTATTTCCAAGTAGCTCAAATTTTAGAGGAACAAGAGTTCTTCCTTTTTGCTCTAACGCGCTACTGAGAGCAGTTATTTCTTTTCTGCGAACCAATAGTTTTCGAGTTCGTTTGGGATCATAGTCTGTGTTATCTGAAAATTTGTATGGAGTGATCTGAGCATTTATTAAAAAAAGCTCGTTTCCAATAGTTTTTATAAAACTACCATTTAAACTACCACTCTTATTTCTCAAACTCTTAACCTCTGGACCACTTAAAACAATCCCAGCACTGTAGGTTTTTTCTATCTCATATTCGTGAGTAGCCTTTTTATTCGTTAAGAGAATCATGCCTTTTATTATACCAGGCTATTACAGATTTATTCCATAAATTATGGAACCACTCACAACAAAAATCTTTCCTAAAGATTCACTCACTGTGAGCCCACTTGCAGCCCCTAAAGAAACTGATTTGAATTCTTGGATAAAATCTCCTGTTTTGCTAAAAAAGACAATTCTATTATTTGCGGGATCCAAAACATATACATTTTCTAAATCTTCATTCGTATATACATAAATGTCTTGAGTGAATGGCACTTCAAGGCCCCTCAGAGTTAGCGATTCTTCCCTGCCAGAGGTAAACTTCTTTAACTGGCCATCACTTGTCGTCAACCATACATCCCCATCAACTGCAATAGATCGAATTTCTTCGTATTTCAAACCAGTTGCTGACTTCATCCACCCGACTGGGTCAGAATACCCATCTTCACTTTCTGAGTACCTATAAACATTTCTTTTTTCTGGATTAACAACATATACAAATCTATCATAGGCCTCTATTAGCGTTGCATTTCTATTTGAATCCCCAAGTTCCCTGACTTCTGTTGCTTCTGTTTCTCCATCAAAACTTACTGGAAATTTGTAAATTCCATCAACTAACGCAAACACAGTTTGTCCCTGTAAAACCATATCTGTCATTGTTTCCTTATCCGAAAAATCTCTCACAAAAACTTTTTTAGAAGATTGATCCAAAAGAAGCACCTGCTTCATATCTTTGTCATATACCAAAATCGTATTTTCATCACTATCAATACCAGAAGCAATAAAATCAGATTTTACGAGTCGCAAGTCATAAAATATGTCTAACTCTTGTAGCTCTTCACTTCCAGAAATTGATTCAAGATATTGGTTCCAGCTTGTCTTTTTTTCTTGTAGTAAACCTATAGCAGAACTTTTCTCATTTCCTTTTTCTAAAACTTCGATTTTTTCAATTGCTTGAGCAATAACTTCACGTGTAGTAATAGGGTCTTCGACAAATTTTGATTGTGCGTCTACTACAGAACTCTCAATTGGATCTAGTAAAAGCTGCACTCGTTCTCTTTCTTTATTGCGTGAGTAACTAATAAATCCAACAAAACCAAGTAACAACAAAATGACCACCACAACTACAAGAAACTTCCATACTCCTTTTTTCGTGGGTCTAGCATCTAACATATACTGCTTCTTTTGTTTAAAAAGAGAACCAATTCCATCGGTTTTTATATTTTTTATTGACTGCAAAAATGCTTGCATATCAACTCTCTTTAAAAAATTAACAATTTTAACAAAAACTTTCTTTAAAAAAAGGAAAAGCAAAAAAAATAAGCTCTGTGAACGTTTCAAAAGAAGAAACAAAACTGTCTTTACTTTATTAAATACCGTAACTGCTTTTTCTGGAGGTTTTGCAAAATCAACTTCAAATTGAACATCAGCCAATTTTTCTGATTCATGTTCACCAAGCTCAACATCAACAAGTTCGTCTTCAACAGGTATTGTTTCTAACTCTTCTTCAACTTGAAACACCGGTTCTTCATCTACTTGATTTCTTTTGTTTGACTGAGTATCTTGGTCATCTTTACTTATAAATACCAATGCTGAAAGTGAAGAATCTTCTTGTGCATGAAGACCAGGAACAACAGAAGTAATTATCACATCCGTGTCATATCCTTGCTGAAATTTTAACTGCACTTCATTTAAAAATTGATCTGCTTGCAAAGTTGTTAAAACGAACGTGTCAGTTTCAACATAATTGCCTTCAATCAGTTTTATTTCGAACTCGCTTGTTATAATTTTTCCTGATTTTTCTCCTCTTTTTAGAAATACCGTTCCTCCATACGTTGCAAAAACACTCTTTGTTTTGCTTAATGCAGCACAAGAAAAATAAATTTTACATTCATTAGAATGAACAAACTGTATCAGTTGACTCAAAAAATCATGAAACTGTTCGACATCATAAAAATAAAAATCAGAAATCTTTTCATTGATATCTCTACCCACGTTCCCAGCATGTTTGCCTGAAATAGAGTAAACAAAGATCAACCGAACACTGACAGAAACGCTACTTTCTGCCACCTGCGACCAACCGGTAAACTGTGGCAACCCAACAACTGGGGTAACCTTCAAACGAAGCATTATGAAAATTTTATCACAAGTTTCGAAAAAAAAACCTACAAAACTATAATAAAGTACATCAAAACAACTACAGAGATAATTAAATGCACAAAACCAAGAAGCTTAATACTTGCAGACGCTGTTGTACCAACAGTACTACTCATAATAGAAATTTGTCTTGAAACAAGAATTGCAAATAGAAAATAAAGCACCCCTGCAATGATAAACATTGTTTTAACACCAAAAAGTATTGCTGTATCTACACTTGGAAGGTTTTCACCTAATAAACCAGAACCCGCAATGAGCGTAAAAAATGGCATTAGTTCACCCTCCCTTCATATTTTTCTAGTTCTTCTTCAAGAATTAAGTCATTTAGCAATGATGTTACTTTTGATGGATGTGGAACACTTTCAAACTGAATTTCTTGTTTTGTTGCTGCTGTTTGAACAATAACAGTTCCATAATCAATCATAGAACCTAAAAATCCTGCATTCATAGAGGTAATATCTTCAATCTTATCAAGTTTAGTTGTAGAAACATCCTTGTACATCATAGAAAGAAAGTCTACATCAATAAGACGCTCGTCTGTGATGATATACACTCTATAAAACCATTTAAGAAATGATTCGACAACCAAACCAAAGGTGAGTAAGTACCAACCTAAACCAGCAGCAAACTGATACCTGCCAGGAAGAAAATCGAAAATTCCTGCAGTAGAAAACAATGCTGGAAGTAATAACATTCCTATAACAGCAAAAATCCACTTCGCTTGTGTAATTGGATGCTGTCTTAAAACAAGAATAATTTGTTCATCTTTTGCTAGGATGTCTAAAGAAATTTTTCTTGGTTTTGGAACAAATGCCGCAAAACAATTATCTGTTGGAGTTTCATTCCTCATTACTTCGGAATACTCATCAACAGATCTTCGTGGACCCGTTTTTTCTGGGGCTGTTGTTCCCATACTTTCTGTTTGAGAATCCGATTTTTTATGTTTACTGTGTGGCATAACAACTCTATTATAACATCTCTAAAAACTACTCAACCCGAGAAAGAGACAAAGCTACTTCTGCAAAACTCATCTTATGGCTTTCAAAAAAAAAGTTATCAAGCATTTCTTTGCATTCCGCATGAAAATCATCTATTGTTCCATTATTTTTAAGTGTGAAGTCTGCTAAATCTATACACGCTTGCACTTGTTGGCCAGACTCTGACTCTCCCTGTCCTAAATCTCTTGCATCTATCTTCTTAAAACTAGAAAGTGAAGCGTCATCTTCGCCTCTTACTTTTGCGCGTTCAAGATAACGCTCAATACGGCGGTTTTTGTATGCAGAAATGTTTACAATTTTTCCATTAAAATTATTTTTAAGTGCATAAATTTCTTCTGGATTTCTGATTCCATCTATAACGACAAAATCTTCTTTTTTAATTCTCTCTGCAAGCTTATCAACCAAAACTGAACCACCAAAACGTTCTCTTAAATCATTTCCAACATTTTGGAGATTCTCACGGGTCATCTCAAGACCTCGAGCTTGGGTTTCTTCACGAACAACATTGGACAACGAGAAGTACGTAAAACCCTGAGATTTTAAATACTCACTAATTGTTCCTTTTCCACTGGCAATTGGGCCGACAAGTCCTATGACAATTTGCATGTATTCACAATGTAGCACTTCGCAGAATTGAAATATATGGGCAAAAAAATCAGCTTACAAAAAATTTTATATACCCACTATTTGAAGCATATTTCTAAAATGAGTCTTCCAACTTGTATATTCTTGTAATTTTGCTGCATCACCCATTTTTTTCCTTTTTTCATCGTCGGTAAGGATCTTAATGATCTCTTCCATCCATTTTTTAGAATCTCCTTGTTTTTCTACTGGTAAATTTAAACCAGTGACCCCATTGCGTACTACGTCTACACTGCCGATGTGATCTGAAACTATAGCTGGCAAACCGAAAAGCTGAGCCTCAATTGTTGTTAATCCTAAAGTTTCTGAAGCTGAGGGAGAGACGAATAAATCGGCAGCCTTATATATCTGAGCTAATCTCGTTCCATGTTGATTGCCGACAAAAAACACATTATTCCTATTAAATAACCCTTTAATTCTATTGAGTTCTTTTTGATTTTCATTGTGCCCAACAATAAGTAGTTTATATTGTAATGTACTTCTGTCTAGTAAATTGCAGACACGAGATAAAAAATCTAGATTCTTCACTCTAGAAACTTTTCCTACAAAAATTAGGATTTTTTCTCCATTTGGTGCTATTAGTTCTTTCAATTCCTTCGAACCTTGTATTGAAAAATCTTCTTTTGACATATTAGCTGTTTTACTAATTACTTCTACCTTGTTTAAACCTCTTTTTTTCAACCTCTCACCATATGATTGAGAAGGAACTACGATTGCCTCAGAATATCTAGAAATTGCTTTTTTCACCTTAATACCTTGCATCTCAAAAACCTTCTGAGCCAAAACACCGATTTTTCCTGGTAATTCGTAACGTAAATATTTACCAATTCTCGTTTCATCAGTAGATATAATTGGTATATCATTTTTTTTAAACAATGGAAGTAGTTGTAAGCCTAAAAAGGCAGGATTAAAAACAATTGCTGCAGAATAGTTTTTTTTAGAAAGAAGATTATTGACTTTCCTAATGCCAAGAGAAATTTCTCTGTCTCCTCCTGGAGTTCGTTTTCCACCAATAATATTAATTTGCCCTAACTCGCTATCATCATAAGTTTTATCTTCAGAACCAGATGTAAATAATACTGGATTAAAACCGTTTAGCTTTAGATATCTAAGACAATTACGAACTGAATAAGAAACCCCATGTGTTCCCCCAAATGATTCTGTCACAACCAATATATTTCTGCCTTTACCAAATTTTTCATTTTCTTCAAGATCAGAGTCATCTGGTCCAATTTGTTGAACCGGTGTTTCTATTAAAAAATCTTTTATCCTTTTCTCTGTTACAGTAATGGGATCTATTGACCTCGATTCAGTATGCCTGAGTAAAAAAGAAGAAAATATTTTAAAAGACCAATACTGTAAATTTGCTCTTAATTCATAAGGTAAACCAGAGAATTTTCTGTTAACATGTGGATCTATAAAAAGTGCCTCGTCTTCATTAGAAATGGCAATGTTTTCAGATAAGAATGGAAATAAATTCTGAATAGCTGGGATTCTTAAACCACCTATTCTTAATCCGCTTGCGCCAATGGCATCTGGCATTTTGCCATATAAATCAAAATATTCACATATTTGAATTAGTAACCTGCCTAAACTTACTTTTAGCCTTTTTGAGTCTAGAATTTCTTTATAACTTTTCTCTTTAAGAGTCCCTTTATCTGCCCAATCTTGTATTGCATACAATGTTGGCTCACCAGTTTCAGGATGATTAGCAATTATCAATGAAGTATTTGGAATAGCTGTACTTCCTAAAGAATTGAATTCTGCTATATCATCTAAAATTTCCCCACCCAATCTTTCTAAACTTACTAAATCATCTTGTTTATATTCCTTTACAGCAAAAAACCGTTCCTTTAAACCCAAAAAGGCTTGTCTAACCCTTGCTTCTCTACCAGATCCACCCTTTTCTGTTATTTCTAATCTACTCAAAGCTAGTGGTAAAAATTTTTCAGACATTTTAAAACAATATTTTTATATATAACTATTTTCTATCTATAACAGAAAATAACTTCTTACTTATTTTTCTTATTAACATATTTTTTGGTACAGGAATATTTCCTCTAACTTTATGTAGTAAAGTCTCTATTGGATACCTTTTTGCTCTCATTAATCTATATTTTTTAAAAGGTAAAAAAAGTTCTCTATATTCAGCCTCAGAAAGCTCCTTATAAGGTGATTTTGCAGCCTTATACAACTGTTTTTTTCCGATATCTCTGCGCCTATTTGCAAAACCAATAGTTCCAAATAAATGGAAATGCACCTGAGGATCAAAAAAGGGTAAAGCTACTCCGTTCACTTCTAAATAACATGAATTCAGCAATCGTTTCTCTAAAGGCACACTTACATCTTTGTATGTTAAAAAGTATGAATCATCTATTAACTGAATAATTCCATTCCCACTAAGACCTATTGGAATTGGATAACTAATCTCTTCTAAAGTTTTCACTAAATCTCTATCTAAATTTTCTACTGGCAAATAAATATCTATATCTCTCCATTGTTTTTTTTCTTCTTTATAACCATCTTTAAGAAAGCCAGTTTTCAAAGCTTCTGCATGAAGACTACCTCTAAAAATTATTGGAATATTTTGTTCTAAACAGAATTTGTATAATTCGACTGCCTTTTGTTTCCAGAATCTCAACCTTTCATCTGGTGAAAAATTTTCAGGATTTGTTGGGAGACTTAAACTTTCAGCTTGCATAGAAATATCTCTGAATCTCATTATTGTGAAAAATCAGCAATATAACAAGTAGCTGTACTTTTTTACCGCTTCAACACCGCCATAAAGGCATCTTGGTTGAGTTCAACTTTACCAAACTTCTTCATACGTTTTTTACCTTTAGCTTGTTTTGCTAATAGTTTTTTACGTCTGGTAACATCTCCACCATAGAGTTTTGCAGTAACATCTTTTCTGAATGCTTTTACAGTTTCGCGGGCAACAACTGTTCCCCCAACTGCAGCTTGAATTGGAAGCTCAAACATTTGTCTTGGAACAACATCTTTTAGTTTTGCTACAACTCTTCGGCCTTCTGCCTCAGCTTTTTCTCTTACCGTAATAAAACTAAGCGAATCAACTGGTTCTCTGTTTAATAAAATGGTAATTTTAACAGCTTCTACTGGAACAAAACCAATAAGTTCGTATTCCATTGAAGCATATCCAGAGCTTAATGATTTTAAAGTATCATGAAAATCGGTAATCAGTTCTGCAAGCGGCACAGTACAAACAATACTAACCCTGTTTCCAACATGCATACTTTCTACAAACTCCCCACGTCTTTCTCTACAAAGGTCAATAATAGAGCTCATTTGCTCTTGAGGAGCTAATATTTTAACTCTAGTAATTGGTTCTCTAGTTTCTTTAATTAACGAAGGATCTGGCATTTCTGATGGAGTTTGCACTATCATTTCTTCACCATTTTGCATCGTTACTTGATAGGTAACAGAAGGAACAGTGGCAATTAGATCTAGATCAAACTCTCTTTGTAAGCGTTCTAACACTATCTCTGCATGTAATATTCCCAAAAATCCAACTCGTAAACCAGAACCAAGTGCTTGTGAATGTGTACCAGAAAACTGCAACGCAGCATCTCTTAAAGAAAGCTTTTCCATTGCATCTTGCAAAAAGGTAAACTCTGCTGGATCTGTTGGATAAATTTCCATAAACACCATTGGAAGTGGCTCTTTGTAGCCTGGAAGAGGCTGTACTTTTTCTCTTTTAGCAAAAGAAGTTAAAGTATCCCCAATTTTGAGCGACTTAATATCTTTTAAACCTGTTGCAATGTACCCAACTTCTCCTGCTCTAATTTCTTGTCTTGGTTGCATTAAGGGAGCAAAAACACCAATCTCAACTGGAACAAAACTTGCCTTTGAGCTGGTAAATCCAATTTTTTCTCTCTTCACAACACCATCAACAACACGAACAAGAGCAATAGCACCACGATGAATATCAAAATGAGAAGTAATTAAAAGTGCACGTAAGTCATTTTCCCAAGAGCCTGTTGGAGGTGGAACTTTTTCAATAATTGTTTCTAAAACTGCTTCAACATTCTCTCCTGTTTTAGCACTCACCATAATGATATCTTCTTCATTACAGTCACACAGCTCCATAATTTCTAGAGCAACTCTCTCTGGTTCTGACGAAGGGAGATCAATTTTATTCATAACTGGAATAACAACTAACCCAAGCGCTCGTGCTTGTTCAAAATTTGAAAGCGTTTGAGCTTGAATTCCTTGCGTTGCGTCGACTACTAAAAGTACGCCCTCGCAAGCTGCTAAAGAACGACTTACTTCATATCCAAAATCTACATGTCCTGGAGTATCAATTAAGTTAAGAATGAAAGTCTCTCCATTATGTTTTTTGCTTACAAACTCCATTCTGGCAGGAGCAAGTTTAATAGTAATCCCTCTTTCTTGTTCGATAGGATTACTATCCATAATTCTTTCTTGAGAATTAAGGTCATCAACAGTATGTGTAAGACGCAAAAAGGCATCGGTCAAAGTAGTTTTACCGTGATCGATATGCGCAATAATAGAAAAATTGCGAATAGAAGAATTAAAATCCTTCTGGGTAGACATTATTTCTTAGCAGTTTTTTTTGCTGCTACCTTTTTTGTAGCTGTTTTTGTTGGTTTTGCTGCAGCTTTTTTAGCTGGAGCTGCTTTTGCTGCTTTTTTAACAGCGACTTTTTCAACTTTTTCTGGTTTTGCAAGCTTGCTTAGTTGAGATTTAACTCTTGCAGCTTTGTTTTTGTGCATTAAGTTTTTCTTGACAGCAGAATCAACAGCTGAATAAGCAGATCTTAAATTTTCTGCAGTTGGTGACTTTTTAACTTTGTCGACCATAGTTTTTACGATTGATCTAACTCTAGAATTAACAGTAGCATTTCTCTTGCTAACTCTGAGAGCTTTTTTTGCATTTTGCAACAATGGCATAATTTACATTCCTTCTAAACTACTATATTATAGATCAGAGAAGGAATTATACCAGATTTAATCTATAATTGGTACACATGTTTGCATTTAGTAAAATTTCTATAGCAAAACTACTAGCCAATAATACAAAATGGCTCGAAAAACAGCAGACCAGCATTAACTCAGCAGCTGCTGTAATTGCTATGGCAAATGCATTTTCTGTCTTGTTTGGGTTTGTTAGGACACGCACTGTCCTGAGTTTTTTTAGCGAAGAAATTGTTACTGCATG
Organism: uncultured Pseudomonadales bacterium; assembly: GCA_964620965.1. Classification (GTDB taxonomy): domain Bacteria; phylum Patescibacteriota; class Microgenomatia; order UBA1400; family PJMF01; genus VFLK01. The sequence continues at coordinate 537,076 of CAZUHV010000001.1, forward strand.
GACACTTGCATTTCAAATCCCAGATCTATTATTCCAACTGCTAGTATTTGGCGCGCTTTCAGCTTCATTTATTCCAATTTTTCTGTCACTTAAAAAAAATAATGATGATGCAACCGCATTCAAAATGGGAGGCATCGTCCTCAATCTTCTGCTTCTTGGTTTTACCGCACTAAGTATTGTAATTTTTGTTTTTGCAGAACCACTTACCCTTATGCGTATTGGAGACAAACTTTCGGCAGAACAACTTACTATAGTTATCAACCTAACCAGAGTAATGTTACTTGCTCAAATCTTCTTCACAGTTTCAAACATTATGACTGGAATTTTACAATCATATAAAAGGTTCATTATTCCTAGCCTTGCCCCAATTATCTACAATCTTGGAATTATTTTGGGCATAGTGCTATTTTCTGGAACATTTGGTATTTATTCTGCGGGAATTGGCGTTGTGTTAGGCGCATTTTTACACATGATTGTGCAAATACCACTTGTTCTAAAACTCGGATTTAAACCAACTTTTTCGTTAGACTTTAGATTTCCTGGCGTCAAAAAACTATTTTTGCTTTCTCCAGCAAGATTTCTAACAATAGGAATTGCCCAAATCCAAACGCTTGCTATCGCATACTTTGCAACTTCCATTGGCCAACTGAGCTTTTTATATATTTCTTATGCAACCTATCTTTCAACCTTTCCAATCAGAATGTTTGGGGTACCTTTAAGCCAAGCTGCGCTTCCATTTTTATCTCAATACTCTAAAAAAGAAGAAGTTTCAAAATTTCGGGATCTGACACTACAGTCGTTACATCAAATCTCATTTTTAGCTATGCCAACTTCTGTACTTTTGTTAATCCTCAGAATTCCTATTGTTCGTCTCGCTTTTGGTACTTCTAACTTTAGTTGGACCTCAACTGTTACTACAGGAAAAATCCTTGCAATTCTTGCTATTTCTATAACTGCTCAGGCTATGGTTCAGTTGCTTGTAAGAAGTTTTCATGCACTTAAAGATACACATACTCCTCTCGTTATTTCTTTGATTTTCACTTCTGTGTACCTAATATCTGCGTACTATGTAGTGAATTTCACCTCTTATGGAGTTATTGGACTTGCAGTTACTGGAGCGGTTAGTTTTGGCATAGAACTACTTCTTTTTATCTTCATGCTTAATAGAGTTGTTCCAAAATTTGTCAGCAAACAAATGCTTATCCCACAACTAAAAATGCTGTTAGCAAGTTTTTTTATGGCAGTGTTTTTATATTTGCCATTTAGAATCTTTGACGAACTAATTTTTGACACCACGAAAACAATCGAACTTATCGGGCTCACTGTAACTACCGGTACAATTGGTGGCCTTGTTTACATTTACTTTGCGGCACTCTTTGAAATTAAAGAATTAGAATTGGTTACTAGAACTTTAAGAAGCTTTTCAGAAAAATGGAAAGCTACGATTGGCACTACACAAGAATTTATGGTTGAAACTTCCGTTGATAATGAACGTGTCTGATCTACTTGGTGTTCTGCCAATTTTTTAGTAGAATGAATAGATACATGCAAAAAACTGCCCGAGTAAATATCAATCTGCTGCCTAAAGATCCGTTTTTTTCTACTATTTTTGGAAAAGTTCTGCGTTGGGCACTCTCTGCTGGAAGATATATTGTTATTTTCACTGAACTGGTTGTTATTATCAGTTTTATTACTCGTTTTACTCTCGACAGAAAAGTTACCGATCTCAATAGTGCAATCGAAAAAAAACGTCAAATTATTTTGGCATACGGGGATCTTGAAGAAAGCTTTAGAACCGTTCAAGAAAAAATTACCCAATATAAACAAACAGAACAAGAAACCAACATGGTCGATACTTTTGCAAACCTCAGTGCTGTTGTACCAGATGGAATACTATTAACCGAGCTTGCAGTTAGACCAACTTCAGTCACTATTTCCGGAAGAACATACTCGCAGAATTCGTTTAATATCCTTGTCAATAATCTTCAACTTTCTTCTGATTTCTTCAATATTAATATTGGTGAAGTTCAATCAAGTGAAGACGAAAAAGGAAGTATTGAGTTTTCGATTACCGCTGATACAAAAATCATTCAAAAGGTCCAAGCATCTGATAAGAACGAAGAAAAAGTAGATTTGCTTGACAGAACACAAGGTTTATAACATGGCAGAAAACACACAACAAATAGTGAGTACAGAAAAAAAGAAGCGAGAACTTGCATCTGCATTAAATCATTTCTATGCAAATCCTGTGGCAAAAGCCTCTATGGAGTTATTTTTGACAGTTGGTCTTGTCATATTTTTAGGAGCATTTGCAATACGACCAACAATTGTTACCATGTCTGATTTGCTCAAGGAAATCGAAACAAAAACAGAGCTTGATGAATCTCTAACAAAAAAAATTGCTTCCTTACAAACTGCACAAAACCAGTATCTCAATGTTGAAGACCAGTTGTATCTTTTAGACTCAGCAATTCCTGAGCAACCAGAAATTATCTTGAGCACAAAAATTATCGAAAAAGTTGCCGCAGATTCAAAGGTTGTGATCAATAACTTAAGCATTGCAGAACTGCCAGAAAATTCTAAAGATGTAGTGTTATTTACACAAAAATCAAAAGAAAATGTTAGCATTTCCGTGAATATTACTGGAGACTACCTTTCTATTAGAGAGTTTGTTGAGACCTTGAGAAACTCAAGAAAAAGCTACATTATTGAGTCTGTTGTGTTTGCGCTTCAAGAAGATAGAGGTAACAAAAAACTCAGTGCCAATATCACAATCGCTACACCATACTTTGGTATAAAAGATACAACTTCGAAAACTGCCGAGAAATGAAAACCGAACAAACAATAAAAAAAGACATTAAAAAACTGCAACAGAACAAGCAATTCTTGACGATAATGATTTTGCTCTTTGTCTCTTTGCTATTTTGGATCATTATTTCTTTAATATCTTCACAAACAACCAAAAAAATTAGCCCAGAACTACAAAAACTTTCAAAACCATTAACCCCAGTTATTGATACAGATGTTTTTGATGTTATTTCACAAAAAAAAGAATACTCTCAGGATGAACTTTCTGCTTTTACAATCTTTAAAGTACTTTTGAGTAGAGATGGAAAAACAGAGCGTGTTGTTCCGATTGAGGTAACTATAGATGATCTTGAACCAGAATCCACTCCAGAACCAAGAACAAGTGGTTCACTCCTACAAGATCAATTTGATACACAAGAAACTACAGGAACAGAACAACCTGGATCATCCTTACTAGCTCCTCAAGAGTCAGCTGCCCCAACAGAAGTACCAGCTACACCGCCTCCAGCTCAGACAAATGAATTCTAATTTTTCACTACAGCATTCGTGTTTTATTTGCGTTGATTTCTCGACTTTTTTTCATTACAGTTATAGTAGGCATAAATGGAATGCCATTTGTTTTGTGTAGAAAAATATGAAAAAGCCTGCAATACCAAAGAAACTCTTAGACAAACGAATTCCAACGTTGATTGGTATGTTTGTTTTGGTTATTGCACTTGTTGCCGGAATCTTTTTCTTGGGAGATGGTCCAGGCGTATTCGCTCCAAGAGCAACTCCTGCTACTACCCCAACAAAAATAAAGGTAACTAATGTTACTGATAACAGCTTTACAGTTTCATTTTTAACCGATGAAAAAACACCGGGATTTGTGAAATACGGAACTCAAGCCAACGAAATTAAATCTCAAGCAAGCGATGACCGAGACCAACTTTCTGGAACTGTTTCTGACTACCAAATGCACCACATTACAGTACGGGGTCTCCAACCAACGACTACCTATTACTACACACTCGGAACTGGTTCAAATGGCAAGTTCGATAACAACGGCCAGCCGTTTACAATAAAAACAACTGCTCGAAATGGAGCTCCTGCTGCTGCAAAAACGATTTATGGAAGTGTCAGCACTCAAGCAGGTAGTCCAGCTGACGGAGCTGTTGTATACATTGCTCTAAGTAATGCTGGTGAAATGTCTTCTTTAGTGAAAGCATCAGGAAGCTGGGCTGTTCCACTTTCCAATGCGAGAACAAAAGACGGTACTGCCTATGCAACAATCAACGATACCGATAGTATTATTATCGGAGTACAAGGGGCTCTCCCGACAGAAACACTCTCTTTGAGCACTACCGTTGCTGATGCTCAGCCTGTTCCGACACTCACTTTTGGACAAGGAGTTCCACAAACTACCGTCACTACTCCACCAGAATCTGCTACACCAACCCCAGAACCAACAGTTGAGCCTACTCCAGAAGCAACCCCTAAACCAACAATTGAGCCAGAAACTAAAGTAGCTACAACCTCCGCAGGTATGTATGATGAAAATTACTCTGCTGAAAGCGTTGCTGCAAGTAGAGAAGCTGTGCTGAGTGAAGTTCCAGAGACTTCTCAAACTACTCAAGTAACAGTCCTCAATTTAGAAGATGAAACGCCAAAAGAAGTTACCACTGGACAGCCAACTATTACTGGAAAGGCAGCTCCAGGTGTAACTGTTACAATTGAAGTTCATTCTGAAACTAACATTCAAGAATATGTTACCGCAGATGCTGATGGAAACTTTAGCCTTGACATCGCAGCCCTTTCAAAAATACTTGAACCAGGTCCTCATACTGTAACCTATTCTTATACCGACCCTAACACAAATCAAACTGTTTCTAGAACTGTAGACTTTACTGTTGAAGCCCCAGCACAACAACTTGCTCAAGCTCAGCCATATGGTTCTGGAAACCCTTACCCAG
>CAZUHV010000001.1:541935-549344 GCA_964620965.1 uncultured Pseudomonadales bacterium
CCAGCACAACAACTTGCTCAAGCTCAGCCATATGGTTCTGGAAACCCTTACCCAGCCCCAACTGCAACTCCAGCAACTCAATCTGCCACTGCGACTCAATCGGCAACCGCTAGCCAATCCGCTACCGCAACTGATTCTGCAGCTACAGACTCTGGTCGAACAACTGTTCCTGCAACCGATTCTGGCGTCCCAGTTTCAGGTTCTATCGGCACAACACTAGCTTTGGTATTTGGAGGTCTATTCTTTATCATTTCTGGTCTTTGGAGCTTCTGGATTTCTCATCAGCTTGGGAAAAATGAGATTGAGTTTTAATTATTTTTTCTCTTGTAAAAATAGTTATTGAAAACTACAATCAAATTGATATTTTCGATACATATAGATACATTTTGTGATGACAAGTATTCAATACCAGAACTCTCTAAAAAAAAGACTCTTTGATTTTACTCTTGCTTTCATATTGTTACTTTTGTTTTTTCCACTTTTCTTACTCGTCTATCCTTTCTTGAAAATGAATTTAGGAACTCCTGTTATCTTTAGACAAAGAAGGATGGGAAAAAATAAAAATAGCTTTACTATGTTCAAGTTAAAAACAATGAGAGGTGACGCGGAAAAATTAAAAAAATCCTTATATAAAAATAATGAAGCTCCGTTTCCAATGTTTAAAATCAAAAATGACCCAAGATTCATAGGAATTGGAAAAACTCTTTCAAACTTAGGCCTAGATGAAATTCCACAGATAGTAAATATATTAAAGGGTGAAATGAGTTTTATTGGACCTCGTCCACTTCCATTAAATGAAGCTCAAAAACTAGATGACACTTGGAACTTTAGATACTCTGTTCGTCCAGGAATACTGTCATATTGGGCTATTTCCCCAGAAAGGCATCAATCATTGGAAAAATGGAAGAGACTAGAATACAAGACAATACAAATTAACTCCTTAGTCAAAGAAATAAAATTAATAGTACAAACAATTTTTCAAATGTTTTTGAATGATACTGATAAAAAAAATGAAAAAATAAGATCAAAAATATATGACATTACAATTGAATCTCTAGCTTTTACTGTTGGTAGTTACAATAATGTAATAATAGAGATACTTAGAAAAATCACACTAAAAAAAAACTTCATATTATTACCTTGTTCTCTAAATGACCTTTATTCTGTTTCCGAAAACTCTCAAACAAAAAAACTATACCAAAAAGTAGATATCATCACTACAGATGGTATGCCACTTGTTTGGTATAGCAAATTTAAACTCAAAAAAAATATCGAAAGAGTTTATGGACCAGACCTTACGTATGATATCTTAAAACAAACACAAGGGGAAAAATATAAACACTGTTTATATGGAACTACAAAAGAAAATCTTGAAAAACTAGAATTAGAAATAAAAAAGTTTGCTCCAAAAATCAACATTGTGCTAAAAATTGCTCCTCCATTTAGACCACTTACTGCTGCAGAAGAAAAAGAATATATCGATAAAATCAAAAAAAATAAGGTCAATATACTCTGGATTGGCCTCAATTCTCCAAAACAAGTAGAACTTGCAGCTAAATGGAAAGAAAAGCTTCCAAAAACCAGCTTCTTTTGCGTAGGGGCAGCTTTTGATTTTGTTGCAAAAAATAAACCAATTGCTCCAAAATTTATGAAAGAAAACGGGCTTGAGTGGCTTTTTAGACTTGTCTCAGAACCAAAGAGACTCTATAGAAGATACCTCATTCAAGTTCCCAAATATTTGTTGAAAAAACTATTTACCTAACTGATCTTTGATCCAAAAATAGGTTTCTTTGAGACCAGTCTCTAAAGAAATTTTTGGCTCCCAATTAAGCACTTTCTTAATTTTTTCGTTGTCAGAATTTCTCCCTCTTACTCCTTGTGGTTGAGAAAGATCATGTTTTTTTTGTAATTTTTTATTTTCAAAAACAGAAACCAAATCTACCATATCATTAATAGAAATTAACTCTGTTGATCCAATATTAAGTGGTTCGAAAAATTTAGCTTTCATCAGTTTATATACACCATCACAACAATCAGTTATATAACAAAAAGAGCGAGTCTGTTTTCCATCTCCCCAAATTGAAATAGTATTTTTTGCAAGTGCAACTTTCCTACAAATCGCTGCAGGAGCTTTTTCCCTGCCACCATCATACGTACCCTCCGGACCATAGATATTGTGAAAACGAGCTACTCTAATTCGCATGCCATAGTCTTTATTGTATGCGGCTGCTAGTTGTTCTGTAAAAAGCTTTTCCCAGCCATAAGGGCTGTCTGGATGTGCTGGTAAAGCAAGAGACTCCTTAAGACCAGTTACTTTTACTTTCTCTTGAAGTTCTTGGGGATACACACATGCAGAGGATGCAAAAAAGATATCTTTTATACCTAATTCATGCGCAACGTTAATGGTATTTACATTGATTAGTACATTATTAGAAATGATAGGAGCATTCACCTTCTGAATATATCCAACTCCACCCATATCTGCAGCAAACATATAGACTTCATCAACTTTAGAAAAAGCCTTTTTTACTTTGCTAAGATCTCTTAAATCAGCTATAACAAACTTATCAGCACTTGATTTTGAAAACTCCGGTTTTTTTACATCAATCCCAATAACTAACTCATATCCCTTATTCTTTAAATAAGTAACAAAGTGGCTTCCAATAAAGCCACCTGCTCCTGTAACAATAGCCGATTTCATAGTTCGACTATACCATATATAGAAGTAAATTTCTCAAATAATTTAGGTAGTTAATATTGGAATTGATCTATCAATTTTTCTATTTGGGCGCTTCGTTCAAAATTACTCTGTGCCCTTTCTCTTTCAAGCGTTTTATCAAGCTCAATGAGTGCAGTATCTCTATACCTCACATAGTCTTCTCCCGGAATTGTTAGAGACATCCAAAAATCTGGAGTTACTGTACTGTTAGAAACTAGAAAACTTGGGTCTATGTTATTAAAGACCCACCTATCATACTTATGTGCCAAATTATAAAACCGAGATGCTTCTTCATATTTTTTGCTTAGATATGATTCATTTGCAGACTCTGCCAAAAGAATAGCTACTTCTCTTCCCAAATATGGAGACTCAAAGTGTTTTGATGTATCACTTTTTTCATACATATTCATCAAGTTATTCATCAAATCATAGAACCTCTCTCTATCTTCATCTTTTACCTTTTGAAACAATAAATATATCCTTTCTTGCCAACCAAAATTTGTTGACAAGTTATCATTATAAAGATATCTATAACTTTCTTCTGATTTAACATTATAAAAATATCCAAGTAGGAAGTTTAAATAAAAGTGTGCCTCCTTTTTATCACCACTTTCAAAAATTCCTTCAACTGCAATTAATAACTTCTCCAAAACCTTGCTACGAATATCGTAAAAATGGTAGTCATACTTTTCTGTCTTTTCAAGATAGCTCAATGCAAGATACGAGTTCTTTGCTAAAGAATAATAGTCTCCAACTTCATGAAGAACTTGTAGATAATTTTCATTTGTCGTATTCCATGGATACAAAAAAGTTGCATGATCATATAATTTTCTTTTCTCATCGAGAGTAGTTGCATCTTCGATATGCATCACTACATAATCAAAATGATTCTTATAGAGAACATAAAAGTAGTTTTTTCTTTGTTCTGAAAAATCTTGACTTTTAATAAATTGGCGCGACTTTTGATAGAAAAAAGGGTATACATCAAAAGCAAAGTTTTCATTCTTAAAAAAAAGTAAGACCTGCGAAGATAGAGCTAGTAAACCAAAAAAAAGTATAATGTATGAAATAAAATAAAAAATGAATTTCTGCAATTTTTCAGGAAAAACATCAATTTTACTTTCACTAGGTAAAAGTAAAGCTAAGTAGATTAGTGAAACTTGAAATGTAGGAAACATATTCCAATCAAAATCAGCAAAAGAATTAAAAAATATACTGATAAACCCAATCGTTAAAAAGTCATATATTCTTAAAGGAGAAGTTTTAGAAATGCCTCTGTGTTTTTTCACTATTAAAAAAACTACTGTGAAAAAAAATAAACTATACAGAAATCCTGCAATTAGCCCATTCTCAGCAAAGAAATGTAGAAAAAAACTATGAGCATAAATTGAATTATATTTAGGTAAAATATTAAACCTCTTACTAATAATCTCATACGAACCTGGTCCAAACCCTATTATTGAGCTTGACTGAATTGCTCTGATTGCAGTTCCAAAATAATGAGGTCTTGGTTCTGTTGCAAAATCTTTACATAAGTGAGGCTTTAATTCTGGTATTGAACAGCCAACCCCTGAAAGAAAAAAACCAAAAAATAAAAAAATTGAAAAAAATAAAAATAGTAAAATACCTTTAGCTCGCACTCCTAGCATCTTATTTTTAAAAGCAAAAAAGCTAATATATAGCAACTGAAAAAATGCTATTATCAACGCCAGCCTTCCAAAAGTAAAAAACAGCACTAAATAAAATAGTATTAATGCAGACTGTTTATATTTGAATTCAGGAAATTTGTTTGAAAGAAAAAACCACCAGGCGGCAGGAATCAGTAACAAAAGGTATGCTGCAAAATGACTGTGTCCATAAGTTAATGTTAGTGTATTTATTGTTGGCAAAAAACCAAAAGTACTTGAGGAAAAAAGAGAAATTAAAAAAAGTAAAGATAAAACAACTCCTAAAACCAAAAAAGTATAAACTAGCTCAAAAACTTTTACATTCTTTTGAGTTTTAAAACTACTAAAAAATAGTATTATGACAATACCTGCAAGAAAATGTAAAAATGATGGAATGCTTAAAGGAATACTAACTGTATTGAAAAATGATAAGGCAGAAAAAAAAGCAACTGAAATAAAAATATAAAAGACTCTTTTATCTAAAGTAAACCTCATTTTAAAAAATCTGAAAAATACTACTAACATTAAGATGTATGCCGCTAAAACAGGCAATTCATAACTTGTCGAAAAAACAAAAACTAGTAAAACCTGAAAAACAGAAAATAAAAACAAAAAGCTTACTTTTTTCAGAGAAAAAGACATACAGTATAATACTAACATAATTGCTATGAAAAAAGATATTACCCTCCCCAATAAAATTGCACTTATAGGATACGGATATTGGGGTAAAAAAATCTTTGACACAGTTCGAAAAAGCTTTCCTAAAATTTCTATTCAAGTTGTCGATCCAAAAATAAAAGGAAATATTGATTTAGATGTCTCCTTAACTACATTTAGCTCAGTACTCAAAGATAAAAGCATTACGCATATACTTGTTGCAACCCCAGAAGAAACACACTTTGACATAGCAAAGGAATGCCTACTAAATTCTAAAAATATCTTCATTGAGAAACCAACTTGCTTATTTTCCAAGCAAGTAAAAGAATTAGAGAAAATAGCCCAAGAAAATAACCTATCTTTGTTTACTGACTACATTTTTCTTTATGATCCGTATGTGAAAATTATCAAGAAAAAACTAGAGGAAAATATCATTGGTGAACTTAAATACATTGAATCAACTCGGCACTCAATCAAAATACATAAACCTAAACTTACAGTCTTTGATGACCTCGCAATACATGACATCTATTTGGGTAAATATTTTTTTGATACGAATATTGTGTGGGTCAAACATGTATTAAGCGAAAAAATTTTGCATAATAAAGTTAATCAAGCAACTGTTGTCTACTCTTTTGGAAATAAGCCTTTAAAAGCTCACTATAGTTGGGTCAAACCTAGAGCAGAAAGAACAATGATATTCATTGGAACAAATGGCACTTTGGTCTGGGATCGTCTTTTTGACAATATTTTGCTATATGTAAACCAAGAAAAAATTAAAGAAATAAGTATTAAACAAAAACAATCTCCATTACATCTGGCTATTTTTTCTTTTTTATCAAAAAAAGAGTCAAAATACACCTATTTTAAAGACATAGAAGTATTGGAAAAACTCAAAAAATAAATAATATTCTGTGATAAAATTTCACTGTGAACAACATTCCTTTATTTAATCTAAAAAAATCAAACTCTAAGTTAGAAAAAGAAATCCTTGCTGATATTACACTTGTTTATAAAAATAATTCTTTTACGTATGGAGAACATACAGATAAATTTGAAAAAGCATTCGCAAAATTGTGCCAAACAAAATATGCTATTGGAGTCCATTCAGGTACAGATTCATTGATTCTTGCTTTAAAAGCTTTGGGGTTAGGTCTAAAAGACGAGGTAATAACAACCCCATGCACTTTTTCTGCTTCTTCAGACTGTATAATCCATGTTGGAGCAAAACCAGTTTTTGTAGACGTAGAAACAAAAACTGGAAATATTGATCCTTTACTTATAGAACAAGCTATAACAAAAAATACAAAAGCGATACTGCTTGTTCACCTCTACGGAATACCATGCAAAATGGATGAAATTAAAAAAATCGCAAAAAAATATAACCTCAAAATTATTGAGGATGCATCACATGCGCATGGAAGCTTATACAAAAACAAACCTGTGGGATCGCTTGGTGATGTAGGATGTTTTTCTCTCTATCCCTCTAAATCTCTAGGGGCAATCGGAAATGCAGGAATTATTACAACAAATAGTGCTCAACTTGCAAAAAAAATTAGAATGCTCGCTAATCATGGGATAAAAAATCAACAGACTAAGTATGTTCATCATACAAACGGTTACAACAAATTAATAGACAATATTCAATCTGTAGCACTGCTCCACAAAATTCCAGATCTAAAAAGAGTGATTCAAGTGAAACTTTCAATAGCAAAAAAATACAATAATGAACTTTTTTTGAAAGGACTACAACAAATGTACTGGGATAAGAATACACTTCCCTCTATATATGTTTTTGCGTTTCAAACAAGAAATAGAAAAAAACTTAAAGAATACTTTGAAAAAAATGGGGTATCAACGGGCATTTATTACCCTATTCCACTTCACTTGCAACCATCAATGAAATTTCTCGGATACAAAAAAGGTATGCTACCAAATGCTGAAAAGTTCTTCAAGCAGACCCTTTCTATACCTTGCTATCCGGAGTTAACAGAAAATGAAATCGAACATATAGTTCAGACTATGAAAGGTATATAAATGACTGATTTTATAAGAAAAAATTTCCAATTACTTTTTCTTTTTTCATTAATAATGATTTTCTTCATAGTTGGAATAAAAGAAATTTATAAACCTATGATCGCTGAAGGTGATGCATATTCTAGAGTAAACATAGCTGTAGAACAAAAAATGATAAATTTAAAGTTCAATAAATATGGCGGTACATGGCTCCCACTACACTTCTCATTGTACGTTGCTGCTCTAGAATTATATGACAACTCGTTATTTACGCCAAGAATACTAACACTGATCTTTAGCCTTGCTTCCGTCTTTTCCCTATATTTCTTTACTTTAGCTATGGAAAAAAA
>CAZUHV010000001.1:549444-574711 GCA_964620965.1 uncultured Pseudomonadales bacterium
AAAAAAAATAATCTTATTCTTACTTTTCATAAACTTTGCACATGGAATCAGATATGAATCCTGGTTTCTGTTACCGATCTTCTGGTTACTAATTTTTATAAAAAAAATAAATTTGAAAATAAAAATACTAACTATTTTGGGGACACTTTTTTTTCCTTTATACTGGATTTACCTAAATAGTACATATAGAGGAGACTACTTAAGGTTTTTTAGTGAAAAATATGAAGTAGCTCAAAATTCAATAATCCCTGAGTATTTTAATCTTCAACTCTCATATGCTGCATGGAAAAATAAATTGATTCCACTCTTACCGTTTCCACTTGTTTTTTTTACTCTTTTTACACTCAAAGATTACTACAAATCAAAGAAAATTAAATTAGAAAAACTCATCTATTTACTACTTCCATTCTATCTCATTGCGATTTTAATATTACAAGTATTTTTAGGAACAATGGAGTGGTTCCCAACAAGGTATCTCGTTATACCCCTTACATTTTTAATACCAATACTTTCAAGTGCTCTATATAAAGCATTTATTTTTTCTATAAACAATTTTAAGAAATACTCTTATAGTGGATTACTAAAAACAGCACCAATCATTATCATATCTATACTCTTTATCATAGAAGCTTCGCTATCAAAAAAATATACACAGCTTGAAATAAATGATTGGTCATTACTTGGAACACATAACCAATATTACTCTACAATTCAAACAAGTGAAATATATACAGACCTAGTTTCCTTAATAACGGAGTTAGATAAGCATAACATTCAATTCTTAAATTATTTTTATAGTAGTCAGAGTAGAAATTGGCTAGACCAATCAATATTCTACTCTCTTAAAATCCTAGGAAGAGATTATCCCAAAGACCTAATAAATGATATTTTAGGTGAAAATGAAATATTTATTTGGGAAAAAAATCGTTATATTGACGAATCAGAGAGCATTAATCACTACAAGATCTTGTATGAAAACCAAACATATTACCTTTTAGAAAAGTAGCACTTGTAATAATCGCCAAATTTTTCTTTACAAATCATTCCAGCATTTTTGTTATCTTCATATTTTTCATGGGAAATAAAAAAGTGCTCTTCATTTTGTATATTAAAATCATTAATATCAAAAACTATATTATTAGTCGCACATTTATCCTGAGCTTCTAAAGTAGATTTTGCTCCACAAACATAAAAAATTGCTTTATAGTCATACTCATCAGTAAGTACATACTCATTATTATCTCTTTCTGGAAAAAAGAATTTTGGATAAAAAATATTTTTATAGCCAATCATAGTGTTTACAGATAAAAAAGTAATTATAAGCAAAACCAATCTTTTATTTTTATAAAGTGCCAATTTGTAGCCCAAAAAAACTGAAATAAAAATAGAGAGTGGGAACATCTGTCTTACATGAAAAAAATGTAACTTGAAAATGTTGTTAAAAATTAAAAGTAGTAAAAGTATCACTAGAGAAGAAAAAAAGAAAAAAAACAGTATAAAACTTGGTTTTTTTCTACCATCTGAAATAATAAGCTTAGACTTTTTATACAAATAAACTAAAAGCATAAAAGAAATCACGCAGCCTAAAAATTTATCAAAGCTTACAATGTCAGCTTCCAATAACTCAAAGTAATTAAAAAAACCTATACCACTTAGGCTCAGGAATGATAAACCATAATCATACAAATTGGGCACCCTAACCCAATCAAGATGAGTATGATATGCAGAAACATTACCAAAATTTACTTTTAAAATATATAGACAAAAAGGAATAATAATAAGTAATGACAGTACAACAACAAAAGATTTTTCTTTCACAAAACTATATTTATAGTCAATTAGTAAAAACAAAAATTTTAAGAGAACAAATAAGATGTAACCATAAACAAAAAATAAGGCAACAATGTCTATGAAAAAAGATAAAATTAACGCGAACTTATTTTTTTTAAGAATGCCCCTTAAAAAAAAGTAGAACGAGCTACACACTGCGAAAATACCGATGCTATACATTCTCAGCATATAGGCGTACCGCATAAAATATAATGAACTTAAAAATGGAAAAATAAATACTAATTTTTGAGTTAGACTAGAAACAAACATTTTACTAATTTTATACAAAATATAAATATCAAATAGAAATAGCATAAAGTGAATAGCTTTTATTTCTATAACTTCAAGAAAAAAAACATTAATAGCTTTCAAAAAGAGATAATAAAAATTTGGGTGAACAATTTCTATCAAGAAACTAAAATAATCAACTACCCTGAAAGAGTTTGCATTAAACAATGAAACTATCTCATCTCCATAAAGTATAGAATAAAACAAATAATGAATATGGAATATAAAAGCAATACCCGAGAAAAAAATAACTAATCTTTCTACTGAAAAAAATTTTTTAATCATAAGAACCAGTTCTTGTCTTAATATCAATAACTGTATTCTTCAAGGCCTCATCAAATTTTGCTTTTGGCTTCCAACCCAATTTTTTCAGTTTTGTGCTATCTAGCAATCTCCTTTTAGAACCTTCTGGTTTTGTTAAATCAAATTTAATCTTTAGCTTCTTTTCTTTAAAATGTTCATTTATTCCATTCACTACTTCAAAAATTGACTTTTCACAGCTTGAATCAACATTATAAACTTCCCCAGCAACGCCTTTATTAGCTAACACTAGCAGCGCTTCAACAGCATCTTTTACATATAAAAAAGATCTTTTTTGCTTACCACTACCGAAAACTAAAACCTCTTTTTTTGCATCAATAAACTTTCGAACCATTACAGGAATAAAGTGTCCCATCTCATCATAATTATCATTCTCTCCATATACATTAATGAATCTTACCCTAATAGTCTCCATTCCTGTGTCATGAAAATACCACTGTGCTAAATATTCACCTACACGCTTTGCTAAAGCATAACCCAGTTTTGATTCTTCTGGTTCTCCTTCCATCATTGTTTCTGAAGTAGGAATTTTATTTTCCATAACTTCAGTAGAATATACACTTGCTGAACTTATTTGAATAAATCTTCTTACACCGGCCTTATTGGCCATACGAATTGGCATCATCTGAAGTAATAAATTCTCCTCAAACATCACTTCTGTCCTACCTTTATCAAAATCAATTCCTGTATTTAAAGCCGCCAAATTAAAAACAATTTCTTGACCATTAAAAAATCTTTGTGTCTTTTTTTCGTCTCTCAAATCCTCAGCATAAAATGCAATATCTGAAAACACATCTTTAATTTTATCTTTTTCTCCTCTTGAGAGATTATCAACGACCGTCACAACAGCACCAAGCTCTACTAATCTATGAACCAAATGTGATCCAATAAAACCTGCCCCACCAGTTACTAATACTTTTTTGTTCTTAAAAAAAGCTCTCATTCTCTAAACCGTTCTTTTATGAATTTTGATAATCCCTTAAGGGAGTAATTATTAGCAATATTAGCATACCCTTGTTTAGACAACAATCTTCTTTGTTTTGGTTTTTTCAATAGCTCAATGATTTTTTGCGCAAAAAAAACATTTTCAGCAATCACAACACCATCTGTATTAACTAATCCCCATGACGCGGTTGGCGTTGAAACGACAGGCAACCCATAACTCAAATAAGTTAATATTTTCACCTTTATACCAGCATTTATTAGTACGGGAGATATGGCAAGAACAGCCTTCGAATACTCAGTTGCAAGTTTTTCAACGTAACCCTTATAGATTATGTTTTTCTGAGATTTTAAAAATGTCTGGAATTCAAATGAGGCCCCTTGCCCAATTACAATTAGTTTCGTTCCCGGATTTTTCTCTAAAACAGTCCCCCAGTGGGTATCTATAAACCACCTAAGGCCTTCAACATTCTCTCTCCAGTTCAAAGTACCAGTAAATACAATCTTTTTACCTTCGCCTGAATATATGTTTTTTTCCTTTGCAATGTATGTAGGCATTAAAAATGTGTCTTTTTTTGACATATTCTCAAGGCGTTTTTTTGTATTTGGACTAATTGCCCAAATCTGATCAACAAATCTCATGGTATTTTTTTCAAAAACTGAACTTTTTAAGTATTCAAGAAAGTAAAATATTTTTTGAATAATTCTCTGTTCTTCAAGACAACGTCTAAAATACAGCTGAGTAAAATCTTCTGTGTCAATAAATATAGATTTTCCTAAAAATTGCCTATTTAAGTATTGTAATGTTGAATATCCATCGTAGACCACGATATCGAAATTTTTTTGTAATAACTGATCTATTTTATGCTGCAAATCAACATTATATAATCTTCGAATTGATATTGGTGCCTGTGAGAAAACTAACTTAAAAATATATAAAAGAAATGAAATTGAAAATTTTTTTCTCTTTTTTGTAGCTATAGTGTGAATTTTAAGGTTTTTATGCTTCAAATCATGGATACTAAAATCAATAAAATGGAAACAACAAACTTCAACCGAATAGCCAAGAGAAAGAATTGATTTTAAAGTACTTCTTGTTCTAACACTCGCTCCATTTAATCCAGATGGAAAGTCTTCTGTAATAAAGAGAATTTTTTTAGTTTTATTCATAGGCATTTTTCGTAACTCAAATCTATCTAAATTGGATGTAACCATGTACACAATGATGTTTTACATCTATTTTCGATTTCTTTCTTGAGCCTAACACAAGACATACTATCATGGCAATTTTCAGAATATACGAAGAAAAAATGACCAGTGGCATTAAAAGTACCCAAATTTTTATCATCAAAAACCGTATGAATTTTACTTGCTTTAATATTGGCTTTTTTAAAATAATATCCTGTTAAAGTATGTTGATGAACAGTACTCAAAAAATAAACATCCCCATTTGTTTTACTAATTTGATTCGAAAATGATTCTAGGCCTCCCTGAAAGTAAAACTGTTCCTTCGAGAAAGAAACCTGTAAATAGTGCGTTAAAAGTAATAGCGGAAAAATCAAATGCAAGTATTTTTTATTTTTTAAGTTTTCAGCAATATAGTATGCCAAAATAAATGCAATTAACAAACTTACTGTAGTTAAATTTCTATCAATAAAAAGTGGGAAAAAATAAGCTGAAACTGCCATTGGAACTAGCAAAATCAGTATCGACATTTGTTTAAAAAGTATTATTTTTTTATTTTTATTTGTATTAAAAAATAAGTAGAGAAATAATAACAAAGAAAAATATGAAAAATTTTGATTTTGAAAATGTATACCGAATATATTTTTTATATGAAAAAAAATATATTCAAGTGTAAAAGAATAACCTGCTAAAGAACCTGGTGGCATTAGATTATTTCCGAATATATTTCTAATTAATACAAACTGTTGAGGAATTGTAAACAAAAATGAAAAAAAAGTTACTTTAAGCACTCTTTCCTTTAGATTTTCATCCACAAAAAGATTACAGATAGCCAATACTACTAAATACCAAACAGCCACGTATGCTGAATAAAGAGAAAGTGAAAGTAAGATAGCACTAAAAACTAAGTCGCGAGTTTTAATTTCTTTTTTAAATAAGAAATATACTCCTCCTGAAAGAAAAAAAAGAGCTAAAGCATATGGTCTTACCTGGAATCCTTGATTTACTATCAAAGGATGAACTGCAAAAATAAAAGTAGAAAAAATATCAAAATTTTTTAGTCTAGAGATGTTTTGAGCAGTTTTATATATAAAATAAATTGTTGGTAAATAAAGAATAATTGATAACAATCTAAACCAATGGGCATGAAAGACACCAATATCCATCCATACTTTTAGCAATGTATAGTAACCTGAAGGGGCGTATTTATCATAATATTTATCACTTTGTGCAACCAAATCATAATATGAAGTATTTTCTGAGATAGCAACAGTCAGCGATTCATCCCCCCAAAGCTCAGTATTAAAAGCAACATCAATTCTCAACAATAAACCAACCATCACAACAAAAAAAATAGTTAAATACTTTCTCATTATTTTTGAATGTTCTTACTTTTCCCAAGAATTGTCAAGCATGAGTAAAAAAAGTCTGTTAGAATCGAAACATGAAAACAGCCATTGTAAGTGACTCATTCATTCATGTTGGGGGAGCAGAAAAAGTCCTTCTTGAATTACTCTCTCTCTACCCTACTGCAGACTTATTTGTTCCAATAATAAACAAGAATATTAAAGAAAAAGTGAGTATTAAAACAAAGGGAAAAATTTACACCACATTTTTCTCATACTTTCCATTTTTTTATAAAAATGCAAGCCTACTTAAACCATTGTTAATATTTTACTGGGAGAGGCTAAACTTATCTAAATACCCACTTGTAATTTCTGCTTCACACTCATTTAATTCAAAACTGATCAATACTTCTAAAAAAAGTGTTCATATTTCCTATGTCTACACCCCTCCAAGATATCTTAGTAATAACTTTAATGAAATACAGATTATTAAATACACTTGGATACAGAAAATTGTATCTCCCTTGATTAGCTGGTTACATAAAAAAGACCTCGAAAGTGGGCAAAAACCCAACCTAATTATTTCTATATCAAAAACAATTCAACAAAGAGTACTTGAAAGGTACAAAAGAAAATCCCTACTCATTTACCCACCAGTCTCGATATCGAAAATTATAAAAAATAACAAAAATAAATACTACCTCTGTTTTTCAAGGCTAGTCAAACAAAAGGGAATTGATTTAGCAGTTAGAACATGTACAAGGTACGATATACCGCTTGTAGTAGTTGGGACAGGGCCAGAAGAAATGAATCTAAAAAAAATAGCCGGACCAACTATTACATTTCTCGGTTTTGTAGATGATTCTAAAATTGAGAAAGTATTTTCAGATGCAAAAGCCCTTATTAACTGTGCTATTGAAGAAGATTTCGGAATGGTAACTATTGAAGCAGCCAGCATGGGACTGCCTGTTATTGGTTATAAATCAGGTGGAATTTTAGAAACAATAGTTGAAGGAAAAACTGGCCTGTTTTTTGAAAATCATACGGTTGAATCACTTATTACTTGCATTAGAAAATTTGAAAAAATGAAATTTAAATCCCAAGAAACACATAACTTTGCACAACAATTTTCTAGCGAGATTTTTAAAAAAAAATTCTCTAAATTAGTCTCATACTACTCAAAAGAATTCTTAAATTACAAATAACTTATCTATTTTCAGTTTTGAATCTGTACAACTTTTAACTTATTCACTTCACTTTTTAAAATGATCCTGAAAGTTTTAATGAATAAAAATGTTATAAAAACAATTAATCCAATAAGGAGTAGTTTAAATTTTCCAACCGAATATTTATCCCGAAAACTTAGAAAGACTTTTATTCTCTTTCCCAAGGATCTCTTTGTTTTCATTCTCAATCTGATATTTTTCCATTTTTTTTCATAAATTAAATGGTTTTTTAATGTAAATATTGTCTTTTTAAAATAAACAAGAATACTCGTTTGGTCTTTGTGCCAAACACGCATATGCTTATTATAAACTGCAACACCTCCCGCTAAAAAAATCTGCATTCCAATATCACAATCTGCACTGGCACCTTGAGCATATTGAAGTAAGTTTTGATCAAAACTAATTCCATGTTTTAGTAAAAATTTTTTGTTATAGACTATATTTTTAGAATCAAGAATCTCCAAATCAGTAACTAGGTTATTCTTAATAGCCCCTATTCTTCCAGCCTCATCAATGTAGGACTGAGAAAGTGCAATAGTATTTCTATTGTAGTATTCGTCAGATTGACCAAGAATAGCAGTTACATTAGGTATATTTGATACAACCTTCAAAATATTGGCATACCAATGACATTCTGCAACACAATCATCATCAATAAATGCTACATATTGCCCAGTTGCTTCTGTAATACCCCGATTGTAAACGTAAGGATACCCAATGCAAAACTCAGTAAAATACTTTACAGGAAAATTAACGCTTTTGGAAAAGTTGCTTACAACAATTTTAGTTTGATCGATAGAATTGTTATCTACAACAACAAGTTCATATAAATCATGAGTCTGAGCTGCAAGCGAGCCCAAACAATGCTGTAAAGTCTTTGCCCTGTTTCTAGTTACAACGACAACAGATACTTTCTGTTTCATAGTTTCACCTTTTTTTTCTACCAAAGAGAGATAATACTTTATTCAAAAATAACACCTGTTTTGCAATGATATATAATCGTAACGTTTTGAACAGACCAAGCTTTTTTTGTTTGGAAAAATCAAATACTACATTTTTCAGATTTCTTTGGGGCTTTTTATACTTCTCCCTTTCAAAAATATTCCATTTAAGTTGTAAACTCTCATACGCATACCAAGAAGCGACATTCTTTTTCATAAACCACAACCAATCTTGAGGATCCTTGTGCCAAATGAGCATTTCTTGATTAAAGATTACCTGACCACCCGCTGCCTGTATCTGCATACCTAAATCACAATCTTCTGCAGCTCCAGAAAAAAAATTAGACCTACTCTCATCATACTCAAGGTTATTTTTAAAGAGTAAAGACCGATTATAAACAACGTTCTTATTATCAAGGACTTCACAATCAGTCACTTTATTCTTAGAAATTGATCTTCTTTTCCATTCATTGGTAAATAAAAGAGTTGCTAATGAGTAAATATTTTTTTCATAGTAAGTCTCACACCAACCCATCACTGCAAAAATTTCGGGACTTTTTTGGAGTGATTTTTTAAGAGACTCCAACCATTTTATGTCAGCTATGCAATCATCATCAATAAATGCGACATGTTCGAAGGTGGCACTTTTCAATCCTGCATTGTAAATCTTTGGGTAACCAGATCCAGAATAATATTCATACCTAATTGGAAAACTGACAGTATCTGATATACTTTCAACTAACTCTTTTGTATTATCTGTCGATTCATTATCAATTACTAATATTTCATCTGGTAAAGTACTTCCAGAAAGCAAAGAACCAAATAAATGAAACAGATCAAGAGAGCGGTTCTTTGTAACAATGACAACTGATACTTTTGGTGAGCTCATGAAAAAAAATCTTCTCTATATTACTGAACTTTTTCCATATCCTGCTACTAGCGGTGCTACGATAAAGTCTCTCAATACAATACAAACATTATCAAAAAAATTCAATATCACTTTAATTTGTTTTTCAGACTCAGAAATTTCTGAAAAAAGAAAAGAAAAGATTAATTCCATCGTTACTGATACAAAAATATTTGCACTTCCCAATTTGCACCAGAATCCAAATTCAGATCTAAAGCTGCTCATTAAATACTATTTAAAATTAAAACCATATCTTTTATTTCAGTTCAGCTCAAACGAGGCAACCAACTATATAAACAACTACATAGCAACTTGGAAACCAGACATAATACATATTGATCACCTTAACATGACTCAATACCTTCCTAAACATAAAATGCAAATTTGGATTCATGAAGAGCATAATATTGAAAATCAGTTAGCTTGGAAAAAGTTTTGCAATTTTAAAACATGGAAAAAAACAAAATTATTCTTATTTTTTGAGTTTATACTGATTAAATTATATGAAAAAAGGATGTATCAGAAATTTGATCACATCTTCGCAATTTCAGATTATGATACAAAATTACTTAAAAAATGTTTTTCTATTACAAATGTCTCAACACAAAAACTTGTATACCTGGATACCCCTCATTCAAAGAAAAAAAAATCAGAAGATTCTATCCTTTTTATTGGGGATTTAAACTGGGAACCAAATAAGCAAGCTATTATATGGTTTACAGAAAAAGTATTTCCGTACATCATCAAAAAATACCCTACTATTAAGTTAAAAATTGTAGGCAATATAGAAAATGAATTCAAAGAAAAAATTTCTGAACCAAAAAATATTGTATTATATGGATTCCAAAAAGATATTTCTCAGTTTCTTGATGAAGCTACAATATTTATATTACCATTTCATGTCGGTGCGGGCGTTCGTATCAAAGCATTGACTGCAGCGTTTAATAAAATACCAATTGTTTCAACAAAACTTGGCGTCCAAGGCATAGGATTAATCAATAAAGTACACATACTTGAAACAGAAAACCCAAAAAAGTTTGCATTGTTTTGTACTGTCCTTTTAAAGAAACCTTTTTTAAGAAAAAGGCTGTCTGACGCTGCTTATAAACTTGTTGCTAAAAAATATTCTATAAAAAACAATATTAGTTTCATGAAAAAATATTTGGAGGTTACTCAATGAGGTTCATTATTTTTGTTTGTGCCTCAACGTTAGAGAAATTAAACCAAATTGTGTTACCAACTTTTAATGGAGTGCCATCAACAAAACGATATGTCCCATCAGAATCTTTTGTAGACAGTACTTCTATTTCATAAATAAGGTCCTTAAAATTCTCTCCTGACATATAAAGCTCACCATTATAAACACTTACTCTCTGAGTTTTTGAATTAGTAACAGTGACATTATTTACTTTTGCCAAAACACGATCTTTTGAATCTTTCATTTCCATACCAGAATAATAGTTTTCAGCGACCCAATCCTCAACAAAGACCTGTTTCACTAACATTTTTTTCCAAACCCTTTGTGTAGTTTCACCAAAACCAGTTACTAAACCCATAACTTTACTCGTACCAAAATTAATATCAATTGATTTACCCTTTTCTATTGGTTGGTAGTTATATAAATACAACTCTTTTTCTGTGTCATAAGTAACTTTTAAATCGAGTGTTACAACAGCACTCTTATATTTTCCACCAATACTAAAAGATTCTACATCAGTTATCTTAGCAACTTTTTCTCCGAATGAATTTTTTGAATACATTCCTGGCTCAAGCGCATCAACCATCCAATATTGGACAGGTTCACCATCCCACCAAAGCTCACCATCTCCCATAATAACTTGAGCAGTAACCCAAGTGGTTTTCTTTTTAATTTTGCTGAAAAGAAAAAAACTTCCTAATAAAACTAGCACTAAAATGAAAATTACATCAAAAATTTTAAGATGTTTTAGATATTTATTTAGTAGAGGGTGATGTATAATACTTTTCATGGTTAAATTATTTCTAAATTTTTCTCAATCAAAACCATTCCTATTATTTTTTTATATTACGCTATTCTATTTCAGCTTATACTTTAGCACAAGCAATACCACAACACTTATCTTATCACTGTTTCTCTCTATTGCAGTATACAGTGTAACAAAAAACATTAAGGAAACTTTTTTTTATTTATTTATAGCCTTATTACCATTTGCTAAGGGAAAAGGGATACACATCGTAATTCTTGAAAAGAAACAAATTGCAAAAAATGCCTTGTTTGACGTAGATTATCTTTTTTCTTACTATCTTTCATCAATCTATTTAACACTTTTTTACTTTGCTGTCCTTAGAGATTTTTTATCAAAAAAGATAAAAAAAATCGAAATAAACAAAACAAATAAAATTGCCATACTACTCTTTCTTACATTTACATTTTTGAACACAATAAATGCGATTACAACGAAATTCGAATTGCCAGTTTTGCTCTCTTCTCTCCAACTTCTCATTCTCCTCTCAATATTCCTTATACCTTTTTTTATAAATACAAAAAAGATATATAAGAATATTTATCTTGTATGCGCCAGCTCAACACTCTTTCAGTCAATTTGGTTGCTACTACAAACAATTAATAAAGGACACCTTAATAAAGATATAGAAGTTTTTCTCCAAGGTTTTGAATATAGTGTTCTTTCGACAGAAAATGCTGATTTACAAAGACTGCCTGGAACATTTTTTGAAAGTAGTATACTTGGAACTTTTTTAATAACTAATATCGTTCTAATGCTCTTTGGCCTGCTTCAAATGAAAATAACAAATAAAATAGAAAAATTACTTATACAAACAGCCATATTCTTTGGAATTATGGCAACTATTTTAACTGGTAGCAGGGCGATTTACGTATTACTTTTCTTTTCACTACTTATAGTAATAAAAATTGGCAACCTAGCAAATAAGAAAAACATTGAAAAACTATTCAATCTGTACAAAAATAATCTCAGTCTTATCTTAACAACTGTTCTACTTATGTTTTTAATGCTACCCTATTTTTTTGTAAGAATAGGGTCTGTTTCACAAACATTTTCTGCTGAAGGAAGTGGTACTTATAGAATACAACTTACAGAGTACGCACTTAGAATTATGGAAAAAAAACCTTTACTTGGTGTAGGCCTCAACCTCTCACCCTACTACTTAGCAACTGCGTTTACTACAGAGGATTATTTTATTGATCCAGCTCATCCACATAATATTTTTATTCAATTGCTCGCTGAAACTGGAATATCTGGAACTATTTTATTTCTACTCTTTATATATTTGATCCTTAGAAAAAACTTGCACGAAATATCACGATCTTCTTCTTTTTTCTTTGCTTCAATTCTTTTTTTACTGTGTGCCCAAATTTATCCAATTTTTATTAACCATATGGAAATTATTTCTTATCTTTTTCTATTTTTAGGATTAACCGCATATGACAACCAACAAAAATAAATTGCCAACAATTATTATTCCTTTTACTCTACCATGGGATTGGTCTGCAGACTATCAAAGGCGGACAATAATCGAGCTATCTAAAAAGAATTATTATGTTATTGCATACATGAGTAATAAAGCTCATTTTTTTTTAAAATCAAAAGTGGAAAACTATCCTAAAATTCAGAATGTTTCATTTTATATCCCAAAATATTATATACCTTTTAGAAGAATCAAAATTATTGACAAAATAAATAAGTATTTGAGTTTGTGTCTTTTTAGCTTATCTATTTTGTATAGAAAAAAAATCATATGGATTTTTGATCCTATTTTTGATTATTTTGCAACATATTTTTTAAGAAAAGTATCAATATACGACTGTGTAGACTACCATGATAGGAAACACACACAACAAGAAAAAAAATTAATTCTTAATTCAGACTATTTTTTTGTTAACTCAAACTCACTGTTTCTTGTACATAAAAAAATTAGAAAAGCTACAAAAAAAGTAGTTCAAGGTTTTAACCTAAGAGATTTTGAACAGAAAATACAAAAAAATGATAAAAATAAAAAAATAAAAAAAACAACAATTGGATTTATAGGAGGTATTAATCATAGATTAGACTTTAAAATTTTGATTCCGTTAATTTCGAATAATCCACAGTGGAATTTTGAATTTTGGGGACCAATGCAAAAATCTGAACATGAAGATAAAATGTACAACACATGGCAAAATATTTCAGAGATTAAAAGACTTCACAATGTTTCTTTCAACCAAACAAATGATAAGAAAAAACTAATAAATGTTATAAAATCATTCGATGTTTGTCTTATACCTTATGATATTTCTCAAGAATTCAATCTAAATTGCTATCCTATGAAGGTATTCGAATATTTTTATCTTGAAAAACCAGTTATCTCTACCCCAATTCTCGAATTGAAACACAATACATTTAAAAATCTAATATATATTGCAAATACATCCCGTGATTTTGAGCTTAGTATAAAGGATATTTTAAAAAGAGGATGGCCAGAAAAAAAACAAAAAAAACAAAAAGAATTAGCTAAAAAAAATTCTTGGGAAAATAAAGTTGCAACAATCTTAGACACAGTGCATAATGCATAAAACTAATGAAAAATATATTTGTAATCATACCAACAATTAGAGACCTTACTTTTCTTAAAGATTGGAAATCAGAGTTCAAAGACACTACTATTATAGTTTGCGAGGATAGACCAAAAAAATCAGTAAAAATCCCAAAAGTAGGAAATAGGATCTTTCATTATTCCTGGAAAGAGATAGATACTGAGCTAAAAAGTTCAAGCTGGATCATCCCAAGAAAAGTATCCGCAATTAGAAACTATGGTTTCTATAAAGCCTTTCAAATGGGAGCAGATATCATTATTACACTTGACGATGACTGCTATCCCGTGAAAAATCATCATTTAGTTGAGCAACATATTAAAAACCTTTCTCTTTCTGTTCCAGCACAATGGACAAATACAAATCCTGATATCAGGCATATGTATACTAGAGGCATGCCATACCTCAACAGAACCCAAAATCAAGTAATGTTAAGTCATGGAATCTGGACAAATGTACTTGATCATGATGGCCCTACTCATTTACAACACCTAGAGTTTAAGTCTGAATTTTCGGAACAATTTTTACAGATTATTCCAAAAAATTGCTATTATCCCATGTGTTCAATGAATATTGCATTTAACAGAGAAGTTATTCCACTTCTCTACTTTCCTCTAATGGGAGAAAACATAAAAGGCAAAAAATGGGGTTATGACAGATTTGATGATATTTGGGCAGGAATCTTTTCAAAAAAAATCATGGATCACTTAGGATACTCCGTTGTAAATGGAGCACCAATGGTTGAACATAGAAAAGCTTCTGATCCATTTAATAACTTGATTAAAGAAGCACAAGGAATAAAAACGAATGAGATTATTTGGCAAGCTGTAGACACAGTAAAACTTACAAAAAAAACACCAGTAGCATGTTATAGAGAGTTAATTAACAAAGTCTCATTTCCTAAAGAAGAGTATTTTGAAAACCTAAAAAAGGCTATTAATCTTTGGTTAGATTTATTTGAGTAACAATCCACAAACTACTTAAGTAATTTATGGATTTATATGAAACTTGTAGTGCTTAATCCCGTTGACATTGCACAAAACAATACCATATTTTTGCCTTTCAATAGGATCCAACTTTGGAAAAGAATCATTGCATACTACAGCAAAAGTAAGAGAATTTGTATCAGAAATTATTTCTGCCTTCGGAAAATTTTTCTTAATTAAACTAATTACATATTCTTTCTTTTTACACAATAATAAAAATTTGTTTTTCCATTCTCGCTCTGATTTTGAGAAAATTTCCTCCCAAATTGCTATTGCAGAAGATCCTGGCCGAGAACCAAGTAAGGTCACATCATTGTCCTCTAAATAATTTATAGGTGATTCTATGAACTTACTTGATTCTTTTGAATAAAGCACAACTCCAGCAGGTAAACTCACAGATCCAAATTTATGAAAATCCAAAACATATCCCTTAATTAGGGAACTATTCATCGGCTTAAAATTCTTACTCAAAAACATATGAGGTAAACCTTGTGCAGCTGCATCAATCCATAGATAACAGTTAAAATCTGTATATTCACTACTAAGTTCATCGACCAACTGTAAAATCTCCTCAATTGGATCACTCAAACCAGTTGAACTATAACCAACAGTCATTGGAATAATAAATGATAATTGTCCAAGTTTTATTTTTTTAATTAGATAAGATTTTAAAAATTTTGAATCCATTACCCAAAATTTTTTTAAATCATGAAAAATATTTTCTGCCTGAACATCAATAAGTCGTGCTGCTTTTGTAATTGAATAATGAGTAAATCCTGTATGCAAAACAATCGGATCCTGTAAATTTTGAGACCTGAAAAATTCTCTTGCTTGCCACATAAGAATAATATTTGCCTCTGTCCCCCCACTTGTTACATAACCAATCACAGAACCATGAGCACCCACTCTTTGTTTAACCCATTCAACCACTTTTTTTTCAACTTTCTTTGTAAGTAAAAGATATCCAGAACTGTCATATGAACTTCCAAGATTATTTGTATTGAAAAAATCCGTCAAAAATTTAAAGCTACTTGACCTTAAAGAACTCTTACTCCAAAGAGAACCTAAAGAAATTTCTTTGTATTCATCATTCAATAAAAAGTATAAAGCTATAAAACGTAAAAAAATATTTTTACTTTTATCTTGAATATAAATTGCATTAAATAATGATTGTAGTTTTGCGTAGTATGTATGAAATAGCTTCATTTTTTTCTCATAACTCCTAATCCAGAACCATAAGAAGTAAAACTCAACGAGTTAAATCTCATCGCTAACACTCTCCATAACTTCCAAACACCATACTCACCTTCTGGTTTGAGGCCAAACTCTGCTACGTCATGAAAAGTTATATATCCCCCCCTTTTTGTATTGGGAAACACAAGTAGAAAATCACTCAAAACACCTTTTAAAGAATGATCCCCATCTATATACACATAATCGTATTTTTTACTTTTTTTATTAAAAAAATCTTTTGTTGTCATAACATGTAGGGTAATATATTTTGATAACCCAAATCTATTAAAAACAGATGTCCCTTCTTCTGTTTTCCAGTAACCAACTCCTGTCCATCCTCCTTCATCATCTTCCCCAAAACCTGCATCTATAAAATCCACATGACCTTTTTCATTATCTTTACAAGCTTGTGCAAGCAAAGCAGGAATGAATCCATGCCGAGACCCTATGCATAAAACATGTTGTGGTTTTTGCTCCCTGAGCAATCCATAATGAATCCATCCGTACCCCAAATCTGAATTCTTGGTATTCGCAGCATGCCCTATTTCATCTGCCCTAAAAGCAAGCATTAAATCTTGAATTTTTTGGGAATTAACCAATTTATTGACAAAAAAACTTCTGTATTTTTTTTCGATGAAAGTTCTAATACCTAACATATGAATAACGTTTTTCCATTATATATTTCAGCATCATAATACTATAAAATAGTATCAATAACTACTATCACTTAAAGCCAATTATACAGAGAAAAATCCTTTATGATGTGGTATAAACATACTATGATTCCAAGTAAGAAGATAAATAATGTCGCTACTGATAACATGCTATGGTTTGATAGATCAAATGCATTTTCATTTCATGATGACGATTTAGAAACACAAGTGAGATTTACTATTGTACTGAAAGAGCTTCAGAATCAAATCGAAGCACGGTCAAAACAAAAAAAAATAAAAATCCTAGATCTTGGATGTGGAGATTGTAAGGAAATTGCTCAACTTCTACAAAGTAATATTGAAATTCACGGCATTGAAATTGGAAAGAAAAATGTACAGCTATGCCAAAGAAGAGGGATAAAAGCTTTACAACATGATTTATCTAAAAAACTTCCTTATAAGGCAAATAGCTTTGATATTATTTTTGCCGGAGAAGTTATTGAACATCTCTACGATACAGACTTATTTGTATCTGAAATTTCTCGTGTATTAAAAAACAATGGTAATTGCATAATTACCACACCAAATCTTGCACATTTGCCAGACAGAATAAGGCTCCTATTTGGAAGAACTACTACACATACACAACCAAACCATCACTTTTTGAGAATGCATATTAGACAATTTACATATGATACTCTTCTTGAACTTTGCGATGCTAATAAATTAAAATTGCAAAGATTCAAAAGTACACTTGTCGTCTTTAGTAGAGACTACGATACAGTAACTCGATATAGTAAAGTACTTGCTGACTTATTTCCAAAATTGGGATATAGTTTAATATTTAACCTAAGAAAAGAAAAATAATAATGAAAATTCTCTCTTCAACCCCAGAAATTACTTTTGACGATGTACTACTATTACCTCGGTATGCAACTTATCTTCCAGAAGAAGAAGAAAAAAATTGTAACACAGAATCAAAACTTACTAAAAAAATTACTCTTAAAGTTCCAATTATTGCATCTCCTATGAGAGGTGTCACTGAATATAAGATGGCGATTACCATAGGTAAGCTTGGTGGTTTAGGAATTTTACATCACTTTATGCCAAAAGAACAACAGCTTTCAGAAATAAAAAAAATTAAAAAAGCAGGAGTGATTGCTGCTGCTGCCATAGGAGAGTTTGACGAACTGACATTCCAACATTGTCTTAAATTAGAAAAAGCTGGAGCAGATCTTATTTCTATTGAAGCACTACATGCAAATAATAAAGTTGTATTAGAATTTGTTAAAAAACTTAAGAAAAAGCTAAAAAAAACTGAAATAAGCGTTGCCCATATTGTAAGTAGTGAAGCCGTATCAGCTCTTGTCGCTGCTGGAGCTGATAGTATTAGGGTCGGTATTGGTGGAGGTTCACACTGTACCACTAGATTAGCAACTGGTTTTGGAAGGCCTCAATTAAGTGCCCTCGCTGACTGTTATAGTATTGCTAAAAAACATAATGTTCCATTGATCTCTGACACAGGAATAAAATATCCAGGAGATATCGCGAAAGCATTTGCCTTTGGAGCAAGTTCTGTAATGATTGGAGGACTCTTTACTGGTACAGATCAAACTCCAGGTGAAGTTGTTAAAAGACATGGTAAATATTTTAAACTTTCTCTTGGTAACTGCAACATTACCCATGAAACTTCATTAAAATCTGAAGTTAAAATCTTTTTGAAAAAAATAAAAAAAACTATCAAAGAACTAGCAAATATAGATACTAATTCATTAAATACAGAAATCATTTTTGAAGAAGGTGTTGGTGGTCTTATACCTTACAAAGGCACAACAGCAAGCGCTTTTACTAACTTAAAAAATGGACTTCTACGTTCAATGAATTATATTGGGGCTCATACAATACAAGACATTAGAAAAAATGCTCAAGTAGTTATAGTGTCTCATAATACTTTGCAAGAGAATAAGCCAAGAATTTAACCATGAACAAACTCAAACTCTCCTATGTAACATATGTAACATTCATACAACTTATTGAAAGACTTGAACATAAGATTACTGCCAGCGAAATAAAATATGACTACCTCATTTCCCTACAAAGAGGAGGAGCACTTATGTCGCTCATCTTATCTGATTTACTCTCTCTCCCAATCGCAACACTAACTATTTCCTCATACCAGAACACAGAAAAAAAACGCTCGCCAATAATAACACAAAAAATTTCAACTGATATTTCTGGGAAAAAAGTGCTTATTCTCGATGAAATTTGTGATTCTGGCGAAACACTTAGTCTTGCAACAAAACACCTTATGAAGGAAGACCCACTCCTAATACATACTGCAACATTTTATACAAAATCTCACTCTACATTCATACCAACTTATTCCCTGGAAAAAAATGATGATTGGATTGTTCTTCCATATGAACTCAGGGAAACATCTGAGTCAGTACTAATGGAAAACATAGAACTCAAAAAATCTATTAAAGACTTCTTTAGGAATTGTGGTTACTCAGATGAATTTATAAACAAATATGAAAATCGCAAATAGATTAAACTCATTCAAAGACGAAAAGTATCATTTGATAAATGATCCAAAACTTAGATTAGAGTACTTATTTAAAAAAGCTGTAAAACTCAAAGGAATCACGCACGTTGACCTCAATTATCCTGATCATTTTCAATACCATACTGTAAAAGAAATTAAAGATTTCTTCTCAAAATACAAAATTGGTATAAATGGAACAGCAATAAGATTCTATTCCTATCAAGAATTTCAACATGGAGCATTCTCTAACCCTCAAAAAGAAATAAGAGAATTTGCTATTCAAGAAACAAAAAAAATAATTGATATTACTGAGCAACTAGGAGCTTCAGTTGTCACAATTTGGCCTGGACAAGATGGTTATGAAGTACCATTCCAAATTAACTATGAAGAAGTTTGGAACTATGAAGTCGTGGCATTTAAGAAAATTTGTAAACACAACTCAAATATCAAAATTAGTCTTGAGTATAAACCACATGAACCAAGAATCAACGGATTTTTCTATTCTGGAGGTATTACACTTGATTTCATCTCTGATGTTGGTGAAAAAAACCTTGGAGTTACTATGGATCTCGCTCACTCTCTTGCCTCAAATGAAAAAACAGCCCTTATCCTTTCAAGGATTTTACAAAAAAAATTACTTTTTGGTATCCATATAAATGATGGATATGGAAAAAATGATGATGGATTACCACTTGGAAGTGTAAACTTCATTACATTGCTAGAATGTATGTACCTTTTACGAAAATTTAATTACAATGGGGTTCTATATATTGATAGCGATCCAAAACTAATTAATGCCACAACTGAATTTAATCTAAACGTTAAAACACTGAAAAAAATTAAGAAAAAATTATCACAACCATTTATTTCTCAAATAGAAAAAACACAAAAAAAACAAAGTATTGCAGAAGCAATAAAATTACTTCACAAGCTTCTCTAAACTAGATAATAATTCCCCTGATAAGTCTATTATTTCAAACCTTTTCGAGGCGAACTGATTCTGTGACAACTCAACAGACCTGTTAACTGTATTTGAAACAAATACTTTAGTAGCAATAGACAAGATTTTTTCTAAAGCATCGTGAAGCAATAAACCATGTGTCGCAAATACAAGAACTTCTTGAAAACCAATCTCTCGTAATTGTTCTGCTGCAGAAACTATTGTTGATCCCGAAAGAATCCCATCATCATAAATAACAGCTATATCAGCAACCCCTTTATTAATTGGTTGGCCTTTTTTTGAAACAATCTCTCCAGTCACTCTGTCCCTATTTTTATCGAAGTAAGCAAAAGGCAACTTAAGTTTTTTACTAACCGCTCTTGCATGCTCATAACCTCCATTATCTGGAGAAACAATTAAAGCTACTTTTCCATTTAATTTTTTTTTAATTTGTTTTGTGAAAAAACTTGTCAGATCAATTGAAGTTGCTGGAACTAAAAAATGATCACAAGTTATTTTTTTGTGTACATCTATTAACACCACCTGTGAAACAATTTTCCGCGACAAACTCTGAGAAATCACTTCTGAAGATAAAGGCTCTCCGACAAGAAAAACCCTATCTTGTAAAGAATAACCCATCCATGGAATAACCAAAAGTACTTCCTTTATATCCATATGTTCAAGTGCACTTAAAATTAAAAGTAATTGTACAAAGTTTGTGTCAACTGGTGGTGTTACAGGAAAAATTAAGATTATTTTCTTCTGTTTTATTGAGTCTGTAATTATCAATTTTTGTTCTCCATTTGCAAAAGTTGTTACAACTGGATAAATAACATTTTTTTTAAGTTTTTCTGCAAAAGACTCCGCTAAAAAATTCCTTTGTTCTCCAGATACGATTTCATATTCATTCAGTATACTTTTCTTATACATAGTGATACATTATACCTTGAAACATACAATGATAAATCTGAAAAAAAAACTAATCACAACAATTATTTGGGATTTTGACGGAACTTTATATGACCCTTCTGAAATTATTGAACCGCTAAGAAATGTCTATTTCAACATATACAAGAAAAAAATAAATAACGAACTAACATTAGAAAAATTCGAAAACGAAACAAAAAAATCTGGTTCTTGGTCAGCCCTAGTTTCAAAAAAAATCGGAATTTCAGAAAAAATTCTGACGGATATCATCGATAAGAAATTTCCAAAACACAAATATATACAAAAAAACCTTAGTTTAGTAAATAAAATTGAATCACTTACTCAATATCGGCATATAATATTGAGCAACTCCAATACCAAAGAAGTAATTAGTTGTTTAAATAAAATTGGCTTCAAAAATAAAGAAAAAAAAGGGTTTTATCCATTCTCAAATATTATTGGTAGAGATCAATACTTACATATGAAACCAGAACCAGATGGGTTTAAATTAGTGCAGAGAATCACTCGTCATCCTATGATCTGCCATCTTTCAATTGGGGATTCATTTCATCACGATCTAGAACCAGCAAAAAAACTTGGAATGCAAGAACTTCATATTAGTGAAATAGATAGCTATTTTAATTTTTCAAGTGATACAAAAAAAAATGTTTGGGAAAAAAATACAGAGAAATATTCTAGTTTAATTACAGAAGATCCGTCTTTTTTTGCAAGTACATATTATAATTTGCTTGTTAAGCCAATTATAAATTTAATAAAAAAATATATAAATAAAAATGCAAAAAACAATCTTCTTGATCTTGGTTGCGGAGAGGGATATCTTTCTAGAGAAATCTATAAAAAATTCCCTAATGTAGGGATTATTGGAGTAGACTTTTCAAATCAATTACTCCAGGAAGCTAAATTAAAAAATAGTAAAATTAAGTATCTTAATGCCAATCTAGAATCTCCAACTGTATCTCTGAAAAAAAATTCATTTTCTATAATCGTTTCAAATTTAGTAATAATCTACATTAAAAACATTAATAACTACTGGAAAAACATCTCTTCATTACTGCAAAAGAATGGCATTGCAATTGTTTCGTTACCTCACCCCTGCTTTAATCAAGAAAATAATAATGAATGGTTTGCGAATAATAAAACGAGTGAGCCATTGATAATCGAAAACTATAATCTTGAAAAAAAATTTGACAAAACAATTGTAGATTTCAAAACTCATCATTACCACCGTAAACTGGAGACATATGTTCAAACTGCCAAAAAAAACAACTTAGAAATCATTGAAATCATTGAACCAGAACCTCAAAATAAAACAAATAGTGAACTTATGAAAAAAGCTGAACGAGTTCCTTTTTACTTGATTTTTGTTTTAAGAAAAAACACTAACTAATATGTTTGTATTTTTCAACTACTTTACCATCACCAAAACCCACTATTTTTCCGTGATCTAAACAAAGAACTTTATTACAATTGCCTTTAATATCTTCAAGCCAGTGACTTACAACAATAAGTGTTCCACCCTTTTTTGTAAAAGTGACAATTTTTTTGTGTGCTTTTTCTCTAAATTTTTCATCTCCAACAGAAAAATCTTCGTCTAAAACCAAAACATCCGGTTTAGAATACATTGCTACAGCAAACCCAAGTCTTAACTTCATTCCTCTTGAGTAAGTATGAAGGGGTGCATCAATAAATTTTCCTATATCGGCAAACCTAATCATTTTTTGTTTATTTTTAAGTATTTCTTCTTTCGTCATTCCAATTATTAAACCATTGAGTAATATATTCTCTTCACCAGTTAAATCAGGATGAAAACCAGACTCTAAATCTATTAAAGAAACCAGTTTCCCTAAAATTGTAATTGTACCTTCCGTTGGTTTAGTTATCCCAGAAAGTAACTTCAACAATGTTGTTTTCCCAGACCCATTATGTCCAATAATTCCCAATGTATCACCTTTTTCTAAGGAGAAAGATATATTTTGCAAAGCAATATGCTGCTCTCGTTTAGTTCTAGATAATATAAAATCAATAAAGGTAGGCTTTTCGTGCTTAAGCATGTACGTTTTACTAAGTTTATTCACAGATATAACAATATTTTTTTTCATCATCTAAATCCAATCATCAAAAGTTTGGGACTCTTTTATGAAATAAAATAATCCGATTACCGAAATGAGTATTGATATCATTAGTGCAACGAGCAACTCATTCATATTAGGGAATTTACCCATTTGAAATGAAAATTGAAATAACTCGACAATCACTGTCATTGGGTTAATGACAATAAAATTACCTGCTATTGCTGGCAAAAGGTCTCTTTTATATAGAATTGGTGTCGCATAAAATAATAAAGGTACTGCAGCTTGAACTATAAACTTTATATCCCTGTACTTAACATACAATGTTGCAAGTAGAAGTGAAAAACCTACTGTAAATAGAAATAACCAAACAAGTGAGAAAAACATAGTGATAAAAGAAGAAATTGAAACATATCCAAATATAGCTGTCACCAAAAAAAATAGAATTAAAGAGATAATTAGGTGAAGCATATTAGATAATGCAATAGAGATAACCAAGGATTCTCTTGGGAAATTTGCTTTCTTTATTAGAGCCCTTTCATTCAAGATAATTTCTGTACACTTTGTAATTGTTAACGAAAAAAAATTCCAAGCTAATAGGCCACTAAACAAAAAAATAAAATAATTTTCAATTATATTTGGAATCAAATATTGGAAGATTATTCCAATTGTAAGCATTTGTAGTATTGGATTTATTATTGCCCATAAAAAACCAAAAACAGCTTTTTTATATCTAGCCTTAACTTCTTTTACTGTCATTACATAAATAAAGTCAAACCAGTATTTTGAAAAGTACCCAAGCATGCAATAGATTCTACCACAATGAAACGTTGTTTTTCCCACAAAAAAAGCGCTTAATTCTGGCCTCGACCTATCTTCTCACTTAGTTGCCCAAGCAATATTGTCAGCGCTGAGGCGTTTCAAGACTCTGTTCGGGAAGGGAAGAGTTGGGTCCACCTCGCTCCAGAGACCAGAATTAAACGCTCTTAATCTGTTTTGTATTATACACCTGGAAAATCATTAAATCTGCCGGAAATTAGCTTGTAAAAAACGCCAATTTTCCTTTACAGGTTATATAAAACTCTTAAATTGTTATTGTGAAAACTGTTAGTTTTCACTTGCTAGAAATGAATCTCTAACAAGTGAAGAAAATCTGTCATGTGTCAAAAAGTTTCTTTGTCGATTGGCCATACAATAATAAAAATTATGTTCAATCAACACTTAGTACAGTTAAGCTTAATCTGTCACCAGACTTACACTCACTGCCTATCAACGTGATGTTCTCTCACGGGTTTGATGGAGATAGTTAATCTTGAGACTGGCTTCCCGCTTAGATGCTTTCAGCGGTTATCCATAAGAAATGTAGCTACCCAGCAGTGCGCTTGACAGCAACAACTGGAACACTAGGGATTTCCTCACTTCGGTCCTCTCGTACTAGAAGCAAACTCTCTCAACTATCTAACGCTGACAGCGGATAGAGGCCGACCTGTCTCACGACGGTCTGAACCCAGCTCGCGTACCGCTTTAATAGGCGAACAGACTAACCCTTGGGACCTTCTTCAGCCCCAGGATGCGATGAGCCGACATCGAGGTAGCAAACCGCGCCGACGCTAGGGACGCTTAGGCGCGATGACTCTGTTATCCCCGAGGTAACTTTTATCCGATAAGCCCGGTGTCTTCCACAAAACACACGAGGATCACTATAACCTGCTTTCGCAACTGCTCGGCCTGTATGCCTCACAGTAAAGCACTCTTATGCTATTGCACGTCCCGTCTGATTTCTATCCAGACTAAGAGTACCATTGCGCGCTTGCGTTACTCTTTAGCAAGCAACCTCCCCAGTTAAACTACCCACCAGACAGTGTCCTTTTTTACGTTTGCAGTAAAATTAAGTGAGATGATATGTACAAAACGGGCGGTATTTCACCAGTGAAACCAACAAAATGAAGGTCTCTCCCGCCTATCCTAAACAATTCCATATATACCATCAGTGCCAAGTTGTAGTAAAGCTCTACGGGGTCTTTTTGTCCTGCTGTCAGTAGGCCGCATCTTCACAGCCATTTCAATTTCGCCGAGTAATAGTTCAAGACAGTATGGGGCTTGTTAAACCTTTCGTGCGGGTCGCCAATTAAGCGACAAGGAACTTCGCTACCATAGAACAGTTATAGTTACTGCTGCCGTTCACCGGGGCTTCGATTAGAGGCCGATATGAATAAATTCATAAAGACCCCCTCAATTAACCTTCCGGCACTGGGCAGGCTTCAGCCCGTATACTTCCTCTTACGAGTTTGCACAGACCTGTGTTTTTGGTAAACAGTC
>CAZUHV010000002.1:0-3714 GCA_964620965.1 uncultured Pseudomonadales bacterium
AATAATAAACACTATACTTTTTGCAGAAGATTTTTTTAAGGCGTTCATTCTATAATAGTCCTACTTACTATGATAACTTCGTTTTTTAGACGTACAAAACTTGATTTACTAGCAGTCTTAGTCCTCATTCTATCATCTTTAATTCTACTGGTAGATACCTTAATTTATCAAGATCAACCTGCCAACATGGATGGAACTACTCACGTTGTAAATACGGCCATATTTTATAAAGCACTTTCTCAAGGAGATTTTCCAGTTCGATGGACAGACAATTTTGCCAATTATGGTTTGCCAATAGGCTCTTTTGCCCAACAAATCACTTCGTATCTAGGAGGGCTTTTCACTTTTGTAACAGGAAATGTGATAATTTCATTTAATTGGGTATATATTGTTGGAACGCTAGCTTCCGTACTTTTATTTTACTATTTTTTGCGTTTGCATTTTTCTACTTGGCCGAGTTTTATTGGGGCATTCTTATTTAACTTTGCTCCATATAGAATTATTAATTTATATATTAGAGGCGCAATTCCCGAATATTTTTCTTCTGTATTTTTTGTTTTAATATTAATTTTTTTACATCTCTTTTTTACTAAAAAAACCTGGTGGAGATATCTTGGAATAGCTTTTTCTGTAGCAGGATTAATTTTGAGCCACCCAATGAACGTTATTACAGGAGCATTTTTTATTGGTCCTTACATACTTTATTTGCTTTGGCAAGAAAAAAACAAACTGCGTTCAACAATTGTTCTAGGAACTGCTTTTCTACTTGGAGCAACTTTATGTGGCTACTATATTCTTCCTTTATTAAAAGACATTCAGTATTTTTACTATGGTATACAAACAAGCCACTATACTCCAGGTTCTACACTTGGAATAAAAGAGTTTTTCAATCCTCAATGGTACTACTATATTATAGAAAGAAATGAAATTCTTTCTAGAGGGCACTATATTAAAACTGGTCTCATTGAAACGCTGATACTTTTAGCAGGATTCGCTGTTTTAGTTCAGAGAAGAATTAAAAAACTACAAATTACTATTTTCGATCTATCCGTTGTAGTTGCTTTTATAACTTTATTTTTTACAACTAAATATTCTGAACCAATCTATTTAAAGCTCAATTTTTTAAGTAATATTCAGTTCCCTTGGAGAGTTCTTTCAACCTATATTTTCTTACCGCCTATCATTGTGGCGTATCTTTTTGAAACACAATTTAAAAAACATAGAAATCTTATTTTTATAGTGGGGCTAATTTTAGTTTGTCTTATTTCCTGGCATAGATTCCCTCAGCTATATTCAAAAAATGTTACCAAATATCCTCAGGAGTTTTATTTTTTTACAAAAGATAATCTGCACAGCCAAAATATGAACTTAATTTGGACTGAGAATACAACTAACTATCCAGTTCATACAGAAGATAAAGTTGCAATTATTGAAGGAAGTGGTGAGCTCTCTAATATTAGTATTATGAATGGCAATAGAACCTATTCCCTCAAAAACACTGAAGCTGTAAGAATGATAGACTATACGTTTTATTATCCTGGTTGGAAGGTATACGATAACGGAACTTTAGTTCCAATCGAGTATCAAGATATAAATTATCGTGGAGTTATTACCTATTGGCTCAATCCTGGTGAACATTCTGTAGTTGTAACGTTTGAAGATACAAAGACTGTTTTATTTGCAAATTTAATTTCAGTTTTCTCACTACTTTTTGTATTTTTAATTTCATTAGGACAAAAATCTAAAAAAATAAGTAAAGTAACAGGTTATTTGATAGAATAGTACTATGCTTTCAGTTGTTCTTGCTACCTATAACGAAGAAAAAAATATTGAGAAATGTCTTAGATCTATAAAAGATATTGCCGGAGAAATTATTGTTGTAGATGGATCCTCAACAGATGCTACAAAAGAAATTGCACAGAAATTAGGTGCTAAAGTTATTACAACAACAAATAAACCTAATTTTCATATCAATAAACAGATGGCTATGGATGAGGCAAAAGGGGAACTTGTTTTGCAATTAGATGCAGATGAATGGCCAGATCAAACTCAAAAAGAATTTATTAAAAAATCACATGCATCAGTCCTCAAAACTGGCTTTAAGTTTGGAGAAAAAAATTTAAATTATCCAGAACAACCAGTTGCCTGGTGGTTAAAACGTAGAAACTTTTTTCTTGGGCACTATTTTAAAAAAGGTGGCCAATATCCAGATCCAGTGATTCGTTTATATATAAATGGATATGCAAGACTTCCACAAAAAGATGTACATGAACAAATGCAAGTTGATGGTGAGATTGGTTGGGCAGAAGGAGATTTGATTCACTATGCTAATCCAACATTTGCAGACTATTTGCGCAAATTTGGTACCTACACAAGTTTTAAAGCACAACAACTAGAAGATGCTCAGCTTTCTATTAATCCAATCACTTCGTTTGAGTATTTAGTAATTAAACCCCTCAAAACTTTTTTACAAATTTTTGTAAGACATAGGGGATATGTTGATGGGGTTCCAGGTTTTGTGTTTGCAGTTATGAGTGGATTGCATCATGCAGTAGCATTTTTAATGCTTTGGGAACTCAGAGAAAAGAGAAAAAAATAGTATGGAAGCAGAGCAAGTTAAAAGAATTAAAGTATTATTTGAAACTAGTGTTTTAAGTGGAGGTCATTCCGCACGTGGCATTGGTACTTATGGCAGGTTACTTCTTGAAAATCTTGAAGAAATTGCAGACCTAGAAATTTATAAATCAAGTACGCTCAAAAAAGAAGACAAGCTTGTTCCAGATATTATTCACTATCCTTTTTTTGATTTGTTTTTCGATACTCTTCCTTTGAGCCCATTTAAGAATAAAGTTGTTACAGTGCATGATGTAATTCCTCTTATTTTTCCAGAACAATATAAACCTGGAATTAAAGGAAAGTTACGTTTTGAAAAACAAAAGCTTGCACTAAAAAGTGCAGCTGCTGTAATTACAGATTCACAAGCTTCAAAAACAGATATTCAAAAATATCTTGGAATTCCAGAGCATAAAATTCATGTTGTCTATCTTGCCGCAAACCCAAATTTAAAAGCGCAAGATGAAGACTTGATACAAAAGGTTACCAGGAAAAATAATCTTCCCCAAAAATATATTTTATACGTAGGAGATATTAATTATAATAAAAATATTCCCCAGCTTATAAAAATGATGAAATATATAGAAGATCCTTCTATCAAATTGGTTTGTTTAGGTAGAAATTTCACTCCTCAAGAAATTCCAGAATGGAAATGGATTGAAACTCAAATTGCTTTAAGTGATGTCTCAGATAGAGTAGTTTTTTTAAACACTGTTTTAACAGAATCGATTGATGAATTAGCAGCAATATATAGTGGTGCAGAGTGTTACATTCAACCTTCTTTGTATGAAGGTTTTGGTCTCCCAATTCTAGAAGCGATGCAGTGTAGAGTTCCAGTAGTTTGCAGTAATAATTCTTCATTACTGGAAGTTGGTGGTGAACACGCACTGTTTGCCGAACCAAATGCCGAAGATCTTGCAAAAAAAGTTTTGGAAGTGTTAGGTTGGGCCAAAACAAGAAAAGAAAAATGGGTTCGTGATGCATATAAATGGTCACAAACATTTAGCTGGAAAAAAACAGCAGAAGAAACAGCAACTGTGTATAGAACCGTATTAAAAATTGATTCAAAACAGTCAGAATGAAAACTTTTTTAAAAATAAC
>CAZUHV010000002.1:3814-259892 GCA_964620965.1 uncultured Pseudomonadales bacterium
CTTCTATTTATTTGGTACAAATTTATTGCAAAAAATTATTCCTCTCAGATTGCAGTTTGGTCAACTACATCAATATTGCTGTTTCCAACTTCTTTTTTCTTCGGGGCAATCTATACAGAGTCACTTTTTTTACTTTTTGTAATTGGGGCTTTTTGGTCAGCACAAGAAAAAAAATATTGGCTAACAGCACTTTGTATTGCTCTTGCAAGTGCAACTAGAATTACTGGGGTGTTGTTATTACCTGCAATCATTTTTGAGATTTTCTTTGCAAAATTACAGTGGGGAGTTTCTGTAACAAAAGTAAAAGCAGTTTTAGCAGATCAGTTAAGAAAATGGCAAAAGTTTATCCTTCCTTCTGTAATAGTAAGTTTTGGATTACTAGGACTACTTTCATATATGTATTATCTTCATAAAGAGTTTGGAGATTTTTTATATTTTTTCCATGTCCAATCAGAATTTGGTGGGGGAGTTCGACAAGAAACTATTGTTTCATATCCTCAAGTAGTTTGGCGCTATATTAAAATATTACTTACTTCAAGGCCAATTGATTGGAAATATTTTTCGTATGTGCAAGATTTTGTAGTGAGCACTTTTGGACTGCTGGGAATAGTATATGCAACTACTAAAGTTAAAATTAGTTATGTGCTTTTTGCCTTACTAGCTTTTTTTCTTCCAACTCTTACTGGAACATTTTCTAGTATGCCTCGCTATATACTTATTTGTTTTCCTCTTTTTATTCTGTTGGGAATCTTTACAGAAAAATCAAAAATATTTCGCTCTATTTGGTTT
Source organism: uncultured Pseudomonadales bacterium (assembly GCA_964620965.1). Taxonomy (GTDB): domain Bacteria; phylum Patescibacteriota; class Microgenomatia; order UBA1400; family PJMF01; genus VFLK01. The sequence goes on from CAZUHV010000002.1 coordinate 4,604, forward strand.
ACTTTAAGTGGGTTTTTGTTAGTATTAAACACAGTCTTGTTTATTCAAGGATATTGGGTAGCATAAGAAATAGAGTAAGAAAGGTTTTCATGAAAATAATTGTTACTGGAGGATCAGGATTTTTAGGAACACACATGATTCGTGCATTGCTTGCAGAAGGTCATGAAGTCAAAAATATAGATATTAGACCTACTAAAGATGTAAATGTAGAGACAGTAATTGCTGATATTTTAGACACTCAAAAAATGAAAGAAGAAATTAAGAATGCAGATGCAGTTTTGCATTTTGCTGGTTTAATTGAAGCAGGAGAATCGGTTAAATATCCTCAGAGATTTGTTGACGTAAACATTTCTGGAACGGTTTCTGTTTTAGAAGCAATGAGAGAAAATAATATAAGAACTATTTTATTTTCTTCTTCTGCTGCTGTGTATGGAGAACCTCAAAATATTCCAATTCAAGAAGATGACAGAACAATTCCTATAAATCCATATGGTATGACTAAACTTGCAATGGAAGGCTTAATTTCTAGCTATGTACAAGCTCATGGAATGACCGGAGTAGCACTGCGATACTTCAACTTATATGGTCCAGAAGAGCACCATGAACCAGAATCACATGCAATGCCACGTTTCATAAAGCAAATTTATGAAGGGCAAGAAGTAACAGTGTATGGAAATGGGCAGCATCAAAGAGATTACATCCATGTGAAAGATATAGTAGATGGACATATAAAAGCACTTACATATGCTTTAGCAAATCAGGGAAAGTATCACTACTTTAACTTGAGTACAGAAAAACCTGCAACTGTTTTAGAAATTGCACAAGCTGTTGAAACTGCTCTAAATAAAAAAGCAAATATAACTCATTTGCCAGAGCGTCCTGGTGATCCACTACTATTATACGCATCTGCCCAAAAAGCTAGAGAACTTTTGGGTTGGGAAGCTCAAATTTCTTTAGAAGAAGGGGTTAGAGAAACTGTAGAGTATTTTGTTGAATATTGGAGTAAGGGTGAGTAAGCAAATTTTGAAACAAGAATTTTGGGTTATTATTCCTGGAATGAATGAGGAAAAATATGTTGCTACCGTTTTAAAGAAAGTTTCGAAACAAACAAAAAATATTATATTTGTAGATGATGGTTCTAAAGACAAAACAGCACAAATCGCAAAAAAGTATACTTCTCATGTCCTTTCACATTCAGTTAATTTAGGTAAAGGTGCTGCTCTTAAAACTGGGTGTGAGTATGCATTCAAACAGTTACATGCAAAAGCAGTAATTTTTATGGACAGTGATGACCAACATAATCCAGAAGAACTGCCACTATTTTTTGAGGCGTTGCAGAAAAATAGCGTTGTGTTTGGAGTCAGATCATTTGACGAAAAAATGCCATTAGTGAGAATTATTGGTAATCGGTTAGCATCTGTTTTAATCTATTTTATGTTTGGAGCATACATCCCAGATATCCCAAGTGGATTTAAAGCGTTAACTGCAAGTGCATATACAGAACTTGCATGGAACTCAAATGACTATGCTGTTGAAATGGAAATTGCAGCAAGAACTGCAAAATTTAAAAAAAAGTATGCAGTTGTTTCAATTCAAACTATTTATCATGATTTCGAACGAGGGATGACAATACTTGACACATTGCGTATGATAGGCAAGATACTAAGCTGGAGATTTTCATTATGAGTATATTTCAAATAGGTGCATCATTATTTGCGATTTTTATGATGTATGTGGTTACAATTCATAAAAATAAAACAAAACTTTCTCCAATAGAAATTTCATTTTGGTACTCTATGTGGGTTTTGTTTATTGTTATTTCACTTTTTCCAAATCTTTTATTAGGCATTACACAAACCTTAAAATTTCAAAGAGTTTTTGATTTATTGACAGTACTAGCACTTATGGTTTTAACTGTTATAGTTGTGTTAAGTTATTTTATTCAAAAAGAAAATCAAAAAAAATTAGAAGAGTTTGTGAGAAAGCAAGCAATTCATGAAACAAGCAAAAAAAACAAGTAAAAAAAGGGCCCCACTATTAAGTGTGGTAATGCCTGTTTATAACGAGCAAGAAACAATAACTGAAATCATAAAACAAGTAAGAAATAGTGGAGTAAGTTCAATAGAACTTATAGTTGTTGATGATTGTTCCATAGACAATACAAGAAAAATTTTAAAGAATATTTCGAATTCTATAGATGTTCTAGTTCTTAAAGAAAAAAATGGGGGTAAAGGTTCTGCACTCCGTGAAGGCATAAAAAAGGCAACAGGAGAAATTGTTATTATCCAAGATGCTGATTTAGAGTATGATCCTCAGGAATATACAAAACTTATTCAACCAATTATTGATGGAAGAGCAGATGTTGTATATGGTTCAAGATTCATGGGATCTGAGGCTCATAGAGTAGTATATTTTTGGCACTATTTAGCGAACATGATACTTACAACCTTTTCTAACATGTTTACTAATTTGAATTTAACAGACATGGAAACTTGTTATAAAGTTTTTAGAAGAGAACTTATTCAATCAATTGAAATTAAAGAAAACTCATTTGGTATAGAACCTGAAATTACTGCTAAAATTGCAAAACTAAAACCACGTATCTACGAAGTTGGTATATCCTATCATGGCAGGACATACGAAGAAGGTAAAAAAATTGGGCTTAAAGATGCATTTAGAGCTGTGTGGGCAATTGTGAAGTATAATCTTTTAGAAAGCTAGCTCATGCAAGATAAAATTCTGGTAACAGGTGCTGCAGGTTTTGTCGGATCACATTTAGTTGAATATTTACTAGAAAAAAAAGTTCCAATTTCGAAATTAAGGCTTTTTGTCGAAACTGGTAACTCGTTGGATAATCTACCTAAAAAAAACTTTGATATTGTTTTTGGTGATATCAGAAATAAAGCCGATGTTAAAAAAGCAATGAAGGATGTTAGTATTGTATACCATCTTGCTGCAAAAATTGATTTTGATGGAATTTGGGACGAATACTTTTCCATAAATGTGCAAGGAACACACAATCTTGTTAATGAGGCAATTAAAAATAGAAATTTTAAAAAGTTTATAAACTATAGCAGTATTGGGGTACACGGATTACCAGCTGGTATTGGAGATATTGAAAATTGGGATGAAACTCATGATCCTACATATACAAATTTATATGGAAGATCAAAATGGGAGGCTGAAGAGCTTATTAGAAAGGCTCATCAAAAACAAGGCCTACCATATATAACTATTAGACCTGCAAGTGTTTATGGACCTAAAGAGAAAGGTCCAACTTTAGCTTTATATAAAGCAATACAATCAGGACAATTTTTACTCATTGGAGATGGTTCTAATAAAATGCACTATGTCTTTGTTACAGATTTAGTTGCAGCCACTTATTTAGCGGCAAATTCTAAGCTCACTAGTGGTGAATATATTATAGCTGGAGAAAAACCAACAAAGTTTAGAGATGTAGTGAAACAGGTAGCCAGAAGCATTGGCAAACCACTGCCACAACTTTGCATTTCCAAGTCCTTAGCAATGTTTATTGCCTATATATTTGAATTTTTTAATAAATTAACAGGAATTAAATTACCTTTATTCCCATCAAGAGTAAAAACAATGACCACAACATATTACTATAATATCAATAAGGCTAAAACAGAGCTTAAATATAAACCAAAATATAGTTTTCAAAAAGGCGCTCAAATAACTGGAAAATGGTATAAAGAAAATGGCTACTTATGAAAAAACCATTAGTTTCTATTCTCATAGTTACCTATAACTCAGAAGAGTATTTAGAAGCTTGTTTAAAATCTATTTTTTTAAATAACTATCCAAATTTTGAAGTACTACTTGTTGATAATAATTCTACAGACAAAAGCAAAACTATAATTAATAAATATAAAAGAAAATATTCACAAAAAGTATTTGTTAGGTTTGAGAATAAAAATCTTGGATATGCAAAAGCGAATAATCTTGCTGCAAAAATGGCACAAGGAGAATACCTGTTTATTTTAAACCCAGATACTATAGTAGAAAAAGATTTTTTATCTCCTCTAGTTAAAGAAACTCAAAAAGAGAATATTGTTGCTGTTCAACCAATTGTATATTTGTTTGATAAAGAAACAATAAATTTAACAGGTAAAGTTACTCATTATTTAGCTTTTGATTGGTTGGAAAACTTTAAAACTAAACATACTCCAAAAAAACAACAGATTTATTCTCTCAGTGGTTCTGGAATACTATTAGATAAAGAGATTTTTTTTGAAGTTGGAGGATTTGATGAAAACTACTTTATGTATTATGAGGATTCTGATCTTTCCTGGAAGATCAATTTAATAGGGAAAAAAATTATATTTAATCCAAACAGTAAACTGTACCATGATTATAAGTATCTTCCAAAGGAAGAATATCAACCTTTACACCAAAAGTTATTTTTTATTGAAAGGAATAGAGTAATTACTTTATTAAAGAATTATTCTTTCAAATCATTATTCTTAATATTTCCGATTATATTATTTATGGAAATTGGCATGGTATTTTTTGCAATTTTTCAGGGTTGGGGAATAACAAAAATTAAAACGTATTTAAATATAGTAAAGAATTTTAAAAATATTTTAGAAAAAAGAAAGTTTATTCAAAAAATAAGAAATGTTCCAGATGCAGAAATTATAAATCATTTTAAATCAACAATCACTTTTGAAAAATTTTCAAATCCAATACTTACTTATATTGTAAATCCAATTTTACAATGTTATTTTTTTCTAGTGAAACATTTTATATGAAAATATTACAAGTTTGTTCATACTTATATCCCGCTTTAAGCTATGGGGGACCTGCAAAAATGGTTTATGATTTGAGTTTAGAACTTTCTAAGAATCATGAAATAACTATTTATACTACAGATGTCTGGAATGAACAAAGAAGAATCAAACAAAAAGAAAAATTGCGTTCTGAAGAGAGAATTACTATAAAATATTTTCCAAATTTTATAAATAAATTAGCATACAGGTGGAGGTTATTTACAGGCTTTGGTATGGTTGTAGACTTCATTAAAAATCATCAGGGCTATGATGTAGTTCATATTCACGATGTTTTTATTATTCCACAACTATTAATCGCCTTACTTTGCAATATTTATAAAATTCCCTATTATTATTCTCCACATGGTGTACTAGACCCTGTTAGACTAGAAAAAAAGTCAGTTTTTAAATCAGCGCTACTTTCACTTGTTCTATTTTGCCTTAATAATGCTCAACAGGTTATTTCTGTTTCTAAAAATGAAGAAGCTGATCTTAGAAAACTTGGTTCAAAAAATACCACTACTGTGTATAACGGAATTCCTAAATTAGTAGCCAAATCTACAAATAAATTTAAAAAATATAAGTCGAAGTCTTTAACCCTATTATATATTGGCAAATTACACCCACAAAAAGGGCTAAGAGAAATGCTGCAAGCTTTTCTAGAATCAAAAATTGAGGCTCAAGTATTAATTGCTGGACCTGATGACGGTGTGGAAGCAGAATTAAAAGCGTTTGTAAGAGATAATAAATTAAATACAGTACATTTTTTAGGATTTGTAACTGACTCAGAAAAAAAAGAGCTATACAAAATTTCAGATATTTTTGTACATCCCTCTTTAGCAGAGGGATTTTCAATCAGTATTTTAGAAGCAATGCAAGAAAAGCTTCCTGTACTGATCAGTGATGGGTGCAACTTTTTTAATGTTAAAAAATTTAACGCGGGATATATTGTTAAAGTGAAAAATCTGGTTAAAAATTTAACTGTATTATTTAAAAGTTTAGAATCTGAAAAATTTGAATTAAAAACTATGGGAATAAATGGTGCAAATTTAATAAAAAAGAAGTATACTGTCTCAAAAATGGCTATAGAAATATCTCGAATATATGAGAAATATATTTAGTTGGAATTATTTTGGTTTAAAAATTTCTGTACTTTCAGATACTGTATTATTTTCAGAACTGATTAAAAATAAGTTTAATATTTTTAACAAAAAGAAAACATATCAATTTGAGAAAAGAAATATTTTACTTTCTTTTAGTTCAAAAAAATATAAAGAGGTTGAAGCACATCAAAAAAAAATTAGCTCTAATGCTTCAATAAGCAAAAATTCACTAGTTATCAAACATAATTACCTTACTACTATTACAACAGTTAAAACTATATTTGTTGGCAAAAATATTAAAGAAATACAGATTTATTTTTCTTCTTCGTTTCTTTTTGAGTTAGTAAATGTTTTTACAAATAATCAAATGAAACATCAGTTATTTCAGAACATAATAAAACAATATGTAGAACAAAGTTTTTTGTGGAATCTTTGTACCAAAAATAACTTGAACTGTTTGCATGCTTCAAGCATAGAAGAAAATGAAAAAGTGACTATTTTTGCCGGTTTAAATGGGGTAGGAAAGAGCACTCTGGCACTTTGGCTAGTAAATAAAAAAAGAAAGCTATTTTCCGACAACTACTTACTAGTAAAAGGAAAATATGCTTACTTATTTCCAGATACAATTAGATTAACTAAAAGTAGTTTAGAATTATTAAAAATAGAAAAATTGGCTCTTTTTGGTTTCAATAAGTATTTAGTTAAAAACAATAATACTTTTTTTTCAAAAAAAACTAAAGCTGACATTAAATCAATTTATATTGTGGATCAAAGCGAAAAATGGAAAAAAGAAACTCTGGCAGAAAAAAAGGCGCTGAATAAAATTAAAAATCTTCAAATTAGTAATAATGAAGAAGTGTTATATGCTCCAGTCTCTCAATTTTTTAATGAAAAAAATGTTACATTTAATATAAAAGCCAAATTTTATGAATTAACAATCGCAAATTTAGAGAATATGCCATATGAATTTTAATGTTACTCTCCCATTTATTAAATTAAATTTTCTAAATGCTTCATTAGAACAAAAATATTTTTTTGACGAGCTCTTTTTCAAAACAAATCTCAAAACAAAGATTGTTTTTTCTGTAACAGTCAAAACTGTAGCTTCAATTAAAACGAAGGATTTTTATTTTGTTGAAAAAAATTGTATTGCAAATAAGACAGATTTCATACTTTTAGATACAAAAAAAAACAAATGTAAAATTAATTTTCATGATTTTTCTTCAGAAAAAATCAAAATAGAGATAGAAAAAGATTTTGATTTATATTATTTGTTTACATTTGTAATTGAACCGCTAATGATTATTTGGGGAGCACATCATCAAATTTTGTTTCTACATGCTAGCGGTATAGCAAAAAATAAAAAGGTTACTTTGTATCCAGCATGGCGAAATACAGGCAAAACAAATACTATTTTAGATATGTGTAAAAAGGGCTATGATTTTTGCGGAGATGATTTTTGTGCGTTATATAAAAAAAATGTGTATTTATATCCAAAAGCATTAAATCTTTTTTCTTATAACCTCAGAGCATTTCCAAGTGTCTATGCTTATTTAAAACCAGAGACTGTTTTACGCCTAAAATTTACTACTCAACTTAAAAAACTTTTATTTACTATTTCGCAAAAAATGTCGGGCCCACTTTCAAAAGTTTTCTTTAGAATATCAGAGCTTGCAGAAGTAACTACAAATATTAAACTTTCTCCAGAAAAATTAGATATTTCTGTTTGCGAGACAGGCTCACTATTAAAAACTATTTTATTAGTGAAATCAAAAACTAATACTCAAGAAACTATAAAAAACAAATCAAGGATTGCGCAAGATCAAATATTGAGTATTATTTTATATGAGTTAAAAGACTTTTTTGAGTTATATTTAAAATATCAATTCTTGTTTTCAAAAAAACAGAACTGCATAGAATCATTTGAATTAAATTATAAAAAAGCTTTAAAAAATAATATTACAGAAATTGAAACAATGCTTCTGCCCAAAGGAACGCAATGATCTTAGTTTTAGTTGGTACAAGACCCGAACTTATTAAAGTAGCTCCAATTTTAAGAAAACTACAAGAAGCTAAAATTCCTCATCTTTTTGTTCACTCTAATCAACACTATTCATACAATATGGATAAAAAAATAATGAAAGATTTAGGTTTGCAGTTACCTGACTATAACCTAAATGTAGGAAGCTCTTCACATGCAATACAAACTGCGAAAATTATGGAAGGAGTTGAAAAAATTTGTATTCAACATAAACCAGAAATAATTTTGGTACATGGAGACACCAATACTACACTTGCCGGAGCTCTTGCAGCAAAAAAATTACATATCAAAGTTGGCCACATAGAAGCAGGGTTAAGAAGTTTTGATTATAGAATGCCAGAGGAAATTAATAGAATCCTAGTTGATAGAATCAGCGATATATTATTTTCTCCAACACAAACAGCAAAACAGAACTTGTTAAACGAGGGTATGGATGAGAATAAGATTATTATTACGGGTAACACAGTCGTAGATGCCCTCTATGAGCATATTGAACTCAGCAAAAAATCAAAGATTCTCAAAAAATATGATCTTAACCCAAATGAATATATATTAGTAACATTACACAGAGCAGAAAATGTAGATACAAAAGAACGATTAAGTGAATTTATTGCATTATTGGAGCATGCAGTAAAAAGATTAAAGAAAAAAATTATTTTTCCTATTCATCCAAGAACTGAACATAAAATTTCTCAATTTAATCTGCGTTTAAGCAAAAATATTATTTTAGCGCCTCCTGTTGGTTATATAGACATGTTGTCGTTGTTACATAATGCAGATATTGTCATGACAGACTCTGGAGGTATTCAAGAAGAAGCATATATTCTAAAAAAGCCGTTAGTAACTCTCAGAGATTCTACTGAACGACCAGAAACTCTTTCTGCAAATTTCATTATCGATAACAAAAAATCTGAATTTGACAAAGCTGTTGCTGCTTTTGAAGCAGGAAAAGTATCATGGGATTTAGTTTTTGGAAACGGCACAGCATCACAAACTATAGTAGAAAAATTGCTGGAAGTAGAAATGGACAATAAATCTGTAACTGTACTAGGGCTAGGATATATTGGTTTACCAACTGCACTGCTAATTGCCAATTCTGGAGTATCAGTAACAGGATTTGATATAGATGTAAATAAGATAAAATCACTCAAAAAAGGAAAATTATTTTTTGAAGAAAACGGATTAAAAGAATTATTCAAGTCTGTTACCTCTAAAAAGACATTTCAAGCTTCAACCGAATTAGTAAGTTCTGATGTATATATTATTGCCGTTCCTACTCCTCAGAAAAAAGGTTCTGCTGAACTTAAGTATGTTATGTCGGCACTAAAAATGATAGAAAAAGTTTTTAATCCTGGTAGTTTAATAATTGTTGAATCAACAATTGCTCCAAGAGATTGTGTAGACACAATAATTCCAGAAATTAAAAAATGGAAAAAACTGTTTTATTTTGCCCATTGTCCTGAAAGGGCAATACCTGGTAATACTTTGTATGAAATGGTACATAACGATAGAATTGTTGGAGGTATTGACGAAAAAAGTAACAAACTCACTCAGCAAATATATGCACAGTTTGTTCAAGGAAACATATATACAACAGATCCAACAACTGCAGCCGCTTGTAAAGTAATGGAAAATACGTACAGAGCAACAAACATTGCCCTTGCGAATGAGTTTGCAAAAATTGCTCAAGATTTAGATTTTAATGTTTGGGAAGCAATTACACTGGCAAATAAACACCCAAGAGTCAACATCCATTATCCTGGTCCAGGAGTTGGTGGGCATTGTATCCCAATTGACCCATGGTTTTTTGTTGATAGTAAAAATGGAAATGGCGTAATTGAAACAAGTCTTAAAACTAATGAAGATGTAAGTAAATTTATAGTTGCAGAAATAAAAAAGCTCTCTAAAAGACATGAACTTAAAGATCCTAAAGTTGGCTTATTGGGATATGCTTATAAAAAGAATGTTGATGATCCAAGAGAAACACCTACACAGAAACTCTATGATCTTTTGTCAAAGAAATATGCTGTTTTGATTTCAGACCCATATATAAAAAATGATAATTTTAAGAACTTACATGATATCCTCAAGAATTGCGAAATTATAATAGTAAGTACAGACCATGATGTGTATAAAGCAATTAATTTTAGAAAATATCGAAACATAAAATTTATTTACGATACACGAAACCTTTTTGATAATTCCATTACCAAAAAGACAAACATCAAACTATATAAACTCGGAGTTAGAAACATATAAATAAATGAAAATTCTATTAATTTCAGATTATTTTCAACCAAAAATAGGATACGCCAAAGTTCAAGTTGTTCGAGAATTAATTGAGATGGGTCACCAGGTTAAAATTTTGACTTCTGACAGATATTTTCCATTTCATGACTATGAAAAAACAGTAAAAAAAATTCTAGGAAAAAGAATTAGAAAACCAGGTTTAAAAAGAGAAAATGGATTTTTAGTAGAAAGAAAGCCAATCTTATTTGAAGCCTTTACAAGAGTGTTTATTTCAGATTTGTATACTGCAATTGAGAAATATAAACCAGATCAAATTATTGTTGTGGGAATTGCAACCTTTACCTGTTTTCAAGTCGCCCAACTAAAAAATAAATTAAAATTCAAATTAGTTATCGCAGACAGTCATTTACCATCAGAATTAAATTCGGGTAATATTTTTATAAAAAAACTCTTCTATTTTTTCTTTAGATTATTTTTTATTAAAGCAATTAATTCAGGAGCTGATAAAGTTATAGCACTTCAAGACAAAAGTGCCGAAGTTATAAAGACCATTTATGGAGTCAAAAAAAATATTTTAGTTATTCCAAATGGAACAGATACAAAGCTTTTCAAATTTTCTAGCAAATCTAGAAAGAGTATAAGAAAAGAATTAACTATTAATAAAAATGATTTTATGATTATCTATACAGGAAAAATCATTAAACAAAAAGGTATAGAAATATTATTCAAGGCATTTAAACAACTTTACAAAAAAAATAAAAATATTCACCTATTACTTATTGGATCTGGTCCAAATGCATATATCCAGGAATGTTTTTCATTAGTTGATGAAAATTGTAAAAGCAATATTCACCTACTAGGTTTTAAAAATCATTCAGAATTATTTAAGTACTATTCTGCAGCAGATATTGCTGTTTGGCCACTGCAGGAATCTCTTGCTATGAATGACGCAGCTGCTTGTTCACTGCCTTTTATTGCAAACTCAACTATGGGTGATAAAACAAGAATTAGTAACAATAATGCTTTTTTATATACTTTAGGAAATACTAAAAGCCTAGTAAATAAAATTCGAAAGCTCATCGATAATAAAGAGTTAAGAATCAAGATGGGCAAAAATGGGAGAAGCTTGATGACCAAAAAATTATCTTGGAAAATAGTTGCAAAAGGATATCTATGTTAAAAATTATTTTTTTAAAAATTTTGAGAAGACTTTTAAATATTATTACAAAAATAGTAAAAAATTTATATTTAAAAAATGAAGTGTTAGCAATATTCCCATTAATTAAGAAAACAAATAAAACAATAAAAAATACTAAAGGTTTTTACTGGAGATTATTTCAATCAGAAGTTAAATCAATTAATGGAATGACTTCTGACGAGGAAGCAGAAAAATTATTTTTTTTAAGTATGACTCAAAATATAAGAGGGGATATCGTTGAAATTGGAAGTTGGCTTGGTAAATCAACCGTGCATTTAGCTAAGGGCTGTCAGATTTCCAAAAATGGCATTGTACATGCAGTTGATACATTTCAGGGAAATATAGGCAAAGAATCTCTATACACGAATCCATTAAACACAAATGAGACAATTGTTGAGAGATTTAAAAAAAATATTAAAACTGCTCGTGTTCAAAAAGAAATAAAAATTTACAAAATGACATCAAAAGAAGCTAGTAAAAAAATTAGGGAAAAACTTCGCCTAGTGTTTATTGATGGTTGTCATGATTATGAGTTTGTAAGTGAGGATATTCAGTTATGGTCAAAAAAATTGCAAAAAGGAGGTCTAATTGTTTTGGACGATTTCACCTCATACTTTCCTGGAGTAATTAAAGCAATAGAAGATGAAATTATATCTAACAAAAATTATAAAGTTTTATTAAACTACGACTCATTTTTTATTGCACAAAAATTAAAGTAATGTCAAATAAGAAAAATATTTTAGCAGCAACTGATTGGCTCAAACTGGCGCAAGATGTAACGCTTGACGGCGGTGTATCAGCCTGGTTTTCGTTAATTAATGGATGGCAACCCTCATATATTGAAACAACAGGTTATATTATAAATACTTTTTTTGATTTAGCAGAATATTATGATGATATTCAATTAAAACAACGAGCAATAAAAATGTCAGACTTTTTATTAACAATGCAGTTACCAAATGGAGCATATAGAGCATATACACCAAGTCAAAAAGAAAGCGAAAAAACTGTTGTTTTTGACATGGGTCAAGATTTATTAGGGATAACACATGCATATGAGATTACAAAAAATAAAAAATACCTAAAATCAGCTATTAGAGCAGCTCAATACCTTACTTCAATACAGGAAAAAAATGGAAGTTGGGTCAAAAACACCTATGGTTCAACAGCCCATACATATCATACAAGAGTTGCCTGGGGGTTATTGCGAGTCTATGAAATTTCAAAAAATATTAAATATAAAAAAGCAGCATTAAAAAACTTACGTTGGGCTCAAAAGCAACAGTTAGACAATGGTTGGTTTAAAAAAAATGAATTACCACCTCCCAATATCTCAATTCCTTATACACACACAATCTCTTATGCAATCGAGGGGTTTCTATGGTCAGGATTACTATTAAATGATTCCTCCTTAATAAAAACAGCTTTAAAAGGCGCTGTCCCAATACTAAATTATTACTTTAAACACTCATACTTACCCGGTACTTTAAATGAAAAATGGAAATCTAACGATACCTATTCTTGCTTGACTGGGAACGCTCAAATTTCACTAATGTGGTTAAAACTTTTTGAGATAACAAAAGATAAGAGATTTTTTATAGGGGCATCCAGAATGAATACATACTTAAAATCAAAGCAGTTTTCTTTGCCAATCAAACCCTTAAAAGGGGCAATAGCAGGAAGTGATCCACTTTGGGGAGATCTGTTAAATAATAAAGGATACTGCCGGCTTGCATATTTAAATTGGGCAACAAAATTTTTTATTGATGCTTTACTTGCAGAAGACAGAATTGGGAAACAAAATGTTTTTATTTAAACAGTTGTTAAAGTTACTGACCCACCCTATGAATAAAAATGAAAAAATGCTTTCTTTTTTTAGATTAGTTTGGTGGAAAACAAACCAAACATTTTTTAAAATTCCCGCAGTTATAGAGATGGTCCCAGGTGCAAGATTGGTATGCTATCCAAGCAGTTCTTATGGTAGTTTTGTCGTCTATGCAAAATTTCCAGAATATGAAGAAATGCAGTTTATTCACTCAATAGTTTTTGATAAAGATATTTTTTTTGACGTAGGAGCAAATATTGGTTCAATTTCAGTATTAGCAGCATCCAAAGGAGCAAAAGTGAAAATTCATGCTTTTGAACCCACAAAAAGTTTAGTTGCATTATTTAAAGAAAATATCGACATAAATGGGTATGGCGAAAAAATCACGCTAGTTGAAAAGGCAGTATTCAATAAAAAAGGAACAATTAATTTTTTGCTTGAAAAAACGTCCGAAATCAATCATATTATCGAAAAGAAAGTAAAGAAAAACTCCAATATAACTGAAGTTGAAGCAATAACGTTAGATGATTATACAAAAAAGAACAACATTATCTTTATTAATTTTTTAAAGGTAGATGTAGAGGGTGCTGAATTACAAGTATTTCAAGGAGCTAAAAATTTGTTAAAGAATAGTAGAATTGGAATTATTTTGTTCGAAGTAAACAAAAATTGTCATGACTTTGGCTACCAACCTGATGAGTTAGTTCAGTTCCTAAGAAGAAATAATTATTTCATATTTGATTTAGAAAAAAATGATAAAATTAAGTTGATTACTGATTTAGAAAAAGTCAGCAAAACAATAAACTTGGTTGCTGTAAGAAAAAACGTTAGAGAAATCAAAAGAATAATAAAATATTTACAATAATGTCAATTACTCATAGTTATATCAGAAACTTGCTTATTAGTAGATTCCATAATAAAAAAATATCAATTGTTGATTATGGCTGTGGCAATGGTGATTTACTTAATTTTATTGATAAGAATATAAAAAAATACGTCGGGTATGAAATTAGTGACGATTGCTTGAAAGTTGCGCAAAATAAGTTTAAACATAAAAAATATAGTTTTAACAAGATACACTCAAAAAAAGTTCCAAAGCTAGGTGCCAAAAATAGCGTTGACTTGGTTATTTTGATTGGAGTTATTCAATATATGACTGGAAGTGAAATAAGCCAGTTACTAAAAGAAGCTAAAAAAGTTTTGAAAAAAAATGGAATTTTAATTATTACTTGTGCGGTTGATCACAAATTCTATAAAATATTTAATATTTACCAACTTTTTTTACCAAATAATTATATTAACAGGAAAAGTATTATTGCTAAAATTGAAAAAAATAATTTTACAGTCGAGTACAGTCTAGAAAAAGGAGTTCTGATAGCTCCATTTTTTTCTAATATAATTTCATTCTTTTTCGATGCAATTGATAGAGTAGTGCTAAATAATAGAGGTAAAATTGGTCCTGTTGGTTCTATCGCAAGAAAAATCTTTTATCCTTTTATTAAATTAGAATATAAGATACCGATTGATTACGGATATACACTTTATATAGTGGCTAATCCTAAATGAAATTTTTCAAAATAGGAATAAGTTTCAATAAATTTTTATCTAATGCCTTTGTTTTTAGAGCAAAGAAAAATACTATCAAGGAATAAAAGAAACCTAATAAAAATATTTCTGGTATTGAAATAGGACTGTAGTGAAATCTGTTTCTAATAAAAAAGATAATACTAAAAAATAAAATTAGTTGTAGGTAAAACATATATGGAATTATAATCTGGATCTCTTTTACAATAATTTTATACATCAGATAAATCGAGAGCACAAAAACTAGAGCGTTCGCATAAATTATTCCAAGAACCCCAAAATATTTGGCTCCGATAATTCCTAGAAACAGACTCGCTACTAGTAAAATTAGAGCTGCCTTAAATCTATCCTTTA
The DNA here is from genome assembly GCA_964620965.1 of uncultured Pseudomonadales bacterium. Classification (GTDB taxonomy): domain Bacteria; phylum Patescibacteriota; class Microgenomatia; order UBA1400; family PJMF01; genus VFLK01. The sequence continues at coordinate 19,749 of CAZUHV010000002.1, forward strand.
CAGCTCCAAGTCCTGCCACAACAGAAGTCAGATAAATATTAAGAAGTGAAACTGAATAAATGACTGACATTGTTTTAAGGGGAATAGTTGCCTCTGCAACCCAACGATAGCCAAACATCATTGTTATAATGCCTTTAGAGAACATAAAAACAAAAATTCCAAAATAAAAACTTATCAACGGAACGAGCTTCAACAATTGATTCATCATAATCGTTATCTTTTCTTTTTTTCCTTCAGACAACTCTGATACTAAAGGTAGAATCATTTTTTGAATTGGCTGTAACAAAATTATTGAAACTGAAACTATTGGAAATGCAATATTATAAATTGCAACAGCTTCCACATTCTGAAAGTATGTTAGAAAGATAATATCGATATGGTTAATAAATAAATATAAAGAGGAGGTTAAAAATGTTGGAAAAGCATACTGTAATGATTTTTTAAAAAATACTGAATTCCAAATTAATTTTGTTTTTAAATACGAAAATTTCGAATGGATAAGTGATAAATAAAAAACAATTACAATAAAATATGCAACGACAAATGACAGAGAGTAATATTTTATATTTGTACTATCATAGAGAAAAAATAGTAATGAAAATATAAATGTAAAAAGCAACCTAATAAACTCTATTCCAGAATAATATATACTTTCTTGTAGTCCAACTAAAAAGTTTTGAATACTAGAAACTGCTCCATTCGCAATTAAATACAAAGCAAATAAATAAATCAGATCTTCAGCTCCTTCTTGCTTAAAAAAATAAACAGCCAAAGGTTCTCTAAAATAAATAAATATTAAAGAAAGTACTATAGATGTCCCAACCTCTATATATTGATCATATTTATACAATAACCAACATAAATTGTATTTTTTTTGCTTAAAATATTTTGGAATAAAATATGCAGTTGCATACCCAAACCCAAGATCATTAATGATAGTAAAAATGCCAAAAAATGAAATTACTGCGTATATAAGACCATAGTCGTCAATTGATAAAGATCTTGAAAGAATCATTCTTACAAAATACCCAAGTGGAGCAGTTAATAAACTAAAAAGAACTATTACAGAACCACCATGTAAAACTCGTTGTGTTAGTTTATTTTTTTCGCTCATGCCTCAGTACTATACTTCCAAAGTAGATTATGCCAAATACATCTACTATCAATAGTAAGCTAAAAAATTCTTTTGGCATATCCCAATAATGAAAAGGTCGAAGCCACCAGAGATCAAAAGTTTGCTCGTATACTCCAGAATGCATATGCCAAATGCTCCAAGGATCTTTTTGAGCATTTCCCCAGTAATAATACTCAAGATTATACAAATTTTTAGAAATAGGAGAATAATATGGATAATCTATCGTTTCAATATTTTGAAGTTCAGAATTGAATTTTATATTTTCAAGGAATAAAACTTGTTTTTTCTTTAGTTCTGCAGCAGTACTTGACTCAAAACTTGACTCTATAGAAAAAACATTATTTTTTTCTAAGAGCTCTATTTTGCCTAGATTAAATATAATTTCCTTTTCTGAATCTGGTTTAATTATTGTTTGGTCTGAGCTCAATAAAACTCCATTTAATTTGGTTGCCAATAGAGCTGATTGAGTACTTTCATTATCTATTAAGTGGTTTCTAATTTGTAGTGAAATAGTCTCTATATTGTGGTCTTTTTCATCAAAACTAAAGTAGGATACAGGTTGTAAAGCCCTCCATGTAGTCCAGCCTAAATCAAACGGATAATCAAAACCATCGAGTAACTTTAAATTATATTCCCCATGATTAAATGTTTTTGGAATTTTTTTAATTCGTTTTACCAAGGTTTTTGACATTTTAAATACAGGCATATATCTTGGCAGTTCATTTCCATATTCATAAACATTAAAATTTCTTTCATTAATAAATGCGTCAGTTTGTAGACCTGCAAATCGAATTTGGTATGGTAAAAATACTGATAATGAATTCACAAATATTCCAAAAATTAATAAAGGATAAAATATAAGTAACTTTTGCAAATAAGTAAGCTTTTTATAAATATATGCTATAACCACAAAAAATAGTGGCAATACTGGTAAAAGGTATCTAGGCCCCCAGCTAGAATCGCCATGCCAAACAAGGTAGTCTGGACCTCCAAGTAAAGTACCAATAAACCATAAGTATATTAAAAAAAGAACTAATGCAGTAACTAATTCTGCTATAATTTTTTTCTTAATTTTAAACCAAAATAGTATTAAAACTAACAAAATAGGTGAATAAATAAAAATACTTTTACCAGGACTTAAAAGTAATCCCCAAATACCTTCTAAAATAACATATGTCGGAGGAAAACCTGGAAGACTTAAAGATCCATCTCCATATGATGTTGCTCCTGTACCCCCCAACCTTAGAGAATTAAAGTATTTATATAGAAAGAAGAACGGGGCAAACCCCAATAAAAAAAGAACAGCATCAGCAACTGTTGTTTTAAAATATTTAAAGTTTATTTTAAAACCTTTAAGAAACAAATAATAAACCACAAATGCAGGCAGAGTGAATAAAAAGGTGGGATTATATGAAATCACAACTCCTCCTAAAGCAACTCCAGAAAAAAATAAATAAAGTTTCGTTTTTTGATTAAAAAATTTCTTTAGAAAATAAAAAGAAAGAGTCATAAGAGAAACAAACATCATTTGAGCAAAAGTATGCTTTGTATAAACAAAAATATTAGTTCCAACAGTAAATAAAAAACTAAGAACGACAGCAGTCTTATGTCTCAAGTTAATCTCAGCAAAATATAAATATAATGTTACTGTAAATAAAGCTCCCCAAAACGCATTCGTCATACTCGCAAATAATAAAACTGGCCAATCACTTTGTAATGGGAATGCAGAGATAGGTTGGGTGTCACTGAGTTTCAAAAAAATATCTTCTAAAAACACTGCGGGTAATAAAGAAAGTGAATAACCAAGTCCAGTTGGACTATATATTTTTTTAGTGTCCCTATTTTTAACCAGGCTCATATGAATATTTTCACCTGTATCAAACGATTCTAAAGGCATTTCAAATGTATGATCAAAATAAAATCTACGAGCTATTGCCAAATATTGAAAACCATCTTGAGAATCAACAAAACCTGAAGAAAAAAACGCAAGGAAAAAAAGAACAAAAAAGAAATAATTAACTAGAAATTTTTTCATTATGCCAAACTATTATATTTTTTAAATACCTCTTTTGGGCTGGCATCAAGTACAATCTTTCCTTCATTCAAAAATAAGGCTCTATCACAAAAACTTTCCACAGCTGCCTGATCATGACTCACAAAAATAATAATTGTATCTTTTTGTTTTTTAATCTCATTTAATTTATTTAAGCATTTCTCTTGAAAATCTTTGTCTCCAACAGCAAGTACCTCATCTATTAAGAAAATTTGAGCTTTTGCATGAATTGCCACAGAAAACGCAAGTCTCATAACCATACCAGTTGAGTAATGCTTAAGAGGCTCATGCATAAATTTGTCAATCTCACTAAAAGCAACAATATCGTCAAATACTTCATCTATTTCTTTTTTATGCATCCCAAGAATTGCACTATTCAAATAAATATTTTCGTAACCGTTCAATTCATAGTGAAATCCTGCCCCAAGCTCAATCATTGGAGCAACTCTTCCATCAACTGTAACTGTTCCTTGTGAAGGATAGGTAACTCCGGCAATAAGCTTCATAATCGTAGATTTGCCGGCACCATTTTTACCTACAATACCGACTGTTTCACCAGAGTTGATTTCAAAATCAAGATTATCAAAAACATGGAGTTTTTGAGCCCATTTTTTTCCTTTAATAATACTAGGAATTAGTTCTTTAAATGTCCTTGACCCTTGCCAAAAAAATTCTTTTGAAACATTATTAAAACTGATATGTGTAGTATTTTTCATAGTTAAACGATATCTGCAAAAACTTTTTCTGATTTCTTAAATATAACAAAACCTAAAATAAAAATAAAAACGCTCACGAATAAGGACCAATAAATAATTGTTGGCTCAAATTGATATCCAAATAAAGCTGATCTATATCCTTCGATAATTCCAACCATAGGGTTGAGTTTGTAATACCAAACATATTTTTCTGGAACTAAAGAAAGAGGATAGACAACAGGAGTTAAATACATCCAAACCATTAAAACCAGATTTGCCAAATACTGAATATCTCTATAGAAAAGGTTAAAAGTTGAAAGTAATAATGAAAGCCCTGTCATTAATATAATCTGAATTAAGAAAATAGGAATAAATAACAATGCCGAAGGTGCAAAACCCACTCTGTACAAAATCATTAATAAAATAAAAATAATTGATGCAAAAAAGAAGTCTATTAGTTTAGCAACTAATGCCGAATATGGAATAATTTCTCTTGGAAAAGCAACTTTCTTAAGTAGAATCTTGTTATCAACTAAACTAGCAGTTCCAGAAGTAATTACACCTTGAAGCAATGTCCAAGGAAGCAAAGCTGCAAATAAAAATAACGGATATGGAATTTCCACATGGAACTTAAAAACTATAGAAAATACAAAAGTATAAATCAACATTTGCGCCAAAGGATTGAGTAATACCCAAAAATATCCAATGATCGATTGCTTATAACGGGCCTTAATTTCTCTTTGGACTAATTGATAGAGCAAATACTTATGAGAAGTGAGTGGTTTTATAAGGATTGCAAACATATATATAGACTAACAGAAAGAAATAATTATGTATACAAGATAGAAAAACATGGTAAATTATAATTATTGTCTTTAAGTACTTGCCAGATCACTGAATATAAGGGATATTTACAAATAAACCATGTCTAGTCAAATATAATTTATAGAATAGGAGATTTCTACAAAAATGAAAATGTTTTTAAACTCATTGAAAAAAATGATAAAAGAATTACATAAAAAAATAGTTTCAGTAACAAATAATTTTTATCACATTTATTTTTTAGGTAGTAAAAAATACGATAAATTAAACCTAGGGAGTGGACGACAAACTATAAAAGGTTGGCTCAATATAGATTTTGATCCCATTTTTGCTCCCGGGTCGGTTCAAATAGATTTGAGAAAAAAATTGCCTTTTCCAGATAACAGTATTTCAAAGATTTTTTCAGAACACACAATTGAACATTTTAGTAAAAATGATGGCCTCAATTTAATAAAAGAGTGCCATAGAGTTTTAAAACCTGGGGGAGTAATCCGTTTTGGTTGGCCTGACTTTAATAAGATTGTTAAAGCATTTAATAAAAAAGATAAAAAACACTGGGATGGTATGCTAAAACATATGGGCCCTAACTTAACAAATTCGTATGATGAGTTTATTTCTGATTGTTTATACTCTTGGGATCACAGATATATGTACACTCCTGAATTACTAAAAAAATACTTTAAAATTGCAGGTTTTAAAAATGCTCAAATAGCAAAATATAGTAAAAGTAAATTTAAATTTAGTAAATTTGATACAAGAAATGATGTCGACACTACCTACATAGAGGCTAAAAAAGAATGAAAATTACAAATTTCAAACAGCTTCAGAAATTAAAGCAACAAATTAAATTTGTTTTATCTTTAAACAATAATGTTGAGTCTGTAAGAGAAGAGAGTAAAAATCTTTTAGATGAAAAGGAACTATTTCCACAATTCAAATATTTTGATCAAGATAGATTCCGATTAATGGAAAAATTAAAAGATTTAAGAAAACAAAAAGAATATCAATCTGCCTTTTCAAAAAAAGAACCATTAGTTTCAGTTAGAGTTGCTACCTATAACAATGTTGAAGAATTGATAAATAGAGCAATTCCTTCTGTAATTAATCAAACATATAAAAATTGGGAAATAGTAATCGTTGGAGATTACTGCACAGATGATACAGAGGAACAAATTAAAAAACTTAATCATCCAAAAATAAAATTTGAACAACTCTCATTCCATTATCCTTATCCAGAAAACCAACTACAAAGATGGATGGCTCAAGGGGCACTCGTACACAACAAAGCTGTAGAGCTTTGTAAAGGTGATTGGATTGTACCATTAGATGATGATAATGAATTTTTGCCAAATCATATAGAGATGTTGCTAGAAAAAGCACGGAAAGATAAACTTGAACTGGTCTATGGAAACATGATCTCTATAGATAGAGAAACTGGTGAAACAAATAGAGTTGGAAGATTTCCCCCTCAGCTGGGAACATTTGATTTTTCAGCTTGTTTATATCATAAAGCACTTAATATTTTTTCATATGATATAAACTCTTATTTTCTTGGGGAGGTTGTTGATACAAATCTAATCAGAAGATTCAGAGAAGCTGAAGTTTCCATGGGGTTTGTTAACCGGTATGTAACAAAGTATTATTTTAGAAAACCCGGTTCTGCACGTACTTTTAAAAAATACCCTAATATTCCTGGTGTGTTTGGAGTGTATAAACAACTGAAGATAACAGAAAAAGAACTCCCATATGATCTATCAGATTTAGTATACGATGCGATTTCTAACACTACAGGTAAAATTGTACTCATGGGAAATAAAAATAAATATTTTACAGCATTTATAGAAGCAGCATGTAAAAAAAATAAAAAGAAAATAATATTAAATTCTAGCAAAGACAAACCAATTCAAAACACTGACATTTTATTCATCAACAGCAAAGAATCTCTTTTTTATGAAAAAATTAAAACTTATAAAGATTTTTTAAATAATTCTGCACTTGTTTTTAATTCAATTGAAATAAACTCAGAAAAACTAGGAAATTTCAAAAATATATATGAACCTTTAGATAAATACACCTTAAATAAGATATAAAAATACAAAAATGCTGAACCAACCTTTTGTTTCAATACTAATAGTCAACTATAACGGAAAACATCACCTAAAAGATTGCCTAGATTCAGTTTATAAAAGTAACTATCCTAAAAATGGTTATGAAGTCATTCTTGTTGATAACGACTCACAAGATGACTCTGTTGCATTCATTAAAAAGAACTATCCAGAAGTAAAACTTATTGAAAGTAAAGAAAATTTAGGTTTTGCTGGAGGTAATAATCTTGCATATCAACATGCGACCGGAAAATACATAGTACTTCTCAATAATGACACTATTGTCGAAAAAAACTGGTTACAAGAATTAGTTAAAACAGCGCAAGATAAACAAGTGGGAATAGTTGCTTCAAAACTTTATTTTCATATTCCTTTCTTAGAATTACAAATTATTTCTAATACAGAAGTAAAATCAAACATTTATGATAGGAGCCAAGAGTATATTCCCTATGGGGTCATTGTTGATTCAATAAATTGTAGTAATCCAGAAAAAAATTACTATGTTTGGTATGAAAAAGGTTTCTATGAACCAAAAAAAGGAAATTATACAAGCCGTTGGACTGACGGAAACGCAACAGTTTTAGTTCCTTTTTTTGATAGTCAAAAAGAAACATATCAAATATCAATTCATGGGCACCCTCATAATTTTAACTCAAAACTTAAATTTAAAATAACTGTAGCAGGAAAAACTATTATTAATAGCTATATACCTTCAAAAGAGGTACAACAAATAAATATCACACTAAAAAGATCTGAAGTAGAATCTCACCTCTTTTATCTGATTCAAAATGCAGGAAATACCATATTTAAGAATGGTTTAGGTAGAGATCGAGGCAGTGTTATTAAAAGAACTATGCGACTTACAAAAGAGTTTTATGACTATGATACCCATTACTATAATGAAAGAAAACAGCTTATAGCTATGTGTGGAGCAAGCTGCCTTATAAAAAGAGAAGCTGTTAAAAATGAGTATTTGTTTGATCCTGCATATTTTATGTACTACGAAGACCTAGATTTGTCATTAAAAATATGGAGATCTGGATACAATATAGTATATCAGCCAAAATCAATTGTTTTTCATAAACATAGAGCAACTACAAACGATCAAACTTCTGAATTTTTTATGACCCATATTGATAAAAATCATTTATTTTTTCTTTTGACTCATTTTCCAATGCAAATATTTTTGATTCAATTCCTAATATTTTACATGAAATATCTCTTAGCTTTCATGGTTGTATTTTTATCAAAAAAATTTAATTATTATGAAGGTATGTACAAAAGATTTTCTGTAAAATTAGATGCAAAAACAGCTGCATTAAAACAACTTAAGCAAAATTTTATGAGAATATATAAAATCAGAAAATCACTACAAGCAACACAAAAACGAGATTTTAATCAATTATACAAAGAGTTATATTAAATATATGAAAAAGAAAACTGCAGGAATATACGATAGATGGCTTTCCTCACTAGGTGGAGGAGAACAAGTTGCTTTTGCCTATGCGCAAACACTCTATGAACTTGGATACACTGTTGATTTAATTACGTTTCAAAAAGTTGACATAGCAAAAGCTGAAAAGAAAATGGGAGTCGATCTAAAAAATATTTCTATTAGATACTTACCAGAATCTGTCAATAATTCTATTTCTGGGATATCTGAAGAATATGACCTTTTTATTAATACCTCGCACTTAGACTATTTCCCAAGTAGAGCAAAAAAGGGGTTCCTTTCAGTCTTTTTTCCAGGAATGCTTAAAATAACTCCATATGAATATCTTAAAAGAGCTTTATTTGTTCCTTCTTTTAGAAAATTGTTCATTTACCCTTCAAGATATGAAGGGTTTAAATTTGATCAACACTCTAAAGGGAAAATATATAAATGGCTTTCTGAAAAATCATCAATAGTTTTTAAAGATCAAATTAAGAAGTTCCAGATAAGTCTTTTTTTTAGAGATTTTACTTTTTCTGTTTTAGACACAATTACTTTTGATCTAGACGGAAAAAAAGTGCTTCCAGTAGATAAAAAAACTAAAGAAAAAGAAAACCTAGTTACCTTTTATTTTGATGCTCTTGAAACAAAAAATAAAAAATTTAGTATAAATCTACCAGTAAACGAATATTCCGAAAATGTTGCATTAATGAGTCTGACAATCCCAAGTTGGAGATTTGTAATATACAACATTTTTAAAAAGATTTTTCCAGTTTGGGAAATGAGACTACATGGGGGTCCTGGAGTTACTAAGAAATCAGATTTACTATCCTACAATAAAATAATTACCATTTCTGAATTTTGTAAAAAATGGATTAAATTTTATTGGGGCTTGGAAAGTGAAGTTTTGTATCCTCCAGTTAATATAGAAAATTTTCATAGCGCCAAAAGTAAGAGAAATATAATCTTACATGTTGGTAGATTTTTTATTACCGGTCATTCAAAAAAACAACTCGATCTCGTAAAAATGTTTAAAAAAATAGTAAATAACCATAAAGTGAAAAATTGGGAACTCCATTTTGTTGGGAGCATCGAGGAAGGTGAAAAACACAGGGAATACTATAATAAAGTAAAAAATGAAGCAAAAGGCTATCCAGTTCATTTTCATAAAAACATTCCTTTTTCAGAGTTGCGAACCTTGTTCTCTGAAAGCAAAATTTATTGGCATGCCACAGGACTTGACGAAAGAGAAGAAAAAAATCCAGTTACTCTAGAACACTTTGGAATTACTACTGTTGAAGCAATGGCTTCAGGTTGTGTTCCTGTTGTCATAAATATGGGAGGACAAAAAGAAATCGTGACAGAAAAATCTGGATTCAAATGGAACACCAGAAGAGAGCTGATTGAGTTTACAGTAAAACTAATTAAAAATAAGACATTACTTGATACTATGAGCTCAGAAGCTATAAAAAGAAGTAAGTTTTTTAGCAGAAATAATTTTAAAGAAAAATTTAAAGAGATAATCAGTGATGAAAAATAGAGTTATACAATTAATTAAAACCCAATATATTCTATTTGGACTATTGTTTTTATTTTTACTCCTATTATTTCGAAATCCTTATTCCTCTAGAACTTTGATACCAAATCTAGAACCGTTTCCAGATAGTATGTATTACACAACTCCACCAAGGTGTTTTATTCTAGGATATGACTGGAAAATGTGTAGACTATCAAATCCAGAGTTACCAGGAATTGCACAGGTTGTCCCTCCCGCTTACTCAATTAGTTTAATTCCAGCATATTTGCTTAATTTTGACGTTAGAAGCTTTTATTTTGTAAACATACTTTTATCTTTCCTTTCATTATTATTACTTTATAAAATATCTAATATTTTCTTTAAAAATAAATTTATTTCTGGCTTTATTTGTTTTGTATATATAACTACATACTCTGTCTATTGGTATCCAACCCTAGCTATGTCTGAAAACCTAATGCAACCGCTATTTCTATTCAGCATATATGTCCTACAATTAAAAGCTAAATCATTGAAGATAAGCTTTTTTGCAGGTTTACTAGCAGCTTTATTTTATGCAACAAAATATGCATATGCACCATTAACAGTAAGTTACCCAATACTATTTGTAATAAAACTTTGGTTTGAAACTAAAAATAAAACAGAATTTACGAAAAATATAGTAAGCGCAGCAATTCCTGGTGGAGTTATTCTTTTTGGTTTAACGAATTTCGCTAAATTATTTGAAGTTCTCAACCTTATAACTAATGGAGCTCTTAATTCCAATAGTTCTGATAAAATTACCTCAGGAGGAGGGGATTTTTCTTATTTGCATTTCATAGGACATGCAAAAGAATATTTGAGCTCATTGTTAGGAGAATCTCAAAGATTTCTTTGGGATAGAACTCCACTTCTTGAGAAATGGATAGCCGTTCCAGCTAATTTTGGTTTATTGGTTTCACTTAAAACAAAAGAGTATCTATTTGCAAAAGCCTGGCTTATTGTAGCCATAATTTCTCAAATACTCTTTATGTCTAATTTCTATTTTTCCGATACTAGATATATTTACCATTTACTTCCAGCTCTCCTGCTAGGTTTTGGATTCTTTTTAAGTCACCTGGAAAAAACTATTTTTATAAACAAACTTAATTTTTATTCGTTTCTATTTACTATCTTTATGGTTTATTTTGTAACAAATGCAATAAGAATTAAGACTACAATCATGGTCAATTTAAAATACAGCGAAACCCCATGGTGGTATCTTTCACAACTAGAAGTTGATAAATACTTTGAGAGTAATAAAAAATCTAATAGTAGGCCGTATTTAGTCACTCTCTATGCACCGTTTTTAACAGATAATTATACAAAACAGAACTTTAATCCACTTCCGCTAGACAAACAACAAGATTTTAAAGGTAGCTTTGAAAAAATTTGGGGTAAAGGAGACTACACCAACTTAATAAAACTATATGCAGAAAAGCTTGAAAAGGGGCATGAAGTATATGTTACAAATTACGGCGTAAATGCCGCAGGACACTTTGAAGATTCTTATAAAGAAATTTTTAACAATTTCAAAACAACAGAAGTGTATACTGGCTGCTACAACCTTTGTAATATTTATAAACTCAGTATCAAAGAAACTAATGAATAAACTATTAACAAAAAACAAACACGCTCTCTTTTCTATTATTTTTATTTTTATTCTGTTTATTGGATATAACTACAAACTATTTTTTAATATTTCTACAGCACTTTCTGATTGGCTTGATTATCCTCTTATTGTTTACATTCAACAACAAAATATACAGCATATTTCAACTTTAGACCTCGCACATTTTGGGGATATTTCTATGTATCATTACACTCCAGACGGTATGTACTTCACCGATTTATTGCTGCCACAAAGCCTCATTGCTTTATTTATTTATCCTTTTGTGCAAAGTTATATTACAACTCACAATATTGTTTTTTTTATTGTTGGATTACTCAATATAATTTCTGTTTATTATTTTTGGTCTAAAATTTTTAAAGATAAAAAAATCCTATTTTTGCTTTCTTTATTATTTACTTTTTCACCATATGTATTTAGCATGTATGCGCATTATCAAATGATTTCTTACTGTTTTTTCTTTTTCTCGCTAGGAAAATTACTTGATGCAAAAAACAACAAAGATTTTATTATTTCCGGAATATTGGGAGGACTACAATTTTTAGCAGCAGTGTATATAGGCATGTACTCAATCACTATTAGTGCAATTTATTTTATTTGGAAACTCTATACAAAAGTAACTAACTCAAACGGGCTTTCATTTTCTGCACTCAAAAAGTTTCAGTATAAAAACATTTTCTCAAAAGAAGTAAAAATTGTTACTTTACAAGGGTTCGCATATTTATTTGGCTTCATGCTTATAGCTGGATACTTCGTCTTCAAGTTTGCCCAAACTCAAAAGGTATACAACATTACAAGACCTGCAGAAGAGTATGTTAATCATTCTATGCAGATAACAGATTTTTTCTTTAATCCTCTGCCAAGCGTTTGGGTAGAATCTTTTTACAAAAAAATTAATGTACATAATCATAGACTTGGTGGAGAAACATTTGGGCCCGGATTTATTCTGATGAGCATATCCATATTAGGATTTTTCAAACTGAGAAAGAAAAAATTAACTCAAAATGAACAATATATAAATGGCTTTATGATTCTATTATTTATTTGGGGATTCATTGCAATTTTAGGACCTCGTTTAAGTATTAATGGAAAGTATCTTGCCACACCATTACCATATATTTTTCCACTCAAACTTACTCCAATTTTTGATGCATTACGGGTAGTTTCCAGATGGTTTTTGCTTGTCCAGATAGGGTTACTATATTTTGTAGGTTTTTCTTTAGAAAGTATTTTCAAAAAATACAACTTGAAAAAAGCAATTATAATTATCGCTTTAATTTTATTTTTTTATGCAATAGAAATTGTTCCAATTAAACAGAGAACCGAAGTACAAACATATACAAGTTATGGATATGAACACCTCATACAAAGCTGTAAAAGTAGTGACGTTCTTGTGGAATATCCGTTTGCGCCTGACCAGATTAAACCTAATGTACTTGAAACACTAAATTATTGGGCAAAATTACTCTTAAACCTTATGCACTATGATTGTAAACTCGTTAACGGGTATAGCGGATTCCAACCTAAACATATCGACGAGTTCGTCCATAATTTTAGAACGTCAATTGAAACACAAGAAGTTGAAAAAATTAAAAATACACTTTCCCAGAAAAATGTTACGTACATAAAATTCAACAAAAAAATGATGTTTCCAGAAAACATCAAAAACGTAGAATCAATTTTTACTGAACCAAGCTATAAAATACTACTCAACGATGGCGATTACCTACTAGTTATGATTAAATAAACACATGACTAACAAAGCAAACCCTCTCATAGATATTGATACTTCAAAACCTGATTTAAGAAAAAAGGAAGAACCTCTTATTAGCCTTCGAGTAACAAACCCAATTACTTACCTCAAAAATTGGTGGAAAAAGGTTATGAGTAAAGAAGGGGTTGATTTTCATTTTAAAATTCAACCACTTACTGCTATTGCTATTACAATAGTTATTGCAACACTTGGTTTTGGAGTAGGCCAGTTTTCTATTTCAAGGCAAAAACCATTCATCCACTATCAGCCAACAGCAAAACCAACATCCATTCCTGCTGCTAACCCTCTAAGAAACACTGCCTTTACTGGCACACTACAGTTTTCAAAAAAAACAGCCAAATTCTACCTACTCACAAACTCATCTGAAGCAATAACTATCACTGTTTTAGAAAATGTAGATTTAGAGAAACTAGTTGGCAGGAGAATTTTTGCAACTGGAGAGTATAATCAAGAAGCTCATACACTTTTAGTCACTGAAGCAACAAATATGGAGTTACTTCCAGAAGAAGTAGAAGAGATTCCAGTTGAACCAGATCCAACTATTTTGCCTACTCCAGAACCAGATGTTACTGATGAAGCAGAAGCTATACAAATCTATGAATAAAATACTAATTTTCATTGCAGCACTATTAGTGGTCCTTACACTCTGGTTCCAACGTCATATTTTTTTTGATTCCTATGATGCTACATACATGCATGAATTTTATTCAATGTCCCAATGGGCATTACCTCTCAGTTCTAGAATCATGGGAGATGCAAGCTTATATGTATATAGTGGATATGAATTACTAAATACTGCTTTTAAACCATTTAGTATCAATCCTGAGACTCCAATTTTTGCGAAACTATTTTTTGGAATCTCAGCAACCCTTACAAATAACCCACACTATGCTTCAGTTTTATTTTTGTTGCTTTTATTGGTTGGGATTGATCAGATCGCAAAGCAACAGTTTGGCTTTTCCAAAAATAAAAGAATCTTGCTTGCGATTCTTGTTTTTTGTTCTGCTGAAATTCAAGAACAAATTGTGTATACACTACTAGATCTTCCACAAGTTGCACTTTTTGTGTGGCATATATTCTTTTTATTTAAGTTCAAAGAGTCACAGAATAGAACTCACAAAAATGCTCTGTATGGAGGCCTTATACTTGGCTTTATGACAGCAGCAAAATTTGGACTGTATACACCCTTCATTCTTATAATTGATTTTTGGTATTTATATAAAAACAAATCGCTCAAATACATTCCGACCTTACTTTTAACAACTGCAATTGGATACTTGCTTCCATACACACCTGTAATACTATCTGATGGAGTTATCCCATTTTTAAAAGCCCAAAAATGGATTTATAACTTCTACACAACTTCTGGAGTAATAGCACCAAAATACATGATCCTAATTACTTCATTTACTGGATTAAATAAAGGTTGGACTAATACTGAGTGGAACACAATTTATTCTTGGAACGGCGAATGGGCACTGGGAATCATTGCTTTAATTACCTATGTTTATGAATATATCACTAATAAAATAGAGAGAAATAAAGAACTTTTTTACATCCTCTCAACTATTTCAATTGTCTTCTTAATTTTATTAAAAATTCCATTCTGGCCAAGATACATGATTTTCTTTGTGCCATTCTTTTGGTTACTCATCCTAAACTACATAACAGAAAAAAAATTCCTACTGCTTTTATTAGTTTTTCCACTTATTTCTACTTCAAAATTACTACTACGGTCATACGTGCCTCCAAAAGAATATCTAAGCAACTGGAATGTTGGGGGGTATGCAGAAATGTATAACTATACTTCAAATAACTTCAAAAATAATACCACTAGAGAAGAGTTTTTGCTTCAAAATTTGGAAGAATTTGAAAACATTCATCCACACACAATTAGTTCAAAAATCATAAACGAAATAGAGCAAGACTCTATATTAACCCAAGAAGTACTGGTAACTTTTTCTGGTTTTTCTGGTACTAAAGAAATTACAAAAGAATTAACTTGGATAAGAGAGCACGCCCAATGGAAAATAAATGAAATTCATAACTTACATCAGAATGCTGTATACAACCTTGAAACTCAAACTCAACTCTGTGTGAATCCAACTAAAGTCCAAGACTGGAGCGCGGTATATGCAAGTATTGGACGCTATTATGATATTGCTACAGCACAAGCTAAAGAAAGAGTGATGCAACTAGTGCCGAGAAATTACTGTATCCCAGTTGGAGAAATAGATGAAAATAAACCGCTAGATATTTTGGAAGGTATGGAAGTGATAGAGTAATGAAACATTTATTGAATAAAAAAAACCTGATCACCTTATTTTTAATATGGTTTTTTGCAACTTGTGTTCGTTCATATGCAGTAAGCAACTATAACTTCCCCTTTTGGTTTGATTTAGGTAGAGACGCTATTCTAAGCAGAGAAATAATAGAACAAAAAGATTTTAAAATTCAAGGCCCTAGTGCAAGTGGAACCCATGATACTGTTTTTCATGGAGTTGCATACTATTATCTTATTGGTCCTTTATACTCACTTTTTAATGGAAATCCACAGTATGTCTTATATGCTGTAATTGCCTTTTCATCTTTAGGAGTTATACCAATTTACTTTTTAACTCAGGCAATCACGAAACAGAAATTAGCAGCAACTTTTGTTGGGATTTTATACGTATTCTCTTACGAATTTTTCAAAGAAGCTACTTGGCTCTCTAATCCTGTCCTTGCTTCTGTTTCTATTCCGTTTTTCTTTTTGTTTTACTGGCAAATATTCTTTGAAAATAAAAAGCATTTGCTTCCTGTATTATTTCTCTCGCTTGCAATTACTCACCAAGCAAATATTCTGTTTTTACCACTTTGGGGACTTGTTGGCATTGGATTCCTTCTGGAGATACATTCAAAAAGAATAAAACAGTGGAACTTAAAACTTATTCTGACTTCGTTTTCAATCTATCTTTTGGGAGTAAGCACAATTTTACTAACTCAGATCAAACTATGGAAAGCTGGTATTTTCACTTTAGAGTCCCTCACTGCTCTACAACAAACACCAACACTTGATCCAAAAATTTCTGTTGCTAATGCTTATGGACAATACTATTACAAAATATTGGAAAGTTTATATCCTTCATTTCCAATTATTTCTCTCATTCTTTTTTTTGTACTTATTTACTTTGCAATAAAAAAACTATCACAAAAAACTCAGCAATTTCTTTTAATCTTAGGTTCTTCTCCATTACTGCTACTTTTTTGGTATACCTATAATGAGTATCACACTTTTTTCACTCTAGAATTATTGTTACTTATTGTTTTTGCAAGCTTTCTACACTTACTAACTAAATATCAAGCTGGAAAAATACTTATTCCAATTTTTCTACTGACTTATATTTTTAGCAACATTGCAACCTACAAACTTGCAACAAAACAAAGGTTTGGAGAGTATTTTGTGCCACAAGGAGCCTACCTAAAAGAATTGCTACAAACAATTGACTATACCTATGAAGAAGCTCATGGTGAAGATTTTTCAATCTCTACAATTACCAATCCGTACGGATACAACACTCTCTGGGCATACCTCTATAATTGGTATGGAAAAGAAAAGTATGGGTATACACCATATTGGTATGGTCCAGATCAGCAAGGTATCTTTGGAGGAGATTTACTTGTACGAACTCAATCTCCAAGACCTACCCACTTTAGTATTAGAGAACCAGATCAAGGACTTCCAACTCATATATTTGCTTGGTTTGAACAGGAACAAACCGCTATAGCGACACCTTCTGCAACAGTTTTATATGGGACAATTGATGTACGAAAACACACTTTTTTAGACTAAGATTTTTATAACTTGTCAGCTTAATGTCAGAATTTTCGGTTAAACTTCTACTATACTCTCCAAAAAAAGTATTATAGAAATAAGAATAACATGTTAGATAATTCACAATTAACTCTTACAGATGCAGATATAAAAAGACTAAGAAAAGAGTTTGCATCTAAAAAAGATCTAGAAAATCTTGAAAAGAGACTTGAAAAAAAGTTTGTCACCAAATCAGATTTTGAAATTCTTGTTTCAGAAATTCATAAAATGAAAGATGAGTTTACAATAAGGTTTGATCAAATTATGGGTGAACTCAAAGCAACTAGAGAAGAGCAAATAGTTGCCTTTTACCAAACAAACTCTTTAAAAGAAACAGTCAACAATCATGAATCAAGAATTGGTTTGATCGAAGACAAAATTGCATTTTAAAAACCTCAAGAGGATTATCCTCCCTAGAATTATATTTCTCGTGTAAAATAAGAAATAGATGAACAAACTCAAACAGATACTATCTTGGTTTGACATAAATGTACTTTTCCTCTTAAGCACGTTCTTAATCATTTTTATTCCACTTTTTCCTAAAATTCCTCTTTTTGATGTTCTTCCAGGCTATATTGTACGGGCACGTCCAGAAGATGTCCTCATACTTCTTACCGCTTTAGTCTGGATTAGAGATGCTCTAAAAAAAAGATTTACTGTTCCAACTACTTATTTTTGGATGGTTATTGCGTACGCAGTAACAGGAGCTATTTCTATTCTTCTTGGAACCATACTATTACAAAGTATTCCTGCACAGCTTCTGCATATTGGGAAAAGCTCACTACATCTTTTTAGATATCTAGAATATTTTGCACTTTTCTTTTTCACATACTCTAGTGTTAGAACTCAAAAACAACTCAAAGTTGTGCTCACTTGTATTGCCTTCACAGTAATAGGTGTCGTGTTTTATGGTATCGGCCAAGAATATTTACACTTCCCACTGTACTCAACAATGAATCGGGAATACTCAAAAGGAGTTACTTTATATTTACAAGAAGGAGCACGACCACAATCAACATTTGCAGGACACTATGATCTTGCAGCATATTTAGTAATTGTTTTGCCAATTATTTTTTCATTGGCACTCTACACACTCAAAATTAATTTCAAAAATATCAAAGCAAGTTTTAGAGAAAAAACTAACTATGTCAGTGCATTTCTGCACATTACACACATTCTTGGAGCCTGGATGCTCGTTACAAGTGGCTCAAAAACGGCTCTTTTGGCATATATTGTTGGTATATTCGTTGTTTTAGCATTTTATCTAAAGAAGTTAGGTAATTTTAAACAACAGTTAAAATGGGGTGGAGTTGCAGTAATAACTTTGTTGGTAGGGCTTACTTTATTTTTGAACATTTTTGCCCAATCTACAAAAAATCAGCTTATCTCATTAGTTAAAAATACTCTCAGCGACTCACAGCTTCCAAATAATCCCGACGCCAAACCAGAAGACCTCGTTGGAGACGGGATAGTTTTTAAACAAGTGACCAAACAAGATGAACTTGGTAATGAATATACAGAATGGATTGAAGAACAAAGTACTTGGTCTGCAAATGCCCTTAAATATGGCCTTTCTATGGGCATTCGCTTAGATACCCTTTGGCCACATGCACTTCGTGGCTTTGCAAATAATCCATTGTTTGGAAATGGATATGCAACACTTGCAGTCCTAGACACTCCAGGTGCATATAGCAACGAGGATTCTACGGACAATAATTTTTTAAGAACGATTGGTGAAACAGGAATCTTAGGTTTCATAACTTTTTATGGTCTCATTCTTATAATTGTAATTGAGATACTTAAGTCCAAAACAGAATCTTCACAACTACAAGCAGTACGAGCAGGATATCTTGGAGCAGTTTTAGGCTTACTAATTAATGCAACATATATTGATGTTTTTGCTGCCTCAAAGGTTGCCTATACATTCTGGGCAATTTCTGGAGTTGTTTTGGCAGTTTTTGCAATCAACCCACTCGAAACAATTAAAAAGATTTATACCCATTTTTCTAAACACTGGCCACTGTACTTAGCAATTTTTATAGCATTCTTTTTGCTTCACAAAAATCCATTTCACAAATATGCACAAATTAAGGATTTAAATGTATCAGATACCCAAATTGAATCACTAATCTCTGCGAAATGCTTCATAAACACAGGATCATTTGTTGTTTGTGGAAATAATGGAACCACATTAAAAGAAAATCTAAATCTATATTCAATTCTTTTGGTACCATTCTTTAAAATTTCCGACAATCCAGCAATGTTCTATGTATTAAATCTATCTTTAGTACTCATAGTTTTAATCAGTCTATACACACTTACACCTAAAATAATTTCAAAAATCACAAAACAAAAAGTCAACCAATTTTACTTAGCGGTTTCTTTACTTATATATCTTCTCATTCTTACAATGAGTCAGTTCACAAATAGACCACTTTCTACAACAGAACTTGTTTTGTTTTTACTTATTCTCCCAATTCTTAATATAGTATTTGTGCTCATCTTACATAAACTGCAAAATAAAATTGGCTATCTTGTAGAGCTTGCAGTATTTGCAATTGTATTCATATTCCTAGTTAGCTCGGGGTATATTACAACGTTTAAACTACAGTTTAGAAATAATATTGTTTCTGATAAACAAATGACTTTAGACCTTACTAATGTGCATTTTGATACACACAGATACCTTAACCGAGAAAAAGATTTTTATGTACTCACTACACTCAGTCCATACTATATTAACCTTTTTTCAAATAATAATTGGCACAGCCTCCCACTTTCAGAAGAGCAACCCTATGTTGCACAAGCAGAAAAAACATATTCTTTAATTTCAAGCTCAGAACCATTGCTAAGTCAATATAAAAACATTGTAAATGAGAAAAAACTTTACGTGAGCGATTATGGAATCAATAAAAACGAAAACTATAAAAAGGCATTTTCTGAGCTTAAAAACACATTTGATCTTACCTATGTTGCAATAGGATGTGATGATAGTTGTAATTTGTTTACAATTGAAACAGAATCAGAAAAAGTTTCTCCTGATCCAGAAAGTATTAACTCTAAAAAAATTTCAATACTGTCTTTAAAGAATGAGTATTCATTTGCTGTTGTCTCTAATAGATTTGAACCAAAAATAGTTGAATCCTCAAAACAAGAGCCTGACTTAGAAAATACAAAACCTTATAGAGCAATTGATTTTGCAAAACTATTAAATTCTAAACTTTCGTACTCAGATTCATTTTTAGTACTGACAGGTGATGTTTCTCCTGATTATTCAGAGAAATCAAAAAATGCCTTTACTACGAATTTTAGTAGGCTACCAATTTTATATAATGCCGGAAACCATGATATTAATCCAGATAAACTCCATCCAAGCAAAAACAACTACTTTTTCACAGATTCAGAGTTCTATATTTTCTTAAATCTTTCTGAAAATTCTGAAATTGATTCTGACCAAAAACGTTTTGTTTACAATGCTTTACTAACATTAGAAAAACTTCCAAATATTAAAAATATTTTTATTATTTCTCATAATTTAGACTGGCAAAATAGAGAAAATCCAAATAACTTTATTTTTGATTTAGAGAGAAAGCTTTCAGAATTTCCAGAACTAAATAAATTTGTTATTTCTAGCTTTCATTCAACCGAAACAGAACTAGAGAAACTACAAACTGAGTTAAGCATCAAGCACATCACAGATGAAACAACAAAAACCCAATACTTTGCTTCGTTTATTCGAGATTGGGAAAATGATAGTTTCTTTGAATTTGTTGTACACAAAGACAACACTGTAACTGTTGAATATCGTGTTAAAGGTGATAATTTTTAGAAGATTTTACTTTAATTTGCTTTAAATGGCTTAAAAAAATAATTATATAAGACCCTCAAATATATACAATCTCTAAAACAGTATCTTAACTTGCTATACTTTCTCAATTTATCAATAGTACCTGCCATACAAAAGTAGGTTAGAAATAAGAGATGAAAACAACTGCAACGGCTCCACAAGAAAGAGTCACTTCTAGAAGTAACGATACTCTCACAAATTTGCTATTAGAACTTGCAGAAATTGCAACAGACCAAACCTACCATACAAAAACGCCTTCACAGCTAGAAACATTATTAGGAAGAAAGCTTTCTAGAACGGAAAAACAACAATGGAGAAAGTATAGAAATCAAAAAAATAGGGAAATAAAAGAAGCTGAACAAAGAAGAAGAAAAGCTGGAATAAATGAAAAAAGAGAGCAAAAAAGAAAAGAACAGGAAAAAGTGGCTTTCTCACTTGTTGGACTTTCTGACTTTGATTTACTTTCAAAAGCAATTGAGCTTTACATTGCGAATAGAGGAGAAGAGCTTAAAGGAAGAGCAACGCTCAATCAGCTTATTCTTGCTTTGAATACCCATACAGATGCAGAAGTTAACCAAGTAGTAACACAACTAGAAAATATTCCAAAAGACATTATTCTTCGGGCTACACGCAGATACGGCAGAACTCTAAAAAAATATGAAAAGAATCCACAAAACCTAGTTGATGCAATTTTAAGACTTATAAATGAAGAACGAAGAAATAGAAGAACAGCGATTCACGACCAAACTCCTATTAACCAACTTGATACAATAAGCCTCTCTGAATATTTCTTCGATTTGCATCAAGCTGCTATAGAAAGAAATTGGGAACCACTTTTCAAATCGATTCTGGGATATAAACTAGATGACCTACAAAATCGTGAACAGGTAAGAGCTTTCAGAACTAGAGTGTCATCACTTAATCTGACCAAATATTTTACTCAAACAATTAAAAACCTTGCTTTAGAGGCAATTGATGACTGGCTGGATAAAAATAAGTAGGCTACTTTTTTACTTCTTTAAAATACGCTACTGTTTTTTCTAGTCCATCTCTAAAAGAAACCTGAGGCTCATATTCTAGTAACGATTTTGCTTTAGAAATATCTGGCTGTCTTTTTGTTGGATCATCAGAAGGAATTTCTTTGTATTCTGCAGTAAATTCTTTTCCAGGATTCACTATTTCGTTTACAATTTGAGCCGTTTCTAAAATAGTATACTCACCAGGATTACCAATATTAACCGTTTCTCCAGCAAGGCCATCTTTACTTGCCATTCTTAAAATAAACTCAACTAAATCATCAATATAACAATATGAACGCGTGTAACTTCCATCTCCATAAATTGTGAGCGGTTCATTTTCTAGAGCTTGAGTGACAAAATTTGGAATAACACGACCATCAGTAGGATCCATATTTGGTCCATAGGTATTAAAAATTCTGACAATTCTTGTATCCAAACCAAAATCTCTATTAAAAACTCCACAAATAGTTTCACCTAAACGCTTTGATTCATCATAACAAGAGCGTTTACCATTAGGATTAACATTTCCCCAATAGTCTTCCTTTTGAGGATGCACTTGAGGATCTCCATAAGCTTCTGAGGTTCCAGCAAACAAAAGCTTGCCTTGCATATTCGTTTCTTTTAAAAACTCTGCAAGATAATGTGTTGCAAGTGTATTCACTAGATATGTTTCTACAGGATGAGCTTGGTATCTTGGAGGAGACGCTGGAGAAGCAAAGTGAAGAACTAGGTCAATTTTTGTTCCTTGTGGTAAATAATTCGAAACTGGTTGAGACACATCTGCTTTAATAAACTGAAAATTTTGAACCTTTGAGTTACCTGCAACATCTACAAAATTAGATAGGTTTTCCATCCTTCCAGTTAATAAGTTATCAACTGCAATTAAGTTAACACCCATTGGAAGGAGTCTGGCAACTAAGTTTGAACCAATAAATCCTGCTGCTCCTGTAAGTAAAACTGTTTTTCCTTGAAAATATTCCTGCATAACTCCTTTTAGAATCTTCTTTTTTTGAGTACAATGTAGTTAGGATTATCGCATGAAAAAATTTATTATTAAATACCCACTCCTGAGCATTGTGTTTTTAGCAATACTCTTAAGACTTCCTTTGTTGAATAGCTCTTTCTGGATGGATGAAGCAGCCCAAGCACTAGAAGTTGTGAGGCCTTTCAATCAACAACTCAATATTGTTGCAGATTTTCAACCTCCGTTATTACATCTCATATTGCACTTTGCACAGTATGTTTCTCAATCAGAATGGTTTTTAAGAACTATCGGAGCAGTAATTCCTGGAATAATCAGCCTCATATATACTTATAAAATTGCAGAACAATTATTCTCAAAAAAGGTTGCAATCCTTACTGGAATATTACTTGCGACATCATCTTTTCATATTTTTTTCTCACAAGAACTACGCCCCTATGCACTGCCAACTGCACTCGCAATGCTGAGTCTCTATCACTTACTTGAAGCTGTAAATAGTAACTTTCTTACTAAATTAATTGCAAAAAATGAAGATAATTTGGTTTTTGTAACTGTTTTTAATGCACTTGGGTTATACAGTTCTTATTTATATCCTTTTTTTATGATTGCTCAAATAGGGTATGTACTCTATAAATTCAAGCTAAAAGAATCAAAAAAGATTTTGGCTTCATTTGCTATATCGATAGTTTCTTTCTTTCCATTTTTACCTATATTTTTGCAACAACTAAAAGAAGGTGGAAATGTACGAGAAGGTCTGCCTGGATGGGACCAAGTTGTCAGTATCTCTCAACTTAAAGCAATTCCTTTAGTATTTGGAAAACTCTTATTTGGAGTATTACCACTAGATCTCAACCCAATACTCATTGTATTAGGTATATTATTATGTTTCACAACCATTGGTGCAGGAATTGAGTTTTTCAAAACCTTTAAAAAACAGAACCTGAACCTTTTCTTCTTTTGGTTGGCTGTTCCACTCATAACTGCATGGGTCGTCTCGTTTATTGTTCCAGTAATTCAACCAAAGCGACTTCTGTTTTTACTACCTGGAATATATATTTTTATTTCGTCTATCAGTATTTTTTCTATTGAAAACTGCTTTAAAAAAGGTTTCGCAAAAATTTCACTGACAGGGAAAAGTACAATACTATTTGTCACCACAATACTTCTCATTAATATTTTAGGAACATTGGGGTACTACACTCAACCAAAACTCCAAAGAGAGGATTGGCGCACTCTACAACAACAACTTCATAAAGATTTTAAGCCATCAGAAACACTGTTAGTGTATTCTTTTCCAGATCAGTTTGCACCAATGCAGTGGTATGAAAGAACTAACACTGATGCTTTTCCATACTATGCAACAAAAGCACTCTATATAGATTCTGTTGAGGATCTTTCTAATAGTATAAAAATTGTTGCAAACTATAAAGTAATTTTGGTTTTCGATTACTTGCGAGATCTTACTGATCCAGAGAGAAAAATCGAACAGCACCTGATAGAACTAGGATTTAAAGAGGTTGGTGTGCTAGACTATCCAAATATTGGATTTGTAAGAATCTTCATGCAACCAACAACAGTGATTGGAATGAAATAACAGTATGCACATTGGTATCGATTTTACTTCTATAATTTATGGTCGAGGAGTTTCTAGATATACCATGAATCTTGCACGAGAACTTGCACAATTACCAGAAGTGCAAGTAACACTTTTTGGCTACTCACTACGACAAAAAGATAGTTTAGAATCTGCTGCAAAAAAGATTCCTCAAGCCAAAACTAAGTTTTTAAAACTTCCAAATTCAGCGATCGAAAAACTCTGGCAATTTGGTTTTAAGCCAGTCTCTAGTTATATTCAAAACCTAGATGTTTTCCATAGTTGGGATTGGGTACAGCCACCAGATAAAAATATTCCTATTGTTTCTACAATTCATGATTTAGCAATGCTTAAATTCCCTAATACAGCGCATCCAAAAATTCTTAAAGCCCACCAAAATTCATGGAATAAACTAAAAGAAAATAAATCACACATTATTACGGTTAGCCAAACAACAAAAAATGATGTTGTTCGGCTCTTAGGATATCCTGCATATATGGTTCACGTTGTTCATGAAGCAATCCCACAAGAATTTCTAGATGCAGCAGACTCAGTTACAGAAACCGAAGAAGCTCAAATTATCGACCAACTGATCCTGAATAGACCATACATCTTTTTTGTTGGAACAAGAGAACCAAGAAAAAACTTAGTTCGCCTTATAGAAGCATGGCAAGATTTGGCTTTAGACTATGATTTACTCATTGCAGGTTCAGAAGGCTGGGACGAATCAGATGCCACAGCTCAATATTTTAAGTATCAACCTCGTTTTTTAGGTAGAGTTTCAGATAAGACACTTTCAGTTTTGTATGCAAATGCCCAAGTATTTGCGTTTCCTTCATTATACGAGGGATTTGGTTTACCAATCCTGGAAAGCTTCCATCATGGCACTCCTGTTGTAACATCAAACAATTCAGGTATGGTAGAAGTTGCAGGAAATGCTGCAGAGTTAGTAGACCCAGAATCTGTAGAAAGTATTAGGACAGGAATACTAAAAATACTCTCAGAAACTCCAGAAGAACAAAAAAAACGTTTACAAAGAATGATAATCAGACAACAAATGTTTAACTGGAAAATCACTGCAAAGGAGACTTTGGAAGTATATAAACAAGCAATTCAAGACTTCAAATAAATCAAAAACTATATGAAAAAAATACACTTAGCAATTGATGGCAACGAGGCAAATATCGTGAATAGAGTAGGAAGTAATGTCTATGCTTTTGAAATTCTTACTCAGCTAGAACAAATATTGAGAAAAAATGAATCTGTTACTGTAACAGTGTTACTATCAAATACTAAAATTGATGAATTGCCTCAAGAAAGAGACGGGTGGAAATATAAGGTAGTCACCCCAGCAAAATTCTGGACACAGTGGGCGCTCCCAATTCATTTATTTTTAAACCGAACAAACTATGATTTATTTTTTACTCCTGGTCACTACGCCCCTCAACTCTGCCCAATACCATATATCAGCTCTATTATGGATACCGCATATTTAGAATACCCAGAGCAATTTAAAAAATCTGATACGTTAAAACTAACTAAGTGGACAGAATACAGTGTAAAAAACGCTAAAAAAGTTATTGCTATTAGCAAATTTACAAAAGATGAGGTAGTTCGTCACTACGGGAAAAACCCTGATTCAGTTATTATTGCGTATCCTTCAGCTTCGATTACAAAACAACATTATGATCAAGCAACAGTAAATGCGTTCTTTAGAAAACATAACATTACCGAACCTTACTTTCTGTTTGTTGGAACCCTGCAGCCAAGAAAAAATCTTGAAACCCTTATTGAAGCATTTGAAATATATTATCGAATGGACGCAGGAAGATCTTTAAAAAAGAAGTGGTCTTCAAAAAACAGAACAAACCAAAAACCAAAACTTATTATTGCAGGAAAAGTTGGTTGGTTAAGTGAACCAATAATTAAAAGAATTCAAGACTCTCCAATCAAAAATAGAATCATTACAACAGGCTTTACTTCTGATGTAGAAAAAGAAATTCTATACAAGCATGCCGTTGCAAGTTGCTTAGTTGGACTCTATGAAGGTTTTGGTATTCCTCCACTTGAATCACTCTACTTTAACACTGTTCCAATCGTTTCTAATACAACAAGCTTGCCAGAAGTAGTTGGCCAAGCTGGACTGCTTGCCAATCCAACTAACTCTCAAGAAATTGCAGATCAAATGTGGCATGCTCAAAATATGAGTACAATAGAAAAAAGAAACTTTAAAAAAGCTGCAAGAGAACAAATAAAAAAGTTTGATTGGAAACAATCGGCAGAGATAATTCTAACAACAATGCTGCAAACTGTAGAAGAAAAAGACACAACCAATAATTGAAATGGTAAAACAAAATACAACGATACTTGGAATTGATCCAGGCTATGATAGAGTAGGCTGGGCAATAGGAAAGAAACAAAACGGAATATTTACTTGCATTGCACTTGGTTGTATTCAAACAGATAAAAACGAAACTATTTTTGAACGATACCAAAAAATTCAGGCTGACCTTTTTGAAATTATCCAACACTTCAAGCCTAAAACACTTGCCATAGAAACTCTGTATTTTTCTAAGAATAAGAAAACAGCAATGAGAGTCAGTGAAGCACGTGGAATAATTATTGGCGCATGTTTAGACCAAAAATTAGAAGTTTTCGAATATGACCCCGTTGAAATTAAACTTGCGGTTACAGGTAATGGAAAAGCTGATAAACAAGCTGTAGAAAAAATGGTTAAGCTCCAAATTGGCGAAACTGTTAATGCATTTATAGATGATGCAATCGATGCAGTAGCAACTGCACTCACACATGCAGTAAGTACAATAAAATAACTTTCCACAACCCTCTTCCCAAACCATACCCAAATGCTATACTGGAACTCATGATCTCACTTTTAATTGGAAAACCACTGATTGAATCAAATGAACTTATTCTCCTTACTGGCGGAGTTGGCTATGGGGTAAAAGTAACGAATCAGGTTTTACTAAACTCTGCGGATAAACCAGAAATATCACTTCATATTTATACACATGTAAAAGAAGATACTTTAGAGTTATTTGGCTTTGCATCTTTAAATGATAAAGAATTATTTAAACTACTCATTAGTGTTTCTGGAGTTGGTCCGGCAACAGCTTTAAGTATCCTAAATAAAGGCTCTCAACAGGTAGTGACTGCAATTCAAAATGCAGATGTTTCATTCTTTACTAGTGTGAAACGTGTGGGTAAAAAAGCAGGCCAAAAAATTATAATTGAACTTAAATCAAAACTTGGGGGAATTAAAGATCTCGATCTTACTCCACTTAACCAAAACCAATCTGATATGTACGAAGCTCTTATCAGTATGGGATTTGCTGACCAAGAAGTGACAGAAACAATTAAAAATCTTGATTTAGAAAAAGTTCCTCTAGAAAAAGCATTACAAGTTGCTATAAAAGAACTAGGTAAACATAAATAGAAAACTACACAAACTCATGAATTTCCAAGATAATATGCTCCAGCAACCAAAAGCTCAACCTCAAATTGACGAGATTGACGTTGATTCTACAACAGGAGAAGAGTTGTTATACAACTCACTACGGGCACAATCTTGGGATGCCTTTCATGGCCAAAGTGATATTAAGCAATCCTTACAAATTGCGATTACTGCAGCAAAAGGAAGAAAAGAAGCTCTAGACCATACATTATTATATGGACCACCAGGACTTGGAAAAACAACCCTCTCTCATCTTATTGCCAAAGAACTTGGTGTTAACATAAAAATTACCTCAGGAACTGCCCTAAGTAAAACAGGGGATCTAGCTGCAATTCTCACAAATCTAGAAGAAGGTGACATTTTATTTGTTGATGAAATTCATCGTATGCCAAAAGTTGTTGAAGAAACACTGTATCCAGCAATGGAAGATTACGCTTTGGATATAGTTATCGGAAAAGGTCCATCAGCTAGAACTATTAGATTAGACCTTCCAAAATTTACGCTCATTGGAGCAACAACACGTTATGGACTGCTTGCAGGGCCATTCAGAGACAGGTTTGGTATTATTCAAAGACTTCAGTTCTATACCCCAGAAGCATTAGCAACTATTATTCACTCAGCTGCGCAAACACTTGGAATTGCAATAGATCAAGATTCGGCGATAGAAATAGGAAGAAGATCAAGAGGAACCCCAAGAATTGCACTTAAGCTTTTAAAAAGAGTTCGTGACTATGTACAAGTACATAAACAGCTTGAAAGTATCACTAATCAAGCAGTTCATGATGCTCTTGATATGTTTTCTATAGACACACTTGGACTCGATGAATCTGACCGCAGATTTTTACGTCAAATTATCACTAAACATAAAGGTGGTCCTGTTGGTCTTTCAACAATTGCGGCTACCCTAAATGAAGACCAACTTACAATTGAAGAAGTTTTGGAACCATACCTTATTCAAGTCGGAATGATCAAACGCACACCAAAAGGCAGAGTAGTAAGTAAATCTGCCTATGATCATTTAGGTGAAACTTTTACTGAATAAAAACAAAAAAAATTCTCTATTTGCATTCTTAAATGATTGTATGCGACAATAAAAAACATGAAAACATCAAATAAAATTTTCTTTTCTTTTGCAATAGTGATTGCAATGGTTTGTACCTATAGTTTTGTCCAAAACAATATGCAACTTTCTCGCGCATCAGTTCTGGGAGAAAACGACTCTATGGAAATTGACGACCTAGATTTTGATGATGCTGATTTAGAAAACTCACTAGAAGAGCTAGATTTATTTCTAGACTCAGAGCTAGAAGAAGATTTGGGTGACAATCTAGATACTGAAGAGCTAGATACTGAAGAACTGGAACTTGATCCAGAAATAGAATCAGAAATTACTGAGGTTGAAACAGACTTTGAGGTTTCAACAGCTCCTCAAACAACAAAAAAAGTGACTAAAATTCAGAAACTATTTTTTCTTGTACCAGTAGAAATAGAATCAGAAGAAACCGTTACCGACTCTGGAATAACTGTTGAAAAAAAACAAACTCTACTAGGCAAACTTCTCGATTTATTTAGCTTTTGATGTATACTGGTCTTATGACTGAAAAATCACTTTCTCAAAAAATAGTTGGAAGACTAACCGCGTGGTATCTTGAAGCAATAACAGGCTTTCTGTGGTGGTTTGTTGGAATGATACCCTCACACACCATACGAAAATGTTTCTATAAACTGTTTGGAATGCAACTAGGAAGCGGTTCTACAATTCATATGATGGCAAGAATTTATGATCCTCGCAATATTGAAATTGGTACCGATACTCTCATTGGGGAACGAGCCACACTGGATGGAAGAAAACAACTTCCAAATTCAACTGGAGGACTTACAATTGGAAATCACGTAGATATTGCCAGTGAAGTAATGATTTGGACAAGCCAACATGACGTTCATAGCCCAACATTTTCTGCAATAGAAGAAAAAGTTACTATAGAAGACTATGTTTTTATTGGACCAAGATCTATCATCCTTCCAGGCATTACAGTTGGAAAAGGAGCAATTATTGCAGCTGGATCTGTTGTTACAAAAAATGTTGAACCTTTTACGATTGTTGCCGGTGTACCTGCAAAACAAATATCAGAACGAAAAGATACAAATCCTAGCTATAAATTAGGAAGAGCTCGATTATTTCAATAATTGAGTAAATAACTCGCTATGTTACTGTCAGTAATTATTGTTTCTTATAACACCAAAGACCTAACCCTAGAAACAATCCATTCTGTTATTGAAACAACCAAAGGTTCAAAACTTCTGAAGAATAATTTAGAAATTATTGTTGTTGATAATGCTTCTAAAGATGATTCTGTTGCAGCACTTAAAAAACTAAAAAGAAAAATTGGCACTCCACTTTCAATTATTGAAAGTAACTCTAACTTAGGATTTGGAAAAGCAAATAATCTTGGACTTGAACAAGCAAAAGGAGAGTATTACCTTTTTCTGAACTCTGACACAATTGTGCAAGAACTTGCATTAGATAATATGGTTCAGAGATTTTTAGATGATGAAAAAGCTGTGGATGAAAACCTAGAGAGACTTGGAATACTTACTCCTATTCTCCTTAATATTGACTCAACATATCAACCACAAGGAGGATCATTTCCTTCACTGAGCTCGTTATTTTTTCATATGACAATGCTTGATGACCTTCCAATTATTGGTAAATATTTTCCGTCTACACAACAAACAGGCAAAGCAAGCCGTTTGAATTTAAATCTATTAGAACACTATACCCAACTCGTTCCCCTTGATTGGGTTGCTGGAACAGCAATGATGATTTCAAAAAAAGGTATTGAGTCATTTGGAGGATTTGATCCAAATATCTTTATGTATGCAGAAGACATTGAGATCTGCATGAGAGCAAAAAACCATCACTACACAGTTGCATTAGACCCAACTGCAAGAATTATTCATATACAAAATGCGAGCTCAACTTCAGAAAATGCAGTACGAGGAGAATACAAAGGCTACCTCTATATATTTTCAAAACATTTTTCAAATCTACAAACTACTATTGCTAAAATGCTTTTGCAGTATGGAGCCCTAATCAGAATATTTGTGTTCAGTATGCTTGCTCCAAATAAAGAAAAAGTAGCTATTTATAAAAACGTTTTAAAAGACCTTTCTTAGAGCAAACTTGATAAAAATAGGGTATACTTAGAATTAGTTTCTAATGGGAAAAAAAATAAAATCTATCAACTGGCTTACTTTCTTAGAACAACACATGCTCATCATATTGAGCTCATTTTTGTTAGCTTTTATTCCACTATACCCAAAGCTTCCATTATTTGACCTTATTGAAGGATACATCGTAAGAGTACGACTAGAAGATTTTTTAATTGTATTTGCTATGGGTATTTACTTTTTGCAGGTACTTAAAAAGAAAATCAGTATCGAAACACCTTTAACAAAAATTATATTTGCATATTCCATAATTGGCTTTTTATCTGTAATTTCTGGAATTTTTATTACTCATACCATTCCAACAACACAAGTTCATTTACTTAAAAGCTTTTTACATTTCTTAAGATACATAGAATACTTTTCTCTATTTTTTTTACTGTATGCTGCAATTAAATCAAAAAGAGACGTACAAATCGCTTCTGCTGTAATTGTTGTCACAATGTTATTGGTTGGAATATATGGATTAGGACAAAAATATCTGTACTGGCCAGTGTATTCAACGATGAATAGAGAGTTTAGTAAAGGAATTGTGCTCTATCTTACAGAACATGCAAGGGTTCAATCAACCTTTGCCGGACACTATGACATGGCAGCGTATTTAGTCATCGTTTTACCTCTGGTTTTAGCATTTTTATTTCAAAAAAATCTCAAAAGAATCACCAGAGTTTTTTTGTGGAGTTCATATGTTCTTGGGCTTTTAATGATGATGCTGAGTGCTTCAAGAACTTCGTTGGCAGGATTGGTATTTGGATTGTTCCTGACAATCTTGATCTCTGCTTTGCTAAAACAAACTAATTCGGAAAAAATTGGGTTCTTTTTTAAACAATCAATTGTAAATGGACTCATTTTTACGGTACTGTTTACATTTTTTGGAAGTAACATGGCAGAACGTTTACTCCAAGTTGTCGAAAAATATCCACAGGTAGAAACAATAAAAACTGGAATTGAAAACACAAAAATAGCGCTCCTTAATGGAATTCAAATTAATAACTATCTTTCTTTTGAGGTTGAAAAACCAGAGAATGGCATCTCCACAGATCAAGCAGCAGTCTTGGTTTCTTCGGATACACGACCAACTCCTGTCAAACCAAGTGATGTATATGTTGACGTGCCAGATCAAGTAAAAGTTGCAACCATTTCTGCAACAGGAGAAAAAACCTTTGTTGTGATAGAAGTGCCAAGAACGTATTCAGATAATGCACTCAAACACGGACTTTCGATGGCCATTAGACTAGACACACTTTGGCCACAAGCACTAGCTGGATTTTATAAAAATCCTCTTTTAGGCACAGGATACGCAACACTAACTAAGTCCCAAGTTGATGAATTTACAGAAGCCGACTCAACAGATAATAACTTCTTAAGAACACTCGGTGAAACTGGCTTATTAGGCGTGATTACCTTCTATGGTTCTATTGTTATTGCACTTTTGGCAAGTAAAAAAATACTCACAAGTAAACTTGAAGAAGATCGATTCAAAAAACTATTTGCCATTGGATACATTGGAGCAACTGTAGGATTACTTATCAATGCAACTTTTATAGATGTATTTGCTGCTTCAAAGGTTGCATACACATATTGGGCTGTCACAGGAATACTTTTAGCTTATGCAAATATTAAAACTACACCCGCTGTAAAAACTGAAAAAATGGCTAACAAAAGAAAACGTAAAAAAGGTACTCAATTTAAAAACACATGAAAAATATTTTAAAAAAATATCCACTCCTTATTGTTTTAGCAGTTTTTGCATTCACACTCAGACTCTATAAAGTAAATACCCCGTTACTTGACTGGCACAGCTGGAGACAAGCCGATACTGCTTCTGTCACAAGAGAGTACACAAAAAAAGCACTTAATCCTTTGACCCCAACATATCATGATTTATCTAATATCCCTTCAGGAATGGATAACCCAAATGGCTATAGAATGGTGGAATTTCCTTTTTATAACATATTGGTTGCTGCAATACTCAAAGCTATTCCAGCACTCCCATTGGTACCAACAAGTAGAATTGTTTCAGCTCTTTTTTCTATTGGAACGCTTTTTTGTTTGTTTTTTCTTGCTAGAAGTTACTATGGTAAAAAAGTTGGGTACCTTACTGCGTTCTTTTTCGCAGTATTGCCATATTCAGTGTATTATTCTAGGGTAATTTTGCCAGAGCCTATTATGGTTTTTTTCTCAACACTTTCTATTACTGCGTTTAGATTCTATATTAAAAAACCATCTGCTAAAACTTATTGGACTTCACTCATCTCACTCATGCTTGCGCTACTGCTCAAGCCATTTGTTGCATTTTTAATTCCTGTATATGCAGTTATCTTATTCGAAGAAAGGAAATTAAAAGCTGTTCTCACAGATATAAGACTGTATGCATATGCAGTATTGGCAGTTATTCCTTTTATGCTTTGGAGATACTGGATAGCAAAGTTCCCAGAGGGAATTCCTGCTTCTGACTGGCTTTTAAATGGAAACGGAATTCGCTTCAGACCAGCTTGGTTTAGGTGGTTGGGGTATGAAAGAATTACAAAACTAATTCTTGGATATGTTGGCGTCATTTTTCTACCAATTAGCGTTATAAATCAACTAAAGAATAAAAAACTACTCATACCTGCATGGTGGCTTGGTATTGGTGTTTACTTTGCAGTAATTGCAACTGGAAACGTTCAACATGACTACTATCAAGCAATTACAACCCCAATTATTGCACTCACACTTGGACATGCAGTGCTTGTGTTGGATAACTTTATTACAAAGAAAACGAATGCGCTTGTTTCTATTGCAGTTGTTGGAACTCTGATTATTGCTATGCTTACTTTGTCGTATAACCAAGTAAAAGGCTATTATAATATTAACCATTCAGAATATGAAAAGGCTGGAAAAGCAGCAGATGAATTGCTACCAAAAGATGCAAAAGTAATTGCTCCACAATATGGAGGAGACACAGCATATCTCTATCAAATTAACAGAAGTGGATGGCCACTTGGATACGATATAGATAAAAAAATTGAAATGGGAGCAACATACTATGTTTCAACATCATATGATGAAGAAGCAAAAGAACTAGAAGAGAAATACATGATAGTAGAAAAAACAAATGACTTTATCATCATTGATCTAACTAAAACTAGAGAATAACTTGTATGAAAATTTTAATGCTTACCCCATATTTACCATATCCGTTACTTTCTGGTGGACAGATAAGAACATACAACTTGCTTAAAAAATTAGCAAATAAACATGAAGTCACTCTTTTTTCATTGATAAAAAGCGAAGAAGAAAAAGAATATATTCCAGAATTAAAAAAATACTGCTCAAAAGTACGAGTTTTTAAGCGTTCCGAAAAGCCATTTACTCTAAAAAATATTTTCAAAACAGCTTTTTCATCTTATCCATTCTTGGTTATTAGAAACCACGCTCCACAAATCATTAGTGCTGTAGAAACAGAACTTCAGTCGGAAAAATATGACTTAATTCATGCCGAGACCTTTTACATGATGCCTCATATTCCAAAAACAAACATTCCAACTATTCTTGTTGAGCAAACAATTGAGTATTTGGGTTATGAAAGTTATGCTAAAAAAACTCCATTTTTCCTCAGACCTATACTGAACATAGATATTGAAAAAATTAGAAGGTGGGAAAAATTTTACTGGAACGCCTGCGATACACTCATTGTTATGAGCGAGGAAGACAAAAAATACATCGGAAAAGAAATTGGTGATTCAAAAAAAATTGAAGTTGTTGCAAATGGGGTAGATACTAGCTGGTTTGAAGAAATTAAGAAAAAAGTAACAAAAGTTCCAACTATACTCTCTGTAGGCACTTTTAAGTGGCTCCCAAATGTTGAAGCAGTAAAATTCTTAGTTACGAAAGTGTGGCCACTTGTGAAAAAAGAGTTACCAAATGTGCAACTAAAAATTGTTGGAAATGCACCAACCGAAGATGTCTATAAATACGAAAAAGATGATTCTACAATTACTGTTATCGGCAGAATTCCAGATATCAGAGATGCATTTGCAACATCAGATGTTTTAATGGCCCCAGTATTTAGCGGCAAAGGGACAAGATACAAAGTTTTAGAAGCTATGGCTTCTGGAACACCAATTGTTGCTACAACAACTGCTGTGGAAGGTTTGGAAGTCGAAAATGGAGTTCATGTCATGACTAGCAATACCCCAGAAGGAATGGCAAAACTTGCTGTTGAGCTTCTGAACGACCAAGAAAAAAGAAAAAAAATGGCAATAAATGGCAAAAAATTTGTTAAAGAAAATTATGACTGGTCACTTATTTCGCACAAACTTGATATGATCTACCAAAGAATTGGAAGTAAATAAAAGGTACCTAAACTATGGCAAAAACAAAGCACCCCGATTTAGAAATTATTATTGTTAACTATAACAGTCAATTCTGGCTCAAGAAAACACTCTCTACATTAAAAGAGTTCTACTTAGACAAAACAAAGAAGTTTGTTGTTACAACTGTGGTTGATAATGCCTCAGAGGATGACTCTCTTAAAATGATTGGAAGGGAGTTTCGTTGGGTTAACGTTATAAAACTGAAAGAAAATTTTGGCTTTGCTGTGGCAAATAACGCAGCACTTAGAGAAACAAAAGCAAAGTATGTTATGTTACTTAATTCTGATGTTGAGTTTACAGAAAAATCAAACCTTGATATTTTACTTCGGTTTTTAGATGATAAACCAAAAGTTGGTGTTATTACTCCTAGAATTGAGTTTACTAACGGAGAAATAGACCCTGCGTGTCATAGGGGAGAACCAACAATTTGGGCCTCATTTACATACATGAGTGGACTAGAAAATCTCTTGCCAACTAGTAAATGGTTTGCTGGGTATCATCAAACATATAAAAATTTCAGAAATATTCATACTATCGATGCATGTTCTGGTGCTGCAATGATAGTTCGAGGAGAACTTTTGGAAGACGTTGGACTTTTAGATGAACGCTTTTTTATGTATGCAGAAGATCTTGATTGGTGTAAAAGATTTCGAGAAGCTGGTAATTTAGTTGTATATAACCCAGAAGTAATAGTCATCCACCACAAATATAAATCTGGCATTAAAAATACCTCTCAATCAATAGCAAGAAAAACTCGTAAGCATTTTTACGACACCATGCTACAATACTATGACAAACACTACTTGGAAAGTTATCCAAGATTTGTTAGAAACATTATTAAGTACATTTTAGTAATAAAAAAAGGAGCACTATGAACTACCTTACTGAATTTAAAATTCAGCAACTTCGTACAAAAAATTTAACTGCTGCAGTTGAAACAGTAGCTATAACAATGGGAGCTGTAATGATCAACATGTTGGTCCCACAACTCTTACTTAAATATGTCTACACTGATCCAACAGCATTTGGTTTAGAAGCACCTGCAGTTTTCACATACCTTCCTTTAGTAACATATGCAGTTGCGCTTGGTTACTTCTTCTATGCAATGGTTGGAAACTTTGTTAGATGTAGAAAAGCAAACGCTTTAGAACAAGAATTTATTCTTACTGGCGGTTCTTGTGGTGACGGTTGTTGTGGAGATGGCTGTTGTTCTACTGAATCTCAAGATGAAGAAATCAGCGAAGATGAGTTAAAAGAACTCGAAAGAATCGTTGACGAAGCATTAAAACCATCAAAAAAATCAACAAAAGCTACTGCTAAAAAAACAGCAAAGAAGAAGACAGCTAAGAAATAATTTTGTAAAATTTAGCATAAAAGTAAAAAACCGCCAGTTTTTAAAGCTGACGGTTTTTTTTGCTCATTTTACAATTTGTTGTGGATTTGGGCAGGCATTCTGCGTAAGCCACAACTCATATTTTAACAATTAAACGATTTAATTTTGATTCATTTTTTTATTGGCAACTACTCGGATAGACATAAATGTTATTCGAGTGTGCATAGTAGGGCGTATTCAGCGCCGTTACCCATATTTCGTACTGAAGACTACAATCCAAACCAGTCACTGTGTACGTTTCAGTATTTGCAGGCAAGTACACAAAGAAAGTATCGGCAGATGTAGTGGCTTTGTAGCCGAGCCGATACTCTAGTTCAATGTTTGAATTATCATTCCACACTACCGAAATAGAGGTTGTCGTTGAGGAAGTCTTATGAAGATCTGTTGGGGCATTAGGGGTTGGACCTTCAACTGGATCACAGGCGTTTGTGTTTGCACTTATAAAGTTGCTTTCCGAGTAATACAGATTGCCGTTATCCCAGTTTATCACGCGCACTACAAAATTGTATTGTGTTTCGCACTCTAAACCAGAAACTGTGTAGCTCTCAGTATTCGCAGCAACTGTGGGATTAAACCATTCCCCACCATCTGCTTGATACCAGACTTCAAAATTATCCTCAATCGTGGAGTTATCGTCCCACGCGACGGTAATTGAGTTTTGGCCTACAGTTGTTACATGAAGGCCTGAGGGAGCGTTGGGAGTTGGGCCTTCTTGAGGAGGCGGCGAGCCACCAGGTTTTACTACCAAAGGGAGATATATTGCACCATCCCAAACAGGTTCAACATAACAACTTGGTGTAGAAACCGCAACCAAGTTTGGTGTAGCAGAGTCACCCCAGTTGTTGAAGGCCTTCACCAAGTAATGATAGTCTGTTCCACAAGGAAGGTCATTGAAAGTCCATGACGTTGTATAGCGGCTATTGATAGTCGCAACCAACGCATAGAAATCATCATCCACATGTTCGTAGATATGATACCCTTGCGTAGAACTATCTGTGCTTTGTTCCCACTCCACAGTGATTGACTGGTTGTCATTTTCCTCTGCCGACATGACAAATTGGCCTAAGGCCAAGTTGCCATTGTTATTTGAATACCCCCATGCGCTTTGTGGCATTTCGGGGGAGCCATCACAGTATTCGTTGTCGAACACTGCGAATGAGGAAATAACAGAATCGCCTTCGCCAACACTGATTGAAACACCGTTATTCAAGGCGTCATTTCTAAAGGTTGTCATGCTTGTTGAAAAACATTTATCTCCACCCTGATAGTTAGCGTGTTCCCAAACCTTAATTGACCAACCTGCCTTAATCCGCAAACTGGAAATTTGATCATTCCAGTTTGTTCCACACCAATTTGTTAAATCAGCGGCAGATGTTGGACCATGTCCACCGCAATTGGAAAACTGCACGCCTTCGTCTTGGTAGACAATGTAGTCATGAGTCTCAATAAGGGGATCTTGGCAAAGATCAAAGTTAAACACTTCTAGACCAACAATCTGATACGGCCAGCCAGCCGCATTTAGATTAGGCACGCTGCGATTAAAGCAGAATGCCTGATTGACGCTTTGCCGTTTGTCAATTCGGTACAAAACTACTGAGCTACCCGTTTTCAAACTCAGACTACCAGCATAGAAATACTGGTGGTCGTGAAAACCAGTGTAGTAGCTTGGACCAGAGCCTTGATATCCAGTCCCGCTAAAGAATTGAACGTTAGGTGGTTGGGTTGGATTGGGTGGATCAGTAGGACAGACATCCCTGTTATACACGAAAACTGACTGAATTTTCGTCTGCCAGTCATTGTGATCTTGTAGGTTAGGAACATTTGAGTTCCAACATTCACTCATACCCTGCATGTTGTCATCACGATAAGTGATAACCGACCAACCATTGGGGATCTGCATACTATAGCCTTCAGCATTTGGCTCGTTGTCGAGCCCTACATCAAAGGTATATAGCATCGCACCTTCATAGTTAGGGTATTGGAAGAGCTTAACAGCTCCACCACTACCAGTTTGAGGACCAGGAGGAAGAGGTTGTGTATCTGGAGAAGGCGGCGTATCAGGTGAATTTGTCGGGCAACTCCCAGCAATTATTTTTACACTCCCAACAAAATTAGCAATGCTAAAATGTGTCCCTGGGTAGAAATCTTTGTTCATATCCCACAGGTCACCAGAATAACAGGCAGACATTGTTGGAGGTGATTGTGGATTGTAAATAATCACACTATAACCTGGTTGTATGTCCAACGAATACGGGGTAAAATTACCAATATTAATTTCTTGGCCGACTTGATTAGTCAACCAAATATTACCATTGCAATGTGTTTGGTCAAACAGACGCAAAAGCTCACTACTATGGTTGACTGATGAGTTATCTATACAATTCGAGTACGATGAAGGGTCAATGGTTCTGTAAATCCATGATTTGTAATTTGGGACATTTTGAAAACCCATTGTTTCCACATATCCACAGAAAGGAGTGCTTCCTGTAGAAATAATGGCTCCTAAAATGGTTTGACCATTTTTCACATATACAAGTGGACCACCACTGTCACCCGGACAAGTTGACCTCCCACTAATAACGGCTGCAACAAATTTATCTTGATTTTCGCTTTGAGTTAAATTATTGAAACTTATCTCAAGCAAATCATTTGATGTCTGAATCAGACCGATATTGCCGTAACCCATTGCAACAAATTGTTCATGATTATCAATGTAAGTTGAAATATCGTCTGGCGTGCCAATTTGTATTGGTGGTCTTGAAGAAGGTCTAGATAACTTCCATAAAGCTAAATCAGTTTCCCCGGGGTTTAAATCTCCACCACTAAATGTAATTGGTTCACCATTTAGTTGAATTCTTTCAACATTTCCATTCCAAATATGATCTCCACCAATTATGGCTGTATATACGGCATCACTACCATATGTGTAAAAGGCACCACCTGAAGTTGATCTCCAACAATGATGTGCTGTTAAAATCCAATCAGGATGAATTAAAACTCCGCCACAGAATTTATCATTTGTATAAGATTCATTTGTAGCAGTTAATTCAACCATCCAAGGATACTTACCGTTAGCATTTGTGCCATTATGAATTGCGCTAATCTTTTGTGTTGGATTTAAAACCAACATCAAAAATATCGAACAAAAAACTAGAAATACATGTTTAGTTTTCACTTTATTAACCTTTGTTGACAGTAAGCAATTTACTGTCAACGATAAAAAAATCGTTTAATTGTTAATGAGCAATCTTTGTTTTTAAGACAAAGACCTATATTATAATAAATTTTGATATTTTAGTCAAGAAAATTGGTTAAAATACAAAAAATAATGATACAATATTTGTATGGCAAAAAAATCAAAAATTAAAAAACAACATATTAAAGTTATAATGTTACTCACTATTGTAGTAACTGTTTTAGCGATTTATTTTGGTCCTCTTTCTAAACCAAAAAAAGAGGTTTCGCAAAAAAATAGTTTTCAAAATTCAAACGCTGCACAAACATACAGTGGTACATATTTTTCTCTTAAGACTCCAGATAATTAGTATTTTGGTTCAGACATAAACGATGACTATGAATGGATTAGAATATCTAGACAACCAGAAAAAAACAATGACAATATTGATGTGTCTAACATAGAAATTGTAGCAAGAAAAATACAAAATAATGAAACAATTAGCTCAAGAATTTCAGAATTGAACAGGGCAAAAAAAGAATATGAAGTAAATAAATCAGGGTCACTTGAAGATATTGAAAAAATTGAATTCAAAGGTCCAGAAGCCGTCAGTTATGTAATTCATATTAATATACCAAACGAAGAAATATCTGAAACAAGATCAGTTTCTGTCATTAAAAATGATATCATTTATTTATTGCGTTTAATATCATACGGAGAAAGTTTAGATCAATTATCAGAAGTTATAACTGAAAATTCTCTAATTTTCGACAATGTATGAGACTCATTCCAGTTTACTAAATGATAAAAAAAAATTTATTAGTAATTATTTTTATTGCAATATTAGTTAGTACTTTAGCAATTTTTGTTAAACCAAAATCAGTTAAAAATGAAGTTTTGACTGATCAATCTATTATTTCAGTTAATAAAGAAAAGACATTTGCAGAATTATCAATGGAAAAAGTTACTCAGAATGAAGACCGATATTATATAATATAAAGACAATCATATCAAGTGAATAAGTGAATAAATGTTTTTAGTAAAGCTAAATTATTTTTTTTTAGAAAGATAACTTTTTGTAAAGATAAAAGTAGCAATAAATAATATGATAGTATGTAGAACTACAACAGTAAAATTATAATCTGAAAAACTATACTTGGTTAAAAAATGAAAAGTATTCAAATTCTTAGGAGTTGACGTGAAATAAGACAAAATAGAAATAAATAAAGCAGCAGTGAACAATTTGTAAAAATTTTGTTCTATGAATTTTAATTTTAAAAGAATATTAAAAAATCCAAAAACTAATACCAACTGAAGAAGTACAACAAGATAAATATTTAAAGTGTCTGAATAGTAATAATAGCCATAATCATATAAAAAAACCGGTTGAGTAAGACTATAATGAAAAATAAACATTGTAAACACTCTGAATAATAGTTCATTAATTATTGAGAAAATAAATGTACTAACTAAAATTGATAAAGTATTATTTTTTTCCATATATTTATCATTGTACCAAAAATTATCATTCAAATATAGAAGATTATTCATTCAATAGCAACTTTTAACCATTCGATAAAAAGATATTTAAATCAATTGCAACCTAAAAGATAACGGTAATATTATTTATCATTCTTTTTATTCATAAAAAAATAAAAAGCGAAAAATATTATTAAGACATGAACAACTATTACAAAGTATGTGATAAAAAATGGTGCAAAGCCAAAAAACAATGTCTCAAAAAAATTTATTTTATAATACGGAGTTGCTGTACCATAAGAAATTATTGAAAGAATTGTTGATGCAATGAATATTTGATAGATTTCCCCTTTTTGTTTTATGATTTTTACCAAAATTAAAAAAACAATTATGAAAAATACAAATTGAATAAATATAAAGATTGAAAATGGAACATTCGCAAGATTAAAATATAAACGACCATAAAGGCTCTGTGAATAAAAACCAATATCAGGAATTAATGATTCGTAATAATTGGCAGCATAATAATTCGCAACAACGCGTAAATAATATTCATTCAATAATGATATAAAAAAAGCAATTAGTGCTAAAAAAAATTTTTTAACAAAAGTAAAATCATTAGTTTTCATACATGAATAATTATATCAATATCTAACTGAATGAATGTTATAATTTTTATATGGCAAAGAAATCAATAATTAAAAAACAACATATAAATATTATTGTTGTCTTAGCAGTAATACTCACAGGTATAACAATATTTGGAAAGCAATACTTCTCAAAACTGCAATACAATACAAGATTCCATACTTGTATTAATCAAGATGGCTCTACTTTTGAAACCACTGAACCATGTGAAAACTATTTACAAAAGGAAGAAACTTCAAATACTACCGTTAGCTTAGATCCTGATAAACCAGATTTAGTTACCTTTCAAGCAGGATATTTTGCTGTAAAATATCCAAATAATTGGAATTATGTTGGTCATGATGGTGGTTTAGGAAATTTATTTGAATATCTACAAATAACTGATGTACAAGTCGAAGAAATGTATGATGGAAATCCAAATCTTCCGGCAATAATTTCCATTCAAGCAAATAAAAAAGGATTTTTCGGTGATTTTATTGGGAATGCTCATTATACGGGAAAATCTCTTGATGAATATATCAAAGATACTCTAAAAGAATTGGGGAACAATTACAAATCAAGAAGAGTTGATGGAACATCAGGCTGGTTAGTTGAAGAACCATCAGCTGATTGTTGTAAAATAAATATGTATCAATTAGTAATACATAATGACATATTCTATAATATTTCTTTAAATGTAAATGCATCAAATATGAAGGAGCTAGACGAAAAATCAAAAAAATATAGAAATGATTTTGATACAGTTCTTGATAACTTTAAATTTAATGACTAGAGGTTAAGCATTTAATGAATTTATGACTTATTCTTGGTTACAATAGCTATATGGCAAAAAAATCAATAATGAAAAAACAAAATTTATTAGTAATTATTTTTATTGCAATATTAGTTAGTACTTTAGCAATTTTTGTTAAACCAAAATCAGTTAAAAATGAAGTTTCGGTTGATCACACTACTGTTTCAGTTGATAAAGGAAAGACTTATGCAGAATTATCAATGGAAAAAGTTTCTCAGAATAAAGACGGAACTAGTACATATAATGGAGATTATTTTTCAACAACTTATCCAGAAAATTGGTATAAATGGTTTTTTGGTAGGGGAGTAAGTCTTGAAAACTTCCAAGTAAATTCGTTTTCTGAGGATAAAGTAGATGATATCTATGCAGAAGGTTCTTTCATAACTATAAATGTTGAAACTAAGGATTATAGACCCGTTTCAACATTAGAGGGGAAAATTGATTCTATAGAAGAATTAAAGAAGAATGCAGGTGAAAATACTAATGTAACATATAAAGTTGGACAATTTAAGTCAACACAAGCGGTTTACTCAGAAATTAAATCAAGTTCACATGGTTCAAAAAATCCAAGTTATATTAACACAATTTGGTTAATTAAAAGTGATATTGTCTATGAAATTGAATGGATATTAACTGCAAAAAACATGAACAATCTAGAAAATATAATATCTAGAGATAAACTTGTTCATAATCAAATTGTTAATTCATTTGAATTTAAGTAGAGAGTCGAACATCAATTCCAATTTTGCTATAATCAGAAGTATGAATATTTTGGATTCAATTACATTTTTTTATCATCTTTATGGAGTACTTGTTTTGCTTTTTCTCTTCATATTTTTTGTTGTTTTAACATTTGTAGGGCTCAAGACAAAAAGAAGAGTAATATTTTTCCCTTCATTATTGATCGTAGTTATTTCCTTACTAATTATGTTTTTTGGTAGAAAATGTTGGTCGAGTGGGTGGGGTGGATTGTCAGGAATTGGTGATCAATGTACATGTAATGGCTTAGTTGTTAAATTTTATGTACCAAGCCCATTGTTATCGTATCAGTACACATGTTTTGGTATTGTTGAGGAGCCCGCTGAAATTTTTTCCTCAAGTAAATTTTACAGATAAACAAAGTATTACTTTATCTATAGTATAATGCATATATGAGAATCGGAATTGATGCTCGGTTATCAGGCGCTCAACACGCAGGAATCGGCAGATATACACAAAACTTAATTTTAGAATTGCTTAAAAAAAACAAAACCACAACGTATGTTTTGTTTTTCTACACTCAAGAACAAGCAGAAGCAGTTTTGGGAACAGAAATTTCAAATAAAAAAGTTGAAATTGTTATTACACCCGTTCGTCATTACACAGTGACAGAACAACTCAAGCTTCCAAAACTTTTCAAAGCACAAAAATTAGACTTACTGCATGTACCTCACTTTAATATTCCCATTTTTTATAAAGGTAAATTAATCATTACAATTCACGACCTTTTATGGCACGAATACAAGGGTGGTTCTGTTACTACATTAAACCCGGTTATGTATTTCTTAAAATACTTGTTCTATAGATTAGTAACTAGAATTGCAGTTTACAAAGCAGAAAAAATTATTGTGCCTGCAGAAACTATTAAAAATACTGTTACTAAATTCTATCCAAAAACAGAAGAAAAAATTACAGTGACAAAAGAAGGTGCATATATTGTTGATCCCAAAAAACTTAAAAACTTACCTCAACTTAAAAACACACTTTTGTATGTTGGCTCACTCTATCCACATAAAAACTTAAAACTTATTTTGCAAGCATTACCATCACTCCCAAAATATAAACTTTTGATTGCCGGTTCAAGAAACGTCTTTCAAGATAAAGTGAGAGAGTATGTA
The DNA here is from genome assembly GCA_964620965.1 of uncultured Pseudomonadales bacterium. Taxonomy (GTDB): domain Bacteria; phylum Patescibacteriota; class Microgenomatia; order UBA1400; family PJMF01; genus VFLK01. The sequence continues at coordinate 64,665 of CAZUHV010000002.1, forward strand.
AAATATAAACAAATTGAAGAACAAGTAGAATTTCTTGGATATGTCCCAGATGAAGACCTTGCAAAACTTTACCAACAAGTCACTGCACTTGTACAGCCATCATTTTCCGAAGGATTTGGCCTAACTGGAGTAGAAGCAATGTCCTTTGGAACTTCTGTACTAGCTTCAGATATTCCTATTTTTAAAGAAATTTACCAAGATGTAGCCTTTTATTTCAGCCCTCATTCTATTGCATCTTTTATTCAAGCAGTTCATGCCCTTGAACAAAAATCAGATGCACAAAATAAAGAAGGGTTGCAACTTGCGAAAAACTATTCTTGGGAAAAAATGGCAGAGCAAACAATAGAGTTATATAAAGAAATTTTAAAATAATTTCATGCAACAAAAAAAACCAAAAATTGCATTGGTATACGATAGAGTGAACACTCCGTTTGGAGGAGCTGAGATTGTTCTTACCGCCATTCATGAAATTTTTCCAGAGGCTCCAATTTATACTTCAGTTCATGATAAAAATAAAGCAAAGTGGGCAAAAAAAATCATAATAGTTCCATCTTTTCTGCAAAAAATACCATTTTTTAAAGATAAACACCAACTGCTTCTACCTTTCATGCCACTTGCTTTTGAATCACTAGATCTATCAGAGTATAACCTTGTTATTTCAATCACGAGCGCAGAGGCAAAAGGAATTCTTACAAAACCAAATCAAAAACACATTTGCTATATGCTAACCCCCACAAGATATCTGTATTCTCATGAACAAGAGTATCTTGAAAGCAAAAGCTATCTAAAATTTCCAATAATAAAACAACTTGCACAACTTATTTTTAAGTATGTGAAGGAATGGGATAAAACTGCTTGTTACCGTCCAGATACCATTATCCCTATTTCAAATCTCGTTTCAGATAGAATCAAAAAGTTCTACGATATAAAACCAGAAAAAGTTATATATCCACCTGTTCAAGTTAACTTAACCGAAGCTGAAATTTCAGATATACCAACCCTAGAGAATACTCAAAAATTTTACTTAAGTGTCTCTAGGCTTGTAGACTATAAAAAAGTTGATCTGAGCATTCAGGCATGCATAAAAACACAAAAACCACTTGTAGTGGTTGGAACAGGAGAATCTCAACAAAAACTGCACTCAATTGCTGGAACCCATGCATGTTTTATGCAAAAAAATGAAACTATCGAAGAGTTTTTACAACGAGGAACAATAGAAAACAAAAAAATACTATTCACCGGCAAATTAGCACAAAAGGATGTTTACAAACTTTTTAAAAATTGTGAAGCCCTACTCATGCCGGGAGAAGAAGATTTTGGAATTACAGCACTTGAAGCAGGAATTTTTGGTAAACCTGTGATAGTATTTTATACAAGTGGTGTTTCTGAATTATTAAAAGATAGTTTGCACGCCATCCATATTAAAAAAGAAACTGTATCAGAAATGGTATATGCTCTTAGCAAACTCGATCAACTCAAGTTTAATGCAAAAGAACTGCGCTCTAATGCATTACAATACAGAGTAGACCTGTTTCAAAAAGAGTTTAAAAAAAGAATCGAACAAGAACTGAAAGGACAGTATGTCATATCTTGATCACACATTTGCAGTTATCTTAGCTGGAGGAGGTGGAACTAGACTCTGGCCAAAATCCAGAAACAAAACTCCAAAACAATTCCTCAAACTCATTGGAACAGAAACAATGATGCAGATTGCAGCAAGCAGAATTACTAAACTCATTCCTTGGGAGCGAGTTATTGTTGTTACAAATGAACTATATAAAGATGAAGTTCATAATCAACTTCCAGAAGTGCCTTTGCTAAATATCATCGCTGAACCTCAAAAAAAGGATACTGCATTAGCAATGCTTGTGGGAGCATTATACGCAAAATCATTAGATCCAGATGCAGTTTGTGTAAACATGGCATCCGATCATATCCTTACCGATGAGCAAGAGTTTTCTAGAGTTATGAAACATGCAGCACAAACTGCGGCAGAAAACGATTACCTCGTTACTGTTGGTATTTTTCCTACAAGACCAGCAACAGGGTTTGGATACATAAAAATTGGTGAAGATCTAAAAAAACTTGGTAACGGATTATCCCTTTTTAAGGTTGAGAGCTTTACTGAAAAACCAAACGAGGCAACAGCAAGAGCATTTATTTCTACAGGAAAATATTTCTGGAACGCAAACATGTATGTTTGGTCAAGTGCTGTACTACAAAGGGCATTTCAGACTCACATGCATTCTATGTATGAACAAACCAGTAAACTTGATGACCTAAAAGGTAAAGCTTTCCATGAGGCTTTGCCAAAAATTTACGAAGCATCAGAATCAATTTCAGTTGACTATGCAATTTCAGAAAAAGCAACTAATCTTGTACTTATTCCTGGAGATTTTGGATGGGATGATGTTGGTGACTGGAAAGTTGTGTATGATCTTGAGAAAAAGGATCTTGCTGGAAATGTCGTTATCGGAGATGACCCTACAAGAAAAGTTCTGGCCATTTCTTCTCAAAATAACCTGATTCATGCAGATGGCAAACTAGTTGCAATGGTTGGCGTTAATGACATGATTGTCATTGACACCGGTGAAATTTTGATGATAATACCAAAGTCTCAAAGCCAAGATGTTAAAAAACTTGTCGAAAGACTCAAAGAAGAAAATCAGAAAGAATACTTGTAATATGAACTATGCCCAACAAAAACGGATTCTTGATATAACAATAGCGCTTATGCTTATGATTGTCTTTTTGCCTATCTGGATAGTAGTCCCACTTATGATTTGGCTTGACTCTGGAACACCAATACTTTTTAAACATAAAAGAGTTGGTATTAATGGTAAAGAATTCTATCTGTATAAATTTAGGTCTATGATTCCAAATGCAGATGACATTTTACACAAGCACAATAAAGAGTTGCTTAAAAAATTCAAACAAGGCGACTGGAAGCTTGAAAATGATCCAAGAATTACAAAACTAGGAAAAGCCCTTAGATCACTTACTATTGATGAGTTTCCTCAACTCTACAATGTGATTCGAGGTGAAATGAGTATGGTTGGCCCAAGAGCGTATGTAAAAAAAGAGCTCGATGAGCAAACACAAAAATATCCAAAAACAAAAGAATATAGAGATCTTATTCTTTCAGTAAAACCAGGAATTACTGGACCTTGGCAAACTTCCGGAAGAAATGAGGTCCCATTTGATGTCAGAGCCAAAATGGATGCTGAATATGCTCAATCTAATTCTATCTGGACCGATATAAAGATACTATTCAAAACACCTCAAGCAATGATTTCAAAGTGGTAACAACACCTACCTTTTTGGTATACTAACTAAATATGCTAGAAAAAGAGAACTTAGTTGATTCGTTTGAATATGGAATGGATGAAACCTCGCCAGAAAGTGTCGAAGATTCCTCTGTAAATATTTCACCTGAAAAAACAAACAAATTTAAGCAATTCATCTCTGGATTAAAACAAAAACCAGCCTTAGTTGTTGTTTTAGGTATCTTTTTACTACTCACACTTTTTACTACTATTGCAGGCGTTTATACCTATTCTGTAGTAAAAGAACTGCAAGCTCAGGCTCTTCCTCTAAAAGACAAAGTCCGTACAACATATGATCTGTTCAAAGCACAAAACCTACCAGAAGCTGAAAAAACACTCAATGAAATTGATACAGAATTCCAGGCTGTAAAGCAAACATATAGTAAATTAGGTTTTTACTCATATATTCCAATTGCAAAAAATTACTATGCAGACGGCCTACATGGACTAAACGCTGCACAAGCTGGTCTTTCTGCAGGTAAACGTTCGATAGCAGCAATTACGCCATATGCAGATGTTCTTGGGTTTTCTGGAGTTGAGTTTACTGGAGGAACAACTGAAGATCGACTTAAAGTTATACTAGAAACACTCGATAAAGTAGCACCAATCCTTGATGAAATCAGTGTAGATCTTGAAACAGTTAAAACTGAACTCGCCGCAATCAACCCACAAAGATACCCAGAGACAGTTAAAGATATACCAATTAGACAATATGTTGTAACAGCTCAAGAACTAAGCGCAGGAGCAGCAAATGCACTTGTTGAATACAGACCTGTTATTGAAAAATTACCTAGAGTTGCAGGGGCTGGGGGTGAAACCCAAAAATACTTAATTCTCTTCCAAAATGATAATGAACTACGCCCAACAGGAGGATTCCTTACTGCTTACGCGGTTATCAACATTACAGATGGTAAAGTTGAAGCTAGACAATCCGATGATATCTATGAATTAGATAAAAAGTTCACCAAAAAGATTGCTATTCCAGAAGAATTGGGAAGATATTTAACAACAGAAAAATACTGGAACTTAAGAGACATGAATATTTCACCAGACTTTAAAGTTTCTATGGATACATTCTATGAAAACTACCAAACCGTTCCTGGAGAACCAGAAGAAATTACTGGTATTATTGCCGTTGATACCCACTTCCTTACCAACCTCATGAATGTTCTTGGACCTGTTGAAGTACCAGGATATGGTACCTTTAGTGCACAAAACGATCCTCGTTGTGACTGTCCACAAATTATCTATGTCCTTTCTGAAATTATCACAAGACCAACTCCATACTTAAGAGAAGATAGAAAAGGTATCTTAGGCCCACTTATGAGAGCACTGCTTACAAAAGCATATGCTGCAGAAAAACAAACCTGGCCAGAACTTTTCAAAACTGGGTTTGAGAGCATCCAAAATAAACACGCTCAGTTCTATTTCTTTGACGAAGAAACTCAAAAGGCTGCCGAATTAGCTGCTGTTGCTGGAAGAATGAACCCACCTGAAAATGGAGAAGACTTCTTGGGAATCATCAATGCAAACTTAGCTGGAGCAAAATCAAATCTGTTTGTTACGTATGAGGTAAAGCAAGTTATAGCAGAAGCTCCTGTTGATGGCATGTTGACTAAAACAGTCGAAATTACCTATAAAAACACTCACAAAGCAGATAACTGTAACCTTGAAGCAGGCTTGCTCTGTTTGAACTCAACTTTAAAAGACTGGACGAGAATCTATGTGCCACAAGGATCTAAACTTGTCGAAGCACAAGGTTTCCTTGAAGAGGCAAAAGTGTATGATGAAAACGGATTCACTGTAATTGATGGATTCTTTACACTCGAACCTCTTGGATCTGCAAAACTTTCGTTTACCTACAAAGTGCCTTATGAAAATACTGCAGACTATAAAGTAAATATCTGGAAACAAGGTGGAATTGAGTCTTTCCAAAGTCTTATGGATGTTACTGGAGGCCAAGAAATCATTGAAGTCAAAAAAGATACTGCTTACGAAACGTTCTTCTAGACTAAGTTGATTTATCTAGTTGGATTAGCATTAATTTTTTCTTGAATTGCTAAACCTTCTTCTTGAGTCACACTAGTGTATGAACAAACAGTTCGTAAACCTCTGCCAGTAGTGCTATAAAAAACATACACAAACTGAGAGTCTGGTAAATCATGTTTTTCTATTTTCATTTCATTACCTCTTCTTGTTTCTCTTGGAGCAGGGGGGAACACTATATGAAAACCACCATCACATGGAAAGAAAGCAGGATAGATTCCTTTACGAATCATTTTTTCTAAACCACCAGGAGCACTCAACCGTCTCATGTACTCAGTTACAGGAGTTCTGTCTATTTTAGTAGCACCCTGCAAAAAAACAGACAACTCTGTTGGAGTAAAAACTCTTGCTTTTGACTCTGTTGTAGTTTTCATTACAACCTCCTTATTTTTGATATCTGCTGTTATGCTTTCTAACCGCAGCCTGTTTACCTGTTTGTAATAAACGAGTTTTCACTTTTTTTCTTAAATCATCAGCTCTCTCTTTGTCTAAAACAATAGAAACACAATGGTATAACTGGCCATCAACTAATAATAAATATTCGCCATTCTTGTGTACAATTTTTCCGTTTTCACCAAAAGGAACTGCTGGGAACACAGCTCTAAAATTTTTACCTTCAGAAATAATAACTGGAGCTACATCACGATCGACCATTTGATACACTCTTGCCCAGTTTCTAATCCAGTCTTCATAATCTTCTGGCTGGTTGTCATCAACAGTAAGAATTTCTGCCGTTTCCAATATAAGTTCAGTTTGTGCACCTGTTTCTACTTGTGCTGTTCCTGTATGAGTTTTCATAAATCTAATCCTTTTTTTTGAACTATATATATACCTTTATAGCACATAATAATACAAAGAGTGTAGTTCGTCTATACTATTCATCAAAAACAATTTATAGTTACAGTTGTGAAAGACAACTCCTTTACTACAACTGCAATTGTTTTGAAAAGAACCAATGTTGGTGAAACAGATAGAATTATTAACCTTCTGACACAAGAATATGGTAAGTTCACAGTGGTTGCAAAAGGGGTTAGAAAAATGAAATCTACCAAGAGAGCTTTTCTTGAACCAGGCAATATCATCAAAGCTTTCTGCATTAGAACAAAATCATTACCACTGCTAACACAAGCTTCACTCATACAAGATTGCTCAGAAATGCAGCAAAACCTTGCAGCGTTTAGATCCCTCAATCAACTGCTTGAAATTTTTGAAAAGCTTTTTGTAGAAATTGAACTTGAACCAGAAATCTTTAATGCAATTTTGCTTTTACGAAAACAAGTTGTTGCCGGAAAAGCTCCTGCTAAATTCGTAAGAGACACCTTGAGTGAAATTATCGTACAAATGGGATTCCAGCACCCAGAAGAATCAAAATATAAAACAATTTCTGATTATGTCGCAGCACTTTCTGATAGCAAGATGAGAAGCTATGAATTCCTACAAGTGAAAGTATGAAACAAAAATTAATTCTTTTTATACTGGCATATTTTAGATTTTTTGCAAAATTGCAATTGAAAAAAATTAACCCAATAGTCATTGGAGTTACTGGAAGCGCTGGAAAAACAAGTACAAGAGATGCAATCTATGCTGTTTTGAAACCAGAATTTAAAGTAAAAGTAAGTTATAAAGCTAACTCAGAAAGTGGAATTCCTTTAAATATTCTTGGACTTACTCCAGTTAATTTTTCTCTGTTTGAATGGCTCAAATTAATAATTCTTTGCCCAATAAAACTACTTACCAACTGGAAAAAATATGACATTTATCTTGTAGAAATGGGAATTGATAGCCCAAATAAACCAAAAAATATGGAGTATCTCTTAACCATTCTAAAACCAAACATTAGCATTATTTTAAATGCTGCTCCAATGCACTCAGAACCTTTTGATTACTTGGTAAATACTACAGACCCACAGAAGCGTGCAAAACAAATTACCAAACTCATTGCTCAAGAAAAAGGTAGGATCGTTACAGACATTGATTCAAATCAAACTGCTATTGTGAATATAGATCAACAAGAACTTATAGAGTTATTGCCAAATGTTTCAGCACAACTGTTGAGTTTTGGAAAAAGTGCAGATGCCGATATTGCAATCAAAAAATATGAAATAGATTCGTTAGGAACTCAGTTTTATTTTAATGTAGAGGAAAAAAAAGTAGTATTAGAGTTTAAAAATCAACTCTTGCCAGAACATTTTGGACATACTTTCGCTGCGGCAATCGCAGTAGGGTTTTCACTAAAAATACCTTTAGAAAAAATTAAAAATAACTTGGAAAATAATTTTAAACTACCTGCCGGCAGATCTAGTTTAATTGCAGGAATAAACAACAGTTTACTCATAGACAGCACGTATAATGCAAGCACAAAACCAATGTTAGATATGTTAGAACTGCTTAAAAAAATTCCAGGAAACAGAAAATTTGCACTTTTAGGAGATATGAGAGAAATGGGACAGGTTGCTCAAATTGAACATGAAACAGTTGCAAAAAAAGCTACAGAGGTCTGTGACCAAATTTTTCTAGTGGGACCACAAATGAAAGAATTTGCGCTCCCAAAAATTCAAGAAACAAAAATACCTGTACAATGGTTTGAAACTGCCTATCAGGCTGGAAATTATATAAAAACAATTCTCAAAAAAGATGATGTGGTGTTATTTAAGGCGTCCCAAAATACACTGTTTTTGGAAACTGCAGTAGAACTGCTTATGGCACATCCCGATCAAGCAAAGATACTGCTAGCTAGAAGAGGAGCTTTTTGGGATAAAAAACGAGCAGAGTATAAAAAATAACTCACTGTGCTATAATCAACCTACAATTGAAGATTGTTTGAGTCCTTTGGCAAGGCAACCGTTTTAAACAAAAATGGTACAACAAACAAAATAAAGTGCGATTGCAAACATCTATTACAGGTAAAAAGCAACGAACTAGGGTGGAACCGCCCGGTAGGGTCCCTAACACAGTATGTGTTTGGGGCTTTTTTTATTTCGGGTCCAACTTTTTTGAAAAAAAAGTTGTAGACACGAAATATGCACAGCGCAGACTCTCCTTTTTTCAGAAAAAAGGAGTAAGTACATAAGATGCAACGCTATTGATGCAACACTATCCCAAACTCATACAAAACTTGGTAATATGTACATATAAAGGAAAATATGTCAGAACACACACAACCAACATTAGATGAAATTGTTAGCCTTTGTAAAAGAAGGGGGTTTGTCTATCCAACTTCCGCTATTTATGGTGGGCTCGCCAATTCTTATGATTATGGTCCATTAGGAAGTCAACTACTTAAAAACATCAAGGATGCATGGTGGAAAGAATTTATAAATAAACGAACTGATATGGTTGGCTTAGATTCTCAAATACTTTTACATCCAGAAACTTGGGTTGCATCTGGCCATGTTGGATCTTTTTCTGACCCACTCGTAGATGATCTTGTTACAAAAAAAAGATATAGAGCAGATCATCTCATTGAAGACTGGATTAAAAAACAAAAAAACGCTGGCTCTACAGAGTTTGATAATTTTGTGATTGAAGATCTTTCTATTTCTGAAATGGCTGAATTTATTAAAAGTCATAACATCACTAGCCCAGATGGTAATCCAATTAGTGAACCAAAAGCATTTAATCTTTTATTTGAAACTGCAATTGGAACTGTTGCAGGCGACAAGGCAAAGGTATATCTTCGTGGTGAAACAGCACAAGGAATTTTCACTAACTTCAAGCAAATTCTTGATACGAGTAGAGTGCAACTTCCATTTGGAGTTGGGCAAATGGGTAAGAGTTTTAGAAACGAAATTACAACGGGTCAGTTTATTTTCAGAACCCTTGAATTTGAACAAGCAGAGATTGAATACTTCTTCAATCCAAACCAAACCAACTGGGAAGAACTTATGCAGTCATGGAAAGACGCAATGGGGCATTTTGTCACTAAAACTCTTGGAGTACGAGAAGAAAATGTCCGCTGGAGACGTCATTCAGATAGCGAAAGAAGCTTTTATAGTAAAGATACCTATGATCTAGATTATAATTTTTCATTTGGTTGGAAAGAACTTTGGGGAATTGCATATAGGACCGATTATGACCTAAAACAACACGTCAAACATTCTGGTGAAAAGCTTGAATATAGAGATCCACATACAAATGAAGTCTTTACTCCACATGTTATCGAACCAGCACTTGGTATTGCTAGAGCCTTTTTAATGGTTATGACAGATGCATATTGGTTTGATGCAGAAAAAAATAGAACTGTTTTAAAACTAAAATCAAACTTAGCTCCATATAAAGTTGCAGTCTTTCCACTACTTAAAAATAAACCAGAACTTGTTACAAAAGCTCAATCTGTTTTCAGCCAACTTTCAGAAAAGTTTGAGACACTCTGGGATGATCGTGGCAATATTGGAAAACGCTATTTGTATCAAGATGAAATTGGAACTCCATTTTGTGTAACCGTTGATTTTGAAACATTAGAAAATGATACTGTTACACTACGAGATAGAGATACAGCCGAGCAAATCAGAGTTTCAATCCAAGATCTTGAAAGCCATATCTCATCCATGCTAGAGTAATACAGCGTCCAAAAGTAGAAAGTATCGATAAGGATATATGAATAAAAAATTAGTACCAATTATCGGTGTAATCCTTCTTGTTCTTGTTGGAGGAATCTTCTTCCTAACAAGAGGAGAAAAAAGCTCTACACCACAAGAAGACACTTCACTTAAAAAAAGAAAAATCTCCGAACCAGTTAACGTCATTGATTTTGCAGAGAGGCCATATATTTTGGTCACTCCAAACACAGATGGCAGAAACCTAACAATCTCTGTTGATGCACTTAAAAAAGATGCAACAGAAGTTGAGTATGAACTTGAATATAAGTCTGGTTCATTACAACAAGGCGTTTTTGGTTCACTCAGTTTGTCTTCAATGCCAGCTTCAACAAAACAGTTGATGGGTAGCTGTAGTGCTGGTGGTTCTTGTACCTATCATGAGGATGTTACAGGAGGAACTTTGGTCACCAGATTTATTGCAAGTGAAAACTATGCATTAAAAACAGAGTGGAGATATATCGAAAATACAGAACAAGAAGATGAAATGGGATCTACAGATGCTAAATTCCAAATAACGTCCTCAAGCTTAAAAGGGGTAAAAATCGCTGTTATTGGAGATGCTTCTGGATTACCAGAAAAAGTAAAGGGTGATGTCGTTTCTGCACCTTATTACTTATCAACAGTCCCAGAAGTTTCTGGTAAAGCTGAACTCACAATGAGAGCTAATGAAGAAGGCGATCTCAAAGTCATGGGTTGGGACGGTTCAAAATGGCATGAATTCTCAGGAACTGTAGATGGAAAATCTATCACAGCAGAAGTTGATCTTATGCAAGCATATATAGTTGTAAAATAATTTTAATTGATAAGAAAGTGAAAAAGCCAATAAGCTATTAAAAAACTTATTGGCTTTTTTAATAAAATTTGGTAAAATACACTAACTATGGAACCAGATCCCTTACCTGAACCGAATACTTCGCTTCATTTAGAAGATACACAAATCACCAAAAAAGACATTGAAACTATTTTGGGAGTCTCTAAGAAAAGAACTAAAAGAAAATTATTATACTTGTTTTCTAAGCACGTAATTATTGCTGTTGCAACTATAACAACCTTTATTTATTTTAGTTTTCACTATTTTGGATTGATATAAAAAATCTAACTAAAACTCTTCAGAGATAAACTTTTGCAATTCTGATCTTAATTCTGGATTGTCTTTAGCAACTATTAAGTTTGCTTTCAGCCAGTTTAAAACATTCCCACCGTCTAGATATCTACCTTGAGGGGTATATATAACAACAGAATCATTTTGAGCCAGCTGAGTTGCTGTATCTGTAATATAGTACTCGCCACTTTGTGGGTTTGGCTCTTGGTTTTTAAGCAACTCAAAAATTTTTGGAGTGAAAATATATTTACTTATATTTATCAAATTTGATGGAGCAGTTCCTGGAGCAGGCTTTTCTATTAAATTCGTTAAAAAAGTATATCCATTTTCTTGTTTTGTTTCTGCAACTCCGTAACGATATAATTCTTCTTCTGGTTTTGTAATACAAGTTGCAAGGCCTTGAGCGCCTGATTTTTCGAATAACTCAATCATTTCTTTTGCTTCAATAACATGAGGATTATAAATAAAGTCATCTCCCATAAATACTAAAAATGCCTCTTCGTCTTTTAAATACTTTTCTGCAATTTCCACTGGAACGGCAGTACCATACTTATCTGCAATTGTTTGAGTAATAAATCTAAACTTAATTTTTTCTGGTAAACCTAAATGAGCTTGGCTATACTTATCACCTTTACCAAGTTTTTCCATGTGTTGCTTTAAAGACCTAGATTCTGAATAGTAATGCTGAACCAACTGATTTTCATTTTCTTTAACAACAAAAATAATTTCTTCAATCCCTGCATCAATACAATCTTGAACCACATAATCAATCATTGGCCGGTTTAAAATTGGCAACATTTCTTTTTGAATAGTTTTAGAAACTGGTAAGAAACGAGTTCCAAAACCTGCTGCTGTAATAAGTGCTTTTCTGATTTTCATATAAAGCTTTCTAAAGTAACAATATTTTGATTCTAAACTAAATTTAATAAAAGACAAAATAAAGATTTCCAAATCAAAACTATAAGTCTAAAAAACCATATATTTTCGGGTATTTTGGGCGTTTGCAGTTAACCAGACATAAGTTATACTTCTTCTTGATAGTGGTAAAAAATGGTAAATAGGCCTGTAAAAACAAATGTATATTGGTAAATATTACTACACATTAGAAGAAAAAGGCAGAATCTCTTTACCAAAAGAATTTAGACAAAAGAACAACTCTTGGGTTGTTACAAGAGGGTTAGATGGAGGACTTTTCTTATTTGAAGAATCCGATTTCCAAACTCAACTTGAGTCACTTTTGTCTCGCACATTCACAAAGAAAAAAAATCGTGACTTTGTAAGGTTGCTCACTAATGAAGCAAAAGTAGTCACTCCAGACAAAAATGGTCGAGTACAACTGCCCGAGTACTTGATTTCTTTTGCAAAACTAGACAAATCAGTCGTTTTGGTCGGTTCCCTTGAAAAAGTTGAAATTTGGGATAGAGATACCTATCACAGTTACATAGATTCAATCGAATCAAAAGCAGAAGAAATTGCAGAAACACTGGAGGAAAATGAATAAACATATTACTGTCATGCTCGAAGATGCAGTTGCTGCTTTAGGTATAAAACCAGGTAAATGGTATATAGATGGCACTTTTGGAAGAGGTGGACACACTGCAAAAATCTTAGCAGCAGGTGGCAAAGTAGTTGCCTTTGATTTTGATCAAGATGCAATTACCTTTGGTAAAGAAAAATTCGCTGCAGAAATTGAAACTGGAAATCTGATTCTAATCAGAGAAAATTTTTCTCATCTAGCAGAAACCATAGTAACCTTACAAAAAACAAACCAAATTTCAGCAATTGATGGGATTCTTTTTGATTTTGGAACAAGCACTCAACAACTTACCTCTCAAGAAAGAGGCTTTAGTTTTGAAGGAGATGGTCCACTAGATATGAGAATGGATCAACGACTTGGAGTTCAAGCTCAAGATTTGCTTGTAGTGATTCCAGAAAATCAACTCACCGAACTATTTAAAGTTATGGGAGGTGAAATTGATGCAAAACGAATCTCAAAAGCAATCAAAAGCTCCAAAACACCAATTACTACAACAAAACAACTTGCTGATTTGATTCTTAAAGTAAAGGGAAGAAGAAGTAGCAAAATTCATCCTGCAACAAAAGTGTTTCAAGCTTTACGAATTGCAGTTAATACTGAGCTCGACAATATCTCAGATATGCTTCCTCAAGCTTTAAACATTCTTAAAGATAACGGAAAAATCGTCACGATTGCTTTTCATGAAGGAGAAGACAGACTGGTAAAACATACCTTTAAATCTTGGGAAACCAGAAACTTAGGATACAACGAAACGAAAAAACCACTCACTCCTTCCGAAACCGAACTTAGTAACAATCAACGCGCAAGAAGCGCAAAAATGAGGGTCTTTGTTAAAGGAACAAATGAACAACACTAAAATAAATATTTACTACTCAATCTTACTCCTTGTTTTAGGTTTAAAAGTTGTAGCAACAATTTTTAGTAATGGACTCAGTGTCCATCATGGAAAAAAAATTGCTCAACTCCAAGTTCAAAAAAGTAATCTATTGCAACAAGAGATGAAACTGAATAGCGAACTTTCATCAAGATCTTCATTGGCTCAAATCACCGATACATATGATATTTCTGGATATGTTGCAATCTCAAACCCAGTAATCTTGAATAGCATAACCACAGTTGCTTCGAATTAACTTTTTAAGATTTGCTAGTCTTAAAATCGTAGTTGTTGTATAGTAGCAAAAATGATAAGTCCCAGAAAAAAAACTGTTCCTCAAACAACTCCAATCCTTTTTAGAGGGAAAATTAGTTTACTTGTTATCTATATTTTTTTAATAGTAATTACAGGAAGGCTTTTTTACTGGCAGGTACTCAAAAACAGTGACCTTTCTAAAAAAGCTGAAGATCAATATACAAGATCGGTGACCTTAACAGGAAATAGAGGCTCAATCTATACTTCAGATGGGTATACTCTTGTTTCAAATGAACAAGTCTATACACTTTTTGCACAACCACACACACTCACACAAAACCCAAAAGATATTACAGAAAAAATACTTCCAATTCTTCTTTCTGAACTAGAAGAATATACTGATGCTTCTCAAGCAGCTGAAAAAGAAACAATTAAAGCAAATTTTCAAAATCAATTAGAAGATAAACTAAGCAAGGATTCAAAATGGGTATCCTTAAAAGCAAACTTGTCTGAAAATTCTAAAAAAATGATTGAAGAATTTAATATCTTAGGTCTTGGGTTTGATACCCATTTAAGAAGATATTATCCAGAAGCATCAATGGCAGCTCATGTTACTGGTTTTGTTGGTAAAGACGAAGATGGTTTAGATATTGGTTATTTTGGTGTTGAAGGTGCTTTAGAAAATGAACTTAAAGCAAGATCAACTAAAAATACTATTTTAACAGATGCGCTTGGATTACAACTTTCTGGAAAAAATTCTGTAAAAGAACAACTCATAGATGGAAGAAGCATAACTCTTACAATTAGAAGAGATATTCAAAATATTATAGAATCTGAGCTCAAAAAAGCCGTTGAAGTGTATGGAGCAAAATCCGGTGAGATCATTGTTATGGAACCACAAACCGGCAAAATTCTTGGACTAGCAGCATACCCAAACTATCAACAATCAGCGTTTTATAAATTTGATTCAGTATTTCATAAAAATCCTACTCTGAGTAACTTATATGAGCCTGGCTCAACATTTAAATCCATTACTGTTGCTGCTGGTATTGAAGAAGGAGTAATTACCCCAGAAACACAATGTGATAGGTGTGATGGCCCAAGAAGGTTTGGTAAATATACAATTAGAACCTGGAATAACGAGTACACTCCAAATATTACGATGGAGGAAGGGCTTGCCAAATCAGATAATACTGCAATGATCTTTATTGCAGAAAAAATTGGAATAGATACATTCCAAGAGTACCTACATAAATTTAAAGTTGGGGATGAAATCCATATAGATCTGCAAGAAGACCATAACACTCCTTTCCCAGATAATTGGGGAGACGTAAAATTGGCAACAACCTCATTTGGGCAAGGAGTTGTCACAAATAGTATGCAAGTTTTGCGCGCAGTAAACACAATTGCAAATGGTGGCATTATGATGCGCCCAATGATTGTTGAATCTGTAAAAAATACAACTACAGGAGAAGAAATTATTCACCAACCAACACAAGAGGGTAGAGTCATCTCTAGCGAAACTGCCCAAACTGTTACAAAAATGCTAGTTACAGCTGCACAACATGGAGAAGCACAATGGATTGCTTCAGCAAAATACCCAGTTGCAGGTAAAACAGGCACTTCACAAGTAGTAACCGAAAATGGGTATGATCCAGAAAAAACTATCGCAAGTTTTATTGGATATGCCCCTCCAGAAAATCCAAAATTTATCATGATTACTAAGCTAGAAGAGCCAACTTCTTCCCCATGGGCTGCCGAAACAGCGGCTCCATTGTGGCATAAGATTGCAAATAAATTGTATCTACTATTTAATATAGCCCCAATCAGTGAACAACCTGATAGCCCTGAGTAAAAATTTGAAAATAGACTTTAACTTACCAAACAAGTATATATAATAGGATATATGTATAAACAAATACTCTACAAATTAAAACGCCCCTATCATTTTATAAAAACAGGAATTCTTGATGGTTTAAAGTCTGAACTGCAAACTGGTTTTCCTTCAAAACAGCTTAAAATTATCACCATTACTGGCACAGATGGAAAAACTACCTCAACAACATTGCTGTATCATGTTTTAAAAACTGCAAAAAAAAAGGTTGGACTTCTTTCAACTGTTGCGGCATATTTGGGAACAAAAGCTGTTGATACTGGTTTTCATGTGACTTCTCCACAGCCTTCTGATCTACAAAAATTTATGAAAGAAATGGTAGATTCTGGCTATGAGTACTTAGTCCTTGAGGTCACTTCTCATGGAAGTTACCAATATAGGGATTGGGGTGTGAGACCAATTCTTTCTGGAGTTACCAATATTGCAAATGAACACCTCGACTATCATCTTAACTATGCAGAATATTTAGACGCAAAGGCAAATATTCTTAAAAAAGCACCAACAGCAGTTGTAAATGCTGATGACTATTCATATCAATTTTTAAGAAAAAAACTTTCTACAACCAACCTAGTTACCTACTCAAAAGAAAGTGAACTCCCTAAAAAAGTGCAAAAAAGCATTGAAACTCGATTCCCAGAAAACTATAACCAAATGAATGCAAAGCTTGTATATGCTCTGAGCAAACTACTTCACATTGAAGATGCTGATTTTATAGAAGCAATTAATACATTTAAGGGAGTTCCAGGAAGGATGCAGGTTGTCCCAAATAAAAAGAGACTCAACATTGTTGTTGATTTCGCTCATACTCCACAGGGCTTGAGGTCTGTTTTAAGATCACTGCGTGAACAAATTGATAAAAAGCAAAGCTCTGGAAAACTCATTGCCGTATTTGGATGTGCTGGACAAAGAGACACTAGAAAAAGGCCAGAAATGGGAGAAATAGCAAGTAAAATAGCAGATATAGCTGTCTTTACTGCAGAAGACCCAAGAGATGAAAATATCTGGTCTATTATTAGACAAATGAAAGAGGGCCTTACGGAAAACCATGATAAAGTAGTTTCAATAGCAGAACGAGGTGAAGCAATTGAATATGCTATTACCGAACTTGCAAAACCAGGTGATACTGTTGTAGTTCTTGGAAAAGGTCACGAAAAAAGCATGTGTTATTTTGGGGTAGAATACCCATGGAATGACGTTGAAGCTATCGAAAAAATCTTAGATGGAAAACATCCAAGAGTAAAATAGAAAGTTACTACATGAAACAAATTAAGGTTGTAACAATGGGCGGAGGAACTGGAACATTTCCAGTTGTGAGCGCACTTAAAAGACTCGATGTTGACATCACAGCAATTGTCTCTGTATCAGATTCTGGAGGATCTACCGGCAGAATTAGAGATGAATTTGGGTTTCAGCCAGTTGGAGACTTGCGCCAGTCACTCGCAGCTCTAGCTGATGAAAAAGGACAACAATGGATTCAAAAACTACTTTTATATCGTTTTTCTAAGGGAAACGGACTCAAAGGCCATAATTTGGGGAACCTTATCTTAACAGCTCTGCAAGATATGACGGGAAACACCACCCAGTCGTTAGAAATTGCGGAGCATATTTTTAACCTAGATGGATCTGTGATCCCTATTACTTCTAGTTTTGTTGATTTAAAAATTCACTATGTTGATGGTACAACCAAGATTGGAGAACACATTCTTGACGAAGAATCGCAGACTTCAAAGAAAATTGAAAAAGTGTCCCTAGAACCAAACTGTGTTACAAATAGCTCTGCTAGAGAGGCTTTATTGAACGCAGACCTCATTATTATTGGACCAGGAGACTTATATGCAAGTATTCTTTCTACTTTAGTTTTAGATGATACCCAAGATATTTTTTCACAAATTAAAGGAAAAATTGTATATATGTCCAATCTAATGACTCGAGAAACTCAAACACATGGTATGACAGCAAGTGAACACTTACAAAAAATTGAAGATGCAATTGGAAAACCAGTAAACTCTATTGTTATAAATAATCAAGAAATCCCCTCTGAAGTGCTCAAAAAGTATGCAGAACATAACGAGTTCCCTGTTATTGATGACTTACATGAAGACAAACGTGTCATTAGAACAGAATTGCTATTGAATGAACTTATTGAAAAAAAAGAATACGATACTGCACACAGATCTTTGCTCCGTCATGATTCAAAAAAACTAGAAGAAACTTTTAAGAAAATAATACAAAATATATAACTATGGCAATTCTTGAATATCAACATTTTTATTTAGTAGGCATTAAGGGAGTTGCAATGACAAGCATGGCACAACTTCTTGTTGATGCTCAAAAAACGATTTCTGGCTGTGACCTAGAAGAAGACTTTGTCACCCAACCTATATTGGATAAACTTGAAATTACAATTGACTCTGGATTTGACCATGAAATACCTGAAAACATTGAGTGTGTCATCTATACTGCGGCACATACTGGTAAATTCAACCCAATTGTCACTCAAGCAAACCAGAAAAACATCCCGACTTTTTCTCATGCAGAAGCGCAAGCAGACCTATTTAATCAGAAAAAAGGTATCGCAGTTTGTGGAGTAGGGGGAAAATCTACAGTCAGTGCAATGATTTCCTGGATTTTTGAAAAAACAAATAACAATACTTCGTTTGCAGTTGGCGTTGGAAATATTCCTGGATTAAATAAAACAGCACAATGGAATACAGATTCTGAATATTTTATCGCTGAAGCAGACGAATATGTAACTGATCCAAGTGCTCCAAAAAGAGGAGAAGCTATTACCCCAAGATTTTCTTATCTAAAACCACATATTACTGTTTGTACAAATCTTAAATTTGACCACCCTGATGTTTATGAAGATTTTGAACATACAAAAGAAGTCTTTTTTAGCTTCTTTAATCAGATTAGTTCAAATGGAACTCTAGTGATGAATGTTGCAGATATGGTTCATAACCCTTCAACTTCTGCTCAAACTGTTCTCACTTTTGGTACAGATAGCGCAGATTTTTCTTATGATTTTAATCCAAAAGAGCAAAAAGCTGGAATAACAATTGCAACTATTACCCATGCAGAAAAACAATATACTTTAGAACTTAAAATACCTGGTGAATATAATGTGCAAAATGCACTTGCGGCAATAGCGGCTTGTTCTTGTGCAAATATACCAGTCGCAGATTCTGTTTCAGCTCTTAAAACTTTTGCTTCAACCCAAAGAAGATTTGAAAGCTGTGGGACTAAAAATGGAGTAATCTACTATGATGATTATGCCCATCACCCAAACGAAATTCAGTCTGCAATAGCTGCACTTAACACCTGGTATACAGATAATAAGAAAATTATTGTTTTTCAACCTCATACTTATTCAAGAACAAAACAACTGTTACATGAGTTCGTACACGCATTTAAAAATGCAGATGCAGTATACCTATTAGACATTTTTGCTTCGGCAAGAGAATCCTTTGATCCTTCTATTTCAAGCGACACTTTATTAGAGGGTATTAAAAAAAATTATCCAAATATTACAATTGAAAACTTACATACAGTTGATTCACTTGCAAGGTTTTTACAAGAACGCGTTTCCGCCGGAACTGTTGTTTTAACTCTTGGGGCTGGAGATATATATAAAGTACACAATAAAATTAAGTAATATGCTACACCTACTCACTCAATTAAAATCTCAATTTCCTCACTTAGAATTCAAAGAAAATTATAGTTTGGCAAAACACACTACCGTAAAAATTGGTGGCCCAGCAGATTTATATTGCGAAACAAAAACAAGCGAAAATTTTGTAGCACTTGTTTCTTATATGCGAAAAAATAATCTTCCACTCACACTACTGGGTTGGGGAGCAAATACCCTCATTTCTGACGCTGGGATCAGAGGTTTAGTTGTAAAAAACACATCACAAGCAATGAGCATTCTTGATTCACAAGGACACAATGAACACACTTTTGATGAAGCCGAACAGGAACAAATTGCTGCTCGCTGGCAGTCTGATTCAAAAAAAGGTACTTTTACTTATGAATTTAGCGATCTTGACTATGATGAATCAAAATCAGAGAGAGTTCTTGTGGAACTAGATTCTGGTGTTTCTTTGCCATACGCAATTAACATTCTGATTCAACAAGGAATCACTGGCTTACAGTGGTATTCAAGAATTCCTGCAACTGTTGGAGGAGCAATCTACAACAATATTCATGGTGGAACACATTTTATCTCTGAAGTTATCAAATCCGTAACAGTTATTGATGAATTTGGTACAAAAAAAGTGCTTGATAAAATGGAACTCCAAGCTGGATATGATGTATCTAGATTCCATAAGACAAACGAAACAATTGTTTCAGCAGTGTTTTCACTGTACAGGGGGGATGCAGAAAAAGCAGCATATGTCGCACGAGAATGGGCGGTAAGAAAATCAATTCAACCTCAAAAATCTCTGGGATGTGTCTTCCAAAATATTAGCAATGAAGTGAAAGATAAATTAGGCTATCCAACAACAAGTGTTGGATACATTGTTGAGCACGTTCTACATAAAAAAGGTTTCCAAATTGGAGATGCAAAAATTTCCGAAAAACATGCAGCATTTATAGAAAACGTAGGCCTTGCAACAGCTCAAGATTATTTGAATGTAATTAAAACAGTAATATCAGAAACAAAAGAAAAAACTGGAGTGACTCTTAAACCAGAAATCTTTTTTCTAGGATTTGAGCCTTCAGAACTTGAGGGAATAATATAGTATTGAGTTCAAAACTCGTTCTTTATCTGATACAATTTGAGTATTACTTACATAAAAGAATATAAATGTACTTAGAAAGTAGGTTTTGATGTCAGAGTTTCACGTCACTGGTGGGGTACCACTGCATGGTTCAGTCAGAATTGGTGGTGCAAAAAATGCGTCATATAAACTTATGATCGCGTCCTTATTAGCAGATACTGAATCAAGAATTCTAAACTTTTCAAGAATTAGCGACGTTGAACTAGTAGCAAAAATCATAGACTATCTTGGGGGCAAAACTACAAGAGCAGGAGAAAGAGCAATTTTTATCGATCCTGCTGGCCTTAACAGTTTTGAAATTGACAAAGAACACGGAGAACAAGGAAGATTCTCAACTATGTTTATTCCTCCATTACTTGCAAAATTTGGAGAAGCAAGAGTCCCAGCACCAGGTGGAGATAAAATTGGAAAACGTCCACTTGATAGACACTTTGACGGTTTACGAGCCTTAGGTGCAGAGGTTACATTCGAAAATGGTATGTATGTAGCTAAAGCAAAAAAACTTGTTGGAGCAACATACAAATTTGATAAAAATTCACACACTGGCACCGAAACGATGATCATGGCTGCAGTTAAAGCAGAAGGCACAACAATTCTTGAAAATGCTGCTTTAGAACCAGAAATTGATGATCTTATTGAGTACTTAAATGAGATGGGAGCTAGAATTAGAAGAAGATCATACAGAATTATAGAAATAGAAGGTGTAACATCTCTTAAAGGCGCAATTCATAGACTCATTCCAGATAGAAACGAAGCCGTAAGTTATGCATGTGCAGCAATAGCAACAAAGGGAGACGTTATCATTGAAAATGCACGCCATGAACACCTCACCGCTTTCCTTAAAAAACTCGATGAAATCGGAGCTGGATACGAAGTTGGAAACTATGGCATTAGATTCTATTATAAAGGGCCTTTAAGAGCTGCTGATATAACTACAGAAATAGAGCCTGGATTCATGACAGACTGGCAACCTCTCATGGCAACTGTTCTTACACAATGCGAAGGCACAAGTGTGCTTCATGAAACAATTATGGCTAATAGATTTCAATATGTTGACGAACTTAACAAAATGGGAGCAAACATAGAGAAATTTAACCCAGAGATTTCACATCCAGAAGAAGTGTATAATTTTGATCTTAAAGATGATGAACCAAAAAACATGCATGCAATTAAAATTACTGGTCCATCAAAGTTAAAAGCAGGAGAATTTGAAGTTAAAGATCTTCGACATGGGGCTACATTGATCCTTGCTGCAATGACTGCAGAGGGAACTTCTATTATTCGAGGCATTGAACATGTTGATCGTGGCTATGAGTCTCTTGACGAGCGCCTCAAATCAATGGGTGCAAAGATTATCAGAAAGTAATAAGATTATAGTACTATGAATTCTTTATCTGTTTTGCTGAGCATATTAATTTTGTCTTTTATCACAACTAGCGTTACTGTTGTACCATTTATTGATTTGTTATATAAACTTAAGTTTCAAAGAGCAAAACAAGATACACGAGATGCTTTTGGGAAACTAACTCCAATATTTAATAAATTTCATGAACAAAAAGCAGGAGTGCCTGTTGGTGGAGGACTATTAGTCATTGGTATAGTTTCAATTTTGTTTGCACTTTTAATGCCACTTGTAAAAAAATTTGGTGTTGATATCACAAGCAACTATAAAGATATTCAAAGCGAAGTTAATATTTTGTTTTTTACCTTTTTATCTTTTGGAGTTTTAGGACTTTACGATGACATCAAAAAATTCTTTAAGTTTCAGACTTCCGGTTTTTTTGGTTTAAGAATGAAGCATAAGTTATTGTTTCAAATCATATTAGCAACAATTATTGCCTGGATGCTCTACTATAATCTTGGCATTTCTATCTTACACATTCCATTTATTGGAACATTTCATCTTGGTATTTTATATGTTCCATTTGCAACTTTCACAATTGTTGCATTTGCAAATGCTGTGAATATCACAGATGGTTTAGACGGTTTGGCATCTGGGGCACTCATGATTTCGCTCTTTGGCCTTTGGTTTTTGTCATCTAAAATTTTAGATGTACCACTGGCTATTTTTCTAGCTCTTTTAATCGGCTCACTCATTTCATTTTTATACTTCAATGTTTTCCCAGCCCGTATATTCATGGGAGATGTTGGCTCACTTGCCTTTGGGGCAACACTCGCCGTCATCGGCTTACTACTTGGTAAAACGATTGCACTCATTGTGATTGGGTTTATCTTTGTTTTTGAAATAACTACTTCACTAATACAACTAGTTTCTAAAAAATTCTTTAAGAAAAAAATCTTTCCTGCAGCGCCATTTCATCTTTCTTTGCAAAGATATGGATGGGAAGAACCAAAAATTGTTCAAAGGGCGTGGCTAGTTCAAATTATGCTCACACTCTTTGGAGTCTGGTTAGCTGTCTTGTAATTGTATGACTCGTCACCAAATCATTGTTTTACTTACAACAATTTTACTTACAGTCATTGGTATTATTTTTGTATTTGAAAGTTCTATAGCGGAAAGCTTTAGAACTTTTGGCAACCAATACCATTATCTTGTGCAACACTTAATTGGGATCGGTTTTGGCACTGTTGCCTTCCTCATTGGACTATTTATTCCAACTAAATCTTGGATAAAATTTTCTCCTTTTTTGTATGCTTTTGGAATATTCCTCTTAATTCTAGTTTTTATACCAGGAATAGGTCTTTCACTAAACGGAGCTAAAAGGTGGATCTCGATTGCTGGCTTTGGATTTCAACCAGTAGAGTTTCTCAAGTTTGCACTAATCGCATTTTACTCTAGTTGGATGACCAAACACCAAAGATTTCTACCTTTTTTATTTTTAAGTGTTATTCCAACAATACTCATGATTTTACAACCAGATCTTGGTTCACTCTTGCTATTACTTGCAATTTCCTGTGCCATGTATTTCGTTGCTGGAGGAGATATAAAGAAGCTTCTTGGATTAGCAGCAATAGGAATTCCATTAGTTATTATCGCGATTGTATCTTCTCCATATAGACTCAAACGTCTCACTACTTTTCTGAATCCAGATTCTGATCCATTAGGAGCAAGTTTTCATATACGACAAATTACTCTGGCGTTAGGAAGGGGAGGACTCACTGGACAAGGAGTTGGGGAATCTCAGCAAAAATATTCATATATTCCAGAAACAAGCACTGACTCTATCTTTGCTATCATAGCCGAAGAAATCGGTTTCTTGGGATCATTAGGTATTATTTTTCTTTATGCACTATTCTTTTACCACTCTCACCAACTAATATCTAAATCAGATCAATCAGAAGAAAGTAAACTACTTGGTTTTGGAATTATTATTTGGATTGGCTTACAAGTTATACTTAATTTGAGTGCGGTTGTTGGACTTATACCACTTAAAGGTATGCCACTCCCATTCATTTCATTCGGAAGATCGTCTTTAGTTATGATACTATTTGCTACAGGCATACTTATTAGAATTGGAAAACAAAAATGAAACTGCTACTATCCGGAGGACACCTTACACCTGCATTAGCCTTTATAGAATATATTCAATCTACATATCCTCAGGATTCAATTACTTTTTTGGGTAGGCTGTATAGTAAAAAAAATACAAAACAAATTTCTCAGGAAAAAGCTGAAACAGAAAAACTTGGAGTAAAATTTATACCATATAACTCTGTAAAACTTTCTCAAAATACAGCTTTTGCCAAAATACAATCAATCCCGCTGTTATTTATAAAAACTTTACAAACCACTTTTATCCTTATTAAAGAAAAGCCAGACGTATTTGTCAGTTTTGGAGGTTATCTTGCCGTTCCAATTGCCCTAGCATGTTGGATTATGCGAATCCCAGTAGTCACACATGAGCAAACTAGATCTGCGGGAGTTGCAAATCTCATTATTTCCAAATTTGCAAATAAAATCGCAATTTCATATCCAGAAAGTCTGGAGTTTTTTCCAAAATCAAGAACAACTCTTACTGGAAATTTAATTAGACAATCAGTTTTAAAAAATTCTAAAAAAATGCCAACATGGATAAAAAAGAAACCAGTAAAACCAATACTATATATTACTGGAGGAAGTCAAGGTTCAGAGATAATTAACCAAACAATTTCACAAATCTTAAAGCCGCTGCTAAAAAATTGGTTTGTAATCCACCAATGCGGGAAGCCATCTGGAAAAATGAATTACTTAAATGAACTTTCTCATATAAAAAACAAACTCTCTCAAGCAAACCAAGAAAACTATAAAATTAGAGAATGGATTACTCAAGAAGAATTGTCCTGGATTTACTCTAATGCAAAAGGAGTTATCTCTAGAGCAGGAGCAAACACTACTGAGGAAATTGCATTAAACCAGATTCCAGCAGTTTTAATTCCGCTACCTTTTTCTCACAACGATGAACAACTAAAAAACGCTCAAGCTCTTAGTAATAATAAGCAAGCTATTCTTCTTGAACAAAAAAATTTGAACCCAGAAGTTTTATTAGAAGCAACTGAACTGATTAAAAAATTTCATAGAAAATTTTCAAGAAACTTGCAAATGTTCTCAAAAACAGAACATTCTGAAGAAAAACTCTATAAGTTGGTGCAATCAGTTGTAAAAAATTGATGAAACAAAATATAGTTCTCATACCAATCTTACTTATTTTTATAGTTTTATTTTTACTTTTCAATAGAATTACTAAAATTGAATGTTATCTTGAAGGTAGTAACTGTCCCGATGAATTACTCCAAGACCTCAAACAACTAGATGGAACCTCATTTTTTTTCGCAAATATTGAAAAAAAATACTCTGAAAATCAAACTATTGATTCTATTTATATTCTTGAGTCAACAAAAAAGAAATTTTTAAGCACACTTGTTTTGAATTTTAAGCAAGAAAAAATTGAGTATGAACTTATTATTGATAACACCAGTTATTATTTAGGAAATTCTGGGAAAATAATCCCAAAAAAAGATCAAAACATAAAAACTATAATACAATGGGCTATGGAAGAACAAATCTTAGAAAATTCTCTCGTTAATCCAAATGTACATACTAAAGCATTGGAAATTGCTCATACAATAGAGCAACTAAAAATAGAAAAGGCTACATTGTACTGGAATTCAAACTCCGAAATTATTTTAGAAATTCCAGATAAACCAAAATTTATTTTTGATTCAGAAACAATACAGACGCAAATCAAAAAAGTTGATACAATTGTACATGCAAAAGAATTAGAAGAAATTGAAGCACCAATTCTAGAGATTGATATGCGATTTGATTTACCTGTACTTCGCACAGCTCAATAAATTTGTTATTCTATATACACAAACTATGACAAGAAATAGAATTATTACAGCAATTGATGTTGGCACAGACAAATGTGTTACCTTAATTGCTTCTATTGAGGAAGATACTAGCCTTCGAGTTATGGGGGTTTCTGCAGTTCATTCTAGAGGAATGAAACGTAGTCAAATAATTGATCTAGAAAAAGTTCTTGAAACAATCACTGAAAGTCTTGATGCAGCAGAACGTATGGCAGGCATTGAAGTTAAAAATGCATTCGTTTCAATCTCTGGCACTCATGTCTCATCACAAAACTCAAAAGGAGTTGTTGCAGTAGCATCTCCAAATAAAGAAATAAATCCAGATGACGTTGAACGAGTTATTGATGCAGCAAAAGCAATTTCCCTTTCTTCTGAAAGAGAAATCATTCATGTTGTTCCTAAAGACTTCAAAGTTGACTCCCAAGAAGGTATTAAAGATCCTGTTGGCATGACTGGAGTTAGACTAGAATCCGAAGCTCACATAATTACTGGACTTAGTACTGCTCTTAAAAACATGGAAAAATGTATCCTTGATTTAGGTGTTCAAGTTGATGGGTTTATTTTTTCTGGATTGGCATCTTCGTCAGTTGTGCTATCAGAAACAGAAAAGGAACTTGGCGTTGCAGTCGTTGATATTGGAGCTGGTTCAACTTCTTTGTGTGTATATGTTGATGGATCCCTAGAATACTCAGCCTCTTTGCCTGTTGGTGCAAGACACATTACTCAAGATATTGCACTTGGCTGTAAAGTCAGCCTAGATAGTGCCGAAAAAATTAAAATTGCACTTTCAAAAGAGGCTTTTAAACCACTTACACCAATTTCTGGAGAATCTAAACAAGATTTCACAAAGCGTAAAGCAAAAGCAGACCAGCTAAAATTATCTGACTTTGATTCTTCAATTACCTCAGATGAAAGTTTTTCTAAACAAGAAATTGTACAAAGAATTATGCTTCCAAGAATGCAAGAAATATTTGCTCTAGTAGGGGAAAGATTAAAATCTGAAAATCTGCTTCCTCTCATTCCTGCTGGTGTGGTTATAACTGGAGGAGGGGCTCAAACTACAAAAATTGCAGAAATTGCAAAAAGAGAGCTCAATCTCTCTGCAAGAGTCGGAAACCCTATAGAATTAAAAGGACTTACAAATGATATTACAAAACCAGAATTTGCTACAAGTATTGGCTTGCTGTATCTTGGTAAAAAAGAGGGAGGCACCGTACAAACAAGTAGCTTTGATCTTGGATCATTCTTTAAAGGTTTTTCATTGGGTTCTATACCAAGTAAATTAGGGAAATTATTCAAATCTTTAATGCCTTAAATTTGCCCTTGCTGATTAGAGCAATTTAATGATACACTTTGTTCCAAAAGCATTGCATATGCACGTTTTAGACTTGCTGTGTAAAATAAAAAACACACAAACAATGTCAAAAGTAATAGTTTAATCTGAAATACAAATATGGCACTTGTCAAACCTAACAACACAACTTTCGCGAAAATTAAAGTTATTGGAGCTGGTGGAGGAGGTGGAAACGCTGTTAATTCCATGATTGAATCAAATCAAATTAATGGTGTTGAGTTCATTGCTGTAAATACAGATGCCCAAGCGTTACTTACCTCAAAAGCAGATACTAAGCTTCAAATTGGGAGTAACTTTACAAAAGGATTAGGCTCCGGTGCAGATCCAGAGGTTGGAAGAACCGCTGCAGAAGAATCCTATGACAAACTTAAGGAATTACTTTTTGATACCGACATGGTTTTCATTACTGCGGGTATGGGAGGGGGAACTGGAACTGGTGCTTCTCCTGTAATTGCCGAAATAGCAAGAGAAGCAGGAGCTTTAACCGTCGCTGTTGTTACAAAACCTTTTGCATTTGAGGGTAAGAAAAGAATGCTTACCGCAGAAGAAGGGATTTCAAACCTCAAAGATGCAGTTGATACTTTGATTGTTATTCCTAACCAAAGACTCATGGATGTTGTTGATAAAAAATTAAGTTTTCTTGACGCTTTTAAGTTAGCAGATAATGTATTAGGACAAGGTGTACAAGGCATTTCAGACTTGATCACTGTTCCAGGTTTGATTAACGTTGACTTTGCAGACGTTAAAACAATTATGTCTGAATCAGGCACGGCACTGATGGGTATTGGTGAAGCTTCTGGAGAAAACCGCGCTGTTACAGCCGCAAGAACTGCAATTTCTTCTCCACTCTTGGAAGTATCTATAGATGGAGCAAAGGGTATTCTTTATAACGTTATTGCAGGACCAGATGTTTCCATGAGTGAAATTTCTGACGCTTCTACAATCATCGCAAATGCTGCTGATCCAGATGCAAACATTATTTTTGGTGCAACAATAGATGAAAACATGGGTAATAAAATCAAGATTAGTGTTATTGCAACTGGTTTTGATAATAATGGCTTGTCAATTCCAAATAATAAACCACTTTTTGGAGCATATGGTAGAGATTCAAGAGCAAGAATCCAACAACAAGAGCAAACTCCTCCAGAACCACAAACTCCAAAGTTTGACAGAGCTCCATCTGGTTTTACCCAACCCCTCACAACTCAACAAATGACTGCAACTAAAAATGACCCCGTACAACCATTTGTAAAATCTCAAGCATTTGGTGACTCTGTACGAAGTGGCTTTAAAGCAATTAACCCTCTGAAAACTGATCCATCTGATGACACTGAAGAAACAGCACAAGAAAACTTTGATGAAGAAGAACCACCACAAGAAAATAAGAAAAAGTCATTACTTGGTGCTTTTGAAGATGAATTTGAAATTCCTGCCTTTTTAAGACGTAAAAAGCAATAAAAAGGAATATTCATGAAAACCGTTGCAGCAGCTTCAGAAACTGAAGTGTCTTATTTAAGATTTACCGAAGGATTTGACCCAAAGAAAAGATATAAAACTGAAGTTAGACAAGCAATTATTGCAAGAAAACGGCCTGCAAAACGCGTACTGGAATCTTGCATACAAGTTGCCCAAAAAATTCCTGGAGCAAAACTGAGATTTACAAAAAATGATAATCCTTATTTTATAATCACACTTGCACAAGCAGATGGAACTGTAGTTGATGCATCAATAATGCCATTTTTAAAACCAGTAACAGATGAGAGTGGGGAACCTAAAAAAAAGCGTAATCGAATAGTACAACACTTGCAAGTATGCTTGCGTTGGCCATTTGGAGATACTAATACAGCTCAACAAACACTTTACTTTGATAACGTAAATCAATGTATTAACTATCTTTCTCAGTAAAAAAATAAACTCCCATATACTATATACTAATCCTATGAATCAATACTTTGACTATTTTAATAATTATGAAAAGCTAGTTGCTGAAGCTGCTCATTATATACGCATTATTCTAGAAAAAAATAAATTAGAAACCCCCCAGTTTGCTATCACACTTGGCTCTGGACTAGGTGAGCTTGCTCACCAAATCGAAAACCCTATCACAATTTCATATTCAGATATTCCAAACTTTCCAACAACTACTGTACCTGGACACGAGGGAGTACTGATCATAGGAAACTTAGCTGGAGTTCCAGTCATTGGATTAAAAGGTCGAAAACATTTCTATGAAGTTGCTCATGAACCTTTTAACTGTGGTGTTCTAAAAGCAACATTTGCTGTGCAAGTTATGGCAGATTTAGGAATTAAAAATTATTTCGTAACAAATGCAGCTGGGGGATTAAATCAAAATTATAAAGTTGGTGACGTAATGATACTAAAATCCCACATTAATTTTATTCCAAACGTTCTCTTAGGCCCAACCCGAAATTTTAGGAGAGTTGATACACAATCTAGTGTTTGGCAATTTCAACCAATGAATGAGGCATATAATCTTGAATATAGAAAAATTTTAAAAGAAGCTGGATCGGAATTTGCTGAATCGATTCATGAGGGAATCTATCTTGCCGTTACTGGGCCAACTTATGAAACAGAGGGGGAATGTCTAGCTTTTAGAGATGGTCTTGGAGCCGATGCAGTTGGAATGTCAACAAGTCCAGAAGTGATTGTAGCAAGAAATAGAGGGATGAATGTAGTCGGTTTTTCCTGCATTACAAATACAATTACAAAAGATGGAGTCAATGCAACCAACCATGAAGAAGTTAAAGAAATTCTAGACTCAGAAAAAGTCAAAAGACGTTTAACAAACATTGTGGTAAAATTTTTTAAGGAAATAAAAAAACAATAGCGTGGGCATGGTTCAGTGGTAGAACGCTTGCTTCCCAAGCAAGAGACGAGAGTTCGATTCTCTTTGCCCGCTCATTTTTAAATAAACCTATTTTTCAAAAAATTTGAAAAACATTTTTATACATTTTTTAAGAATATTTTTACTTTTTTGATGTTTATAAATAAAATAAACAATTGTACCTATAAGCAATAAGTAACCAAGATTCTCTATAATTGGATAACCTTCTCTGAATTTTTCAAGGTAGTTTAAACTTAAAACTCCTGCATAAATATAAACTAAGTTCTTTATAAGTGTGCCAGTAAAGGTTGACCAAATATAAGTTTTCAAATTTAGCTTTATAATTCCACAAAAAATTGATATTGGTGCATTTGGAAACAAGGGAACTGCCCTTAGTATAAAAAGTAAAATATCATCTCTTCTTGTATTGTTAAAATGCTTACCTATACCTTCTGTATCTTTATGAGATATCTTCAATATCTTTCCAAATTTGTTAATGAAAAAATCTTCTACTTTATCGCTGAATATATAAAGTACTAGACTAGCTAACGTTTTTACTGTGGATGCCAAAGCTGCAATAAACACAGCATAGAAAAAACCCTGCCCGCTTACCTGAATCATTGTCCCCGCTGAGGTCATTACTAGGGGAGATGGAATTGGAGCAACAATTTCTTCTAAGAAAGATCCTACTATAACAAAAAGAGGTAAAGGGATCAAACCTGATAGATTTTCAATCCATTGAATAAGTGACTCAATCATTCACCTATTATATTATTTAAAAAATAGCTAAGAAACAAGCAAAAAATAACACATATAGAAGGTAATATAAAAGCTATGATATAATACTTTTTGTAAAAATCTAAAGAAAGCCGTTAACAGTTCTGCCAACTTGGACATCACAGAACGAGGCGAGAGAAGAACATTTATTTTTTGCAGAGATGCAAATTAAATTAGTAGATCTTTCCGGGTAAGCCCGTAAAAGCTGGAAATAAGAAGTTTGGTTATCAGGAATTGGTTTTACCCTGTTCACTCCAAACAAAAGAGGTGGTACCGCCACAATCTAAATAAAATTAGAAGGCCCTCTTGTGATTAGTGAAAACGTGCATTCGCGCAAAAAAACACTAATTACAAGAGGGCTTTTTGTGTTAAAAAGCAAACATAATATACGAAAACCAACAAAGGATCTTATGCCAAAACTAAAACAATTACCAGTTCGCCCAAGTTTTCCTGAACTAGAAGAATCAGTTCTTGAATACTGGCAAAAAAATAAATCGTTCGAAAAATCAGTTGAAATGAGAGATGCTTCAAAAGCATATGTTTTTTATGATGGACCTCCATTTGCAACTGGGCTTCCACACTATGGTCATTTACTTGGTTCAACAAGCAAAGACGTCGTTCCAAGATATTGGACAATGAAGGGATATAGAGTTGAGCGTGTTTGGGGTTGGGACTGTCATGGACTTCCAATCGAAAACATGATCGAAAAACAACTTGATATAAAAGGTGGTAAAAAAGGAATTGAAGATCTTGGAATAGACAAATTTAATCAGGCTTGTCACCGTGAAGTTATGCGTCTTGATGGAGAATGGGAAAAAATCATCGCCCGTTTAGGTCGTTGGGTTGACTTCAAAAATAATTATAAAACAATGGATACTACCTATATGGAATCTGTATGGTGGGGATTTAAACAACTCTTCGACAAAAATTTAGTGTATGAAGGTAGAAAAATTGTCATGTACTGTCCAAGATGTTCAACTCCACTTTCAAACTTTGAGATTGCAATGGATAACTCATATGAAGACGTTGAAGATTTTTCAGTGTATGTAAAATTCAAACTCGTCCCAGAAGCAAGAACTTCAAAAAATGAGAATGAATACTTTGTGGCATGGACAACAACACCTTGGACGCTTCCTGGAAATGTTGGCTTAGCAGTTAACACTGAAGAAACATATGTCCAAGTTGAGCATGAGACAGAACTACTTTGGGTTGCAAAATCCCTTGTTGAAAAAGTATTTGCAAATAAAAAATACAAAGTTGTTAAAACCGTACAAGGTTCACAACTAGTTGGAAAACATTACGAACCACTCTTCCCATACGTGAATCCTCAAACAGAAGGTGCACAAAATAAGCCAAATGCTTGGTCAGTCCTAGCCGCTGATTTTGTGAGTATGGAAGATGGTACCGGAATTGTCCACACTGCTGCAATTTTTGGTGAAGACGACTATGCATTAGCATTAAAAGAAAATCTTCCACTTGTACCAACTCTGAACGACGAAGGAAAATTTCTACCATTTGTTGAGCTCGTTGCTGGAAAATTTTACAAATCAGCTGAAAAAATAATCAATGCAGATTTAGCTGAGCGAAATCTATTATTCAAAGAAGAAAAAATCACCCACTCATACCCATTTTGTTACAGATGTGCAACACCTCTATACTATAACGCTGTTCCTGCTTGGTTTATCAATGTTCAAAAAATAAAAGATCAACTTATTGAACAAAACGAAAACATCAACTGGTACCCAGAACACTTAAAATATGGTCGTTTTGGAAAAGGATTAGAAACAGCCCCAGATTGGAATATCTCAAGATCAAGATATTGGGGTACTCCTATGCCAGTTTGGATCAGTGCAGATAAAACACAACTTCGTGTGGTTGGATCTATAGAAGAACTTCAAAAATGGTCTGTTGACCCTAAACAAACTGAAAATCTAACCAACATTCACAGAGAGTTTTTAGACAACATAGAAGTTTGGGTTAATGATGAAAAAACAGTAAAAGGAACCAGGATTCCAGAAGTATTTGACTGCTGGGTTGAGTCTGGTTCTATGCCATTCGCTTCAGTTCATTATCCTTTTGAAAATAAAGAAAAATTCGAAAGCACTTATCCAGCACAATTTGTTAGTGAATACATTGCTCAAACAAGAGCATGGTTCTACACAATGCATGTTATGTCTGTAGGAGTTTTTGGAAAAAATGCTGTAGAAAACACCCTTACAACTGGAACAATTCTTGCCGAAGACGGCACAAAAATGAGTAAATCAAAAAAGAACTATCCAGATCCATTATTGCTTATTAATGAATATGGAGTTGATAGTTTAAGACTGTACTTAATGAGCTCAACAGTGATGAAATCGGAAAATCTTAACTTTAGTGAGAAAGAAGTTTCCGAAATTCGCAAAAAAGTATTCCTGATTTGGTGGAACATGTTTGCGTTCTATAAGATGTATGCTCCAGAAAATCATACAGTTGATTTGAACAAACAACCTCATTCTGAGGATGTAATGGATAAATGGATACTCAGCAAACTAAATACGCTTGTAAAAGAAACTACTTTTAACATGGATAACTATGATCTTGTCCGCGCAAGTAGGGGATTGATGAGTTTTGTAGATGAGTTATCTACTTGGTATTTAAGAAGAAGTAGAGAAAGACTCAGAGAAGACCAAAATTCTGTAGACGTCTTTGGGTATGTTTTAGCAAGATTAGCACAGCTTTTTGCACCATTTACTCCATTTTTCAGTGAACTTATGTGGCACAACTTAATTTCAGCAGATGAAAGCGTTCATCACTCAGATTGGCCAGACTTTGATGAAGCGTTCATAAATGTTTCATTAGAAGAACAAATGGATGCAATCAAAAAAGTTGTTGAAAAAACGCATGCGCTACGAAGCGAAGCCGGAATTAAAGTCAGACAACCTCTAGCAAAAGTCACCTGTTTTGTAACAATAAAAACACCTGAAAAAAATGTATTAGATGTTCTTGCAGACGAAGTTAATGTAAAAGAAATAGATTGGAAACACTCAACAGAAAACTTGAGAGTGTTGCTTGATACAGAAGTTTCTGAAGAACTCAAAGAAGAAGGCGAAGCCAGAGAATTAATGCGTAATATTCAAAAACTAAGAAAAAAAGCTGGCTTACAAGTTGGGGATACTGCAGTTGTTGAAGCTTCAGATTGGCCAGAGAACTGGAAAAAAGAAATTGAGAAAAAGACAAATACAACTCTCAAAAAGGGGAATGAACTTAAATTAGTTTGAGATAAAAATAGTTTATTTATAGAATTTAGAGCTTAGGGTCGCCAAGTATTACCATTAAACCTGAGCTCTAAATCACCAAATTGTGCACTAAATAACACGTATGAAACTCCAGCCTCTTCAAACATTTCTAATGCAATTTTAATTGCTTCCGGCCACTGGCCATGTGATTGTGCGATAGCTTCTTCATGGACAACTACCTTTAGTATCCCTGAATTAATGATTGCTTGAGCACAAGTTTCACAAGCTGCACAAGGAGAGTACATCGTAGCTCCTAGTGTTGTTTCTCCGAATCTTGCTGCCGATAAAATTGCAGAATCTTCTGCATGAATGACATATTTATATTTTGCAGGTCTTTGTAATCGCATTTCTGTTTCCTGAACCCCTAATGGAAAATTGTTAGCACCTCTTGCAATAATTCTTCCTGACGGATTTACAATAACTGCGCCATTTTGAGTGCTTAGATCTCTACTTTTTAATGCTTCTAAGTATGCTAATCTTAAAAACTCTTTTGTTTGTGAGGGGTTTGATTTCATATGATCGGTTTTAACACAAAAAAAACAGAATTGTCAATTCCTTTCAATGATTCAGTTCCTGTATACTAATTAAGTGAAAAATAAATCTGTTTGGTTATTTATCTCTATTGCGTTCATGATTTCTTTTGCCGATGGAATCATGTCATATATCAGCCCAATTTTTATTGAATCAAAAGTTCATAGTACTTTATTCATGGGCATTATTTTTTCGTTTTCGTCAGTCATAGGCATTTTATGTGACGTAGTTTTTCCAAAAGTTTTTTCAAATCAACCTCATTACTTTTTCTTAAAAGCAACGTTGCTTTCTGCAATTATGTTCCCTTTAGTCTATCTTTTATTTCCAAACCATATTCTGACTTTCTTACTCGCAATGTCAGTATGGGGCATATATTATGAACTCAATATTTTTTCTTCATTTCAGTTTGTTAAATCATATGTTGGAATTGATGAACACACAAAAACTTGGGGGAAAATTGTTGCATTCCAAACTTCTGCTTATGCACTTGCGCCAATATTTGCCACCCATTTGTTAACACTAGGCTATAAACAAAGTTTTCTTTTTGTTTGTGTATTGCTCTTACTAACTATTGTTCCTATTTTAAAATTTAAGCAAAAATTTGTAATACACAGTAATAAAGACAGTCAAGAAAAACCAAGAAACATCTCTTGGAAGAAAGAACTAGAAATTTGGAAATTACTTTTTCCTAAAGTTTGGCAGCTAATACTCTTACAAACGGCAATTACCATTATTGATGCAGGATTTTGGACTATCGGTACCTTATTTACTCTGCATTTAAGTAAAACTCATGCACTTGGAAATCTACTCATTCCTGCATATATGGCTCCGGCAATACTTGTTGGATTCTATCTTGGTAGATCTAACCAAAAATCAGGTAAGAAAAAAACTGCATTAATTAGTAGTTTGCTATCTGGAATTCTGTTAACTACATACTTCTTTTTAAACTCTGTTACAGGAATCATTGTAGTAACCGCTGGAGTCTCAATATTACTTGGGGTTGCAGTACCTGAAATAAAAGCAACATTTGAAGACTATGTGAGCAGACTTAAAAATGAAGATAATGAGATGATCGGACTTCAAAGTGCTTCTACAAGTTTAGCGTATGTAATTGCGCCAATTGTTGCAACATTCCTTGCAGAAATTGTTGGTTATCAAAATGCTTTTGCATTTTTAGGACTTTTCCTAACAATTCTTACTACTTTCCTCATTTTTGTAACTCCTAAAAAAATTAAGATGCCACAAAAAGAGTTGGCAAAGATCTAAACTCCTGTATACTGAAAAATATGAGACAATGGGTCATTCCAATTATCATTTTGGTTCTAGGTTTGTTAAGTATTCTCACACTTTCTAGCATTGCTCCAGCACTAGCTCCAAAACAACTTATTTTTTTTATGATTGGCTTTGGAATCTTTTTTTTTGTTACCAAAATTTCCTTCAAACAGATCTCCAATTTAAGCAAAGTGGCCTATCTTTTTCTAAATGCACTATTATTACTAACTTTAGTAATAGGAGACATCACAAAGGGAAGTTCCAGATGGATTGATATAGGTGGTATATTTGCAATTCAAGGATCTCAGCTTGCCATTCCAATTGTTACCATATACCTTACTACTCAATTCAACAAAAAACCTCTTACAAAACTTACTAATCTTTTTACATTCTTAGTTCTCACTGCTATTCCAGGAATTTTAATTTTGATAGAACCAGATTTAGGAAC
Source organism: uncultured Pseudomonadales bacterium (assembly GCA_964620965.1). Classification (GTDB taxonomy): domain Bacteria; phylum Patescibacteriota; class Microgenomatia; order UBA1400; family PJMF01; genus VFLK01. The sequence goes on from CAZUHV010000002.1 coordinate 100,893, forward strand.
AACAGTTGTCTATTTACTTTCCATATCTATAATCCTTTTTATTTCAGAGACTAAAAAATTACACATGATTCCACTTCTTGCTGGAGGTCTTGTCACAATTGTTATTGCTTGGTTATTTATTCTGCATCCATATCAAAAAGCACGTATTACTTCTTTTATTTCTCCTGATGATACTCAAGGAGCTGGATATAATGCAAGACAATCACTTATTGCGGTTGGATCAGGACAAATTACAGGAAGGGGACTTGGACAAGGGATTCAATCTCATTTACGATTTCTTCCAGAAAGACAAACTGACTTTGTATTTGCGTCTTTTGCTGAAGAATTTGGTTTTATTGGCTCAATTTTAGTGGTGAGCCTCTACACAGTTCTTGTTACTGTAACACTCAGAACTGCCCAAAAAGCAAATTCTCTTCAAGAACAGTTGTTTTGCTACGTAACTGCTCTCATGACCACTCTCCAGACTGGAGTTAATATTGGTATGAACATTGGGCTTCTTCCAATAACTGGAATTACATTGCCATTTATGTCTTATGGAGGAAGTTCCATTCTAACCCTGCTTGGTATGTTTGGAATAGTTCAAAATATTCGTCTGAACCAAAAACCAAAAGTGACCCTCCACTTGGAATAAATTCATGATATAATAACCGTTCAGTCTGTGTTGTTGCTATGCAATCTCGTTGGACATGCTACAACACCAAACAAAACAAGATAAAAAAACAGTAAGGAAATATATGTCATACGCAGTTATTCAAATCGCAGGCAAACAATTCAAGGTCAGTGAAGGTGACACAATCACTACAGACAGAATTGCAGATAAAGAAGTCGGCGATACAATTAAAGTAAACGACGTTCTTTTAGTCGCTGATGAAAAAGAAAGCACCGTTGGAACCCCAACAGTTGCTGGCGCGGAAGTAACATTAGAAGTTGTTGAACACGCTAAAGGTAAAAAAATTCAAGTTGTTAAATATAAATCAAAATCAAAATACAGAAAAATTCAAGGTCACAGACAACTCGAAACCTACCTAAAGGTAATAAAAATAAAAGCTTAAACCTGACAAAAGAAGGGTGCGAAAAGCACCCTCTTTAATTTATACTACAATTATGCAAAATTATTTTTTCCAACTTGGAAACACACCAGAACTTTCTATCACAGAGCTCAACGCAGTTGTAGGCTCTGAGTTTGTAGAACAGGTAAGTGATCAAGTTGCTTTGGTCAAACTAAGATCAGAGGAGAGAGCAAAAGAACTTGTGGATCTGTTAGGTGGAACTGTAAAAGTAATTAAGGAAGTTGAAAAACTTGAAACTTCAGATATTCAAGCACAAAAAGAAAAAGTCATCGAGTATCTCATCCAAATTGCCGATGGGAACAAAATTCATTTTGGATTTGGCGAATTAGGCAGAGATCATTTAGAAAAAATTGAAGGATTTGACCTTAAAGCAAGTTTACAAAAAGAAGGTATAAACTCTAGATATGTTGATGGTTCAAGATATGGACTTTCAGCAGCCGTACTCTTACACAAAAAAAGAGTAAAAGAAATATTCCTTATTTCTACAAAAGATGGCGTCTATCTTGGAGAAACAATCGCTGTTCAAGATATTGATGACTGGACAAATAAAGACAGAAATAAACCATATTTTGACAGAAAAAAAGGTATGTTACCTCCAAAAGTTGCACTCATTATGGTCAACATTGCTCTTGGAGACAATCCTGTTCAAGAAAACAGAAATAATATACTTTTAGATCCATTTTGTGGAACTGGAACAGTTATTATTGAAGGACTCTTAACAAACCTCGATGTTATTGGGAGCGATCTTGACGAAGAAGCAGTGTCTGGAACTAAGAGAAATCTTGAGTGGCTTGCACAAGATTATCCATTTACTCATGAATATACTGTTTTTCAATCCGATGCAACAAGAATTCCTCCTCAAAAAGAAAAAATTCAGTATATCGTAACTGAACCATTCTTAGGCAAGCCTAAACCAAATCCAGCAAAACTTCCATATATTTTTAAAGGTTTAGAAAAAATGTATCTTGGGGCTTTCAAACATTGGACGACTTTACTTGACGAAAACGCAAGTATCGTAATAGTTTTTCCAACAGTCACTATAGAGGATGCAAAAGGTAAAAAAATTACATACTCACTCGATAATCTCATTGACAAATTAACAACTTTTGGGTACACTACATTGTCTAAACCTGTTTTATACAGTCGTCCACAGGCAGTAGTCCAAAGACAAATATACAGATTTAGGTTCAATAAACAAAAATAAGGAAATAGTAACATGTCACACGTTAAAGCAGGTGGTAAAGTCGCTCAACATAAACAAGGTAAACGTCATGGAAAAAGACTTGGTGTTAAAAAATATGCAGGCGAAAAAGTCATCACAGGAAATATAATAATCAAACAAAGAGGTGCTAAATACAAACCTGGTAAAGGTGTTGGTATTGGAAGCGATCACACAATCTTTGCAATGATGGACGGAGTTGTTCAATTCTCAAAAAGATTTGGCAGAACTGTTGCAAACGTTATCAAACAATAAAGTATCTCATTTTAGAATTTAGAAAAGCCTCCAGGTACGGAGGCTTTTTTAGTTGAAACTTCGTAAATACATCAAAATACTACTTATATAAAATTTAAGTACTCATTTTTCACACAAATACTGGTATACTTTTCATAATATGAAAAACCAAACAGTTCAAAACCTTGATATCAATATTCTACAAGCAAACCCTTTTCAACCTCGTGAAAAAATCAACAATGAAGAGCTAGAAGATTTAGTTAAATCAATTAAGATTCATGGCGTTTTAGAACCTTTGGTTATTGCACATACTCCTGCTGGCTATCAAATCATTGCTGGAGAAAGAAGATGGAGAGCCTCAAAGCTTGCAGGACTTACCGAAGTCCCTGCAATCATAAAAGAAACAACCCCAAAAGGGATGTTAGAAATGGCAATCATTGAAAACCTGCAAAGAGTCAATCTTTCTCCTATCGAAAGAGCTCAAGCATTTTTTAGATTGCAACAAGAATTCTCTTTGGGAGTCAGTGAAGTTGCAGAAAGAGTTGGAAAATCAATTTCTTTCATTAGTAACTCTTTAAAGTTACTACAATTGCCAGACGCAATAAAAGATGGACTTCTAGGAAAACAAATCTCTGAAGGCCATGCAAGGGCTATTTCTGGCATTCAAGATATCAAAACAATGATAGAAGTTTATAAACAAATCCTCAAGGAAAATGCATCTGTAAGAAGAGCAGAAGAGCTTGCAAGAATCGCAAAAACTAAAACAGGACAAACAAGAGTATTTAAACCAAAAACTGTAGTGTATCAAGTAGACGATGATCAGGTTAAAAGTTGGGAAGAAAAAGTCAAAAATTATCTTGGAGCAAGATCAAAATTAAAACTAAAAAGAACAAACCAATCAACTCAAGTCAGCTTTATTCTCAAAGGTGATCCTGAAGAAACCCAAGAAGGTTTAGAAAAAATCATGGACTTCATCAAAGGAATCAAAGAAGGTTCAAAATAAAAATAAGTAATTCTAGTATTCTGCTGATTCAATCCAGCCGAACTCACTTGTAGGCCAGTATCTTAAAAATGCTTTACCAACAATATCCTCTTTGCCAATTGGACCCCAAACACGTGAGTCACTAGAGTACTCTCTGTTATCACCGCTCACAAAATACTCATTAGGACCCATTGTGACTGTTCTACCTTCAATAAATTTTCCTGGAAGAGTTTTAAAATCACTTGGAATGTATGTTTCAGCCAGTGCTTCTCCGTTTACGTAATATGCATTATCGTGTAAGGCAATTGTATCTCCAGGAACAGCTAGGATTCTCTTTATAAAATCACAACCTGTCCCAGTAGGGCAACTTGCTTCTTCTGGAGCATGAAACACAACAATGTCGCCACGTTGTGGCTCACCAGTTCTATACACAATTTTATTCGTTAATAGATAATCACCAGAGTTGAATGTAGGATACATAGATCTTCCATTCACTTGGTGTGGTTGCATGAAAAATAGATAGACAATCAAAAAAAATGAAGCACCAATAGTGAGCGTTTCCGCCAAATCTAAAAATAAACTACTAAATGATTTCAAGATATTTTTCATACTCAAGATTATGCTATTTCATAACTGGAGTTTCAAGCCCTAAACGTGCATAATATAAGCATGGGATACACCAAACATACGATTTCTGGTTTTAGTTGGCAGACAGTGCTTAAAGTCCTCACTATGGCTACAATACTGATTAAAACCTTTTTTCTTGCCAGAATCCTTACCCCTACCGACTTTGGACTTTTTGCGTTAATTGCGATTGCACTTGGCATTGCAGAAGCCACAACTGAAACAGGGGTTAACCTAACAATCATTCAATCAAAACGATCTATCAAATACTTTATTGATACTGCTTGGGTAATTGCAATTATTCGAGGTTTCATCATTGGAATTATCATGGTGTTAATGGGTCTTATTATGAGTAAATTCTATAAAGAAGAATCATTAACCATTCTTGTTGCTATTGCAGCACTTGTTCCAATAGTAAAAGGATTTATCAATCCAAGTATTATTTTGTTTCATAAAAACTTGGAATTTTTCAAAGATAGCGCGTTCAAATTTACAATTATCTTATTTGATGCAACTGTCGCCGTCATACTCGCACTCTTATTTAAATCAGTCTCAGCATTGATTTTTGCTCTCATCTTAGGTGGTCTTTTTGAAGTACTGCTGAGTTTCTTGATATTCTCAGACAAACCAGTTTTTAACTATATTCCAAGTAGAGCTAAGTTAATTTTTGCAAATGCTAAAGGCTTGACTATTTCAGCAGCACTTTCATATATCAACGAAAATATTGATGATTTTTTATTAGGAAAAATTATTGGAACCTTTTCTTTAGGGCTGTATCATAATGCATATAGTCTTGGTCACAAAACAAACTATGATTTTGCCAAGTCAGTAAATCATAGTATTTTGCCTGTGTTCACAAAAATATCAGACGAAAAAAACAGGCTGAAAAAGGCATTTGTTAAATCACTTGTTGTGACTGCGCTCATTACTATTGGAGCTTCTATCCCACTGTTTATTGCTCCAAATCTCATTGTCTCGATTATTTTAGGCGAACAATGGCTCAGTATTGTTCCAAACCTGTACTTTTTTGTAATTGCAGGAATTTTACAAAGTATTTCTATTATTTTTTATACTCTGTTTTATGTAAAGAAAAGATACTCAACTGTGAATTTTCACTTGCTTGTAACAATTGTAACTTTGGTTACATTGCTTTTATTATTACCTGCAAAATATGGTCTACAAGGTGCAGGAGTTGCCCTAGTTACTAGCAGATTGGTGAGCTTACCATTCCTGTTTTATCAAGCAATTATGTTATTTAAAAAATCTGAATAATGCCAATCAAAAATACAACTACCATAATTCTAACAAATCGTAATGACCAACGATTTCTTAATGCTTTGCAATCTGCGCAAATTACAGCATCCTGCATAGTTATAGACAATAATAGCCAAAATGAATGGGAAAAGTTAAGAAAAGAATTTAATTTTAAACTCATAAAGTATCCTGAAAAAATAGCTGATTTTTCCAAAATAAAAAATACTGCTCTGGAAGAAGTAAAAACAGAATGGGTATTATTTTTAGATAGCGATGAGGTACTCTCTAAAAATGCTGAAGAATGTATTGAAAATGTAGTACAACAAAATCTTTTTGATGCAGTTAGCATAAAAAGGGTAGATTATTTTTTAGGTAAACCATTGTTATATGGAGAGGCTGGCTCAATGCCACTGATTCGATTATTTAAAACTAGCAAAGGAAAATTCAGAAGAAATATTCATGAAGTTGTTGAAACACAAGGTAAAATTGGAGAAGCTGATTTTCAAATTTTACATTTTTCACATGAGTCAATCAAAAGTTTCCTAGAAAAAATAACTCTTTATTCACAAATTGAATCAAAAAATAAAAAAATATCAAAAAATGAAACAATTTTTCAAATGATTTTTTTTCCAATCGGAAAATTTATTTTAAATTATTTTTTGAAATTTGGATTTTTAGATGGATTTAGAGGACTAATATACGCAATAATTATGAGCTTGCACTCGTTTTTTGTTCGAATTTTTTATTATGAAAACCTTTAGAAAAATAGCACTTTGGATTTTTGTTGCACTTTTAAGTCTAGGACAACTTCAAAGAATTGAGTTAGCAAACACCCCAACTGCAATTTATTTTCACGATGTTTTTATTATTTTTTGGATTTTTCACATTTTTTTCACAAATCCTATAGCATTTGGCGAATATATTTTAGAATATTTTAAAAATAATAAAAAAATACAAATATTTATTTATATTACCGCTTTTTCTCTAATTATTAATTTATTGCAAAATTTTGACAATATTTTAATTTTATATATCTGCAGATTAATAACATATGTACTATTTGGATTTTCACTAGCATTCTTAATTAAAGAAAAAAATATAGATTTGGAATATTTTAAATTTCAGATATTTTCTGTCGGATTATTCAGTTTATTTTTAGGTTTCTTACAATTCATCTTTATTAAAGACACCAGATTTTTGGCGATTTTGGGATGGGATGATCACTATGCAAGATTAATTGGCCCATACTTTGATCCGGGATTTACCGGAATTATTTTTTTAATAACACTTCTAGTTGGTTTAAGTAGTGAATATTTAAAAAATAAAAAATTACAACTATTTTTAATATTATTTTTTATTTGGGGAATAATATTAACATTCTCTCGAGCTAGTTACTTAGCAACTATTACAAGTTTTGCAACTTTTTTTCTTGTGAAAATAAAAAATCTCAAAAACCCAATTCTGTTTAAAAAAATTGGTGTTGGGACATTAGTATTTTTTCTTATGATACTACTTGCACCAAAACCATGGGGAGAAGGAGTGAATCTCTTAAGGACTTCAACTATTACTGCCAGAATTTCTGCAGTTACACAACAAATACAAGAACTCAGCTTCAAAACAGTAGTTATTGGAAACGGGTTATTTTCTGAAAAAAATAGCCTTACTTACTCTATAAAGAATAATTCTGAAGTCAATATTCCAAGTCATTCAAGAGTCCCAGATAATATTTTCCTTAATATTTTTCTTTCAACCGGAATAGTTGGATTAATAATCTTTATTATTTTATTAAATGATTGGGGAAAAGCATTTCTTAAAAGAAATATTTATTTATTTGCAATTTTTGTTGGACTTTTAATACATACACAATTTAGCAACTCAGTCTTGCAACCATTTGTTCTGCTACTATTTTTATCGGCACTATCTGTTCTACAAAAACCTACAAACTAAAAGAGTAGGTAAGCTCAACTTTATTTTGATTTCCAGCTTTATCTATAGCTTTAATCTCAATTTTATTTTCACCTTCTTCTAAATGATAGGTGTAACTAAATGTCCCGTCTTCCTTTGGAAAAACAACTCTTTCATTGATATAGATTTTTGTGCCAACTTCATCTTTATCCGTATTACCTTTTATAGTAACAGACTGATTGGTTCTAGTTTCAAAGCTTGCACCATCTTCTGGTTCAATATTTTCTATAGTTGGTGGTTTTGAATCAAAAAGAGTAGTGTAATCCTTTGTTGATGCCGACTCATTTTCTGCTTCATCAACACTATATGCATTTATTTTATTTTCACCTTGTTCTAAAGTTATTGGAACTTCAAATGAACCATCTTCACTTATCGTAACTTTATCTTGTTTGGAACCATTAATCACAAAGATAACAAAGCTCTCTGGCTCTCCATATCCGGATATTTTTAATTCAGCACTATTTGTTGCAGTCACTGGAGCAGATAAAATTGGAATTTGAGGCGGAATATCGTCAGTTTCTTGAAATGGAGTAGAGGAATCCAAAAAATTAGTCACAAAGTTAATAAAATTAGGAATTACAACAAAAATAAAAGTGAAAAAAATAACTACTGCCACACCAATCATAACTACTGATTGTGAAAGTACCTTCTTTTTTTCTTTTCTAACTCTTCTTGAAGAAACTGGAGAATAACTCATAGTGGATCTCTCATTTTGTCTTCTACTTTGAATTCTGCTTAATCTAGACATAACTGCCAATAAGTATACAGTACTAACACTTTTGAGTGCAAGTTAGATACTTGAGAGTAAACTGAGCCGAAGGTGGGATTCGAACCCACGACCTATGGTTTACGATACCAGTGCTCTACCAGCTGAGCTACTTCGGCAACAAACAAAATAATATTCTATAAATGCAAAACAGTATAGTGATTTTAACACAGAAGATAAAAAAATTGGGGCCCTTGCTCTTTCGAGTAGGTACCCCTTAATCCAGGAACTTTACGAAACCCGTCAGAGTTTTTTATTCAACAATGACGAGGTAGGTGTGCCACTCTTGACACACCGAACACCATACGATCAATACGTAAATGGTCATCGGTTCACCTTTGATTGCTGCTTGGATTTATGCCCAAAGGCGGCATAGACAGCAATTCTAATATCACAAAAACATATGAACTTAGAATTGCTGCCTACTGTATCAACAAAGTGAAAAAATAATTGTAAAGTGCCTGAACTATTTTATAGTTCAATATAGAATTGGAGCCAAGCATTTTGGCAACTTTCTATACCAAATTATATTAGATTATATCATAATGTTAATTATCTGTCAATATTATGGGATTAAAAATTTTAATGACTTATACTTGACTTTTTGATAAAAATATCCTATAATATATATTGTGAATATCAATTTTTTGATATTCGCATTTGCACCTTCAAATGTAACATACTGCAGGAGACAATGTCGTGAAACTGTTGACATCAGAAAAGTACTTTTTGTACTCCGTAGTTGTTTCTATCTTTGCGATAGTCATCAACTACACCCAAGGTTGGGATTTTACTCAACTTTGGTTCAAGTCTCCATTTACCACTGGTCTTGCATCAGTGGTTGGGTTTGTAATTCCAGCAGGAATTGCACTCAAAACTGTCAAAAAAGACAGTAAGGCAGGTAACTCAACTAAGATGCATCTTTTTAAGATGTCCATCTTTGAGGAACATATCTTTAGACTTGCGGCCGTTGTCGCAATTCAGATACTGCTTTCCTTAGAGTTACAGGCAGTAGAAATAGGAGTTGGAATCGCATTAATTGGACTGATTCAAACAGTATTGTTTATGGCAATACATCACAGAATCAGCATCATGCATGTGATTTATCCACTTTGCGTATGGCTTCCACTGGCTTGGTATGGAGGGTTGATTGCGGCTGTAATCAGCCACATATCAGCAAATCTCTTACCAAGACTATTGGTGGAAGGAGACTAATTGGAAGGTTAATATAGCCCAGTCGGAAACGACTGGGCTTTTTTTGTTCCAAAAAAAACGCATCTCTGCGCCTTAATAAAAAATTAAATCCAAAATAAAACTTCTTGCGAGCCCGAACGGAATCGAACCGTCGATCTTCTCCGTGACAGGGAGACATGTTAACCGCTACACCACGGGCCCAACAATTAAATAAATCTTTTTTCAAAGAACAAAGGGAATTATACCCTAATAGACCTAGTTTTGCCAATAGTTATGTAGTATAGTACATACTAAGTAATTAAAGGAGACAGATACATATGAATATTTTCCTAATTTTAGTCGTTGTTGGCGTTGCAATTGCTGCCTATGTTATTGGTATTTACAACACACTACAAAGACTTAAAACCCAAATCAAGGCAAGCATTCAAGAAATTGGAAATCAATTAAAACGTCAGGCTTCCTTAATTCCTAACCTCGAGGCATCAGTCAAAGGAATGATGAAGCAAGAAAAAGGTATTTTCAAAATGCTTACCGATGCAAGAAAATCTATTGCAACTGCTCAAGAAACTCAAAAAGCAACAGATATCGAAGCCGCAATTGAACAAATCCAATCAATTGTTCCTCAGATTTCAATTGCTGTTGAAGATAATCCAGAACTCAAAAGCGATGCAACTGTTACAAAACTAATGAATGAACTCACAGATACTGCAGACAAACTCATGTATGCAAGACGAGCAGTTATTGATCTTTCACAAAACTTTAATGAAAAACTAGTCACCTTCCCATCCAATATTGTTGCTGGAATCTTTGGATTTAAGGAAGAAAAAGGAATTGTAACTGCAATGACTGGTTCTCATGTCGAAGTTTCTGATGCAGACACAAAGGATGTTACAGTAGATCTCTAAACATGACACATTACGAGCTTGTTTCAAGCAATAAACAGAAATCTGGCATTGTTGTTGCATTGTTTATAGCATTTATTGCTTTTGCGACCTATGTTATGGCAATTGGGTTTGACTATCCCCTCAGTATTGTCGGAGTAGCATTTATTTTTTCAGGAATCGCATCATTTGGATCATATTGGTATTCAGACAAAATTATTTTAGGAATTTCTGGAGCAAAAGAAGCAAACAGAACAGAATACTTTGATTTTTACACAATTGCAGAAAATTTAGCTGCATCTAAAAGGCTTCCAAAACCAAAGCTTTATGTCATCGAAGACTCCGCACCAAATGCATTCGCAACTGGAAGAGACCCAGAACATGCAGTCATTTGTTGTACAACGGGTATCTTACAAAAACTCAATAGGGCTGAACTAGAAGGCGTAATCGCACACGAACTTTCTCATATTGATAACTATGACATCCGTTTAATGAGCATCGTAACAATCTTGGTTGGATTTGTGGCACTCCTTTCCGACTTTATTTTAAGAAGTACATTCTTGGGTGGTAAAAAAAATGAGAGAGAAAGCAGCCAATTACAGACAATTTTATTAATTGCTGGCATTATAATGGCAATACTTTCACCTATTATTGCTAAACTAATTCAATTAGCCATTTCTAGAAAAAGAGAATTCTTAGCAGACTCAAGTGCTGTTGCGATGACTAAAAACCCAGAAGGGCTAGCCCGTGCACTGGAAAAAATTTCTATGGATAGAGAACCACTCGAAGCTGCAAATAATGCTACAGCTCATCTATATATTGCAAATCCACTCAAAAACACAAAGGGTCACCTTTTTTCTGGGCTTTTTATGACTCATCCACCTGTAGAAGAACGTATCAAAGCCCTTCGAAGTTTATAATTTGCTTTTCAACTATAAAATCTGTGATATACTAACAACTGTATGATTCATACAAATACTTTTGCACAAGCACAAAATCAACAACAAAACATGTTGTAATTTTCGTGGCAAGTGATAAGTATAAAAATCTAGATTGCGAGCCACAAGCTCGCTTTTTTTATTATTTTGGACCCGATCTTTTTCATCAAAAAAAGTCGAAGGTACAAAAAATGCAAGGCTCAGGCCCTCTCTTTTTGCAAAGCAAAAAGGAGCTGGCATGAAAGATGCAACTTGAATGAAATTCAAGTTGCAAAAAAGCCAAAAACTAAAAACCAAAAAAGGTATAAATTAGGTACAATATACACACATGAAAAATAAACAAACTATAACAAAAGCACAAATTAAACACATCGCAAACTTGGCAAACATTCCTGTTTCCAATAGTGAACAAGAAAACCTTAAAAATGCTTTTGAAGAAACTCTAGAGACTATTTCCGAACTGCAATCAGTTGATGTCACCAATGTTGAGCCAACTCATCAGGTAACCGGTCTCACAAATGTGCTTCGGGAAGATACTGTCGATGAAGACCACATGTTCACTCAAGAAGAAGCTTTGGCAAATGCTCCACAAACACATAATGGCTATATAGTAGTACCTAGAATTATCGAAGAAAAATAAAATGAAAAATACACTCACACTCAAACAGGCAATTGATAAGCTCAAAGCAAAGGAGCTAACCCACGAAGAACTATATAAAGATCTTGATGCAGTTGTTGCCGTTGAAAATAAAAAACTAAATGTTTACTTAACTCTAGACAAAGAAGCAGAAAAAAAATCTGGACACCTCCTAGATACTCCTCTTGCTGGCGTTCCTATTGCAGTTAAAGACAACTTCTGCACAAGAAGCATGCGCACAACTGCATCTTCTACTGTCCTGGATAACTTTGTACCAAAGTTTGAATCAACCGTAATTACAAAACTAAAAAATGCAGGTGGAGTAGTTTACGGAAAAACAAACATGGATGCTTGGGCACATGGTTCTAGTACAGAAACTTCACAGTATGGAAGAACACTCAACCCAAGAAATACTGATCACCTTCCTGGTGGATCTTCTGGTGGAAGTGCTGCCGCTGTCGCTGCAGACATGTGTATTGCAGCACTAGGAACAGAAACAGCAGGCTCAATTCGCCAGCCAGCAGCTTGGTGTGGTGTAGTGGGCCTAAAACCAACTTATGGCCGATGTAGCCGTTATGGGGTTGTTGCTATGGCATCATCAACCGATAGTCCAGGTCCAATTGCTAAAACAGTAGAAGACGCGGCCATTCTCCTGAACCACATTGCAGGTCATGATAAATATGATGCAACCACTGGTGCGCATGAAGTTCCAGATTTCACTGAATCTATAGACAAAGGTGTAAAAGGTTTAAAAATCGGTTATATCTACTCTGACATTAAGGGCTTAGAAGAAATAACAAAAATTTTCAAAAAAGAAATGAAGGTCTTTGAAAAAATTGGTGCAACTGTTGACGTTGTAGATGCTATGGATCCAAAACATGGCATAAGTATCTACACAATTGTGCAGCGTGGTGAGGTTTCTAGTAACTTAGGCAGATTTGATGGCATTCGTTATGGAAATGATCGTTCACATTTTGGTGATGAAGCAAAACGGAGAATTATGCTTGGTGTGTACACACTTTCAAAAGGGTATGCAGACCAATACTACAATACTGCACAAAAAGTTCGCACTCTTTATATAAAAAACTACGAAGAACTCTTCAAAAAGTATGATGTGTTAATTGCCCCAACTTCTCCAGGATTTGCTAAAAAAATTGGTGCTACAGAAGGCGCAGCAATGTTTGGTGAATTAGAAGATTTATTGTTGGAAGCAAGTTCTTTAAGTGGTTTACCTGGAATTTCTATTCCTTGCTATCATGACGAAAAAACAAACTTGTTTTTAGGTATGAATATAATTGCTCCAATGTGGCGTGAAGACTTAGTAATTCGGGTTGCTGATGCATACGAAAAAGCAACTAACTGGAATACTTGGAGAAACCTGCAGAAAACTGCAAAAAAATCAAAAAAGACGGAGAAATAATCATGGAAACTATTACAACAAAGAAAAATACCTACAAATTAGTCTGCGGAATGGAAATTCATGCAGAACTTAAAACATATTCAAAAATGTTTTGTGGCTGTAAAAATGATCCATTTGGTGCAAAAGAACCAAATGTTTATACTTGTCCTGTCTGTTTAGGAATGCCTGGTGGATTGCCAGTCGCAAATAAAAAAGCAATTGAGTGGACAATCAAAGTTGGTCTAGCAATGGGTTGCAAAATCAATTTGTTTTCAAAGTTTGACCGTAAAAATTACTTTTACCCAGATCTACCAAAAGCATATCAGATTAGCCAATATGATTTACCATTTTGTTATGATGGTGTTGTTGAAACTTCTTACGGACCAGTTCGTATTACCCGTATTCATCTTGAAGAAGATACCGGAAAATTACAACACACAACAGTTAATGGAAAAAAAGTTAGTTTAGTAGACTACAACAGAAGTAGTGTTCCACTCATGGAAATTGTAACTGAACCAGACATAAAATCCCCAGAACAAGCAAAAGAGTATGCCAAAAAAGTTCGTGATTTATTGCGATACTTAGAGGTTGCTGACTGTGACATGGATCAGGGTGGCATGCGTTTAGAAGCCAATATTTCATTAGCACCAAAAACAATGAAAACCGAAGAAGGCGAGCTTCCAGATTATAAAGTCGAAGTTAAAAATATTAACTCATTCAGATTTGCTGAACAAGCAATCACCTTTGAAATGGATCGCCAATCAAAAATTTTAGATTCTGGAAAAAATCCAACTCAAGAAACTCGAGGTTGGGACGCTTCAAAATCTATTACTTTTTCACAAAGAACTAAAGAAGATGCAGAAGATTATCGTTATTTTCCAGATCCAGACCTGCCACCAGTAGTATTTACAAAAAAACAAATCGAAAAGATTAAATCTGAACTTCCAGAATTAATTGATGCAAAAATTTCTAGATGGGAAACAGAGTTTGGTGTTGAACCAAGATATTCAGAACTCTTAGTTGATTCTGTAGAAACTGCAGAAATTCTTGAACAAGCATTTTTTGAACTTAAGAAAGCAAAACAGGAAGCCAATAAACTTGCAAACTTATTAGCAAACAAAAAAGTTGCTTACGTTGCTAACTCAGATGAATTAGTTGCCAAATTTAACAAAACATTTGCAACAGATGAAGTAGCAGATTCTGACTTAATAACCGCAATTAATCAAGTCATGAAAGAGAATCCTGATGCTGTTGAAAAATTCAAAGCAGGCCAAAAACAAGTTGTCGGATTTTTCATGGGACAGACATTAAAAGTTTTAGGCAAGAAAATTGATACTAAAGTACTTACAGCTCTTTTAATGAAACAACTGAGCAAATAAAAGTATGCTACTATAGTGTTGAGATGCCAGATTCTAAGATACAAAGTAAATTTGTCCACCTTCACCTTCATACCGAATATTCAATGCTTGATGGCTTGAATATTATTAACCCACGCCATAAGCATCATAAACTTATTGATCAAGCAGTTGAGCTTGGCATGGATGCGTTAGCAATCACGGATCACGGGGGTATGTATGGTTGTTTGCATTTTTATAATGCCTGCAAAAAAGAGGGTATTAAACCAATTATTGGGGTTGAAGCGTATGTAGCTAAAAACTCTCATCTTGATAAACAAACCAAGATGGGAGCAGACCAAACCCATTTAACTCTTTTGGCAAAAAATGAAACTGGCTATCGCAATCTCATGAAATTAACATCTATTGCAAACCTTGATGGGTTCTCATATAAGCCTAGAATCGATAAACAGTTATTATTTGAAAACTCAGAAGGCATTATTGTCTTAAGTGGCTGTCCTTCTAGTTATTTTAATTTGCTCCTTAGAGACGGAAAAGATGATGAAGCTCTCGAACTTTTTAAAGAATTCAAAGAAAAATTTGGAGCTGATTTTTATGTAGAAATTCAAAGACATCCAAAAATTGATTTCTTGGAAAAACTCAATAAAAAGCTAATTAAGATAAGTAAAGATCTTGAAATCAAACTTGTTGCAACTGGTGACGTTCACTATCTCACAAAAGAAGATGCCCCAGCACAAGACGCTCTTATCTGTGTTGGAACTCGAAAGCTTATTTCCGACGAAAAACGCATGAAGATGAGTAGCCCAGATTACTACCTCAAATCTGCTGAAGAGATGATTGAACTTTTTCACGATCTTCCAGAAGCAATTGAAAGTACAGTTGAAATTGCCGAAAAATGTAATGTCAAAATCAAAACTGGTCAGTTGATCTTTCCTAAATACGATATTCCAGAAGGCGAAACTATTGATTCCTATTTTGAAAAATATTCGCATGAAAAACTAAAAGAAAAATTTGGCAAGCCAACCAAAGAAATGGTTGAACGCTTAAAATATGAAATAGACATCATTCAAACTAAAGGTTACTCTGCATACTTTTTAATTACTCAAGATTTTGTGAACTGGGCAAAAAAGCAGGGTATCGCAGTTGGACCAGGCAGAGGAAGTGCAGCTGGATCATTAGTTTCTTATTGTTTAGGTATTACTACAATTAATCCACTCGAGCACAATCTTCCGTTTGAGCGTTTTTTGAATCCTGAGCGTCCAACACCTCCTGATATTGACCTAGATTTTGCAGATATTCGTCGTGATGAAGTCATTAAATACTGTTCAGAAAAATATGGTAAAGATCAGGTTGCACATGTGATTACTTTTGGAAGAATGGAAGCCAGAGTTTCTATTCGTGATATTGGCCGTGTGCTTGGGTTACCATACGAAGATCCAGATAAAATTGCCAAACTAATTCCAGCAGATCCTGGTAAAAAAACTTCACTGGACCAAGCATTAGAACAAGTTCCAGAATTAGGTGAATACTATCAACAACCAAAATTTAGAAAACTCATAGACTTAGCAAAAAGAGTAGAAGGGGTGGTGCGTCATTCTAGTATGCATGCTGCAGCCGTCATTATTGCCGACCAAGCCCTGCATAACTACACCCCAATTCAACAAGACTCAAAATCTGGAAAAATGATTACACAATATGACATGTATGCACTTGACTGTAATGTTGATGACAACGCTATTGGTCTTTTAAAGTTTGACTTTTTAGGGTTGAGAAACCTCACAACCATCCAATTTTGTCTTGGGCTTATCGAAAAATATAAAGGTAAAAAAATTGACCTTGATAATTTGCCACTCACGAATAAAAAAACCTACGAACTGCTTTCTAAAGGTGAAACAATGGGTGTCTTCCAGCTTGAATCTGCTGGTATGCGCAGAGTGGCAAAGAACCTCCAACCATCACAGTTTTCTGACATTTCAGCTTTGCTTGCACTATATCGTCCTGGTCCTATGGAACTTATCCCTCAATTTATTGAAGGAAAACATAATCCAAAAGATATTGAATACTTACATCCAAAACTAAAACCTGTGTTTGAAGAAACTTATGGAGTTATGGTCTACCAAGAGCAAGTTATGGAAATATTTTCCGTTATGGCTGGCTACTCACTTGGGGAAGCTGACATGATTCGCCGCGCTATGGGTAAAAAGAAAATTTCTATCCTAGACGCAAATAAAAAACGCTTTGTGCTTGAATCTGGCAAGCGCGGTTATTCCAAAGAAATAGCAGAAAAAGTTTGGCAATATATTATGGCCTTTGCAAACTATGGTTTTAACAAAGCACACGCCGCAAGTTACGCTATGATTTCCTACCAGACTGCATACCTTAAAGCCAACTATCCAGTAGAATACATGGCCGCTCTAATGAGTGTTGAGGCTGCATCAAGCTCTATGAATGCGGAAGAAAAAATCTCTGCCGCCATCGAAGGAAGCAGGAAAATGGGCATTATTATTCTTCCACCAGACCTTAATAAATCGAGCGATAACTTTACCATCGAGGAAAACAAAAATTCACTAGAAGGCCTAGCAATTCGCTTTGGTTTAAGTGCAATTAAACATGTTGGAAGCAAAGCAATCGAGAATATTTTGGAAACCCGCAAAGAAGTAAAAAAATTCAACTCACTTACTCAGTTTATTCATAAAACAGATAGTAGAAAAGTAAACAAAACAACACTAGAAACCCTCATTAAAGTTGGAGTTATGGATAAGTTCGGTAATAGATCTAGTATGTTAGAAAATCTCGAACAAATTAGAACTACTGCCTCTCAACTACAATCTGATATTGAAGGCCAAGATTCTCTTTTTGCCAATGTTGCAGCTTCAGATGACACTCTAGAAGACTCTTTCCCAGAACTACCAGAATACCCTCAGCAAGAATTGCTCTCATTTGAAAAAGAATTTTTAGGTTTATACCTTACCGAACACCCAATGGCTCAGCAGTTGAAAGCTGTTACAAAAAATGCAGATAAAGAAATTGGCGATTTAGATGTCACAATCCATAAAGATAAAACATTTAAGTTTGGCGGAATTCTTTCAAAAGTCAGAACAATTTTAACTAAAACAAAACAACAACCAATGGTATTTGCGAGATTAGAAGACAATAGTGGAGCAATCGATATCGTAATTTTTCCAAGAACATTTGAAGAAGCAAAAGAGCTCATTCATGATGATGCCGTTGTACTTGTCAAAGCAAAAGTTGATGAACGAGAAGGGGAAATACAATTATTGGTTGAAAAAGTAAGTGCCCCTTCAGAAACTCAGTTAACACATGAAGGATCTGACCTTCATAAAGAAATCTTTGTTCCTAGAAAAACATCTAAAGAAACACTACAAGAATTAGGAAAATTACTCAAAGCACATCCAGGCTCTCAAACGGTTTTAATCTTGATTCCGAATGGCTCTAAACCACAAAAAATGTTGCTTCCATATGGAGTCAATTGGAATAAAGAGCTCGAGAAAAAGATTGCAGAGTTACTTAAATAGATACGTAAATATAGCGAGGTCGAAAACTAATACACCACGATTGCACTTTGCATTAAAAAAATATGTTGGTATAATACAATTCCATGAGCATTCATGGTAATTTAATCAACAAAATCAAAAAATCCCCTAATACAAAATACATTTTCGTCTCTGGAGGTGTTCTCTCTGGACTTGGAAAAGGCATTACTGCTGCATCTTTAGGCCTCCTGCTTAAAAATCGTGGTTATAGTGTTACAAATATTAAGTGTGAGAATTACCTTAATATAGATTCAGGAAACATTAATCCTGTAGAACATGGAGACGTTTTCCTTTGTGAGGATGGCCTAGAGGCAGATCTAGATTTAGGTTCCTACGAAAGATTCTTAGGTGAAGAAGTCGGCCACAAAAACTTTACAACCTTAGGACAAATTTATTCTTCTGTTATTGAAAACACAAAAAACCTTGCATATGGTGGAGCAACCGTTGATGCATGGCTCTATATTCCTCAAGAAGCGATCAGAAGAATTAAAGCTGCGGGAGAAGGCTTTGATCTTTGTTTAGTTGAACTTGGTGGAACTGCTGGAGAATACCAAAATGTCATTTATTACGAAGCATACCGTATTATGAACCTCCAATCTCCTCAAGATACCCTTCACATTCATGTGACATACTTCCCAAACCCTTCACACATTAATGAGTTGAAATCAAAACCAACACAACTTTCTGTTGGAATCTTAAACTCTATGGGAATTCAACCAGATTTTATTGTTGGTAGAGGCGAGCTTCCAATTGATGACAAACGAAAAGAAAAAGTAGCATTCTTTTGTAACATGAGCAAGGATGACGTTATAAGCAATCCAGATTGCGATAGCATCTATGAACTTCCTCCTATTTTGGCAGAACAAAATTTTGATGCTAAAGTTTTACAAAAACTTGGCCTTTCTGAAAGAAAACAAGACTTAAGTGAATGGAACAAGTTCCTTGAAAAACTGAAAAGTGATAAAAAACATTCTGTAAAAATCGCTATTATCGCAAAATACCTTTCTACTGGAGACTACGAACTCACAGATTCTTATGTTTCACTTATTGAGTCTCTCAAATTTGCAGCACTCCACACAGACGCAAAAATGGAATTACTTTTTGTAAAAGCAACAGATGTTGAAAAAAAAGACAAAAAAGCTATAGAAATGATGAAATCTGCAGATGGAATTATTGTCCCAATTGGTTGGGGAGAGCGTGGAGTTGAAGGGAAAATTTCTGCAATTACCTATGCAAGAGAAAATAAAGTGCCATATCTTGGACTTTGTTATGGAATGCAACTCGCATCTGTAGAATATGCTCGAAATGTGGTGGGTCTCACAGGAGCACACACAAAAGAAGTTGATCCAAACACTCCACATCCAGTAATTCATGACATTCCTTTTGAAGAGAAATATCAAACTATCAAAGGTGAAGGTGCAAGTATGAGACTTGGAGCTTATGATTGTATTCTTAAGCCTGGTACATTAGCATACAAAATTTATAAAAAACATCATGCATTCAAAGATGAAAGAAAAAATCTCATTTCTGAACGCCACAGACATAGATTCGAATTTAACAACGACTATAGAAAACCTTTAGAAGACGCAGGTTTTGTTATTTCTGGCACCTCTCCGGATGATTTCTTTGTAGAAATGATAGAACTTCCACAAGAAAAACACCCATTTTTCTTGGCAACTCAAGCGCATCCAGAATACAAATCTATGCCTCTAAAACCACATCCAATTTTTGTAGAATATTTAAAGGCTGTGATTGAACAGTCAAATAAGTAATTTTCTAATTGCAAAATCTGGCCTTTTCGAGTAAAATAATAAGCCTTGTAACAGAGCTTGACACACTGTTATAAGAAATCTCGACTTTTGATACAAAAATAAAGGAAAAATAACATGGCACAATACTTAAAATATAAAGACACAGATATTGCAGTTGGTGACACAGTTCGTGTACATCAAGAAATTACAGAAGGTGACAAAACTAGAATTCAAATTTTTGAAGGATTAGTTATTGCAATCAAGAATACTGGAAATGGTAAATCTTTTACCGTTCGCAAAATTGGTTCAAATGGAATTGGTGTAGAAAAAATCTATCCAATTAACATGCCTCAAATCAAAGACGTTGAAGTCAAACGTAAGGGTCATGTCAGAAGAGCTAAGTTATACTTCTTGCGTGAAAGACTTGGTAAAGCCGCAACCAGAATTAAAGAAAAAGACACTAACAACAAAACAGCTCAAGCTGAATAATTTTTCTTTAGGCATAAAAGGCGAAAAAATAGCCTGTGATTATTTACTTTCTAAAAAATATAAAATAATCGCACAGAACATTAGAGTTAAAAATAACGAAATTGACATCATAGCGCTTGATACATTGCAAAATGAGCTGGTGTTTATAGAAGTCAAAACAAGATCTAGTTTTTTGTTTGGAACTCCTGCATTTGCTGTTTCAAACAAAAAACTAAATAGTATGGTATTCGTTGCAAACCACTATTTGCAACAAAATAATTGCAATCTAGACTATAGATTTGATATTATAGCCATATCATATTTTGGAGAAAACAATTACAAAAATAATTGTGAATATAGTAAAACTGCGAATCTGCACAACGCTAAACCCAAAATAGAGCACTTTGAAAACATTAGCTGGCCGTAATCTTATTACTGCCATAAGCCATTTTAGCTTTCGCTAACTATGGCCCCATCGTCTAGCGGTTAGGACATCGGGTTTTCATCCCGGCAACCGGGGTTCGATTCCCCGTGGGGTCACACACATTTTTCCTCTGGAATTTTTTATACCCTAAAATGAACATTGAACCATTTTCAAATATCTTCAAGATAGCTCTAAATAGGACTTTTTGATCCAGTTGACCAGCTCTTGATCAACTTCTCTTGCTTCACTTAGGCGAATAGTGTTATGAAATCTATTGGCAGAAACTTGCTCGGTTTTAGTAACTCTTGAAGATTTTATAGCTTCAGTAGTGACAATATTAAGATCAAGCCATTTGGTTTTAGGATGCACACCAAGAAAAGCAACTCTGCTTACTATGTGAATTGAAGTTTTTTTATGCTCTATCTTAACTGGTCCAAGCTTTTCCACACTTTGCATAATTGCCTGGTAGATGGCCATTACTTCTAAGTTTTTACCTTTAAAAAGTTGTTCTTCCATATTATCTTTTGTTACTGATCTTACCAATAGTAGCGCCACCAATAATTCCCATAATCAGAATTGGGGCATAGGAACCCGTAATCATGGCCGTAGGAAAACTAATAAGCAAGCTGACAATAATGCCTTTGAGAAATCCTGGAACTGGCAATGAGACAAAGGGGATGAGGAATCCTATGGCGAAACGCTGGAGAAAGGCACTAGAAATCGCAAGTGATTTATTTTCAAATTCTAGTGGCAGCATGAGAAGTGAATCAACGAGACCAAATGAAATGCCATAGATTGTGGCTAGTAAGTAGTTGTTATTTTGATTGGTTTTCATTACAGATTAATTATCTCATACTCGTTTTCACCAGTAAACAATTTACGAAACTGTTCAAGTTTAGCTAACAATGGTTCAAACTGTTGAGCCTTAGGGTCACATTTTCACCTTTTTGCTCATTGATTTTCTTTTCATTTTCTATGTATTATTATCTTAGTCGACAATTAGTATTGTTCGGCTCGTTATATGAGAAAAAATCTAAATAATACTTTTTATCTTTCTTTCTTGGCAATTTTGTTTGTTCTTGTGTTTTTAGCAACTCCTCAAAAAGCCTCTGCTGCCCAACTTACGGAAGGATATCTCAGACTCAATAGAATGAAAGCTTCAACTGCTACCGGAGGCACAGTCTGTGCAAAGATGGCAACAACAGCTGGAACAGACGCTAAAATAAAGGTTACTTTCCCAACAGGCTTTACAGTAAACTCTACTGCAAGCAACTGGACTGTTACCACTTCCAATCTTCCAGAAAATGGAAGTGCAATGCCAGGTATAGATACTGCAACTGCAGTATCTGGACAAACAGTAACTTTCCCGATCTCAGACATTTCTTCAAACTCAACACTATATTGTTTTAACTTTGCAAGTTCTAGCACATTAACTACAAGTACAGCAGGAAACGACAAAACGGGTTCTATCTCTGTCACTACAAGTGGTGACTCAGAAATAGATGGTGGTATTTATGCAACCTCAGTTATCTCTGATGACCAAGTAGTTATTACTGCTACTGTTCCTGCAACATTTAGTTTCGCCTTAGGATCTAACACTCAATCACTCGGAACACTTTCAACTGGAAGTGTAAGCTCAGGATCTGGTGTGAGTGTCACAATTGGAACTAATGCTGGTAATGGTTGGATTGGTTGGGTACTCAGTGCAAATGCCGCCCTTAATTCTGCTGCAACAAGTGATGCTATTTCTACGACTGGCTCTGTAGATAACTCCCCTAGCACTCTCTCTGCTGGAACCGAAGGATATGTTTTAGATGCAGATCTTACTTCCGATTCTGCGACAAGTGGCACTGGAAGTGTGACAATTGATGCAGAATATAATGGCACAACAACAAGTCAAGGTGGAACCCTTTCGACAACATTTACAGAATTCGCCTCTGCAGATGGACCAACAGATAGTGACGTTATCACACTTGTCCCTAGAGTTGCAATTTCTGCCTTAACCCAAGCTGCTACAGATTACACTGACACTCTCACAGTTGTTGCTGCTGGACACTTCTAGTCTTTATGTCATAGTATTCAAGTATGAGGATTCGACTTAAGTACATATTTTTTTTGTTTTTCTTAATAGCACAGTTATTCTTTGTTAATACAAAAATTGCTTTCGCCCAAACTGAAACTAGTGAACCAGAGGCAACCGAATCTGCTCAAGAATTTATATATATCGAACCAAATTCAGAACCACTCAACCTTACAATTTCTCCTGCAACCTTACTATTAGATACAAAACCAGGAAACCCAGTAAATACTTCTTTTCAAGTCTTTAATAATTCTACAGAAACTGAGTATCTTAAAATTGACTTACTCACATTTGGTGCAAATGCCACTGGAGACGAACCGGTTATCAAGCCCTTCGAACTAGGAGATGATTCCGAATCTTGGCTCACTTTTGATAATAAAAACATAACAGTTCAACCAAAAACTTGGAAAACTGTTCACGTAACCTTTTCTCCACCAGAATCTGCAGCGCTTTCATACTACTATTCAATAGTAATTTCAAGACAAACCTCACAAACCATAAAAGAAGGAGAAACAAACGTTGTTGGAGCTCCTGCTTTGCTATTACTTGCTACTGTTCAATCTCCATACGCAAAGCAAGAGTTACAGTTGAAAAGCTTCAAAACTACAAAAAAAATATTTGAGTTTCTTCCTGTGGAATTTGAGTTAACAATACAAAATACAGGAAATGTACATCTTGCTCCAGTTGGTAACATATTTATAGATAGCAGCAGAGAAAAAGATGTTGGATTGATTCAAATAAACAGAACAAATGGTCTCATACTTCCAGGCTCAACAAGAACATATACACTAAGGTGGGAAGACGGATTTCCAGTTTTTGCCGATAAACAAGTAGATGGCTCTATAGTAACTGACTCAGCCGGAAATCCAAAGAAAGAACTCAAATGGGATTTTTCTAAAGCAAACTTTTTTAGGTTTGGAAAATACACTGCACACCTTTTATTTATTTTTGACAACGGAGAAAGAGACGTCCCAACAGAGGCTAAACTATCATTTTGGGTCCTACCATATAGGATACTTGTTATCTTTGGTTTAGTTGGAGGTACAACTATTCTTGGGATAGCCATCCCACTAGTACTTATATTTAAACGTATGCGAAAACAAAATGAAAAAAAACAAACTCCCACTGAAACTAAATAGATACTTTCATATTCTTTTTCTATTTATTTTTATATACTTCTTTCCAAAAGCAGTATTTGCACAAGAATCTCTTACTGTTTCGCCTGCATACCAAGAAGTAGTTCTTGAACCTCAAAATGATTCTAGTGAGTTCAGTATCTCTATCAGAAATGACACAAAAATAGCAGAGTCTTTCGAACTATTTGCTGTTGAGTTTCCTTCTGGTGCACAGTTTGGATCACTTGGATTTATTGATTTTGATTCAAGCGATATTAAACAACAGCCGAGCTACATTTCATTTGACACTCAACAGTTTGTTGTTGATCCAAATACTTCAAAAGAAATTCACGCTACTATCGAAAACCGAGCAAGCTTAAAACCAGGTGGAACGTATCTTTCTGTTATTATTCGATCCTTGAGAGAAAAAAATAGCTCTGGGCAAACAATTCTTCCAGCATTCGCTTCTCAACTTCTAATTCGAAAAACTGAAGGTGAGATAAAAAATATTTCACTTAAAACTGTCAGCGATACAGACAAAATTATATCATTTACGATCCCAAAAACTGTAAAACTGTTATTTGAAAATAATGGAAATGTACACCTCATTCCTAGAGGAGAAGTGCGAATCGATACAGTATTTGGTGAAACAATAAGTCAAGGAATAATTAATGAATCATCTTCTTATGTATATCCAGATAGTCAAAAAGAAATTACTGTACAGCTTTCTCAAGTAAATAAAAAAATACCAATCTCGCTCATCACAATTACTGCTTTTGGCTCAGCCAATTCTATAGAATATAGAGCAGAACACTCATATATTTATATCAACCCATACTTTGTGGGCATATCCGCAACACTTTTTTTCTTGTTTATACTCTATGCATTCAAAAAGATAAAAAAACAACCAAAACATGAAACTGAATAAAGTTATTTTAATCTGTACAACTGTATTTTTTGTTATACTTTTTAGTATATACCTGTGGGGAAATACACCAAATTCCGGTGAAATCATTAGCACAGCTCAAACCACACAATTAAATGAAGATCTAGAAATTAAAACTAATACAGAAGAAAAAAATTCTTGTTTTTCATTTTTTCATGATCAAAACATTACTCAAATCAAAACAGAAGAATTCGATACAACTTGTATCATTCGAGCAAAAGTCGAAAAACCAATTGGACAACTGAGCATTTCTGTTGTTCAAAATACAGAAAATAAAAACTTTGACTTAGCAGAACAAACCGGAGTAACCTTACGAAAAAGTTTGCCCGATATCTACACACAAGAAATAAATATCCAAAACAAGCCAAAATTTTTTGAAAACGATAGCAATTTCAACTCAATTATTTTTACTAATAAAACAGAAATTACAGGATTTTTTACTCAATCGAACAAACTCCTTACCGTTTCTATCCACGATGTTGCTACAATAAATGAAGAAGTTATTTCTATCTTTGAAGAAACTCTTGATGGAGTAACAATTTATTAAGTACCACTAAACAAAAGTAATGAAGCCAAAACTGCTGTTTTTATTATTATTCTTTGTAATACCAGCTAGTACAAATTATAAACTAGACGCACATGGTATTGGATCGGGTGGGGGAATCACAAATTCATCATCTTATTCATTACTAGGAACAACCGGAGAACAATCTAGTAAAACAGAGGGATCTTCATACTCTGTTTGGTCTGGGATTCAATTTGCCGAAATGGCAAATACTCCACCTGCACCAACATTTGTTAATGAAGATTCATACTATAATAAGCTAAGAATTACACTTGATACTGGAAATAATCCAACAGATACCCTCTACGCAATAGCAATTTCTACAGACAGTTTTACCACAACAGAATATGTACAGTCGGACAACACTGTTGGCTCCACACTTGGAAGTGAAGATTGGCAAACATATGCAGATTGGGGAGGAAGTAGTGGTGAATTCGTTGTAGGGCTTGATGCTGATACAACCTACCAAGTAAAAGTAAAAGCAATTCAAGGAGATTACACAGAAAGCCCATATGGACCAAGTGCTTCTGCAGCAACTTCCGCTTTAACACTTTCTTTTGATATTGATGTCAGTTCAATTGATGAGGAAACAGCCTCACCTTATGAAGTTTCTTTAGGTTCACTCAATCCCGACACTGTTATCACGGCAACAGATAAAATATGGCTCGATCTTTCAACAAATGCAAATAATGGAGCAGTCATTTATGTGGCTGGCAGTACCGGAGGTTTATACAGCAACTCTACAGCACACACTATCTCTGGTGTCAGTGCAGATTTAACTGGAGTATCAGAAGGATTCGGCTTAAAATCTGCAAGTGTTGCTGAAAGCAGCGGAGGTCCCTTAACTGCTGTTTCTCCATATAATGGTAGTAGTGATACTGTTGGTACTATAGCAACAACACTTGCATCTTTGTATAATACCTCTACTGCACCAATTAGTGCTGCAAGAGGGTCAATAGATATCAAAGCAAAGGCACAGTCACTCACACCTTCTGCAACAGACTATGCTGAGACTTTGACGTTCATTGCCGCAGCTAATTTTTAATCAAAAAATTCCACCGTTTCGGACTTTGTTCTACTAGTTAATAGCGTAGAGAAATTGCTATATTGACAAGGTAATATGTTTAATAAAAACCACTGGTTAGCTGGTCTTGTTTTTGGTAGTGTACTCATGCTCTTTTCAGTGGTATTTTTTAATCCAATTTTTGCTGCAACAGGAATTAATGAAAACATACATTTTCAAGGCAAAGTAGTAAATACAGACGGCACAAATGTAGCAAATGGAGACTACGATTTTGTCTTCAAACTCTATACTGTAGATTCTGCGGGAACTGCCATTTGGACAGAAAATAGAACTTCTGCAAACCAAGTCACAGTCACCGATGGGGTCTTTAGCGTAGACTTGGGATCTGTGACTGCACTACCTGGTTCCGTTGATTTTAATACCGATAATATTTACTTGGGTGTTGAATTTAACGGGGATGGAGAGATGAGTCCAAGAATCCAATTTACTGCTGTTCCATATGCTCATAATGCCGCAAAAGTTGGGGGACTTACTGTTACAGATACAACAAGCACTCTTACAATTCCAAGTGGTATAACTGTTGCTTTTTCTGGCTCAAATGATACAACTTTTACAACATCAGGATCTACTAACGTAACACTCCCAACAACCGGTACACTTGCAACTCTTGCAGGGAGTGAAACTTTGACAAACAAAATTATTGGAAACACAGGTCTTACTTTTTCTGGAGCAACTACAGACATTACAACAGGAACCAACGAACACCTTTCAATTATGCCAAATGGAACTGGAAATGTTGGTATTGGAACTACCAATCCATCAGAAAAACTGTATGTTTACAACTCTGTTAATAATCAAACTGGTTTTGTAGTTAGCAATGATAACTCCGGCAGTGCAGCTCAAGCCTTCTTTGCTATTGGTAGCAATCCTACAGCGAATCCATGGAATGGAGTATTTTTTCAGCACTATGGAGCAAACTTTACACCAAATGGCTTAAGAATGCCTAGTTCAACAACAATAATTGGTGGTGGAAGCAATGGCTTAAGTATTGGAACAGATAATAGTTCTTCACTAAACTTTTTTACTAGTGGTGTTGCAAGTGGGGCAGATATGACGTTAAATAGTAGCGGAAACTTAGGTATTGGAACAACAAACCCTACAGAACTACTACACGTTAATGGAAATATTAGAGCTAATGGATCAGTGGCTGGAGTAACAACTCTAGCAAGCTCTGGAGACTGGACTTGGACTGCGACAACACCAAACATTACAATTAACTCTGCTGAAGTTTTTACTATCACTGATGGCACTGATACTTTTACAGTTAATACCTCCGGCTCATTATTCTCATTCTTAGACGGATCTTCAAATGGGTTTACATTTGACGCTGATACAGGCCCTCTATTCGCTGGTACAGCAAGACCTGCAAGAAAAGAAAAACTCGTACCAGAATATCCAGGTGCAGTACTTACCGGAGACGGAAGTAATAATACTGGAACTATGACTTCAGACTTCTGTGAACAAGGTGCACATGCCGATATCCCTGATATAAACACCACAACTTGTAATACGTCTGGAGATATCCACAACTACTACAGCTGGACTACCAATCAAGGATCTGCTCAAGATTATGACATTTGGGTGCGCTGGAGAATTCCAGATAACTTCGCCGTATGGGATTCAAACCCAATCCAAGTATATGCAAAACGTACAGATACAACTAATAATGCAGTTACTGCGTTCGTATACGACACGGCTGGTGCCTTAAACAATGCCGGAGGCACCCAAATCGCTGGAACAACTTGGACGCAAACAGCTATCTCTCTTTCTGGAGGCACTTGGACTGCTGGCTCTTATGTAACTATCAGAATAACCGTAGCCGCTGATACTGGAGGGGATAGTGTGCAAGTTGGAGAAATAAACCTTAACTACCTTACGAATAATTAGATATGCATATGCTCTTCCAACAACTCGCAAAAATTAAACTTAAGAAAAAAATACTTGTTAAGTCAACAAGATTTGTTTTAGCACTCTGGTTTATTATTTCTAACTTTTTGTTTGGCTTTCCAATTGACTACATTTTAAAAACACCAGTTGTGATTCAACAAGCGAAAGCAAATTCAAACACCTATGACTTTACTGACTGTGGCAGCACCTGTGATACTGACACCGGGTGGTGGGCATCTGACGATGATGTCGATCAGTTTCCGTTTGGTGGAGTTACAGCAAATCGAAACACACATGCAGAAGCAGACGATACAAACTATTCTAATATGGCAAACTCAGATGATACTTATGCAGTAGCAACTAATCCAAGCACTGGAGATGAAGTATTCAGCTGGTTTGAAATGACCATTACTGAAACGCCAAGCACTATTAAACAACTTGACTTTACTTTTGAAGGGTATCCTAACACTACTGCCTCACCATTTCAAATTTATGTCAAAACCGCCGCTGGTGCCTATGAATCTGATGCTTCATGGACTGCGCTTTCTGGACCAACAACAATTGCAGCTGGTACTGACACAACGATAACTCGTACACTCAAAGATAATATTACTGATTACATCGATGGAAATGGCAAAATAGTTTGGGGTGTCTACCAATCTGTATCAGCGCTTACCGTTAATATCGACTACGCAAAAATTGACGTTACATACCATCCAGTTGATTTAGAAGGATACAGATGGAGAAATGATGACGGCAACGAAACTGGCGCTACTTGGCTGGCAGATCAAGACAGCAATATTACTCAGCCAACAGCAACCAATACTAGACTGCGCACACTCATTAACTCAACGGGTACCGCTGATCCAGATACAAGCCAATATAAACTTGAATATAAACGTTCTACTGACAGTACTTATGTCCCAGTCGAGGTCACAACTCCCACAGATGTCACACCGACAATAGAATCATGGTCTTCTGGTGCTTCAACTACAACTAATGCGTCTACTCATGCCATCACAATGCCTTCTGGAATTACTGCTGGTGATTTGCTTATCATAGTTTTTTCAACAGATGGTGTCGCAGATATTACCATCACAGCTGGTGATTGGATTGAACTAAGTCAAGCTCAAGGAAGTGGCGTTTCTAGTGGTATTTTTTATAAATTTGCAACGGGCTCTGACACTGCAACGGTTGCAACTGGTTCAGAACAGACTTCCCATATTGTCTATAGAATTAGTGGTGCTAGTATGCCATATATTGCCCAAACAACTGGAAATAGTACTAACTCAGATCCACCAAATTTAGATACTGGCACTTCTCGAAACTATTTGTGGCTTGCTACTGCAACACATGATTCTACTGTTGTTGCATCAGCTGCGCCAACAAACTACTCAAATCTACATACCCAAGCTGCTGCAGGAACTGGTGGAGCATCTACGAGTACTGCAGAACGAGCTGCAACTGCCTCAAGCGAAAACCCAGGTACTTTTACTAGCAATACAGAGCAATGGGTTTCTTTTACAATTGCAATTCCTTCTTCAAGTATGGGAATACATTGTGCAACCGCTCCAACAACCCAAGGTACAACAAGTGTTGTTATAAACTATCCAACGGATATAGCTGTCGGTGATCTCATGGTTCTGGGCATTGCAAATAAACATACTCCAAATGGTCCAACAACTCCCACTGGCTGGACTGCTGCCTCAAACTACCAAGCCTCAGGGAGTGGAGGTATTGATGGTCTAGACAGTGGAAGTGTGTACTCGTCAGTTTATTACAGAATTGTTGATGGTACAGAAAAAGGTACTTTTACTGTGAGTGTTCCCTCTGGAAATGCATCTATTGGCAGAATTTTGACGTATCGAAAGGAAGTCGGCAAAGAATGGGATGTTGCCATGTCAAATGGATCAGACAATACTCCAGATACCTCTTGGTCAATCACTGCTGGTTCTGACCCTGGAATAACTGCTGGAGACATGGTCTTAGCGGTCAGTGCAATGAATACTGATCCCTATGGATATAACACACAAACCTTAGCAGCAACTGGCGTAACTTTTGACAGTGCAGAAAAAGAAGTCGGTGAGACAAATAGTACTGCTGGTAATGACCTTGAAATTGTTTTTTCAAACCATTTTGCGATTTCTGGCACCAGTAGTGCTGCTCCAACATACACTATGACAGCTAGTGGTTCTACTGCCAGTGGTCCTGCTGGAGCAACTGTTTTTGTGAGAATCCGCCAAAGAACTGCTCCAATCACTTTGTCTGCAAGTACTCATATTACTGCAAGTGGTGATAATACTACTGCTTTATTAACTCCTCCAGCAGGAAAAACTACTGGTGACTTTCTTACTGGTCGTATGCAAGATGATGAAAATCCCGCAGATACTATTAACCTCTCTTCTAGCCAATACACAGAACTAGAATGGAATATTATTGCAACAAGTACGGCTGTGAATGATGAAATTTACCAATTTAGAGTAACTGTAGGAGGTGTGCCAATTACTACTTACTCTGTAACACCACAGTGGACAATCGGTACTGCTGGAACGGCAGACCTTAATCAAATTCATTACCGCTGGAGAAATGATGATGGCACAGAAGGATCATCTGGCTGGTACGATTCAAACTGGGTGTATAGAAAAAAGCTCACAATTGATAATACAGATGTGGCAGGTAGTTCTAACCTCACCAACTTTCCTGTCTTGATTAACTATACACACGCTGATTTAAAAGATACAACCAACTCTGGTCACGTAGCACAATCAGATGCTGGTGATATTCTGTTTACTAACTCTGCGGGTACTAAACTTGACCATGAAATTACCAAATATGTGCCATCAACAGGTCAAGTAATTGCTTGGGTAGAAGTTGATGTTTTAGACTATGACGATGACACAGAAATTTATATGTACTATGGTTACGGTGCGGCTAGTGACCAATGGAATATAAGCGGAACTTGGAGCAATGGCTATGTTATGGTGCAACATTTTAACGAAACTTCAGGAACTCACTTTGACTCTACTTCCAATAATAATGATTCAACCTCTGTGACTGTCACAACACAAGGTACTGCCACAGCCCAAATTGATGGAGCTGATGATTTTAATGGTTCTAATAACTATGTTGCCGTTGGTGATTCCAATTCACTAGATGTTACAAATTTTACTATTTCTGGATGGTTTTCTATTGATACATTTCCTGGAACAGATCAATACAATAATATTCTTGATAAACAAGCCTATTTCCTTGAAGTAACAGATAACGACGAATTTGACTGTGGAGTATACGATGGAAGTTTTTCTGAACATAACTCTGGTACCGCAAATCTCTCAACCGGAACTTACTACTATCTTGCCTGTGCATATGATGATACGGGGGATACTGTTAGATTATATAAAAATAGTACTGAAGTATTAAATGAAGCTGCAACCAAAACACCAGCAACAAATAATATCGATATTGGTATATACGCTCTTAGCGGAAATTTAGGCCAACAGCTCGACGGTCAAGCTGATGAGCTGGTTCTATCTAATGTCGCCCGTTCTGCGGATTGGCTCAACACCGAATACAACAACCAAAGTAATCCTGGAGTTGGAGGCTTTCTCACCAGTATAGGCACTGAAGAAACCGAAGGAACGGGCGCAACCTGGTTAGCGAATGAAGACACGGCAGTTACAGATATTGCTAAAGAAACAAACGTAAGAATAAGATTTATGGTTTCTAATGAAGGTGGTGCTACATCAGATGCTACAGCATACCAATTAGAAGTTGCAGAAACTGGTACTTGTAGTGGTGGAACATATGCTGCTGTCCCAACTGACACGAGTGGAGACTGGCAAGTTTCGGCCTCAGCACATTTTACAGACGGAGATCCCACAACAAATATTGCAAGTGGTCTAGCAGATGAAAACACAACTTTTGTTGCTGGACAAATTAAAGACACTGGCAACACTACAGGAAATATCACATTAGCAGATACAGAATTTACAGAAATAGAGTTTTCCATTCAAGCTACAACCAATGCTACTGACGGTGGCTCGTACTGCTTTAGATTAAATGGTGCAGATACGTTCACTGAATACGCACAAGCCACACTCGAGGGAGGGGCAAGCCCCGTTTTTTCACTGAGTGCCTATCGATTTTATGATCAAACAGCTTCAGAAAATGTCACAAACCCTTGGGGAAATCCTACTATTGCTGAAAATACACTACTTGCTCTTCTGCCAGCAACTAACACTCCTCCAGGAAATAGAGAAGATATAAGACTAAGAGTTGGCATATCAGTTAGTACTGGGGCACTCTCCGCAACGAGTCAACAATTTAAATTACAATACAAGTCAGGCACTGATGCAAACTGTACTACAGGGTCATGGACTGACGTTGGAACGTCTATTAGTAGTGAAACATGGAGATACTCTACAACAGGTATCACTGACGGTACAACGCTGACAGCTCTTAAATTATCTGGAAGTGATGTATTAGGCGTGTATGTAAAATCAAATCCAAGCGCAACAAACCCAAATGCTGTAGCTGTTGGAGAAACAGTTGAATATGATTTCAACTTTAAAGGCTTTAGTGCTGCATCAGCAACCACATATAGCTTTAGAGTTGTCGAAAGTGATGGAACTCCTTTAACAACATACACCTACTGTCCGACTCTTACAACAAAAGCCGCTACAGAACAAGAATTACGGCACGGAAACGTGTTTTCTAATGAGACAGAACAAGGATTTACCCGTGCAAATTAGAATAATTACTTTTGCAATATTTTTTCTTTTTTTAGTGTTTATAACATACAACTTGTTTTTTGTTCCAGATGATCATTCAAAATCAGAAGGGTCAACTCTCGCTCTTTCAAGTGATGGTTCAAAAACAGATATATTTATTCAAGATAGTGAGACTCTCATACCTATCTCTACAGCAAGTGCAAATCATAATGAAGCATTCTCCAGAGGAGACTTTATAGTCTGGATAGAAGAATCTCAATATAAAAGTGAAAAAGTTGTCGTTCGGTATCATGTTCCTACACAAACTACTATCTACATAACTTCACTTGGAAGTTCACAGAAACCTAAAGTTAGTACAGAAGGTTATGTTGTATGGCAAGAATGGATAGATGAAACCTGGCAGATTTTTTACTTTGATGGTTTGACCAGCAAACAAATAACTCACAGTAGTTCGAGCTCTCTTAATCCAGATATTTCTGGAAATACAGTTGTGTATGCTAGAAAAAATGAATCTAACACATGGGAAACTATTGAATTTTCCCTTAAAAATAACACTGAAAAAGTGGTTAAATCTGGAATTGAAGCTAAAAATCCCTATTTTTATGGCACAAAATTATTTTTTCGCTGAAAAATGAATTTCATGTAAATATACACTGATTTCGGTATTTAGATAAAGTAAAAAATTTCCCAAAGAAAGCACTAAAAATGGAATTGCATAGTGTTTTTCATATACAAAAACAAATAGTATTGCAGTTACTAATGACAAAAGTAAATTAATTTCCAATGCGCTGTCTAAAAAGTGCTTTAACAAAGATATTACTAACGAAAAATAGGATTTCTGAGCACTCTCTTTTTCAAGTTTTAATAGAGTACTTTCTTCAACTTCTGGCTTAAGATCAATCGACTGTGGAGCATAACCAGGAGCTACAACAGAAGCTGTAAGTGCTTCATCTAAGCTTTTTGGTACAAAAACCAATCCGTTTCTATGAACCTGTATCAGACTCTTTATCTGACCAGCAGAATCTTGAACTGTCACAACTGCATTTCTCACCAACCGCTCAGTCTGAGTATCAACAAGCTTAATTTTATAATACTGACTTCCACCAACAACTAAGGTCTTCTTTTTACTAAAAATAAATCTATGGTGGTGCAAAACAGAATGCAGTAATGTTCTTACCGAAAAATGAGATCGGGTTAAAAATCCAAACAAAGTAAGCGGGGTAGTAATACATAAAGTTAGCAGTGTAATCAATGTCAGCGTTGCATGAGACTCAGATTCCTTTTTCAAAAAGGTAACAAATAACTCAGTCTTTATTTTTGCTGTTTCAACATGATATTCCACAGTTTTAAAGTATGGAAAGTATTCTTTTTCTAAATACAGTTGTGGGTAAAAAGTTGCGTTTGTAGTGTCAAATTCTAGAGATTGAGGGACATACCCAGTACTTTCAACCTCAATAAAATACTTGCCTTTAGGAAAAATAATGTCAATGCTACCTGCTGAGTTTGTAACATATTTTTCAAAAAAATCATATAATTTTGTAGTCTCATTATATTTTTTTATGTTCACTTTAGCTCGTTCAATCGGAAGTTTTGAGGCAGAATCATATACAGAAAAAGGTTGTACTACTAACAACTTTCCTAGACTAATATTTTTTTTGCTTCCAGCAAATGATTCTAAAGTTAGATACACCTGATATTTTCCAGGAATGTGTGGAATGGTCAAAGACCCAGACCAAATCCCGTTTTGGATTTGGCTTATCTGAGATCCATACTGTGATTCTCCAAGTACTAAGCCTAAATCAATATCTGTTATTGTTTGTAGATATAAAGTTACCGACTTTGTATCAAAACCTTCTAACAGTGGCAAAATAACTTCAAGCTCACTTCCTGCAGGAATGAGTAAATATTCCGGATCACCTAAGGAAGGAGAAAAAATAGGTTTTCCTTTCGAACTAACTGTAAAAGAAGTAAGTGTTACTGGATATGAGTCACTTGCTGTTAAAAATGCTAGTCGTTCAGAGCTACTTTGAACTCCATTTTGAATTGAACTCAATAAGACATGGTATTCTTTATCTGGAAACAAATTATCTAAAACCAAGCTGTGGACCTTCTGTATTTGTAGTGACTCAAACACCTCTAACTTGGTCCCATCAACTGAGTAAACCGTCGCAGTTAGAGTACCAGGAGTATTCAAAATAACCTGCAACTCAGCAGATGTGCTCTCTACCGCAACTATTTTGTATGATACATACCCCGAAGATGCAGTTGTAGTAACTGCTGTTTGGCTTGTTGTACTTGCAGCCGGCGAAGAAGTTGGGGTAGGTGTACTCCCAGTATTTGAAGTCGAAGATCCAGAAGAGCTTGAAACATACTTATAACTCACTTCACTTGTACTGTCTGTTGTGGTAACTGGATTTGTAATACGACTATTCACTTGAGCTGTTACTTCAGAGGACCCTGTATATTGAGCTGTAGTTTTTAGTATAAATGAGACTGTTTGGTTTTGAGTATTACCAGGAATTGCTGAAATCGTCCAAGTAATTGTTCTGTTGGTTAAGTTGATAACCGGCTCTGTATTATTATAAGCATCAGTGGCACTCCCAGCTACGTACTCAAAAAGGTCTACTGATGGAGAACCAGCTCCAAAAATCGTCCCTTGTTCCCATTCTGCGACAATCGTTAGAGGTGTTGAAAAATCGTACTCAGTTCCATAAGTGATCACATACTCAATCTGCGTATTCTGAGGAATTTGAGTTACTGAATCCTGCGTACTAATAACTGCAGAAAAATCAGAAATAGGAGGCAAAACTTGACCTGTAACAACTATTTGATCGTTTGAAACTACTGGAACAACTATGTCGACTA
The DNA here is from genome assembly GCA_964620965.1 of uncultured Pseudomonadales bacterium. Taxonomy (GTDB): domain Bacteria; phylum Patescibacteriota; class Microgenomatia; order UBA1400; family PJMF01; genus VFLK01. Next base: position 136,880 of record CAZUHV010000002.1, read on the forward strand.
GATCAACTTGAGAACCACCTTGCCTTGTTTCTAACTGCCAAATATATTCACTAGAACTTCCTTGAGTACTTGGGTTGTTAGTTATTCCTCCAGTGATATAAAAACCATACGTTATTCCAACAGATAGATCCCCACTTGGAAACACTACTGTCTGCCCAGATTTTTGAACTGCTGTTCCAATACCTGGCCATGCAGTAATACCACTTGGTAGACCTGAAGTTGAAACTGTATATGAGCTCGCTACACTTGATATTGTCCATAAATTTGAAATCGTAACAGCTACTTGATCTTCAGTAACTCCTACACTTGAAACTGTTGCTGTAATCAAAACTGGAAGAGGAACACTTGAAACCTTATTTCTCTCTGGTCGAACTGTTGCATTAGAAAAATCTGCCAAAACAGACTGGGGAATAAACAAAAAAAAGACCAACAAAAAGAAAGCTGTGACTCGACAGATAAGTTGTTTCATACTATATATAATAATGACATATACTTTACTTGCTTGTCATGAGGAAACTATAGTATGATCAGCGATACAGGAATTTATGACTAAAAAGAAACTTTTTGGAACAGCTGTACTCATTGTTTTATTTGTTGCTATTACTGCAACAGCAGCATATTTTTACTGGCAATATTCTCAAGTAGTAAAAAAGAACTCTACAACAGAAGTCACACAATTAGTAACAGAAATTGGGGAAATTATGCTATTACCTAATTCTTTACCAACAGTTGCAACAGTAACAGAAAAAGAAAAACTTGAACCCCAAAGCTTTTTCAAGAATGCAGAAAATGGAGACAAAGTTCTCCTCTATATTGAAGAAAAAAAGGCCATATTGTACAGGCCGTCTATAAAAAAGATTATTGAAGTCTCACCAATTCAATCTGACACTACTGCTCAAAATCAACTTGAACAAACTATTAGTAACACCACAACCGACAGTGCTGCAGAAACAGAGCAAGAAGCTGAACCTGTGCCAACTATTGTGTTATATAACGGCACAGAAACGCCTGGAATTACTAGTAGTGTCGAAAAATCATTATCCTCACTTCCATTTGAGTTCGAGGTCCTAGAAAAAGAAAATGCTCAAGAAAATACATATGAAGAAACTAGAGTATTTGATATCAGTGGGAAATACTCTGATAAAGCGGAAGAAATTGCAAAAACATTAAATGTAACTGTAGAAACAGAACTGCCAAGTAGTGAAAAAGAACCAAAATCTGATATTCTTATTATTGTTGGAAAAGATAGGTTATAAAATTGACTTTTGAGCAGTTTTGTTGTATAATAATGCTGTTTGATGTCACTAAAATAATACAACTATTTATCACATCAAAGACAAAAAATCCTCCCAAAAAAAATTATGAAACAAAACTTTATGTCTGGAATGATGATTGCGGTGCTTCCTTTAGGACTTGCAACACATCAAAATCAAACACTCAGTTCTCAATTACAAATACAGAATCAACAACAAGTTCGCTGTGAAGCAATCTCTAGTATTGAGTTTCCACAATCCAAAACCCTGTCTATAAGTGAAAAAAAAATTGATTTGGAACTATTTGTAGAGAAACAAGATCCAGTAACTCCTCAACCCGTTGTGAAAAAAGCACCTGTAGCAGCTCCAGAGGAGCTAGAACAGTTATTCACTAAATACTCCGCTGAGTATGGTATTTCAAGTGATGCTTTAAAAGTTATCGCAAACTGTGAATCTCACTATAATCCAAATGCACTTTCTAAAAATGGTTTATATGGTGGTATGTTTCAGTTCTCTGCAAGTACCTGGAGATCAACTAGAAAAGCGATGGGCTTAGATGAAAATCCTGACCTTCGTTTTAATGCAGAAGAAGCTATTAGAACTACTGCATATACAATCTCAAAAAACGGAGTTGGGGCTTGGCCTCATTGTGGAAAAAAAGTTGCTATAACAGAGTAAACATTTTATACTTTACAATTTCTAAACTGTGATACAATCGCAGTATGAAAACACATAATCCAGAAGTAGAGATCAACCTAGAAAATTTCGAAGAACAATACAGAACTATTACTGCAAGGATTCGACCGTTACTAACCGTTAGAAATCCACAAAATCTCATAAATGGCATTACTCCTCAGGAACTTGGTCAGTTACACAATATTGCACAATTTGATGCAAAAACTCAGGACTTATTCAATCAGTTAGTTTCTGGAAAAATAACTAATGAATGGAAAGCGTTTGCTATTTTTACTCGTTTTAAAGATATAAGTCTTAAAAGCTTTCAACAAATGACAGAATCCCAAAAAATGAAACTTGCCCTAGAAGCTTTAGCTCTAGCTACTGCTGCTAAATATTACCTTGCAAGGTTATATCTTTCAGACAAGAAAAAATACTTTATTATGGTTGAATATATGGGTGATATTGTTCCTTCATATTGGACGGAACTTGGTGATGCAGGGGCAAGCTCTCTCCATACCTGCCTCACTACTCCCGCTCAAAGCAGAACTTCCAAAGATGAATGGATTGTCTCAGCTTTATCTGGAAATAACGTGCGACTGCATATTTAGGCTAGCTGCTTGTTATTTTTATAAGATTCGGCAATTTTGGTATACAACTGAATAATCTCATCCTTTGTTGGATTTGAAGAACAACTTTTAAGTATTCTTCTTGCTAATGGACCTTTTTCTAAAATGGTTTGCAAAATCTGAGCAAACTCTGAATGTTGCAACCGTAACTGTTTCATAAAAGGGGAGAGTATTATTTGTAATAATTCTTGAGCTCTAACTGGTTGTGTAATACCAAACTGTTCTAAATACTTTTCATTTGAAATAATCGCAAGTTCACCATCTTTAATAGTAGCAGTAAGTATTTCATACAATTCATCTGTAGGAACAGTTTTTTGTGCTTCAAATGACATCCATCTTTCCAAAACTAACTCATTTAAAATAAATACTACTGCTGATGAAACCGCGATATCTACATCAGGAGATTCCTGTGCATCGATAAGTCTAATCTCTAGTGTATTTCTATCAAATCTTGCTATACAACCTCTAGAATTGAGCTGCTCTGTTTGTAAAATTTTCTCTTTGTCATAAGGAGCTATATCTGTATACATGCCTTTTAGCATTGCTTGATAAGAAGCAAAATCATAGATTTGTTCAGGAATAATTTTTCCTGTTATAGAAGCAACCTTTTTTTGATTTGTTCTATACACTTCTAAACGACTATCTATAAAACCTGTATTTTTTCCTTCCAAAAAAGGAGATGATGCAGCCAACGCAGGAATAAGTGGCAAAACTAACCTAATTCCAGCTAATAATCTTGCGAATTCTGCTTCAGTGTTAAAAGGAATGTTTATGTGTACACTTTGCAAGTTTGCAAAACCATGAGTATAACAGTTAAAAACAGTATGGTATGCAAGATAGTGCTCATGGTATTTTCCTGGCCAAAGTTGGGTTTGTGTTTTTGGATCCATAAATGGATGAGCTCCTGTTGGCAATAGCAAGGCTGAAAATCTATCAGCAATTACATTACATTTTTGCATTGCAGTATGAAACTGATCTGCCATTTCTTTTGAAAGCACGCCTGGTTTTGATACCTTGAATTCAATTACATGATTGACCAATTCATTGGACCAAGTTATTGGTCCATCTACAAACTCAACGCTTGGCTCACCATTTATAGCTTCAAGAATTTTGTCTGCAACAGAACTTATCTCAAAAGAGTTTTTTGAAACAACTGCTGTTTCTATTTCAATACCAAGTGGAGTTTCGAGCAAATTTTTCATAATTCGAGCCTAAATTACCCATAAAAAAATTTAAATAATAACACTCTTAATTTGAGTTATTTTATTATATCGTTGTACAAAACTTTCCAAAACAGTTGTATATAGCTCATCTTTTAAAACCCTATCTTCGGAATTAGAATCTAGATTTGGATTGTCGTTTATTTCGATTACATATACCATGTCATCAACAACTTTTAGATCAACTCCGTACAGCCCATCTCCAATAAATTTTGTAGCTTTTAATGCCGTTTCAACAACTTTTTTTGGAACCATATATATCGGAAGAGTTTCATACTTTCCCCAATTATTATCTTCATTTGTCCAGTCGTAAATTTGCCAATGGTCTTTAGCCATATAGTATTTACATGCAAATAATGGCTTACCATCTAAAACTCCAATGCGCCAATCATACTCTGTTGGCATAAACTTCTGTGCAATCACAACATCTGAATCTTTCAATAATTCAGAAGCTTTAACTAAAAATTCTTCTTTTGAATTAGCCTTTGTGACTCCCATTGAAAAAGATCCATCGGGCTGTTTTAAAACACAAGGATACTGTATTTCTTGAGATACCTTTTTTAAGTTTTTCTTGTAAATAATATGAGTTTCTGGAGTTAAAATTTTTTCTTGAGTAAGTATTTCATTAAGATATACCTTATTTGTACACTTCAATATTGAGATTGGATCATCAATAACTACCATACCTTCTGTTTGTGCAAACCGGGCAAATTTGTAAGTATAGTGATTTACCGCAGTTGTTGCACGAATAAACAAAGCATCATAACTCGAAAGATCTTCATAATCATCTTTCGTAATAAGCTCTGCCCTAATATTCATCGTATCTGCAATTTTAATAAATTTATCCAAAGCTGCTTGGTCTGAAGGAGGCTCTTTTTCTTGAGGATCAACTAAAATTGCAAGATCAATATATGGACGTACAATTTGTCTTTTTGAATGAGCTTTTTTAGAAAAATAGTCTTTTGCAAAATCAATTAAATATTCCATGTGAGACTCAGGAATTGAGCTAATACTAATCGGAGATAAATTTTGAATTTCCCAAACACCATCATGCTTCACAAAACTCGCTTTTAGTAGTGGAGCCTGAAATAAATCATAGAGCTCTTTGCTGAGTTTGTCGTACTGTTTACTTATATTTCTGCTAAAGTAAATACTTAACTCAAACTTATTTGACTTAATATGCTTGAGCGACTGCTGAAACAAAAGTTCAAGTTCTTCCGATATAGATCTAATAATTGTTTGCGATTTAAAGTCCTGAATCGCAGAGACACTTGGAAACACTTTATGGCCTCTTGCGTCTGCAAGTAAGGATACGTAATATCCCCATGATTGGTATTTGTACGAAGAACACAAGTTATACACTGTAGCCTTTTGTTGCCCAGAATATTCAGAAGAAGTTAAGTAATCTCTAGAAGATACAATCTTAATTTTTTCTAAGGAAAGCGGAAATGTCTTTGGATTATCAACAACAATAATAGTTGTGTGCATACTTTTGTGATATTAGAAATAGATCATAACATAATTTAAACACAATACTATAGCTAAACTATGCTATCCTTAAAGTTGTGAAGAAAATCACTTTTTTTATTTTATCGGCGGTATTTTTTTTACTTGGTTTTGCTTCTGTTTTTCTTCCTAAAAAACAGTACTGTGCAAACTCAATTTCTTGTATTAAAAACCTTGAAACAGAAGTTGATAATACTCAAACAGCAACTTTTTTGGGTCAAGAAATTTCCCCACCAAAAATATACCTCTCAAATGAAGATGCAATGATTCCAAACCAGGTACTTGGCGTTGAGTCACAAGCAGAACTTGAAACAAATGATATTAAAAAACATATTTATGTAGACCTTAAAAACCAAACACTCTATGCATATGAAGGCAACGAGCTTTATTTTCAAACTTTAGTTTCTACGGGAAAGTGGGGAAGAACTCCAACTGGAACTTTCAAAATTTGGATAAAAATTCGTGCACAAAAAATGTCTGGAGGTAGTGGAAATGATTATTACTATCTACCAAATGTGCCATATATCATGTTCTTCTACAATTCTGAAGTCTCTAAAGATCGCGGATTTAGTCTGCATGGAACATACTGGCATAATAATTTTGGTCATGCTATGAGTCATGGATGTGTGAACTTAAGAACCATAGATGCAAAAGTTCTCTATGACTGGACAACACCCGCTACTACTGCAACAACGACTCGTGCAACTTCAGAAAATCCTGGAACTGAAATTACAATTTGCGATGAATTAGAAATAATTCAAGGGGAAACACCAAAATGCCTAGAATAAAAACAGTTTTTCTTTTTTTATTTTTCTTTGTTCTTGTGTTTCTAGGATCGTTTTTTGGAGCAAAGTATCTGCTGAACAAAGAACAAAGCACTCAGATAAGTGCCTCAGAAACAATGATTCTTGATACTCTAGAGTATGAAACTAACCAAAATACTCAACCAGTCCAAACTCCTCAAATTAGAATCGAATCTCAAACAACTTCTGCAACTCAAATCGCACCTCAGGGAGAATTTTTACTAACCTTAGATGTAAAAAATCAGAACTATACCGTTTACAAAACAGAAGTTAATCAACTACAGATTGTGGATGAAAAAAATTCTGAAATTAAGCCAAAAGAATTTTTATTTTCTGAAAAACTACAAAGTGGGGAAACAATTAGTATCCCATTTAATACTTGGTCTCCAGATAATAAATACTTCTTTTTGAAAAAATCATCTCTTAACACAACAGACTTTCTTGTATTTAAAGCTACAGGAGAAAGTTTTTCAGAAACACCATACCTCAATATCACGGAACTTTTTTTGAAAAGAGAATTTCCATATAAAATTAAAGATGTAACAGGCTGGGCATCAAATGCATATGCAGTTGTTCAAACAATAAATCCAGAAACAATGCAAAACGGGCCATCTTATTGGTTCAATGTTTATAACGGAGGATTTATTCAACTCTCATCTAGTTTTTAAAAACACTCACTATTCACTAGTGTGTATTCTGTTGCCACGTTCCTTGTGGGGTATTTCTTCTAATTGGAGATGGATCTAAAGCCTGAAATTGTTCAATATCTTCAACACTTCTAAAAACTAGCGATAAAATTATGTCTTCTGTTAGGTTATGTACATGAAATGGAACCGTTGGAACTCCGTATGGCAAATGATTTTTATACGCTTTTTTGATCTCGCCTTCAACAAATGATGGCATTTGAAATGGAAGCATTTTGTTATCTAAATATTTTGTTCGAGCTGAGGCCTCACCTCCATATGGTTTGAAATACTCACCGCCTTCATCAACGTAATACAACATCCCACCAGGAGACTCAACTGTGCCTCCAGCAACTGCGCGAGAAACTCCAATTCCAGAAGCTCCGAGCGCAAGAGTAGTTGCAATGTGATCACTCGCTCCACCTTCTACAATTACTGGTATCGAGATCTCACCACGAAGTTCCCAAAGCAAAATTGGCCAATCAATAACACTGCCACTTCTTACCCCAGTTATGCACCTTCCACCGCCTCCAATACCAATGTATAGACCATCAGCACCAGCTTCTTCTATTTGTTTTGCTTGTAAAACATCTACTACCTGACCAGCAAAAATTTCAACTTCTTGGCCAAACTCTTTCCTTAAAGCCTGGACTGTTCTAACTACAGACAAACCAGGTTCTGGTGAATACACTCTAAAAGTTCTAATACCAATTTTATATAAAGCTTTTCCTCGTATAATTGCTTTTGCTGGATCAGCATCAAGTACTCCCATAACATTGTGCTTCCAGTGATCAAGTAAAAATTGTTTTTCATAATAACTACGACCAATCAACACTTCGCTTTCTTCTAATGCTGTAAAAACTTGCTTTGCTAAATCTACCTGACGAGAAATTTCATTAAATGGACCATTTCTTGGAACTCCAATAAGAGAAAGGCACTGTGCCATTGTTGAAATCGCATACACACTTCCCCAAGCATCGGGCATTGCAGAACCAACCAGTATCGAGCGTGCATATTTTCCTAATTTAACAAAAGGACCATTATTTAGTCTAAACTTTCGAGACACTCTCTCACGCTGAGAACCTACAACTCTTATACCTAAATCAGAAATAGAAAGTGCCAATTCTTCTGCAATTGTTTGTTCCATTACCTTGCTTTTAATTTTGGGAGGAGCAACAAATGGTTTCTTTTGAATTTTTTTTAAAGCTGAAATTCTTTCTGGATGATTAAAAATCTCGAGAAAATATTGACGAACTCTTAAAATCGTAATCATTTCTTTTACAGGGAGCATGCCACGCTGTTTATATTCCAAGAAATCAAACGGGGTTTTCAGCAACCCTTGACTTGGGTATGCATTACTGTTTTCTTGACTTTCTGTATACCAATACTTCAGGTATTCTGTAAGATTTTTTTCAAAAGGTTCTAACTTTTCCAAAATAAATTTTTCCCAAAGTTTCGAATCTCGAAAAGAATTAAAAGGTAAATCTTTAATATTCATGCCAGAGTACATAGTAACAACCAAAAGTACCTTTAGGCAATAAGTATTTACTGAAGCTTCGCTACAACTTTTTCTACCAGCGTATCAACCAAATTTGGATAGAATGGTGAAACTATAACATTTTCCCTGCTTGGTTCTTCTATCAGCGAAGCAAGAGCCTGTACCAAAGCTATCTTAACTTCCATTGTAATTCTTTTAAGTTGTAGTGTATGAGCAATCTTAAAAATTGCAGGAAAAGCCAAAATATTATTTATTTGGTTTGGAAAATCACTTCTTCCAGTTGCAATAACGTATGCACCTGCTTCTTTTGCTAAATCAGGCATAATCTCGGGATCTGGATTTGCCATTGCAAATACTATAGATTTTTCAGCCAAATTTTTTACTAACTCTTGAGAGATAGAACCTGGTCCAGATACTCCCACAACGACATCAAATCCCTTAAGTACTTCTTCTGGACTTCCCTGTAACTGCGTTTTATTACTGATACCAGCGACTGCCTGTTTGTATACATTTAAATCAGATCTTCCAGAAAAAATTGCTCCTTTACTATCAAATACAACCAAATCTTTTACTCTTGGTAGACCAGCAACGTAAGAACAACTACCAGCTCTACAATTAACTCCAAGTAGCATCTTTGAAACAGCCAATCCTGCTGCACCAGCACCAATTACACCAACTCGTAAATCTTCATAGTTTTTTCCAACAACTTTTGCAGCATTCATCAATGCTGCTGCAACAACAATTGCAGTTCCATGCTGATCGTCATGAAAAACGGGAATTCCTAAATCTTGCAAAGATTCTTCTATCTCAAAACAGTTTGGAGCTTTAATATCCTCTAAATTTATGGCACAAAAAGTTGGCGCAACTTGTCGAACAAACTCAATAACTTCCTCACTCTTTTTTGTACGAATCACAAGAGGAAATGAATCTAATCCAGAAAACTGTTTAATCAACAATGATTTTCCTTCCATGACAGGCAAAGCTGCCTCTGGGCCGATATCGCCTAAACCAAGTACAGCGGTTCCGTTAGAAATTACTGCAACAGTTCTTCCGTTTAAAGTAAGCTCACGAGAAAGCTCTGGATTTTCTGCAACAACTCTAGAAACTGCTCCCACACCTGGTGTGTAGGCTAATGAAAGCTCAGCTGAGTTAGTAATAGAAACCCTCGAAGTAACTTCTAGTTTTCCTTGATTTTTTTTATGCAGTTCTACTGCAGCTTGAGAAACATCTGCCATATTTTCCTTTTGTTATCTATTCCCAAAGTATCAGTATACCAGCTATTTATACATTTCTCTTAACAAAGCTCTCACTAGAGGATGGCCAAAAATACCAATGTTTTGCACAGTTTCCCAATATAATTTTTGTTCATCCCCAGAACCAAAACTATCAATTACTATTGTCTGTTTATCGGCGATTGGTAATTTATATGCTTGCACTAATCCTGAATCAAGCTCGTTTACTCTATAAATTATTTTTGGCAAACCATTGATTTCTTGTCTTGTTGAGAATTGAAACTCTTGACCAACTTTATTATACAAAAGTTTGGCTCGTAAACGGGCAATCGTAGCTCCAAGCACTGCTGCCCATTCAAATGCTGCATCACTAGAATAACCTTTACCAAGAATTGTTTCTTCTAATCTCTTTCTTTTAGAGTAATTTAACTTATGTAGCAACCTAATGCCTTTCCAAATTTGCTCTCCAATTTCGAGTAACTCAGTTGCTAACTTTTCAGGAGATTCTACAGATCCCACAAAATATCCCTCTAAACCCGTTCTACAAGTAACTCTTGTTTCATTTTTTTTGCCATTAAGTGGAACTCCCGCTAATCGAATGGCTTGCCAGCGAAAATATGCTTCATCCATTCCGTGAGATTTTTGTTCAGCAAGAGGAAGCTTGCCAGCAGACAATCCAGTTTTAACTAACTTACTTAAGGGAACATCTTTATTTGCTATCAAGATTTCATTTGATCTCAAACCTAATTGAGACTCTGCAAAAAGGTGTGATTCAATACTATGCAGGGACATATTACCTTTCTAAGGATTACCCACTACTATGTATCTTCAATATGTAATCTACACCTAAAAAAAATTTTTGATATTATTGAATTTAAGTTATGATATATTTATAATAATAAATTTGGTCTCTCCAGTTGGAGTTTGAACAATAACTTGATCGCCAACTTTTTTACGCAATAATGCTTTTCCAATTGGGCTTGTATAAGAAATTTTTCCTTTCGATGGATCTGATTCATGTTCACTCACAATTAAAAACGTTTTTTGCTTTTTAGTTTCGTCTAACTTCTCAACCGTTACCGTACTCCCAAAATCAATCAAACCTTTAGGAGTAGCCTGTTTGGGAGCTGGAAAACCTTGTAGTAAAAGTTGTTTGTATCTTCGAAGTTCCCTTGAAACATTTCCAAGCTCAAACTTAGCATATTTGTACGCACCATTTTCTGAAAGATCTCCCATTGCACGAGCTTCTACTAAACGTTGCATCACTTGTTCTCGTTCTTCAGAAAGTTCTGTAACTTTTTGTTGCATCTCCTTATATTTTTTAGGAGTAAATGGAATTGTCTTTAATACTTTTTGCATAGATTGCTATGCAAGTGTAGCACTGGTCGCCCTTTTTAACTGGACAAATTTAAAGATGCTAAACAGAACATTCAGAATAAGTAAGTTCATAAGATATGGTAATGGTAATTTAAACGCGGACCAAACTGCAAGAGTTCCTCCAAGAATTACCCCATATACCCATTCTTGGGCGTCTATAAGTGGAGTTGTTTTTGGTTCGGTTGCCATAAGTAACAGGAAAAAAGCAAATGTACCTTCTAAAATTGTTGTAATTGGAAAACTTCCTTGAAGCAGATATCCAAGAAATAAAAAACTTGCTGTGGTTGCGACTAATGTTGGAATCTTTTGATATCTTTTAATAATATATAAACCAACTGGAAGAGTGATCAACATTGCAGCACTAATACCAAACTCAGTGAATCGGGGAGAAAAACTAACTCCCCACCAAGTAGTAGTTAATCCAAACAGATACAATAAACTCAAGCTCACTGCAGCAGGATTAAAAATCGGGTGATGTTGCACACGAATAAAAATTTTAAATAAAAATGTTAGCAAACCCAGCGCAACTACAAGCAGAGTAGGAGCAGAGGGGTCAGCAAGAAGTAACAAAATTAAAAGGGTAATTGCAATATTATCCCACTGAACTTTAATATCCCTCAACTTCATAAATAAAAAAGTAGGAATAACAAAGCTTGCCCCTAATATGAAAAATCTTGTTAACTCTGCAGAATAAAAACTAGAACCCTTTAATAACACTGCTAAAGCATATAAAAAGCCTAAAAACAATGTTGTAATCTCAGATGGTTTAAGAAATCTCATACTCATACTATAATGAAATTAGAAACTAAAAAAAAGGAGTAAAGATATGACAAAAAAAGTCTGGTTAATCGGTGCAGTTTTTGCTGTTGCAGGAGGAGTATATCTAGGCACAATCCTCAGTAATTCTTCTATGCTCTCATTTTTAGAAACTCCTGGAAAAACAGAAACAGAACAAGTGGCAGTTGCAGAAAGCCCATGGACAAAAGCTGAAAATAAATTGAGCACCAAACTTGAGTATGAAAGCCCTGCAGGACAAGAAATTAATACTATTACTATCGCAGTAGAAAACGATACTATTACAAGTTTTGAGATGACTATTGAAACAAAAAATGATGTCAGTATCGCTTATCAAAAAAAGTTTGTTGCAGAAGTTGAAAAAACAATAATCGGTAAAAAAGTTTCAGAAATTTCTCAACTCGATACAGTTGCTGGAGCAAGCCTTACAACTAAAGCATTTACTGCAGCATTTATGCAGATATAAATAAAATATCCTTTTACTGGTACTTTATTCTAATGTATATACGGTACAATGGTGCTTCATGCCAAAACCAGTCATCGACACCACTGCACAAAAAGCACTTGATCTTTTAGAAAATAGCAAAAAACATATTTTTATAACTGGAAATGCTGGAACAGGAAAATCCACTCTACTAGAGTACTGGCGTTCAAAAACAAAACAAAATATTGCAGTACTGGCCCCAACCGGAGTTGCTGCACTAACAATTAAAGGACAAACAATACACTCATTCTTTGGATTTAGACCAGATATAACTGTTCAAAAAATTTATAAATTTTATAGAAAAAAAGATAAAAAAGGACTCTACAAAAAACTAGACACTATTGTGATTGACGAAATTTCTATGGTTAGAGCCGATCTTCTTGATTGTATTGATCAGTTTTTAAGAATGCATGGAAAAAACGAAAACGAGCCATTTGGAGGAATTCGAATGGTTTTTATAGGAGATTTGCATCAACTTCCTCCCGTTGTTACTACAAAAGAGCAAGATATTTTTACAAACTACTATAAAACTCCATACTTTTTTTCCTCAAATGTTTTTGAAGAGCTTGAACTAACATTTATAGAACTAAAAAAAATATATCGTCAAAGTGATCAAGAATTTATAGAAATACTTGCAGCAATGCGAGAAAATGCAGTATCAGAACCGCAACTTGAAAAACTCAATTCTAGATTTGATCCACAGTTTGAAACCCCAAGTAATAAATTCTTCATAACACTAACAACAACAAACAAAACTGCACAGAAAATTAATGAATACCATTTGGCAAAAATTTTTAATGAGCGCTATACCTATTCTGGTAAAGCAGATGGGAAATTTGATGCAAAATATTTACCAACATCCGCAACTTTAGAGCTAAAAACTGGGGCTCAAATTATGATGGTTGCCAATGATAAAAAGGGCAGATGGGTAAATGGCTCATTGGGAAAAATTACTGCTATTCAGGCAGATACAAAAGGTGGTTCGGATTTCATTACTGTAGAACTAGAAGACGGCCATGAGGTTCAAGTTGAGCCATATACTTGGGAAATGTTTAACATGCAATACAACCCCGCAACCGACAAATTGCAAACCGAAGTTGTAGGAACATATACCCAATATCCACTCACACTAGCTTGGGCAATCACAATTCATAAAAGTCAGGGAAAAACATTTGATAATGTTATTATCGACTTTGGTTGGGGAACATTTGCACATGGACAAGCCTATGTTGCACTTTCAAGATGTACAAGCCTAAAGGGGATTGTATTAACCAAGCCATTTGCACAGAACTTCATTATTATTGATCCACACGTACACGCTTTCTTAACAACCTTCAAATACCTTACAAATACTCAACAAGATAAAAACCTTGAGCAACAAGCAATTTTTTCCATTATCTTAAAAGCAATCAATGATGGCAACCTGTTAACATTTAAAGATGAACAACAAAATACCAGAACTGTAAAACCATACGAACTTGACCAAGAAAAAAAACTGCTCATTGGGCATTGCTTTACACAAAATGAAATACTTGAATTTGATCTCAACAAAATCACAGAAATCAAAGAGCTATTAGGGGTTTCGTAATCTTATTAACTTCTCACTTGCACAGTAGCGCCATCTTCGATATAAATTAGTAATCTTATATTTTGAAAATCACTTTTAGAAGGGTTACTAATGTCAAAACAGAAAACACCAAAGTATCTTGATGAGGCATTCGAACAAGTTGCAGCAGAACTACTGGCAACTTTCTTAAAAAAACATAAGGACTATGGTAAGGGCAACATAATCTCCATAAAAGAACTTGGAATAACTTTCAGAATTAGCGAAAAAGCAGAACGTCTTAAAAATCTCCTTATGAGCCCAAACCAACCAGAAAATGAGTCAATCGACGACAGCTGGACAGACATTGGCGTGTATGCAATTATTGGGATATTATTCCGACGCGGGTGGTTCGAAAAACTCGAAGTGAGACAAGAAAAATAATTTTTTTCTGAAAAACTAGTTTTTTTCAGCAATAGCCATTTTTAATGCTCCAAAAACAGGTGCAGTATCTGGAACAATAATCTTGATTTGTGGATATACTGCCTTTAGTTGTTCAGAAACTTGAGTATAAATATAGTCTACACTCAGGACAGCTCCAGAAAGCACTAAATCAAATTTTTGTAATTCTAATTTTGTTGCAACAGTCTGAATCATTGTAATAATATCCTGCACTGTCCAATCAAAAATATCTTTTGCAATTGCATCTCCTTGTTCAAAAGCTTTTGAGCAAAGCAGAGCTAACTCAGCAACCTCGATTTTAGTTAATGGAGGATGGTAAACTGAAGTCTTTAAATCTGCAATAGATGCTATTCTAAAATGTTCGCACACTAAGTCTTCCAACATACTTTTCGAGCGTCTTCCATCAAAACTTTTTACAGCTTCTCTTAAAACATGTCTTCCAATATCATAGCCCGAACCTTGATCTGCAAGCAAGTAATCCATACCAGAAACTTTTGCATATCCACCAGCTTGGTTAACGCCATAACAAATGCTTCCCGTACCAGCAACCATAATCACAGCATCAGCACTGTCTGTACCATTCTTTAATGCAATGATACTATCATTCATTAATTGGAATTTTTTGATTTTATAGTGTGCAATTGCCCTGTTAAAAACTTCATAAGACTGTTCATATTCACTTTGAGAATCAATGCCAGCCAGACCCATCACTAAAACTTCAAAACCTGTTTGTTCAGACTCTGGAAGCATCTCTATTGCCTGTCTAATTGCTTCAATCAAGTTGAAACTTGCTGCCCCAACAGAAGTAGAAGTTAGGTTTGTAGGACCTGCTAAACCTCTTCCTACAACAGCTCCATTCTCATCTGCACAGACTGCATCTGTTTTAGTTCCACCTCCATCAACTGCTAAAAAGTATTTTGCCATAATTATAATTCATGAACTGGTAGAGCAATTCCAGCTGCTTCAAGTTCTAAATCTTTCTTTTTTTGCAGATACAAAAGAACAGTTTTTATATAAACCGCATGACTCCACACGAGTGGAGTAGCAGACTCTGATGAGCCTGTATATGGATTCATTTGCTCTGCTAATATTCCTGATGGGTATTTATGACCGCAAACCCAATCAAATGTTTGCAAAGCAAAATCTAAGTCTTCTTGAGTTACCTGTTTTTTTGATAATCTTCTTTGAGCTTCCCACAAAGTAGTAATAAACCAAGGATTTGATTTATCTGTAGATTTAAAGTAATTATCATGTTCGTAGCGAATAATGCCTCCAACAGTTGCTGGATTTGAAAGTCGCTCCATAACCTGTTTATGTGTGTCTTTAAACAATCCATGATCTTGGTCTAGCATGCCAAAATACCATAAGCCAAACAAAGTGCTTGCATCAACAATCTCCGTTAAAACAACTTTACCCTCAACATAATTTGCATTTCTCACAAAAGACTTCAGTTTTGTACTATACAAGTGTTCTAGTGCAGCGTTTTTAATTTTTTTTGCTGCTTCTTTGTATTCGCGCATATGGTTTCGCTTATCAAGCAATTCAGAAAAATGAGCTGCCGCCATCAACCCACCATACACACAAGCACAGGTATATGTTGAAACTCCAATTTTTTCTTCCCAGAGATCATAAGAGGGGAGTGGAAGACCGGTTTCTTCATCAACAAAATGAATCAAAAATTGAGCAATCTTTTCTATGAGTGGTTTATATAAAGATTCTATAAATTCTAAATCTTTGGTTACTTCATAGTGCTTCCAAAGTGCATGTATTACAGCTGCACTTTCATCTTCTTGAATTGGGAGCTGCAAAATTTTATCTTTCAGCCATTCACTTTGGGACGTTGTTGAATGCCAAGTAGAACCTAATGCCTTATCTGGCCTAAACCTATGGTGCAGATATCCATCTGGATGTAAGACATCTTTACAAAAAAGAAAAAATTCCTTTGTGATCTCGTGATACCCAGCTGCATCAAGTGATTCCACGATAAATGCGGCATCTCTTGGCCACATATAGGAATAGTCATCTTTTCCGAACTCAATCATCTCGCTATCTGCAGATG
The DNA here is from genome assembly GCA_964620965.1 of uncultured Pseudomonadales bacterium. Lineage (GTDB taxonomy): Bacteria > Patescibacteriota > Microgenomatia > UBA1400 > PJMF01 > VFLK01. The sequence goes on from CAZUHV010000002.1 coordinate 153,099, forward strand.
CAATAACACTACCACCAGTATCAAAATGAGATCTCAACACAAATAGAGAAGTGTCATACATGCGTTTGTGTTCTTTACTTAAAAGCTTTGTATCTTCGTTTTTAGTACCCAACCAAGCAATCCAGTAACTTTCTGTAGAATGCAACATACCTTCTGGAGTTTTTCGTAAAACCATATCATTAAGTTCGTATGCTTCTTCTAGTGTCTTTGCTGCAGTAATCCAATAAAATACACGTGATTTTTTCTTTTGTTCACAAGACGTACAAAATCGAACAACAGAGTCTACACTCCCATGCTCTACAGCATTTTTTGTGAGATGACCATCTTCAGCATCTTTATACGAACCTTCTTTGCCTTCATATTGATACGCCCCAACAGTGTAATCATCAATTGCAGTCCCTTGCTCTGTACGCCCATTCACAATGAATACACGCCTGCCTTTATAGTGCACAACTGCGTTATGAGTTGGATCGTAAAATGCGGTATTTCTTTTTTTTGTTTCACTAATATGAAAAATTTGATGAAAAAATAGTTTCACATCTATAAATTCATCTCCATGATTATAAATGTCTACTTGTCTTAAAAAGACATTACTTTCATTGTATACACTGTCTTCCATCACAAGAGAAACATTGAGCTTTTGATTTTTACAAACTAAATATCCGACCATTGTTTCTGGTTTATACCCTAGTGATATTTCCCAAGAGCCATCGTCAAGCCAAGAAAAAGTATCGTTAACACTAATGCCTATTTTATGTTTGTGACCAGCAACATGATTCTCAAGACCTACATAAGGATAATAAAAATCCCTTACAAAACCATACTGGTCTAAACAAACTAATAACGAACCGTTTCCTAGCGTTAATGCACGTGCCATATATTTAGTTTAAATCATTCTTTCTTGTAAGTCAGCTAATACTATTGAAAATCGCCTGTATGCCTCATAAGGAGAGTCATACGGGCTAAAATATGCATGAACGTCTCCATCTGCAGCCCACTTTGTACACATGTAGTAAAAGTGATCGCTTGTCTGTAGTTTGCGCCAATCTGCAACTAATTGTTTGTTTTTTTGTAAATGAATCTTTTTTTCAATCTCATACATTTTCTTGAGACTATCTTTTTGTAAGTCATTTGCAATCCACGCAGTTAAATCTCTATCAACATCTGCCCAAGAAATTGGCTCTGGAACGTCATAGAGAGGTAATTCTTGCTTTGATTGCAAGCTCTCGATTACCATTGTTGGTGTTACAAACACATTCCTTTTTTGTCGTATCGATTGCACTACAAATTCCTTGAAAAATTCGAAGATCCCAGTATCTTCCCACTGGTGTTCTCCAAATGTTTCAAAGTCCATAAAGAGATTTATTAAATCAGACCCTTGATACGTCCCGAGCCAATCAAGATAAGTTTCTGAGGTTAGAGGATATGAAATCCAAGATTTTTCTGAAAACCTAAATGCTATATCATCTGACAACTGGGCATGCTTAAGCAGTAATGGAAGTTTATTTTTTGTTTTTCCAACAAACACTTGAGTTCTCGTTTTACCGTTCAAATATCTATCAACAGCTTCTGTAAGACAAGCAATATACCCAAGATCCTCAACTGCTTGTCCAATAGCATTTGAATATATCAACTCAGTATTTCGAAAAACCTTCGGCGTAACAGAAAATAATTTTTTTACTAATTTGTCATGCTGTTTTACTTGATACTCAAATTCTTCAGGGGAATACAAACTTGCAAGAGAGTGATGGTATGTTTCTGCTAATACTTCAACCTGCCCAGTATTTACAAGTTTTTGTAATAATGTAACTACTTTAGGAGCAAATTCTAAAGCTTGTTCTAAAAATACCCCTGTGGCAGAAAAACTAAAATAAAAATCTTTATTTTTTCTTGCTAAATCAAGCAACAAAGTTAACATTGGAATATATGATTTATGAGCAACTTTTTGGAATATTTTTCTATTCAGCTCTTCTTGGCGAGTAAAATACTCTTTTTTCAAACCAATATCAAAAACTGAAACGTCCGCAAGTCTATATGGTTGATGTAACTCTAAATAAATACATACATTTGCCATATTACTTTTGACCCAAAAATGCTTTTTTATACACCTCTTGAACTTTTTGAGCACTAGATTTCCAGGTTTGCTTTGCAAGATCACTCAGTTGACCTTGTACTTGCCGTTCAGCTAACTCCTTTTGTGAAACTAAATCAACGATAGATTCCGCCATCTTCTTGATATCCCAAAAATCTAAAGAAATTGCGTGAGGCAAAACTTCGCTTACACCAGCATTTTTAGAAACAATAACTGGGGTATGCCTTTGCGCTGCTTCTAAAGCAACCAATCCGAATGGCTCAGAAATCGATGGCATCACAAATACATCGGCCCTATTCAGTAATTTTCTTCGTTGCTCATCTCGCACAAAACCACTAAATACTACAGAGGCACTCAAACCACCTTCAGCAGTTTTTGATAAAAGCTCATGGTACATATCTCCATTACCAGCAACAACAAATAAAGCATCTGGTATTTTCTTCAAAACTTCATATGCAAGGTCTAAGAAATAAGAAACCCCCTTTTGAATTGTTAATCTGCCCATAAAAGCAATCACTGGTCGTTTTGGCGCAAAATGATGCACTCCTTTTTCTACGGGATATTGAAGGTCAGAAATACCGTTATGAACAACTGTAATCTTCTTTGGATCAACTCCATATTTTTGCTCAAGCAACTTTTTTGTGTAGTGGCTCACTGCAATAACATGATCTGCTTGATTCATACCCATGTATTCGATATTAGCAATGTACTGATTTCCGTCAGAAAGACCCGATCTATCAAACTCTGTTGAGTGAACATGAGCAATAAGTGGTTTCCCTGTTTCTTTCTTGAGTTGCTGACCTGCAGGAAACGACATCCAATCATGAGCATGAATTACTTCAAAATTTTTGTTTGGGTCTGAACCAACTTTCCCAACAACTTCTGCATATTCTGTAACCTGTTTTTCAAGCTGATTAGTGGATAGTTTTCTTAACTTATTTAAATCAAAAGAATAGCCTGAATTGTCTTGAACTTCTGTTTGCTGACACATTTCAGGAACAATAAAGTCAGAAGAGTAAGCTAAAAATGGAGGCCCTTCCCAATGAGTATGAACACAAAACTGGCCTTTTTTTTGACAATTACAGTGAGAATTCTTCCAGTTATCATGAACACAATAATGCATATCCATATGTCCAACAGCGTGTTTTGATTCATATGGCAATGAAAAATGAACCTTTGTTTCTTCTTGTGCAAGGGCATGGGTAAGTCCTTCACAAGCGACTCCAAGACCTCCACTATTATGTGGAGGATATTCCCAACCAATCATGAATACACTCTTTTTATGTTTAGACATACCTTTACCGTACTTTTGCCTCACAGCAAAATAAAACACCACTCACGTGCTTTATTTAATAGTACCTTTTTTTCATAGCTTTTTTCAAGCCCAATTTCAGAGGTATATAGAAATTTTTATAACTAATACTAACCTATTGATTTCTGTTTTTTTTAATATATTATTCAATTGATATTATTTGATATATTATTGATATATTTGATATATTAATATATAATTATGGGACATTAAATGTGCTACCCAGTTAAAACAGCACATAGAAAGAAAAAAAGAGTAACCTATGAATAAAACAAAACTTTTGTCTTTACTCATGATTGCAACCGGAATCGGTTTAGTCTTAAGTAAACCAATTGGAAACGCAAATGCTGAAACTGTTTGGCCAACTTCCCTAGCAGATTGTCAAGCAAGATTCCCTGAAGGAATTAGTTTTTGCCACGCAACCCATGCAGAAAACAATCCATATAATTTCCATTATAGCCAACCTTGTACTGCTGCTTTTGGCAGTGGACATGGTAACAGTGGTCATTTTGAAGAGGATGGTACTCCTGCAGCCGGGCATGAATTTCCAGAAATAGGAACAGCAGATTACTTTACTGACGACAGATCTTGTGGCCAAGATGAACCAGTTTGTGAAGAAACAGTAACCTGTTCCGATGCTTGTAGAGTAGAAGATGAAACCATTAGAGGCAACTGTGGACCAATTGTTTGTGAAGCAAATGCTCCAGAGGTTGAAACTTGTCCTTCTGAGTGCGGATATCAAGGTGGTTTAGTATCAGATGGTGAATGCGGATATATCGAATGCTCAGCTACAGAAAATTGTGAAGAAGAGCCTACTCCTACTCCAACCCCTACACCAGTAAATAATACTAAAAATTCATTTTCTACAATTGACCCAAGCTGTGACTCAAATGCAGTAACTGCAATCGAAAAAATTACAGAAAATGGTCAGAATAAAGCAAATGTAAGAGTTGTGTTTAAATACAACGGTGTTGAAAAAATTGCGTTTACAGACACAAACGGTGAAGCAAAAGTCTCCTTTGACTACACAGGTGATAACTTCGTAGACGTTATGCCTGATGGCTTTGCTTCCGATGCACACTACATAACCAAAGAAACAAATTGTTCCGAAACTCCAAGTGAAAACGGACAAGTTCTTGGTGCTTCAACAGAAGGTCAAGTTTTAGGTGCAACAACCTATGCTGAGACAGGTGTCGCTGAAGATGTTATGATGTCTATACTAGGATTAGCTGGAGCAGGTATGTTCTCTACTGGCTTAGTGTTGAATGTCAAAAAGAAGTAAAAAAATCAAAGACAAGAAAATAAATAAAGACGCCCCAACACTACTTTTGCTAGTGGGGGCGTTTTTTATGCTTATTTCTGCTGCGCATTGGCATTTGAAATATCAAGCTCTTTCTTTAGATAAACAATTGCTTGAACAATATTCTGAAGCAAAACAGAGTGACACATCTGGAATGATACCAACTCATATATTCATTCAATGGTTTATTGACACCTCCATAACTGAACAACTTTTTAATAACGAAAACTGGACAATCTCCGATACGGAGGCTTCTTACCTTTCTCAGTCAGCAAAGCCTGGAGAAAAAGGAAATATTATCATCTACGGACACAATAAACGATCGATTATGGGAAACATTAGAGCCTTAAAAGGTAACGAAATCATTATACTAACAACTAAGGATGGATCTGTTCATCAGTACAAAATTGAAAAACTCATCGAAGTAAATCCAAACCAAACTGAATATCTAGAGCCAACCCAAGAAGAAACCTTAACTTTGTACACATGTTCTGGATTTTTAGATAGCAAAAGATTTATTGTGCAAGCAAAACCAATTGTTACGCCCGTCGAAAAAACAGAGGACACATCTCAACTTGATCAATAGAAGTTTCCCCAATTTTTGTTCTTCGCAAAGAAACAACAGTAGCCCCAACTCCAAGTTCAGTCCCAATATCATGTGCCAAAGAGCGGATATATGTCCCAGAGCTACATGAAACTTTAAAGCTAAAAGTTAGTTTCTTTTGAGCCTCATTTTTTTCAAAATCTGTTAATTGCAAATTATAAATTTGTACGGTTCTTTTAGGTAAGTTTTCTAGTATCTCATTTGCCATTTTTTGAGCAGCTTCATTTTTTTTAGCTTCTCTAGCAATTTCATAGAGTTTTTTTCCTTGTTTTTTAACAGCAGAGTAAATTGGAACGGCTTGCTGAATTTCTCCAGTAAATTTTAAAAGTGTTTTCTCAAGCTGGTCTTTTGTTATCTGAACAATATCACTCCAATCTGCAGTTTTAAGAACTGTCCCGTCAATATCATAAGAATCTGTCGTTATACCAAGTTGGGCTGTGCACTCATATTCTTTATCTTGTTTAAGATACTGATTTTGAAGTCGTGTATACTTTCGGCCAATCAACAAAATAAGTAATCCTGTCGCCAACGGATCAAGTGTACCTGTATGTCCAACTTTTTTTATTCCAGATAATTTTCTGGCCCAATTAACAACTCTATGGCTACTAACACCAGTGGGCTTATCAACAAACAGTATTCCTTCTTGTAAAATCTTTTCCATCTTGAGCTGCATTATACAGATAGAGTAGACTGACATATAGCATGGATAAGCTTGCCCAAGCACTTACCGGTTCAAAACATAATTCTGATTCTCCAAGAACAGTTGGAAATCTTGTACATGTTCATAAAAAACACTTAGATACACAACACACAATCCAAGAAATAGCAGCTCTTGCAACTTTAATTCGTAAACAAATTATTTTAATGCTTTTAGAAGCAGAAAGTGGTCATAGTGCAGGAGCACTGGGAATGACAGATGTTTTTGCTGCATTATATTTTGGAGTTCTCAAACATAATCCTTTGAAACCTGACTGGGAAGAACGAGATCGAGTCATCCTTTCTAATGGGCACATCTGTCCTGTTTTGTATGCAACACTCGCTGAATGTGGCTACTTTCCAAAATCTGAGTTAAAAACATTAAGAAAATTGGGCTCAAGATTACAAGGCCACCCTCATTTTATGGCAAATCAAAACAACTCTGAGATTGAACATCCAGAGAATATTCCTGGATTAGAAAACACTTCAGGACCATTAGGACAAGGATTATCTCAAGCAATTGGCATAGCTACGGCATTAAAACTCAGCCAAAAACCTAACTACGTCTACTGTTTCATGAGCGATGGAGAATTACAAGAAGGCCAGAACTGGGAAGCCTTTTTGTATGCTGCAAATAAAAAACTTAATAACTTAACAGTCCTGATAGATAGAAATGGTATCCAAATTGATGGATATACAGAACAAATACTTCCACTCGAATCTATAATTGAAAAATTTAAAAGCTTTAACTGGAATGTCCAAAGCATCAATGGACATAACATTGAAAACATTATTGAAGCTTTACAAACAACAAAAAATTATAGACTTGGACCAAGCATTATCATTTGCCAGACGATACCTGGAAAAGACGTAGATTTTATGGAGAACCTTCCAGAATGGCATGGAAAACCTCCAAACAAAAAACAATCGAAAGATGCACTGGATGATTTAAGGAGTCTTAAAGGAAGAATTTGGTGGGAATAAATAACCAAAAAAAAGTATGGAAAAAAAACTCGGCACTACTAGAGATGGATTCGGAAAAGCACTTGTTGAAATAGGTACTCAAAATGTGCAAGCCGTTGTGTTGTGTGCTGATCTAACTGAATCAATGAGAGCTCATTGGTTTAAAAAAGAATTCCCAGATAGATTTTTAGAAATGGGAGTACAAGAAGAAAACATGGTTGGAGTGGCTACTGGGCTCTCACTTGAAAATAAGATTCCTTTTGCTTGTAGTTACTCTGTTTTTTTAGTAAATAATGCACTTGGCCCTATTAGGGCAAGTGTTTGCTATACAAATGCAAATGTCAAACTAATTGGTGGACACGCTGGTATCACCACCGGAGAAGATGGCGCGACTCATCAAGCTCTTGAAGATATTGCCACGATGCGTGTTCTGCCCAACATGACAGTTATAGTCCCCGCAGATCAAGAGGAGTCGCGCCAAGCTACACATGCAATCTTAAAACATGTTGGACCGTGTTATTTACGAGTTGGAAAATTTAAAACTCCAATCATTACCTCAAATCACGAAGAGCCGTTCAAAATCGGGAAGGCAAGAGTACTTCGTGAAGGAAGCGACATCACAATTATTACTTGTGGAAACTTGGTTCATATTGCACTTGAAGTTGCTGAAATACTTTGTCAAGGAAAAAATGGAGAGCCAGACATTTGCGTTGAAGTGATTAACATGCATACAATTAAACCAATTGATACAAAAGCTATCTTAAGCTCTCTTGAAAAAACACATGCTCTTATAACCTTTGAAGAGCACCAAGTACATGGCGGATTAGGTTCAGCAGTTCTGGAAGTAGTCGCTACTGAAAATCCAAACTTATTAGTAACTCCTGCAATCGCAATGGGTATCAAAGATACGTTTGGCCAATCTGGAAAAGATCAAGAACTCCTCAAACACTACGACCTAAACCACGACTCACTTGAAAAGGCTATCAAAAAAGTAGTAAGCTTAAAACAGAAAAAAAACTATGAAAGATAACGGATATAAAGTTTCAATTATTGGCTGTGGTAAGGTTGGTATGACAACTGCATACTCACTGCTTCATGACGGCGTCATTAATGAATTACTCCTAGTTGGCAGATCTAAAGAAAAAATCATTGGTGAGCAACTCGACCTCGAACATGGTTTGAGCTTTATGCATCACGTAAAAGTTGATTCTACTGATGACTACAAAGACCTTAAAAATAGCGACATTGTCATTTTTACTGCCGGAGCTGCACAAAAACCAGGAGACACAAGACTAGATCTAACCCAAAAAAATCTAGCAATTATCGAAGACGTTATTCCAAAAATTGTTGCGAACGCTCCAGACGCAGTGATTTTGATCGTAACAAATCCTGTTGATATCCTTACGTACCGTGCATATCAGATTGCAGGACTTCCAAAAGGAAGAATTTTTGGTTCCGGAACAACTCTAGATACGGCACGTTTTAGATTTCATTTATCTGAATTCTTAAAACTTAACCCAAAAAGCATTCATGCATATGTACTTGGAGAACATGGAGACCATTCATTCCCAGCCATATCTAGTGCCTCAGTCGGTGGACAACCACTTTCTACACTACCGGGATTTTCTGAAGAAAGAGTAGAGCGCGCGTATCTTGCTGCAAGGAATGCAGCATATAAAATTATTGCCTCAAAAGGAGCCACTTATTATGCAATTGGTGCTGTTGTCGCCCATATTGTTAGAAAAATTTTAACTGATGCAAAATCTATCCTACCAGTTTCAGTTCCACTACATCAGTATCATGACATTAGTGGAATCGCTTTAAGTGTGCCTTGTGTAGTTGGAAGAAATGGAGTAGAAAAAACTCTAGAAATCAAGCTCTCTTGGGATGAAAAACAGAAGCTTCACCAGGCAGCAGAAACTCTTAAAAAATTTCTATAGGATTGGCAATTACTTAAATTGTCTGCTAAAAGTTATAAAAAATAATTATAATTGACATACCGGGCAAAAATATGTGCCCCTACCACCAATTTTGATTTTTTGAATCTTTTTTGAGCAATTTTGACAGGGTTCGCCTTCTTTTCCATATACTCTGACTTTTTCTTGATATTTCCCAGCAAAACCATCAACCGTTCTATAATTATCTATTGTCGCACCACCAAGCTCTATCCCTAAAGAAATTACTTCTTTGAGTGAATCTAAAAGTATCTCTATTTCAGATTTGGATAAACTGTTTGCACTTCTTCTTGGGTCAATCTTTGCTAAATGCAACCCATCACATGCATAAATATTACCAACTCCGGAAATTATTGAGTTATCCATAATAACTTGTTTAATATTTCTATTTGTCTTTTTGAGTTTCTCTGCAAAATATTCTAAAGTTGCAGCTTGTGTATGAACGTCTGGTCCATACTTTTCAAACTCTTTTTGGACCTCTAAATCTGTTGCAACTTTTACCCAACCAAAGATCCTCATATCATTAAAAAAAAGTTTACTCTGCTCCTGATTTTCTTCACTCAAAGAAAACTGAATTCTTGAGTGTTTACTTGGTAACTCAGAAACCCAATCTGCTGTTGGATGCCCACCTCCAAGTCGTGCTCCATCTGCCCCAATAAAAATAAACTGGCCAGTCATTTTTAAATGAGCTAAAAGATTACTATTATCTGTTAACTGAATCCTAATTAACTTAGCTCTTCTGGAAACTGAACAAACTTGCTTGCCTACTACAAACTCTAGTGCTCCTTGAAAACTTTTAGGATGCAAAACAGTAACTTCGTCAATGTATTTTCCAGGCAAAACTTGACTTAGTCTCCTCACAATCGTCTCAACTTCTGGAAGTTCTGGCATTATCTTTTTCTTTTATCAATCTTATCTAACCTTTTTGAGATATTAATTGGTCTTAAACCAAGTTGAGTTCTCATTGTTGTTGCAATATATACAATCCAATCTCGTAGTGAATGTTTTTCTTCTCCCAAAGCTTCTTCATACAAACTGAGTAAGCGTTTTTCTAGTTGAAACATTCTTTGCTTTAATTTACGTTGTTTGTGTTTTTTAGTATTTTCTTGAGAGAAATCTACAACATCAGTTTGCAGTTCTTGAAACTTTAATTTAGCCTGCTGCAGTCTTTCTGTAAGAGGGGTAGGTTCAACAACTTGCCAATCTTCAAAGAAATAGCCTGGAACAGAACAACCTGCTTCTAACATACCTGTACGACCAGTAATCATAGCGACCTTTCTTCTAGCTTAATTACCCAAATTATACACAGCATCCTATTTTTTTGTTGCTTTGTTTTTCTTACGACCTTATTGTCAAGGTTAAAGGTAAAGAAATTATATTGTGGAATAAAAAATAGCCCCAAAGGGGCTAAAAACATTTGGTGAGTCCGCTGGGACTCGAACCCAGGACGCACAGCTTAAAAGGCTGTCGCTCTAACCGACTGAGCTACGGACCCTCACAAATAATGTTAATCAAGAAGGGTATTATAGCAAAGAATACCTTAAAAGAGAACAATTAAAAACAATATAAATAATAAGTCTTGCAAAATCTCGAGTTTTTTAAGATACTAGATACATACCATCTAAAATCTTATGCTTAATACAAAAAAATTACTCTACATATTGCCAGATCTAGCTTATATCGCAGAACTACTCCCTGCGAAGAAGGAGTATACTTTTTCTATTCAGGCGTTTAAACAAATAAATGGTGAATTCATTACCGAAAATGAGCTTATCCCAACAAGCATTGAAAAATTATTCTCAAAACTAGAAAAAGAAGAATATCACCTGGTACTCCCAGATTTTCTATTTACAAATACCATCGTCAATGTCGAAGGAACTTCTAAAACAGCTGTTCTTGAACATGTTGAAACAAATTTGCTTCCAGACTTAGAACTTTCCAAAGATACGCATGAAATTGAGACAACTGTTCTTACAAGCTTCAAAGGCAATTCAAAGGTTCAAATTTCAGCAATAGAGAAAAGTGTTCTTGCTCCATTAAGAGCAATGGTCAAAAAATCAGAAGTGAAAATTTCAGCTGTTTCTCCACTTTCTTGGATAATCAAAGCCATAGTTTCACTCGAACCATCTATCACAGTTTTACAAATGGGTTCACACCTCTATGCGGCTCAACACTACATAGGAGTTGATCAAGCAAGTAGCTTTCCGTTAGAAGAGTACGACGCAATCGTAGAAACAATTAAAACACTCAAAGGGGCAGAGCCGTCTATCCAGTCTGTCTATTTAGCATCAAGTGCTCTAGTTGAAGAAGATATTAAAGATAAACTTTCTGATACATTACCTATACAACAGCTAGCTACTTTTAAAGAAGATGACTCTAAAATGCCTTCTTATGTTAAATTCATCATAGAATCATCAATGAGAACTTTGTCGATTCCTGATTTTCCTGTTCCTCAGTTTGAGTTAGGTAAACCAAGTGAGGAAGACCTCAATTCTCTGACAACCCCTATCCCTGTCACAAAAACCGAAGATTCAGAAGAAATAACAGATAATTCTGAAGACACATTACCAGAACCTTCTGTTCCAGAAAAAGTAAAAGAAACTGAACTTTTAGGAAAAACTGAAACAAGTAGTAAAACAGTTGAACCTGCCTCAACGGATCTACCAGCTCCTTCTATGGTGCCTCCAGTAGTACCTCCAGAGTCAGAAGATTCAGAGAAAGAGACTATGCCTGAAGATACAAAAAAAGCTACCAAACCTGAGGTAACGGAAACAGAAAGTAAAGAAGAGGCTGAACTCCCATCAATCCCAGAAATAGAAACTACACCTGAAGTAGAAGCAGATACCGATCAAACAGAAAGTGCTGAAACTAAATCTGATGAAGTCAAACCAATTGCAACAGATAGTTCTGAAACCAAATCACAAGAAAAGAGCGAAATTGACCTTTCACAGTTCGCAAATAAAGAATCAGATGATGACAATGGTCTTGCTGTAGAAAGTACGACTCCAAGTAAAACTTCAGAAACGCCTGAGGCTACCCCTATTAAAAATCTTGACAAACCACAAAAAAAGGTTATAAAGAACTCATCAGGAGTAAATAATATGCTCAAAATGGTTTTCATAACAGTCGCTGTTTTCTTTATTACAATCGCAATCGGTGTAGGCGTTGGACTTGGGTTATTGAAAATGTCTGATAAACAACCTAAAGAGACTGCATCCACAGTTGTTGAAACTACCCCAGAACCTACCGCAACTCCTACTCCAACCCCAGAACCCGTTGAGATCAAAAAAGATGAGCTTTCTATACTTGTTGTTAACGCAACAACAAAAGCTGGATACGCAGGTAAAATAAAGACGCTTTTAGTTGCTGCAGAAATCGAAGATATCTCTGCGGGTAATGCCAAAGGAGAGTATGAAGAAGGCACTGATTATGTTCTTATGAAAGAAGAAAATCCATCTTTACAAAAACTTCTTGAAGAATCAACAGAGCTTACTTTTGAGTATTCAGCAGATATCGAAACAGAAGACGCAGCTGGCAAATATGATGCGGTCATAGTTCTGGCAAAGTAACAAATTGTCTCTTGCCCTTAAAAAAAAGCACGATATAATTCTTTTTGTGTATGCATATCTAGTATGCATTCACGTTGTTGGTTAAATAAGAAACTTAAAGTAGTAGATAATATTTAATAAAAAGAAAAACAACATGTCAGCAAGTGGTTTACACATCTCAATTTCAGCTGAAAAGCTGTTCTCAGTAGGTAACTTGGTTATTACCAATTCAATGTTTACAAGTATGGTTGTCAGTGCAATTCTCATTGCCTTTGCATTCGCAGTAAACATGCAACTTAAGAAGACAGATAGACCAAGAGGGCTTCAAAACTTCGCAGAATTCATTATTGAAGCACTTCACGGGTTAGTAAACGGAGTAACGGGTGACTTGAAAAAGACCCGTCTTTTTTTTCCTGTTATTGCGAGCTTCTTCCTTTGGATTTTACTTAATAACTGGCTTGGACTCGTTCCTGGTGTAGGCACTATCAGAATTGTCGAAAAATCTGAAGAAACTACAGAAGAATACATGGAAATTCAAGAAACAGAACAAGAAGAAACAGTAAAAGAAATCGAAGAACATTCCGGACTCATTGAAACAGTGCACGCTTCAGAACCCGTTGTTGAAGAAATAAGTTCTGAAGTAGTTGAATTAGAAGAATCTGTTGAACATACAGAAGAAACCGTTGCGCATGGTCCAAAATATGTTCCTGTCTTTAGACCTGGAACAGCCGACCTCAACACAACCTTAGCATTAGCAATAGTTTCCATCTTCATTACTCAAGTCTTTGGTATCAAATACTTAAGTCTTGGATACTTCAAAAAATTTATCAACTTCTCGAACCCAATTATGTTTTTTGTTGGAATTCTTGAATTAATTTCAGAGTTCGCAAAAATTATTTCATTTGCGTTTCGTCTATTTGGAAACATTTTTGCAGGAGAAGTCTTACTTGTTGTTCTTGCTTTCTTAGTTCCAGTAGTTGTCCCAATGCCATTTTATGGTCTTGAGCTCTTTGTCGGATTTATCCAAGCATTGGTCTTTTCAATGCTTTCATTAGTATTCTTCAACATGGCAACCCACAGCCACGAAGGAGAACATTAAAGATAAATAGTAGTAGTAAATTAGTAAAAAGTAAAAAATATTAATAGTAGGAGAAAAAAATTATGACAACCGAATTTGCAGTCGCATTCGTTATGGGTCTTGGTTCTATTGGTCCAGCTTTCGCAATTGGTATGCTTGTTTCAAAAGGTCTTGAAGCAATTGGAAGAAATCCAGAAGCTGCAAGCAAAATCCAAACAAACATGATTCTTGGTATCGCATTTGCTGAAGCTATCGCTATCTACGCACTTGTTGTTGCTTTGATTTTAAAATTTGTTTAATAGTTATAAGGTCAAACAGTAAAGGAAATATATGGACATTCAATTAACACAAATACTGTTTCAAGCTATTAACTTTTCTGTAGTTTTAGGTGCATTAACATTTTTACTATACAAACCAGTGTTAAAAATGTTTGATGAAAGATCACAAAAAATTGCTGAAGGTCAAAAAGCAGCTGAAACAGCTATAAAAGAAAAAGATGAACTTGAATCATCTAGAAAAAAGATGGAGTCAGATCTTAAAAAAGAAAGAGCACAAGTACTTAAAGAAGCTCAAGAAGAAGCTAAAGCTAAAGCACAAGACATTGTAGCTAACGCAAGAAAAGAAGCAAAAGAAGAAAAATCAAAATTGATTGATTCTTGGGAAACAGAAAAAGCTGCATTACTTAAATCAGCAAAACAAGACATGGCAGATGCTGTTGTCGCGGTTTCAGCTAAAGTAATTGGTAAAGCGCTTGATGCAAAAGCACAATCAAAATTGATTGATTCTGAATTAGAAACAATCTTAAAGAGTTTGTAATTATGAAATCAATATTAAAAGTCACTGTCACATCAGCAGTTTCATTAACAAGTTCACAAGTTAAAAAAATTACTGATGCAGTGGAAAAAAAACACAAAGAAAGTACAGTCGAGTTAAAACAAGTTGTTGATCCTTCTGTTATTGCAGGATTAAAGATTACTGTTGGATCAGAAGAAATTGATGCAACAGCATATTCAAAACTTGAAAAACTCCACTTACAAATTAAACAAAGTTTGTAGTAGAGGCATACATGAAAAAAAATTCAAAACAAAGTTTTAACCTTTCTATTGCCGACTTGGTAAGTCAATCAACAGTTACAATCGAAAAGCAAACTGTTGGTACGGTCAAGGCATATGGTGATGGAGTTGTAAAAGTTACCGGTTTAGATGATGTTCGAGCTGGAGAGTTAATTGATTTGGGAAATAATCAATTTGGTTTGGCATTGAACTTAGAAAAAGAGGAGACAGGTATCGTTGTTTTGGGTGATGCTTCTCACTTGAAAGCAGGAGCTACTGTTAAAAAGACTGGAAGAATTCTATCTATTGGTGTTGGCGACGACATTTTGGGAAGAACAGTTGACGTTTTAGGAAGAGTACTTGACGGTGGAACAGCTATCTCAATTGAAAAAAACATGCTTTTAGAAAAAAAAGCTCCTGGAATTATGCCTCGCCAATCAGTTTCTGTTCCTATGCACACCGGTCTTAAAGCAGTAGACGCTTTAGTCCCAATTGGTAGAGGACAACGTGAACTTATTATTGGTGACAGATCCACAGGTAAAACTGCAGTTGCTTTAGGAGCGATCCTAAACCAAAAAGGAGAAGACTTAATTTGTGTTTATGTTTGTATCGGTCAAAAAAGATCATCTTTGGCTCAAACCATTGAAGTCTTAGACAAAGCCGGCGCAATGGAGTACACAACCGTTGTTTCTGCAACTGCTTCAGTTTCTGCAGCAGAACAATTCTTAGCTCCATACGCAGGTCAAGCTGTTGCTGAATACTTCCTAGACAAAGGAAAAGACGTTTTAATTATTTTTGATGATCTCACCAAACATGCACAAGCATATCGTGAAATTTCACTTTTGCTCAAACGTCCTTCTGGTCGTGAGGCATATCCTGGTGACGTTTTTTATCTTCACTCAAGATTACTAGAAAGAGCATGTAGACTAAACAAAGACAATGGTGGTGGTTCTATTACAGCATTACCTATCATTGAAACACAAGGTAATGACGTTTCTGCATTTATTCCAACAAACGTTATTTCTATCACAGATGGTCAAATTTATCTTGAATCAGACCTATTTAACGCAGGTATGAAACCAGCTATTAACGTTGGTCTTTCAGTTTCTCGTGTTGGTGGTGCTGCTCAGGTTAAAGCAACCAAACAAGTTGCTGGTACTATGAAGCTCGACCTTGCTCAATTTAGAGAACTCCAAGCTTTTGCACAATTTAGTTCAGACTTAGACGACAAAACAAAAGCCCAACTTGATAGAGGTGAAAGAGTTAATGCGATCCTTAAACAAGGATGGGATAAACCACTTAAAATGGAAGAACAGGTTGTTGTTATATACGCAGCTGTCAAAGGTTATTTAGATAAAGTAGCAGTTGATGACATTCAAAAATGGGAAGCAGCATATCTTGAAACAATCAAAGGTTCTTACCAAGTAATATTAGAAAGTATTGTCAAAGAACAAAAACTTACTGAAGAAACCGAAGCTCAGCTCGTGGATGCAATACAAACTTTCAATAACATGCATTCTGAACTAGTTTCTCAAGAAGAGTAATATGTCGAGCGCACGTCAAATTAAACAAAGAATCAAGACTGCAGGAAATATCTCCAAAATTACAAAAGCTATGGAGATGGTTTCTGCAAGCAAAATGAGACGTGCACAATCACAAGCTTTAGCAACCAGACCATATACCAGAGCACTGCAAGAGTCTCTCCAAAGACTTGCAAACGAAGTTCAAACCGATGTTCATCCATTTTTAACTGAACATGAGAACGGTATTGATGTTGCTGTCATTATTTCTACAGATAAGGGACTTTGTGGTGGACTCAACCAAAATTTATTTAAAGAAGCAATTAGATGGCAGAAACAACACAAAAATTCTAAACTCGTTGTTGTTGGAAGAAAAGCTATAGCTTTTGCAAGAGTATACGGACTTGATGTACATGCACAATTTTCTGATTTGCCAGATACAATTGGGAGTAATGACACAATTGCTGTTTCCGCACTGGTTTCAAAAGCATTTATTGACCAAAAATTCAAAACTGTAAGTGTCATTTATATGGACTTTATTAGCACTTTGGTTCAAAAGGTCAGAACAACACAGCTCTTACCACTTCCAAAAGAAGTCTCAGATACTCTTTCTGGAGAGAACAAGGAAACAAAAGAAACAACTGAGTACTTGTTTGAACCAAGCCCAGAAGAAATTCTTGATGACTTGCTTAAATACTATCTAGAAAACACTGTGTATCAATCATTCTTAGAAGCAAAAGCAAGCGAACACTCAGCACGTATGGTTGCAATGAAAAATGCAAGTGAAAACGCAGGTGAGCTTATGAAAGAGCTACAATTACAATTTAATAAATCAAGACAAGCAGGAATTACCAGTGAGTTACTCGATATAACCACTGCAATATTAGCACAAAAACAAAAAGGAAATTAACTATGAAAGACACAACTAACACCGGTAGAGTTACTCAAATTATTGGTCCAGTCGTTGACATTGAGTTTAAAGAATCTTTACCAGCAATTTATACTGCATTAACAATCGAAAGAGAAGGCCAAGATACTCTCTATCTGGAAGTTGAACAACAACTTTCTGATACAGAAGTGCGTTGTATTGCTTTAGACTCTACGG
Organism: uncultured Pseudomonadales bacterium; assembly: GCA_964620965.1. Classification (GTDB taxonomy): domain Bacteria; phylum Patescibacteriota; class Microgenomatia; order UBA1400; family PJMF01; genus VFLK01. The sequence continues at coordinate 170,324 of CAZUHV010000002.1, forward strand.
ATGGTCTACAAAGAGGTGCAGTCGCAGTTAACACTGGGGCTCCAATTACTGTTCCAGTTGGAGAAGAAACTTTAGGAAGAGTTTTTAATGTTCTTGGACAAGCTATCGACCTAAAGGAACCTGTTAAAGTAAAACAAACATCTCCAATTCACAAACCATCTCCAGAATTGGTAGATCTTGAAACCAAACCAGCTATGCTCGAAACGGGTATCAAAGTTATCGACCTTATCGCACCATTTGCAAAAGGTGGTAAAGTTGGTGCTTTTGGTGGTGCAGGTGTTGGTAAGACAGTTATTATTCAAGAACTTATCCGTAACATCGCAGAAGAGCACTCTGGTCACTCAGTTTTTGCCGGTGTTGGAGAAAGAACCCGTGAAGGTAACGACCTCTATTATGAAATGAAAGAATCTGGAGTTCTTGACTCAACCGTTATGTGTTTTGGTCAAATGAATGAACCACCTGGAAACCGTTTACGTGTTGCTCTTACTGCTCTCACAATGGCAGAGTACTTCCGCGACGAAAAAAATGAAGACGTGTTGCTTTTTATCGACAACATTTTCCGTTTCTCACAAGCAGGTGCAGAAGTTTCAGCTTTGTTAGGTCGTATTCCTTCAGCTGTTGGATACCAACCAAACTTAGCAACAGAAATGGCAGCATTACAAGAACGTATTACTTCTACAAAAGATGGATCTATCACTTCTATTCAAGCTATTTATGTTCCAGCTGACGACTACTCAGACCCAGCCCCAGCAACCACATTCGCGCACATCGACTCTACAATTTCTTTAGATCGTAAACTTTCTGAGCAAGGTATTTATCCAGCTGTGGATCCACTTACCTCATACTCAAAGATACTTGAACCAGCAGTTGTTGGTGATGACCACTTCAACACCGCACGTGCTGTCCAAAAAGTCTTACAAAGATACAAAGAGTTACAAGACATTATCGCTATTTTAGGTATTGATGAATTAAGTGAAGAAGATAAAAAAGTTGTTGCACGTGCAAGACGTATTCAAAAATTCTTGTCACAGCCATTCTTCGTCGCAGAACAATTTACATCTATTCCTGGAGCATATGTCACAATTGATGAAACAATTAGAGGATTTAAAGAAATTTTGGAAGGTAAACATGATCACCTCCCAGAACAAGCTTTTTATCTAGTTGGTACAATTGATGATGCTATCAAGAAAGCAGAAACACTATAGTTATGAAACATATTTTGTTAACTGTTGTCTCACAAGAAAAACAGTTACTCAAAACACAAGTCGAACAAATCACAGCTCCTACAGTAACTGGTGAAATCACTGTTTTGCCTGAGCACATTGGCTTATTTAGTAAACTCGAAACCGGGGAGCTCAAATACATTGTTGATGGTAAAGAAGAATCTCTCGTTATTTCTGATGGATTTATTACTGTATCTCCAGACAGTACTGTAACAATAATGGTAGACACTGCAAAATTCGCACGAGATATTTCCCTTGCTAAAGCTGAAGAAGCTGTTCAAGCTGCAAAAGAGACTATCAAAGCATCTCCAGAAGACCGAAGAGAACTATTAATGGCGGAAGCATCATTAAAGCGTGCATTACTAGAAATCAGAGTTGCTCAAAAAACACGAAAAACTTCAATTTAACTAAAAAAAATAAACCAATTTCCAGAGTAAACTATAAAAAAAACTTGCTGAATAAAAAAACTACTATATACTATTCACTGTTATGACAAATACAAAAATAGCCATAAATAACCAAATCGAAATAACAAAAGAGGGTTTAGAAGAAATTAAAGCTGAACTCCAAGAGCTTGCTGACGTCAAGTTACCAGCAATTATTAAGCGTGTAGCAAAAGCCCGTGAACATGGAGATCTCTCAGAAAATGCAGAGTACCATTCTGCTCGAGATGACCAACAGCTTATGCAAGCACGTATCGATGAACTACAAAACATTGTTGACAATGCTGTCGTAGTTAAAAACACCAGAAGCCAAAACAAAGTTGGCATGGGCTCTGTTGTAACAATTCAAAAAGTTGGTACTAAAAAAGATAAAACTGTTTCTATCGTTGGCGAATTCGAAGCTGACCCAGCAGCAAATAAAATTTCTAGTGGATCTCCATTAGGGGCTGCTTTAATCGGTAAGAAGAAGGGTGACCGTATTTTAGTGAAAGCTCCAGCGGGGGAAATAGAGTACGAAATTATAAAAATTCAATAAAAAGAAAAAAGATAAGCCCCGCACCAAGCGGGGCTTTTTATTATTATGCTAGATGTAACAAAATTATTTATGAAAATTGTCCAGATTGATAGTGTTTCTGGTGAAGAAGAAAAAATGGCACACTACCTCCTTGATTTCTTCAAAAATGATTGCAAACTCCATCCGACAATTGACTCAAGTAATAACGTGTTTATTCAAACACAAGGAGTTGGAGAACCAATCTTTTTCAACTGTCATTTAGACACTGTAGAACCTGGCAGAAACATTGTTCCAGTACTCAATAACGGCATCATTACAAGTAAAGGAAATACTATACTTGGGGCAGATGATAAAGGGGGAGTAGCAGCTTTAATGTCTGCCATTCAGTATATTTCCCAAAACAAAAATACTTCTTGGAGACCACTCGACATTTTGTTTACAACTTCAGAAGAAACAGACTCTTATGGTGCAAAAAATTTTGATAAATCAAAAATTAGAGCAAAAATTGGCTATATTTTTGATGGTACTGGGCCAGTTGGGGACATCATGTCTGCAGCACCATATTACGCAACATTTGACATTAAAGTGCGTGGTAAAGCTGCTCACGCTGGATACCCTGAAAAAGCTATCCCAGCTCTTCCAGAAACACTCAACTTAATTCAGTTACTCAGGGCACTTCGAACAAAAAATGCTCTCGTTAACATTGGAGAAGTGTATGGGGGAACAGCAAGAAACACCGTCATTGGAACAATGCATATAAAAGGAGAAATTAGAAGTTTTTATAAAACTACATTTGAAAAAACTGTGAGAGAGGTTAAAAAAATTGTAGGTCAAAAATACAACTGTGAACTCTACTCTGAACTCATTATTGTTAATCCAGGATATATTTTTGATAAAAAAATTCTAAACCCAGTTAAGAAACAACTTGAGACCTTTTTAAACAGAAAAGTATCTGTAAAAAAATCTTTTGGAATTTCTGATGCAAACATATTCAATGAAGATCTTAAAAAACTCACTGTCATTAACTTGGGTGACGGAAGCTCTCACGCACACACAACAAGAGAGTCAGTTACTGTAGAAGCACTCGAAACAATGCGTGATTTAATCCTAAAACTAGCCAAAAATCAGGAGTAAAATAATGTATAATCAAAACACAGAAAATCAAAAAAATAATCAAGCAAATCAAACAAAAAGGACTGCCGGTATGTCAAGAATGGATGAAACAATTCAAGCTAAAACTGAAAAACGCGAGCAACTTGAATCTTTAGGAATTAACGTACACCCATATTTATATAATAAACAACAAACTATTGCTCAAGCGAGAGATATGATGGATGAATCAGTACAAACTGCTGGTCGCATAATGTCTATTCGTGCGCATGGAAAAGTTATTTTTGCTGACCTTCAAGATTCTACTGGAAATATTCAAATCATGGTCCGAAATACCGAAGTCTCAGAAACTGATTTTAATTGGCTTAAAACTTTGGTTGATAGAGGAGATTATCTTGGTGTTGAAGGTACTGTCACAACTACAAAAACTGGTGAAGTAACTATTTTAGCCTCAAAATATGAACTGTTAAGCAAAGCACTCCGCCCAATTCCAACAGAATGGAATGCTGCAGACAACAAAGAAGCTCGTTTTAGAAAACGATATGTCGATATGCTCATTAACTCTGATACAAAACGAGTTTTAGACGCACGTTGGCTGATCACAAAAGAAGTAAGAAGATTCTTACAAGATCAACATGACTTTGTTGAAGTCGAAACTCCAATTTTACAACCTTTATATGGTGGAACCAACGCAACTCCTTTCACTACTCATATGAATGCATTAGATTGCGATTTTTACCTCCGCATTGCTCCAGAACTATACCTAAAAAGACTCATTGTTGGAGGATATGACAGAATCTTTGAAATTGCTCGTAACTTTAGAAATGAAGGAATTGACCAAACACATCAACCAGAATTTAGCATGATTGAATGGTATGAAACCTATGCTGACTACCACAGAATGATGAATGTTGCCGAAGATTTAGTCCGCCACCTGGTGTTTCAGCTCTATGGTAACTACACAATTACTGTGGGTGATGTTAAAGTAGACGTTGAAGCTCCATGGCCAAGAGTTCGTATGGATGAAGCTCTTATACAACATGCAAACATTGATTTTGCAAATCTTTCTGATGAAGAAGTGCAAAAATTGATGGAAAAACATTCAATTAAATTGAAAAGCGCTTATACTAGAGGTAAAGCTTTATTTGCGTTATTTGATGAGTTAGTCACCCCACACTTAATTGCTCCAATTTGGATTATCGACTATCCAAGAGATATTAGTCCACTTTCAAAACAACATCGAAAAAATCCAGAACTCGCTGAAAGATATGAAGCATATATTGGTGGTAAAGAACTCGCTGATGGTTGGAGCGAGATTGTTGACCCAATTGACCAAAGAAATATCTGGGAAAACGAACAAGCGAATATGCGACATGGCGACACCGAAGCTCATCCACTTGATGAAGATTTCCTTGAGGCTATGGAACATGGTATGCCTCCACTTGGTGGCATTGGAATGGGCATAGACCGCTTAGTGATGTTCCTAACAAACACTTGGAGTATTAAGGAAGTAATAGCATTTCCAACATTACGGCCTTTAAACCCACTCACTTCACAAAATGCATCTGGAAACTCAACTAACCATACACAAACTACTCAAAATGGGGCAAGCTCAATAAATGATTCTAATATTACTTTACCTCCAAGAGAAGAAGCAGAAAGACTTGTTGAAAAGTATATTACAGACGAGGCACTCAGAAACCATTGCAGAATGGTTGCTCAAGCCATGCAGGCATATGCAAAAAAGCTAGGTGTAAACGAAGAGCTATGGTATCAAACAGGATTGTTGCATGACCTTGATTGGGAAATGTACCCAGATGAACATCCAAACAAAGCAATCTCTGATATTCTTACCAATTATCCACAAGAATTATTAGATGCAATCGCAGCCCATGCTCCAGACAGAACTGGAAAAGAACCACAAACACAATTAGAACGCTATCTATTTGCTTGTGACGAAATTTGTGGCTTTATAAATGCTGTCTCACTAATGCGTCCAGAAGGTTTTGAAGGAATGAAACCAAAATCAATAAAAAAGAAACTTAAAACTAGACAATTTGCTGCCAACGTAAGTAGAGAAGACATTGCGGAAGGGTTAACATTGATTGGTAAATCAGAAGATGAGCATTTTTCCTTCTTGATTAATGTATTTAATAAATAAAAGTCGGGCCTCGTAGCTCAAAGAGTAGAGCAGTGCGATTTATCGCGAAGATACAAGTGCAATTCTTGTTGGGTCCACAAAAATCAAGATGGCTAAACCAAAACTAACATCTCATTTGCCGTCATGATATAATTATCGAACAAAAGCATTTGAAACAGTTAGCAACTGTTGATGGTTCGCACCAATGCTGCTTGGGGTAAAAAACCAAGCCGGGTAAGCCCGTAACCGCAGGAAAAAGCTAATTTAGAGGTGGCACCGTCTGCGCTTTTGTGAGAAATCACAAAACAGACCCTCTCAAGTATCAAGTATATTGGTACTGGGAAGTGTTTATTCCTTTAAAAAATATTCCCATACCAATACAACAAGAGGAGGTCACAATGTTGGATATTCAATACATTCGTGATAACAAAGACGTAGTAAAAAAAGGTTGTGAAAACAAACAGCTTGATTCTAGTGTAATAGATGAGTTGCTTTCTGTAGATAAAAAAAGGAGAGAATTGCAGGTTCAGGTCGATGAGCTGAGAAGACAAAGCAATGAACATGCAAGAATTATTAAAGAGGCAGTTCATAGCGGTAACAAACCAACTCCTGAGCAAATTGAAAAAGGCAAAGAAATTAAAGTAAAAATTCAAGAAATTGAACCAGAACTTAAAATTGCAGAAGAAGAATTTGAAAAACTTATGTATCAGATTCCTAATGTTCCTGCAGAAGATGTCCCAGTTGGGTCAGATGAATCTGGAAATGTTGTTGAACGTGAAGTTGGTGATAAACCAAACTTTGATTTCGAACCAAAACAGCACCACGAGCTTATGGAAAACCTTGATATGTTGGATACAACTAGAGCAGTAAGAGTTGGTGGTTTCAGAGCTTACTTCCTTAAAAATGACGCACTTTTGCTTGAACAAGCCGTTTTAAACTATGCGTTAAAACTATTAGTAACCGAAGGCTTTACTCCAATGTCTGCTCCAATTTTAGTAAATGATGAAGCAATGTGGGGTACAGGGTACTTCCCATGGGGGAGTGAAGATCATTACAAAACCCAAGATGGACAAATCTTAGCCGGAACTGCAGAAGTGGCACTCACTGCATACAGAATGGGAGAAACACTCACAGAAAAAGAACTTCCAGTTAAAATGTGTGGACTCTCTCCTTGTTTTAGAAGAGAAGTAGGAACTTATGGCAAAGATACACAAGGAATTATCCGTGTCCATCAATTTAATAAAGTTGAACAAGTTGTTTATACTGTTGCAGACGAAGCAGAAACAAGAAATTGGCATGAAAAAATGACAAACTTTTCAGAGACTCTTTTACAAAATCTTGAGTTGCCATATCAAGTTTTGCGAATGTGTACAGGTGATATGGGGGCAGGACAAAGAAAAAAGTATGACGTTGAAACATGGTTCCCAGGACAAGGAAAATACCGAGAAACCCACTCTGCAAGTTATTTTAATGACTTCCAAGCAAGAAGACTTAATATTAAGTATCAAGCAAAAGACGGTACTACCAAATACGTCTATACATTAAATAATACTATGGCTGCAACTCCTAGACTACTTGGAGCAATTATTGAGAATTATCAACAGAAAGACGGTAGTATCAAAGTACCAAAGGTTTTGGTACCATTTATGGGTAAAGAAGTAATAAAATAGCCTAGCTTGTTGGCAGTAAATTTGCTACAATGCCAGCTCAATACAAATCTATAACTAGATAGGTACCGTATGTTTAAATTTATTAAAAACCTCTTTGATGAAGATAAAAAGACCCTTGATAAGTATCAAGTTATCGTTGATCAAATCAACGAACTTGAACCAAATATCAAGAAACTTTCTGATGCAAAGCTTGCCGCACAAACTAAAAAATTAAGAAAAATTATTGCAGAAAGCTTAGAAGCTGGAAAATCAGAGGCAGAAACCCTTGATGAAATCCTCCCAGAAGCATTCGCAACTGTTCGTGAAACATCCAGAAGAGTTTTAGGTATGCGCCACTTTGATGTGCAAATCATTGCTGGAATTGCATTACATAAAGGAAGTGTTACTGAACAAAAAACCGGTGAAGGTAAAACCTTAACTGTTACCGCACCTCTCTACCTCAATGCATTGCTTGGAAAAGGAGCACACCTTATTACAGTTAATGACTACTTAGCAGAATTAGGCTGTGGTTGGATGGGGCAAATTTATCACTTTTTAGGCTTAACAACTTCTGTTATTGTTCATGACCATTCTAGAAAATATAATCCAGAAATTGATAGCGAAAACAGAGGAGATGAAAGACTCGAGCACTTTGAAGAAATTTCCAGAAAAGATGCATACCTTTGTGATATCACCTATGGAACAAACAATGAGTTTGGCTTTGACTATCTTCGAGATAACATGGTCCAAACCCTCGAGAGAATGGTTCAAAGAGTCGATACCCCACATCACTATACAATTGTTGACGAAGCAGACTCTATTTTAATTGATGAAGCTCGTACTCCACTCATTATTTCTGCACCAGATGCTGCTCCAACAAGAATGTACACAGAGTATGCAAAGATGGTTAATACTCTTACAAATGAAGTTGATTATGTTGTTGATGAAAAAGCAAGAACTGCAACGCTTACCGATCTTGGTGTCAAACGTATTGAACAAAAAATTGGTGTAAAAAATCTCTATGAAGAAAGCTTTGACACCATTCACCACATTGAATCTGCATTAAAAGCAAAAGCACTTTTTGAGAGAGATAAACATTACATTGTTCGTGAAGGTGAAGTTGTTATTGTTGATGAACATACTGGAAGATTAATGTTCGGCCGCAGATATTCAGAAAGTCTACATCAAGCAATCGAAGCAAAAGAAGGCGTGCAAATTCAACAAGAATCTAAAACACTTGCAACTATTTCTATTCAAAACTACTTTAGACTCTATGAAAAACTCAGTGGTATGACTGGTACAGCTGTAACTGAAGCAGAAGAGTTTGAAAAAATTTATTCCCTGACTGTGCTTCCAATTCCTACAAATGTTGCGGTAGTTCGTGATGATAAAACTGACGTTGTCTATAAAAATACAGCAGGAAAATACTCTGCAATAGTTTCTGAGGTACAGCGTATTCATGAAGCTGGTCAGCCAATAATGATTGGTACAAAATCTATTGAACATAACCAAATCATTTCCAACTTCTTAAAACGTAAAAAAATAGAACATCAAGTTTTAAATGCTAAGAACCACGAAAAAGAAGCTTTCATCATTGCTGATGCAGGTAAAAAAGGAGCAATAACTGTTGCTACAAATATTGCTGGTCGTGGTGTTGACATCGTTTTAGGTGGAGCAAAACCAGAACTCAAAGATTATAGAAAGACTACTACTACCAAGTCGGAACCTACAAAAGAAGACTGGAAAAAAGCAGAAGATCTTGGAATTTCACTTCCTCCTTCTGTAAATCCTAAAAACTACAAACTCAAAGAGTATGCTGCTGCATTAGCAAAGTGGCAAAAGGAGCATGACGAAGTTGTTGCACTTGGTGGTTTATATATTCTTGGTACAGAACGCCATGAATCAAGACGTATTGATAACCAGCTCAGAGGTCGTGCTGGACGTCAGGGAGATCCTGGTACTTCACAATTTTTTGTTTCATTAGAAGACGAAATTATGCGTATCTTTGGTGGCGAACAAATTGCCAAAGTTATGGAAATGCTTAAGATTGAAGAAAACCAACCGATCGAACACGCAATGGTGAGTAAATCAATTGAATCAGCGCAAGTGAAAGTTGAAGGATTTTTCTTTGATCAAAGAAAACGTTTAGTTGAGTTCGATGACGTTATTAATAAACAAAGAGACATCATCTATAAAAGAAGAAAGCGTTTACTTACCCAAGCTGAGCAAGATATGGATCCAGAATCTGAAGGTGTTCAGACACTACATGATCAAATCATGAGCTATATAGAGAGCGAAATTACTCATATTGTAAGCGTCTTTGCTCCTCAAGGGTTTACAGAAGAAGAATATAGAGCACTTATTAAAGAGTTTAGTAAAATTATTCCATTTAACAATGAATCTCAAGAACAACTTGTAAAAAATATTTCTGCTGAAACAGAGACTGATGCAATTATAGAAAAACTCAAAAAAGTTGCACACGACACCTACAAAGCAAAAGAACGAGCTACTGGAGAGCAAGAAACAAGAGACCTAGAAAGAATTGTTACACTTTCTACTCTAGATGAAAAATGGATGGAACACATAGATGCAATGGATTCATTACGACAAGGAATTTGGCTTCGAGGTGACAAACGCACTGTACTTTCTGAATACAAAAAAGAGAGTTTTGCTATGTTTGAAAGCTTGATAGCAAACATCGAATCAACCATTGTTAATAAAATCTACAGAGTTCAATTTACTAATAGAATGCCAGTACAACCAAGAGTTGATCTCTCAAAAGCCGTAGAACAAAAACAAGATGTGGGAGAAAGTTTGTCTCAAGAAGTAGCTGCTGTTTCATCAAAAGAACAACCAAATAAATCAATGGCAACTACTACTAAGGGTTCAACAAGTGACTTAGCGGCTGTTCTTGCCAAAGCAAAAACAACTTCAAAGGTTAATACCGCAACTGCAAAAGAAAAAATTAAGCGCAACGACCCATGTCCTTGTGGAAGTGGTAAAAAATACAAAAAATGTGGTTTAATCAATGCTCCTGAGCATAGAGGATAAACAACTTTTGCCGCAATTAGTGCTACAATGAATGCATGAAGATAATTTCTGGAACCTCTAATCGTGCCTTAGCTCAAAACATTGCGAAGCGACTTAATCTCAAGTTAGTCGATGCTGAGATCAGTAAATTTAAGAATGGTGAAAAACGGGTTTGGATCAAAGAAGACTTAAATGGTGAAAATGTCGTGGTTGTTCAATCCTTTTCAAACCCAGTTGATGAATATATTCTCGAATTTCTACTCATTGCGGATGCACTCGAAAGAGCAGGAGCAAGACATGTAAACTTGATACTTCCTTGGATGGGATATTCTTTACAAGACAAACTCTTTAGACACGGTGAACCAATAGCAGCAAAAGTTGTTGCTGATTTAATCTCTAATGCTTATGTTAAAAGAGTACATTTGCTTGATCTTCATAACACTAGCATTCCAGGTTTTTTTGCTATTCCAACACATCATCACTCTCCAATTGAGCTATTTAAAGAATATATTAAAAAGAATTTAGATCTTAAAAATGCAATTGTTGTTAGTCCAGATTTTGGAGGACTCAAACGAGCAAGGGTCCTTGCAGATGAACTTAATTTAGATCTAGTAAATGTAGACAAACACAGAAACTTACATACAGGCAAAGTCACTCCTATGGGAATTTCTGGAGACGTTGCTAACAAAATCTGTCTTATTTATGATGACATCATTAATACTGGCAGCACAGTTGTCGAAGTTTCTAAATTCCTAAAACAACATAAAGCAAAAGAAGTACACTTTTTGGTTACACATGGTGTGTTTGCAGGAAATGGTTTAACCCTTATGACAGATGAAAGCATTAATTCAATAGTGATTTCAGATTCAATCTTTCACCAAGAACTTCCCGAAAAAATCAAAGTACTAGATACTTCAGAACTTTTTGCAAAAGCTTTAAAAACTTGGATTTAATAGCTTTTTCTTAAAGAATTTGCTTTCTCATTGTCAGTAGCATATAATTCCTAATTACTAAAGATCTTCTTCTGTATTTACAGAAAATACAAGCTCCTAACTTGTAACTCTATTAGAGAGATCGACTTGGACAAGAATTGTATTCCCTAACAAGTCCGTAAGCTTAACGTTACACAAGCAAACTAGCGAATGCATTTTATCTGCGCTCAATAGTTACAAAGTTTTGATTGGTAACAATCAAAAAAAGCAAGGTGGTACCGCCAAATATATTGAAATTATGGCCCTTGCAAACTACTAAGTATACAGTAGTTTGTCACAGGGCTTTTTTTGTGCCAAACTATAGAAAGTTACAAAAGTAACAAGAAAGCATCTATGGCAAAAAAAGATTTAACCTCTAAGTCAGAAGATATGAGTAAATGGTACACTCAAGTTATCCAAAAAGCTAATCTAGCAGATTACTCTCCAGTTAAAGGTTGCATGGTTATTCGACCAAATGGGTATGGTATTTGGGAAAACATTCAAAAATCATACCAAGAATTTTTGGACAATATGGAAGTAAAAAATGCATATTTTCCAATTTTCATTCCTATGTCATTTTTAGAAAGAGAAGCTGACCATGTAGAAGGCTTTGCTCCAGAATTGGCAGTGGTAACTCATGCCGGTGGAGAAGAGCTCACTGAAAAACTCGCAGTTAGACCAACTTCAGAAACTATTATGTATGATATGTACTCTAAATGGGTACAATCACACAGAGACCTTCCTATAAAAATCAACCAATGGAACAATGTGGTGAGATGGGAAAAAAGGACTAATTTCTTTTTGCGCACTACAGAATTTTTATGGCAAGAAGCACATTCAGCACATGCAACAAAAGAAGAAGCTGTGCAAATCATGTATGAAGCGCTTGAATCATATAGACAGCTTGCCGAAGATTACTTAGCAATTCCAGTGGTAAAAGGTAGAAAAAGTGAAAGTGAAAAATTTGCTGGGGCAGATTTAACTACCACTATTGAAGCAATGATGCCAGATGGAAAAGCATTACAGTCTGGGACAAGTCACCACTTGGGTCAAAACTTTTCAAAAAAAGATGCATTCAATATAAGCTTTCAAGACGAAAATGATACCACTCAATATGCATGGCAAAACAGTTGGGGACTCTCCACTAGAATTATTGGAGCACTGATTATGACTCATGGTGACGACGATGGAGTTGTTATGCCTCCAAAAGTTGCCCCAACTCAAGTTTTAGTTGTTGCCGCAAAGCAAGACGAAGCGGTACTAGCAAAATGTACTGAAATCTTTGATGCTCTAAAAAAATCAGGAGTTCGAGTTGCAAAAGATGTATCAGAAAAAACATCTCTTGGCTGGAAACTCAATGACAGCGAAATTCAAGGAATTCCAGTTACCTTAATACTTGGGAATAGAGAGCTAGAACAAAATCAAGTTACAGCTGCGATCAGACTCAATCAAACTAAAGAATCGCTTGAACTCACTAATATTGTTGATCAAATAAACGAGTTATTAGAAAAAATTCAGAATGAAATGTTTGCAAGAGCTCAAACAAGAACAAGTGAGCTTACTTTTGAAGCTCACTCATATGATGAACTTAAACAAACTATGAATACGAGCAGAGGGTTCATTAAAGCGTTCTGGTGTGAATCAGAAAATTGTGAAAAACAAATTAAAGAAGAAACTAAAGCAACAACTAGATGTTTACCATTTGTAGACAATCATGGTTCAATTGCAGAAGAAGAGGGAGTTTGTATTAAATGTGGTAAACCAGCATCACATAGATGGCTGTTTGCTCAGGCTTACTAATTGAAACAATTTCGAAATGGCACACACATACAAAAATATTATCTTAACTAATCATGCATATGAGAGAGCAGTGTCTAGGAGTTTAGCATTACACTCAATATACGAAACTGTTAAGTTTCCAGATAAGAAATTTAAACAAGCAACAGGCGAAACTAAGTATATTAAAACAATACAAAATCGAAAATACCATGTTATTGCTACCTACAAAAAAGATGAGGACAAATATTTAGTTATCTCAACTTGGGTGAGAGGAGAAGACGACAAGGTTCCACTTCTTTGGCAACTCATTACTTTTCCATTCAAAGTTTGTTGGTGGATTATTCAGTTTCAATTTAAAATTATTTGGAATTTATTAAAAAAACTTTGGTGAGTTATTCAAGTTCTAACAGTTTAAGCGTTTCTGGAACTTGTATTTTTTGACCCAAACTTGCGTTGTAATATGGTGTGTTTTGCCACACTACTGGGGTATCATCCAAAATTACAGGATGGTACCCTCGCTTAATGTACACTTCAACTAACTGATGATCTGATCTTGCAGACCGGCTTCCCTTTGCACCTGGAGTTAATCCTGCCCTTGCCTCAATCACTTGATGAATTTCTGTAACATCCGGATTTAATATTGAAGCTGTAATTGTTATCAATGAATTTAAAATATTTAATGATCCTCCTCCTTGTGCCCATGGATAAATATAAAAGCGCATTGGTCTGACAACTTTTTGAAACATATCATTGAATGAAACATAGGAGCCAAGCTCTCGTGCATATGTTAAAAAAATTTCTGATAAACTTCGAGGAACTTCATGTGGTTTTAGTACTCCACTTTGCAAATGCTTTAAAACAGAAGGTATCACACCCTCTTCTCCTATAAACTCGTCTTCTCCGTAAAAGAAAAAACCTTTTGCCAAACCATCAACAGAAAAAGCAACCACATTCCCAAAAATGGGTAACTGCATATAAGAACCAGTTCTATCAAATTCTTTTCTGTAATACTGCAAAAGTGTCTCTCTGTCAGGTTTTGGAAGCAAATCAATTTTTGAAACTGGAAGAAGCATAGCTTCTACTAAGTAAGTTTGTCCTTTGGAATCACAGTACTCCGTTACGATTTTAAATACACCTGTTTCAACTGTTATAACTTTTGTCCCCTCAATAATGCTTCTCTGAAATGCTAAGTTATATTCTCTGTCTTTTTTCATTTTTATACTCATCCAATATGTATCTAATAAGCATACGATAAGTATTCATAAAAAGTCAAGCGGTTTTACTGCAAAAAATGCAAAAAATATTATGTAAGGAATGTGCAATATTTTGTCTTATATTTATATATTTAGTTAGTCAGAAGCAGAAGTTATATACTCATTCATCGGTTTTTTTTAGTGCTATTATTTTCTATATTATTTCGTATATTACTATTACATCCCGGTGAGGATACCCACTGCAAACATCCTATTTTAATTACTAAAATATGGTTCTTGCGGTGGGTTTTTTTTAACCAGATGATATACTAAGTTATATGTCAAAACAACTCATAGTCACGCATCATGCTCCAGATTTAGACGCAATCGGGTCCGTATGGGCCCTTAAAAGATTTGAAACCGAAAAATTTGCTGATGCTAAAATTGCTTTTGTAAATCCTGGAGAAACAATCTCAATTGATGAAGCACATGAACTTGGCTTTGAACTTCATGATGTAACACATGTAGATACTGGCTTGGGCAGATTTGATCACCACCAACCAGAAAGAGCAGGAGACCATATTTGCGCAACCTCACTTGTGTATGATTTTATGTGTTCAAGAAATCGTGATCTAGAAAATGACCAAGCATTACAAATTATTTCAGAATTTATTACAGAAATTGATCACTTTGGAGAAATCTACTGGCATGATGCTGGAGACTATAAGTACACCATGATGATTCATGAACTCATAAGAGGCATAGAATTTACCGATCCACATGATGATGACTCTCAAATGCAGTTTGGACTGAAATGTCTTGATGCTGCCTATGCAGCTTTAACACAACAAGTGAAAGCCAAAGAGGTTATAGAAGAAAAAGGACAAAGCTTTACAATTGGACCAGTGAAATGCTTGGCCCTAGAAACTAGAAATGATGACACAATTAAAGTCGCCCAAAAACAAGGATATGAACTTGTTATCAAAAAAGACCCTAAACAAGGAAACATCAGAATAAAGTTGCGACCAGATAGTAAAGTTATCCTTAAAAAACTATATGATGCTGTGCTCAAAGCCGATACAGTTGGGCACTGGTTTTATCATAATTCTGGAAAAATGCTGATTAATGGATCTAGAAAACACACTAGTCAAATTCCAAGTCCGCTCTCACTAGAAAAAATTGTTGAACTGGCAAAGGAAACTCTAAATGAATACAGTAGCTGATTGCATATTTTGCAAAATGGTAGCTGGAGAAATCCCGTACCACAAAATCTATGAAGATGAAAAACACCTAGCGTTTTTAACTATTTTTCCAAACACACAAGGAGCTACTGTTGTCATTACTAAAGAACATCACGGAAGCTCTGCATTTGAACAAAGCGATAGTGTGTTGCAGGAACTAATCATCGCAACAAAAAATACAGCAACAATATTAACAAATTATTTTGAAGATGTTGGGCGTTGCGGTATGGTTTTTGAAGGGTTTGGCGTAGACCACCTACACTCAAAATTATATCCCTTGCATGGAACTGCGATTCCAGAATGGAAGCCAATTGAAAGTGGTAAGAAAAAAGACTACTACGAAATGTATCCAGGATACATTTGCTCTAACGATTCTGAATTGGCAGATAATGACGAATTAGCTGAGCTTGCAAAAAAAATTAGAGAACATAAGTAAGCTAATTACCGAACTTCCCATACACACAGGTCCGTATAATTTTCAATTAAAGTATATTTTTGTAATAAAATAGGGTGATAGAGTACACACTCAGAGGCACTTAAAAAAACTGTGCCTGTTGTCAAATTCGCTAGTGCGGACTCAGAAATAGTAGACTGCTGTACCTTTAAGGTAATTTCTGCCAACGGTGCATTGGTTTTTTGGGCATATACAAAATACCCAGTAACATATGTACCTATATAAAGATTTTGTGAAATCAAATAAGGCTGAGGATGTAATTGAGGTAGTATATTCTTCTCTAGAGCAGTAACCGTTTGATACTCATACCAAGCTAAAGTGGAGGCAGTATAGTTCTTAAAATAAAAGTGCAAAACTATTGCCATTTCAAGAAAAACTAAAATCAAAAAAAAATATTTTGAGATACGCTCTTTCATAAGTTCCAAAACTCCAAGTCCCATGAAGTAACTTAAAAGAACAAGCAAGGCTATACTCCTTAAAATATGTGGGCTTGGAATTGTGAGTGATCCAGGAATTGGAGAAAGAAAAAGAGCAATAAGAACCCAATATACAAACGGTTTTTCCTCTTTTTTCCATAAGTACTTAAATCCCAAAAATATAAAAGGAATTGTTAGCCACAAAAAAGGACCTGTTTCTAGCATGCCATGACGTAAATTTTCGTCACCGAGCGAAAATAAAAACTGAGGTTTAAAGTATTGCAGATATTGTTGAGCTATTTCTAATGCATCTATTTCTCTATTCGCAACAATCGAGTATCTACTCATAAGCGAACCAGGATTTTTATCCTCCCACAAAAAAGCAGGAGCAAGTGTGACAAAAAAAATTAGGCTTCCAAAAAACAGTTCTTTCCATGCGAGCCTGCGAAAAAACAAAACAAATGCAACCACAAACAAAACTGGAGACAAAAACCTCCCAACTGTATAACTATAAAAAAGTAATCCCAGAGTAAAAGCAAAGTAAGCCCAGCACTTCCCTGTATGTCCCCACTTGCCCTTGTATTTTATCTTACTCTTGTGTGCTGTTTGCACAGAAATTCTTCTGAGTAGCCAAATAGAAAGAAAGAATAAAACCGGAAAAACTGCCAGCTCAAAAGCAACTCTCCCTAAATGAAATGACCATGGTAAACCTAAAAATAAAAGAGTCGCTACAACTACAGCATTTTTCCAGTGTTTTCTTTTTTCTTTCTGAACATGATCTTTTAATAAAACTGCAAAAACAACTGCAGCCAACAACATAAAAACTGCTGCAACAAGCCGAGTCGTATACCGTGAAACACCAAATAAGGCAAAAAAAGGAACTTGGGCATAAATATAGAGAGGATTTTTATACTCACCAAAAGCTCTAAAATAAGTAGGAAATGAAACTCCATACTCATCTACACCTTGTGTCAAAAGCGTGTAGCCATTAAAAGCGATAGAGGATTCATCAACAAAAAAACCAGCTGGAACATTATCCAATTGCCATACTCTTAAAAAAACCATAAAAACAACAAAAAAAAATAAAACTATAAAAAAAATAGTACCTCTGCTTTTACTAATTTTGTTCAATGCCATATGATTACCTCTATTCTATGATATAATACAGATCCTGTTTAAAGCAAAACTTTGTAAACAGTTGGCATTTTGAAAAAGTTCTATTAGTTACGCCTATTTTGGAGAGGAGGTGAGAATCAATGCCTATCATTATTAAAGCAAAAGCTGGTGACAGTTCACATGACGTCATCAAAAAATTTAAGAAAGCTGTCGCAGCATCTGATATTGTTGCAAAAGCTAGAGATAGAAGATTCTACAAAAAACCTTCTGAAATCAGAACTATAAATAAAACTGAAAAAAGAAGATTAAGAAAACGTGCAAGAAGCTTAAAGAGAATGAAAAACATCTCCGCAGCAGTTATGCAAAGAATCAACGATCGTTTATCTAAATAACGATTTTTCTATTAAGAAAAATGTAAAAAAGCCGCTTAAAAAAGCGGCTTTTTTGATTATTAGCAAGTCAAGCATGGTATAACTAACTACTTTTTATTGATATAAGGTAATTAATAGCTAATTACTATTCTATCAATAAATCGGATCTTGCTCTTTAAAATTGCTCAATTTATTTTTTAGATTTTTTTTGTATGCAACCTATGACAAGTAAATAGAAGTGAACAGCAGTTTGTTAATTAATCCAAGTTAATAAGCTGCTGTCCATTTTGATTGCTTTTAAAAGGTACAACATGCGAAAATATATGCGAAGATACGTTTGGTTACTCTTACTAGGATTGTGGCTAGTTGCCTGCGGAGGCCCTCAAGCTGACTACTACATCCCAGCCAATGAGGCTTTGACAGAAGGAAATAGCGCCTTTTGCGGTACCAAAGTAGAGTTCACAATCACAAAAATTGAAGAAAACTCTATTACCGCAAAAGCAATCTGCTTACGTCAAAACACGAATGGACTAGGTGGAGCCGAGTGGAGTACTGTCTCTGAAACTACTTTCACAGCTCCCAAAACCCAAGAAGTGATGGCCCTTTTAAATGACACTCATTACAGCTGGGGCATCATAATTGATGAAAACTCAAACTTACTCCAAATCTTCGAAGGAGGAGGCTCTAATGGACTTGTTCATATCCATTGGCAAGCTCCATCATTAGAAGAAGTGGAAAAACCGGAAGAATAATTTATAGCAATTTAAAATGGACAGCAAAAAAAACACCTCAACAGAGGTGTTTTTTCATATATCCTCAAATTAGGGCTATTCGCTCTTTGGTTTTCCTTTAACTTTTGCTCTAATATCAAACTCCCATTGGTCTCCAGAACTTGTATCAAAGCTCTTTGAGTTTGTCATAGAATAGTAGTTAACTAAATGATTACTCAAAGTTTCTTCTATTTCTTTTTTCTCTTGGTTAATCTCTGAAATTTGTGCTTTGAGGGATGTTGCCTGAGAACTGTTTGCAATTGCAGATCTTCTTTCTTTAACCTGTTGTTGCATCACTTCTACTTGGTCACTCACTTCTTGCAACGCTGAATCATTCTCAAAAACACTTTTAAGTGATTCACGCTTTTCTCTGAGCATGTTTTTAACACGCTCAAGTTCGTTTGCATTTCTTTCAATCAAGTTTTGTAATGACATTAGAGTATCAGCTAAATCATCTGAAGCTTTAACCTCATCGAAATCATCTTTATTTTTACCCTCTGCTTGAGAAAGAGCAGAAAGTGCCAAATCCTCACCAGATTCTAAAACTTCTTGTTCGTCACCTGCTTCTAACTTTTGAGTTGTGTCTGTATCCGACATACTTCCTTTCCAAATATATTCATTTGCTATAACACATAACACTCTAAAGCATTCTCAAAAAATACTCAAGTGCAACTAAGATAGCCTAGATCCTATCTGTAAAAAGTAGTATAATTAGGGTCTTGAAAATAAATTAATAAGTACAGATTTTTTAGAAAAAAATATGAAAAAATCCACAAAGATCGTCGCAACAATTGGTCCAGCTACCGAAACTGAAGAAGTCATTAAAGACTTGATAAACGCAGGCATGAACGTTGCTCGTTTCAACACAAAGCACGGTACCCCAGAATGGCACCAAGTTAGAATGAGAAGAGTAAAAAAAATTGCAGAAGAAATGGGAGTAGCCGTTGGGATTCTCTTAGATCTTCAAGGACCAGAAATTAGAATTACACTCCCAACTGACGAATCATTTGCTGTTAAACCAGGTGACAGAGTTACTTTTACTTCTGATGAAAAAAATAAATCACCTAAAACCCCTTATATCCCACAGATTGTTGTTGATACGCTTGAAGTTGGACACCAAATTTCTATAGATGACGGAATTGGCCAATTCGAAGTTATTGAAAAACATGCAGATCATATTATTTGTTCTGCACAAGGAAACTTTGATGTTAAACAAAGAAAAACACTCAATACTCCAGGAATTCTTATTGATCTTCCTTCACTTATTCCTGCGGACTTAGTTCAACTGGATGGAGCAGATAATACTTTAGTAGACTTTGTAGGACTCTCTTTTGTAAGAAATGCGCAAGATATTGCTATCTTAAGAAAAGAACTAGAAAATAGAAAGCTTGAAGCTGCAATCTGTGCAAAGATTGAAAATCAAGCAGCTATCGAAAATCTTGAAGAAATTCTTGATAATAGTGATGCTGTGATGGTTGCAAGAGGCGACTTAGCTGTTGAAGTGCCTTTCGAAGAGCTCACACATTGGCAAAAAGTTTTAATTGCAAAAGCAAGAGAAAAAGCAATTCCTGTTATCACTGCAACTCAGATGCTTAAATCTATGGTTGATAATCCAGTTCCAACAAGAGCAGAGGTTTCTGATGTCGCAAATGCGATTTACGATGGAACAGATGCTATCATGCTTTCTGAAGAAACAACTATTGGTAAATTCCCAGTAAAAGCAGTTGCAACACAAGCAAAAATTGCTTCATTTAATGAACAGTATGCAAAACCAAATCCAATTAAGACAAATGACGTGGACGAAAGTGCATATATAACACACGCAGCTGTCTCACTTTTAGAAATCTCAAGACTAACAACAAATAAAATTAATATTGATAAAATTGTTTGTTTAACAGAAACAGGACAAACCGCACGAAATATTTCTAGATTTAGACCGCATATCCCAGTACATGCACTTACAAGTAATCAACAAACATACAGAAAAATGAGCTTACTTTATGATGTAACACCACACATCATTAAACTGCCACAAGGTGATAATTTAGAAAGCTCAGAAAAGCTGTTAAACACACTTGTCGATGTTGGAATTGCAAAATCTGGTGAGAATATCTTATTAGTTCATGGAACCTTCTGGAAAAAACCTGGACTCACCAACACCTTGTCAATCCTACAAATTCCCTAGTATACTAGTGTTAGTATCAAAAAACAGAAAGATATCTATGGGAAAGAAAAGCGGAATTGGCTCATTATTGGCTGGCATCGCTTTAGGTGCTACTGCTGTATTTTTTTCAAAAAAAGAAAATAGAGATCAAACAGTTGCTGTAGCAAAAAAAGCAAAATCAAAAGCTAAACAAGCTGTCAAAATGGCAAAAGTTGAAGGTAAAAAAATTGCTAAGGCTGCAAAAAAAGAAAGTCAAAAAGTCGTGAGGGCTGCAAAGACTGAAACAAAAAAAGTTAAACGAGAAGTAAAGAAAATAACTAAGAAATAATTTTTTTACTAATAACTATTTCTTGTTTTTATACCAGTTATTTATTTTTTCATCTATTGATCCGTCATAAAACGGTTTTAGGTATTCTGTTTGAGTTTGTGGTGTCAAAATGTACCACAAACTTCTTTTTGCAACCAAAATTCTGGGAATCAACAAAACACAAATAGATACAAGCATACAAAAAATAAACAGTTTTTTTTGCCATTTTTTTTGTAAAAAATATCTCGTTATTATATATACTCCCAATACTAAAAAAGAAATAAATCCTGATATTGCATAACGCGTTGAAGTTGGTGGAAGAAACCACCAAATAAGCCATTGCCATACAGAAAAAAACAATAAAGCTTGGAGTCTAATGTCTAATAGAATATTTTTTACTTTTAGTAGTAAAAAAGGAAAAAACAGTACTAAGGGAGGAAAAACATAAT
This sequence comes from uncultured Pseudomonadales bacterium, assembly GCA_964620965.1. Classification (GTDB taxonomy): domain Bacteria; phylum Patescibacteriota; class Microgenomatia; order UBA1400; family PJMF01; genus VFLK01. The sequence continues at coordinate 191,664 of CAZUHV010000002.1, forward strand.
CTCTTGCAAATACAAATTCTCTAAGAGATGTATGCAAAGAAAAAGTCCGTTCAAATAAAAAAGAAACAAAATCTCTTTCTCCTCCAATTTGCTCTAATTTTCCAAGATGCAGAGTTAAGGAATAAAAAGGGTTTCCAGTAAAAAAATATGTAAACAAATAGTAGGGTAGTGGTAAACAAAACAAAAGTAAACTATAGTACCAAAACTTATTTGAAAAGAATTTTGCATAAAAGAAAAAGAGTATTATAGGAATCAATGCTATAGAAAACAGCTTCGTTGCCAAACTTGCGGAAAAGAATAAAAGAGCATATATCGAATATCTGTGATTTTTCTCTTGAAAAAAGTGTAACAAAAAATACAACCCAGCTACTTCAAAAAATGCTTTCGCAAGATCAACATAGAAACTCGCCGATTGCCAAGAGATTACCTGAAAAACTGAAATGGAAATAGTGGCTAATAAGGCCCAGTATCTATTCAGAAATAACCTTGAGAGCTTAAATGAAAAGAGGCTCAAAAAAAATCCAAATATGTATGCGACTATTTTTGCCCCAAACATTCCAAAAAATACAAAACCAGAGAAAAAGTAGAGATCTGCAAATAGGGGATTTGCAGTTTGATATAAGTTAGAATCATATACAATTTTATGAGATTCTAAAATAAGTTTTGCAACAGGCAAGTGATACCACAAAGCATCAAAACCAGTTTCCGGAACCAGTACCTGCAAAAAATGTAAAAACCAAACAACTATAAATAGGTAACTCAACCAAAGCTCACCCCTTGAGAGCAATGGTAGTTTTAAAAAATAAGCTTTGACGATTATAAAAAAAATCACACAAATACTTAAAAAAATACTCACCAAAACTGGTTTGAATAATAAACCTAAGAAACCAAAAACTGTTGTTATAATTCCTAGTACCAAAAAGTAGAATATAGCTCTATCTTCCATTTTCATGTGAAGTGGATTGTACCATTTATGTTTATGGGTTATAATATACGTCTTAACAATAAGTTTATGCGCCCATAGCTCAGCCGGATAGAGCGACTGCCTTCTAAGCAGTAGGTCGTGTGTTCGAGTCACACTGGGCGTACGTATGTTAAAATAGCGTTAGTGGTGGCTGTAGCTCAGTTGGTTAGAGCGTCGGGTTGTGGTCCCGAAGGTCGCCGGTTCGAACCCGGTTAGCCACCCATCCTTTTAACCTGAAACAAGATACCCTGACTGATAATTACAAGTATTCTTCCTCTTTAAATTGGTGGATTTTTAACTTAATTTTCAGAACCAAGAAAAGGAATATTTTAATATGATGTATGTAATATGAAAATACTAGTTATAGGTGATATACACATTGGTGATTCTAGAGAATCCACAACTCATCCGGGTATCGTTAGACAAGCAAACACACAATCGGAAAAAACTCTAAAAGATTTAATTCCAAAACTTAATAATTTTGGTTTTGATCTAGTTGTTCATACAGGTGATGCATTAAGGGACACATACAAAAAAGAAGTTGATGAGGAAAACCTCACCAAAACACTCACCCTATTAAGTGAACTAAAAGTGCCAACAGTTCATCTAATTGGCAATCATGAACTTAGGGCCTTCTCAAGAAATGAAGTTGAAAACATTTATAGAAAAGCAAAAGTAGATCCTATATTCTATGGCATGCAAGAATACTCCGATTTTCGCATAGTATGGTTAGATATTGAGTTGGACAGTAAAGATAAAGCATATTTACCAAAAAACACACTCAAATGGCTTGACACGCTACCCAAAGATAACAAGCCATCAATCATTTTTTCTCATTACTCATTAATACCGATAGATGAAAAAGGCACTTTTTACTTTGAGAAACAACCAGAAACCATGCACCTAGAAAATGCTACTGATGTTCGAACAGCTCTCGCCCATATAAACCCACTGATTCATATTAACGGCCATGTGCATTTACTTACCCACCAACAAGAAAACAAAACCCACTATATTTCAGCTCCGTCTTTTTCTGAAAACATTGCGGGCGGAACTCACTTAGACAATAATCCAGGTATCTATTCAGTTTTAGAAATAAAGAATACTACTTTTGTTTTTTCTACTTACAGCGATCAATTTACATTTGCGAAAATTCAAGGAAAACTAGAAAAATAAGGAAGAAAATATGCCATTAAAGTTTCAAATTAAACACATTTCACAAATTCCGTTCGAAGGAACCCATGCATTACCAAATGCTAGGCAGACACTTGCGACAAAAGATGATGTTGTTACTGACAACATTGATGCACTCACCAAAGGTGTTTTACCACCCGGAAAAGTTTGGGATTGGCATAAGCACGAAGAATATGATGAGCTTTGCATCGTATTGAAAGGTGAAGGGAAGTTCTTTTGGGAGGATGAAGTCGTTGACTACAAACCAGAAGATGTGATTATTATTCCTGCTAACAGCACACATAAAATTGAAGCACTTGGCGATGTTAATAATGAGTTTTATTTTGTAAGAATCAAAATTTAACATCAACTAGTAATAGTATTGATTGCAACTATCTCACCCAGTCTCAACCTTACCTGCACCACATCATCAAAAGAATCAGTAAAACTCGGATCAATAGTTGATAAACTGTAGTTTATAGCCTACAATACAATTGTATCATGGAAATCCTAAAAACAGACAGCTTCGATAAGTGGTTAAAGAAATTAAAGGATAAAAAAGCTAAAGCAATTATCCAAGTAAGCATCAACCGCTTGATCGAAGAAAATATAGGAAAAACAAGATCTCTAGGAGAAGGAATTCACGAAAAGAAGATTAATTATGGACCTGGATACAGACTATATTTTATAAACCACAACCAAAGCATAATAGTTTTGCTTTGTGGAGGAGATAAATCAACCCAACAAAGTGATATTAAACAAGCGAAAATCATAGCTAAAGAAGTAAATTAAATATAGAAATGAAAGGAAAAATATGAAAATCACAAAATACAACGCAACCGATTATCTAAAAACAGAAGCAGACATCAAAGAATATCTCAACGCTTCCTTTGAAACAGGAGATAGTAAACTTATCGCTAGAGCACTTGGTGATGTTGCAAAAATAAAAGGTATGACTAAAATTGCCAAAGCTACAAAACTTGATAGAAGTAGCTTGTATAACTCTCTTACCACTGAAGGTGATCCCAAACTAAGCACTCTAACCAAACTGATTGAGAGCTTCGGTTATACTTTTTCAATTAAGTAAGTTAATTTCACTTAGTCTTAACCTAATCAAACCCACCCGCACCACATCATCAAAGGCTGATAGAATACGATCAATTGACCGAGTTACAACTAAACTTGTATTTCTGGGTATTGGACCCCAATATATACTTCCCAAAAAAAATTTCTTCTGAGTATAATAGTTCGATGACCTTAGATTCCTCTACATTTATATTGTTTTACTTCATAGTACTCCTGTTTTATTGGAGCGTTTTTTCTCGTTGGAAAAAAATATTTCTTTTAGCAATAAGTTTATTTTTTTATTTTTCTCTCAGTCCAAAATTTGGCTTAACTATCTTTTGGTCTGCAGGAGTTACATATATATTCAGTTTACTTTTTGATGCATTTAAAAAGAAAAAAAATAATTTACAATTCAAAATAATTTTTTTAGGTATAATCATTATTTTAGGAACTCTTGTCTTTTTTAAATACCTAAACTATTGGGATGAACTACTAAAAAATATATTACCTCAAATAAAATTTAGCAGTTATGTTCTCCCCATTGGGATTTCATTCTATACCTTTCAACTTATTGGATATCTTATAGACATCATCAAAAAAAAATACCCAATAGAAAAAAATCCAATCAACTTTTTACTCTTCATACTGTTCTTCCCAAAACTGCTCGCCGGACCAATTGAAAGGGGGAATACCTTACTTTTCCAAATTCAAAAAAAACAAAGATGGAATACCATAAAATTTATTAGTGGACTCAAATTGTTTGTGTTAGGTTTGTTTAAGAAAAAAGTGCTTGCAGATAACCTTGCTATTATTGTCAACAGAATGTTTGACCATCTTCCAGAATATAAAGGTCTCAGTCTAATCCTCCTTATGTTCATGTACTCTTGGCAAATATACACAGATTTTAGCGGGTATACTGACATGGCCAGAGGAATTGCTCGTACATTTGGGTTTGAACTATTAGAAAATTTTAACGCTCCGTATATCTCAAAATCTATTCGAGATTTTTGGAGAAAGTGGCATATTTCTTTATCAAGTTGGCTACGTGACTATCTCTATTTCCCATTGGGCGGGAGCAGAAAAGGATTATTGTTTACTATATTAAACACAGTAATTGTTTTTATAATTTGTGGAATTTGGCATGGAGCAACTCTCAATTTTGTTATTTGGGGAGCAACGCATGGACTAATAATTGCATTTGAAAGAGTATTAATTGTCTTTTTTACACCAAAAAAATTTTACAAAATATTTTTAGAATCTGTCGAAAAAAACTCTCTTTTAAAAACAATGAGCTCTTTCATACAGATAAGTTACTCATTTGGTATCGTAACAGCAACTTGGGTTATTTTTAGAGCAACGACTTTATCTGATGCACTATATATTTACAAAAATGCATTTGTTGGACTCAAAAACTTTATCAATCCTACATATGTTAAAGCAACAATTGAACTGGTATTCCAGCATAACACTTTTGAAATTATAATTACAACTTTACTGATTTCTTCTGCAATCATCTTAGAAATACTCAGCTCAAAACAACAATTCAATGTATACCTTCAAAAAATGCCAACTACCTTAAGGTATAGTATTTATATATTTGTTATCGTAGCAATTTTATTATTTAGACAGCCTGAAACTGCTAACTTTATTTATGTCACCTTTTAAAAAATCAACACTCATACTTGTCTTTAAAGCTTTAGTGATCATTTTTGTTTCTTTAGTTTTTACCTTATTTATCGAACTGTATTACTTGAAATACTCAAACAACACCTATGAAACTTCTCAAAATATTTTCCCCAAAAAAGCAATCGAACAAAAATATGAAATTGTGGCATTAGGAAACTCACATACAGAGAATGGAATCACGTTCGAAAAATATAATTTGAAAGGACTCAACTTAGGATCTGTTGCGCAAAGATTTAACTATGACCTAGCAATGTTAAAGCATCACAAAAATGAAATTGCGCCAAATGCAATTATCCTTATTAATGCTTCTCCTATTTCTTTTTCACATTCAAAAGACTTTGAACAAAAAAGTTTTCAAAAAATATACTACAAAAAAATGAGCCCTCTTTTTATTCCAAATTTAGTAGTTGGAGAATACATTGAAGCGGTACTTGTACCTTTTACAAATTCTGGATATCACTGGAGAAAATGGATTCAAGATCAAATAACAGAACAAAAATCTTTGGAAGAGTTCAACCAATTTCAAGAGCTTAGCCAAAAAAATGAACCTCAAAAAGTCGCAGAAGAAAAGCCAGAGATTCCAAAAGTAACAACAAACAATCAAGTAAAAGAACTTGAGATAGACCCAGAAACACTTTCACCATTCTATATTCCACTCATAGAAGAAAAACTTGCCTCACCATCAGCAAAACCTGAAGATCTTGCCGGAAGCGTAAATTTTATGAAAAATAAATGGCTGCATACAAATGAATTCAGCCAAGAATATTTCGAAGAAAATATACAAGACTTAGAAAACATAATCACATACTCTTTAAAAAACAACTGGCGCCCGATAATTATTACAATTCCAATATCCGAAGAACTGCAAAAATCTTTAACAAGTGAGTACATGCAAACCTATTTATATAATAATATTAATAAAACAAATCTTCAGGGAGTAGAGTACTTAGACTTCACACAAAATACTGCACTCACAAGAAGAACATTTTGGTTTTCAAATTCTGACCACTTCAATAAGGAAGGGTCTGCTGCATTTAGCTATGTATTATTAAAAACATTAATTGAAAAAAAATATTTACCAGAAAATACTAACAATTATATTCAAGAAAAAAAATAAAATTACTTTAAAAACCAAGATGGTTCTAAAACAATCCTGTGACCCTTAAAGTCACCTCCAGCTCCTTCTGATAGTAAACCCAAGACTTGTTCCTGCGTATTAATTCCTGGACTCCCACTCATTCCAAGTTGAAAGTAGTTATCAAAATCTTCGGGAACTAATTTTCTACGCAGTTTTTTTGATTGCTGTAAACCCATTTTAGGAATAGCTTCCACTACAATTCTTTTTTTAGTATCAAAACCTATTACAACTGCTTGTATTTCAAAATAATTTCGTTGAGACCCGTGATGCCCACATACAACAATTACTTCTCCTTTTCTTGGCACACGATGTTGAGAAAAACCTTTTTCTAAAGGCATTGTGTTTGTAGAAATTGCAAGGTCACGACCAGGAATTCTTCTAAACCAAAAATCACCAACCGCACCAGAAGGATGCATTATTTTAGGTCCACTATCTGCGACATGACCAGCAGTTGCGACTAGATAGTTCCACAGAATGGCATTCGCATAATGCCCTTCTGCATTTTGAAAATCTGCAATGAGTAAGTGTTCTGGCCTTAGTTTTTCACCACCGGGCCCAGCTGAAAGCTTCATTAAAAATAGATCGTATCAAATACTAAAACTATTTACAATAGCATTAATTCGAAAAAATTAAATTTTACTAAAACTTAATTCAACAGATATGTGGCAAGACCTAAAAAGGCTAAAAATCCGAATACGTCTGTTGCTGTTGTAATAAAAATAGTTGCAGAAGAAGCTGGATCTTTTCCAAGTTTTTTCATAATCACAGGAACAATTGTTCCAAAAAGAGCTGCACTAAATAAGTTAAATACCATAGCTAAGGCCAATACAACACCAACTGCTAAATCTCGGTTCAATAGATATACTACTGCAATCACAATTACACCATTGATAGTTCCATTAATAATTCCAGAAGCAAGTTCGCTTTTCAAGGTTTTTCTAAAGGTAAAAGCATCAATTTTATTTTGAGTTAGACCTCTTACCATAACAGCTAATGTTTGCGTACCGGCATTCCCCCCCATACCAGCGACAATCGGCATATATACCGCAAGCAAAACATGCTTTGAAATAGTTTCATCAAACATTCCAACAACAAATGCAGCCAAAAAAGAAGTTGCTAGGTTAATAATTAACCACTTATACCTAAAATTAACTTTTCTTTTTACAGAATCATAAACAGATTCTTCATTACTAACACCGGCGAAATCATAGAGCGTTGAACCTTCTGCAGATTCTATTAAACGGATAATATCATCCGTATAAATTATACCCAAAACCTGTTTTTTTTCTCCCACGACAACTACTTTATTATGAGGATTATTTTTAAAATGAGTAATAACCTCGTTATAGCTTGCATCAAATCGTATTGATCTAACTTTCTTAGAGTATTCTTCAACTAAATCACTTGGTTTAGCAAATCCCAGTTGAAACCCTTTTAACTGCCCATATAACTTTCCATCTTTAACAACTAAAATTGTAGGTAATTTTCCTGTTCTTCTCTCATGGTTCTTAGCAGCTTCAGCAACTTCAGAGATTTTAGCTTTGATATCTACTTGAATATAGTTAATACTCATCACACCTGCTGCAGTCTCTGGGTCAAAATGAAGCAAAACTGAAACACTGTTTTTTAGGTATTCATTTAATTTTTCAATAATTCTATTTTCTCTTCTTTTGCCTAAAATCTGGATTAGGTCTGTTGCTTCATCAGGATCTAAATGTTCAAGAACAGTCACTACTTGATCATCAGTTAATTTTTTTAGTAATTGATATTGAACATGCCTTGTAAGTTTTAACACCACTCTTGCTTGATCATTTGGATTTAGTTCAAGAAAAATTTGATCTCTTTTTTTATGATCGTAAGACAATATTCGTAGTAATTTATTAAGTTCTTTTGTTTTCATTATTTATAGTGTATCTCATTTTAAAAAAGTACTGAAGCTATCAAAAAATAAATAGAGATACTAGTTAAATCCTGTAAAATCGTTGCAAATGGGCCACTCCCCGTTGCTGGATCTCTCTTAAATTTAGAGAACAAATAAGGAATTAGAATAGCAATACATGTTGAAAGAGAAACTGCTGTGAAAGCAGATAAGCCAATCACAAATCCAATATAACTAGATTGCCAAAACAGTGTGACTAATGCCCAAATAAATATTCCACAAATCAAACCTATTAAAGAAGCTGTGACAAATTGTTTCATAAAGTAAGGAAACATTTTTATTTTTGGTTCAAATGCAATGTCTCTCACAAAAAAAGTTTGTGTCTGAGCTCCAACTGCATTGCCAATATAAACAATCAAAGGAATAAAAACTGCTAAAATAATATTCCCAGAAAGTAAAACTTGGAAAAGCTCTATAACTTTTGCAGAAAAAATACCTCCTATCATACCAATTAGAATCCAAGGGAGACGAGAGACAAAAGAATGCCAAATTCCCTGTTCCAAAATAGTGTCAAAAATAGAAACTATACCTGCAGTCCTATTCATCTCAGCACGGTGTTCTTTGTGCAAAATAGAAAGTAATGTATCACTTGTTAAGACCCCTAGAAAATTCTTCTCTTGGTCAAGAACAGGCACAGCTTTTATATTATGCTTAATAGCTAAATGAGCTACACGTTTTCTATTAACCTGGACATGGGTTGTCACCAGTTCTTTTACCATTATCTCATCTATAACTTTATGGCTTTCATCTTTGAGGATTTCCTTGATTGATGCAACTCCTACCAATTTTTTCTTGTCAGTAACTACATAGACATAGTTAATGCTGTCACATGTTCTTGCATACTCATGTAAGGAATTCTTAATTATTTCAATTGACTGTCCAGGATGTGCTACTGGTACCTTATCAGTCATATCTTTACCTACAGAATCTTTGGGATAGGTAACTTTTAAAATGGATTGTTCTGTTTTGTTAATGAGAGATTCATTCATAGCTCTAGTTTTCTATAACTTTAACCATTATATATGAATACATCGATAAAAGTAAAACTACGAGGTTCTAATTTCGTATATAATTGCACCTGGTGGCACTAATCTTGGTCCGTGCAAACCTGAATGGCCTAGTCCGGGACTAATGCTAATAATATTTCCACCACTTACTTTATGAATACCTTTATAGTATTTAGATTCTTGCAAAGGACCTTTTTTAATTAATCTGTAGTTTCCATCTTTAGTTTTTCTTGCTGTCCAATCGCCGTATATTGCATACCTTCCTGCAAAGTATCGAGCCGGAGAAATAATGGGGCCAGCAATTTGCCCCCCATGCGTATGCCCATGTAAAAGTAGGCTGTTTGTGAGTACTCCATCTAGAACTCCTTCATTCCAAGAGTCATAAATCGAGGTGTGAGTTGCTAAAACAAGAGGCTTAGTTGGATCTCTCTGCATAACCTCCTCCAAAAACTGCTGTGCAAATTGAGATGCATACCAACTTTTTTTTCTTGTAGTATAATCGGGCAGAGCCGCCAAAGTAAATGGTAGGTACACAGAATCTAATAAATAAGAATTTTGTTGTAAATTACCGAGTCTGATAAAATCATAGTCTCCCATTAGTTGTGCAATTTGCAAAGTATCTGGATGACTTACTTCATGGTTTCCTTCTACAGAAAACCTTGCAAATGCTTGAAGGTTTCCTATGTAACTCAAACTCTCTTCAAGATCTGCTAGAGGGGTAGGTTGATCATTTCCCATATGAGCACTTACAATATCTCCTGTATCTATCAATATTGTTTTACTTTCTAAAGCACCAATATTTTTTAAATACTTTGAAAGTTCAGTAATGTACTGCTGCATAACCTCAGGATTTACTAGGTCAACTCCGCGAGAGCTTAAGTGGGTATCCGAAAACTGTATCAAAACCGTTTTATCCCATTTTTTATCCAATGTTGGAACATGAATGATATGATGAAAAATTGAAAGGCTTTTTGCTTTTTCTGAAGCTAGTTTTATCCCTACAGATTCATAGGCAACATATGCCATACTACACAACGCAAGTTTTAAAAATTCCCTTCTTGTAAATTCTTTTTTCCCAACTCTCACAAGGGATGATTATAACAAACAAAATTATTCCTGAGGCAACGCAATACTGTAGTTATTCTCTGACATTATTTTTGGTTGCATTAATTCTTGAGCTACACAATCCCGAACACAACTAAATAAACTACATTGAATTTTTTCTTCCATCATTGCAGCCATTGCATATTTCTTATTTAATAAAAAAAGCGCCGTTAGAAAAAATAACACTGCTACAGAAATGAAAGATCTTCGCAGATCCAAAAAATGAGAAATCTTTTTTTTATTCAACCTATCAATCCTACTTTCAATAATGCTATATGAAAATTGTGGATAGAATACTAAATCTTCTGTACTAATAATTTTTCTTAAAGATTGTTTTACATATCTATTAGTTTTTTGAAGTGATGTTGCATAAGAGTCTGCGGCTGTTTCAAATCGAGATTTTATAATAAACTGAACATCTTTAAAAACTGGTAAAAAGAAAAATACATTTGATAAAAATTCTGAAATAAATAATACAATAGAGTGGTGAAACTTTGTGTGATACAACTCATGTAACACTACTGCTTCAAGTTCTTTAACACTTAAAAGTGAAATCAGTTTTTTTGTAAGCACAATCTTCTTATTAAAAAACCCAACAGAGACTGCTTCTAAATTTTGTTGAGAGCTTACTAAAAATAAATTACTATTTAAATCATGAAATTTTATAATTTTTTTCAATTTATTAGGAATGTAACTAACCGATTTTTTTTGAACAACAAAGATCTTTTTTGTTGTTTTTAAGTAGGAAAAAACAAGCTTTAACGAAGGTATAATAATAAAAATAAAAATTAAAAAGCTACGTATCAAAGCTGACTCTGATATGTAACTATAAATTGCAATACAACTTGAAAGCGTATTTTCAACTATCATTATCGAGTTTAGATAAAATCTTTTCTTTCTGTGATTGAGATAGGTGCTTTGTTTCGTCTTCGAAAGCAACTAAGGCTTCTTCTCCAAACATATCGACCATTTTAGAGATAGTATTTTTGACCATCTGATGAATAAACTGATCTTTTGTCTCTATCGGTTGGTAAATATATGTTTTTCCCTTTTTCTTTCTGTTAAGGACGCCTTTTTTTGCTAAACGAGTCATGACTGTCATAATCGTAGTGTACGCAAGTTTTTTTTCGGCACACAGCTCATCTACAACAGAATATACTGTCGAATTTTTCTGTTTCCAAACAATATCCATTACTTGATGTTCTAAAGGACCAAGACCTTTTTTCTTATTCATATACTAATGATTGTAGTAACAAATTCAATTTGATGCAAGTGGCTTTTTAATTTATGCTTATTACTGTAATGTTACTGCCAACTCTCTTTAGCTTCAGTGTAGGTTTACTTGTAATGCTTGTATCTTCACAAACATTTCTAAATGTAGTGCAAGAACTTTCTGTTAAATGGAAATTTTCTCCACTTTTTATTTCACTAGTTATTGTAGCGCTTGGAACAAATCTACCAGAATTTACTGTTACGATTGCTTCTTTAAGAAATAACGATCCTGGATTGGCAATGGGAAATCTTGTGGGAAGTAGTATCGCAAACTTAAGTATCATATTGGGAACAGCTACTTTATTTGGAAAAGTCAGAATTGGTACCACCAAGACACCAAAAAATGCAACAATCTTAGCGCTTATTACAGTACTGTTTTCAATCTTAGCTCTTTCTTCTGTGAGGCTTTCATACCAAGTTATGCTTCTTCTTGGAGCAACAACTTTTTCTCTTGGATATCAATATGTTTTGGCTAAATATGGAAGACTTCATGAAGACAGAAAACTGCTGCAAATTATTGAAAAAGTAAGTAAAAAAAAGAAGTACATGCCTCCAATTGCATATATTTTGCTCTTTGCTGGTAGTTTGATTGGAATAACTGTTGGTGGTCAAGTTACCGTTAATGCAGTAGAAAACCTATCTGTAATTCTAGGTCTAACTACAACTTTTTTAGGACTCACTTTAACGGCTATTGCAACATCTCTGCCAGAATTACTTTTGTCCATTATTGCAACTAGAAAAAATGAAAATAAAGTAGTTTTGGGAACCTTGATTGGAAGCAATATATTTAACTTATCACTGTTTCCTGCAATCGTCTTAGCTGCTTCAACGAATATTAGAATTATTAAATTTGTTACAATCAAAGACTTGCTTTTCTTACTGCTAACTACAGCTATTTTTTATTCTCTTGTAATAAAAAAACAGGGCACAGTTATAGATAAAAAAATGAGCATATTATTAATGCTCATTTTTCCATTATTCACTTTATTTATTTTTTATTTTTAGATTATTTACTTGCTCTGGAATCGTACGACATTGTGTCTGTATTAATAACTAAATAGTCACCTTCTTTAACAAAAATTGGTGCTGCAACTTCAAAACCACTTTCTAGTTTCACCATTTTTCGTGCGGTACCCATTGTGTTTCCAGCAACAGCTTCTTCGGCATACTCAACACGCAATGTAATTTTTGGAGGGAAACTAACTCCAATTGGCTTTTCTTCATAGATTGTTACATATACTTCAACTTCTGGAGTTAATAACTGTGCTTGTTCACCAACTAAGTCTAATGAAACCTCTACTTGCTCAAAAGATTGTGGATTCATAAAAACTGCAGATTCACCATCGTTGTATAAAAACTGCATTCTTTGATTTTGAACTTCTACTTGTTCAATTGATTCTGTAGATTTATATGTAAATTCCAAAGTATTGCCATTTAAAATGTTCTTCATTTTGACACGCATAAACGCAGAGCCTTTGCCAGGACTTACAAAATCTGCCTTTGTTACTAAATGAGGAACGTTCTTAAATAAAATGTAACTACCTTTTCTAATGTTTCCTGCTTTGATTATCATAGGAAGCTATTATACCACCAGACTAAATCGAAATCAGTAGTCAAAAACATCATCTACCGGAAACAATAGCGTATCTTTAATTGATGCAGAATCTGAAAATAGCATTACCAAACGATCAACTCCAACAGCTATGCCTCCCGTTCTTGGCATTCCAAGTCTCAATGCTTCTATAAAATCACTATCCATTTTGTACTCAACTTTTCCAAGTTTTTTGCGATATTGTAAATCTGCAATCATTCTAGCTTCTTGCTCTTCTGCATCTGTAAGTTCACTAAATGCATTTCCCAATTCAATACCACCTATAAAAAATTCAAATCTTTCTGCAAATCTTGGATCACTTTCTTTTTTCTTTGAAAGTGCAGCCTGTGAAGCAGGGTAGTCATATAAAATTGTTGGTTTTGATTTTCCCAAATGTGGTTCAATTTCATTTAATAAAATTTGATTGTATGCTTCCTCCCAAGTTGTTTGTTCATCAACTTGATATCCTTTTTCTTTTGCTATCAAAACTATTTTTTCTTCATCTAACATGTCTTCTTTAGAAACTCCTGCATATTTTTCAAATGCTTCGCTTACAGAAATTTGTTCCCATGATGTAGATAAATCATATATAACATCTTGGTATTTTAATTGATTTTTTCCATCCTCATTTAATTTAAGAACAGTTAAAATGTGTAGCAACAAGTTTTCACAGTCTTTCATCACATCTGTATAGTCGGCATCAACTCGATACCATTCCAAAATAGAAAATTCTGGGTTATGGAATGAGCTTAAACCTTCGCCATTCCTAAAACTTTTACATATTGTAAAAATGCTCCCCATTCCGGCAGAAAGTAACTTTTTCATTGAAAGTTCTGGACTTGTTAATAAATATGCTTTCTTATTTTCAAAACCTGGAGTTACTAATTCAGACTCAAAAACTTCTAAATATGGTTCTGTTCCCGGACTTTGAACAAGAAGGGGGGTGTCGACTTCATGAAATCCTTCTTTTTTAAAAAATTCACGAATAGCATCAACAACCTGTTCTCGAATCAAAAACGGTTTTAATAATTCTGAGTTATTTCTTAATTTTTTCCAGTTTTTCATAAGTTTTTTTTAGAAAAAATCTAAACTCCCTTCTGTGCAGTCGTAACCAAAATATCAATGATAAAAATGTAAAACCTAAAAAATATCCTGCAACTACATCAGAAAACCAGTGAACCCGTAAGTACACTCTTGTAAACCCAACTGATGCAACTACAAAAAGTAAAATAAAAATAAGTACGTTCGTTTCTCTTTTTTTCTCAAAATAGGTTTTAAGCAACAATGCTAAATATCCACAGCTCACAATGTATCCTATTGTGTGGTTTGAAGGATAACAAGTTTCGTTCATAGCCAGTTTTTGTACAAAATCAATTTCAAAAAGTAGTTTATAGGTAGTGTGTACTGAATTATAGTAAGATCCAGGACAAAGAACATTAAAAATTGGTTTAACAAAAAACTGTGCAAAAAATGAAGTAGATCCTGTTATTAACAAAAGTAATGCTTCTAGTTTTTCGCCTTTTTTGTAAAAATACCGCAGTAACCAAATTGCAAGAAAAAATAAAAATATATATAAATACTCTAAAATTTTTGAATATACAAAAAAAAGTTCTTTGTATCTATTTCCAAAGTAGGTATTAAAAAAAATATCAATATTTAATAAGTGTCCTTTTTCTACAAGATACGAAAAAATAATAAAAAGTAAAAAAGTAGTAACCCCAGTTATTTTTAAAACAAATTTTATTTTTTCTTTTCGATCTTTTTGCATACTTGAACTGTTATTTTATCACCCTCAATAATGATGTAACTATATTGAGCATCTCTTAAAAAGCCTGCTGTAAAAATCTTGTTTTTTTCGTTGGCATGTTTAATATGGCAGTGCCCAAAAATATGATAGGTATTTTTATTGTGATATTTTTGGGCATACTCAATAAACTCCGCAAGTTGCACTTTATCTTTCTTTTCTTGATAAACAGTGTCAATTATATTTTTAAAAAAAAGACTATTTTCTTTGGTATACACTAATAAGCGGTATAAAGTCCTAATAAAATTAGGATTTTTAAAAAATACTCTTATGTCAGCTGATGGCGAAATAAGATGTCCATGTTGTACATTATATTTCTTTCCTTCCGATTCAAAAGAGTAGGCAATTGTTTGTACCTCACAAAATGAATACACTCTTTCATCCATAAATTCAGGTTTATCATGATTTCCAGTTACATATATAGTTTTTTTCTTTTTCAACAAAGGAAAAAGCTTTTGCCATTCAGAATTATAAAACTGATCAAACGTAGTAAGATACGCATCCCAAAAATCTCCATTTATAACAACTTGGTCAGCATTTTTAACAAGTTTCGCGATATAATCAAACAAATCTTCGTCGAAATAATGTGTTAAATGGGTATCACTAAATATCAAAGTTTTCACAAAGATACATTATAAAAGAAATTATGAATGAAAATACTATTAAACTACAAGCATTTATGAGCCAACTTGGCATTGCTTCAAGAAGAGCAAGCGAAAAACTTATTGAGGATGGCAAAGTCAAAGTAAATGGTACAACTGCACACATTGGCCAAAGAGTGAATCCAACAAACGATAAAATAGAATACGCAGGTCAAATATTTAATGCACTAGAAAAAAAGAGATACTTTTTAATTGATAAACCAGTTGGCTATGTTTCTACAACTAAAGATGAGTTAAATCGAAAAAATGTTACAGCGCTCCTTCCAAAAGGTATCACGGAACACTTATATCCTGTTGGCAGACTAGATATTGATAGTGAAGGATTATTACTCCTCACAAACGACGGAGAAATTGCACAAAAACTAACTCATCCAAAATATGAGATCGAAAAAACATATCATGTTTTTACAAAAAGAAACCCAAGCTTTAATGCCGTAATGCATCTTCGCAAAGGTGTTAAATTAAGTGATGGATATACCCAACCCGCTCAAGTTGAACGTTTAAGTAATGATGAAAATGGTTCTTGGATTGAGATTACGATTACCGAAGGAAGAAATCGACAAGTTCGTAGAATGATGGACCGTGTTGGCTATCCTGTTGAAAGACTTGCAAGAATAAGCATGGGACCACTACACATTGATATGCTTGAAGGTGAAAAGTGTATTGAGCTTACTGAAGAACAAGTTACAGAACTAAAGGCACTTTAGTTTTATCTGAGCGGGTAAGCGGAATCGAACCGCCATCTACTGCTTGGAAGGCAGTCATACTAACCGTTGTACTATACCCGCATCTTCACTTGTTAAGTTAGAACACTATTTTACTGCTTTTACCTCAATTTGGCAAAACCTATTTTATACTTTAAACATCAACTTTTTTAGCTTTTGACCTGCTAAATTGAATAAATAAAAATCCTCCATACATTAGTATTGCTGCAAACATAAAAATAGAATTAATACTAATTCTAGAAACCAATCCTGCTGCTAGCGGACCAATAATTTGTCCAAGAGAAATATATGATTGGTTGATTCCGAGTATATATCCTTGATCTTCATTATTTGTGCGCTCAGATAAAATAGCAGAAATAAGAGGGGTAATAACTGCGTGAAATATCATATACACAAAAAGAACGAATACGAACTGAATAAAATTAAGCCCCATACTCAAACCTATCAAAGATACAAATGAACCAACAAAAGCAAGTTTAATAATCTTTTCTTTACTCTTAAACTTTTGTAATAAAACTTTTATACCAAACATTTGCATTACAACACTCATAAAGCCTGCCATTGTATAGATTAGTCCAATTTGTTTTGCCGATAACCTCAATTCGTCTACTGAATATGCGTTAAACCCAATTATGAAACTATTAGAAACCGTAGCCGCAATAAGCCCAACTAACAAAACTGCACCAACGGTTGGGTTAAACAAAGCTTGAACAAGCGCCTTAAAATTAAATAACGGTTCATGTTTTTGCTTGATAACATCTATTGTGTGAACAGTTTCTTTTAGTTTGAAATGACCAAGAATTGTTGCTATTAAAGCAAGAAAAGAAGCAAACCAAAATGGTGCTGTTAATGCTATTTGAGACAATAACCCACCAAGTGCTGGGCCAACCAAAAATCCAAATCCAAAAGCTGCTCCCAACATTCCAAAGGCTTTTGCTCTATCTTTACCTTCTACCTTATCCGCAAGCATTGCTTGAGCAACAGAAATATTTCCACCAGTAATTCCGTCTAGAATTCGTGCAAAGAACAGCATGTAAATGTTGGAAGCTGAGGCAAATAGTGCTAAAGAAATGCTTGTTCCAAAAATACTTAGTAAAAGTAATGGTTTTCTTCCATATCTATCTGACAAACGTCCAATCACTGGAGTTGCTAAAAATTGAAACAAGGAATAAGAAGCAAACAAAAAACTTAATGTAACTGGGTTAATACCAAACTTTGAAGCATACGGATAGAGTAGAGGAATAATAGTTCCATAACTGAGCGCATTAATCAGCATTATTAAACCAAGAATTGTGAGCTCTGTATTAATATTTTGTTTTTTTCTGAAGAAATTAAGCATAAGAGATCCATTATACCTAAATTTAAGTTTGAGTAATAGCCTAACTAACCAAAAACTTATCTAGCAAAAATATAAAAGTGAGTGGTATAATATGTTTCTTAATGACTTCATGTCATGCCGCGGTGGCGGAATTGGTAGACGCGCGAGACTTAAAATCTCGTGGTAGCGATATCGTGTGGGTTCGATTCCCACCCGCGGCACAAGAACTATTTTGTGCTAAATAAAATAGACTTAACATTTTTTAAGGAATATGCAAAAATACTTTGCACCTTAGTTATATGCCGGGGAGTAGCTCAGATGGCTAGAGCGCGCGGTTTGGGACCGTGAGGCCGCAGGTTCAAGTCCTGTCTCCCCGACACAGTTTTTCACTCGAGAAAATTCATTTAAAATTTTGCCTACAGAAGATAAGTTTTGGAACTTTCACTAAGCATTTCTGGCATAAAAAAACCTCCTTTAAGGGCGGAGGTGTACCCACTAAATTTACTTACCTTTCCAAAAGACAAGATAAGCAGGCAGAAGCCACAGTAATGTAGCAACCACCCCAAAAACAATTCCCAAAAGCGCACCCATTTCAGGGTACATGGCATAAGGCAATACAGGTGCTGGCGCAGCCAACCCCAAAATTGTCCAAATTACCGTTAGCGCATATTTCAGCGCTGTCTTCCAACTTTCCTGTTTCTGGTCTAACATATTTTTTTACCCCTTTTGAAAAGTACTCACCCGAAGGTGGCAATTACTATTTTCATTTTTATAAAAATAATAATTACCACCCACTGTGAATTGAAGTGAATTTGTTAAGTAATTTAGTATATTAATGTGCTATGTATAACAAATTGTTTTCAGCTTTTGAAAAATTTATTACACAATATTCACACATTATAGGATTAAATGTGTTTTTTGTCAATCAAACCAAGCAAAAATGATTGCCTCTTCGCAATACGCCAGCACTATATCTAAATTAGAAATGAGAAAGAAGTAAAAATATTTATTTTGCTTTTATATGCTCTACATCTTCTTCAATAGTTTCAACAACTTCTTTGTATGTTGCATGAACAAGCTGTGATTTGGATAAATGTAATCCTTGCCTATATTTAATAAACTCAAAAACCATTGGTAAAACAGAAATAAACAAAATACCAAATACAACATAATGGAAATTATGCTGAACTACTTCTAATCCTCCAAAGAAAAATCCCATAAAAGTAAATAAAGTTGTCCATAAAAAAGCACCTAATATATTAAATAAAATAAATGTTTTATAATGCATTTTACCTACGCCAGCAACAAAGGGAGCAAATGTCCTTAAAATAGGTAAAAATCTTGCTAAAATAATGGCTTTTGCCCCATGTTTTTCATAAAATTCTCTTGTTTTTTCAAGATATTCTTTCTTAAAAATTTTTGAATTATCTTTATTAAAAACTTTTGCTCCAATACTATGACCAATCCAATAATTGACCGTATCACCTACAATGGCTGATAAGAAAAGTGTAAAATATACAATCCAAATATTAATATACCCACTACCAGCAAGAGTTCCTGATACAAAAAGCAACGAATCTCCAGGTAAGAATGGCATTATAACTAAGCCAGTTTCAGCAAAAACTACCAAAAAAAGTAAAACATATATCCAGTTTCCCAATATCCCAACTAAAAATTCCAAAGATGAATCCAAATGAATCAGAGTATTAAAAAGGTTATTTAATATATGCATAGACTTATGATTTTATGCTCATGTTTGCTTGCAGTCGAGTGGGAATAATAGGTTCTAATTTTGTTTACAACTGTCGACAAATCTTTATTTTTTTCTCTGATATAATTTGCCCAATGTCACAAAATAGAATCATTTCATTCAAAGAATCAATTGAACTTGGAAAATATCAAATCGATTATTTAAGCCAATACAAAGAATGGGAAGAATTAGATCGCCACTTACAATACCAATATATTACTCAAGCCATAACTAATAAGCGAAGACAATTACGTCTTGAATGGGCAAAAATGGCTAATCAACCAAATTTTAGCAAGAAACCTCAATTGCTCGCCGCACAAAAAAAGATAGAAAAAGCTTTGCGAGACTTAGATACAGATGAGGAAACACTCATGATTGAATACGCGGGTTGTTAAATAAACGCCGTTTCTTTTTAACCACTGCAATTAGACCTAAAAATAGCTCTATATTTTTCACTAGTTGAAGTTTGAAAAACATGCTACCATTATAATCTACAATCTGTAGTAGTTACTCGTATTAAGATTTTGAAAGGAAACAATGAACAATAAAAAAATGCTCCCAGTTGCGACAATTCTCTTTTGTGCAATTATTTTTTCTGCATGTATCCCAGCCAAAGAAACTCCAACCCAACAAACACCAGAATCCACAGAAACAATGATACAAGAATCAGAATCTATGACAGATCCTGAATCAAGTTCTGAAACCACCGAACAAACAGTATCTGTTACAGCAAACTATACAAGCCCAGCAGGAGAAGAAGAGGTTATCTTCAACATCTCTGTCGATGAAAATGGAGTAATAACAAAAGCAGAAACAGAAGGTCTTGCAACAAATCCTACCTCTATTATAAGACAAAAAAGCTTTGCTGAAAGCCTTCCTACTGCCATAGTTGGCAAAAATATTAGTGAACTTTCTAACATAGATAGAGTTGGCGGGTCTTCACTTACAACAAATGCATTTAATGCTTCACTAGAACAACTCAGAGCCCAATTGTAAAAATATGTTTTCGTATACATTTCAAGCTTTTGGAACACATTGGGCCATCCTCACGGATGGCTCAAAACTTCCTGATGCCCTAAAGAATGAAATATACGAAAAAACAATTGCATTCGAAAAACGCTTTTCTAGGTTTCAAAAGGGAAGTGAAGTATCGCAATTTAGAAACAGCCCTGAAGGGACATATGCTGTTTCTAAAGAACTATCAGAACTGCTTACTATCCACCAAGAATTAAAAAACCTCACAAATGGGTTGTTTGATCCTGCAGTTGGAGAATTACTAGAAAAAGCTGGCTATGATGAAAATTACTCGTTTTCTCCAAAAAATCTAGAAAAATACGCTTTGCCAGAATGGTCTATTTCTGGAAAAAAAATTAGAATTTCTGGCCCGATAGTTTTTGATTTTGGAGGAATTGGCAAAGGGTATTGGATAGATCAAATCTCAAAAATCCTTCAGGAAAATAATCAAAAACATTACCTAATCGATGGAGGCAGAGACTTATTTGCAACTCAAAAAATTGATGGATCTGGTTGGAAAATTGCAATAGAATGGCCTGGAAAGCAAGGAATTGCAGTTGGAACTGTTGTATTAAAAAATCAAGGACTTGCTGCGTCTGATACTATCTTACGGTCTTGGAAAAATTGGCACCACCTCATAGACCTCTCTACCAAAACTCCACAAACAAATAATATTGGGAGTACTGCGATTGCAAAATCAGCACTAACAGCGGATATGATGACTTCTGTTTTATCATTTTGTTCAAAAGAGAAAGCAAAAGAGATTTCACAAAAATTTGATTCTGAATATATTGTTTTTAATCAAAACAATACTCTAATCACAAGCACAGGGTGGAGTGGAGAGTTGTTTACCAAATAAAACTCTAGAGCCTGATATAATAAACAAATGCTACCAATCTACCTCACACTTTTTACTGTTGTCTTATATTCATTTGCCTCAATTATTAGGAAAAAAATTTCAGCAATAGATGATAACTTAAACTATATCTATTCAGTTTTATTTCAGTTGCTAGGAGGAATATCAGTATTTTTGTTTTCACTCTTACTAGGTTTTGGAACAGAATACACTGGGTACTTTAGTACACTAACACCATATCTCATTATAAAAATAGTCATTAGCGCAATACTTTGGTTTGCAGCCACAATCACTTCATTTAAAGCATTAAATTTGATCACCGCCTCAAAATACTCAATTATAGAGTCACTTTCACCACTTGTTTCAATTGTCCTTGCACTTTTATTTTTGGGAGAGTCATTTAGTAAACAGCAATTTGTAGGTATGATTCTTATTTTGGTGAGTGTCTTTGTAGTCGTCTATGATAAAGAAACAAAACTCTCACACTTTTCTAAAGGAGAGTTCGTTGCACTACTTTCAGCAGGATTATCTGGACTTGCACTCGTTAATGATAAAGGCATATATCAACAACTGACGCTTTCCCCAACTTTGGCTCTTTTATTTATTTTGCCAGGTTTATTTGGAGCAATTGCAAAACCATCAGAACTAAAAAAATTAAAAGTTGTTACTAAAGATAGAAATGTAATTAAACAGCTCGTTATTATGAGTATGATTTGGGGAATTGCTGCAATTTCGTATTACAAAGCAATTGTCTTGTCAGATTCTATATCTCTTGTTGTTTCGATTAGCCAACTTTCTGTGATTCTTACAGTGTTACTTGGACTGATTTTTCTTAAAGAAACAGATAATTGGCAAACAAAAATTATTGCTTCTGTTGCCAGTGTTGTTGGGTTGATTTTTATGAGTATTTAATCTCATTCCTGTTCCAAAACAACAACAGCCCACTCGTCATCTTTTCCATCACCGGTTACAACATTTGCTGAATCTGGAGTATAGGTATACAGAGGTTGGCCATTATAGGTAACTTGTAAAATTCCATCAGCTCTTTGAATTACACCATATAGACCACCAACATCAGACTCTAGCTCAACAGAAAGTGGTGGCCACGCTATCGCACAGTCACCATAGCAGTTACTCTCATCAATTTTGTCTTTTGAATAGGTGTATAAAGGTAAACTTTCTTGTGTTGTTAGCACAATGCCAAAAGGTTCAATCACTGCTTCACTGACTGGAGCAAAACTGTCTCCAACTGCCTCTGAATCAAACTTTGGAGCGGTTTTTTGTACTGACTGAGAAAACAAATCTCCACCAGAGCAACCAGAAAAAAGAAAGATACTACCTAAAAAAGAAACTAACAGTGCTTTTTTGTTCATATATCTTTCATCATGACACAGATAAAAGCTCCAAACAATGATAAAATACAACCTGTACTTATGATAAACAAAACCCTCTATAACACAGTCGCACTTGGTGGAACATTTGATCACCTGCACGAAGGCCACAAACAATTTTTGCTTTTTGCCGCAGAAATTTCCCAAAACCTCATTATTGGTGTAACTGATCAACAAATGACACTTACAAAACAGCATAGTGAGACAATTCAACCTACACATGTAAGAAAACAGGCTGTAGCTAATTTTTGTAACCAACATGGAATTCAAAACAGAGTTATTACAATTTTTGATCCATTTGGCCCAACAATAGAAGAAAATAGTAGAATTCAAGCAATTGTGTGTACAACAGATACTCTTGCAGGAGCAAATAAAATCAATGAAATCAGAGATAAACTTCACATGCATAATCTGCCAATCCATGTTCATACACTTAAAAAAGACCAACTTGGAATCGATACAATCAGTGCAGAAAGAATTAGAAATGGGGAAATAGATAGAGCTGGAAGAGTCTATGCATCTGTTTTTAATACAACCCTTACGCTCTCAGAAAAAAGTCGTGCTTTTTTCTCTAAACTTCATGGTACCATAATTTCAAAACCAACTCAGAGCGAAGTAAACTCAAAAGTAATAGTTGTTGGAGATTCCACTCTGGAAACATTTATTCAAAATAATTGGAAATATGATCTGGGAATTTTTGATGGCAAACGACAAAGAAAAGAGTATAGTTCTGAAATTCTCAATCAGCTAGAAAACCCTAAAATCATTGGGAATACTCCTGGCTCTATAGAACAACAAGCAGTGCAAATACTTGCAGATTGGAAATTAAACCAAAACTTCCAGCACATTTTTATTGAAGGTGAAGAAGACTTACTAGCTGTTGCAACAATACTCCTAATGCCACTTGGCACCCAAGTATATTATGGACAACCAAATGAAGGTATTGTTGAATGCGTCATTACAGAAGACATTAAAGAAGCTTTCTTTGACGTACTTAGTTCTAATTAAAAAAAATCTCTACTAACTTTGTAATTTCTTGTACAACTAAAAAACCGAATCTTTAACGAAAACAAAAACAGTGCTACAGTTAATATATGTCTACACTTGCAACAATACTGCGACCTCAAACACTTGATGAATATATCGGACAAACACATCTAGTTGGCGAACTTAAACCACTCCGAGTCGCCTACGAAATGGGGCATATTTTTTCCATGATTTTCTGGGGTCCACCGGGTGTTGGAAAAACAACACTCGCCCAAATACTTGCAAAACAAAATGACAGAGAGTTCCATAACCTCTCCGCAGTAAGTGCAAAAAAATCTGATATCAAAGAAATAGTTGATCAAACAAAATCACAAAAACTGCTTACACAAAGCTATAAATCTCCAATACTATTTTTAGATGAGATTCATAGATTCAATAAAGCCCAACAAGATTTTCTATTGCCTTATGTTGAGGATGGCACAATTATTTTAATAGGAGCAACTACAGAAAATCCAAGCTTTGAGGTGATTTCTGCACTCCTTTCTCGATGTAAAGTATTTATTCTTAAGCCTCTTTTACCAGAAGAAATAAATATTGTACTAAACTCCGCATTAAAACATCTTGGTTTATCAAAAAAAGAACTGAAAAAAGAAACAAGAGAATGGTTAATTCAATACTCAAATGGTGATGCAAGAAAAATTCTCACATTGCTTGAACATACCTACAATTTATATAAAAATTTGAGTTTAGATTCTTTTAAAAATACACTCCAATCAAATCAGCTTTCATATGATAAAAAAGGAGAAGAGCATTACAACACAATTAGTGCTTTTATAAAATCAATGCGGGCAAGTAATACAGATGCGGCTTTGTATTATCTTGCTCGAATGGTTGAGGCTGGAGAAGACCCAAAATTTATTGCAAGAAGAATGGTTATTTTTGCATCCGAAGATATTGGTTTGGCAGTACCAACAGCGCTTGTAGTTGCAAATGCGGTTTTTGAAGCAGTCAACAACATTGGATATCCAGAAGCTCAAATCAATCTTGCACATGGAGTAGCATACTTGTGTAAATGTGAAAAAAATAGAACAGCATACGATGCATATTTCAAAGCGCTCAAAGATGTGCAAGTATTTGGAAATCTTCCAATTCCACTTAACTTAAGAAATGCTCCAACAAAACTTATGAAAGATGCTGGATATGGCAAAGAATATGAAATGTATCCAGAACAATTAAAAAGTTTGCTTCCAGAAAAACTAAAAAATAAAAAGTATTTGAAAAAATAAAGTGACTCGGTTCAGTAACAAATAGTAAGTTTTTTGTCAGATTGGTTGGATATAGTTTCAGTGTGAAAAAACATACTGATTCTAAAACTCAACGAGAACAAAACAGTTCTCAAAGTAAAAAACCACAAACTGTTCTAAAAAAATATTTTGGATATGAAAGTTTTCGTGAAGGCCAGTTTGAAATTATTCAAAATATTTTAGACAAAAGAGATGTACTAACAATCCTTCCAACTGGAGGAGGAAAATCAATCTGTTTTCAAATTCCTGGACTTATACTTGATGGTGTTACGCTAGTTATTTCTCCACTGATTAGCCTTATGAAAGATCAAGTTGATACACTCAAATCAAAAGGAATCTCTGCTTGTGCTGTGAATAGTTTACTTTCACAAACCGAACTAGAAAACACATATCAACTTATTTTATTACAAAAATTTAAGTTCATATATATTTCACCAGAAAGACTTGAGTCGAAACACTTTAAAAATCTGTTAGATAAAATTAAAATCTCAATCTTGGTGATTGATGAAGCTCATTGCATTAGCCAATGGGGAACTGACTTTAGACCAAGCTATAAAAAAATACTACAGAATGTTTCAAGTTCCAAAAAAACAAATTTCTCTATTGCTGCTTTCACAGCAACAGCAGACAACAAAATTCAAACTGACATTTGTAAAACATTACATCTAAATAATCCATTTATTTTTTATAAATCATTCAAACGAAATAACTTATTTATAGAAGTAATAAACTGCCACAATCAAACAATAAAAAATATTTCTCTTTTAAGAATTCTACAAAAACACAGAAACCAAACTGGAATTATTTATTGTGCAACACGAAAAGATACTCAAGCAGTTTCTGAATACTTACAGAAGTTTCATGTGAATTCAGAGTACTATCATGGAAGACTAGATAACACTCAAAAAAAACATATTCAAACAAGCTTTATAAATAAAAAAACAAAGCTTATTATTGCAACCAATGCATTTGGTATGGGAATTGATGTAAGTGACATTCGCTTTGTAATTCATTATCAAATTCCAGGTTCAGTTGAAAATTACTACCAAGAAATTGGTAGGGCAGGCAGAGATCAAAAACAATCGTTCTGCTATATGTTATATTGCCAAACTGATGAAAAAATTCAATATGAGTTACAAAAAAATACAAAGCAAAAAATACAACAGTTCGAAAAACTAAAAAACATTTTATTACAAAAAAAATGCAGAACAAAAAGTGTTCTTGCATATTTTGGAGAAAATTCAAACAACTGCACTAATTGTGACGTTTGCAAAAAAATACACTATTCATCACAGCTCATGCACCACATCACCACAAATGAAATCAAAACCGTCAAACAACTTCTAGAGATGAGAAAAACACTTGCGCAAATTCACAAAATCTTTCCTATTACAGAAACTATGATTGCCTTTCTAGCTTTTTTGCAACCAAAAACTATATCGGAATACAAAAATATTCCCGGTATTGGAGAATGCTTTATAAAAATTTGGTACCCTCATATAGCAGAAATATTTGCTAAAAAATGATATAATACTTTTTTACTTTTAATTCATGCAAAGGAATTTTATGACAATTGCTAACCTAGTAGAACAATACAAAGAAATTTCCGAATTTTTAAACACAAAATGGCCTCTTAAAAATAACGAACAAAAAGTCTTCGCAAGAACTATGAAGATAATGGAGGAACTTGGAGAACTTTCTGATGAAATCCTCACAAGCATGAACCTTCAAAGAAACACTAAAGTAGCAAAATTTTCTCAACAAAATGTTGAAGATGAATTTGCAGACGTTCTTGGTTCTCTTATTTTACTTGGAATAGAACTCGATATTGATGTTGCAGAAGTCATGAAACGAAAAATTGCCTTTACAAGAGATCGTTTTGAAATGGACAAAGAGTAACAAAATACTGTGTTACTTATAACTCCATAAACTGATAGAGCTCACCATCCACAAACCCACGACTTCTATAGTATTCTCGAGTTCCAACCGCAGAAATAACTGCTAATTTTTTAAATTGTTTTTTTGTAGCAATTTCTTTTGCCAAACCAATCAGCTTTGTACCTAAACCTAAGTGCTGTGCCTTTGCATCTTTCTTTTCGCCAACATCCACAACATGACCATAGACGTGAATTTCTCTAATAATAGCAGAGTTTTCGAGCTCAGAAATAAAGTTGCTTACTTTTGGTAAACTCAAACGTAAAAAGGCCAAAATTTTTGTTCCATCAGTTTGTTCCAATTTTTTCCCAGTTTTTTTATTAAGCACTGTATCAGCATCCACAACATACTGTAAAAATAATTCTGTACTTACTGGAGTAGAGTAGATTACTTTTTCAAGTCGAACATCTTTTGGATCAAAGCTGTAATTTTTAATTTCCCTTGCACGAATATCTTGTGAATTTTCACCAGCTTTCAATAGTTTTTGTTCTGCAATTTGTCTAAAGTTTGTTAGCTTGTTGCCTTCAACAATATCTGTAGAGGGAATATCTCTGATCACTCTAGTTAAACGACAATATTCTGGTGTGTTTAGTAAACAATACGAAAGCACATCCAAAAGTTCTTCATAAGAATATGGTTTCCATAATCCTTTTTTATAATATTGCATTAATTCAGCACTTCCAATTAAAGAACAAGGATAAATTTTTAATTCATCTGGTCTAAACCCTAAATCACTAAATAACTTAGCATAATCTTTTTTATCATTTTCGACTGAAGATCCATACAAGTTTGCCATCCAATGTGCGTGAATTTTGAATCCTGCCTGTCGCAATAACTTCACTGCAGTTCTCGTAGCTGCAACTCCATGCCCGCGTTTATTTTTTGTGAGAACAGAATCATCTAAACTTTGAAATCCAATTTGTGTTTTTGTACAACCAAGCTTTCGAATACGAATAACTTCTTTTTCTGAAATATTGTCAGGGCGAGTCTCTACAACTAACCCAACATTTCTTACGTCTGCAGTTTCGTTTATTTTTTGTTGTGTAAATAACTCCTCCCAAGTTGCAGATTGATATGCGTCAAAACCACCAATTTTTTCTGGAGCAACATATAACTGCGAAACTGTTTGATTATATGTCTTATCAATTTTTCCACCTTCAATTTTGAAACCATCCATAGTAGCTTTATTTTTTTCAGGGTTATTCGTTAAAACAGCTGCAGATTTTTCTCTTAATTTTTGTTCTAAATCTTCATAGTGTGCTTCAATGTTTTTCCTATCATCTTTTTTACCAAACTCATTGAGCGCTCTAAAACATTCTTTTATAAACCAAATTTGGTATGCTTCTGGATAAAACGACCAAGTCCCTCCAAGTACAATTAACTCCGCTTTATTCACAGAGTGACCGATATTTTGCAAAGCTTGTAAGCGATTATATGTCTGCAAATAGGGGTCAAACCAATTTCTTTCTGCACGCTGAGCACCAGGTTCATCAGAAAGGTAACTTTTTGGCATTCTAATATCACTTGGACAAAAGATACATTTACCCGGACAAGGAAATGGCTTTGTTAATACAGTAATTGGCGCAACACCAGATTGTGTTCTTGTTGGTTTTTTTCGAATTGCTTCTAAAATTTTGTCATTTAACGGAGCAATTTTATATTTTTTTGCCGTTTTGCTGTTTTCAGTAATACCACGATACCCGATAACAATCTCATCTTTAGAAAACTGACCTCCATCAGCTTTTAGATGTTGTTTAGTTAATTGAGCCAATTTTCTTTCAGAAATTGTTTCTAGTTTTTCCAAATCTTTAATTAATGGAATCAATTGCTCAATATGCTTGGTATAATCAAACTTGTACTTTGTCATAAATTTGTTCTAGAACACTCTATTATACTCGACAGAGTCAAGAAAACCAAAATGGATATAGAATTAATTAAGCGTTTGAATCAATTAAATACTGATTTTTATAACGCTACCGCAATTGATTTCGATGACAGTCGACACTACTTTTGGCAAGGATGGGATAAAATTCCACCATTTTTAGATGGCTTTGATGATATTCGTGTTGCAGACATTGGCTGTGGTAATGGTAGGTTTGGACAGTTTTTATTAGAAAAATGTCCACAAGTCAAACTGAGCTATACAGGCATTGATGCTAATAAAAGATTACTTTCATTTGCTGAAGAAAATTTGCAAGGGAAAATTCCTGCACTTCATTTAGATCAAGTTGATATCATTCAAAACTTATTAGATAATGAGGATTTTCTTAACAACCAAAAATTTCAACTCATTACTTGTTTTGGTGTATTCCACCATGTCCCAAGTTTTGAGTTGCGATTAAAACTACTTAAGTATCTGTTGAGCAAACTTTCTGCAAACGGTACA
This sequence comes from uncultured Pseudomonadales bacterium, assembly GCA_964620965.1. Classification (GTDB taxonomy): domain Bacteria; phylum Patescibacteriota; class Microgenomatia; order UBA1400; family PJMF01; genus VFLK01. The sequence continues at coordinate 220,735 of CAZUHV010000002.1, forward strand.
CTCATTGTTTCAGTATGGATGTTTATGGAGTATGAACGATTTCGAAAAAAAATTATAAGAACTGATGAAAAAAATGATTCCCAAAAACTAGAAAAATACTCTCTTAACCTTATCAACCTAGAAAAAAATGACTATATTTTAGATTGGAAACGGGGAACTGAGGCACTACGATTTTGCCATTATATTGATGAACAAGAACAAAATTTACTCTTAGAAAAATCTGGTGCAAAACTTAAAAAATCTTTTAGAGCTGATGGCAAAGAAAACGATGTAAACCAGTATCTTATACTGTCACACCAAAGCTAGAATATCTTAGTTTTTAGGTGTATGATACTGCTGTCATGAAAACATTTATTCCACTCCTTTTTATTATTTTTTCAATTATAGGAATCGCAGATTCTTCTTTTATTACCTATGAAAAATTTGCCGGTATTGTTCCAGATTGTGGAACAGGATTTGATTGTGGAGCAGTACTAAATAGCAAATGGTCTAGTATCGGCCCAATTCCATTATCTCTTTTAGGGCTTGTATATTACCTCACCGTTTTTGCTCTTGGAGTTTTTGTTGTGTTGGAGGTCGATTTACAAAAACCTTTACATTCTTTTTTTGACAAACTCAAAATCAAACAAGATTCTATTCTTCGTCAGCTAACAACTGCAGAACTTTTACTACTTGTCACTACTTTTGGATTTGGTTTTTCAATTTACTTGGTAAGCCTCATGGCCTTCATTATTGGAGAATGGTGTAAATACTGTTTAATTAGCGCAGCAGCTTCATCACTATTATTCATTACTAGCTTAGTTTTTTTTGCAAAAGTGAAACAACAATCTCCGTTTGTTTTAAAATTTTTAAGTTTTAAATTTATTCACTGGGGATATACAACAATAGTAAAACCATTATTTTTTCTTTTTGATGCAGAGACAGTTCACAACTCATGCACCAACTTTGGAAAACACTTAGGTAAACTTAAAATCACTCAAGCTCTTACAATTATCGCATTTTCGTTTAGACACTCAGCAAATACAAAAACATTCAATGGGATAACTTTTCCAAACCAAGTTGGACTTGCTGCTGGGTTTGATTATAACGGCGAACTTACTAGTATATTACCAAGCTTAGGAATGGGATTTCACACTATTGGGACTGTCACATATCTCCCATATGAAGGAAATCCAAAACCACGTTTAGGAAGATTTTTAGAATCAAAGGCTCTTTTGGTTAATAAGGGATTAAAATCATTAGGCGCAGTTGCAATTGCAAAAAAACTTACTGGTATTCGGTTTCAAATTCCAACAGGCATTTCTATTGCCAGCACAAATAAATACTTCGAAAATGAACAAGAACAAATCTTGGACATTCTTAAAACATTTACTATTTTCGAAAACTCAAAGGTACAACACGCATACTACGAACTCAATATCAGTTGTCCAAATACATTTGGCGGAGAACCGTTTACCACTCCAAAAAGATTAGAAAAACTACTTACTGCTCTAGAATCTCTACACGTTTCAAAACCAATTTATGTCAAAATGCCAATTGATCAAAGTAAAAAAGAAACGTTAGATCTTTTAAATATTATTGACCAATACAAAATTGCTGGAGTGATCTTTGGTAATCTTACAAAAGATAAAACAAATCCAGATGTTACAGAGACTGAAAGAAAGCGTTGGAAAACTGTAAAAGGAAACTTAAGCGGCAAACCAACTTGGAAACGTTCAAATGAACTTATTGAACTCACAAAAAGAAACTTTAAAAATAGATTCACAATTATTGGTACTGGTGGAATTTTTAATGGAGCAGACGCCATAACAAAAATAAATCTTGGAGCAGATTTAGTTCAAATAATCACAGGAATGATTTTTGAAGGTCCACAAACCATTGGTGAAATCAATTTAAAACTTGCTGAAAAAAATATAAAGCAGTAAAACTTAAGTTAATTTACTTTACCTTATAAACTGTTCTATAAAAGATCCAAGAGTATAAGCAGCAATTGCAGCAACTGAACCAACTAACAGCATCTCAACTCCGTTTTTGAACCAGCTACCTTTAATAACATATGTTCTTAAACTTCCAACAAAAAACATTGCTGTTAATGTAGAAACTACCGACATAATAAATTGATGGTTTTCTGCAATCTCAAAACCAAAAAGCATTAAAACATACGGGAGCAGTGGCAATCCACCTGCGACAACAAACGCAAGAAAGGTGACTAAACTTGTTTTCCACAAACAACATGAATCAGAATCTTTGCCTTCGCTTTTTTCTAAAGTATGAACAGATCTTTCACCAAGATAATCACCAAGTGCCATACTAATTCCATCTGCAACCATATTTGCAATTCCAAGAACAATAATCACTTCTGTAGCAAAGCCAGCGCCTACAACACCTGCAACAACAGCAAATGTTGTAACAATTCCGTCACTTGCTCCTAATACAGCTGGTTTAATATATTTTTTTGCGACTTTCATGCCGACCTTCTTTCTTATATTCATTCTATCAAAAAAAGTACCAGCTCACTATACGAGTACATTTTATTTGCTATAATCAAAAAAAGAGAGAGTAGGATATGGCAAATCAAACAAAAAAAGGTAAGAGGATATTTTGGATAGATGCTCTTCGAGCACTCTCTATTTTTATGGTTGTTGCATTACATAGTAGTGCGAAAGTAATTTATTCTTGGGATTTAGTAATAACAGGTGAGCTTTCTGCGTTCTCATGGAACTTTGCAAATCTTATTAACTCCTTTTCAAGAGCTAGTGTCCCATTATTCGTTTTATTGAGCGGGGCAGTACTGTTAGAAAAAAAAGAAACTACAGAACAGTTTCTCAGCAAAAGGCTTCCAAGAATTATGTTACCCTGGTTTTTTTGGGGAACCATTCAATTGTTTTATAACTTTGATTTTTCACTCAAAACTATTTTAAGCGGGAACTTAGCAAATAAAGTTGCTGAAACTTACTTTGGTGGATTTTGGTTTATGCCAATGATCTTAGGTTTATATTTAGTAACACCTTTGATTAAGCCATTTATTCAAAATGCAAAACCAAAAGAATTTTTCTATTTTTTTAGTTTATGGTTTGTTTTTGCTTGTTTAATTCCTACGTTAAACACAGTCTTTGGAATTTCAGTTTCTTATCAACTTCCAGTTTTTATACAATATCTTGGATACTTTGTTGGAGGCTATTTTTTAACAAACAAAATAAAATTAAAAGAAACTGTAATAAACCAAACAAAATTACTCTATGTTGTTTCAACACTGATTATTGCACTAGGAACCTTTGCACTTACAAAACTTGATTCTGATTTTAATAGCTCACTATATGAGTATCTTAATCTTCCAGTGTTTATTTCTGCCATCACCGGTTTTATTACTTTTAAATCACTTTTTGAAAATAAAAAGGTATTAAAAACCATAAAAAAAGTGAAAGATAAAATTCAAAAAATAAGCTCACTTAGCTTTGGAGTTTTTCTTTCACATGCACTCGTTCTTGATATTTTTACAAAAGGGACAATAGGCCTCACAATTCATGGAATGATAACAACTCCATTTTTTGCGATACCGTTAACAACAATTCTTGTTTTTGCAACTTCTTGTTTAATAACTTTGCTTCTGAGTAAATACCTTAAACAATTCGTTTCTTAAAACTAAAAACGTATAGTAACCAAACAAATGTTGTTATAAATATTCCTCTTTGCCAAACTCCAGCAAATTCTGAAAAGTTGAACATCAATAAAGAGAGAACTGTCGCCAAAACTGCGATTGATACCGCTAATAATTTGTCAGCATGTTTTTTTGTAAAAAATGCCATTGAAATGGCAAAAAAAGTAAATGAAAATCCTGTAACAGAAGCAAAAAGTGAATGTAACTCATCATGGCGTACATTAAAACTTAAACTTGAGTCGATTGGAGCATGACTAAAAATTGCCGTCAAAACCAAAGAACCACCAAAAAGCAATAAAAGAATTAAAAAATAATAGTGACTTTTAAACTTTTTAAAACCTTCATAGATTGTAGAAAAACCAAGTGCACAAAAAATAAAATTCATAATCCAAGCATTTGGAGTGTTTTGTGCAGCAAGTTGGCTTGTAGTATTTTTTACAATTGAATATCCAGGTAAACTATAAAATGGCAATAAAAAAATTACCAAAAGCATAACTACATATGAATAAAAAAGCGGTGATGATTTTAAGTATTTCAGCATTACTTCATATAATACCAAAAAGCCTAACAAGAAAGCTACTCTACAAAAGTTAACGCAACACCTTGATTATCAGCCCTTCCAGTTCTTCCGATTCTGTGAATATAGCTCTCGTAAGATTCTGGTAAATCATAATTAATAACATGTGTAACATTCTCTATGTCTAAACCTCTTGCAATAACATCTGTTGCAATTAAAACTTGAACATAGTCGTCTTTGAACTGTTGTAGTGCACGTTGTCTTTGGTTCTGAGACTTGTTTCCATGTATAGCATTGGCTTTAAAACCTTTAGATTGCAAAACTTTAGATAGTTTCTCTGCACCTCTTTTTGTTCTTCCAAAAACTAAAACTTTTTGAAATTCCTCTAAAACAAGAAGCTCTCGTAGTACATCAATTTTTGGTCTGCCTGCAAGCTTTACAATATCTTGCTTAACATTTAATGAAGTATCTTGAGTTTTTACTGACACATGAACCGGGTTTGTTAAAAACCCATTCATAATTTCTTTGATTTTATCTGTTACTGTAGCAGAGAAAAATAAGGATTGTCTCTTTGTTGGTAGAGCCTCAATAATAGCTTTAATATCATGAATAAAGCCCATATCCAACATTCTATCCACCTCGTCTAAAACAATATTGTTGAATTGGTTAAAAGGAAGCTTTCCTTGTTGATTTAAATCTTTGATTCTTCCAGGAGTACCAATTACAAAGTTTTGACCTCTTCTTAAAGACTCAATTTGTCTATTTAGAGAAGATCCACCAATTAATAAAGTAGATCGAACAGGCAAACCTTTTGAAAACTCAAATAATTCTGCTCTAATTTGGACAGCTAGCTCTCTTGTAGGTGCAATAATAAGAACCTTCTGAGTTTGGTCGCCAAGCACCTTGTCTAATAAAGGAATAAGAAAAGACGCAGTCTTTCCAGTCCCAGTATTAGCAATTCCAACAACATCTCTTCCTTCAATAATGTGAGGAATAATTTTATCCTGAATTGGAGTAGGGGAGGTATATCCTCTTTTTGTGATGTTTACTTTTAAGTTATTTGATATTTTAAAATCATTAAAACTATGCAAAATCTGATGTGATTCTTGTTGCTCAGTTTTTTTTGTTTCAATTTTTAAACTTAAAATAAAATGTGTTGGATCAAATGTGGCCTGTTTACGACTACCACCTCTAGTATTTTGAACCGACATGTTGTAATTTTTGTTTTCTCTTGATTTCTGCTCAAACCTATTCTGATCTGCTCTAGTACTTTGATTACCAAAATGAGAACCTCTTGATTGGCTCTTTGAACGAGAAAACGAACGTCTCTTACGCATATATAACTTCTTTCTGTATCTTTAATACGTAGTTTAAAAACAAGAAAGTATAGATTTATTGGAAAATAATTCTTAAATAGGTTTCAAGCTTAAACCAAGTTAGTTACTTAGTTGTGTAACTAAACAGAATTGTATTGTATCAGAAAACCATAAAAAAAGCAAATTATAGGATAAGAATATTGATTCCAGCACTTATAGCAGAATTTTCACCAAACCAATGCTTCCAAAATCCCTCAGCCATCTGGCTTCGACCTACGTTACCCTCACAAATAAAAAGCACTTTTTCATTTTCAATTATCATACAAAAATTCTCTAATACCTTTTATACTTTTTTCTACCTCTTTAGGATCGAAGCAAAATACTTGCCATCCACGATCTTTTGCAGGATTCAAGAAATCTTGTTTGTCATCTGTAAACAAAATTCTTTTTGGTTCAACATCTGCAGCAATTTCCGCAATTTTATATATGTCTTCTTCTGGCTTCACAAAGCCAACATCACAGGAAAATATTTTAGAATCCCAGTCCATAAATGGGAAAAAGTCTTTTTCTACTAATTTATCAAAAATTCCAGAATAAATATTTGAAAACAAACCAACTTTAATTTTAGCTTCCTTTATCTCAGAAATTAAATTAAAGCTTTCTTTTATCAAAACAAAGTTACTTGTCCAATATTCAGCAAAATCAATATTCTCTTCGTCTAATTCTAATTCCTCTTTATATTTCTTCCACAAATCCAGGGGGGACATATTACCTCGACAAACTAAATCATCATATTTTAGAAAAACTTTTTCAAAATCTTCGTACTGCTTACAATGTTTTTTTGCTAGTTTTTGTAAGCCACCACTAAACAGAAGTAAAACATTACCGATATCGAAGTAAACAAAGTCAATTTTTGACATAGCATATTATATCAAAGAGAAAATAGGGTAGAAGTTCCAACCGTCCTAGTTGACCTCCAGAGGTGATGGCGTGGTTGTACTATGTTGGAACTAGTTACTCATCAAACATTTTATTTAAATCTTCATCAGATATTGAATCAAGATTCATTGCTTTTGCGTAAATTCCCATCTTAACAACTAAAGCATCTCTTTTCTGAATAACTCTTTCAGTCCATCCAGCATCTTTTAAATGATCTTCTGTGTTATATATCGATTTCCATTCTAAGTAAGCCTTGCGTAGTTCATTGTAAGGAATATTGTTTTGTATTTCTTCTCTCATATTATCTTTCTATCTATTATCCAAGTCATTCTAACATATAAGTTAGGGTAGAATATTGATTTTAATATATCCAAATTATACCAGGTCAGAACTCATGCTTGAGGAGAAATTAGGGTGTACAAATGGGGTATAAAAATAGGATAGAAATAGATTGATATATAAAGCTATATTTTATTGATGGCGTGGTTGTACTATGTGAGAACTAATTCTCAGTATATGAAAAACCCAAACCTTCTAAAGCCTTCTTTACCTTATCCCGATCTTGCTCTTTTATAAATAACAAATCCTTTGAATAAGTTGAAACAATCAAAATATTTGAGTCAGATTCATAAATCACCTTACTAACATTAAAGAGAGTTCCCTTCATAAAAGGAGTTTCAAGATTTAATGAAACTAATAGCCATTTATTAGGATTTTGTTCTTTAATACTAAAACCAACAGGATTTTTTGTAACTACAGTTATTTCTTCACCATCATCTGTTACCAAAAAATGATCTTTATGATTGCTTGGATATTTTGTGGCCTGACAATAGAAGTAGAAATCAGAGGAAATTGAGAAACTACTTTTTTGAAACATTTGTTGAAGGTCTTTTTGCATTGTAAAAATATTATATCAGGTCAGAACTCACTCTTGAGGAGAAATCAGGGCGTACTAACAGGGTTGAGAATATAGAAAAAATTAGATTGATATATAAAGCTATATTTTTGTGATGCCCGACTAGGATTCGAACCTAGGTTAAAGGCTTCAAAGGCCTCTGTCCTGCCGTTAGACGATCGGGCAACTAAAATTGTTGCAAGAACAAACTATACTAAAGAGAGTTGTATTTTACCAAAAAATAGCAATTTAGAAAAGAAGCATAGAACCTTTTAAAACTAAAGGTGCAAGTTACATAAAACTTTGCCATAATTATGAAGTAATGTCAGCTAAAACTGAAGTTAAAAAACTAGATAAACAAAAAGACACCTATCAACAAATCGAGGAAACTGTTGCCGATCTAAAAAAAATAAAACTTGAACTTAGAGTATTGAGGGCAAAAAAAGAAAAAACAACACAAGACATCGATACGATAAAAAGAATAGAACAGGTTATCTCTAGACTTGAAGATCGCGTAGAACAAAGAAGAGATTCCCTCTCAGTGAGTCAAAAAAACAAAATAATCAAAGAACAATATAGGAATATTTTTGAGACAGACATTCCTGTAAGAAGAATCATTGGCAAAGATATTGTAGCAATCTTCATGCCTGAAACGTTTTTGAGAGAGCAAATTAGCCAACTACAAAACTTAGAAGAAAAAATTACAAGTAGCACTGATACTCAAAACCCTCAAAACAGTGAAGATATAAATGAATACTTTATCCTTCTTAAGAAAGTAAATCAATTTTTAGTTGTTCTTGATAATCTTAAAGTTAATATTCCCGAACCCCACAAAAAAACAATTACTAGAATTCAAAGAGGTATGATCAAACTTCCTGTTTATGGAGCAGAGGCCGTTTCAAAACTTTTCATTAGATCAAAAAAAGAAGTTAATAAACGGATAAAAAATGTTGAGCATTCACTAGAAAATTATATTACATTTCAAGGCCTAGAAAGCGTCAGAAAAACTTTGCTTTCTGTGCCATCATTCTTTGATGGAAAAAATAAAGAAATAGAAGAACAAATACGTACTGCGAAAGAAGATGAACTTCCAGGATTATACTCAAAAATTTTAGCTGAACCCTTTGAAATAATTAGAGAAGCTGGCTTAGATCCTAACCTTCCAGAGAACCACCCAAAAATTATTTACAAACTTTTAACAACAAATAATCGCCATAGCTTTGCTCAAAATGCAGCATTCTTATTTGAGATAGATAATATTCAATCTATTATTCCTAAACTAGACCAAGCTATACATAAACACGAAATTATTGCTTCTCTACTTAACATGGAATTTTCATACTGGAGAAGATTCTCTCTACTAAACTTAGAAACTATTAAATCAACTTCTCAGAAAATGACTTCTGAAGTTCTCAGGGCAATTACTTTTGATGAAACTCAAATTGTACCAAGTCTTATTGATCTAGAAAAAATTACTAAGTCTCTTTCTCCTAGACCAGAAACAGATATAAAAGAAGAAATAGATCTACAACATATCCAAGATGCTGAGCTAAAAAAACTAATACAAGAAGATTTACAACTATTTGAGAAATTCCCAACAAATGATAGAGAAGTGCTTATTTTTGTGCAACAGTACAAAGAAATAGTTAGTAGATATAAAAACCTCAATCCAGAAAAAGTAAAAAAACTTATTCTAGAATACAAGAAAAAAATTGATGCAAGAATGCAGATATTATTACTTAACCAAATTGTTGAATCTGCAATTGGTGAGACGATGATCTACGACTTTCATGAATGGCAAGTAGCAGACAATAATTTAGGAAGAATACTTAACAATAACAATATTTGTTCAGTTTTTACAAGTTATAATAGGGGACTTATTAACTCCCTCAGCAAAGAAAAAGAAAACGCTACTGTTCCTAGAAGTGGCTTTGCAGTTCTAAAAAAATCAGAAAACCCAGAAAGAAAATTTGACGTTTCATTAAGAGTCTATAATAATACTTCCCGATATAATGCCTTTCATTCAACAATGCTTGAATGTTGGATCGATTCTGAAGGGGACCAAAAAAGAACAAAACAACTATGGGAAAAAAGAATACAAAAAATCGAAAAAACCCTTCCAAGTTTTTATCCCGAAGAACTTCTTTTACATATAATAACAGTTTCAAGAAAAACCCAATCTAAGCTAGATATAGACTTTTTTGACGGTATCACAAAAACTTTAATCGAAAAATACTCTGCCTCACAAGGAGGTGAGATAAATACTAACCACTTAAGTGATCTTGTGAGCTATGTAACAAGTCATATGGATCTTTCTCAAAAATCAATACTAGATTGGTGGAAAAATAGTTACTGTACACAATACCAAGCTCCAAGTTTTGAGGAAGCACTCTCTAGAGTTCATACACTTCCTTGTATTCTGCTTCCATCAGAAATATCAAGCTCTCAAAATGTTAATGAACTTCAACAAGAACTTACACAAATAACTAATGAACTAAGATCTCAATTTGTTACAGCATCAATGCTCATAACTTATGGGGTTAACCAAAACGGAGACTTTGCACTATCTTCAAGTTGTGACCACTCGAATTGGGATGGAAAACAAAGTGGAGATATGGTTGAAAAAGTTATTACTAAAGTTATAGACTCAACAAAACAGACTCAACTTAATCAATCAGAAATTCTTCAAGATACAACTACCCACGTTGACACTACTGTAATTACTTCAAGTGAAAAAGAGAAAGCTGTTTTAGAACAATCTGGGAATTACCAAATACAATCGTATGTAGAAGCAGAAGGGTTTGTGAGGATCTGTGATGATATTGGTCAAATGGTTTCTAGACTAGTTTCAGAAGGTAAAATAAACCCAGATACAAAAATTAAAAATCCAGCTGTTATCATGCAATTAATGCTTGTAAATGTGTATAGAGACATTCTTTCAAAAATGAAGGATGAAGATGGAACAGAACACTTTACTCAAACCCAAAATATAGGAATGTTACTAGGAAACCCTGATATAACAAAAGACCTAGACTTAGCCCCAATTCAAGGTGGTTTTGATTTACAACTCTTTAATAATCTTGATCTTAAACAAAAAGAAGAATATCTTGTTTCACTTGCTCTTTTATTTGATATTTCATTAAAACATACAAATATGGAGCTTATCAAAAAAGTTGCAGAATCTATTCCATTTAAAGGAATTCAAAACTTTCTTAATGATCTTTCAAGAAGGAAAATACTACTTGGTGGATTAAAGGATTTTGCTGGAGAATTTATGATTTCAAACTTCGGCCTTCCAAGAGTCAAAGGTGGAAAAATAAAATTAGAAAAAAAGCATGGCTTCCAAATTATTAGAAACTCTGGACCTGCCCAAACTGACTTCCAAAAAGGTTCTATGACTATAGTAGGAGCCTTAGAAATGGCTAATACATTTTATTTATCAATTTGTTATAAAAATAAGAGAAATGCTGCGGCAATACATATTGCAAAAGAATTCAAAAAGTACATTGAATCACTAGATGTGAACTATTACATGGACTGGAAACAAAAAAACACCAACTAAATGGTGTTTTTTTGTATTTGAGCGGGAAACGGGATTCGAACCCGCGACCTCTTCCTTGGCAAGGAAGCGCTCTAGCCAGCTGAGCTATTCCCGCAATTTCTATTTAAAGAACAAGAAGTATTTTACACTTGATGTACAAAAAAGTGAATACCTTAAATTGGTGTACAATAAAGCTATGAAATCAAGTCTATTCAGACTACTTGTCTTACCACTTACAATAGTGGGGGTGCTCTATGTTTCGTTATTTTTAGGTAGCCAAAGAAAACCAACTAATATCGCAAACCAAGTAACTGCTGAAAATCAAATAGAGCTCAAAACTTCAGATAATACAGAAAACAATGAAACTACTAAAGAAAAAAAAGAACCTTCAAACCCAACTCCAGAAAATATAAAAGTTTTAGGAGTAGAAGATATACAAAAAAATACTGATTCTCAAAACGCTTCCATAGAGTTTGAAACTCAAATCTTATATAACCTTATAAACTCATACAGAGAAGAAAATAATTTAAACAAGCTTTTTGCTAATAAGCTTTTGGAAGACAGTGCTCGTCGAAAACTCAAAGATATGATTGATAAAAATTACTTCAGACATGCCGACACTGCAAATAATGAATCATGGTACTTATTTAATGCCGCTGGATATCACTATGAACTTGCCGGAGAAAATCTCTCTACCGGATACAATACCCCTTGGCAAGTGTTCTCTGCATGGCAAAGAAGTGAAAAACACAACTCTCAATTACTGAAACCAGAATACTTAGATATGGGGCTTGCAGTAAATTGTGAAACATATGAAGTTAGAGATAAACCTGCTTGCATAGTAGTATTACATTTAGGTTTACGTTAAAATAAAAATAGGAGACCTTAATGAATAATCAATCATACTTTCAATCACCAGAATTCAAAAGAATGACGGGGAATGCCACAGACAGTGGAGTCAAATTTCTTTTTAAGTGGATTGGGATTGGAATCAAAAGCTTTGCTGAGTTTATTAAAATGATGGTGTATTCATTACTCGGTAAGTAGTATCTGCCTTTTTGCAATAAAGAATAAAAAAAGAATCCTGTTTAGGATTCTTTTTGTGGTGCCAAGCTGAAGAGTCGAACTTCAATCTCGTGTTTTTCAGACACGCGCCGTGACCACCTTGGCTAGCTTGGCATGATAGTTATTTTACACTATCTCAAATCTGGTAAAAGAGGGTATTCTCATTTTAAGAATAGAAAAGAATAAAATCTACCAAATTTTTGTGGATGCTGAGGGACTCGAACCCCCGACACCTGCGATGTAAACGCAGTGCTCTAACCAACTGAGCTAAGCATCCAAATTGTTTACAAACAATTTTTTCAAAACAAATATTGTGCCCAGGAGAGGACTTGAACCTCCACAGCTTGCGCCATACGCACCTCAAGCGTACGTGTATACCAATTTCACCACCTGGGCATCTGTATCAATGTGCAATCCCTAATTTTAAAACAATTAGATCTGTATTATAGAACAAAAGTTCTTTTTTTTATATACCTAGTATTACTGTATTAGACTACTACGTAGTAGGATCCTTGAGTACTGGAAACAAATTCTATATTCAAACCCTGAGGTAACATAAAAAGCAATAAATCTTTTGTTAAATATGAACGTGCATCACTAAATCTAAGAGCTATATTCTCGTTAGCAAAAAGTTCATTAAGAAGAGTAACCGGAATCTGCACACCCCGTTGAAGAGTGATCCCTCTTTGCTGTAGCAATGTTTGCAATGCAACAGCAACATCTTTACCTTGAGATGTTAATTGTATCTGGGTTTCAATTTCGTGTCTTTGAACCATAATTTTTTTCAATTTTATTTTTGTGCCGGAGAGAGGACTCGAACCTCCATGAATTGCTTCACACGTACCTGAAACGTGCGCGTCTACCATTTCGCCACTCCGGCATCTAAAAAATTTTAACTTGAAGAGATTCTAACATTTTTCATACTTTTTTTCCTGAGTAAAGATGAAAAGATCTTATTTCGAAAATCGTTTTGAATTTCGAAGACATTTGAATTATAGTCAACCTATGAAGAAAAAATGTCAACATTGCTTTCTATTGCTGGATGAAGAAAACTTTAATTGGAAGGTTAAGAACATTAAAAGAGCCTCTTATTGCAAAACTTGTTCGAGAATCTATATAAAAAACCATTATAAAGAAAATAAAAATTATTACTTAGAAAAGGCAAAAAAAAGAAATAAAATAAATAAAGAAGCTCTACAAAAATATATTGCAAATTACCTCAATTTTCATCATTGTATTGATTGTGGTGAACAAAACATATTAGTTTTAGAATTTGATCATAGAGAAAGAAATAAAAAAAGTTATAATATCAGTCACATAATGAGAAATAGCATGACTATCGAAAAACTCGCTAATGAAATCAAAAAATGCGACGTTAGATGTGCAAACTGTCATAGAATAAAAACAGAAAAAGAAATTAACAGCTGGAAAATACAGTATTTGCGCCAGTAGCTCAATGGATAGAGCACCTGTCTTCGGAACAGGGTTTGTTGGGGGTTCGAGTCCCTCCTGGCGCACCAAACTTTCAATTAAGTCTAATCTCACACTTCATACCTCTGGAATTTTTAGTTTTGAATTGATATAATATCCCTCTACCAAAGAGAGTGGGTCGGTAGCTCAGTTGGTTAGAGCGTTTGCCTCTTAAGCAAAATGTCGAGGGTTCGAGCCCCTCCCGACTCACAATAGATCACTAAAAAGATTTAAGAAAATCCCCTTGTTAATTAAACTATAAAAAGATACCATGCCTGTATGGGATTATTTGATAACCTATTCAATAGAGGGCATGCAGATCAGTTTGCTAGAGCAACTGAAAATGCGACTGAAAAAGAAAAAATTGCTCAAGCTATTAGTTTTGCAACTCAAGAAATCATGCAGAGTATAACTATACTAACAGGCTCCCTACGACTCATAAATGAATCTGATAAAAGAGACAGAGTGCTACCAATATTACGAGATGCATACTTAAAAAGCCAAACAAAAATTTCTGGATTCAATACTGCTATAGCAAGATTATTAACAAATGAAGAAGTAATAAGTGACCCTATAAACTTTCAGAACTTGAAAGCCTAATCTCTCAAGCAGAAATTTACCTCTCCTAACTTATTTACAAGTTAACAGAATAATCTTCATCTTTTTATTTTTACGCACCCGATATACATAAAACGATATAGGATAATGTGATAAAATATATCATTCTGATCTAAAATGAGAGTAAACACAACAGAACAACTATTTCCAAATGAGACAATCTACAAACAACCTGTAGAAATTTCTGATGCTCTACTTTCTGCAGTCGACACATTGCCAACCGAAAAACTAGGTGCAACACCAGCAGAGCAAGAGGCTTCAAAAACTACAATTAAAAACTGGGTTACTACACTTTGGTATGGCATTGAGTTTGTTCTACAAAGACAAAACCTACAACAAACAGATCGTGAACAATTTAAATCTCAAATAGCAAGCGATCTATTAAAATTCATTACCCACAAAGATCACGGCATCCTACACTCATATTTCGTATACAAAGGGATACTTCACTTAGCAGTAAAAAATAATAATCCCATCACACCAGGATCAACAGAAGATAAACAAGCACAGCTTATGGCTTTACTGCACGATATTGCTCAAACAGTTACTTTTGCCTTAGACAATACTAAATTTAAAACACGCTACTCTCATCAAAAAAATGACCATGCTCAAATTATTGGAGATCTTGGTAGAATTTTTGGAAGAAGTTTAGGATTTAATAGAACTCAAATGCTAGAACTTACATTTGGCTTAACACATCACGATGATAGCTACTACAATATTTACCACCACGAAACCTTTAATAGAATGTCTAAGCTCCTCCATGACTCTGACAAAATTTTTGGAACTTCGCTGTCTACAGACATTTCTGAACTTACAATTGGGATGCTTGAAAGAAACTACCAAGCAAATAGAGGCGAAAATGGAAGTTATGTGTTTAGAGAAGAAATTCCTAAAAGCACACGCAATCTCATTATGTATGGAGATAGATGTATGAGTGATGCAATTTCTCTAGTTAGAAAAGAATTCAACATAGAAATGTACACACAAGCCGGCCAAGAAATCGCAGAGCAAAGAAGGCAAATAGCACTTAATAGTGCACAAAAAGTATATGGAAAATTCTTCGACCTCACCAATAATTTCATTTCACAGCACATTCTAGAATACATACAAGGCAATAGACCAAATATGAAACTGACAATTGTTGGTATGGAACAAGAAGAGTCAGAACTTCCTCAGCCAATATCTACAATATCAGATTTCACTGAAGAAGTTGAAAGACTCTACCAAACCCCAATTCGCCTCCAAAACGAACATAAATTTTTAGATAGGTATGGAGAAAACCATGCAAGAGGCCTAAAAATCCACGTAGTTGATAATACACAAAGTTTTGGAGATCAAACTAGCATCGACCTGTACCTTGACCCAAGTATTGCTCGATACTGTTTAAAGCAAAACGGAAGAGAAGAGTTTTTAGAAAAAGTAAACCTTGCCTTCCAAAACGGCGTCCATTAAAACTTTTTTAGTCTGACAACCCAACAACATCTTTTGGTTTATCACCCCAATCAGCAAAGTCAGCAAATGTTTTTTCTACCAAAACCGGCTTAACAAACTTGTCTAGTGAGTGCCTTGTATTATTTACGCCAAGCGATGTAAACAAAAGTTCAAATTTTTCTGTGAGCGTCTTCATAATTGCTATTCTATTTTCTTCTGGCATATCCCAACACTCTTTTTTGAACTCGCCCCAAGCTTTTTTCCTTAAACTGTAATGAAACTGTTCATCTGTCATATCTGCTTTGCGCTCACTTTGTTTTGTTTCATCAACCCAAGCATATATTTTTTCTAGTAATTCTTTTGGGAACTGTGGATGATCCATTTGAATATTTTGGAAACCTGTTGCTAAATGAATTTCAATTGCCTGTGACTTTGGAAACTCTGTAAACATCGATTCTGGAAGAGTAGAAGCGCCATGCTGTACCGTACCACCAATAGTAAACTCATCTCGACAAATCTGTGAAATGCTAGAAAGGATTGAAAAATCTAGATTAATATTTGCGAGGCTTCCATCTGCTAAAACAACTCCGCCGTGAGATGTTCCAGTTGCGACACTTATTTTACTCAAACCAGTCATGCCTTCAGGTAAACCTGCGTTGAAACCAGAGAGAAATGCTCTAGCATCTTCAACTGTACTGTTTTTCCCTCCAATATGACCAATTTCTCCACCAATAGAAATAGTTACTTCTTTTGGTTCAATCTCTCTAATAAATTTCGCTAATTCTAAAGAATACTTAATATTTGGAACTTGTTCGTGCTCAACTGTATCGGCATCTAAATCTACAAGTGTAGACATATCTATATCAATATTATAAAAACCTGCAGAAACTGCTTGTTTAATTAAGTCCTTAATAGAATCAATTTCTCCATCTTTTGGTACTCCCATACTTGCTGCTTTTGCTTGAAAATGATCTCCTTGAATAAATAACGGACCAGACCAGCCTTCACGAAGTGCGGCTGCCATTATCACTAATGTGTATTCAAGAGGAGGTTGGTTTGTATATCCCATTTCTGATCGAGCAATCTCAAAAATCATTGGCCCAACATTCAATTTTTTTGCAGCTTGAAATGCAGATCGAGCCAAATCATATGTCATACCCCGTAGGTTCATTGCAGGAACTGTGAAAACCTCATTCACTTCTTTTCTGCCATGTGCCATGTAAAAATCATTGATAGAAGAACAAATTACCCCATGTTCTGCACCAAGTTTCCAAATTTGAAATCTAGACTCTTGTTTTTCTTCTGGTGTCCCGAAAACTGCTGAGTATACAAGTGCGTCAATTTGTTGAGGATTTTCCAACATATAATTCCTTCTTAATCTTTCTCTATTACTAGTATTCAAACATACTAATACTATACTAACTCAGAGTAAAACTTAATAACATTATTAAATAATACTAAACTATTTGGAAAATTCTTTAATGGCTTCATTGAAAGACTCGTCTGCAGAGGCATCAAACCACGAACCCTGAAACACAAATGCACTCAGTTCTTTATCTTGAGCTAACTGTGGAAATATATCTGTTTCAAGATTTAAGTAAGTATTTTTCTTGATCAAATCAAAGATTTCTCGCTTTAACACATATAATCCAACATTTACAATGCTAATACCCTGATTTTCGGAAGAATCCATAAACTTAACAATTCTGTTTCCATGCAAAAATGCTTGACCATACTTTGGTTCACTCATTCTTGGTTTAACACAAATAGTAGAGATAGTATCTTCTTGTCTCTGAAACTCAAAAAGGTCGTCAAGATTTAGATTTGTTAGAGTAGTATCGTTAATAACAAGAAATGCTTCATCATCAATATATTTTTCAGCATTTTTTATTGCTCCTGCTGTTCCAAGTCGTTTATTTTCTTGAGAATAAACTATAGTTACCCCAAACTTAGAGCCACTCCCAAACTCAGATTTAATTGCAGTTTCATTAATACCTGCACAAATCACAATATGTGTAACTCCATAGTTTTTTAAGTGCTCTAAGGTCATTGCTAAAAGAGGACGATTATTAATCTTTTTTAAAGCAGGAATACTGCCATTCTTATGATCTCCTCCGGCAAGGATTACAGCTGTAGAAACTTGAGTGCTTAAGCCCTGCTTTACTAAACTTTCAATCGCATGCGATCTGTTTCTAATAGTGTGCCCATCAATTAAAGCATCAACTTTTCGTAACAGTTCTTGTGAAAGTGTAATTGTCAGTCTGGATTTTGTCTTCATATGCTTTAATTTTTCTAGGCAAAGGATATCATACCTTTTCATACATTTAAAGTGATACTTCAAATAAATGTGTTAGAATAGCAAAAAGTTTTATAAATCAATAAGGTTACATCATGAAAACATTTGTAGAAGTTGCTCCTGGAAGTACAACCCCAAGTGGACTACTGCTCCCCGAAAGATCAAAGCCTGTAAAAATGCAGGTAGAAATAGCGTATCAAACCGAAAAACTCTGGCAAGGAAGCTTGTCATTCAATAGACCACAAAACGTTGAAAAAAGAGTACCAAGAAAAGTGAAATATAGAGCCGAGCTCGTTTTTCTTATTACAAAATTTCTTGATTTTCATAAAATGGATACAAGAACAAATTCTAGTTTAACCATGTTAGTACAAACAGGGGATGAATACATCTTACTTAATGTGGGAAAAACCGCAAAAAAAAATGAGTTATTTTGCCAAGTAACATACAATATTTCTGAAGCAACTATCCAAAGGCTTAAACAAGAAAATAAGGTATATCCAAACTGTGACTTACCTTAAACCAGCCGTTTCTTTTGTATCTTTTTGTGTAACTTTCTCTAAACCACTTCTTAAAGCATAAAACTGAGCTGTTGGTTTATCATTTTCGTCAAAAAAACTAAATCCTGCAAACGGACCAGGAGCTCCTTTTAAAACAAATGGAGTAACAGCTAGAACTTTTTCATCAGACCAAATATGTTGCATAGCATACGAATAGTACGAACTGAGCCATTTGTTCAAGTATGGACTTGCATCCCAGCCAGTTTCCGTAATCATCACCTGAAAATCTTTTCCTGTCTTTTGTTTTAAATAATTGAGTTCATATTGATACCCACGCAACGAATTTTTTGCATAGCGAGTAGGAGAGCTAGAAAATCCAGGATTTGGATAAGAATGTGAGTTCCAAACATCAACTACTTCAAAAATTTCAGGATCTGCAACCAACATTTGATTTAAGTATGTAAAAGCCTCTCTTGTTTGAAACCCGTTTGGAGCAGCTAAATCTAAACCTGCTGGTAGAACAATAAAATTTTGTTGTTCTGTATGAGCCCAATCAGCTGCAAACCGTAATGTCTTTGCATATTCTTCTGGGTTAATCGAAGCTCCCCATTCTTTTGCATGGTTAACCTCATTAAACACAATTATGTATTTTTCTTCTGTTGGCCAGTTCAGTTTAGACAAAAACTCTATTTGCTCAACAATGTTCTTTTTGTTTGGTATTTCCCAAGCTCCAAGATCTGAATTAAATTTCGTTGTTAAGCGAACAATTGGTATTAACTTTTGGTCTCTACAGACATCGAAAAAATTTTGCCAATCTTGGGCATTCTCTAAATCAGAAAGTGTGAGAGGAATAGTGATGTAGTTCCAGGTTTCGTTTGAATCTTGTAAACTTACAACCTGTTTTGCTTGAGTTGCTTCATCAATACTTAAGATATGAACACCAAGTTTACTTGCCTCAAAAGCAAAAATATCATTAGAAAAAAAGATGCTTGCAACAAACAAAAGTGTCGAAATAGCTAGTGTGTTAAAGATATATCTAAACATAATCACTCAATTATTATAGGATAACATGTTCTAGATGAAATGTCAATTAAAACTTGAGTTTGCTATACTACGTAAGTTATACATTATGAAGTCTTTATTTTTTGCATTCTCTTGGCTATTCCTTTCTGTAGGTATTGCATTTGTAAGTATTGCTTCTGTTTCATTTTATAAAATTGGAGACTTTAACTTCCTGAATAAAACTATTAAAGAAAACCAAGTGTTAATTACGAACGGATCTCAAGAAAATAATCAAGCAATTTTAGGATCAACAACCATTGTTGAAACGGATGATGCTAGAGCATTGTTAGTTGCTAATTTTCTTAAACGATACAACACTCCAAAACCTCAGGGTGGGGGAAACCTCAATCACCCTCTTGTCCCAGAAGAATACTTTGGAAAATTCTTTGTAGAACTTGCAGATACATATAATTTAGATTTTCGACTCCTTCCAGCTATCGCAATGCAAGAAAGCAACTTGTGCAATCACACCCCAAAACCAAATAATGCAGCGGGAGTTCCTGTAGAATCATATAACTGTTTAGGATTTGGAGTATATGGCACAAAAGTTACAATGTTTCCAAGTTTTGAAGCAAACTTTGAACAGGCAGCAAAAACGCTCAAAAAAAATTACATTGATATCGGATTAGATACTCCATATAAAATCATGAAAAAGTATACCCCTCCAAGTGACGGAAGTTGGGCAGAATCAGTAAATCAATGGATGGCAGAAATGCGTTATGACGATAGAAAATCTGGAATTCAATTAAAAGAAGATGCTGATTTGCTTGAATTTACAGATAGTACGAAAGAAGCAGAAGCTTCGGCTTCGGCAAATTAGCCCCAATTTTTCACTGATAGTTCAATATATTTGCACAATTTAGACATATTTTGATATACTATTGACTAGCTTATAATAATATGCTATTATACTAATACCTCAGAAGGTTTATCCTCACCGGGATCTTCGTTCTGAGACAAAAGAATCCGCATGGTATTTTTCTACCGTAAGCGGATTTTTTTGTGCCATACTACACACATGACAACTCCATTCTCAGAAAAAGTTTATTCACAACTCAAAAAAGTACCAAAAGGAAAAATTACTACATACAAAGCTCTTGCGCAAAGTATAGAAACTAGAGCATACCAAGCAATTGGAACTGCTATGAAAAATAACCCTTATGCACCACAAGTCCCTTGCCATAGAGTAGTTTCCAGTGATGGTTCTATTGGTGGCTTTAAAGGCAAAAAAACCGGAAAAACTATCCAAGAAAAAATAGAATTGCTTAAAAAAGAAGGAATTGAAGTTAAAAATGGCAAAGTCGTAAACTTTGAGGAAAAATTGTTTAGGTTTTAAATAAAACGCTTTAAGTTTGAAAAAATTGTGCCGAAGAGAGGACTTGAACCTCCAAGGATTGCTCCACACGGTTCTAAGCCGTGCGCGTATACCAATTCCGCCACTTCGGCACTAATTAAACGTACTGAAGTATTTTACACCAAGAAATCATGTTTTTCGAGTTTAATAATAAAAACGAACAAATTATAACAGATGACATTTTACTCAAGATTCTGTACCATAAATAAATAATGATTCAAGCTGCCCAACCAAACGAGCTCCATAATCCAGATGCACCAAAAGAAGATGTTATTTTAAAAGTGCCTGGATTTAGCACCCCCGTAAATCAATTCAATAAACCACAGAACACAGCAACTGAACTTCCAAAAATTCCTCTATCTCAAAAAGAATCTCCAGAATGGGTGAAACAGTTTTTCCACTGGTGGCATAAAATTGCGATGGTTTTATTAATTGGACACGGTTTACTTGGACTTTGGGAATCAATTTACTTTATGGCATTTGAATATACAGAACTGAACGAGTTACTTTCAGTACACCAAATTGATGTTATCGAAGTCAACGGTTTAATTAGTAGAGCAATTATTACTGTCATTACAACTTTTGTGAATATTTTATTTGCGATTAGACTCTCAAAAGTAAAAGAAACAACAGCACATAATGTTGACCTCATTGTTGCTACATTTTTAATTATTAGTACTAAACTAATTCAAGATTTATTGGTACAGTTAGATCTATTAAATTTATTTTTTACTCTAACTGCTAGATGACAGTGCCATTTGATTACACCATTAAAAAACATAATTCTGCCAAAAATTTAAAAATAAAAATTGACTCACATGGAGTTGTCAGTATTGTAACCCCACCGTTTATTCCTCAATTTTTAATTACGCAATTTATAAAAAAGCATCAAAACTGGGTTACTCAACACTTGGAGGGAATTAAAAAAACCGGAAACCCAAAGTTTAATACAACAGAATTCGTACACATTTTTGGAAAAAAATATACTAAAAGACTTGATTTTTCTCTAACAAACAAAGTTGGAATGTATACAAAAGGGGAATATCTTATTTTTAATCCAACTACCAAACCAGAAATCAAGAGCGAAGAAGATCAAAAAAAATGGAATAAGAAATTCCAAGAAAAACTCGAAATATTTCTAAAAAACACTGCCAATCACTATATTATTGCAAGAACTCACAAGATTGCAGAGAAAATGGGACTACAATTTAATAAAATCACTCTAAAAAAACAAAAAACTAGATGGGGAAGTTGCTCAAGTCAAAAAAATCTCAACTTTAATTGGCAACTAGTACACTTTGAGACACCAATCATTGATTATGTTATCGTGCACGAGCTCTCACATCTAGTACACATGGACCATTCAAAAAACTTTTGGAATCTTGTCGAAAAATATGACCCAGAATATAAAAAACATGTTGGCTGGCTCAAACGAAATGGGTTACACTTAGGATAGCAAGACATAAACTATGACAATTATTCATGGAGAAAATACCGTTAATTCAAGAGAAAAGTTGATTGATCTTATCAATACAGCAAAAACTAATGCTGTCGAAATCATCAGATATGACGCAAAAGAGCTCACAGAAGCAATTCTAGAAGAAACACTTGGTTCAAGCGATTTATTTGGTACAAAAAAGTTGATCGTTATTGAGGGTTTACACTCACTGCCAAAATCAAACAAACAAAAAGCACTTATACAAATGTGTGGCCATTCAGGGATTCACGAAATTATTCTATGGGAAAAAAGAGACTTAACAAAAACAATGCTTAAACCTTTCGCAGATGCTACAGTTTTTGAGTTCAAAGCAAGTAAAACACTTTTTAGCTGGCTAGATACTCTAGGTAAAAGAAGTGACGAAACAAAAAAATTACAACTTTTACATGATGCAATTAAAACAGATGGAGAATACTTTTGTTTTATTATGCTGATTAGACAAATGAGATTATTAATTCAAGCTAAAACTGGAGAACCTATAGGTGGAGCTCCCTTTATGATTACAAAGTTAAAATCCCAAGCAAACAATTTTAACCAAGATGAATTACTTAAAACCTATGCAGATCTCCTCAAGATGGACTATGCACAAAAGACTTCAAAGAACCTATTAAGCATGAATCAGTGGCTTGACCTTTTAACTATAAAGCTGTAAATTATTAAAGATTCATACTTTTTCATACTTTTTTGAAGCATGAAAAAATAACAAAAAGTAAATAAAAAATCATAAGTAATCGCAAGAAAGGCACACATGGAAAATAGTATTATTTCGTCACTTATTGCAAAAACTCAAAAAGGTTTTGAAACACTCAACCTAAACCAAAAATATAAAGATGCAGCCTTACAAAATATTGAAAAGTGGCTTTCTTCTTCTGATTTTGTAGAATATCAACCTCAAATTAAGCACATGATTGAACAAGGAAGTTGGGATTATTTATTGGATTGTTTCTATCAAATTATTCCTTTTGGTACAGGTGGTAGAAGAGGTGAAGTAGGTATCGGACCCAATAGAATTAACCCTTGGACAATTATGTCTTCAGCACAAGGCCACTCACAATATTTGCTCAAACAATATGGTGAAGATGCTAAAACAAGAGGTGTAGTGCTTGCTTTTGATGTAAGGCAATTTTTTACAAATAACTATTTTGATAATTCACAAGAAAACCCTGTAAGAAACCTTAACTGTGAAGATCTAGCTAAAGCTGCAGCAGAAGTATATGCCGCAAACGGAATTAAAATATATATATTTGATGCAGCAAGAACAACCCCAGAGCTCTCATTTGCAATTAGACATTTGCATTGCGTTGGTGGAGACATGTTCTCTGCGAGCCACAACCCACCAGAACACAATGGTAAAAAAGTATATGATGAATTTGGAGGCCAACTTATTCCACCAGAAGATGAGGCTTTAGTCGAAGAAGTTACTCAAAATGTTTCAGAAATTAAAACAATTGATTTTACAGAAGCACAACAAAAACAATTAATCCAAGTCATTGGGCAAGAAGTTGATGATGCGTACATTCAAGCGGTTGCAGATCTTTCACTTTCTGCTGACAGAAATATTAATATTGTCTATACACCTTTACATGGATGTGGTGGAACCTCAATAATCCACGTTCTGGAAAAACTTGGTTTCACAGTAACTTCTGATCCAAAAACAATGTACCAAAGTGGTAAATTCGAAAACGTCACTTTCAACATTCCAAATCCAGAGGTTATTCAATCATTTGATACCCCATTGAAATTTGCAAAAGAACAAAATGCGGATATCATTCTCAATTCTGATCCAGATGCAGACAGAATTGGAGTCATGGTTAACCATAAAGGAAACTGGGAATTCCTGAATGGTAATGAAATCGGGGCAATTCTTACAGAATACGTTATCTCAAAAAGAAAAGCTGAGGTTGGCAATAAAGGAATGGTTATTAAAACAGCTGTTACCACTAATCTTTTGACACAGATTGCCAAACAAAACGGAATGCAAATCATTGGCGATTTACTCGTTGGCTTTAAATACATTGGCGCAGTCATGAATGAGATGGACCAAAAAGGTGAACTCAACAACCTTCTTATTGGTTGTGAAGAAAGTCACGGATACATTGCTGGAAATTATGTCCGTGATAAAGATGCTTCTATAGCTGGATTATGGCTTGCGGAATGCGCAGCTGAACTCAAAACTAGTGGTAAAACCCTTGTTGATTACCTCGAGGATATCTATAGCAAATACGGATACTTTAAAAACTACCTAACAGAAATCAGACTTCCAGGTGCAGAAGGTATGTCTCAAATTCAGACAATTCAAACATTCTTTAGAGAAAATCAACCAAAAACTTTTGGCAAATTTGAAGTTGAAAACTTTGAAGACTGGTTAAATAGAAAACCAATTGTTTCTGAAACTGATGAAGCTTCAAAAAATGGATTAGTTTTTACATTTAAGCCTGTTACAGGAACCACTTCAATGAAGGTTACAGTAAGACCTTCTGGGACGGAACCAAAAATCAAGATGTATTATGAAATCGGAAGCGAACCTTTTGATAAAAATGACATAGAAACTATCAAAGAAGAAATGCAAACACTTCTGGATGAATTTGAAAAAGCATTCATGTTGGTTAGTTACAAAGCTATTGGAGTTGATTTCCCAGAACGAGGATTTTTACTTTTCTGGCAACTTCCACTCGTAGCAAAATTAAAGTACTTTGAAATTGAACCAGATATTGAAAGTTTACTCAATGAAGATAAAAGTGTTCGAAAAGAAAAACTTGAAGCTCTTTTAAAATTTTTAGGAAGTGACCCAATTCAAAAAGTTGATAAGGCATTTATCAAAAAAAATGGCAAATCAATAACAGAATACTTAGAACTTGGGGCATAAAAAGCATGAATAGAGAACTTCAAATTGCGATAGAGGCAGCAAAAAATGCAACACTTCTTTGTGGGAATTACCTTGCTGCAGAATTTAATAAACAGCATGAGATTCATTTCGAAGGCAACCATGAAAAAATTGAAGCAGACCAAATTGCTGAAAATATCTTTCTTGAAGAAATTTCAAAAAAAGTTCCAAAATATTCATATATTTCTGAAGAAACTGAGAAAAATACAAACGAAGACATCCAATTTGTCATTGACCCAATAGAGGGAACATCAAACTTTCTTCGCGGAAATCCGTTATTTGCTACACAAATTGCAGTGCTATACAAAAAGAAAATGATTGCTGCTTTCATTTATGAACCACTGCAAAAAAAGCTTTGTAGTGCAATTAAAGGGCAGGGAACATACGTAAATGGAGAGAAAGTTCAAATATCTGATACAAAACCTACAAACCAGTTTGTAACTTCTGGCTCTGCTACTTCTAGAAAGGAAGGAAAACAAAAATTACTAAAAATCCTAACTTTTCTTGCAGAACAAACAAGAACTACTCGAATTTTAGGATCAACAGGATTAGAACTATCATATCTCGTACAAGGAAAAATAGATCTTCATATTAATATTGAAAGTAACGAGTATGATATCAGTCCTGGTGTTTTGTTGGTTAGAGAAGCAGGAGGACTTGTTCTCAACTTTGAAGGAAAAAATTGGAAAAATGGGGACAAGACACTTATTGCAACATCACAAACTCACTGCACAAAACTTGCTTCTCTTATACGTTCAGAACTCACAGACTACATAAAATAACCAGACCTGCTAGAATAAATGTATGACAAAACCTACTATTTTGATTATTGCTGGAGGAGAAAATTCTAGATTTGCGCCTTTGAATACTAAAACCCACAAAGGTTTCTTATCTTTAGGAGGAAAACCTATCGTAGTAAGAGCTTTGGAAAACTTGAAAAAACATGGTTTCTATAACATAGTACTGGTTCTCTCTCAAAAAGATTTTGATGGGAATGGTTTTTCTGGCTATCTCAACGAACATAATTTAGATATGAACATCACTACTATACTTCAAGAAAAAGCTTCTGGAATGGGAGATGCTGTACTCTTGGCAAAAAAATACTTGAATGATACCTTTATTCTAGCTTCTCCTTATTATTCGAATCTAGGTCAAATTAGTGAACAACTTTGGCAAAAACACCTTGAAACTAAAGCACGTTGTGTATTTTCTGGGACACAAACAAGCAATCCTGAATTGTATGGAATCCTTGAATTTGATCCTAACAATAACTCAGAAGTGGTAGGAATAGTTGAAAAAATTGGAAAAGGAACCGAACCTTCTGCAATTAAAGCAGATAGTATCTATCTTTTTGACACTGATTTTATTCAGGAATTAGAAAAAACAAAAAAATCAGAATATTCTCTAGAAACTGCCATAACAGCATACGTTAAAAAAGCTCACGGAGCATGGATTTTAAACACTGGTAAACTGCAAAGTTTAAAATATACTTGGCACTTATTTTCCCTATTTTCACACATCATGGAACAAGAAAAAACATATATTTCTCCTCATGCAGAACTGTCAAATACTGCAATTTTTGACGATTCCGCTGGACCTGTCATTATCGACGACTTCGCTAAAATTGGAGATTTTGTGAAACTAGTAGGCCCTTGTTATGTTGGAAAAAATGCAATGGTAGGAGACTATTCGTTTGTTAGAGGATCATCTATAGAGGCTGAAGCTATTGTTGGCGCAAATACAGAGTTAGTACGCTCTATTATGTTTGAAAAATCCAGTATTCACTTTGGATATCTTGCCGATTCTATTATTGGACATGAAACCAAAATTGGTGCGGGACTTATTACTGCAAATAAAAGACTAGATAGAGAAAATATTCGTGTTAAAGTAAAAGACAAACTTATTGATATTGGATCAAATACACTAGGTGTCATTGTTGGTGAAAAAGTAACAATAGGTATTAGAGTAAGTACTATGCCTGGTATTACAATTGCTGCAAACGCAAACATTCTTCCAAATCAAGTAGCGACTAGAAACAGCAAATAGAAACAAGAAACCATGCCATATTTATCAGATTTTAAAGCAATTTTATTCGACGTAGACAGAACACTCATACCCCCTAACAGAGAAATTTTTCCAGAAGTAATAGAGGTACTTAAAAAACTTCATAATAGAGGAATTGTCACCGGGATCTGTACAGGTAGAGGATATGCTTCTGTTGTTAATGAATTCATGCCAATTTTTTCTGAAAACTCTGTGCATATCATGGCTGGAGGATCTTTAGTTATATCAAACTCGGGTACAGTTCTCTGGGAAAAAACAATCGATCCACAAACAACTGAAGAGCTTAAAAAACTCGTTATTCAAACCGAAAGTGTTGGAATTTTTATGAAACCAGATGCTCAATATGCATTCGGAGATGTACTAAAAGGCATACAAGAACACCCTTGGAACCAGATTGGTAAAGATCTAAATACCATGACTTCCGACGGAGTCGGGCTTTTGTATATCGCCAAACCAAGTGAACAAGTTACTGCATTTTTAGACCAACATCCAAAACTCAGCTTCAAAGAAATGGAAAGCAATCAAGGATATCCATATTATGACATCACTGCAAAAGGGGTAACAAAGGCTCTTGCAATGGAAGAGTGGTCAAAAATTACTGGAATACCTTCCTCACAAATTATTGGATTTGGAGATAGTCTGAATGATTTAGAGTTTTTACAAAACTGTGGATTTTCTGTTGCAATGGGAAACGCAGATTTTGAAGTCAAAGAAATAACCGATACAGTTATTGGTTATGTTACTGATAAAAGTCTACCAAACTATGTAGCAAGTATATTAGAGGGAGAACCTTTATGAACACCTCAATTCTCGATTCTAGAGAAGAGATTAGTAAATTAGATACAGAAAACATGATGGGTTCCATCGAGGAGCTAGGAAACCAAGTTCAGCATGCATGGGAAGACTTAAAATCTGTTACTTTTACCCCAACAGCTGAAATCCACAATGTTGTCCTTGCCGGTATGGGAGGATCTGGGCTTGGAGCCGACGTCATCAAACACTTGTTCAAATCAGAACTAAAAGTCCCATTTGATTATGTTCATGACTACACTTTGCCAGGCTATGTGAATGAACATTCTTTGGTAGTCCTTTCAAGTTATTCTGGAACAACAGAAGAAGTTTTAGCATGCGCACAAGAAGCTCAGAGTAAAAATACCCAAGTTATGGTTATTTGTGCAGGAGGAACTTTAGCAGACATAGCACAAAAAAATGGCTACACTATCTATAAAATTGATCCAAAATATAATCCATCAAACCAACCAAGAATGGCAATTGGATATGCAGTTTTTGGAACAATTGGATTGCTGTCAAAGGCTGGAATCATTTCTTTGCAAGACAGTGATATTGAAGCTGTTGTAAAAACAATTCATCAACAAGTTGAAAATTGCAAAGTAGAAGTCGCAGGAGAAGAAAACCCTGCAAAAGCACTTGCATTCACTATGGTTGACAGACGCCCTGTTTTTGTTGCCTCAGACTTTCTAGAGGGCGCAGCTCATGTAAGTACGAATCAAGGAAATGAAAATGCAAAAATTTTTGCTGACTACAAAATAGTCCCAGAAATGGACCACCATCTTCTTGAAGGCTTGCAGTTCCCAAAAAGCAACGCAACAAACCATGTCTTTATCTTTGTGCAATCAATGCTGTATCATCCAATGAACATCATCAGAATGCAGCTTACCCAAAAAATTGCTGAAGATAATGAAATTGATGCAATCTCAATCCCATTAAAAGCAAAAACAAAAATTGAGCAAGTCTTTGAAATGCTCACAATCTTTGGTTTTGCTGGTTTTTACCTGGCAATGCTTGAAGGTATAAACCCAAGCCCAATTCCATTTGTTGAAAGCTTTAAAGTGGATCTTAAAAAGATGTCGCAATCAATATAGATTTGTTCTTCATTTAACCAAATCTGCACTTCGTAATAAAGTTTTGAAGTTTGATGCGGGGACTTGTTAGAGCAATACTTGTATCTGTAGAAGGTATTGGTAAACAATCTAGCACAGTTTCCGCGTCATTTTCACTCAGTTCAACAGTCACTTCTTGCGTTTCATCATCAGACTCTGGCTTTAGCCTTCCCAATAAAATCTCATCCGCACAGTTTTGAATAGACAAGCTTTGACTTATTGCTCCAAGCTCTTTATTTGTAAAAATAATTACTCCACGTTTCATAGTTTAATAGTATCTAACAAGTATTGGAGTGTCAATAAAAAACAGACCTTCACTCAAGATCAAAAAAGATATATTATTAATATTACGGAATGTCACAAACATTTGTATACCTGCCCAAAGATTTTTTTGAGCTACCTTCTAGTGAGGTAGGAAATTATGCTGCAGAATTCTCAAAATTAGGGAGATATGGAGTACCAATAGTAAAAATTGCAGTAGTCCCAATAAATACTCTCAAAATAATTGCAGAAGCAAATAACCTACAAGCAAAAATCTATAAAATTGTCCAAGAAACAAACTACTCTAGCTCTCAATCAAAAGAGGCTTCCTGCCAAAAAATAGAACACCTCATCAGTAAACAAGTAATCCCTAAAGCTCTTGCAGATGAGTTGCTAAATATCTATCACAACTATTTCCAAAAAAGCTTTATTTTGGTGTCCAACTCACAAGAAGTTCCTTTTCAAGATGTTGCAGTACCACATATTCATGGGGATACTAACTTTGTTGATGCAATCCTAGAGGTTTGGGCAAAATTAGCATGTCAAAAACTTAAGAGGCTACAATTAAGCACTACCTCTGTCCATGATATCGTTTTTCCAAGTCCAATCTTACTTAAAGAACAACTTGAACCAACTGTTTCTGGAGTAGCATATTCATACGACACAACAGACGGAAACAAAAATAGAGTAACTATACTCAGCACTTGGGGAATAGTACACCCCGAACAAAACGCTTTTGATTCATACCTTATTGATGTAAGAACAAACACAATCATTAAAAAAAAGAAACAACCTAAACAGACTCAATTCAGAAGAGTTCTAGGCAAACTGCGTATTGATGAGGTTCTTGAAAAATATAAACATGCAGACACAATTCATGAACAAGATCTTGTAAAAATAGCACAAATACTCGCCACAATTAAAAAAAGGCATCTTACTCAAGTAAAGATTGTGTGGGGGGTTCAAAATAACCACCTTTTTGTTGAATCTGTTGCAGAAATTGAAAAAATTGCAACAAAACAACACTTTCAAACACAAAAAAAGCGCTCTTTTTTTCAAATATACTCAACTCTTGGAAACTCTGTACCTCGCTCACGCAATACTGAAACAAGTGACGGACTCGTTGTATATAATTCAGGAAAGTTGCTTTCTGTTAGTGCAACACATCCAAATGAAGTAGTCAAAACAAAACAAAAAGAGCCACTAGTAGAAGCCATTACCCGAATTCTGGTAAAAAATATAGAGAAAAATCAAAGACCGCTTATATATAGAGCAAATAACTTTACTTCAAAAGAGTTTAATCAGCTTCAATTTGCCACTCTCTATGAAATGCCAGAAAATAATCCCTATTTAGGTTTTAGAGGCGGACTGAGATATCTTTCTCAACAACAGGCTTTCCAAATAGAACTAGAAGCACTTGTAAGAACCCTTAAAAAAACGCAACAGCCCGTATCACTTTTATTGCCTTTTGTTAGATCCTCCGAAGAACTTACAAAACTTATATCTGTAATTAGAAAATACGGACTCCTAAAGTTCGATCGTTTTTCTATTTGGCTTGAACTTTCTACTCCAGAAAATGCACTCAACCTTTCCGAGTACCCACTCAAAGAGCTCAAAGGTATCGTATTCAACACACAAAGTATGCATGCACTGCTTACCGGAGTTGATCCAACTAACCAAGATATAAGTGTACACTATCAGAAAAACCTTCCACTATTAAAACAGTTAGTTGAGAACTCAATACAATCCGTAAAATCTGCTACAAAAACAATTTCTATTGATGCTCAACCAAAATTTTTTGTTGATCTCACTTCATATGATAAAGAGTTTTTAGAACAGTTATGTGATCTGGAAATAACTGGTTTTATCGTTAATGAACAGGTTACAGAACTAGTAAAAAAGTGTATTATGGATATACAACACAATACAGTATTGTGAGGTTAGTTTATGGCAACAATTGCAGGCGTTTACGCAAGAGAAATATTAGATTCAAGAGGTATCCCAACTATAGAGTGCGCACTCTGGATGGATACTGGGGCAGTTGTTGCAACAAGTGTTCCCACTGGCACCTCTGTTGGTAAGTATGAAGCGCTTGAACTTCGAGATAATGATCCTAATAGAATGCTTGGCAAAGGAGTACTCACTGCTGTAAACAACATCAATACTATTATTGCTCCGCAAATAATTGGAAAAGACCCAAGCAATCAAACAGAAATTGACCAGTTCTTAGTCGACCTTGATGGCACAGACAATAAATCCAAACTTGGTGCAAATGCCATTCTTGCAGTTTCTCAAGCAGTAATGAAGGCTGGGGCTTTGAGTTTGAATGTTCCTCTCTATTACTACATAGAACAAAAATACCAGCTTACCAAAGAACTAAGAATCCCAAGTTGTATCTATAGCATGATCAATGGAGGAGAACATGGCGCAGGAAATCTTGATATCCAAGAATTTCAAATTATACCAGCAAGCCACATAGATTTTAAGAAATCATTAGAAATGGCTGTAACATTGTTCCAAAAACTCGAAGAAGTCCTCGTTCTTAAAGGAGCAATTCACTCAACTGGCGTTGGTGGTGGATTCACTCCAAACCTTTATAGCAATACTGATGTGTTCGAAATTATGATGGAAACAATCAAAACAAGTCAGTATACCTTTGCCCAAGATCTCTTCTTTGGAGTAGACGTTTCTGCAGCAACTCTTTTCGAAAATGGAAAATATAAACTCAAAGATAAATCACAACCATATACAAGTGAAGAACTTTTGGAGTTATATAAACAAATGAGAAACATGTATCATGTTTTTTGTATCGAAGATCCATACCAAGAAGATGACGTCAGTTCTTGGCAAAAAATTACTCAAGAGTTAGGAGAAACAACAAAGATTATTGGAGATAGTTTCCTTGCAACAAATAAAGCAAAAATAGAAAAAGCAATTCAAGAAAAATCTTGTAACACTGTCCTTATAAAACCAAACCAGACAGGGACAATTAGTGAAACTATTGAAGTCATAAAATTGGCACGTCAGGCAGGATGGCAAGTAATCATGTCTCATAGAAGTGGTGAAACAAATGATGACTTTATTGCTGACTTTGCCGTTGGAACTGGAGCAGATTACACAAAATTTGGCCCAACAAACAGAGGTGAAAGAATCGCAAAATATAATCGGCTACTACAAATCGATTTTGAAATTGAACAAAGTAAATCGTCTCCTGCAAACGCTGGGACTTAGATCGTACGGCACATGGCAACTGATTCAACTCAACAAATTACTACTCCACCAGGCTATACTGCATCAAATGAAAACCAAACAAACAATGGGCTTCCTGTTTCTGAAGTCCAACCAATCTTAAGCAATCTTCCATTTAACAGCACATACCCTCAAAGAGAGTATAGTGGCCCAAAGCCAACAGTCCTAATTATGCTTGATGGATGGGGAATTGGCCCAAACAATGCAGGAAATGCAATTGTGCAGGCAAACACTCCTAATATGGATAAATTTTGGCTCGCATTTCCTCATACTCAAATCACAGCCAGCGGTGAGGCTGTAGGACTGCCAAGAGGAGAAGATGGTAACACAGAAACTGGTCACTTAAACGTTGGAGCAGGGCACATCGTATACCAAGACCTTCCAAGAATTAACATGTCAATTGCTGATGGTTCTTTTTACCAAAACCAAGCATTATTAAATGCAGTAGCTCATATTCGAAAATATGACTCAACTCTACACCTCATGGGACTAATTGGAGCAGGAGGTGTGCACTCTAACATTGAACATTTATATGCACTGCTTAACTTTTGTAAACAACAAAATATCCAAAAAGTATATATTCATGGCTTTACAGACGGAAGAGACTCTCCACCAACATCAGGAATAAACTATGTACAACAAGTTGTGGATCACTGTAAAAAGCTTGGAGTCGGTCAAGTTGCAACCCTTATGGGTAGATATTACGCTATGGATCGTGACAAGCGATGGGATAGAATTGAAAAAGCATATAACACACTCACACTTGGGGAAGCCGAACAATGCGTTATAGACCCAATTGGAGCACTTCAAGAACAATACAATAAAGGAGTTACCGATGAGTTTATAGAACCAATCAGTATCTGTAATAAAGATGGTTCCCATAGAGTAATAAAAGAAAATGATGCAGCTATTTTCTTTAACTATCGCATTGACCGACCTAGAGAATTAACTCGAGCATTTGTTATGCCAGACTTTGAAGGAGGTATTAAGCATCAAGCCTTCGACCCATATAGTGAGAAGTACACCAAGTCAAATATTCAAGCAGAAAATGTAGAAATAGAAACATTTCAAAGAAAAACTAAAATAAACAATCTCTACTTTGTTACAATGACCAGATACGAAGAGGGTATTCCTACTGATGTTGCCTTTCCTCCTCAAAACATTAAAAATCCACTGTGTAAAGTTTTTGCAGAAAACGGCTTGCGCCAACTTCGTATAACAGAAACAGAAAAAGAGCGGTTTGTTACCTACTACATGAATGGACAACAAGATGTCATGTATCCAGGAGAAGACAGAGTAATCATCCCCTCTAAAGGTGTTAAATCATATGATCAAGCTCCAGAGATGAGTGCCTACGAAATTGCAAATGAAATGATCTCAAGAATCCAGCAAGATAAGTATGATGTCATCATTGCAAATATTTGTAATGGGGATATGGTTGGACACACTGGAAACTTAGAAGCTTCTATAAAAGCATGTGAAATTGTTGACGAAGTTATTGGTAAAATTGCAACGGCAATCATGGCAAAAGGAGGCGTTTTGCTCATTACTGCAGATCACGGAAATGTAGAAGAATTAATCAACAATGAGACAGGAGAAGTTGATACAGAACATTCTGCTTATCCAGTTCCATTATTGATTATTGGCAAACAATACATGAATCAGCCACAGATGCTTCCAACAGGCATTCTTGCCGATATAGCACCAACAATGCTGAAAATAATGGGTATTTCAAAACCATCTTCCATGACCGGTAGAGCTCTTATTTAAACTTCGATTTTTCAAAACCCAAAAGTTTAATTTTTCACTCAGATTGCTATTTTTGATATATTTTGATAATTAAAGATCTAGTTGAATGTTCGTATGCTTTTCGGTTATGCTGTTTTCAGTTCGGGATAGATACGCCCGAATAAAAGAATACATAAAATATCATAGCCGAAAGGAAAAAAAGCTACATGGCAATTACACTCTATAAACGTCAAAGACAAATCGTTGACTATATTGCCCAATATATTCAAAAAAATGGGTACTCTCCAACACTCAGAGAAATTGCCGACTCTATTGGAGTTTCCTCGCTTGCTACTGTTCATGAGCACATACAGGCACTTATCAGAAAAAAAGTTATTAGAAAGCATGATGGGGCTGTCAGGGGAATTGAACTTTTAGATAGAACATTTATAAAAATGTCTGATAGTATTGATCTTCCATTTTTAGGTTACATCGCAGCAGGATCACCAATCGAACCACATACCGATCAAAACGCTTCTTTCAAAGTTTCTCCAGAAATTGTCAGTGGGAAAAAAAGATCTTATGTTTTACAAGTTAAGGGTCTTTCTATGATCGAAGACCACATCGACGACGGAGACTATGTTGTAATAGAAGAAACATCTAGCGTGAACAATGGAGACATTGTTGTTGCATTACTTGATAACGGTCTTGCAACACTCAAACGATACTACAAAGAAGTTACTAGAATTAGACTTGAACCAGCAAACTCAAGCATGAGCCCAATTTATGCAACAAATGTAAAAATTCAGGGCAGAGTAGTAGGACTTATCAGAAGATTTTCCTACTAAAAATAAAGTATAGCTAACACTTTTTCTAGAAAGCTAGTAAAAAATAGTACAATCTAAAATTAGCAGACAAGTAAAATGTCTGCTAATTTTGTATGAAAATATTTTTGTGCTCTGTACCAGGCTATTTTGCTCTTTTTTTGATATGTTTAGATATATTTTGATATCTTTTAATATATAAATTATGTACTTTCTGAATACCTATTTTAACAAAAATAGGTATTCTAAAGAAAAATATCCTACTTAGAAAACTGCTTTTCGACTACTCCAAACTGGAGATTTACAAAACATCTTAAAATAAATAAAAAGTCTGAAAGTCGATTGATATATTGCAAAACAATCGGCTTTACTTTTGCTGCACTTTTTGTTTCTTGCTGATATCTAGAATATGAGACCAAATTTCTTTCGCAACGCCTACAAACACTTCTCGCAATATCTAAGTGAGCACCAATACTGCTTCCACCTGGATATAAAAATTTTGTTGTCCAACCTTCTGCCATCTTTTTTTGCAATTCATCACCCAAAGTTTCAATTTTAGTTAGCTTGGTAGTAGAAAAAGCAACCTTTGGAGCCTGTGCAAGAATGCCACTCAGTAAATATAAATTGGACTGTACAGATTCTAGTTCCGTAACCAAAAAATCTTTCTCTCCTATAGTAGTATCACGAAGCTGCGCGACAACTAAACCTATATGAGAATTAAGTTCATCAATATTTCCTAAGACTTCGAAAATAAGATCATCTTTTGGAAATTTTTTCCCATTAGCTAAATAGCTTTCACCCTCATCACCTTTTTTTGTTGAAATTGAAATGATTTTTGCCATATACACTAACGACCCTTTCGTACACGCCTTTTACTTTTTTTGTTAGGCTGTCGCATTGACCTGTTAGCTCTGTACTCAATTTTGTTAAGCCAATTTAGTTCCAGGCTTTCGGAGAATTCATTTAATTCTCGTAACTTTACAGAACCCCAGTTTTGAATTGTAGAATCCTGTCTGTGCCTCTGCATAATCTCTGTAATCATCTTAACAAGTGTTATAAATGAGTTTGTATCAACTTTTGTGAATGGCTTTGTTCTCAATAGCAATAAGTTTTTTTCAACTGTTTCAACGTCAAACATAACTCCCGGATCTATATCTTTTGTTGAAATTTCATCCCAATTTTGGTCGTATAACCCAACGGGCATATAATATAGTTGTAATTCCTCTAAAATCGCTTCTCTTCTTGAATCATCCGTTACCCTAACCAAAACTCTATCTGAAGCTACTAATATACCTAAATGGGTTGTAAATAGATTTGCAACTATTTGCCCTCGTTTTCCATATTCAGCTTTGAGTGTTCGAATTAAGTCAAAAACTCCGTGTAAGGTTTTAGCTAACTTACTTTGTGTAGCAATTTTTTCTTTTTTGGCAGATTTCGATTTTTGTCTATCTTCTGCAGACTCAAAAGAAACTCCTGACATTCTGTTATACAAACCAGCTGCAGTAATTTCTTTATATACTTCACTTGCCAAAAGAGCAGAGACCATACCCAATGTAAGGTCTTTTCTGTTTTCAATCTCGGCAAGAATTCCTGCAATTCTTGGATATTTCTTAAGATCGGGAACATCAGAACCAACTCCTGTCACTGCTTCTTTTGTCAAAGAATGGGGCGTCGTTAGCATACTCGCATTCTATACCCAAGATACGGTATAATACAAGATCCATGAAATTTAAATTAAACTCTAGATTCAAACCAACTGGAGACCAACCACAAGCAATTAAAGCACTCGTTCACGATATTCAGTCTGGTAAACGACATAATACTTTATTGGGTGTAACAGGATCGGGAAAAACATTCACTATGGCAAATGTCATAGAAAAAATCCAAAAACCAACCCTTATTATTGCTCATAATAAAACTCTTGCTGCGCAACTCTATCAAGAATTTAGAGATTTTTTTCCAGAAAATGCTGTGAGTTATTTTGTCTCTTACTATGATTACTATCAACCAGAGGCTTACATTCCTACCACCGACACATATATCGAGAAAGAGGCAACTATCAATGACGAAATTGATAAGTTACGCTTAAGCTCTACAACAAACCTACTTACTCGACCAGACTGTATCGTGATTGCTTCTGTTTCTTGTATCTATAACTTAGGCTCTCCAGTTGAGTATGGAAAATACACCCTAGAGTTGGTTGTTGGCCAAGTTCTTTCTAGAGAAACATTACTGTTACAACTTGCAAACTTACAATATGACAGAAGCGAGACTGAATTCTCTCGTGGAACCTATCGCATTCGCGGAGATAGCATTCAACTTTGGCCAGCATACGAAGATAAAGCTTTAAGAATTGATACCTTTGAAAATATTATTGAGTCTATAAAATGGATAGACCCAATTAGTGGACTCGTTGTTGCTCCAGGAAACAACAACATTCATTCTAGTTCTGATACAAATCTACAAAACACGGAAAATAAGACTGGAGTCACCTACAATCCAGAACAGAAACGTTTCGTTATTTATCCTGCAAAACACTACTTGATGGACCCAAAAAGCCAAGTAGAAGCAATTCAAGAAATTAAAACTGACTTACAAAAACGGTTAGAAGACTTAAGAAATGCTGGCAAAATCGTTGAAGCATACCGATTAGAACAAAAAGTTACCTATGATCTTGGGCAAATGCAAGAGTTTGGCTTTGTAAATGGTATCGAAAACTACTCCAGATACTTCGATAACAGAGAACCAGGAAATCCACCATTTACGCTAATTGATTACTTGCAACACAACGCTGACGAATTTTCTGGAGGTGAGTTTTTAACAATCATTGATGAAAGTCATATGACACTCCCTCAAATTAAAGGTATGTTTAACGGTGACCAAGCAAGAAAACAAACACTTATAGAATATGGCTTTAGACTACCAAGTGCACTAGATAACAGGCCACTCACTTTTGATGAGTTCATGCAAAAAACAGACCTCATGACCTACGTTTCTGCAACTCCAAACGAAAAGGAAATCTCTTTAAGTGACAGTAAAGTTGTTGAACAATTAATTCGCCCAACTGGACTTGTAGACCCAACAATTGAGTTAAGACCAAGTCAAGGTCAGATTGAAGACCTGGTTGTTGAGATTATTAAGAGAAAACAAATTGGACAAAGAATTTTAGTTACAACTCTTACCAAAAAAATGTCTGAGGCTCTCACAGAATATCTCAACGACAAAAATAAAATTGATACCTTAATTGCATCATATAAAAAGAAGCAAAAAGATCAATTAGAAGCTATAGAAAATAATGGTGATCTTGCTGATGAAAAAACTATTTGGCAACAAGAGGATCTCCCTATCGAACAAATGGAAATAGGTCCAATTGATTCAAAATATTATGGACACATAAAGTCTCAAATAAAAACTGCAGATCAAGTAGATTTAAGTACAATCGAGTATCCAAAGGTCGCATACTTGCACTCTGATATTGATACATTAGAACGCTCTGATATTCTTGATGATCTAAGAAGGGGAGAGTATGACGTCCTTGTCGGCATCAACCTGCTTCGTGAAGGTTTAGATTTGCCTGAAGTATCTCTTGTAGCAATTTTGGATGCTGATAAAGAAGGGTTCTTGAGATCTAGAACCTCAATGATCCAAACTATGGGTAGGGCAGCTCGACATATCGAAGGGCATGCAATTTTATATGCTGACCGTTTAACTGGTTCTATGAAACTAGCAATCGAAGAAACCCTCAGAAGAAGAAAAATCCAGATTCAATACAATGAAGAACACAATATTGATCCTCAAGGAATTATTAAACCAATTAGAGAAAAACTGATTAAACAGCAAAATAAGAATAAAAAGCAGAAGCGTGGATCTGGAATCGAACCAGAATCAGAGGAACAAAAAATTATTGTAAGTTTAAATAAAGGTGAACAAATTGATCTACTTAAAATTGATCCAAACGCACTAACCCCAGATGATAAGCTCAAGTTAAGCAAAAAACTGCAAAGAAGAATGAATCAAGCTGTTAAAGATATGGACTTTGAGCTCGCTGCAATTATCAGAGATATAGTGGCAGAGTTGAAGTAAGCAT
>CAZUHV010000002.1:259992-308328 GCA_964620965.1 uncultured Pseudomonadales bacterium
GACTTTGAGCTCGCTGCAATTATCAGAGATATAGTGGCAGAGTTGAAGTAAGCATTCTCTTATGAGAGAGATCCTTTTGAATCAAGTCTAACTTTAGCACCAATACCTTCTAATACTTCCCTTGCTAATCTTAGGCAGTAGGCCGCCCTAGCTCCAACTAAAGTTACATTGTCACCTCTTTGAATTCTTTCATTCAATATTGGAAAACGAGTACTAGCCAATTGTTCAACAAAAACTACATCTTCTTCTGGAAAAGATGCTACTAACTCATCAATTCTCTGCAGAGCTGAGTTTATAGTGACCAAAGGTAAGGGTGGGATATCTCTTTGCGCCCATTCTTGAATGTAAGACTTATGTACTACAACAAGCTTTTCTTTTGCTCTTTCACCCGAGTGTGTTTTCATATTTTTAGATATTTAGACTTATATTCGTATATTATAACACAATATATTTGTACTCACCAGTTCGTTTAACAGAATTTAAATAATAGATTTTCCACCCTCCAAATTTCGTATATTTTTTGGTATAATAACGACTCGTTAATTTATTAAAACGGTTGAAAGACCAGATAAAAACAAATGAGCACACACGACACAATTACAATCACTGGAGCTAGAGAACATAACCTCAAAAACATTTCTGTTGAAATTCCAAAAAATAAACTTATTGTCTTTACCGGAATATCTGGCAGTGGAAAAAGTTCTTTGGCATTTGACACTTTGTACGCAGAAGGTCAAAGAAGATACGTTGAATCTCTCAGCTCTTATGCTCGACAATTTCTTGGAGTCATGCACAAACCAGAAGTTGATCAAATTGATGGTCTTTCTCCAGCAATTTCAATCGATCAAAAAACAACTTCTCATAATCCTCGCTCCACTGTAGGAACCATTACAGAAATCTACGACTACTTAAGATTACTTTTTGCGAGAATCGGTCATCCACACTGTCCAAACTGTGGAAAAGAAATTTCTTCACAATCTGTTGACCAAATAGTACATCAAATCCTTGAAGAAATTGAGCAAAGAGCAGGAAGTATTTCAGTTCGTTTACTCCTACTTTCTCCTGTGGTCAGACAAAAAAAAGGTGAGTTTAGCGGCCTTTTTGAAACCTTAAGAAAAAAGGGATATCTGCGTGCACAAATTGATAAACGAATGTATTCGTTAGAAGAAGAACTTACCTTAATCAAAACTAACAAACACGATATTAATGTTGTTATCGATCGCCTTGTTGTTTCAAAGCAACAACTCCGCAACGCTGACGAAAGAAAAACAATAAAAAGCAGAATCAACCAATCTGTGGAGGAATCGTTAAAGTTAGCAGACGGATTAATTATCGCAAGTTTTATTGAAGATGACTCACTACAATTTCCAGAAAACCCAACCGAATTTACAAATAAACTTTTCAGTGAAAAACGAGCTTGTAGTGACTGTGGTATTTCAATTTCAGAAATTGAACCAAGACTGTTTTCATTTAATTCGCCACAAGGAGCTTGTGAAACTTGTAATGGGCTTGGGACACTGCAAAAAATTAATATCGAAAAAATCGTTGCTCCAAGTTTAACTTTAAGCGAAGGAGCAATTATTCCATTTGCACGCACCATGAGTACAGATACTTGGTGGTCAAGACTTGTTACAGAAGTCGTTACAGATGCTGGATATGATTTTAGAAAAACCCCATATGAAGAAATGAATGAAGAAGCTCAACACATCCTACTTTTTGGTAGCGACAGAGTGTACAGAGTTGAAGGTGAAAATCGATTTGGAAAACAAACTGTGGTTCACGAACAATTTGAGGGCTTCATTAAAAATCTTGAAAGAAGATATCATGAAACAGACTCTGAATTCATTCGAAAAGAAATTGGCCAATATATGCATAAACAGGTTTGCCCTGAATGTAAGGGAGACAGACTTAAAAACGAAGCATTAAGCGTTCATATTGATAACAAAACTATTGCAGACATCACAAGGCTTTCTATTAAAAATACTTTAGAGTGGAGTGTACAACTTAAAGAGAGCACTAAAATAATTAGCAAAAAAGAAGCAATTATTGCAGAATCAATCTTAAAAGAAATCGTCACTAGATTAGGGTTCTTGAATTCTGTTGGGCTAAATTACTTAACCCTAAGCAGAGAAGCATCAACACTCGCAGGTGGAGAAGCTCAAAGAATTCGCCTGGCCTCACAAATTGGAACTGGCTTGACTGGGGTTTTATATATTCTTGACGAACCTACCATTGGATTACATCAAAGAGATAATCATCAACTCATTGATACTCTAAAAAATCTTCAAGAAAAAGGTAACACTGTTATTGTGGTTGAACACGACCGAGACCTCATGCTTGCTGCCGATTATATTCTCGACATTGGCCCAAAGGCTGGTGTACACGGTGGAGAAATAGTAGCCTTTGGAACTCCAGAAGAAATTATGGCAAACCCAAAATCTATAACTGGAAAATATCTTTCAAGAAAAAAAGATATTTTTAAAGAAAAAACAAAAGAAAGAAAAATTGTTGGAGACGACGTTCAATTAAAGTCATCAAAAATCAAGATTACTGGGGCGTCTCATCATAACTTAAAAAGTGTTGATGTTGAGTTTCCACTTGGAAAGCTAGTTTCAATTACAGGAATTTCTGGAAGCGGAAAATCAACTTTACTACATGATACTCTCTATACTCACGTTGCCAAACATTTAAGCAAATCGACAAAACGTATACCGGGTCATATTGAATCTATCTCTGTTCCGGATGAACTCAAACGAATCACACTGATTGACCAAAGCCCAATTGGCAAAACCCCTCGTTCAAACCCTGCAACATATACCAAAATTTTTGACATCATTAGAAAAATTTTTGCAGATTCCAAAGATTCCCAAATGAGAGGATATAAATCTGGAAGATTTAGTTTTAATGTTAAAGGTGGGCGTTGTGAAGCATGTCAAGGAGATGGGCAAATCAAAATTGAGATGCAGTTTCTCCCAGATGTGTATGTCACCTGTGATGTTTGTGAAGGCAAACGATACAACGAGGAAACTTTGGAAGTCAAATATAAAGATAAAAATATTGCTGAAGTGCTTGATATGACCATCGACGATGCAGCTACCTTCTTTAAAAGCCAATCTGGAATCCATAAAAAACTCATTACTTTACAAGAAGTTGGATTAGGATACTTAAAACTTGGCCAACCAGCGCCAACGTTAAGTGGTGGAGAGGCCCAAAGAGTTAAACTAGCAAAAGAACTTTCAACAAGAACACTTGATCATGTCTTATATTTACTAGATGAACCAACCACTGGTTTACATTTTGAAGATGTC
Source organism: uncultured Pseudomonadales bacterium (assembly GCA_964620965.1). Classification (GTDB taxonomy): domain Bacteria; phylum Patescibacteriota; class Microgenomatia; order UBA1400; family PJMF01; genus VFLK01. Next base: position 263,301 of record CAZUHV010000002.1, read on the forward strand.
AAAAAACTGCTACAGGTTTTAACTCAACTCGTAGAACAAAATAACTCAGTTATTCTTATTGAACATAATCTTGATATTATCAAAAACTCTGACTGGATTATTGATCTAGGCCCTGAGGGTGGAGAAAATGGTGGAGAAATCATAGCTCAAGGAACAGTCGAGAACGTTTGTAACAATAAGAATTCCCTTACAGGAATGTATCTGAGAGAAGAACTTTTAGCTGCAGAAAAATAATTGTAATCTGCACAATTACATCGAAACCAGTTACAATAGAACTATGGTAAGACTAAAAAGGTTTGTTTTTAGTTTATTTTTTCTGCTCTTTTTTAGCCCATTCTTTTTGGTACAAAAAACTTTTGCTCAAGAAAATAACAAAGAAAATTTTGTCACTACAATTGAGACAACTTATACCGTTTCAAGAGAAGGTAACACACACGTTTCCCATCATATTCGAATTACAAATAAAACTCCAACTGTATACCTCAAACAGTATGCATTAAGAACAAGTTACTTTGGTTTACAAAATCCAACAGTAAGATCGGGTCAAACACAAATTCCCGCCAATATTGTGAGTAATGAATCTGGAACAAGCATTGGCATTACATTTGATGACGACGTAGTTGGACAAGGAAAAGTAAGGGACTTTCATATCGAGTACTCAAACCCAGATTTAGCAATTGTTGCTGGCAACGTACTTGAAGTTCATATTCCACAACTTGGAGACGAAACTAACTTTGATTCAAATAAAACAATTCTTTTGACTCCCGCTTTTTTTTCACTCCCAGTGCGAGTAACCCCAGAAGCTACTTCAGCTGACTTTGTGCAAACAGAAGTCAAAACAATATTTGATAGACCAAGTGGTGAACCAATCTCAGCAATTTTTGGGACAGAACAAAACTATAAACTCACACTGCGATACAACCTTGAAAATCCTTCTAGTAGTCCTGCAATTGCACAAATCACACTTCCTCCAGACACACAGTTCCAAAAGTTGCACTATCATGATCTGGATCCACTACCATTTGAAATGAAACAAGATATTGATGGAAATTGGATTGCTTCCTACAGGATACCTGCTTCTTCTGTTACAGTGGTACACCTTACTGCAGAAGCAAAAGTCACACTTGAACCAAATACCGTACCAGTCATCCCGGCACAAAAAGTTCATACAAAAAATGACAAATATTGGGAGAGTGATAACTCACTCATCCAAAAAAAAGCTAGTGAACTGATTACCGCTGAGTCAATTTATGATCACGTCGTTGAAACACTCTCTTACTCAAAAAGAGAACTAACATTAGAAAACCTAGTTCGATATGGAGCGGTTGAAGCATTTGAACATAGTGATGATGCTGTTTGTCAGGAATTCACAGATACATTCATTGCAATAGCAAGGGCAGCGAACATACCTACACGAAGACTCATTGGGTATGGCTACTCACAAAACTCGCTCCTGCGACCTTCAAGTTTTGCAGGAGATGTATTGCATGCATGGCCAGAATATTTTAATTATGAACAAAATAGATGGATCCCAATTGATCCAACTTGGGGAAATACCACAAGCGGGATTGATTACTTCAATCTTTTTGACCTAAATCATATTGTCTTTGCTATCAATGGAAACTCTAGTACTTTACCAAATCCAGCTGGAAGTTACAAAACTTTGAATGAAGGTGACACGAAAGATGTAGAAGTAGAAATTAGTACCACTCCGTTTCCAAATATTAGCCCAGAAATAAGCACAAGGATGGAGCAAAAGAAATTCTTTTTCATTCCTATTCCAGGTATGTTTGATGTATATATTACAAACGATACTGGACAAGCCTGGTACAATATACAACCACAGATTACTGCACACGACCAAGACGTTGATGTCTCTTTTGGAGAAAACAGCAACCTCAAAGTATTGCTACCATTTCAAACAAAAAAGTTTGATGTGACATTCTTTACAAAAGGATTTTCTCTTCCAAAACACGGTGAAATTACGCTAAACTATGCATGGCAGGAAACTGGAGAAATTTTATATGAACCATCAATCCAACAAATTATCAGCGGACCACAGTTTGTCACAGCCCTCCAAAGAAAAGAAACATACATTTATCTGGGAGTCGGTTGTATCATCCTTATCCTTACAACCGGGAGTATATTGGTTTATAGACAAAAACTCTCAAGTAATCTACGTAGGAAAAGCTAAAAAACTAAAGAACAGAGTTACTTCCTATACTCGGTTTCCACAATTATCAAACAAGATAAAACAAATGGTTTCTCAGGCAGAAACTGTAAGATTCAAAGTTTTAGAAAGTGAGCTCCAAGCACTGTTAGTTGAAGCAGAACTGATTCGAACCTATCAGCCAGAATTCAACACACTGTTAAAAGATGATAAGAGCCCACTATATATTCAAATTACCAACGAAGCATACCCAAGAGTTCTAAAAGTAAGAAAAAAAGAGGTTATCAAAAAAAGTTTAGATAGTACAGGAACAGTTTTAGGACCATACCCAAGTGCGTATAAAACGAGCGAGGTTCTTAAAATTGCCCGCAAAATTTTTCCATGGTGCAATAAAAAACTAGCACACGAAGATCGGAGAAATGAGTCAAAGCAACCTTGTTTTTATTACCATATAGATCAGTGTCCAGGTGCATGTATAGGTGAGATATCAAAAGAAGAATATCAAAAAAATATTGCAAATCTCGTTGATTTTTTAAAGGGAAAAAAGAAAACTGTCGAAAAAGCACTCAAAGAAAAAATGGCACAGGACATTGAAACTCAAAACTATGAAGATGCTGCAGTAGTACGAGATCAACTCAAACTTATTGCAGAAGTTACCAGTAAGCAACATAAACTTAAACCAGAGCTCACTACTGCAGCACTCAAAGAAAGAGTGAGTGAAGATGGCATAATTTATCTCCAAAAAATACTTTCACAGTACCTCAACCTTCCAAAACAAATGCCTCTCACTAGAATTGAGGGGTATGACGTAAGTAATATTCAAGGAACAAATCCAGCAGTTTCTATGGTGACATTTACAGATGGAGAACCAGATACAGACCAATATAGAGTATTTAATATTAAAACGTTAAATACTCCTAATGATTTTTATATGTTACAAGAAGCACTTACAAGGCGTCAAAACCATCAAGAGTGGGGGATACCAAACCTGGTCTTGATTGACGGAGGAAAAGGGCAAGTAAGATCGGTTCTAAAAATTTGGGATTGGTATACCCCAGTCATAGGAATAGCAAAAAATCCAGATAGATTAGTATTACCATACATTGAGTCTGGTTCTGTACAAAACTCTATACATATCGCAAAAAAAATTTCTAAACAAACTCTCTCAAAAATCAAATACCACATTGTTAAACTAGAACCAAACCATCCAACGCTCAAACTCATACAACAAATTAGAGATGAATCTCATAGATTTGCACAAAAACAACATAAGAAAAAACGCCTACAAAATATGTTTGAATAATGAAAAATTGCTGTATATCCTGTATACTAAAACTATGTTAAGAGCAATTTTAATCACCGCATTTACACTAGGTATCCTAGCTTGGGCACTCCCAACTGTTGGCTTCTCAAGCATCACTACACTCATTATCGCAAGCATTGTAGTGACAATACTCTATTCTTTGGTAAAGCCTATCTTAAAACTCTTGTTTTTGCCAATAAATGTAATCACTCTTGGATTATTCTCCGGAATGATTAATATCTTTCTGCTATGGCTAGCAACCTACCTAGTACCCGGCTTTCATATTCAGGAAATGGTTGTATTTGGAACTCATTTAAGCCAATTCTGGTCGTTAGTTTTTGTATCGATACTTCTTGGCTTCGTCCACTCGATTATCAGCAAAATTCTTTGATTTAAGGTATAATATACTCATGAGATTTAAAACTTTTTTTAGCCTTGTTGTATTTGTGGTGCTTTCTTTTTTTGCACTGCAGTTGAGTACTTCAAAAGTAGTAGCTCAAACAACTCAAAATTCGACACTATTTGATGCTCTTCAAGAAGATACAGAAGCCACTTCAGAAGCAAATGCAACAAACTCAGGCAAACTTGCTTCACCTTCTGCAGAAATCGTTGAAAAAATTCAAGAAAAAAAAGACCAAGATATTACTGAAACAGGTGGTAAACAAAAAACAAAACTCGAACAATACCTCGACGAAAATCCACCAGGAGAGCTTACTTGGCACAATTTTTTACAACATGCAATTCGTAAAGGTGTTTCAAATGGTTTAGCATCAAACGTTATTGTGCTTCTTTTACTTTTTCCTTTAATCGCAGCCATTATTTCATTCTCTAGACACATTATTGGTTTACAAAGCTTTGGTGTCTACATTCCTGCAGTATTATCCGTTGCCCTTGTATCTACCGGCATCAACATGGGACTCAGCATTTTCTTCATCTTAATGATTACAACTCTCATTTTTAGAAGAATTTTGAAAAGAATAAAACTACAGTTACTTCCAAGAACAGCAATGCTACTATGGAGTATTTCAATTACTATTCTTGCAATTTTGATTTTCTCAGCTTCAGTAGGATCAACAATTTTCTTGAACATAACAATCTTCCCATTGTTAATTTTAATGCTACTCACAGAGAATTTTATTGAAACTCAATTAGCAAGTAGCCAATCACAAGCAGTACGATATGCGATAGAAACAATCATTGTCGCACTCATTTGTTCATTCATTATTAGTCTTGAACCACTACAAAAATTTGCGCTTCTCAACCCAGAACTCACCTTAATTCTTGTACCTCTTATCAACTTGCTTGTTGGTAAATATTCAGGTTTAAGATTTTTAGAATATATTAGATTTAAATCTATTATTGATAAAGAATAATTATGCCAAAAACTTCTGACATTCTTGGAATGAACGCCCGCGAACAGTTTTTTGGATCTCAAAATACTCAAAAAGCAAAAAACTTCTCTAACTCAAAATTTTCAACAAAAGTGCTTTTAATGAATAACAATATTCCAACTGCAAAAATTCATGGTCTTTTTTTCACTTTAGAAGATATGCATGACTTTGATTGGAATTCATTAGAAAAAAACTTTGTTATTAAACCAACAAATGGAAATGCAGGGAAAGGTATCATTGCTTTCAGAAAAAGACATAAAAATCAGTTGAGATGGACAGATACTACAGGAGTGACATGGACCTTAGCAGAAATTAAACTCCATTGTTCCGACATTTTGGATGGTCAGTATAGTACTTATGGATCTCAACACGGTGTTATTATCGAAGAAAGAATTCCTATTCATCCTACCTTTTTTAAATATACAAAAGAGGGAACCCCAGACATTAGAGTTATCGTTTATAACAGTGTTCCAGTCATGGCAATGTTACGCCTTCCTACAAAAGAATCAGAAGGAAGAGCAAACCTGCATCAAGGAGCAATTGGCATTGGTATTGACATGGCAACTGGAATAACAACCCATGCTATAACTGGAAAAGGAACTATTATTAAGTATTACCCTGACACAAAATTTAAATTAAATGGAATTAAAATTCCAAACTGGACAGAGTTACTCGTTACTGCTATTCGAACTGCCCAAGTTTCTGACTTGCACTATGCAGGAATAGACCTTTTTATTGATAAAGAAAATGGACCAATGGTTGTAGAAATTAACGCAAATCCTGGTTTGTCTATCCAATTAGCAAATAGAGCAGGATTACGAAGGAGGCTCGAAAGAGTAGAAGCACTCAATGTACTTGATGCAAAACATGGAACAAAAATTGGTCAAGCACTTTTTGCAGAACACCTTGCAGACAAGATTAAGTCAAAGGAAGGCCTTATTATTGTGAGTCATAAAGAAAAAGTGCTTGCATATAAAAATAAAAAAGAAATTTTTGAAGTATTTGCATTACTAAATACTGGTAGATCACGAAGTATTATCTCAAAAGACCTAGCAGAGGAACTTTCTGTTTTGCATCCAGAAGATTTGCTGTGGTACGAGAAAGAATCTTCAGAAAAAATTTCACCAATTGTTGAAGTAAAGATAAAACTAAAAGAAAGAGTTATTAAAACAACAATGCTTGTATCCAAAAAATTAGATAAAAAGAAACATAAAATTGAAATTGGCAGAAATGATTTAGCTGGCTTTTTGGTAGGAGAATAAAACATGTTTGGATTTACATTGATTCACAAAAGAAACATTATTCAAAACTATGAAGATGTTGTTGTGCATGGTATAAATGGAACATCAAAAATTGTTCGAGCAAAAGTCGATACTGGAGCTAACCGAACTTCAATTGATACAGAAATTGCAACAGAACTAGGTCTACTTACTCAAGAAAATATATTGGAAAAAAAGACATTCTATAGTGGACTTGGAGAACAAGAAAGAAATATCGTCAAATGTGATTTTGTAATTGCAGGTAATAAAATAAGTTCAGAAGTTTCTGTTTCTGACAGATCACATATGACGCATAAAATGATAATCGGCAGAAGAGATATTCATAACTACTTAGTAAAACCATCTAAAATACAGGAAAAATAAAATGTCAGATTTAAATATACAACTAGACATGAGTGCCCACTTGCTTTATGAAGAAGCACAAAAAAGAGGCATTAGCTGCACAACATTTGGAGACTCACAAACAATTCTAATGGAGAAAAATGGAAAAACTTGGTACACAATTGGCTCACGCACTTCGCTGCAATCTTCAGTTGGAAGAACAATTTCCAACCAAAAAAACCTCACAAAAAAAATATTAGAACATTTCAAAATTCCCACTGCAAAATTTAGTATTGTGAAAAAAAGTGAGGATCTTGAAAAACTTAAACTACTCACATTCCCAGTCGTCATGAAACCAATTGCAGGAGCACATGGCAAAGATGTTATTGTTGGAATTAAAACAATTGAAGATGCAAAAAATGCTTATACTCAATACGGTAAACCAGTTCTTTTTGAAGAACAACTACTAGGGATAGAATATCGAATTGTCTGCGTAAACTATAAGTTTGTCGCTGCAGCCTACAGAAAACCTGCCTTTGTAACAGGCGACGGCGTAAAAACAGTTACACAACTGATTATAGATAAAAATGCACATCCACTTCGAGGAGACGGCCATGCAAGCCCCCTCACAAAAATAACTATCGATTCAGAAGTTGAAAAATACCTTGCAGAACAAAATCTTACAGTCAACTCTATCATTCCAGATAAAACAGAAGTGTACCTAAGAAAAACTGCAAATTTATCAACTGGGGGAGAAGCGTTCGATGTTACAAATCAAGTTTGTGAAGAAAATAAAATATTGTTTGAAAAAATTGCAAAAGTTTGCGACCTAAACACTCTTGGAATAGACATTATGTGTCAATCTTTAACAGAGCCAATTGCAAACCAAAAAAATGCTGGAGTCATAGAGATCAATGGCTCTCCTGGTTTAAGAATGCATAAATTCCCAATGGAAGGTAGCTCTATCAACATTGCAACAAATATTTTAGACATGCTTGAATCTGCCTACAACGTATAAACTATGATCATCCCTGTTTGGAAAAAAATTGGAGAATCAACACACCAATTAGCAAAAGAAATTGGTGAAGTTACTGCGTTAAAAACAAACAATCCTGAAGATAAAAAAGCTACGCACACAGGAACCTTAGATCCAATGGCGCAGGGAATAGTTTTAGTTCTCACAGGAACTGACAGATTTAGAAAAAAAGAATTCTCAGATCTAAAAAAAACATATGAATTTGAGATACTTTTTGGAGTTGAAACCGATTCTTATGACCTTTTGGGAATACAAAATGCAGTAGTATCAAATACTGAGAATCTAAAAAATATCTCTGAAAAAGTTGAAAAACTGCTACCAGAATTTATCGGCAAACAGACACAAACACAGCCAGCTTTTTCAGCACAAAGAGTTAATGGAAAGTCAGGATTTGACTTAGCAAAACACAACCAAGCATTTGAACTTAAAAAAAATAAAATCGAAATTTACTCTTTGCAATTTTTAAGTTCAAAGGATATTCAAGTTGAAAAAATTCTTACTACTCTTATAAAAAAGATCGACTCAATAACTGGAGATTTCAGACAAACAGAAATCAAAGAAAACTGGAAGAAAACAACTAAAATTTTGCAAGATACTGCTATTACAGCACTGCCTGTGATAACAATAAAAGTTATTTGCACAAAACGGACCTACATAAGATCTCTTGTGAAAGATTTAAGTGAAAAATTACAAATTTCAGCTACCACTTTTTCAATAACTAGAACTCAAATAGGGAATTTCACAAAAAAAGATTGTCTTTAACTTTTAAACTCAATTTTTACTTTACTTCTAATCTGTTTTGCAATTTTAAGTGATTTTTCTGAAGCCTTAACATAGAAAATCCCAAGCGGAATGTTTCCAAGAGGAGGGGCATCATAATAATCACCAACTACAAAGTTCAGTTTACTATCAAGAATATGTTTACTTTTGGGGATACTGACTTTAGAAATTATTCCTGACTGTTCTTCCCAAATTTCACACCCAGTCGCACTTGCAATATCTTCTATGGAATCATCAAACTCTTCTCCTAAAGCTAAAGCTGTCACCATCTTTTCAAGATCTATACCAAATGCTGGTTTGGCAAGTTCTTGTCTAAAACCACCCATACGAACATTTATTTCTATTAAATAAATATGCCCATTTTGAACAAAAAATTCTGGATCTAAAAAAGTTTCTTTCAAACCTGTTGCTTTCACTATCTTTTGCAAAACAAACTTCATCTTCTGTTGAATCTGTTCCTTAGCATTAGAAGGCATTGTCCTAAAAATAAGCTGATTATGTTTTTGCCCAATATCCCGAGCATGCGTAATCTTCACTAAAGAAATGAAGTGTACTTTTCCCTTTGCATCTACATAACAAAGTGGAGTCGTCATCTTTCCACCCAAATACTCCTCAATTAAAACTGTTTGCCCATCTTTATCAAAGGTATTCGCAGCATATTCTTTTTTAAAGTGTTCATACAGCAGTGGATAAATAGTATCAAAAGCTGCGCTACTCTCCAGTTTATATACACCTCTACTATGTGCGCCAGCAAAAGGCTTAATAATCACTGGAAACTGTACACTTTTTAATAAACTCCTCACTTCAGATAATTGGCACACAATTGTTCTTGCCCTAAATAACTGTAAGTTAAGCTGTTTCATCAAATTATGTAAATTTGCTTTATTGCTAACCTGGTCAATCGCATGGAATGCAGGTCCTGGTACCTCAAAATAATCAACTAGCTCACCATGTAATTTTTCATAATAATCTTTTCTGTTGATAACCCCAACAACCTTTTTATCTTCACAAAATGTGGTAATCGTTTCAAACTCTTTTCCTTTTGGAATATATAAATAACTTTCTTTATACTTTTCTGGAGGATCCTTTTGAAAACTACATTCAATACTCTCAAATTCTGGATTAACAGCAACGATATGTTGATGAAACTTTGGTCGTAGATTTCTGCCGAGTAACAGTACAATTTTTTTCATATTTTGCATCTACAATCTCTTGCGATATCGCAGTATTATAGTTAGTTTTTTTCAAATGAAAAGATATCAAAACTCTGCTATAATATAGGACTATGAAAAAAGTTGCACTCGGCATGAGTGGAGGAGTGGATTCCTCAACTTGCGCACACATGTTACTAGAACAAGGATATGACGTAACTGGAGTATACCTTGAATGTTGGCGTGCACCAGGATGTAGAAGCGAAGAAGATAGAAAAGATGCTTTAAAAATTGCTCTTGAACTTGGAATCCCTTTTAAAGTCCTAGACTTCAAAAAAGAATATAAAGAAAGAGTAGTAGAATACTTTTTTCAAGAATACCAGGCTGGAAGAACCCCAAACCCAGACGTAATGTGCAATAAAGAAATAAAATTTGGTATGTTCTATAACTGGGCAATGGAGCAAGGCTTTGAGTATGTCGCAACAGGGCATTATGCAAAAATCATTGAAACTAAAAACAAAAATTCAGAAGGTATAACCAAACAACTTGCAGTTCCTAGAGATAAACATAAAGACCAAACTTACTTTTTATATTTAATGAATGAAAATCAAGTCAATCACACACTTTTTCCTCTACAAAACTTACTAAAAAGCGAAGTCAGAGAAAAAGCAAAACAGTTCGGACTACATGTTTCTGACAAAAAAGACTCCGTTGGAATTTGTTTTATTGGTGACATAAATGTTCATGCTTTCTTAAAAGAACGCTTGGGAGAAAATCCCGGAGAAGTTGTTGATACCGCTGGAAATATAATTGGTTCTCATAAAGGTTTATGGTTTTATACTATTGGGCAAAGAAATGGCTTCCAAATTAATGCTAAAACAGTCATCAAAATGGATGACGGCACTACTATAGATAAGCACAATATTCCACCATTTTATGTAATCCGTAAAAATCCAGAAAAAAATCAGCTCATTGTAGGATTTGGTGCAGAAACATTAAATGACTCATTTAAAGTAAGAGACTTACATTGGATTATTGAGGAAAATAAAGATCTTGCTAGTAATCCTGAAAACTTGTTCGTGAGAATCAGACACACTGGAGAACTATTGCCATGCAACCTAACTATTCATACTAACAAAAACACTGGTACTGTTTCTTTAAAAAACAAAACTAAAGGTATTGCCGAAGGCCAATCTGCTGTGTTTTATAAAAAAATAAAAACTACTAATGGATTCGAAACTATCTGCTTAGGTGGGGGAATTATTTCCTAAATTTCTATTGTATAAATAAAACACAAACTTACTTTTTGCCCCTTTGACTTTTTTTCCAGATCTGTGTTATAATATCAATCTCGCAAAGATCAAGTCCCTTAATAAGGATACTAATCTTCAAAACCTTCCAATTTTTGGGAGTTTACAAAAAAAAGAACAAGAACTATACTACGGTTCTTGTGTTTTCTATTGCCTAAAATCGGTAATAAAAACAAACCGAACATTAACAAGTTAAGAGTGTGATTTATATTTAGCTAACGAACTTGTGGTTGTAAAAAATTGCCACAGGTTTACTTATAAATCAAACAAGACAGATATCTGAGATAAACATGGTGATAGAACTGCAAACTAGATTCGACTTAAAATTTAAGTGGATTGTACAGTTATATCTGAAGTTTTCTTAAGATATTTTAAATACATTACATATTGTTAATATGTATATGTGTACAATCCGTTAATTTTTTAAATTTAATAAATCTAGATAATACAAATATAGAGCTAAAGCTCATCTCGGCTTACATAGAAGAGATGAGATTTCAAACTTTTTTTGAGAGTTTGATCCTGGCTCAGGATGAACGCTGGCGGTGTGCCTTAAGCATGCAAGTCGAACGAGAAATATCCTTCGGGATATGGACAGTGGCAGACGGGTGAGTAACACGTAGGAATCTACCTTGATGTGGGGAATAGCTCATCGAAAGATGGGGTAATACCGCATACTCCCTCCGGGGAAAAGCATTTATGCGCATTAAGAGGAGCCTGCGGGCTATCAGTTAGTTGGTGGGGTAATGGCCTACCAAGACGATGACGGCTAGCCGATGTGAGAGCATGATCGGCCACAAGGTTACTGAGACACGGAACCTACACCTACGGGTGGCAGCAACTGGGAATCTTGCGCAATGGACGAAAGTCTGACGCAGCGACACCGCGTGTGGGAAGACGCTTTTCGGAGTGTAAACCACTGTGGCAGGGGAGAAAGATCTGATAGTACCCTGCTAGAAAGCACCAGCTAACCACGTGCCAGAAGCTTCGGTAATACGTGGGGTGCAAGCGTTATCCGGATTTATTGGGCGTAAAGGGTTCGTCGGCGTCCTTGTTAGTCAATTGTTTAAGCCTGAGGCTCAACTTCAGAAAGGCAATTGATACTGCAAGGATAGAGTTTGTTCGAGGAAACTAGAATTCTTGGTGGAGGGGTGAAATCCGTAGATATCAAGAGGAATACCATGCGCGAAGGCAGGTTTCTAGAACATAACTGACGCTCAGGAACGAAAGCTTGGGTAGCAAAAGGGATTAGAGACCCCTGTAGTCCAAGCCGTAAACGCTCCTTGCTAGTTGCTCGGGTTTACCTGAGTGGCGTAAGCTAACGCGTTAAGCAAGGCGCCTGGGGAGTACGACCGCAAGGTTAAAACTCAAAGGAATTGACGGGGGAGCGCACAACCGGTGGAGCATGTGGTTTAATTCGATACAAAGCGAAAAACCTTACCCGGGATTGACATGTACCTGCACGTTCTATGAAAGTAGAATTTCTTCGAGAGTGGTACACAGGTGATGCATGGCTGTCGTCAGCTCGTGTCGTGAGACGTCCACTTAAGTGTGGTAACGAGCGCAACCCTTGTTCTGTGTTATACGTGTCACAGAAGACTGCCCTAGTTATACTAGGGAGGAAGGAGAGGATGATGTCAAGTCAGCATGTCCCTTACACCCGGGGCAACACACATCCTACAATGGAGCCGACAATGGGTAGCGACGAGGTAACTCTGAGCCAATCCTACAAACGGCCCCTCAATTCGGATTGAGGGCTGCAATTCGCCCTCATGAAGCCGGAATCGGTAGTAATCGCAAATCAGCAGGTTGCGGTGAATACGTTCTCGCTCCTTGTACACACTGCCCGTCAAGCCAGCAAAGTCAGCAACGCCCGAAGCGGGTGACCGTAACTCTCACGAGAGCGGCCCTTCTACGGCGAGGTTGGCGATGAGGACTAAGTCGTAACAAGGTATCCGTACTGGAAGGTGCGGATGGATCACCTCCTTTCTAAGGAGATGGGTAGGAGAATCACGACCTCCTGTTTCCCGACTCATGTAAATGGGTCGAATAAAACCTAACAAATCCTGAGATCATCATATCCAGGTCGGCTCTATCACCATGTTTGCATCAGATACCTGTCACTCTTAACTTAAAAATACAATCAGACCACCAAGAAGGTGGTTTTTTTGTAACATGAGTTGCTATACTTATCTATAATGCAACTTTCTGAAATTACTAGAAGTCCAAGAATTCAAAAACAAATTGATATCTTTCGCGATGAGTTCAGAAAAAAGCAGGAAACTATAAAAACCTCTTACCAAGATCCAATTCAAGAACAAGTTGCTATAGCTAAACTTCAAAAAGAAAGAAAAGAGGCTGCTAAACTGCTTAGAATGGAAATGGTCATAACCAACGCTAAATTGCTCCAATTCAGCTTTCGAGAAATAAACAGTAATCCAGAAATAACCTCAAATCAACTAACAAAAAAAATAGAGAGCACTGGAATGGTCTTGCATCCAGAACTCACTCAGACTTTTATTCGTGACCTCATAACAAAAAGAGATATTGTAGCTAATGTGCTTAATAGAATGGGAAACAGTGTAGATTATGTTTATAATCAGTTGCTTCCAAAAGATAAAAGACCAAAAACACCTGCAAAGAAAAAAATCAACCTTATCAAATACCCACTGGCAATTGTATTAGAAATTGATGATGCTGACTTTGATGCGATTGACCCAAGAACAAACATCGGAGGATTTCATCGTTCAAGTCAATCATTTCAAATTCTCGATGAAAATCAAAATACAGAGATCACACTCAGATCTCCTCTTATTATTGCAAGAAAGAATGACAAACGAATTATTCCTCATGAAGAAATTCATGCAGAGCATGATTCCGTAAGAGAGACTCTTGCTCAAAAAAGTACTAGCTATAATGTTGCAACGAAAAAACACTTTACAGTTTGGGGTTCTTGGAGATTTAATTCTAGTGCAAAAGAGTCTAAAAACAAATTATTAGAACTTGTTGGAAGCCTAAAATGGGGAAATGTTCTTAAAGAAATAAATCTTATTCTTAGAAAAGGTCTTGAAGGCGCAAAAAAAGAAAAAAAGAGAAAAGGAGAGTATGTACAACCAGCTCAGTTTTCTGAATTGTCACAAAAAGAAGTAAGAGAGTCAGAAGAATTTAAAAAGTTAATTTCCTATGCGCTCGCTTCTGCAAAAGAAGAGATTCTTGCAGAAATGCAGTGGGATACTGGAAGTGGAGCTAGCTACCTTAAAGAATTACTGAAAAAAAACAAAACCTATGACTACTTTGTAAACTATTTGGAAATACCAGCAAATACTCCTTTACATAACCTCCTCTGGGAGGAATACACTAAACAACTCAAAGAATATACAAAATATGCCTATGCAATTTTTTTAACTTACAAATCAAATCCTTGCTGGAAAGAAAGATTAAAAATCTATAGATATATTCTCCTACAATGGCCTGTTGAAGAGTGGAACAGACAACTGGAAGCTGCAGGTTTTGTTGAGGAATCAAAATTATACAGACAAGCACAACTCTGTGTATTTAGACTTGATAAGGAATTACGGCAAAACACCTCTATTACTGTAGTTAATCTGTCTCAAGAAGAAAGATACCAACTTGAATCCCTTGATATATTCTACAAATCTCTAGCTGAAGAAATCCAGCGAAACGTAAATAAGCCACTACAAGAATTCCTTAAAAACAAAATTGGTTTTGCAACTCATGTTTTGGGAAGGAATATTGAAAAAACAACTTTATACCAGAAAATAATACTATTTAAGGAAATTACCAAAATTATTACAGACATAAGAGATTTTGCAAACATGATGAAATCGGCTGTACTTGAACAAGACATCAGTGAAAATATTAAAGATCAGATACTTTTGTTGACAGGGCAAGCAGAAAACATTCATCTCGAACTCATAGCAAACCTGGATAATAAAAATGAAATAACAGTACAACAGCTAAGTAGCTACAAAGAAAAACTATTAGACCTACAAAATCAAATATTTATCTCTCCTTAAAAAAACATTTAGTGATATACTACGATCTATTCAAAGTAGATCTAAATATGTCAGTAGCAGTTAATAAACTTGAAGCACTCACAAGAAGAATTCAAGAAATAAAAGATACACAAGATTTAGTCAGCCTCATTGATTCAATGGGCTTTTTTGCGATATCCCAACTCTTCAAACTTGAACAAATCCTAGAAAAACTCATCCCAGAAACAGAAGCAATGTGTTCAGGGGGAGTAATCTCCTCAATCCAAGAACTTTTAAAACCTAAAAAAAACTTCAGAAGATTAAAACAAAAAGTCAGACCAGTTTTCGTCCCAGCGTAATTCAGTTTCTATATAACAAAAACAATGCTATACTGATATTTAATATGTCAAAAATAACTGGTAGCTTTGTTATCCTCGTTTTTGTAATCTTCTTTTCCTCAGTAGTATATATTTGGCAATCTGACGCAGAAAAACGCATGCTAGAGAGTCAAATTGCAACACAAACAGAAGAAATTGACACACTCAAATCTCAGCTAAAACAAAAAGACACACCCGCTGACACAATTAACACTGGTTCTGTAGAAGGAACAAGTACAGAAACTGGAACCCTTACTGGTTCTGTAGAACTTTCTGAGGCTGTTGCAAGTGAAGCAATCATTATTTGTGCCAACGAAACTCACTCAAAACTAGAAACATGCTTGGATTTAATAATAGAAGAAAATAAAAATAGCTATAACTTTGAACTTGAGCTTCCACAAGGAACATATGAAATATATGCAGTAACTCCGCCACTAGAAAATAAGAAATACTACAGTGAAGTTAGTGTTTGTGATGAAAACGGAAATTGTGAAACTGATGAATCAAAAAAGCGATTGATTCAAGTCACCAATCAAGAGACACAATCTAATATAAATATATACTTATAAATTTTCCAAAAATATATAAAATTATATAAGAACATATCAAAAAATATCTAAAAGTATTAAAAAACACTCAATTTTAGCCTGATACAGAGCACTTTATTTTTTATGTGAACATTTAGCAGAACTATTTCTTTACTGCTAATTTAATCTGCAGAAAAATGCATGTTGCTGTATACTAAACACCTAATGAAACAACACTCTTTAGAAACTAAAAAAATAACTAACCAACCAAAAGAAGAACTTTCCATCCCTAGCTCAAATTTTTTGATTGAAGGATTAAGAAATGTAACAAATTTCCTTTTAACAAATGTTGACGTCACATTTACTGGCATAGAAAACTTACAAGGCATTCACTCCCCAATTATATTTACAGTTGCTCCTCACAATGGGCATATGGATTCACTTTTTGCACGAAGAGCAATAGGGAGAGCAGACAGAAAAATAAAAAATAAAGCAATTTTTCTCGCTGCTGGTGATTACTGGAATAAACAACCTAAAAAGGCGTTTGGCTCGCTTGCAGTACGAACATTTCCAATCAGCAGAGATGGTGGAGAAGAAACTCAAAGACAAAAAGGCCAGGTTGAACAAATTATTAGACAAGGAAACCACCTTGTTCTCTTTCCCGAAGGCACAAGAAGTAGGAATCCTCACAAAAAAATTGAAGAAAGGAAGTTTAAGACTGGAGCTGCGCAATGGGCAATCGCTACTAGAGACCTAAACACTGTAATTGTTCCAATATATATGCAAGGAACTGAACAAATCATGCCTGCGGGAAGTTCATTGCCAAGATTTAGAGGAAAACAAGACAAACAAAAGTTTTCGGTCACTATAGCTATTGGAAAACCTCTCAACATAGCACAACAAGTTCCGGAAAACTTCGAAAACCTACATCACAAAGAACAATATACTATCATCAAACAAGTAACAGCCCAAATAAAAGCATTTATGCAAGCACAAGAAGAATTTTCTCTCAGGGGCACAACAACAGTAGAACCATACTAATACTTCTTTTTTGTTGTGCAAATTAAGAAGTTTATGATAAAATATGTTTCTGTTACAGAAGAAAAACTGTAATGTAACACGTGGGTGTATAGCTCAGTTGGTTAGAGCGCAGTCCTGATAAGACTGAGGTCCATCGTTCGAGTCGATGTACACCCACTTTTTTTGTACCAAAATACTAAGAAGTACAAGGATCACACAAAAATACATTTTCCTCTTGATATTTAGCACTTAAAACAATAGAATGCTAAGCGTATGACTGATACAACAAAAACCGTACCTAAAAAAACTCAAAAAACTGAAGAAAAAAAACAAGAACCAATTATCCTACAACCTCAAAAACCAGAGATCATGGTGCTTGACGCAATTCCTATAAGAGAAGGATTACTATTCCCAAGCACTGAATCTGTGCTTTCCTTTGGAAGACAGCTTTCTTTAAATGCAGTTAAAGATCTTGGTACCAACAAAAAAACTGTTGTGCTTGTAACTCAAAAAGATCCTCAGATTAACCTCCCAGAAGCAAAAGATTTGTTTGAAGTTGGAACACTTGCGGTTGTAGAAAAAAAATTAGAAACAGACAATAACATTAACGCGCTAGTAAAAGGCTTAAGCAGAGTAAAAATTATTAGATTTGTCTCCACTTCACCAAAACTTGTTGTAGAAGTGCAAAGACTAGAAGAACAAGAAGAAGATGCTGCAGAAAACGCAGCACTTGTGAGTCATCTGCAAAACGAGTTTAGAAAAGCTGTGCACATGGGTAAACCAGTCGAGTTTTTAAGCTTCATGAAACTTATGGGTGGAGTTACAAATGGAGAACTGGTAGACCAAATTTCTAGCACACTCAATATAAAAACAGAAGAAAAACAAGAACTGCTCGAAACACTTGATGTTACACAACGTCTTAAGATTGTTTTAGCGCACCTTGCTCATGAAATTAAGGTCTTAGAAATTGAAAAAGATGTTGTTCATAAAACTCAGGAAAAATTTGATAAACACATGAGGGAAAACATACTTCGTGAACGACTTAAAACCATTCAAAAAGAACTTGGTGATATTGATGATGAAGAAGAAGCAGCGGGAGAGTATCAATTGCGTTTAGGAAAACTAAAACTCATTGATGACCTTCGCAGTAAAGTTAAAAAAGAAATTAAACGTTTAAGAACTATGTCTCCAAATAATCCTGAATCAGGATATGTGAGAAGTTGGCTGGATACTGTCTTTGAACTCCCATGGAATAAATACTCAAAATCAGTGTTAGAAATAGAAAAAGCACAAAAAATCCTTGACGAAAATCATTTTGGTTTAGAAGAAGTAAAGGACAGAATTTTAGAATACATTGCGGTACTTACCCTCAAACAAAAAAACACTAAAAAAGAAGATCAAAGTCTTCCTACAATCTTGTGTTTTGTTGGACCTCCAGGTGTTGGTAAAACAAGTATCGGAAAGTCAATTGCCCAAGCTTTGGGAAGAAAATTTGTCAAAGTTTCTTTAGGTGGAGTCAAGGACGAATCAGAAATCAGAGGACACAGAAGAACCTACGTTGGAGCAATGCCAGGAAGAATTATCACTGGAATGAAACAAGCAAAAACCATGAATCCCGTCTTTATGCTTGATGAAATCGATAAAATCGGCTCAGACTACAAAGGAGATCCTTCAGCAGCTTTGCTAGAGGCACTCGATCCAGAACAAAACAGTGGTTTTGAAGATCACTATCTTGATATGCCATTTGATCTTTCACAAGTTATATTTATCACAACCGCAAACACACTCGATACAATCCCACCAGCACTTCGTGACCGTTTAGAAATCATTAGGTATTCTGGATATACGTGGGAAGAAAAATTCCATATCGCAAAAGACTATCTTATCGATAAAGTGCTCAAGTCAAACGGCCTTACAAAAAAACAAATCACTTTTACAGACGATGCTCTCAATACAGTTATTCACAGATACACAAGAGAAGCTGGAGTTCGCTCACTAGAAAGAACAATCAGTACAATTGCTAGAAAAGCTGCAAAACAAATTATTTCAAAAACAAAAATAAAGTCTGTGTCTGTTTCTAAAAACGTTGTTAGAGAATATCTTGGACCAGAAAAATTTGATGTTGAACTCGCTTCTACTGATGATATCGTTGGCCAAGCAACTGGTCTTGCTTGGACTTCCGTTGGAGGAGAAGTGTTGTTTATTGAAGTCGCTTTAACTCCTGGTAAAGGTGAAATCAAACTCACCGGAAAACTTGGCGATGTCATGAAAGAATCAGCCCAAGCGGCATTCACTTTTGTCAAAGCAAATCACCATAGAATCGGTATCCCAGCAAAAAAACTAAAAGAAACTGATGTGCACGTACACGTTCCAGAGGGAGCTGTTCCAAAAGATGGACCTTCTGCGGGTGTTACTATGACTACTGCCATTGTATCTGCGTTCACAAATATTCCTGTGAAAAAAGATGTTGCAATGACTGGAGAGGTCACACTTAGAGGTAGAGTTCTACGAATTGGCGGACTAAAAGAGAAGAGTATTGCTGCACACATGGCTGGTAGTAAAATTGTCTTGATTCCTCAAGACAACGAGAGAGATATTGAAAAAATCCCTGATATTGTTAAAAAAGATATCACATTTATTCCAGCTGCAGATGTTTTCACTGTTCTACAAACAGCACTAACCCAAAAGCTCAAACCACTCAAAGACTAAAGTTCATGCTACACTACTAATAGTATGAAGCGTTTCTTTTTATTGATAGTCTTGTTTTCAGGCATACTTTTTAGTGCTTGTACAAATCCACTTGCTAAAAAAGCAAAGTCAGGATTACAAGTACAAATTTCCAATGATGTCCCAGCGTCTGTCTATTTGGATGATAACTATGTTGAAAAACCTCCATTTGTGAATAGAGAACTCAGCCCTGGTGAATATAAACTCACAATTAAACCTGATGACCCTAACTTGATTCCATACGAAACTGATATTTCGCTCAAACCAGGTCTTTTAACCGTTGTTACCTGGAAACTTGCTGAACGACCAGAATACAGTGGAGGAGTAATTTATGAAATGGAAGCAATAAGCTCTAAACATGGGTCAGAGGTTTCTTTTGTAACGATTCCAGACAATGCAATAATTACCGTTGCAGGAAAAGAAAAAATGTTCTCTCCTGTTATCATCCCAGACGTTGTTCCAGGACACCTTGAGTTTGAAGTAAGTCTTCCTTCTTACGGCGTCCAAAAACACACAATCAATGCAATTCCTGGATATAGAATGCTTATTACAGTTAAACTTGCAAAAGAAAATCTAAACGAACAAACAACAACAAACACTCATAATGCAAACGAAACACAAGAAACTGCCTCACCCGCTGCTACAACAACACCTCCAGAAAACCAAACTCCACAGCCTGCAACAAACTCAGCAATTCCAACACCAGTCAGTACACTTCCAAATTCTGGAAAGACTGTCAAAATCAAACCAACTAATTTTTATGTAAGTGGAAAAGAAGTCCTCAGAGTAAGAGATCTTCCAAATTCGGCTGGAACCGAGCTTGGTTTTGCTGAAGTTGGAAAAACCTACCCATACTTAGACAAAACCGAAGCTACATGGGTTAATATTGAGTTTGAAGGCAAATCGGGCTGGATAAGTGGACAATATGCAGAGCTTCCTCAGTAAAAAGTTTAAAAAAGAACTTGCGTTCCACAAACCAGCGTTAAGAATTGTTCTTGGAATATTTGGTGGAGTATTCACGTATATTTTTTCCAAAATCATGATTTTTAAGCCAGATGGGTTGTATATTGGACAAGCAAACTCATGGAGTGACTGGGTTGTACACATTAGCATTACACAGTTATTTGCTCAAAAACCAATTTCCGAATGGTTTTTATATCATCCTTTTTATGCACACGGAAAACTTACCTATGGATTTCTGTCTCATTTTATTACTGCTGTATTCATGAGAATAGGCTTACCAATAGACATGGCGTTCTTCGTGGTATCACTGATCCTACTATTTTCTTTTTTAACAGGCTTATACTTTTTGTATTTTCAACTGAGTAATTCAAGAAAACAATCGGTGTGGGCAATCTTTTTAGTTTTAACTTCTTCTGGACTAGGTATTTTCAAACACTTTGAAAGTATTTCCTGGAACGAGATTTTGCATCCAACTCAGGACTATTCAAGATTTTTGGAATATGATTGGTATGCAGGAAATATCCCAGAAGCAATGCTCATTCCACAAAGAGCATTCTTTATTGGAGTCACTATTGGAGTTTGGGTTCTCAACCTTC
Source organism: uncultured Pseudomonadales bacterium (assembly GCA_964620965.1). Classification (GTDB taxonomy): domain Bacteria; phylum Patescibacteriota; class Microgenomatia; order UBA1400; family PJMF01; genus VFLK01. Next base: position 284,248 of record CAZUHV010000002.1, read on the forward strand.
TGCTTTGGGGAATAAAACAAAAAAGAGATAAAAAAAATAACTACTTTCACCTGAACCTACAAAAAAAATTATTTTTAGTTGCAGGAATTTTAGCAGGAATCCTTCCGATTGCTCACATGCACAGTTTCATTGTATTAGTACTGGTTACTGGAGTCATTTGTTTATCTTACAAAGAAAAATTCTATGAGTTACTGTACTTTGTAATTCCAGCAGGAATTCTTTCAACCATTTTATACTTCAACTTTGTGCACGGAGGGATAGAAGTAGATAATTTTATGAGAATATCCTTAGGCTGGACTGTTAATAAAACACTTCCACAAGGTGCTTCAGCAAGCACAATGCTTATTTCTTGGGCAACCATGTGGCTCAAAGTTTGGGGTGCATTTTTACCTTTAGCTTTGTTTACTATATACCGACTTAAAAAAAATCGCGCTGTGTTTTTAGGATTCTTAGCGGTTTTTTTGGTATCTAATATAATAACGTTTCAACCAACGGCATGGGATAACACAAAATTATTTGCTTGGGTGTATATTGGACTATCAATTGCGGTAGTAAGCATCCTTGCAGAAATCTGGAAAAAAAACTTCAAGTTGAAAATATTGGTTATTATTCTTATGTTTTCACTCAGTGCCACTGGAATCGTAGAACTTTTCCGCATTCTTAATTTCGAACAAAACACGCATCTACTTTCTTCAGCTTCAGAAATAACTCTTGGAAAAAAAATTGCAAAAGAAACAACCACTGACGCAGTTTTCTTGACTAGTACAAAACACAATCACCTCATTCCACTTTGGGCAAATAGACCAATATTTTTAGGGTACTTAGGTTGGGTTAAAAATTTTGGCTTTAATGATTCAGAACGAAATGCTGATGCACATGCTATCTTTTCTGGATCGAATTCACCAAACCAGTTAATAATTAAAAACAAAATTAGTTATATTTTTGTTGGCCCGAATGAGAGAAGAGAGTTCACTGTGAACGATTCATATCTACAACAGTTTCCTATCGCATTTGAAACAGAAGATACTGTAATTTATGATTCTAGGCAACTGTGGCAGTAGTTGCAACTTTGATCAAGCTAGCAAAGTCTCTTGCTTTAAGTGAAAAAGAACCAACTAACACTCCATCAGCAACCAATAAATATTCAGAAACATTTTGATCTGTAACACTTCCCCCATATAAAAAGAGTACTTCACCACAAAGTTGTAAAACTTTTTCTTTCACTTTTTTGACCTGTCCAACACTTGCATTGTTACCCGAGCCAATTGCTTCCAATGGTTCATAACAAATAACACATTTTTGAAGTAGCTTTTCTGAAATTAAATTAACCTGTTCTTCTAAGTATGGTTCGTCTATGCACAACAAAGGAGTAATATTATTTTCAACAGCCTGTTCAACTTTACGGGCAATCATTTGGGAATCTTCGTCAAAATATCTTCTGCGCTCTGAATGCCCAACAATTGCATAGCTTATATTTAAATCAAGTAAATTTTGAACAGAAACAGCGCCCGTATAGCTTCCTGCTGGAAAAGCACTAATATCTTGTGCAGAAAGTTTTAAGGGAATCTGTGCCTCTTTGATTTTATGAGAAAATTCTTCGATAGAAGGAAATGCTGGTGCAACAGCTACTTCATATATTCCAAGAGAATCCCAATTTACTAAACGAGTTACATCATCTAACCATTCATTAGATTCATCAACCGATTTATTTGACTTAAAATTAGAAACTAATAACTTTTTCATACTCTTCACTATATCATAGTTATGATAGTATGAGCTTCGTGCTAGAAGTCTTACAAAAACTCAATCCCGAACAAAAAAAAGCTGTGATCCATGAATCGGGGCCTGCTGTTGTTTTGGCAGGTGCAGGCTCTGGGAAGACTACTGTTTTAACAACACGAGTAGCTTGGCTATTAGCGGAGAAAAATGTTTCTCCATTTAATATCTTAGTTGTTACTTTTACAAACAAAGCTGCGAAAGAAATTAAGAATAGAATTGCACTTACTACAGGAATGGACATTCCCTGGAGTGGTACTTTTCACAGTTTATGTGCAAAAATTTTAAGAATTGATGGTCAGTCGATTGGACTTGGACAAAACTTTGTAATTTATGATTCTCAAGATCAACTTTCACTGCTTAAAGAAATTTATAAAACTAATAATTTTAGTAACGAAGACTTTAATATCAAAGCTGTTCAAGCTGCAATTTCTAATGCAAAAAATGAGCTTTTAAGTCCTTCAGCCTATACCGAAGTTGCGTTCGGGGCATTTCAAGAACATGTTGCCAAAGTATACAAAATCTACCAATATGAACTAAATAAAGCATCTGCCGTAGACTTTGATGATCTACTTTCAAAAACACTACAGCTACTTAAAGAAGATCAGATTATTAGAGAAAAATACCAAAAAAAGTTTGAGCATGTTTTAGTTGATGAGTACCAAGATACAAACAAAGCTCAATATAAACTCACAAAGCTTTTAGCAGCTCCACAAAACAACCTATTTGTTGTTGGAGATTTCTGCCAAAGTATTTATGCATGGCGAGGAGCAGATTATAAAAATATGATGCAACTCAAACAAAACTTCCCGAACATCACAGAATACAAGCTTGAGCAAAACTATAGATCAAATCAAACAATTTTAGATGCTGCTACAGAAGTAATTTCTCATAATACTACGCACCCAATTCTAAAACTTTGGACAGAAAAAAGTCAGGGAAATAAGATTACTTGTTATGAGGCAGAAAATGGTAGTACTGAAGCTAAAAAAATCGTTAACTATATTCGAGATATTTCTGCAAAAGTTGAGCTTGGAGAAGTTGCAATTCTTTATAGAACAAATGCACAGTCACGTATTTTTGAAGAAGCCCTCATGCAAGCAGGCATTCCGTATAAACTGATCGGCGGCACAAAATTTTATGAAAGGAAAGAAGTTAAGGATGTGATCGCTTACTTACGTTATGCAATCAATGATTTCGACCTTGTGAGCTATCAAAGAATTCTTAAGTTGGGTAAAAGAAGATTTCAAAAATTCACAGATTGGATTGCGACACAAAATAAGCACCAGCTTCCACAAGAAAATCCTGCTTCATTACTTAAAGATATTCTAGAAACAACACAATACTTAGAAAAGTATAACCATAAAACAGAAGAAGATCTTGATCGAAAAGCAAACGTTGAAGAATTACTTTCTGTTGCAGTGCAATTTGAAACAGCTGCACAGTTTTTAGAAAATATCGCACTTATCCAAGACAATGAGTTTGCAGATGGAACAGTTTCAGAAGATTCCAAAAGAAGTGTCAATCTGATGAGCTTACACTCTGCAAAAGGTTTAGAATTTGAAGTGGTTTTTTTAGTTGGATTAGAAGAAGGTCTCATGCCTCATTCAAGAGCCATGACGGATAACGAACAAATGGAAGAAGAACGCCGCCTCTGTTATGTAGGAATCACTCGAGCAAAATCAAAACTATTCCTTACCTACGCCAGATCTAGAACGCAGTACGGCGTTCCTCAAGCAAATGTTACCTCAAGATTTGTTATGGATATTCCAGAATACCTTTTAGAAACAGAAATCGAGAAAAAATATTATGACTATGCAGGCACATCCAGTTCATATGGAAAACAAAACTACTATTACAACAAGAAAAAACCAGCGCCTCCTGCAAAAAATTCTGGAAGAAAAATTATCGTTGATGACGATATTTTGGAAGGTGTAATTAATGGAGAGTTTGATATTGATAAACTCATCAACAGCTAAAATATATCTCATGTATAATAAGTATCGTATATGTTTATCAGATCCCTGAGGCCAGAAGAAAAAAGTGCATACAACGCAGTTGTAAACCATCCGCTCCAATCTTGGGAGTGGGGAGAGTTTCGCAGAACAAACGGTCAAATAATCGAAAGAATTGGTGTTTTTGACAAGTCAAAACTCGTAAATGCATTTCAACTAACTTTCCACCAAGTCCCAATACTTAATAAAAATGTTGGCTATCTCCCAAAAGGCTATATGCCAGATGCAGACCAGCTTGGAGCTCTCAAATCTGTTGCTAAAAAAAACAATGCAATTTTTATTAAACTTGAACCTAATGTCGCAAGCAAAGTTGGAGCTCCATCTGCTCATAAGAATATTGCTAAATTTCTTTTAGACAACGACTGTGTTCCAGGAAAACCATTATTTACCAAATACACCTTTCAACTAGACCTTACACAAGACGAAGAAATACTCTTTCAAAACTTGGAAAGCAAAACCCGTTATAACGTCAACCTTGCTCTTAAAAAAGGTGTAAAAATTTTCGAAAACACCTCCGAAGAAGGTATGGAGCAATACATAAAAATATTGGAAGAAACCACCAAAAGACAAGGTTTTTATGCTCATTCACCAGAATACTTTAGAACAATGTGGAAAGAGCTTGGCGGCTCTGGCATGATGAGAATCTTTAATGCAGTGTATGAAGACACAATTCTTACTTCATGGGTGATGTTTATTTTTAACGGAGTGTTGTACTACCCTTATGGAGCATCAAGAAACTTGAACAGAGAAGTTATGGCAAGTAATCTTATGATGTGGGAAATGATCCGTTTTGGAAAAGCAATTGGCTGTCACACGTTTGATATGTGGGGCTCTCTTGGACCAGAACCAAATAAATCAGATTCTTGGTATGGATTTCACAGATTTAAAAAAGGCTATGGGGGAGACCTTGTAGAATTTATTGGAACTTTTGACTTTGTTACAGATTTTCCTATGTACCAAATCTTTAAGATTATGGACTCTATTAGATGGAAATTCTTACGACTAAAAACAAAACTAAAAATCTGACCTCGTCAGATTTTTTTAAAAACTGTCATTCAGAAAGGAAAGAAACAGAATGGAACAAATTAAATATAAACGAATTATGATCATGGTCAGTGGTGAAGCAATGCGAGGAAGCAAAAATTCCGGAATTGATTTGCATGCTGTAAAACAACTTGCTGAACAAATTAAGTCTGTATATACACAACATGTTCAAGTTGCCATTTCTGTTGGTGGAAAAAACATTTTCCATGCACGAAATGCATACGAAGAAGGGTTTGACAGAACTACAGCAGATTATATGGGTATGCTCGCTACCATAATGAATGGACTTACTCTACAAGATGAACTAGAAAAAATGGGCGTCCCAACACGCATGCAATCTGCTATCCAAATGCCTGCGGTTGCAGAAAGTTTTATTAGAAGAAAAGCAATGCGACATATGGAAAAAGGTAGGGTTATTATTCTTTGTGCTGGTACTGGAGTTCCTTTTGTTACAACAGATGCAGGAGCGGCACTGCATGCACTTGAACTTCATTGTGACGTCTTAATGAGAACTACAAAAGTGGATGGTATTTTTGAAGAAGATCCAAAACAAAATCCACAAGCACGACGCTTCGAATCACTTAACTTTAAAGATGCAATAGAAATGCCAAATATGGGTATTATTGACACTGCAGCACTTTCAATGGCAAGCGAGAATAACTTGCCAATTATGGTGTTTGCACTATATAAAAATGACAACTTAGCTCAGGCAGTTGGGGGAGAGCACGTTGGTACATTAATCTCAAATGAAGTGGAAACAAAACTTGTTTCGGAGTAAGATGAGAATATTGAAATAGTTCTAAAAGGAGAGCACATGAAACAATTTGGTATAAATGGGTTAGGAAGAATTGGAAGAACATTTGTTCGAGTATGGGTCAGCAAAAATAACCCAGAGTTAGTTCTAAAAGTTATCAATACATCTGGCTCTATGGAAATCGAGGATTGGGCACACTTACTAAAATACGACTCAAATTACGGCAGGTTTCCAGGAGAGATCACTGTTGCAAGATCACAATCAAAAGATGATGTAACACCAGAAAACCCTGTCTTAGGAACAATCACAATTTCAGGGCATACTGTCATAGTTACTGCTCAACGTGATCCCAAACTCATTCCTTGGGCACAGCATGGAGTAGAACTTGTAGTAGACGCTACTGGAGTTTTTACATCAGCAGAAAAAGCTGCTCAACACTTTGAAGGTGGTGCAAAACGAGTTTTAATCACAGCTCCAGCAAAGGGTGGTAATGTCTCAACCTCTGTGATTGGAGTCAACTCTCACGACGAAAATGGTTCTGTGTTCTCAAATGCATCCTGTACAACAAACTGTGTGGCGCCAGTTGCACAAATCATGACAACAGTTTTTGGTGTCGAAAAAGCAATGCTTACAACAATCCACTCATATACTGATGATCAAAACACTCATGATAACTCTCACAAAGATTTAAGAAGAGCAAGAAGTGCAGCAGAAAACATTGTTCCAACTTCAACTGGAGCAGCTGTTGCAACTACAGAAATTATTCCTGAACTCAAAGGTATCTTTGATGGGCTAGCAGTTCGTGTCCCAACACCTACTGGCTCACTTTCAGATATGGTTTTTGTTACTAAAAGAGAAACAACTGTAGAAGAAGTAAACCAAACACTAATTGATGCCTCCAATCAAGATCGTTGGAAAGGAATCTTAGCAGTTACTTCAGATCCAATTGTTTCTTCAGACATTGTAGGAAGACCTGAATCATCTATTGTCGATTTAAGCCTTACTCAAGTTATTGGTGGAAACCTGGTAAAAATAATTAGCTGGTATGACAACGAATGGGGTTACTGTAATAGACTAGTAGACCAATTGGGGCTTTTATAGTATTGAAAAGAGAAAATATGAGTGAATTTGATAAAATTTTAGAACAAAACGAGCAAATACTTTGGGAAGGCAAACCAATGTTTTGGCCGTTCTTTTTAACAAGTTTTGCTGCCTCTTTATTTGGGTTAATTTTTTTAGTTGTAGGCGGAATGTTTGTCCTTCAAGGAATTAGAGAAGGCAATTATTTCATGGTTCTTATACCACACTTCTGGATTGGAGTTTTATTTACATTTGGAGCTCCAATTTATTCCTTAATGGTCTACAAACATGTAAATTATGCACTGACAAACAAGAGAGCATTATTCCAAACTGGGGTAATCGGAAGAGATTTTAAAATGGTTGATTTTGATAAAATTACCAATTCCGATGTTACTGTTGGATTAACTGATATCTTGTTTGGAAAAAAGTCGGGAAGTATAAAAATATCAACTGCAGGCACCTTATACGCTACCTCAAAAGGAGGAGTCAGAAATCGACCATTTACCTTTGCAAATATTCCAAACCCATATGAGGTTTTCAAATATTTTAAAGAAATCTCTCATGCAGTAAAAACTGACATTGAATATCCAAATGCCTATAGACCTCAAGTGAATCCAGGTTATAACTCAGAATATAAAAACGAACAACAATAAGTTACAGTTTTTGTAAGAATGTAAATATACAGTGGTGACATGCTTGCACATGTCACCACCGCTTGTATTACTGGGCTTAAACCTACAACCGTCACCGTCGAAGTAGATCTAAATCGTGGGAAACCCCAACTTATTATCATTGGGCTTGCTTCACAAGCTGTTACCGAATCAAAAGAAAGAATTACATCAGCACTTTTGAATTGTGACATAAAACCAAAATCTCAAAGAACAATTGTTAACTTAGCTCCAGCAGATATAAAAAAAACTGGAACAAGTTTTGATCTTGCAATCACTGTAGGAATCTTAAAAACGTACAAAAAAATTTACTTCGAAACAAAAAACACACTGTTTTTAGGAGAACTTTCTCTAGACGGAAGTATTAAAAAAGTAAAAGGAGTTTTACCCCTACTGTTGCACGCAAAAAAGCAAGGAATTAAAAACATTATCCTCCCAAAAGCTAATCAGTTTGAAATTATTAACTTAGAAAAACTTTCTATTTTTCCTATCAACCACCTCAGCGAACTCTTATCAATAAAAAGAATCACAGACTTAACACAATGGAAAAAAGAAAAAGTAGCACATAAAGAGACTTCAATGTATCCAGTTCTTTTTGAAGATATATTTGGACAAGTACAAGCAAAAAGAGGATTAGAAATTGCGGCTGCAGGAGGACATAACATACTGCTTACAGGCCCTCCTGGTACAGGAAAAAGTATGCTGGCGACAGCATCTATCAGCATACTGCCTCCATTAAACCAAACTGAACTTTTAGACATAAATAGCATCTACTCCGTTGCAGGGCTTCTCAATAATTCCATACTCACCCAAAGACCATTTCGTGCACCACACCACACGATAACTTCGGCATCACTATTCGGAGGAGGCTCCAACCTACAACCAGGAGAAATCTCTCTTGCACATACAGGAATTCTTTTTTTGGATGAAATAACAGAATTACCAAAGTATTTATTGGAATCACTTCGGCAACCTCTTGAAGATAAAAAGATAACACTGGCAAGAATTTCTGGTTCAACCACATATCCTTGTGAATTTATTTTGATTGCTGCCAGCAACCCGTGCCCCTGTGGGTATAGATTCAGTCAAATAAAACACTGCAACTGCACAGAATTACAATATCAGCAATACAATAAAAAACTGTCTGGACCAATTCTAGATCGGATTGATTTACAAGTTTTTGTTAACTCTGTAGATACAAAAAAGATAACTGAATATAATCAGCTGCAAACTCAAACCTCAAAACAGATGAGAGACACCGTAATAAAGGCTCGGAAATTACAAAAACAAAGGTACTTAGAAGAGGGTATTCTTACTAATAATCAGTTAACAACAAAACTTATTAGAAAATACTGCCAGCTTACCCCTCAAGCAACTCAACTTTTACAGAAAGCCTCTTTAAGATACTTTTTATCTACTCGGGCGTATTTTAGAGTCATAAAAGTTGCAAAAACAATTTGTGATCTTGAAAATGATCCTCCAAGTGAAATTGGAGAAAAACAGATTCTAGAGGCTTTACAATTTAGAAAAAACAAAATGTAAGATATTAAAAAACTATTTCAACGTTGAAAACACAACAAGTAAACCAATCGCAATGCAGTATACTCCAAAAATATTCATTTTTGCTTTTGCAATAACATATTCAAAAATTTTTAGACTTAAAATTCCGCTTAAAAATGCAAGTAAACCACCAAAAAGTAACACCGAGACTGGAATTAGAAGTGGCTCTCCGTTAAAAAACCTCAGTAAGTGTATCATGTTCGCTCCAAAAATAACTGGGACCACCATCAAAAAAGAAAATCGAAATGCAACTTTTCTATCTATTTGCTGCGTGCTACTCATAGAAACAGTTGATCCAGATCGGGAAATACCAGGTAAAATAGCCATAGCTTGAGCGGTACCAATCATCAATGCTTCTTTGAGACCAACTTCTGTTTTTCCAGACTTATTCTTTTTTAAATTGTGATACGTAATAAAGTTTAAACATCCTGTAACCATTAGGGCTATTCCCACAAAAAGTAATGATCCAAATGCCTGAGTAACCATATCTTCAAAAAACAAACCAATTACGCCTGCTGGGATACTTGCAACAACTATTGCAAGTAACTCTTTTTTGGTTATGCTTAAAAGCTCTTTACGAAAATAAAACAAAACTGCAAATAAAGTGGCAAAATGGACAAAAATATCAAAGACTACAGCCCCTTCATTTACACCAAGAAGGTTTTGTACAATAACTAAATGTCCAGAGCTTGAAATTGGCAAAAACTCAGACAATCCTTGTACCACACCCAAAATAGCTGCTTGAGAAAAATTCATAAAAATACTTAAAATCTCTTTGGATTATTTTTTTGATACTTCTGATTTTGTTTTTTTATACCATTCTGTAAGAGCCATGTTTACAACATCTTTTCCACCTAATCCAAATGCTAAACCAAGTGCTAAAGAGAAGGTTATCACAAATCCTACAAATAAAATAAAAATAAACTCTTGTGCAATTCCAAGCTCACTGATTGCTGCCAAAACTGTGACAACCATTACCGCATAGCTTGAAATCTTACCCAGTAATCTAGAACTTTGCCCGTCAACACTTTTTACTGCTCCCTTTACCAAACTTTCAACAACTCCTGCTATCAATAACCCAAAGAATAAAATAATCACTGACGAAAACAAACTTGGAAGATATGCCAAAATTTTACCGATCAATACTGTAAGTGAAGTAAGACCTAAGATGCTTACTGTTGTATGAATCACTACCAACATTACTAACCAATACAAAACAGTACCAACAACCTCTTCAATTTTTCCGCCAAGATCAGCGTCATTTAAAAAGTGCTCTACAGGAGTTTTTTGAAATGCCTTTGAAACTCTCAATGCTTCCATAAGTTTGACTATTACTTTTCTAAAAGTTCTTGCCAAACCTGCACCAATTACTAATACTAAAAATGCAACAATCAACTTTGGTAAGAAAATCACCAAATCAGTAAGAACCTGGTTACTTAAAAATACCAACGTGTCATAAAGTTTTGCGGACATATTCATCTCCTTTTTTACCCATTATAAACATAATGTGAAAATAAATCGAGAGTAGCATACATTGAAACTATCAAAAAACGCCAGCAGTGAGCTGACGTTTAATGATTTTGGTTAACATACAATAAGCCGGATTCTGTATTTGACAATGATCTATCTATGCCTGGGACTTTATCACCGATTCAATTAAGAATAGGGAACAGATCCATTAGCGGTGAAGCTCGCCAGTTGCAGCAGGGAGGATTGCCACCAATTACAAAAAAGTATTGGTATCCAAAAGCTTGATCGTTTCACCTGAGCGCTACCTCAATTCGTCACTGTTGCTCTAACTGTCTAAGATGTTACTCTTATCCAACGCTCGTTTTTGGCATAAGCCAAAAACTTCGCGAAGCACCCTCTATTCAGCTGTCCGGACTTTCCTCTTTTACAAAAGTAAAAGCCATTGCCTAGATATGTTAAACCACTAGATAGTATATATCCTATAACATGAAATGTAAAGAACTAATCTCTAATTCTTGGTTGAATAAATGCAGAAAAGAAGGTTCTGCCAATTATATAAATTGGGATTGCAAGTAATGCACCAATTACTCCAGCAAACTTGAGTCCTACCAAAATACTAATGATGCCAATCAACGGATTCACATTAGCATTTGCCTTCATAACCTTTGGAACTAAAATGTTGTTTTCTAGCTGTTGAATCACAATATACAACAGAGCAACAATGCCCGTCATTATTGGTCCAAAAGTAAAATAAGAAATAAATAAAGCAGGGATCATTGCAAGAGTTGGCCCCAAATTAGGAACAATTTCTAAAAACCCAGCAAGCAAAGCAAGTGGAAGGGCATATGGAACGGAAATTAAACTTAAGCTAATATACGTTACAAGAAAAATCGAGAACATCAAAATAGCTTGAGCACGCACCCAACCACCCAGTTGTAACTCAACTGAGTCGATAAAGTCTCTTACTTGATTTAAGTAAACTTCTTTTTTTGTAAACCAAGATGCTTTTTTATAAATATCAGTTCTTTCTAACATTAAGTAAAAAGACATCACCATGACTGTGAAAACTGTAAAAACCCCACTAAAAGTTGAGTTAACAACGTTGACAACTACAGTAAAACTACTGCCAAAGTTACTAACTACAGAACTCAACTCTTGAAGCGTAAAATTAAAATCTCTTACTTGATCTTGTAAAAATGGCACATTGAAATTATTGATAAGGTGTACAAACTGCTTTGCAAGAGGTGGTATTAACACTGCTAATAACGTAGCAAACGCCAAAACAACCAATAAATATGCTCCTGCAATACTAGGAATTTTAGGTAATTTAAGTTTCTGATTTAAAAGCTTGACTATTGGATTAAGTGCAACAGTTAAAATAAACGAAAGCAAAACCAAAACTAAAACAGATCTAATATAGTAGACCCCATATAGGCCGAGTAAAAAGAAAATAGTAAAAATTATTGACAATGGCGAAATTGTCACCATATGATCGCTATAAAGGAATTTCTTCATTTGGTAAAAGTATACAAGAGTAAAAGCTAAATAACAATTGAATATTTTTTAAACCAAGTAAGTTGGCGTTTTGCATACTGAAATTCATGTAGTGACCAGTCTGTTAGACACTGCTCTTGAGTAATTTCTCCAGACAAAAATCTTGAAATATCGCTCACTCCCAGTGTAGAACAGACTTGAGAGTCATTTGTGCCACATATTTGTAAGATATTCTGAACTTCTTCTACTGCTCCTGCATCAAATCTTTCGGCAACTCTTTTTACAATTTTTTCTTTTAGATCATCTAAAGCAACTTCTAATACCATTGAATAATTTTTCAAATTTGCAGGCAGCTCTCTGTTTGAATGAAGTTCTGGCTTTCCACTAGCAATCTCAATCGCTCTCATCAGCCTTCTTGGATTGTTCCTATCAGAGTTATTCATTGATTCAAGTTTTTGAGGATCAAACTTTGCAAGCCATTTTTGTAACTCCAAGACTGTCATTTCTTGTGCTTTTTGGCGAATTTTTTCATTTGGCGGCACATACAAATTTAAATCAGTATTAAAAAGTTGTAAATAATACATTCCTGTTCCACCAACTAGAATCGGTAAACGATTATTTTCGAAACTTTTATACAAAATTGCTATCACAAAATCTCTAAAATGAGCAACAGACCACTCTTGCTCTAGCTCAACTATAGAAACTCCATGTAAGGTAATATCAAGTTCTGTATGTTTAAAATACTCAAACTCAAAATCTGCATCAGAAATTCTGGCAAAATGTTCTGGAACATCAGCCCCAGAAAGTATTTCTAGTCCCTTATATACTTGTCTTGAATCAACAGAAATCAAGTCTACGCCAGTAAAATTAGAATTACCTAAAAATTGTGTCAAACCGGTGTCAGCAAACGAATTTCTACCTAAAACATTTTGAGCCAACTCTAAGGCTTTTGCTGTTTTACCAGAACCTGTGGGTCCTACTATTGATATTATTTTATTCATGTTTCCTTACTTGTGTTGTGTTGACACACCTGCGGTTGCATAATGGGGAACACTCAGATTAGCATTCCCGCGTTAATTGTTTCATAAACCTAAATCACAATTGGTCTATCAGAAAGATTGTCCTTGTTTATTATTTTATCCAATACTTCCCACCGTCTCTTTTTTTCTGTGTATGGAATTGTGTCTGGGTAAATTTTCCAGCCGGCAGTTCCTGGACGAGGAGAGTACATTGCAACAAAACCTACTTTCCAACCAATTTTTTGTGCCAAATCTACAGTTTCTTGAAACTCTTCTGTAGTCTCGTCTGCAAATCCAACAACAATATCAGTTCCAATCACAATATTTGGATCTGCTTTTCTTAACTTTTCAACAACTTCAATATATCTTTCTCTTGTATACCCACGATTCATTCTATACAAAACAGCATTGCTGCCAGACTGAATTGGCAAGTGTACATATCTATCAATTTTCTTATTTTTTCCGACTTCCTCAACCAATTCATCATGAAAATCCCATGGATTACTACTCATAAATCTTATTTTTTTAATTTCAGGAAATGCAGAGACTGCCTGCAATAACTTCACAAAAGGAGGAGTTCCTTTTGGCTGTAAATATTGACTTTGGTTATCTGGCAAATCCTCACGTTTGAAGTCTTTGTTTTCCATCATTAGTTTTCTAAAGCCAATACCAAGTTTTTCTAAACCCCAAGAATTTACATTCATACCAAGTAAAGTTACTTCTTCATAACCTTCAGATACCAATTTTTCTACTTCTTCTAAAATTGATTCTAAACTTCGAGATTTTTCACGACCACGAGAGTAGGGAACAATACAGTAGGTACAAAAAGAGTTACAGCCAGTTGAAATAGGTATCCAAGCATGTTTTTTATCTTTACGAACAGTTTCATGATTGAATCCAACTTCATTTATTGGCAAAATTTCATCTACCATTGGTAGCATCTCGTATAACTTTTCATTCCCATGATGCACCATACACCCAGTTAAAATAATTTTTGGTCGTTGTTTACCTTTGTCATGAAAAAAAACTACAACGTTATATAAAAAACCACGAGCGCGATCTTCAGCACGCTGACGAACTGCACAAGTATTTACCACCAACTCATCACATTCCTGCCAATTTTTTGCTTCAACAAAACCTTTTGCTTGATAATCACCAGCAATACGTTCGGAGTCACTTTTATTCGACTGACAACCAAAGGTGTGGATGTAATAAGATTTTTGCTTTTTCATGAGGGTTGTATTTTACCATTACAACATCAATTTTTCATTGATCAATCTTGAAAATAATTATGCTTGCAAAGAAGTTGAAGAGTTATCTGGGGTATTTACTTTTGGCTTGGTAACCCAAACTTTTATCCAAGAGGAAACTTCCAAAAACATTGTCACTGCTAAAATAGCTGCTGCAGATCTTTCAACCATTGCAACATGGAAAAATAAGGTAATCATTGCAAAATAGGTTAGTCTTTGAATTGTTTTCCAAAACTTCCCAAACTTTTTTTGTGAAATATCATTAGAAGTAATCCAAACAGGGAATAGTATTGAGAGTGTTAAAACTCCGGTTAAACCATTTGGAGGAAGACTTTCCAAACTAAAAGAGCTTGTGGAAATTAGTGGGATGCTTGAAATATACATCGAGTGTACCATTGCAATAAAATACATTAAAATTCCAATTTGTCGACGAAATAAAACAATACTTGCACTAAATAGTGGCAAAATCTTAAATCTTTGAAAGATACCTGGCATTAAAGTTGTCACAAAAAGCAACATTGCAATTGTTCCAAATTTTCCTGCAAGTTCGTAAAATAATAGATATACGCTAAATTGATTTGCAAATAGATAAAAACCTAAAACTATAAAAACAATAGCAAAAATATATACTGCAAAAAACAATTTTTTAATTAATGCCTGATTTTTAACTAAAAATAAATGAATTGGAGGCCAAAAGGGTAGTCTAATCATATTTTATTTTTCTTTCAATTTATTAGTATATATCTTTGTAAATATTGAAACCAAAAGTAAACTTACTAGAAAAAAAACATTAAATATCGTTCTTTCTCCTTGAATAAACGAAATCAAGATATTAACAAATACCATAAAAGTTCCATAGCCTATTCCAATAAGAGTAAAAACTAAATTATCATATTTCCACGCTTTAAATATCTCGACACTTATATATTCCAAAATTATTCCGACACATAAAGAAATTAAAAATAAACTTGGGTTGAGAACCAGGCTAATCAGTGCAAAAGGTAGCCAATAGCTTTGAGAAAAATGTGAAAGTTTTAGCTCCTTTTTTAATCTTTTAGAAATAAGTAAAAGTGTCACAAAAAGCAACAAGAAAATAAAACTAAGATGAGCTAAATCTGCCAATCTAAATATTACCAATGTTGCTAAACCCCAACCTGGACCAGCCCACAAAACATATCCGCTTTTTGTGTTGTATCTCCAATGATTTTTATACACCGCAAGCGTATCTAAACCAAAATAAATAATTCCACTAACAAAAAATAAAATGAACTCTTGTATACCACTTATATTCAAAGCTGCTACTAAAAAAATTAAAAAAACTAAATTTATTTGAGTAAATAAATTATTTTTATACTTGTTATGAATAAGTAAAACTACACTTAAGAATAAAATTAAAAACAATAGTTTGTAAGATACATATAGTAAAGAGATCATTGTAGGGTCATTATAAACCGTATTGCTTTTAATGTAATAGTAATGAATTTTTGAAATTAAAGTGAGGCGCGTGCGGGATTCGAACCCGCGAACTGAGGTTTTGCAGACCTAGCCATTGGACCACTCTGGTAACGCGCCATATTGCCACAACTAAGTTGCAACGACATTATTATAAACTAAGACAAAAAAAACGGGAGGCTAATTTTTGCCTCCCGCTCTGTAAATTCAAAAATATTTTATTCCAAAACCTTAATTTCAAACTCTGTAGCTCCTGTTGGGTATCCAAACCTAACAGCCGCTGTTTGCTCTGAAATTTGATGAACTCTCAAAAAGAACTCAATAAATGGATCGTCGTATCCACTTGAACCAGCATTGATAGCCAAAACACCTCTATCAACCTGGAAACCCCCAATAGAGACAATTCCAACCATGCTCACGTTATTCAAAATAACTTGAACTTTATTTCCTGGTTTAAGACCAAGCTTTTCGATATCAGACATTCTCATAGTGGTTTTCATGTTTCCAAAACCATCTGTCCACGCAACCATGTTATTAGGAATCTCTGGAATTTCATTGACATCAAGTTCTTTGCCTAATTCTGAGTAATCCCCATTGATGATTTTAGCAACAGAAGCAGGGAAAAAGTCTCTGGATCTAAACTGTGATCCTGAATTAGGACAGTTAATATCTCTAAACTCAACTATATCTTTTTTGACAAAACCGAATGCATAATCAGACCAAACATTAATGATCTCGACACCATTTTTAAGTTTTGCATATTTAATACCATGATCAATATTATTTTTTCTTGCCTTATCACTGGTTCTTCTTGGAGCACAGTTACCATAAATAACGACTCTTCTGTCATTTGTTGGTGCATATGCAAGCTGCCCTGTAACAAAACCAAGTGCCATA
Source organism: uncultured Pseudomonadales bacterium (assembly GCA_964620965.1). Lineage (GTDB taxonomy): Bacteria > Patescibacteriota > Microgenomatia > UBA1400 > PJMF01 > VFLK01. The sequence goes on from CAZUHV010000002.1 coordinate 300,727, forward strand.
GTATCTAGTGATGGCACAGAAGTATCGTGAATCAAAACTCTCTCTGGGTTACTAATATTGGAATAGAGGCGAGTATCAATTTCTGCGAATTCGAGACCACCTGAAACATAGTCATCAATATGATGAAGTAAAACGTATTTTTCACTCATTGTGAATATTCCTTTTTTATGAAATTCCCTCCTTTAAGGGACTTAATTTGTACGTTTTAGTATATCACACTGCAAAAAAATAGCCAACTTGCAATCCAAATACGCACAAGAGAATGGTATAATGCTAACTCTTAATTAAGATTACAAACTTAGAAAGTATATGTCATGGCAGAAAACAAAAAAGCAACTCAACCAAAAAATACAAAAAAAACTGAATCAAAAACTGAAAAACCGCTCATAGCTAAAAATACAGTGGTAACACTTACAATCAAGGCAGCAGACGCCCAAAGTGCATACCAAAAAGCGCTCACAAAACTTGCAAAATCAGTAAAAGCTGATGGATTCCGAAAAGGTAAAGTTCCAGCAAAAGTTGCAGAAGAACTTTTAAAACCAGAAGCAGTAATTGAAGAAGCATTACAAATCGTTATTCCAGACTTATACATGGAAGCAATTAAAAAAGCTGAAATCCAACCACTTACATATCCTGAATTCAATCCTGTTTCACTAGAAAAGGGAAAAGATTGGATCGTTGAAGCATATGTCGCTCAAAGACCAGAAATCAACCTCAAAGGGTATGAAAAAGTTGTTTCTACAGCTAAAAAAGATGCAGAAAAGGAACTTAAAAAACAACTTGCTGACTTCAAAAAACATGTCGAAGAAACAAAAAATGATAAAAACCATCACCATGATCATTCAGAACCAACTGAAGCAGAAAACAGAGATTTTATCATTCAATTCATCTACAGAGAGCTTGTTACTCACATCAAGCCAGAAATCCAAGAACTCCTTGTTAAAGAAGAAACAAGATATGACCTTGAAAACTTAGCAAGACAACTCAAACAGTTCAATATTCCTTTTGAAAAATTCTTGGAACAAAGACAACTTACTTTTGAACAACTTTCTAACGAATTAGCAGCAGGAGCGCTTGCAAGACTACAAACTGCATTTATTATTGACGAAATAGCAAAAACTGCTAAATTGACAGTAGAGAAAACAGATCTTGATGCAGAATTTGCAAAAGTAACAGATAAACAACTCAAAAAACAACAAGAAACAGACCCTCGATATATCGAGATGATGAGCCAAACCATTTTAAGACGCAAAGTTGCTGATCACCTGTACTCTCTAAAATAATTGGATTATTTGCTTGCCCTCAAGTATAATCTAAATTAAACTTGACTTTTAGGCTAAAATAGCCTATAATTTGGGGAACAAAAATTATATAACCCAAATCAGGTTAACATATGGCAACAAAAAATCCTTTTGCAGCAGCCTTAGGCGCTACAGGAGGACAAAAATCTAGCAGATCATTCACAGAGGCTCTCGGAAGAACATCTGGGGGTGCTGGTTTTAGTTCTGCTCAAAAACAAAATCCATTTTTAGAAAACAATCAATTTCCAAGCCTAGACCAATTTGGCGGAACAAATGGACCAAAACAAAATTTTAATGCAGGCCCAAACTCAGAATTTAGCAACTTTCAAAAACAACAAGAAGATCTTCAAAAACAGGAATACGAGAGAAAACGTCTAGAACTACATAAAAAAGTAAATCCTGTTGACGCTAAAGAGCTCTTTAATGCTAGAGAAGAAGCTACAAGAAAAAAAATTGATAATATCCGTAAAGAACTCAAAAACTTAGCACAAGAAATCAAAAAATTTCACAAAGAAATTGATATTACTTTAATGGGTCGAGTCACAAATACTGGATTTGAAGGTATTGGAGATGAGAACTTCTTTGACAGACTTCGTGCATTCATCATCCTGTTAACTCAAAAGGTAAGAAGCGCTAGAACTTGGGCAAAACAACAAAACTCCAAAAAGAAAAAAATGGCAAAACGTGCAAAAGGTCTTGGAAAACAAATGGCTGAAACTTCTGGTTTTGAACACAGAGCAAACATGGAGCAATTCTTTAATAGTGAACGTGGAGACAACTGGGGAGAATAAATGCATACAAGCGCAGGAAATCATCATGAACAACCTGCCCATGCAATTCTTGGTGAACCAATCCCTCTCTCCTATGAACAGGCAGTAACATATCAAGTTGCTCTGCTATCAAAAATTTTTAAAGAAATAGTGTTACTCTTCGAACAAGAAGATGGTATTGCAGTACAATTTGAAGGTTCACCCGATGTCCTTAATAAAAAAGACTACCCAAGCGGACATGCTATTTTTAAAACTTTTTTAAGAACAAATCATACGTTTCATAGAAGATACAAAATCCCATTTCACTCTATGGTTGGAAAACAAATTCTCAGAGACCCACTCACATATGCGGAAGAAATCGATCCAAGAAGAAACAGTGTCATCAAACCAACAAAAGATTCTCCACAATGTTTTCGGTATGCTGTATTAGCCAATGAAGCTCACATCGGTGATATTTTTATCATTCCAGTTTTAGCACTTCGCACTGCTGGTCAAGCCTATTTGGACGGTAAAACTACAGTTGCTTTTGAAGCTATTGTAGTAGCATCTGACAATAGCTCGAATCGAATAAAGAGAAATAAAAAGAAACTCCCCAATGATATTATCGTCATTGACACTCTCTATGACACTACACAAGAAGGTGATGATGACATTATTGGCTTTTCAGTAGCTACTGGCAGAGAACTTCGCTCTCCACAGAATTCTCAAGAAATTGGACAATATTTCACAGATATTATTGACGAATGGATCGCTGATCATGATAGACTTATAAAAAAAAAGTATAAAAAGAAAACAACGCTCTTCTTTTAAATCACATACTTAAAATATGAAACTGAACAGAAATGAAATTATAGGTACTACGGCAGAAATTAGGCATAGATTCAGAAAAAAAGTGCCCAACTCACCATTTGATCCAGCAGGATTACTTTCTGGTTTAGTGTATCGTGAACAAGAGTATGCTCAATACCTTGAAAAAAAAGACTCTTTACCAAAGAATCAAGTTTCAGAGCAATGGAGGCGCATTCTCACACTTTCTGAAAATCTTCCCATGCCATTTTGGAATGGAATTCACCCCAATATAGCAAAAAAAATCTACCAACACCTATCTAGTCCTGACCATGCTTTTTGGCAAACTCCTCTTATGGATAACGTTAGGCCTGCTAAAAAGACCAGAGTTATTAAAGTTGAGCCAGGAATCTCTGACGAATTACTACAACCTCAACTCAACTTTTTTGAAAAATATCTCCCAAAAGGTTCACTTTCTTACATCTTTGCAACAAGAGGAAATGATACAATATGGGGTAAGGTTCCTCTTGCAAATGCTTTTGCTGAAAACCCGCATCAAATGAGTTTACCCCCATTTGCACAAAGATTAGTTAGAGGGATTAATACATTACTCCTTACCACTACAGCATCTACAACCGTTCCAAAAGAGTGGAATATGCCATTCCCTGCTGCAGGAGCAAATGCTCAAGACAAAACAATGAACTGGATGAACCTTCACCAGGTTGGACACTGTATGGTCATTCCCACCTGTTGGGAATATTTGGATAGAAATTATGCTTTGGTGACTCCTTTAGAACTGCTCAACCTTACAGAATTAAGACTAAAAGCGCTTAACGAGTGGTTCCTAAGATATTATGGTGAAGATGCAACATTCCTAAACAGCTCAACATCAGAAAGAAAACCGCTTGAACCAGATACTACTACCTACCTCTATGAAATAAAAATCATTGAAAATGCGCTCTATGTACTAGATCAAGTCAAAAATCCAGACACCAAACCAAGAGAAAAAATACTTTGGTTTAAAGGTTTCCATGTAGCAGAGATTGCAGAACAGCTAAACATTTCTGAAGAAAAAATCTGGCAGGGTGTTTGGGCTATGGACGCTTATTTAATGGAACATCATCATTCTGAACCAACACATCCAATTTATAACTCTGCAATTCATTCAACAGATGTTGGGACTCATCCGATAGAAGAAATCGTTGTTGATGTCATTGCACAAAAAAGAGCAGACATCAATCCAAAAGGATATGAGTATTGGGATGAATACGTAAAAATGGTTTTTGACATCTGGAGTAGATGGGAAAAACAAAATAAAGAACAGATACAAAAAAAGTGAACTTGAGAGGACTCGAACCTCTGACCTCTTCGATGTCAACGAAGCGCTCTAACCAACTGAGCTACAAGTTCACTGTTACTTTTGACTTGGTTATTAGGCAACAACCTCCTCAAAGTTACGAACTAGATTATACCAAAATAATCCTGTTTAACAATTATCTAATTTAGTGATATAATACTCACTCGTCACTATTTAGTGATAGTGTTTTGTATGCACGGGTGCCTTTTCAAGTATCTTGATGTACAATACACTGTAACTGAATAGCAAGTAAATACAAAAGGATATTACACCAAAAAGTGAGAATGCAACCAGACAAAAATAATAGATCTTTCGGTAAAAAGTACTATACGATTAACGAGAGAATTCAAGCTCAAGAATTAAGAGTTTTGAACGAATTTGGTGAAATGATCGGCGTAATGTCCAAAGCTGAAGCTTTAGACAGAGCTAGAGAAGTTGACAAAGACCTCGTTTTGATTAATGACTCTGCAAACCCTGTGATTGTCAAGATCATTGACTTAGCTAAGTTCAAATACCAAGAACAACAAAAAGAAGCTAAATCAAGAAAAAAAGCTAAAGCGCAAGACATAAAAGAGGTTCGCTTCACTCCATTTATTGGAGAAGGTGACTTCGAGTCTAAACTCAAAAAAGTAAAATCTTTTTTGGAGAAAGGTGATAAAGTCAGACTTTCTTTAATGTTTAAAGGAAGAGCAATCACCAAGCAAGAGTTTGGATATGGATCTTTTGATAGAATTTTTGAGGCTACCGCCGATATTGCTTCTATCGAGATGAAACCTAAACTCATGGGTAAAAAGTTAATTGCACAGTTGATGCCTACGAAAAATAAAAAAGGATAGACATGAAAAAAAATAAACAAAAAACCAGAAGTGGTGCAGCAAAAAGATTCAAGATCACTGCTACAGGTAAAGTTTTAAGACGTTCACAAAACATGCGTCACAGAAGAAGAATCAAAAGCAAAAAAGCAATTAGAGCTTACAGAGTACCAACCGAAGTTACAGGTAAATGGGCAAAGAAAATCAAGCGAATGCTTGGTTTAGCGTAAACGAATAGATAGGAATATAAGATATGCCAAGAGTTAAAACAGGTGTTACAAGAAGAAGAAGACACAAAAAAATATTAAGCTCAAATAAAGGTTTTAGAGGCGCTAATTCTAGACTTTACAAAAGAGCAAAAGAAGCTTTCTTACATGCAGGAAAATATGCATATATCGGAAGAAAATTAAGAAAACGTGATATGCGTAGTCTTTGGATTACCCGTATCACTGCAGCACTTTTTGAAATGGGTGAGGGCTTAAAATATTCAAGATTTATGAACGCTATGAAAAAAGCAAATATTTCAATTAATAGAAAGATGTTAGCTGAAATTGCAGTTTCCGACTTCAAAACTTTCAAGAATATTGTCAAAGCTGCAACAAAATAATTCAAAAATATTCTCGAATTATTTAAATTAAAGTGAAATTAGAAAACCCGCCTCCTGGCGGGTTTTTTGTTTGGTAGAATAAGTGAGCATGTTAAAAAAACAAATTGTAATGCCAAAAAAGCAAATAAACTGGAACCAGCTCATATCACTGTCTGTGGCGCTTTTAATTTTTACAATTCCATCAAATTTATTTAAAGTCTTTTTGGAATCTTCAGCATATGTAAGAGGCCTTAAAGTTGATTACCTTATTCCAAAGCTTCATCTCAGCGATCTTGTTCTGTTGCTGCTTTTGCTTATTCTCCTGTTTTTTTTATTTTCACAAAAAAAACAAAAGCAGAGCATCAAAAACCTGAAAAAAATAATAGAAAAAAATAAACTACTCATAGCACTTTCTGGAGCACTGATATTTTTGCAAATCTTTAGCTCTCACCAAGTAACTAGCTTTCTTTTCGTTCTAAGGATAGCTCTATTAGTAATAGCTTTTAAGCTTTTAGCTCCACAAAAAGAGATTTTCTATTCAAAAATTGTTACAACTGCAATCAAAATTACACTTTTATTTCAGTCTTTACTTGCATGGTTTCAGTTTGTAACGCAAAAATCATTACTTGGATATTATTTTTTTGGAGAAACCAACTTAAATAATTATGCAGGTATTGCCCAATCAAATTTACTTGGAGTTCAAAAAATACTACCATATGGGACTACTGCACATCCCAATATTCTTGGGGGAATCTTAGCTTTTCTTTGTCTGTTTCAACTGCATGAAACAAAAAAACAAAAACAATTTACAAGAACCAATGCAATTATTCTTCTGATTGGGATCTCGACACTTATTCTTACTCAATCTGTTTCTGCAATCATGGCATTCACAGTTGGAAGCTTCCTCATGTTTTATAAAAAGAAAACACAGTTTTCTTTGCAAAGAATATTTACTATTTTTATCGTAACTAGTATTGCTTCAATACTATTTTTTGCAGGACTTTCACAAACGAATTTAGCCAAAAATACAAGCATATCCAGAAGAGAGTATCTCAATTCTGCATCAGTACATATGATTTTTCAAAACAGTATAAAAGGAGTCGGGTTACAAAACTTCACAGCGCGCTTAGAAACATATAGCAACTCAGCCGAAGTAGTTCGTTTTGTACAACCAGTGCATAATATTTTGCTCTTATGGACATCTGAAACAGGTGTTTTAGGAGTTTTCTTTGTTTTCTACATCTTTATTGGTATGAAAAATAACAAGTCAATACAACATCCAGAGTTTTTGCTCGCACTCATTCCCATTGCTGCTTTAGATCATTACTTGCTCACAACACAATCTGGAATACTATTAGGACTGTTTTGCCTGCTGTATGCAACAACAGATTAAAGTTTGCCAAAATGTACCCTACATCTTACGGTCCAGGAATTATTATAGGAGTAGGTGTAGGCGTAGCAGTTGGAGTAGGGGTTGGAGTCGGACTTGGCGTTGGTGTTGGATCTGGGGCATCCCAAGAAACACCTCCTGTACCAATTCTTAAATCACCAGTTTGTTTCTGCTTGCCATCTTTAGAGTAGGCTTTAACATAAATAACATGTTTCCCTGCTGGAAGATGTAGTGAACCCTCATGTTTTCTATTGTTAATTGTTTCTCTTAGAGCTCCATCAACAAAAATCTCAAGTTTTTCTATTCCACCTGGTGCTTCTGACTCAATTTTGATGTTAATATTTTCACCTTCAAAATTAGATTGGCCTTTTGGCTCAACAATCGTAACAAAAATTTCACCTTCATCACCACAGTATTCTGTAGGTGGGTGATACTTACCATCACTTTGAGCGGCAACCCAAGCATCTATAGCTTCTTGCCAGCGATTCTTTCCGTCTGTACTAAATGGATCTTCTTCTTTGAAGATATAAAACTCTTTTTCCTCATAATCTCCTGCAGATACTCTAGCAGAAGGAGCAAGTTTGTTTTCACCTTTACAGA
>CAZUHV010000002.1:308428-309651 GCA_964620965.1 uncultured Pseudomonadales bacterium
TAATCTCCTGCAGATACTCTAGCAGAAGGAGCAAGTTTGTTTTCACCTTTACAGAGCTTCACCATAGAGTGAATTGGGTCTGGGAGACTTGGTAGTGTACCTTTAATTACATAGTCTGTTCGGGATTCAAGTCCATCATGCTCTGGATAACCAGAAATCTTATCTACAACAACTTGTTCAACACCACTTGGAATTTTCCATGCTGGGGCGGTATAGCCCTCTTTATCAAGTGCCTTTAGTATAATATTCCTCCAAATTGGAGAAGCACCAGAAACACCAGAGGTAACACTACTCATAGAGGTATTGTCATTGTTTCCAACCCACGCACCAACTATTACCTCTTGGCTCCAACCAATAGCCCAGTTATCTTTTTGGTCGTTAGTGGTACCAGTTTTAACTGCCACGTTAGGACTTACATTCAAAAGTGACCCTGTACCAAAGGCAATTGCACGAGCGTTGTTATCAGAGAGAATGTTATTTATTAAGAAAGCTTCTTCTTCTTCAATAACTTTTCTGCCTTGAACTGGCTTATGTTCATACAAAACATGTCCTTCAGAATCTTCAACTTTGAGAATTGCGACTGGCTCAACTTTTTGACCATAGTTTGCAAACGAAGAGTATGCGGTCACTGTATCAAGCATATGGACTTCAGCACCTCCAAGAGTAACTGCCAAACCAAATCTTGTCATATTTTCTTTAGTTGGTTCTAGCGTTACAAAGCCCATGTCATAGGCAAGACTCAAAAAGTCCTCAACACCAACTATGGCCAAAGATTTAACAGCTGGAATGTTAAGAGAGCTACCTAAACTGTTTCGTAAACTCACAGGACCCCTGAACTTTCCATCATAGTTCTTTGGTTTATATTCTTTTGCATTTTCATGTGGAGTAAACACTGTCTCGACGTCCATAAGCATAGACGCAGGTGTGTAGCCTCGTTGCAACATAGCTAAATAGGTAACTGGCTTAATAGAAGATCCAGGCTGGCGAAGTCCATCTACAACTACATTAAATTGGCCACCTATTTCATCATTATTATAGTCACGAGAGCCAACCATACTTAAGATCTCACCATTTCTTGGGTCCATAACAAGTGCCGCACCATTACTGATCTTGAGATTTTCTACCTTTTCTACTTCTTCTTTCACAATTTGTTGTGCTTCATTTTGCAGATCTAGATCAAGAGTTGTAGTAACTCTATATCCACCTGCTTCAACAGACTCATC
>CAZUHV010000002.1:309751-312241 GCA_964620965.1 uncultured Pseudomonadales bacterium
GATTCTACCAAGTTTAGTTCATTGACTGGTTTATTAAAATAGAGCTCTGAAGCCGTTCCAATACCCCAAGCAGTACCTCCGTACGGAGCTTCATTTAAGTACATCTCCAAAATTTGTTCTTTTGTGAACTTTCTCTCAATCTGAAGAGAAAGCACTAATTCTTTAAACTTTCTTGTAACCGTTCTTTCATTTGTAAGAAGTGCGTTCTTAACAAGCTGTTGGGTTAGAGTAGAACCACCCACAACCCTTTGCCTAAACAAAATATTATAAGGAATTCTCAAAACTGTAAGAAAATCAAATCCTTGATGTTTATAAAAATCCTTGTCTTCAATTGCCACAACCGCATGTTGCAGATCAATTGGAACATCGGAAATAGAAATAGGAGTTCTTCGCTCATCATCAAAAAGGTCATAGAGCAATTTCCCATTACGATCATAAATTTTTGTGCTAAAACCCTCTTTACGCAAGACTTCACCAGGCTTAGGAAGGTTCCTTGAAAACCAGGCAAAAAGTATAAAGAACAAAAATATACCACCAATGACACTAATTAGGCTTCCAAAAGCAATAAAACGAAGCGCTTTTGCATATAATAATTGCCTATTTTGAGGGGCAAAAATAGAACCACTATGCTGTCTTCTGCTTCTTGATCTTTTCATGAATACCTTTAACTTTGGAAATCTAACTCCTAACTGTTCTTCTGCTGTTTCTACTAGCTGGCTTATAACCGCTCCTGCTTTTGGTAAAACATCTTTTGCTTTTTCGACTAAATCTTGAACTTTTTGTTTTATTTGAGTGATGTTTACTTGCATTTTTTCCTCTGGTTTTGGTCACAAGAACCAACACACCAAATTTGTAGACGTCTGCTTCAAGTATACCTGATTTTTTTATTTCTACAAATTAGAAACATAGTTTTGCCTGCCTGGAAAGAGCATTATTTTAGCCTGGAGATGCTACCAATCTAGCCTGGAATTGATTAAATCAGCTAATTTGATCTATTTTGATATTTAATGATTGACTTTTTTATAAATATGTCTTATAATATAAATATATTGGCACAAATGAAAATTAAAAAGTAATAGAGCCAATAGAAAAAAAGTATGAAAAACACAAAAAATCTTTTAACAGCTACAATCTTATCTGGATTAGTTTTTGCTTCATTAGCAAATACCTCTAGTGTATATGCTGTTTATGGTTCAGATGTTATTCTTGGAACAACCGACACTCATGAAGTTGTCGATGCAGGTTTGGAAGATATTTCAACTCAACTAAGCCTTGCTGGGATTGCTTTCTTAGGAATGACTTCTACAGTAGTTTTATTTAAAAAACTCAAATAACCAGTAGCTCAAAAAACTAAAAGCCCTGTCATAGTTTGATGGGGCTTTTTGCGTATTTATAAAACATAGTACAATAAACCAGATGAACTTTACAAAAACAGCAAAAATACTTTTAGTTGGCTCGTTCCTGTCCTTTCTAATAGGCTTTATTTTGGTCAGCTACCCAGTAGCAGCTTTAGCCTGGAATCTTGCATTCCCTAAAACAAGCGCAGAGCTTTCTAAAATTCTGTCTGAAACTATAAAAAACGGAGAAGAACAAAACCTAGAAACTGAAATTACTGAAAATAAACCGCAACTTATCCTTCCAGATAAAGATGAGTCTCTTACCAAAACTTCAACTCTGATTATTCCTAAACTAGGGATTAACACAGCAATTATTGAAGGAACTCAAGAAAACTATGAGACAGCCCTGATGCAAGGTGTTTGGAGAGTTCCCAATTATGGAGTTCCAGTAGAGCAGGGACCTCCAATAATTCTGGTTGCCCATCGTTTTGGTTATTTGAACTGGTCCCAGTCTTATAGAGAGCAAAATTCTTTCTTTAATTTGCCAAAACTCGATGTAGGAGACAGAGTTGAAATTATCTGGGATCAAAGAAAATTTGTTTATGAAATCTATTCAGCAGAGGATGGAGAACAAATTTCAGACTACACAGCCAACTTAATCCTATATACCTGTAGATTTATTGAATCTGACATCAGAATTTTTCGCTACGCAAAGCGCATCCAATAAAACTATAAAAATATCCTATAACACTTGACAAAATAGATATATTTTGATATACTAAAAGGGTATTTAATAGGTACTTGTTAACAAAAATACTTGTTGATAAATACCTGTTAAGTAAAAAAATTTTGTCAGAAAAACAATGCGTTTTTTAAAACGATATTTTCAACTTACAGGTATGCAGAAATTTTTTACTACACTGTTTATCAGTGATGTGAATATTTCAGCTCTTTAACAAAGATATACAAAAAGACACGTTAGGTTGTCTCGCAGTGTTGTTTTGCTTGTTGGTTTTAGGAAAATCTATTTTGATAAGTATTTTTAATACATAAGATTTTTTTTGAACATACTCCTTGCAAAACGATAGTGCGAGATTAACCTGATGTGTCCAGTTCAGCAATGAACTGCAGGAAGATCTCACTTGTATCCGTT
>CAZUHV010000002.1:312341-351388 GCA_964620965.1 uncultured Pseudomonadales bacterium
ACCTGATGTGTCCAGTTCAGCAATGAACTGCAGGAAGATCTCACTTGTATCCGTTCGTTTGAATAGTTAGCTTTTTTTGCAAAAAAATTGATATCCATTTAATCTGCTTTCTGGGAAGGCCATAGGCTGAAACCCAGAAGCATACAAACAACCTATAGGTGAAACATGAAAACCCGTATTACTGGCCGGAAGGCCACCTTGATTTTCTCGCTGTTCCTTCTGTTGGCTCTGCTCACCGCTTGCGGTGGAGCTAGCCCTGAAGAAGTTGAACAGGCAGTTCAACAGGCGCTGGCAACTCAATCTGCCCAAGAGCAGGCACCTATCATTGTTGAGGTTGTGATGCCGACTCCGGCTCCCACCTCAACCCCAATGGCCGAGAATGTCACAAGCAATGTTGTTCTCAGCCCGACCTTAACTTTGGAGATTGAGGGCTTCGATGGCCCGATTATCCTCAGTGGCTGGGCACCCAAAGAACTGTCACCCAACGGTGACTGGTATGCCGAACATACAGCCAATGACACATGGGAAAGCGTGGCGGAAACCTGGAAACGTGCGTCGGAAGGATGCAGTATGCCTCTGGCCTGCAATGTCTATGGACCCTCTGGGGTTCTTGGCGCAGAACTTGAAGCAGACCTGCTTAACCCATCTGCCGTTGATCTCAATTCTATGTGGCACGGGTCGCCGGACAACGTTGATTCAGAGTTTTCCGTGTTATGCCCTGAAGGGTCATACTGTGATATGTATGCCCTGAACTTTGGCCTCGTCCAAATCGGCCCTCGTGGAAATCCCTACATCACGATGCAAATCCCGACCTGTGGTTCTGATTGTGGTCAAGGCCTGCTGGTGCGTAACTGGTTGAGCCGACCAGGTGTTGATCTCAACACCACAATCATCGTCAGTGACTATGGTGAGCCGGGAGCGGCATCCTGGACCGAGTATGTGGTAGACCCAAGTGACGCTGAATATTTCAGTCAGGCTTTCCACACTGACCAGGCCATAAATGCTCACGGCCACAACAACAATGGCAGTGGTCCTGGTGACAACAACCGCTTCTACCAATGGGTTCTGGATTTGGATGACATGAGTCTGAGCTTGATGCTTCACACCGCCAAAAACGGGTGGGTAGCCATCTGGACAAATGTCATCAAATACGGCACCCACTAAGGGAAGACACACCCTTAGTTTCCTGACCTCTGTATATCTTTAGTTAAAAAGCGGCGTCCCCATGGGGCGCCGCTTTTGCGTTCTCAACTAATAAAAGATTCAAAATAACCAAAATTTCCAAAACAAAAAAACAACCCAAAATGATAAAACTACCCAACCCAATAAAATTGTGTAAACATTCCAAAATAAGCCATTTGAGCAATCATAAACAAAACTAACAAAGCAATAGTTGCCCATTTTGCCTTATGCGAAACATATACCCAATATAAAAATAAAGGAAATGCAACTAACAAATACCTAGTACTCGAATCTAAGGTTCCAGTGAATAGAGTAGGGATAATCAATAACAAAGAATACAATCCCAAGTGAGGAATTCTTTTTAACTTCTCAAACAGCATCTGCACACTCAAAACCAACCCAGAAATCATAAAAAATTGATCTGTTGGTGTCACATACTGTTTAAAACTTGTAGGAAAAAGGAGTGAAGAAATAGGTCCCGCAACTCGTCTTCCCCAAGCATTTTGAACCTTTAATGCAGCAAAAAAATCTCCAGTTAAAACCTGCATATAGTAGAAATAAAGTAAAATTCCCGCTGGAACCAAAAGAAACCACAACACATTCAAATCAAATTTCCTCAGATCATACTTTTTAACTCTCAAATACTCCAAAAGCAACGGAACTAAAATTAATACACCAACAACTCTAGTTGCAGTTAAAACAGCTCCAACCAAGCAAGCTAGCCACCATTTTTTTTGAGTTGCAGCCCAATAGCTTACTAGTGATAAAAACAAAAATAATGATTCAGTGTAAAAACTAGAAAAGAAAAAACTCGTTGGAAAAACTAAAAAATACCAAATTGAAAGTTTTGCGACTTTTTCTGATTTAAATAATTTTTCTGCAAGTTGATATACAAAATAGAGCGAACCAACTAGAAATACATTAGAAAAAACAATTCCAGTAAACACAATAAACTGATCTGTTATTGGGACTGGTAAGACAGATAGAAAACCTTTTATCAAAATTGGATAGGCAGGAAAAAATGGCAGGTTACTTTCGATATCATAACTGCCTCCAAAACTGTACCCATTTTTAATAATATAGACATACCAACCGCTATCCCAGCGTGCCCACATGTCGACAGTCCTAAACTCTGAATATTTTAATCCAGAACTTTCGGCAGTTTCCTGTGTTTCTGGATTAATTGGAATAAACTGTGGCGCAATAAGCCCAACAAATATTAACAAAAATCTAGTAACAATAAATGGAAACAAAATTGCAGTAATAAAGATCTTTTTCTTGTTACTCATTCATTCATTGTACCAACATCACAGCAGACAACATACTAGAGAAAATGGTACTATTTATGTAAAGTGCGTAGATTTTTCAAAAAAATACTAGCAAATATTCCCTTACTACTTGTAATTTGTGTTGCTGTATTTATTGCACTACAAAACACAAGCAGTGTAGGATTTTACTCTGGCTGGGATAATATTCATGCTGAATTTAACCTCAAACAGTATGCCTATAGAGTACTTTTTGGAGCATGGGAAGAACATGGGGGACTTGGAGGTCCTTCTGCAAAAGGTCATCTAGCAGAAATCACAAGAATTCCTATTTTGTATCTCTTAAATAGTATTTTTCCAAACTATTTAGTAAGAGCAATGTTTTTATTTTTAATGTATATCATTGGGGGTATTTCAATGTACTACCTGGTAAAAAATTGGTGGATAACACAATTTTCTGAAACTATACAATCATATATTGCGGGTTTTGCTGCACTTTTATATCTTTTACATCCACTCACACTACAACAGTTCTATATTAGTTTTGAATTATTTACCGTTCAGTTTGCATTCTTTCCAGTTGTTTTATTAACAATTAATTCACTTTCTAAATCGTTTTCAAAAAGAACAGCTTTTGTATTTTTACTCGCACAGCTTTGTATTGCATCTAGTGGCCATACTCCAACAGTTTTTTACTTAGGAGTGCTAGCATCTTTGGTATACGCATTTGCAATCAACCTTGAACACCATAAAAAAACAGTAAGCGCACTTAAATTCTCATTAATAATTGGACTTTCAAGCTTTTTAATGAACGCTTTCTGGATTATTCCAAACCTATACTACAGTCTTCACAACTCACAGTACGTAACGGAAAGCAAAGCGAACATCGTTTTTGGACCAGAAGCATTGTGGAGCATAAGAGAATCAAGTACATTAGATAATTTCTTAAGTGGCTATCATTATTTAACTTCCTGGAAAGACTATAATTTTGCCAAACAAGAACATGAGCTCATATTTAACGAATGGACTGAAACATTCGCAAATCCATTTACAAAATTTCAACTCTATGCACTTGCAAGCTTAACTATTTTAGGAGGAATCTTAGTTCTTATTCTTAGAAAAAAATACCCATCAGAAATAAGTATTATACTTTTGTATGTAATAACTTCTGTATTTATCTGGATAGACTTATTCCCCACAAAAGATCTTATTTTAAAGTTCTACCAAAACAAAACCTTTTTAGAAATTTTTAGAAATCCGTTTACCAAACTATCAATTTTACACTCTGTTTTTGTTGTACTCTTAGCCGCAAAGGCTCTTCATATTTTATTCACACTTATTGAAAAAAAAGTTTCTCAAGAATTTGCACATACTGTCACTAAAATACTGCTTTGCGTTGGCTTTGTATACGTCCTTTCTATTACAACACTGAGTTTTTATGGCCATTTTATTAATGAAAAACTCAGAGTTGTATTTCCTCCAGTATATGAAGAACTCTTTGCTTTCATGCAAACCAAAAACCATTCTGCAAGAGTCCTTGAAATGCCATACGTAACCAGAGAAGGTTGGGTTTTGTATGATTGGACAGCTCAAAAGGGTACTAATGGATATCAGGGTTTAGGATTTTACTTTTTTGGCATTCCACAGCCATTTTTAACACCAGATTTTGCAAGATGGAGTGGAGTAAATGACTACTTTTACGAAGAACTCAGCTTTGCATTAAACTCAAAAAATGATATTTCTTTACAAAACCTTGTTGAAAAGTATCATGTCCCATACGCAATTTTAGATGAATCGAGGGTAGTTCCATATCAAGAACATTCCTTCGATGAAGACAAACGCATTTTAGAAGCTGCTGGTTTTGTTCCGATCTGGAATAAAGAATTTGTAACAGTCTATGAGCAGCCTAAATTACTGAATCAAGAACAAGAGTTTATTATCCCGAGTTCAATAACAAACATATCTGCAAATCTAGAAAGAACAAGTGGTGATCCTGCATATGAAAGATATGCAGAATACATGACTTCAGACAGCCAATTAGATAAAACCACAGTAGTATTTCCATTTACACAAATTTTAAAAAGTGAACTTGAAACATACAATTTTAAAGAAGGCTCAGCATACATAACAGAAGCAATTCCGAATCAATCGTTTGAAGCAATTATTCCAGCATTCGCAAAAGAGAACTATAAAACAACTGGAGCTATTATTAAAGAAAAAAATCAAATCAAAGTCTTCTTTCCTCAATTTACATTAAAAACAGACACTAAAACAATGGATATCGATACTATACCTAATGCCATAATAGAAACCGGTGAAACTGAAGTTGTGGCCATTTCAGTTAATAATACTTTATACCCAATAAATGAAGGAAAGTATACTTACTTTGAAACAGAAATCAAAAAAGGCGCTAATATAGCTATCTCAGATCAAGACGGGGAAATCTTGACGACAATTCAACCATCTTGGGAGGAGCTAGAAACTCAACGAAAATTTTTAATTAATAACTCTAAACAGCTTTCTTTCATAATTAGCTTTCCAATTATTCAAGCAGACCTTACAAGACAACCATCAGAAAATTGTGTAAAACCCCAGAGGGGAACCATAAAAACAACCTTTGATTCGGATGGTTCAGCAATTTATGAAGCAAATGAATTTGGTGTTAACTGTAACTCTGTCTCATTGCCATTTATGAGCCCAACAAACTCATATATTGCAACTGTAAATGGAGAAAATAATGCAGGAAGAAGTATTAAATTGTTCGTACATTATTCTGAGGAGAATTCTGTTTTTACAGAGTATATTTTCCCAGAAAACTTCTACAAAAAAAACTACCCACTTAGAGCATTTAGTTCTAATGAAAAAAGCAAGATGTTCTTTAATTGGGAAACCCGTTCCTTTGGTAAATATAGTAAGAATACCCTTCATTCATTAGAATTCATGCCAGCCCCACTAGATCTTATTTCGCAAATCGAACTGCAGCCAATAGATCAAAAAGAAACTCTTACTATACAAAACAACGCTCGAATTTTAGAAAAAACAAAACACAATAATGCTCACTATTCACTACAAATTGAGTGTATTGAGAACTGTTTTTTTGGAATCAATCAAGCATTTGACGACGGTTGGATTGCGTATAATATAAGTTCGAAAAAGTTCCTAAACCATTTTAGATATAACAACTGGGCCAACCTTTGGGAAATTGAGGAAGGAAAACATACTATAAAAATAGTGTATGTACCACAACTGATTGCATTTATTGCAATGGGGATAGCTCTAATCACAAGTATCGTTTACCTCTTAATTAAAAAGAAAGTCAACGTTACACAAAAAATTGAGAAAAAAAGACACCAAATTAAAAAACAAATTAAATATATGTTCATAAGGTCAAAAAATAAAAAATGAAACTAACTTCAGAAAATCACGATCCTAATTCTCAAAAAGATCACTTACAGCAATCAGAAGATTTGTACAATGCTCAAGTTTTAATACGAAAAATAAAGTCTCGCCCAGATTTATTCAAACCTGTCACAACAACTCATGAAAAGGTATTAGAAAAACTACATAAAAACCAAAGAATGCAGTACATCCTTGAAGAGCTTGCTTTAATTCCTTCGTTTTTTGAATATCCAGCTGTTAAAGAAAAAAAACTAAGAAACCAAATAAAAATCATTTCAAGGAACATACAAAAGGAGACCAGAAAAGGGAATCGAAGCCCTTCTGAAACAGAAGCTATAATTCAAAGAACCATTGGCTATCTTGATTCCTTAGTTGATTGGCTGTTAGTTCCCATTATTTATGATACAAGAGGTAATAAACAAACTCATGATGACCGTAGAATGTGGAGAGATGAACTGACGAATCTTTTCGATTTTGGAGAAGGAAGAAAGGCAACAGGCCCATTTTCGGATACCTATGTACAAAATAAACTCAGTTCTAACGTTACAAACCATGTTTTTGCTGCAAATCTGATTCCCCTGCAACTGCAACAAGTTGGCTTAAAAAATACAATTGCAGAAGAAACTGCTCTAAAAATAAAACAACTAAATACAGAATTTCACCAAATAGATCACATGGATCATAAAGAAAAAATATACTTTTTTAACACAAAACTTATTCCTTTAGTACGGGCACTTCTAACCCAACTTGCACATAGGGAATATACATCTACCCAAGTTGAAGCTGAACTTGATGCAAATGATCATGAATTTGGGCAAGAACCAGATTGGTTAAATGAACACTTCCCTTCATCTTCAGATTTCTAAATTTGCATCATTGCTCTGATAGAGTTATAATCCAGATCACATATGTTATCAAACAAATTCTTTACAGGCTTCTTTTTTTTCTTCCAAGAATAAAGGGAGTTTGTTTTGAATAATAAAAAATAGAAACACTCCCAAAAAATGGGGGTTTTTTCTTTTGGACCCGATCTTTTTGAAAAAAAGTCGTAGGTACAAAAAATGCAACCTGAGTAAAACTCAAGTTGCAAAAACTGATAACAAGAAAAAAGCGGTAATTATTGGTAGAATGGAACTCATGACACTAGACGAACTCAAATCAAAAATAGAAGAAGTTAAGCAAAATATTACTTCAGATATTGAATCTAACAAGCTCTCAAGAGAAGAACTAAAAACAAAGTATCTTGGCAAAAAAGGTGCATTTAATGACTTGGCAAAAGTCATAGGTCAACTAGAGGTAGAAAATCGTAAAGACGCAGGAAAACTCCTTAATGAACTCAAAAACCACCTCACCCAAACTACCGAAAAATCTGGAGAAATTAGTCAAAAAGCAACTTTTGAAGATCTAACTGCGCCTGGAATCAAACCAAAAACTGGACATATGCACCCAGTTTCCCAAGCTATGGAGGAAATCACTCAAATTTTCGAAAGAATCGGCTTTTCTAGAGCAAGATATCCAGAAGTAGACTGGGACTGGTACGTCTTTGAAGCACTCAACATGCCAAAGTCACATCCTGCAAGAGACGAGTGGGAGACATTTTTTGTAGAAGCCCCAATTAGTAAAGAAAAAGGTAAAATGGTCATGACTACCCATACTTCTAATGGCCAAGTCCGTGAAATGGAGCGTCTTAATCACCAACCTCCAATCAGAATGATCAATATTGCCCGTTGCTACCGCCGCCAACAAGATGCAACGCACACACAGATGTTTCATCAATTTGAAGGGTTAGTGGTTGATAAAGGGATAAATATCCAACACCTCAAGGGAACATTAGATTACTTTGCAGAACAATTTTATGGTCCAGGCACAAAGTCAAGAATTCGTCCATTTCACTTCCAATTCACCGAACCTAGCTTCGAAGTCGACTTCTCTTGCCATATTTGTCATGGAACAGGAAAAATTGATGATCCAGAAAACAAAGGCTCAAGAACTAAGTGTAAATTCTGTAAATCAGGTTGGCATGAAGTTGGTGGGGCAGGGATGGTTCATCCAAATGTTCTCAAGGCTGGAGGCATAGATCCAGAGGAATACACCGGATTTGCCTTTGGCTGGGGAGTTGAAAGAACATACACCCTCAAACAAGGCTTAAACATAGATGATATCAGGTTACTCTATAGCGGTGACTTAAGATTTTTGGAACAATTTTAATTTAGGAAAAATACTATGAACATATTAATCCCACATAAATGGTTACTCGAACAACTCGATACCACTGCAACCCCAGAGGAAATTCAAGAAAAAATCTCACTTTGCGGACCATCGATTGAGCGTATCTACGACATTGAAGGCGATAAAGTCTATGATATTGAAGTCACAACTAACCGTGTAGACGCTATGTCTGTACGTGGTATTGCTAGAGAAACAGCCGTCATCCTCGAACAGTTTGGTGTAAAAGCAAAACTCAAAGACAACGCTATCCCAGCAACTTTGCATCCAACCGTTGCACCAGGAGAAATGCTTGATTTGCCCAAAATAAATAATGATCCCAAACTCTCAAAAAGAGTCATCTGCGTCATCCTTAAAGGTGTAAAAAGAAACCCAACCCCAGACTGGATGGGTAAACGCCTGCTCCAAACCGAGCAAAATATCCATGATGCAGTCATTGACATAACCAACTACGTAACCCATGAACTTGGACACCCTTGCCATGCATTCGATTATGACAAACTCATACAGACTGGAGGAGTAATCAACGTTGTTGAGGCAACACCAGGTGAAACCTTTGTTACACTAGACGGGAATGAATTCGAAACAGTTGGTGGAGAAGTGGTTTTTAAAAATGGCGAAGGACAAATTATTGACCTTCCTTCTATTAAAGGAACTGCCAATACCTCTATTGATGACACTACCCAAAATGTGCTTCTGTTACTCGAGTCAATCAAGGCAGAAAAAGTTCGTTTTGCCAGTATGACTCATGCAATTCGAACAACTGCGGCACAACTTATGGAAAAAAATGTTGATCCAAATCTGGCAAAAGATGTTTTGATTCGTGGCACTCAAATGTACCAAAAGCTTTGTGAAGCTCAGATTGCCAGCGAAATCTATGACGATTTTCCTGGAAATACTCAGCTTGAACCTGTACAAATAAAACTTAAAACCATTCATGACTACTTGGGAATCGATATTAGCAAAGAAGACGTTGTTTCAATTTTAGAACAGCTCGAGTGCAAAGTAGAAATAGATAGTGCAAAAACTGAAAACACTGAAAAACTTGGACCTGTTTTAACTGTTCAACCACCTACATTCAGACCAGACCTTACTATTCCTGCAGATATTGTAGAAGAAATTGCGCGTATTTATGGCTATCACAAACTTCCTTCTGTGATTATGGATACAAGGATTCCAACTAAACGACAAGAGGGAGTTAATTTTTATATCGAAAATAGAATTAAGCGATATTTATCAAGTGTTGGTCTGCAAGAAATTTATTCCTACTCTATGGTAAGTGAAACAATTGCTCAAGAAACAGATTCTCTAGACAAACATCTGCAACTTCAAAACCCACTTACTGATGACAGAATTTATTTGAGAAAATCATTAATTCCATCTTTAAATGAAATTCTTGACCAGAACTCACATGTAGCAGACTTATCTGTATTTGAGATTGCAAATGTGTATCTTCCTCAAAAAAATAATTTGCCTAACGAAACACTCAGACTCAGTATTGTTTCAACCAAACCATATCGTGAAGTACGAGGCATTTTAGAAAGTTTACTCAAACAGTTCTTTGTTGATTCGCTCGGGGTAACTCAAAATAGCGATTCAACTGGAACAATAACCGTCGAGATTTCAGAAGATAGCTCAAATAAATCTAGTTCAAAAACCATTGAGCTTGGTAAAGTTACTAAACTGCCGAAAAATAGGGTTGCTTTTGAACTAGAATTTGCTTCATTGCTGGCTGTTGTAAAAACTCATCCAACATATAAACCAATTCCTACAACAGCAATAATCACAGAGGATATGACATTTACATTACCCAAAAAAACTAGGGTAGGAGAGATCATAAAGCTCATACTTGAATCTAACAAATTAATACAAAATGTTGAGTTAAAAGATGTCTACAAATTAAACTACTCATTTGCAATCACCTATCATGATCCAAATAATAATATATCTTCTGAAGATCTCAAACCAGTAAGAAAACAAATAGTCAGAGAACTTGAGAAGCACCAGGCTATTTTGGTTGGAACATTGTAATCTTAAGCGAGCACGAGCACTTGAGTGATGAGTTCATAGACTCATTTAGCCTAGACCTATAATACTTGACAAACGCATAAAAATAGCTTATAATATAAGCTGTCTTTCAATCTTTCTCCCAAAACGGGAAAAAAGAAGGAAAGACAAAACAAAAATTCCAGGTGACTAACGGCGGTAGTCACTTGTTTAAAATAAGCCCTGTAGGATTTATTCTTACAGGGCTTTAAACTTTCTCATCCTCATTTTTCTCGCATAAAACTCATTTGCAAATCAATAAAAAAACTTTATAATCAGAAAACATGAATACAAAAATAAACACTAACTTATTTAGTTTTTACTGCCATATTTAAAATGGGAGCGTTTATTTAGTTATTCAAAACAGTGTACAAATAAGCCCTCCTCATAAAAATGGAGGGTTTTTTAGTTAAAAAAGGAAATATGTTAACAAAACAGAAACTTATAGATCAACTAGAACAATTGGTAAAAATTCGATCACTTAATGGAGACCAGAAAGAAAATGCACATGTTTTGGATTTAGTAAGTACTATGGTTACTAGCGCAGTAACTATTAAAAGATTCAAAAATAAAACAGCAGAGATTCTTCTCATTTCTAATCAAAAAAGTGCCACAGAAAAGCAATTACTACAACCAGATTTTGGCTATTTAGTACACGTCGACGTTGTGGCAGCAAGTGATGAGGGTTTGTGGAATATGAGTACTGTAGAACGTGAATGCAAAGCTCCTCAAGATAAGAATGTGGATCAAAAAACACCAACTCACACAATTGCGCTTGGAAGAGGCGTCAGTGACATGAAGTTTTCAGTTCCTATTGGAATTTCAATTATAGAAGAACTTGTAAAATTACGATCAGATAAAACTTTCACATTGGCAATTACAACTGATGAAGAAAGTGGCGGTTTCCAAGGAGCAACGTACCTCGCAGAAGAACTCAAATTTAGGCCAACATATCTCATAGTTCCTGATGGAGGAGACAACTGGAATTTTGTCTACACTGCAAAAGGGCTTCTGCACATTCGCATAACCTGTGAAGGAAGAGCTTCACATGGTTCTCGACCTTGGAAAGGCAAAAATGCAATTTCTCTGGTCAATAAATTGCTGACAAAACTTTTAGATAAATATGAAAAAAACAGTTTTGAGCCAAACTGGGGAACAACCATGAATCCTGGAGTTATTAGAGGTGGAGAATCAGTAAATCAGGTTTGTGATTTTGTTACTCTAGAACTTGATTTTAGATATCCAGATTCTGACTCTATAGAAAATATTCTCTCTGAGGTAAACAGAGCAGCAAAAGAAGTTGGAGCAGATATTAAGATTGAGTTTCTCAGTAGTGGTTTAGCAACCTATACAGATACAAAATTACCCGTTGTACAAAAATTTATTCAAACAATGCAAAAATACACTCAAAGTGAGATTTTAATTGAAGAGAATTATGGAGGATCAGATGCTCGACACTTTGCAGCATATAAAATTCCAGTTCTTATGATGAAACCACTTGGAGGAGACATACACGAAAATACAGAGTGGATTAGTATTGATTCCTGCCTTGAATATGAAAAAGGGTTACTCGAATTTATTACAACTTAAAACCTGGTACAATAAAAATATAGCTACCTAAGAAAGAAACCTATGATTACAGATGAAAAACAAATTGAAGCTATCCTCACAAGAGGAGTTGCCGAAGTTTTACCAAGTAAAGAAACACTTAAAAAGATATTACAAGAAAAGAAAATCAGATTATATTTGGGCATTGATCCAACTGGTTCTTTATTAACACTCGGCCATTCTGTGGTTCTTAGAAAATTACAGCAGTTTGCTGATCTCGGCCATGAAGTCATTTTACTTATTGGAAATGGTACTGTTCGCATCGGTGATCCAACTGGAAAAGATTCTACACGCCCAGAACTCACTGATGAACAAATTAACGAGAATTTCAAAAACTGGAAAGAGCAAGCAAGCAAAGTTTTAGATTTCAGCAAAATTCAAGTTCGACATAATGGTGATTGGCTAGACAAACTTTCTATGCCAGAGATTATAAAACTCATGGCAAAGACAACTGTTCAACAACTCATTGAACGTGATATGTTCCAAAAAAGGTTGGAAGAAGGCAAACCTATTCACGGCCATGAAATTATGTACCCACTTTTGCAAGGCTACGATTCTGTTGCTATGGATGTCGATTTAGAAATTGGTGGAACAGACCAAACTTTTAACATGATGATGGGTAGAACCCTCCAAAAAGCATACAATAACAGAGAAAAATGGGTCCTCACTACACCAATCATTAACGGAACAGATGGCAGAAAAATGAGTAAGTCATATGGTAATTTTGTAGCTTTAACCGAAGATGCAAATAACATGTATGGCAAATTAATGTCTACTGCAGACGAAGAAATCATTACCTATTTTGAAGTCTTAACTGATGTTCCAATGGATGAAGTAAACGAAATGAAAAGTAAAATTGCATCAGGTGAAAATCCAATGCAGTTTAAGAAAAAACTTGCATTTACCATTACGCAGATGTACCACAATACAGAATCTGCACAGCAAGCTGAAGAAAACTTTGAGAAAACTGTTCAAAATAAAGAAGTTCCAGAAGATATCCCATCACTATCAATAATGGCTGCAAATGCAACAATTTCAACATTGTTAGAAAAAGCATTACCAGAAGAAAGTAACTCAAACCGAAGAAGACTTGCTGAACAAGGAGCTGTCCAAAACGCAGAAACAGGAGAGAAATTTACTGATGTGTATGCTGAAATACCTGAGAATTTGAAAACTGTTAAAATTGGCAAGAGAAAATACTTTAGAGTGGAGTAGACAACAATGACAAAAAAAACTAAACAAACAATTATTAAAATCTTCGCAATCACTTTTATTATTGGATTATTTGTCAGTACTTTTGCAAGCGCCTTGTTTTATCTCTAAAATAAAGAAAATGGAAAAAAAACAATATCCTACTATCAGCGAGTTTCACTCTCAAAAAATTAATGAAGCTATTTCAAACCCTGAATTAGATGCAAAATCATATCCTTATCTTTCATTTGCTCTAGAACAACTTTTCGCTCAAGCAAGCCAATTGATAGTTGGTCTCGAAAGAGAGGTCGTTATTCACGACACAACTGAATACTCTGATGACTCTGACTACGCAGAACAACAAATAGAAAATATAATTAGGCAAGTCACAAAACAACTGTACAGCTTAAGCAGGTTAATAGGACCAAATTATGAACCACACCCTAAACTTAAACATGTAGCAAGAAGAACTAACAACGCTAACGTTAATTTACAAACTGCAATCAAAGTGAACTTTAACCCGGTAAGCCTAAGCCAATATCAGGATTTTACACCAGAAATGCTTGGTGCAAATGAAATACAACTTCGAGAGTATCTCACGAGATATAAGAGTGAAACTAAAAGTGCAGACACTGTATCACAAAGAATTAATGAACTCATTACAGGCTGTTTTAATGGTTGGACTAAAGAAATAATGAGAAATTCCTCAAAATATCCTGTTGGCATTACCTTTGAATTCGGAGAAACTACTGTAGACCCAGCAACTCATCAACCAAAATTGATCAGAAATCAAACAAGTTTCTCATTAGAAATTAGATACAACACAAAATTGGGACTTCATTTTGTCCCTTCATTTAGATACGAAGATGAACAAACAAGAAGAAAGCAAAATCCACTTTCATATACAGGAGAACCAATTGCAATAAATATCCCAAGTCAAACTGGCAATGACGACACTCTTAACCAAGATTCATTAAATAATGGGATTAGTGGAGATCTAGAAAAACTTGGATTGTTAATTCGTTAAAATAATTCTTGCTCCAGAAAAAGTTGCAACCTCACCACTTGTTGAGCGGACCTGAACTTCGTACATATTTGCACCAGAATGTAACTTAAACTTTGGAGAAGACACCCAAGTTGTTTCACTTGTATTACTGTGAACTTCAGAGATAGCCATTACTGCACCTGTTGTTTTGTTTATCAACCGAGCCCAACCTTCTCCTCCAATAATAGAAATGCCAGCTTCGAAAGTCGCGTCTATATTACTTGGATAATCTTGCGTATTAAGTACTACTTCAATTCCAGAATTGCTCCAATCATTTTCCTTTGTGCTTGTTGAACCAATGTGAATAATTTGTTTTTGAAATGCTTCAGAGTTGTTTGTTACAGAAACATACTTCGTTGTAAGCTTTTCATCTTCTAATTCTGCAACTCGTTTTAAAAGCGCCTCTGATGATGCCTCCAAAATTTCTATTTGTTTTTTTGCAATTGAAATATCTATTGGTTCGGAACTATCAGAATTCGAATTATTCACCGCAGTAATCTTAGCAGAATCCGTAAAACCAGGATTACTAGAAAGAAAACTCTTCATTTGACCATCCAAACGAAAAACTAAAAAAAACAATACTCCAATACCTATAAAAAGGAAAAACAGTACACTAAGAACAAACTTATTAAAAGTCGTCATAATACATTTGCTTTAATAAACGAGAGCACTTCCTTTGCGTGCCCAGCAGGCTTTACTTTCTCCCAAACTTTCGCTAAATTTCCCTTTTGATCAATCACAAAAGTCATTCTACGAATTCCAATAAACTTCTTACCAAACATTGATTTTTCACCTAACACTCCAAATGCGTCTAACAACTTTTTTTCTGGATCAGACCAAAGAGGAAATGGTAAATTATATTTTTCACTAAATGAATTGTGAGAATCAACAGAATCTGCACTTACTCCAATCACTTGAATACCTAACTGTTCATACTCACCAGAAAAATCTCTAAATTCGCAGGCTTTTCTTGTGCAACCTGGAGTATCGTCTTTTGGATAAAAATATAACACAATTGGTTTTCCCAAAAACTGTTCCAAACTCACTGTATTTCCAGATTGATCTAAAACTGTTACGGAAAGGGGAACCTTTTGATTTACTGCTAGCATAAGATTCATTATTACAGAAAGAAACTCTCTAGTCACTATCATAAGAAAGTGGTAGAGTGAGTTGTATGTATTCGCTTGAGACACCTTTAGACACAATTGCAGGTATTGGCCCAAAACTTCTAGAAAAATTTGCAGAAAAAAATATTCACACCTTTAAAGACTTACTTTTATTCTTGCCGTTACGCTATTCTGACAGATCATCTATTGTGCAAATTAAAGATTTAGAAGTGGATAAGTTGGTGAGCTTTCCTGCACAGGTTGGAAAAGTAAGTAGCTTCTATAAAAATAGAAGAAAGATTGATTCTGCTACAGCAAAAGATAGCACCGGAAAAGTTAAGCTTATGTGGTTTAACAATAAGTTTATTTCTCAAACAGTGCAACCAGACACAACATATATGATTAGCGGCAAACTCAATGCTCGGGGAACCATTGTGCAACCAACGCTAGAAAAAATTGGCACCGAAAGTTTTTCGGATGGACTTCCACAAGATTTAGAGACCATCCATACAGGAAGACTCGTTCCTATTTACTCGAGCACACTAGACATTCAACAAGGAAAACTCAGAAGAATTCTCAAAACAGCTCTCACAAAATACCAACTCAGTGAGAGAGACACTTTTTTTGAAACTCCACAGCAACTCCTACCAATAAAAGAAGCCCTCACACAACTTCATTTTCCAGATACCGAAGATTTAATTATTCAGGCTCGAGAGCGATTAGCAATTGAGGAACTGCTGGGACTTATCAAAACCTCAGAACAAATCAAAGCACACTGGAAAAACCTACATTCAGCAGCTGCAATGAAAATTGGTAAAGATAAAATCCCAAAAACTATACCATTCGAACTTACCTCTGCGCAAAAACGATGCATCACAGAAATTCTTGCTGACATTACAAAAACTGCCCCAATGAATAGGGTTCTTATTGGAGATGTTGGCTCTGGAAAAACAGTTGTTGCAGGAACTGCCGCGTATCACACAATTCAGTCTGGTTATTCTGTTGCACTTATCGCACCAACCAAGATACTTGCAGAACAGCATTTCGAAACACTACAAAAAATCTTTCCTGACTTGTCAGTGCAATTAGTAACAGGTAAAACAACTCAAAAATCAAAATCAAAAAGCAGTACTGAAACTTCTTTGTACACAACTCCAAAGCTTTTTGTTGGAACTCATGCTTTGATCAACCAGCTAGAAACAATCAAACCAGGATTGGTCATTTATGATGAACAACACCGATTCGGAGTGACACAAAGATCACAATCACAAAAAATAGAACAAATTCCGCATACAATCACAATGTCTGCAACACCAATACCAAGAAGTTTAATGCTCACAATCTTTTCTCACCTAAAAGTGAGTGTTATTGATGAACTTCCTGCAGGAAGAATTCCAACAAAAACATGGGTTGTTCCAGAAGAAAAAAGAGCAGGAGCATACAAGTGGATTGCAAAAGAACTAGACATCACTAAAGAGTTAAATCACACAACAGAAATAGCAACGCCTAAACAAAAAAAACTTGCTTTAATTGTTTGTCCTTTTATTGACCCTTCAAATCATGAAGCATTTGAAAATATCGCTTCTGCAAAAGAAACATTCGAAGCTATAAAGTCTGAGTTCAAAAAAATAGAAATAGAACCTGGCAAAAAGCTTAAAATTGCATTGCTTCATGGAAAAATGAAACCAGATGAGCAAACCAAAATCATACAAGACCTATATTCACAAAAAATCGACATACTCGTAACAACTCCAGTTGTAGAAGTTGGAGTAGACCTTCCAACTGCTTCAATTATTGTTATAGAAGCCTCTGAGCGCTTTGGAATGGCAAGTTTGCATCAATTACGGGGTAGAGTGGGGAGAGCCGGGCAACAAGGCTACTGTCTGCTTTTTAGCAACGCAAAATCAGAAAGTGCGAAAGAACGTTTGCAACATTTTGCAGCAGAAACAAACGGACTCAAGCTTGCAGAACAAGATCTTAAAAATAGAGGAAGTGGTGATATCTTTGGAACACAGCAGTCTGGTTTTTCAAACTTGCAGTTTGCTACTTGGACAAACCTAGAGTTAATTGGCAAAGCAAAGCACATTTATGAAACGCTTCCAAAAGAGTGGCAACCATTTTTTACTGTTTCTGTAGATAAAGATGAAGTAAAACCGTTAGCGAATTAAGCTTAATGTAATGTTTATGTGAAAAAATCAAGTTTTGTGGGGGTGCTACTGGTGTAGAACCTTGTCTACGAAACTGGGTTTGCGAGTTCAATTCTCGTCACCTCCACATTTTTTTAGTATTGAATTAATCAGATATCGATATATAATGTAAATATTCGTAGACAAGGTTCAATAAACTACACCAGTAGTAAACCCAGTCAATTAAAGCTTCCACTTTGGAAGCTTTTTTGTTTACCCCAATCCACCCCTTGTATTTTGCATCAACTAGCGTTAAAATCGGTCATTCACGCCACATTTTGGTGTTCTTTCTGCATGCAGTATTACTTAACTATTGCACTCGACAGTACTAAGACGTTAAAATTAGGCATGAACAAAGCATGACTCCAACATGCAAAACTGGTGTTTCACAAAAAAAACACCTATCAACAAGAAAAAACTACTTGAAAGGAAGCTATGGGAGCTTTACCAAAAAACAAAATAACAAGAGCCGAGCGTGGTAAGAGAAGAAGAGGAAACACCCCTTCACTCAAGAAAGATCCAAAAGTTACAGCGGTACCTGCTCACAAAAAAGGATTTTTGGCACAATTCTTAAAATCTCTTGGCGTTTCTGAAAAATAAATAAGGAATACCAATGTCAGATCAAAGACATGACCGACGCGTAAAATTAATGCAAGACTTGTTTGCATGTACTTTTAACAAAGAGAACATCCAAATATGTCTTGAAGAGAAACCAGAAGATTCAACAGTTGTTGCAATCATCAAAAATCTCGAAGCGATTGATCAAAAGATTAGTCAAGCTGCACCAGAGCGACCTTTGGATGAAATCAACAAGGTTGACTTGGCAATTTTACGTTTAATGGTTCATGAATCAGATACAAAGAAGACTCCTAAAAAAGTCTTGTTGAATGAAGCAATTGAGCTGGCAAAATATTATAGTGCAGAGAACTCTCCTGGGTTTGTAAATGGAGTTCTTGCAAAAATTATACTAGAACCTGAAGAAAACTAAACATGACATCAAAGACTGCTCAATTCGAACAAACATTATTGAAGATCCAACACATTATTGCAGATCATACTGGTAACGAACTTGACGAAGTTGTTCCAGATGCAATGCTAGAAGATCTAGACCTCTATGGACCAGATCTTAAAAGAGTAGTTGTAGCCATTGGCAAAGCTTTTGGAGTATATTTATACGCAGAAGACATTGAAGAAGAGTGCGAAACTATCCATGATTTAGCTATGATAGTTCACGAAGAAGCGTTCTTGGGATAATTTCTATTTATGACCGACATCCAACTACCTGTATTCAAAAACGAAGATTTACTCAAAATGGCACTGACACACAGAAGTGCTCTTAACGAAAAAAACGCAAGCGCAGAGGTTTCTAACGAAAGATTAGAATTTTTGGGAGATGCAGTTCTTGAACTCGCAACAACTGAGTTTTTGTATCACAAATACCCTGCAGAACCAGAAGGAATTTTAACAGCATACAGAAGTGCTCTCGTAAAAACTGAGAGTCTTGCGGAGGTTGCACAAAAACTCGGGCTTGGAGAGAAACTCCACATGAGTAGAGGTGAAGAAGCAACTGGAGGCCGTTCCAACGTTGGAATTTTAGCCGACACCACAGAAGCCTTTTTAGGTGCACTCTACATTGATCAAGGATTTGAAACTGTTGTTGCATTACTCGAAAACGTCCTGTTCCCAAATATTGATGAAATCATCAAGCAAAAACTCTATAAAGATGCAAAAAGCTACCTTCAAGAAGTAGTGCAAGCACTTGGATATGATACTCCTACATATGAAGTAATTACTGAGGTCGGACCAGATCACGACAAAGAGTTTACAGTTTCTGTAAATGTCGGAGACTCAGTAGTAGCCAAAGGAACTGGAAAAAGCAAACAAACTGCTCAACAGGACGCGGCTAGAAAAGCTCTCAATAAATATATAAAGGAGTAAAAAAACACTGAATTTTTTGCAAAATAATATCTCTCTAGAAGTTTGCAAAAAATTCAACACCGTACTTGAGAAATTGTTGGTAATAGAGTATAATTCCAACTCTTAAGTGAAAATTAGTAAATATATACAAAGAAACACATTATGTTAAAAATCAAATTAGCTCGTTTTGGTAAGAAGAATCAACCACATTTTCGTATCATCGTTAATGAGGCACGATCAAAAAGAGATGGACAATATGTTGCACTTTTAGGTCATTATGCACCAACAGCAACACCAAAAATTTTAGATTTAGATCTTAAAGCTTACACCGAATGGGTTACAAAAGGTGCACAACCTACAGAAACTGTTGCTGCATTAGCAAAAAGAGTAGAGTCAGGTAATCCTTTCCCAGCAAAGAAAGCTAGACTTTCTAAAAAAGCTGTAGCTAAAGCTGCTGCTGAAAAAGAAGCTGCTGAAGCCGCAAAGGCAGAAGCAAAAGCTGCAAAAGAAGCTGCTCCTGAAGTAACCGAAGAAGTTGTAGAAACTCCAGCAGAAGAAACCGCTCCAGAAGCATCAGAAACAACTGAAGCTGTTGCTGAATCACCTACAGAAGAAAAAGCAGAGTAATAATACGCTGAAAACAGCAGAAAAGGAAACACAAATGAAAAACCTTTTAGAATACATCTTGATTCACTTGGTTCAATTTCCAGAAGATGTAAAAATTGAAGAAGCAGAAGACGAAAAAGGCTTCTTGTACACAATTCATGTAAATCCTGAAGATGTTGGAAGAGTTATTGGTAAAGGTGGAGCAGTTATCCACTCAATCAGAAACATTGGAAGAATTAGAGCTATCAAAGAAGGCATTAGAGCAAGAATTACTATTGCTGATGGTAAAGATTCAGAACCAACAGAAGCTCCAGTTGAAGAAGCAAGTTCAGAAGAAATTGCTGAATAACTTAAAAAAATTAAAAAAGAGAAGCCTTGTAGCTATAAAAAGCACAAGGCTTTTTTGTTATTTAGATATTATTTGGATTGCAACTTGAAATTAGCAGTCATAATAAAACACTGATAATTTATTGAATTAATATAATATATTGGTATATCAATATATTATTACTCAAATTGCAGAGGATCAACTCCAAACAAGTCTTGCAGTCCTCCTCCTGTAATCTCGATTTGGTCTGGAAGATCAATGTTAGAAAAGTCAGCTAAATCTTGCAAAACGTTTTGTTCTGGAGTACTCAGGGTTGGTAAAGGAGCTTCTACAGAGGCAGATACTGATTGTGTAAAGAAGTATGACTGAGTTATGATCTTGGCTTTAATATCATTCGTCTCTTCAGTAAAATCATCTCCTCTTGCATTAGAAGAAAGTGCT
Organism: uncultured Pseudomonadales bacterium; assembly: GCA_964620965.1. Lineage (GTDB taxonomy): Bacteria > Patescibacteriota > Microgenomatia > UBA1400 > PJMF01 > VFLK01. Next base: position 332,888 of record CAZUHV010000002.1, read on the forward strand.
AGCTGAGTAATTGTTGTAAATGGAGATATTTTTTCTAAATCAATTAAAAATTTACCAACATCAGCAAATGTACCACTCACAGACATCTCAACTTCTAGAGTATCAACTTCGGATTTTTTAGAACTTTTCTTTGCTTCTGCAACAAGTTCAGCCTCGTTAGTTGCAACTAGTCCTGGTGTTAAAGAAAATTCATCTATAGAAACATTGTCTGCTTCAGAAATTGTGTGCAAACTGGTAAGTAATTCCAATAGAGGTTTTTTTGAAGGAAGTGCAGCATCAACAATTTCTTTTTGTGAAAATTCTGGACTAAACTGAATATTATCAAGCTCAACCAACTTTTTTTGCAGTTTTTCAAGTTTTGGCTTTTCCTTTTGTAGTTGAGAATTTAAATCTAATGTTTCTTGAAACTGAGGAATAATAGCAAATAAAACTAAGCCTGCAGAAATAGCCCCTAAACCAAGAGCAATAGCCATAGATCTTCTATTAATTAAGAATGTTCTGTAGTTAAATTGTTGTTTTTTCTTAGCTTCTGGCATTATATATTCTTGTTTTTTTAATTTTCTGTTTCAGTTTCTAGTGTTGTATCTGTCTCTGTATTACCTGCAGCCGCATTTGTTGTTGCTACCTTTGCAGGTCCAGAAAGAACTACTTCCAAGCTCACAGTGTAATTTCCCGTTGCTGATCTTCTCATGTTACTTTTCTTAATGTTTGGATATACACTAGTGACCCGTTCTTCTTGTAATGTATTAAAAACTCTCTCCATAACAAATACATTTGGAGCTTTAATGACAAATGAAACAATATCTTCGTCTGCAGAACTAAAATCAATTCCAGAAACAATCACGTCGTCTCCAAAGATATCGCTAAAGAAAACAAGTGCTTCTTGCTTATCTTTTCTCTTACCAAAAAAGACTGAAAGTGTTTTCAGCTTGTTTGCAAAAATGATGTAGTCCTTTTCGATAGGTTCATTCGAAATAATTCTGTTTCTGATTTCAGTTTGAGTATCTTTGATGTTTTTAACCTGGAATAAAAAATAAAATCTTGCACCAATAACAATCAAAAAGATGGCAAAAATTCCAACAAGCACATTAATCGAGATCTTCATTATCTTGAGATCATTTTTTTGAGCTTGTGTTAATTTCTTTCGTCTTTCACCAACGAAATTAATTGCTTTAGCCATTCTAGATTTCTTCTCTTTGTAATAGTCCCATACAAACACTCATTGCTGGTGGATTTACATTCTCTGGAATTGTGCCATCTGCTCCCGCAAAAGGTGAAGCAATCAAAACCTCAACCCCAAGTTCGTTAGTAACATGCTGCACTAAACCTGGAAGCATTGCTGAACCTCCAGAAAGCACAATACGCTGAACACTTTCTTGAGGGTTTTGATTCACAAAAAATTGCACAGATTTTCTCACTTCAGTAAGCAACATATTCACTGGAGGAGTTAAAGCCTCTTTAACTTTGCCTTGAAATTGAGTTCCATCAAGCCCGTAGCTTCTCTTGTATTGTTCTGCCTGAGCTGCATCAAGACCAATCGAGGTCTCTAGTGATTTTGTGAGCATTTGCCCACCATTCATGTGGGAAATCACAAACTGTAGCTCGGCACGATGTACTATTGCCAAATTCATACTAGAAGAACCCAAGTGGACAATCAAAGTAGTTGGATCTTCTGCAGTAAATTGGAGCGAGCGCAAAATTGCGAGCATGTGTGTTTCAAGAAGAGTAGGCTCTATGCCAATTTCATTGAACATTCCGATAAAACGTTCAACCATTCTTTTTCTTGTACCAATAAGTAATACACGCATTTGTTCGTCTGATTTTTTTTCTGGACGATACAAAACTTCATATTCTAGAGAAAGTTCTTCTGGAGGAATTGGAATGTGTTGCTCTGCTTGCCAACCAATTGCCGAAGCCAATTCAGCATCAGAAAGAGGAGGAATTTGAATTACTTTTGTAGAAACAACCGTTTCTGGTAATGCCAAACGAACATCTGTTCTTGGTAAGTCATTATCATTAAAAACTGCGTCAATCATCTGCCCGAGTTTTGCCACTGTTATATCATCTGTTGGAAGAGCAATACCAGTTTCATTAAAAACTTCAACAACACGCTCAACTGCTACTTTTTTTCCAGCTTTTGCACGAACAGCTTTGATACTATATGTTCCAATGTCTAGGGCAACTGAGGCAGGCATACTTAATTCTTTCTTATATTTATGGTACTTGTTCTACTGTTATATCTGCTCCTGAATACAATGCGTAATCCATAAACGATGGGGCTCCAGAGAGAGTGCGGCCGACCTCGACTGTACGACTTTCTTCACCAACATCTGTATTTGCTTCTGATCTAATAATGAAGAACTGGGTTGGAAACCCAACTCCACCAGTAATTCTGATTGCTGTGTCGTTGTAAACAGAGCGAACACGAGCAAAAAGTGGAGTAGTCGTTCCACCAGGTAATGAAATTGCTACTGTTCTGTAGTATGCTCCATCAGATGGAGAGGCATTACTAATTGCAAATTCATCTGTACGACAGTTACCTGGTGCGATAGCATCATGGATAACTTCTGTTGTGGTTCCGTCTAAATAATAGATAGAGACAAGCAGAGAAGCAGCACTTCCACATGAAGTTTCTTTTGCCCAATCTATCGTAAATGTTGAGCCACCATATCCTTGCAAATTTACATGGACTGCAGCTCCCTCAACAATTTGTGTTTCTAAGCTACTGTTTGGCTGAATAGTTGTATTTGTTGTAACATCAGAAACAGTTGTTGGATTTAACTCGACTGTTCCACTAATGGCATCAAAATCTTGAGAAAGTGCATCTTCAACACCGACTTCTGCTGCATTAAATACCCTTGCTGATTCTGATTCTTGTTGAGAAAGAAATAAATCCTGAGTTGTTCTAGAGGCAAGAGAAAGCCCAACCGTGAGAAGGACAACCATGATAAGAAGAATAACTATTGCTACTTGGCCTGACTGATTATTTGTATATGCAATTTTTTTCATTTTTTAGGTATTACCTTTTGCTGTGCATTGTAGTACTGGTGCTACAAGAACTAGGGAACACAAAAGTGTCCTCTTCATCAATAATACCTAAATTTGCATGGGGTTGCAATGGGAAGGAAGAAAGTAAAAATAGCTAATTTTTATCCATATGCTGTTTAATAAGATTTCTAATAAAACTTGCTTTGGAAATGTTCTCTTTATCAGAAACGTCAGATAAATAGTTAGCTATTTTCGGTGATATTAGTAAATTAAACCTTATATCTTGTTGATCTGTTGCATAATCAAATGCTTCTTTTAAAACTACACCAATGCTAGCTTTTGAGTAATCGATAATTTGTAAATTCTCATCATTAATACCTGAAAAAAAGAATGGTTCATTCCCTTTTTGATGTAATAATATAACTTGCTTGTTTAAACTTAAAGACTTCTCTAAAATGTATCCCATTGACAAGCTGTGAATACTCGCTTCTATAACTATTACATCTGCATTTTTTATATGACTCACAGTTGTTTTAAAATGCTTAATTCTATTTGCCTCATCGTACTTGTAAAAAGCTTCAACATCATTTTCAATGACTAATCTCGAAATGTTCCTGTTTCCAAGTTTTTCTATCTCTTTAAAAATTTCCAAAAGAAGATCTTTATCTGTGCTAAGTAATCTGGGAGATGCTGTAAAAAATACCTTCATCTAAAACTAAGAATTATATTCCTCATTTTCTTCCATATCTTTTTCTATTAACCCTCTAAGGTAAACAGATCTAGGAATTTTCTTTTCTTTAGAAATCCAGTCTAAATAAATACCTATTGCAGGAGAAATAAAAAAATTAAAACGAACATCTTGTTGGTCTTGAGCATAATCCACATATTCACTTACTAAACTAGATATTTCATCTATTGAACTATAATTTACCAGAAAAAATTTACCAGAATTTGCTAGTGTTGGAAAAAGGTTTGGCTTTGGCGCTTTTGACGAATAAAAAATAACAATTGGTTTTCCAAGATCAGCCGCATAAGAAAGCAAGTATCCAACACTAAGACTCTGTTCCGAACATTCAGATAAGATAATGTCAGAAATCTTAATCTTTTTCAAAATATTTGAATGAAATTTATGATTATCTGCACTTGTCATTTGATCTAGGTCTGTTTGAGAAGTTTGTGTAATATGCTCATGTATAACTTTATGACCCTCCTCTTTTAGAACATCTATCATTTTGAGCAACGCATTACTAGAGCTTGCTGAATTTCTTATAGATCCAACCATCATTATTTTCATAAATACTTCTTTCTCAAATTTTTTACTTCCAAGTATTATATACCATTAACTATGTTATAAGCTGTCTCAGGACTTTTAACAACAAAACTACCATCTTCGTAGACTATAGAGTCCTGGGTAACATCATAAAAATCAGATACATTTTCTATAAGCTGACCAGTATGAAATACAACATCTATTTCCAAATAATTTGCGACTAAATTTATGATTTTAACTCCCTGAATTGATGAAGCGGCAGTCAAAATTTTTACTCTTTTGGGTTTTACACCTTTTTCATGTAAATCTAACAAAAAACCAATAGTTGTCATTCCAGAGGCAACGCAAACTTCTAAAAATGTAATTTCTTTGCCATGCATTTTTAAAATCATGTCGTTAACCTTTTGGACTTCATCAGAAAAAATATTCATTCCTAAGCCTAAAAAACCATGTTTTTTTGAGGGCACTCTTTTGGCTTCAATAGGTAATATTACTTCCGCATCTATCTCAAAAAGATTAATCACAAAACCACCACCTTTAAGTGGAACAATAAAATAATCATCATCTTGCCATGAAAAATATTTATTTATTTCAGAATATATATCTTTAAAAGCTAGTAGTACTTTTTTTGAGAAAGAGTATGAAAAATCTTTATCATTGTTTGAATACTTTCTAATAACTTTAAAACTTTTTTCTACTCGTTTAACCTCAGGTAATATATAAACATTACTTTTATCTAAATTATATTCATATTCTTTGGAATCAATAATGTCTTTAAAAAAATCAAAAAAATCAAAAAATAAATAATTGAAAGTTGTTCTTTTATCGTATTTATTGTTTGCAAAGTTAGCCACATTAATATGCTCACCATTGGGAGGATTGTAGATCCTAACTCTTTTACCTAACAAATCGATCACTTTACTTTTAGAATGCTTCATAGTTCTATTAATCTCTTAGTTGAATTACTGTGCGATATATATCGCATATGTAAAAACATTGCTTATTATAACATTAAGATAAAATTTAATACTCACATGCTATAATTCTAAAAAATTTTGATTATCAATTAAATTAACCAGCTAATATATCGAAAATTACATAAAAATAGTAAATAATGACAATCTTCTTTACAGCTTCTATCAGAGGCTACAAAAAATTCAAATCAAACTACGATACCATATATAAAATCATCAAAAGCTTTGGTCACTCATATGTAGGGAACTATCCGTTTACTGTCACACCAGAGGAAGTTTATTCATATAATCAAAATGAAAACATGGACCTTTTCAATTCTATGAATAAATTCATGAAAAACTGTGACTTAATGATCCTAGAAGTCTCCCAGCACTCTGTCTCAATGGGGTATATGATTATGAAAATGATTTCCATGAAAAAACCGGTAATAGCCTTATATACAAAAAACAATAGGCCCGCATTCCTAGAAGGAATAGAATATGAAAAGTTTCAATTAATCGAATATAACTTTGAGAATCTAAAAAAAATGCTAAAACAAGCTATTGAAGACTCAAAAAATAGTAATTCATCAAGATTTAATCTTATGCTCAATTCAGAACAACTTAATTATATTGAAGAGCAATCAGAACTGAATAATATTTCGAAAGCAGCATATATACGAAGTCTAATTATTAAAAATATGAATAAAAATACCAATAAATGAAAATACATTTCATGGCTCTTGTCGATGGCGATCAAGCTAATTTTAGAAAAATTGCTGAATATATTAAAAAAATGGGGCACACCCTTATTACTGAACATTATTTACATAGAAAAATTAGCGAAATTAAAAATGAAACTCCAAAAGAGTCCGCTCAATATCGAAAAAGTAGAGAACAATGGCTAAGAAATGCAGATGTTGTAGTCTTTGAGGGTACAAAACAAGATATTAATCTAGGCATAGAGATGGCTGAAGCTATCTCTCTTTTCAAACCAGTAATATTATTTTATAAAGAGAATATTTCTTCAGTTCCATATAGCCTTAAGGCAGAGAATAGAACTAAGGTAATTCTTATTGAATATAATGACACAAATGTAAAATCACAACTACAACTTGCTCTTAGCATAGCAAGCGAAGAACTTGACGTCAGATTTAACTTAATGCTTCCTTCAAACCTCATCAACCACATTCAATCAAAATCAGAAAAAGAGAACCTTTCAAAAGCCGCATATATTAGAAAACTAATCTCAGAAGACTTAGAAAAATAATGAATATTTACTTTACTGCATCTGCAAGAGCTTCTCTAGAAGACAAAAAAGACTTTGACCTTATATATTCAGCAATACAGCAACTCGGACATAAGCATGTTGACGATTATAAAATTAACAGTGATGCAAATACATTCTACAACTCTACAGACGAGTATAAACAAATTGTCTACCAACAAGCTTTAGATTACGTAAAAAATTCCGACTTAGTTATTTTAGAAGTATCCACTCATAGTCTCACAATGGGGTATTTAATTAAGCATGCTTTAGACACACACACTCCTGTAATTGCTCTACACAAAAAAAACCACTCACCAGGTTTTATTCTTGGAATTGATGAGAATAACTTCCAGCTAATTGAGTATACCCACGAAAATCTCAAAACAAAACTTGAAAATGCTATTGAATTCCTAAAAAACCTAGAAGATGTGAGATTCAATATGATGCTTTCACCAGAGGTTTACTTATATTTATCCGAGGAAGCAAAAAAAGCGAATGTTTCTAAAGCTCACTTTATTAGAAATTTACTTCTTAAGAATAAAGCTAAAAAGAATCGATAGTCACTAACCTTCAAAGCCTAAACTATATCTATTAATATAAAGCGTTTTTCGATCAATATTTAATTTTTTTCTTAAAATTAATTTCAAACCTTTGATTTTTTTACTCCTCATTTCTATCAGACCAATAAATCTACAGCTTCCGGTAGTTAATAAACTTTTTTCTAATTTACCCATCTCTAGTTCTAGTTCACAGATTTTTTCTTCTATTTTTCTTCTAAAAATTTGATTATTCATTTTCATATTAATTTCTCTTCTTGCCTAACATATAAAAAAACCAGCTTTGTAAAAGCTGGTTTAAATTATTATTAAATCTCTGCCTTTACAAAGCTTTCACCAAAAAATAATAGTAGTTTTTACTTATAGTTTTCATAATTTAAACTCATCATTTGTAATTTTACACTAGTTATGTATCTGTATTCCATAACTAAAGTTATCTTCAGCCCCATTTTTCAGGATCTCTTGTAAAATTTTATTTGATGCTGCATCGCAACTAGAGTTACTATCAAATACATCCAAAAAAAATGATTCATCAAGTGTTTTGGTTTCATAGATGCACTCATCAACTCCATCAGTATAGGTAAAAATAACATCACCTTTTTGAAGTAATACCTTCGAAAAACATATAGCTTTCTCAACAGAAGTTCTATTTCTTAAGCCCAAATATGAGAAGGCTCCCAACCAAGTTGGGTTTGTTTGTAATTTGAAAATAAGTCGACCATCTCGAAATATGCTAAAACGAACATCCCCATATCCAAAAACACTCAGAGAATCAGCTTTTTGTTCATATACAACAAAGCTAGACTCAGGAGTAAAATCCTTATTCTCATCTAAATTTGGCTTTCCAAAATTATCAAACAATATCTTCTCAATTTTTTTTGTAATAAAAAAAGCACTCTTTTTTGACTTTGGAAATGTTTCTAAAGCTAACATAAAATCAACAATATCCTCTGAGGATTGTGTACCCCAATGTCCATCACAAAAGCAAACCCTTATACCTCTATGAGTAACTTTATAGCCAAACTTATCTTCATTTGTATCTTTAATTAAACCTGAGCTTGAACAAAATAAAGTATTTAAATCAGGTTTAATAGTAATTTCCTTTAAATCTTTTTTTTTCATTTGCTAAACAACTTTATTTAAAAATATGTAAATAGAGTTTGATAGTTGTAACAAACTCTGCACGTCAACCCATTCCTCTGACGCATGAATATTACCTCCAATACCAGAAGTTACAAGCACTGGAATATTAAACTTATAAAAGTGCCTTGCATCTGAGGCTCCATGTTCATTAACTATATAGATCTTTCTTTTTAACTCTTCTGAAACAATTTTCATCCATTCTTTAATATACCAGGATTCTTTATCTACTAAGAATCCTTCTCCTTGTCCATGCCCATCATCTAATAATTCAATGTCATATTTTTTGCAATACTTTTTCATGTCTCTAACACCTTCTTCAAAAGATACTTTTTCTAAAGGCCATCTCCAACTAAACCATGCTGAAATTGATTCTGGGATTTGATTCGGCGATTGATTTTTTTGGTTTACAACTGTCAATTCAAAAGTTGAATCCCAACTATTTTTAACTGAGGCACATGCATACTTTTTTTTCATATCAGAGTAAAGTAAAAACAACTTATTATATGGATTTTCTAATTCGAAAGCTCTTGAAGCATGGCCTCCCTTACCAGTGACTCTAACGTGAAAATGATGCGGTGCTTTTTGCGAGGCAACAACATTAAAGTCGCTTAAACCATCTGGAATGAAGGCAATTTTAGCTGTTAGTCCTTGTTCTAAAACGTATCTTACTCCATTAAACCCACCAATTTCTTCATCTGAAGTCAATAACATTGAGACACCTTTAGAATTTCCATTTTGCAACCATTTTTTGTATGCAACCATCATTGCCGCTACATATCCTTTCATATCCCCAGTACCTCTACCAAAAAGTTTGCCTTTTTTCTCATAACAAAAAAACTCACTTTCACTTGCAGAAACAACATCGACATGTCCGTTTAACAAGACTGTTGGATTCATCATGTCTGCGGTGTTACCAATTAGATATGAAACAAAGCCATTTTTTTCAAATTTTTTATAAGAAACTAATGGACCAAGATATTCTTTGACTTTGCTAAAAATTTTTTCAACTTCATCACTCTCAGAAGTGATAGAGGGTATGTTAACTAATTCTCTTGTTAAATCCAAAACTTCATTCACTTTTACCAACCTTTTAATTATTTTTTACTTTCTTATAGATCTTGATATTTGGTCAAGAATTTGTAGCTGTTCTCTTGAAAAGAGAGATTGAATTGACCTACGATCTCTTCTTTTTTCAAATACACTAGGAGCTAGAAGAATATTACTATTCAGCTTGTAGAGCAATAACACAGAATTTTTAGAATCACTCGTTCCTGAATCTATGCCTACTGGAATATAATTATTGTTCAATAAATTTATTAAAGCTGACATATTGTGAGGGGCTAACTCAACTACTTGTAGTATACCAGGATTCCTATTTGCCTTTTCCACAACTTCAAGAGAACTACCCTTTGCATTTGGAGCAACAACACTTATTGGAGACGACATAAGGATCTCATACTTATCAGAGCCTTGTCTTTTTCCTTTAGAAATGTCGTGGTTTTGAATAAACTCATCTGCAAAACCCAAACCATGATTTTTTAAGTATCTTCTCACTTTATTATCATCTGGTACAACAGAGTTTGCATACTCAATTTTTTCATCAGAGCCTAATAGGAAAAACTCCTGTCTATATGGATTTCCATGACCAAACATTGGAATGAATGCATGAGGAAAAAAATTAAGATACTCATAGTTTAACTTTAAAGTAGCTATCCCTCCAGGAATACCCTGAAATTCACTAGCAGCTCTAACTTCGGCTACTAAAGGTTTGTTTGAATTGAGTTGTTGATCTCTTGCAGCTTCTAAATATAAAAGCCCTCCCAACCCATTAGTTTTAGCAAATGAAACAGCCCTCCCAATTTCAACCTTTCCCCCTTGATCAATTAAACCAACTACAGCAACAGGTTGTCCCTTTTCTAAAGCAAACCAATACTTTTCTTTACCTGATTTAATACTGTCTATAACAGCTTGAACATTCTTCGAAACACCATGCTCAAAATACATTTTATTTAATAAACCAATGAGCCACTGCGCTTGTGTTTCTGGACTGACAAAAGTTTCACCTGGCCTTATAATTTGTACATCTTTGCCCAAAAACACTTTCTTTTCTTCAATTTTTTGATCTGCTTTATTTAATTCTTTCGTGAAAAGTTTCATATTTTATTCCTTAATTATTTTTAATACTCTATCAATCTCTTCTATTAGTAGATTCAACTCACCAACTGAATGTGGATTTTTCAGTTCAATCACATTTTGAGAAGTAGGGTATTCGAACTGATTACTGAACTCCCTAAAAGCTTCTAAGGATATAGGGTGACCCTCCCTATATCTCAATCGAACTTTTTCTTCTAAATCCAATCGACTGATTAAAGTCGTAACTAGAACAAATTGTAAAAAACCACTCGTTTTTTCATCAAGAAAAACTCTCATCCAATCCTTTGTGAGTGCAGCAGAAGTAACTAACCCATTTTCTGAGTTTCTATACATCTGATTTATTCTTTTGGCAATTCTAACTAACAGTTTTTTTCTGTCTGCATCATTCCAATTGCCTGAGCTCACTTTTCTTTTTTCCCTCAAATTCATTTCGTTATCTGCATCATAAAAATTCATTCCAAATTCGTCATGGAAAACCATACCAACTGTTGATTTTCCGACACCTGGTGGACCAAAGAGTAAAATATTAGGTTTCACACTCTCAACTTTTGTTTTCATAAACTCCTTTTTTTCAAGTAACTTTGTATTGCTTTTTCAAAGAAATTTATACATTTCTCAATATCAGATTGAGTTGTATGTGGATGCATAATAACCATTCTTAATGCGGATTTTTCTCCCTCTATACAATGATTTACCGAGAGATAGTAACCACTTAAATCAGCAATTCGTTGCACTTCATCAATGAGCTTGTTGTATTCGTCGTCTAACAAACCTTTTTCCTTAATGCCAATGAGTATTGTATTTATATCTGGCTTATACAGTGGTCTTAACTCATCTGATGCAACTAGCCTACTGTATGCAAAATTTGTAAGTTCCAATAAATAATTAAGTAATTCTGATATACCTTTTTCTCCAAAGAGCTTCAAAGTTGCCCAGATAGCGAGTACAGACTCTGAACCTAAAGAGCCTTCAATTCTAGAAGTTCCGTGATTTCTGTTGGACAAATCTATCTCTAACTGTTTTCCATTTGTTAAAAGATACCTAGCTTTTGATTTCATTACTTTGTCCACTAGAGCTAAATCATTTTTATTTTTGAGTAATACCATTCCGGCGTTATATGGAACATAAAGCATTTTATGTGGATCTATGACAATACTGTCTGCTTTTTCAATACCAAAAAACTTTTCTTTAATGCTAGACAAAATAAATGGCCCCCCATATGCAGCGTCAACATGAAAATGAGCCCCTTGAGCCTTTGCTATCTTTGACAAAGCATTCAAATCGTCAATTAAGCCAGTTTCTGTTTCTCCTGCAATACCTATTACCGCCATAATGACGTTTTTCTTTCTCTTTGAGATCTTCTTCACCAACTCTCTTGACTTTTCGATATCACATGAATAATCTTTTATGGGCAAACTAACTAATTTAATATTCGAACCTAGAATATCAACTGACTTAGCTATTGAATAATGTGCCATTTCAGTTGCCAAAACAAAATATGTCGCATTGCTATTTTTTAATTTTGCTTTTTCTCTTGCAATCCAAAGTGCTTCTAAATTTGCAGTTGTTCCCCCAGAGACAATATTCCCTCCAACATTTTCAGATTTGTACCCAAACCATAAACCAATCTGTCTAATAACCTCTGCCTCCATCTTGCTTTCAACTGGAGAAACATCTTTAACTACAGTATTAGTATTCAAAAAACTACCAATGAATTTGGCAAGGATTGCAACCTTACTTCCTTGAGGATGAATTTGGCCCATGAATTTTTTATTAAAAACTCTAGTATCTTTAAGTTTAAACAGTAATTCATCTAAAACTTTTTCAAATGCTTTTCCGCCTGAATTTAAAAACCTAGAATTACTTTCTGCTGTCTTATATTTTTTTGTATATATCTTAGGTAAGCAGGCCAGTGTCTTAGATATAAAGTAGAACAAATCTTCGACCCCTTTTCCATCATCTGAATTATAAAAATTTTGAATAATTGTCTTGTTTAGTTTTTTCATTCGGTTTTGTAGTTAAAGGTTTTTTCAATTTTCATACAGGTCTGATGAAAAAAATATGAAAAAAATGTCATATATCTGTAAAATTTACATATTTTTTATGACTACAAGAGTAAAAAAGTATATTGTTTAAAAATAATAAAAGGCAAAATTTGAATACTTTGACTTATGACAATTAAGTCAAAAATATCTCTGTCATTGTATAAAACTTATACATTGACCTCAACCAGAGAGACTACTTAAAATATCAACTGAAGTTATGTGTAAGGATTACGCAAGAAACTTCTTTGATAATTACTAAGTGAAAATTAGAAAGTGACAAAAAACAAATTACAACCAACCACACCCACTTTTGGCCAGCTATTCAAACTTTTCAGAATTCAAGCAGGCTTCAATACTATTGGGCAGTTTGCAGATGCTCTTGCTGATCACAATGTTATCTACTGTGAGAGTCTCTATTATCACTGGCAAAGAAACAATAAAGTTCCAACAAATAGGCAACTACTATTAAAAATTATAGAAGTATTCATTGAGAATGGCGGAATTACAACTTCCAATCAGGCCAATACCTTCCTCGAGTCATCAAATAGTGGATATCTTACCCACTCAGAACTAGATTTTTTCGTTGATCTAGACATAAATCCAACTAAGGAACAAGAAAATAACTTTAACTCTGTGCTACAAAAGTTTCTAGAATCTGAAAAAATTAAAAAATCTAAACCAAAAATCAAACTTGAAAGAGTCTCAAAATCAATCCGTTTTAATTTAATGATGGAAGAAAAAACACACAAATTTTTATCTAGAATTGCCAAAGAAAATAACACCACTAAGTCTAAATTTATTAGGCAATTAATTGAAAGCTATAAAAATCCTTCTCCTGAATAGCTTTCACTTGCTCTCTTGACACCTTCTGATATACTCTATACATGAGTGGCACAAGAGTACATCCAGAAGAAGAGGCTCCTACAAGAAAACAACCTGAAATCAGAATTCATCCTGAAACAGATAGAGTTCTAGAAACAATCTCAGGGCCTGAAATCGAACAAGGCATTATTGAGCTTGCCCAAATTGGCGGCACTCAAATTGAGCCATCAAAAGAACTCCCTCAAAGATTTGCCGTAAACCGTCTAGCTCTTTCAAAAGAAGACAAGCTAGCAAGAGCTCATCTCAAAACTCAAATGGAAGCTGCTGGTATGACAGTTGAAGAGCACCCTCTCGGCTTAATCGGAACATATGCAGGATCCCAACCAGATCTACCAGCTATAGGAATGATGTCACATTTCGACAGCGTCCCAGAAGCAGGTATGTATGATGGAACAACCGGCGTGATTTCTGCAATCCACATAGTACGCAAACTCAAAGAGCAGGGGATTACACCCAAAAAAACTATCAAAGTTATCGCCGTTACTGGAGAAGAATCGGCAAGATTTAATATTGCGCTCTTTGGTTCAAAAGGAATGTTTCAAGGTTTAACTGATCAAGAACTTGATATGGCCGACAAAAAAGGCACTACTATGCGCCAAGCTCTTATCAATCTTGGCTATGATCCAAGAGATGTCACAAAACCGTTTCTTAACAAAGTAGACTTTCAAGCAGTTATTGAATTCCACGTAGCACAAGATAGAAGATACCCAGATAAGTTAGTTGTTGTAGACGCAATTGCTGCGCCAGAACGATACAAGCTTGATATTGGTAGAGAAACACTCAAGCCATTAGAACATAAACCAAATGATATTTTCATGAACCTTCGTATAAATGGAGTAGCCGGTCATTCTGGAGCAACTCCAATGGGAGAGCTTTTCAGAACCGACGGACTTATTATTTCAAGCAGAGTGCTCCAAACTATAATCAACCTCAACAAACAACTATACGCACAAGGAAACAAGAATCAAATTGCGATTGGTGACTGTCTAATACACGGAGAAGCAATGAACAAAATTCCTGGTATTGTTGATACACCGATTTGTATTACTGGAGAAAACCCAGAATCTGTAGTGGACTATATATATAGTGCTATTCAAACACAGCAAGAACAGTTAAAAAAAACTCATGGTAGAGATATCGTTGTGCTTACTCATAGTAAACAACCAGAAGAGCCGTTCTTTGACCCACAGATACTACAAGTACGACAAGAAAAAGCTTTTGCCGTTATTGAAACAATAAACAAGATTGCTAACGACTGTAGTGAACATAAATGTGTTGGAACTGTTTCTACTTTTCATATTAAGGAAGGCAAAATTGATTTAGGAATTGATTTGCGTGGCATTGATCATACTTCTAGACAACGAATGATTGCTCAAATGAAAAAGGCAATTAGATCTGTTGCAGACCTTAAGTTTAGCCAGCCACTTCCAGGTAGTGGAGAACCTGTGAGAATGTGTGGCAAATTAGTTCGTTTCGCTGAAGATCTTATCTCAAAGTTAGAAATTGCCCCTTTTATTACTTCATTTAGTGCTGCGGGACACGATATTCAAAATCCAAGCAGAGCAGGGGTGAAATCACTGTTACTATTTTGTCCAAGTCCAAATGGAGTTGCTCATAATCCCGATGAGTATTCATCTCCACAGCACCTCGAATGGGGGGCAAAAACGTTGGCGGCGTTAGTTATGTATTTGACTAAGTAGTTACTTTTGAATTACAAACTATTTGTGAGTTGTAATAAAAAATTTTAAAATTATATACACACAAAACCCAAATATAAATCAAGAAGCATTGTGGAAAAGTCATCTTAAATATGATTGACAGATCGCTATTTTATTTTCAGATAAACATTTATCAGACGTATCAATAGACTGCTAATGTGTCATAATAATATCTAAAGTGTTATTATGAGATTGTAAATTTAAACAGCATTTGGTATGTTTGAAAATACTATTAATACGTATTTATTACGCATTGAATTATTATAAGATAATGCTGTAG
Organism: uncultured Pseudomonadales bacterium; assembly: GCA_964620965.1. GTDB lineage: Bacteria > Patescibacteriota > Microgenomatia > UBA1400 > PJMF01 > VFLK01. The sequence goes on from CAZUHV010000002.1 coordinate 348,148, forward strand.
AATATGAAGAATTTAAGTATTTAATAAAATACTTGATGCAGTAATAACAAATAATTATAGAAAACATATATTATACATCCAAAATATGGGATGTGAAAGTGGGGAAAAATGGGAATCTTTAGAAAAGAAAGAATAGAAGAGAGCAAAGTTCAAGCTACTTTCATTGTAGACCAATTACAAACAAAAATTCGTGTTGCAATGGAAGGCCTAGAAAACAAGTACCAGAATTTTCAACAAAAAATTGACCAACTCTCTCTAGCGATAGTTGAATCTTTCTCATTTCCTGTAGTGGGAATGCAACTTGCTCCTGCACTAGCTAGAGTAAATAATGGTTTAGACCAGTTAACTCCTAGAGAAATGGAACAAGTTGCACTTTTTTTTGGAGATTCTTCTTTTAACCGTGTTACAAAAGGTGGAAGATCAATTCAAGGCGGAAAAGATCGTAGGATTAGTAGAGAGTTTTCTAGAAGAGTTTGGACCGTAATTTTTGCAATCATCTTTCTTTTTATATTAGTTTCTTGCACCAACACAGTTGGAACAGAACAACCAGTCGATCCTACCCCAATAACTGAGGTCGTAGAAATAGAACCAACAGAAGCAGCACCAGAATTACCGGAAGGCCCTGCTTTTGCGCCAACGGCCGAAGCCGAATCTCCAGAAACGGAGGAAAATCCTGTAACAGAAGAAGCTCCTGTAGCTGAAGAGAGTCCAGAAGCAGTTGGAACTCCAATCCCAGACTCTGTTGTTATAGATTGGATAGCCCAATATGCTCCAAGTACTCCAACTCCAGAGACGTTCGCAGAAGTACCTGTAATTTCATTTGATAATAATACATCCTTTGTAATGACTGGTGGAAAAGCATATGTCGTTACTAGAGTCCCAGATTCTGATCCAATTGTAGAAGAATTTGCAGCTGATAGCTATGAACAAACAGAGGATGGTAGTGTCAACTTCTTTCAAGGTGAAGGTGAAGCAAGAATGAAAGTTGCAGTTCTAGCAAAAACGACTAACGGCAATGTTGAACTGACTCCAACTGCTGTTCCTGCTCCAACTCCTACTGGAGAAACGCCAACAGAAGAAACACCACCTGTTAATGTAGACCCTTCTGAAAATATTCAATTAGCAAGTTTAGCAGCTGGAGAGACAGTTACTCATATAGAAACTGTAACAAGAGAAGAAATTGTTTATGATGCAAACGGAAATAAAACTGATGAAACAATATCATTTAGTTATCCAATTGCCTATAACTCTGATGGTTTCATGGTCGCAAGATATACTGATGAAAAAGGAGAACCACAATGGCTGGATGGACCGTTCATGGACTCAGAATTAATGGGACCTGGTTCATCAAGTACGGAGTTTATGAATGTAAATGAAGAAGTTGGACTTGGCACTCAATATGGAAAAGTTGAAACTACAATATTAACGGATCTACAAATTGGTGACTTAAGAGTCTACGCTTTAACAAGAATTTGGATAAAAACTGATCAAGGTCAAATAGCAAGATGGATAATAGACTCTAGTGTTTGGCAAAGCCCAGATGGAAAATATAACTGGCAAAGAAACTCAGGAGTTTTAAAAGATATAGGAGGTGACCCTGATTCAGTAGGACTTACTGCTGATCTAGTTCCAGGAGAGATAGAAAGACTCTTAAAAAGTAGGCTAGGCCTAGATTATGACCCACATTATGGTATAGGTGATGGTGTACAATTAACATTTAGTATGCCAAATAATCCAGGAATGACAAATCCTGATGGGGGAGAATTGTCAAACGCTCCTTATGTTTTTTATAATTCAGATGTTCATAAACAATGGGGTAGTCAACAAGATTATTGGGATGGAAATTACCAAGATTCTTATATAGAAGTAACTCTACCAAGTGGAGAAAAAATAGAAGTTGTTATTCCAATCTCTTCAACTTGGGTCAAAGACTTTTAACTAGCTATTCCCTTAAAATTGTAATAGTGCTATTATTTTTTTATGGAGATTGATAACCAACAGACGCAAAATAAGAAAAGAAGAATTATTCTTTCTGTTGTTGTTGTGATGGTCTTGGTTTCAATAATTTTAGGATTGTCTTACTTAAAAATTAATAAAGATTCAGTTCCAACAACGCAAATAGAAACTAAAAAAATTTTCCCATTAGAATCTCCCTACGGGAGTGAAAATCTTGCAACATTACCTTGCACTATAACAAAAAACATCTCATCTGATTTTGACTTTTTGTTGTCTGATGATTCAACAAAAAAAATAAAAGTCAAACTATTAACTGAATGTGAGTATTTAGATGTCGATATGAACAAACAGAAAGTGCTATTGATTACTGGGGCTCTATTTAATGATGCTCAAGGTCTCAAACTTTCTTATGGAGGTAATGTCCATAGGGATGTTATAGAAGACCCTGAAAACGTTACAGGAGATCTAATAATTGGAGAAATTCAAAGAAATAAAAAGAATGCTAACAACCTTGAGACTGAACCGATTTTTGATTCAGGAGAACAATTGAGCCTAATTTTAAGCCCATACGATAATAGCTTTTTTGATGAAACAATAACATCCATACAAAACTCACTTATATCTAAATACACTTATGATTACCTCATCAAATATTGGGATAACCAAAGTCAGTTCTGGCAATCTGGTAATATCGAATACTTACCAGACTCTCCTAATGGAAAAATTTTACCTGTACTAGGAATTGTATGGAAATGAAAAAAATAGGAAAACAAACACTCCAGATTCTACTTTTTTTTATTTTCTTTGTATTCATGATACCAAGTGCTTTTGCAGATGAAGCATGTTCTCCATATGATTGTACTGGCTCAAGTGCATATTTATATGTAGGAGGTTGTCTGCCATCTCAAAATGGTTCATATAATTGTTACAATGACCCTAACACTATTGTGCCTAGTCAAGATTATACCTGCCCTACTGGAGGTTCATCTGGAAGCTGTATCAAAACTGTGCAAGGAGCATTAACATGTGGTGGAAATGAATTTCAAGGAACAAATTACAACTGTACCTGTACTGGCTGGGTTCCAGGTAATAGTATTTGTCAAACTGGTGGTAATACTCAGGGAACTTCTTGTGGTCCATATAGTAATACTTGTAGTTGTAATCCTTCCCCCAACGGTGTCTGTTCCGGAGATAGAAGCAAAACTCTTGGTTGCTGTCTCGTCACCTCAACACCTCCACCAACTCCACCACCTTCTCAAGAGAATTGTTATCACTGTGTAAGTAG
>CAZUHV010000003.1:0-77759 GCA_964620965.1 uncultured Pseudomonadales bacterium
GCCCGTATACTTCCTCTTACGAGTTTGCACAGACCTGTGTTTTTGGTAAACAGTCAACCCCATGACATTAACTGCGCCTCTTCACATTGCTGTAAAGAGGAGGGCATCTCTCGAAATTACGCCCAGTTGTTTTGCCGAATTCCTTAAACTACCTTCTCTCGCTCTCCTCGGTCTGCTCGACCTGACCACCTGTGTCGGTTATCGGTACGATTTAATATGACTCTCCTTGCGAAGCTTTTCCAGGACCTTGAAATCGCATATAACTCCTCTCCCGAAGGATTAGAGCCCCATCACACCTCAGATAAACGCTTTACCGGATTTGCCTAGTAAAGCTGCTTTAGTGCTTAGAAACAATATTCACCACTGTTTATATGTTATCCAAAACCGTCCCTCCCCAAGTCAAATGATTCATACTAAGAACTGGAATATTAACCAGTAATCCATCGGCTACCCCTCATTCTCGAGGGCTCACCTTAGGGTCGTCTAACCCGCACACGACGAACGTGGGTGCGGAAACCTTGGTCTTTCGGAGTCGGGGATTCTCACCCCAATTTCGCTACTCATGCCGGCATTCTCACTTCTGATCGCTCCAATCCATCCTTACGGTGGACCTTCAATGCACACAGAACGCTCCCTTACCGCTCCACAGATTGCTCTGTGAAACCCAAAGCTTCGGTTGTATGTTTGAGCCTCGTTGGATTTTCGGCGCGCTAATCCTCGGCTAGTGAGCTGTTACGCTTTCTTTAAAGGATGGCTGCTTCTGAGCCGACCTCCTAGGTGTTTTAGGATTAACACTTCCTTTCCCACTAAACATACAATTTGAGACCTTAGCTGTTGGTCTGGTTTGTTTTCCTTTTGTTCCTGGAACTTAGCTCCCAGGTGCTGAGTGCCACGAAACACTGACAGGGTATTCGGAGTTTGACTAGATGCTGAAGTTTTATCCCCAGACATCAAATCAGTGCTCTACCCCCCTGCAGCTTCACGTGACCCTATACCTAAATATATTTCAGGGAGAACCAGCTATCTCCGGGTTCGATTGGCATATTACCTCTTACCACAACTCATCCGAGCATCTTGCAGCATACACCGGTGCGGACCTCCACCCCGATACTATCAGGGCTTCATCCTGGTCATGGTAAGCTCACCCGGTTTCGGGTCATTCAACAACTACAGAAATCGCGCTATTCACGCTCGCTTTCACTACGGCTTCGGCACGGAATGCCTTAACCTAAAGCAGTTGTCAAATACTCGCCGGCTCATTCTTCAATAGGCACGACATTACCCAGTAAATGGGCTTTGTCTGATTGTTAGCAGATGGTTTCAGGTTCTATTTCACGGGGTCTTCAACCCTTCTTTTCACCTTTCCCTCACGGTACTCGTTCACTATCGGTCTTATCTGGTATTTAGCCTTGGAGTGTGGTCACCCCAGATTCAGAAAGGAGTTTGCCGTCTCCTAACCTACTCAGGAACATTCTATCGTTTGTATATATTACGTTTACAGGACTCTCACCTTCTATGGTCACTTATTCCACAGTGTTCTTCTATATATACAAATCGAATATTGAAGTCCTACAACCCCAGAATAAATTCTGGTTTGGGCTACTCCCTGTTCGCTCGTCGCTTACTTAGGGAATCTCTTACGATTTCTTTTCCTCCCCCTACTTAGATATTTCAGTTCGGGGGGTTACCCACCTCATTAAAAATGAGGGCCACTAGCATCTCTGCTAGCGTGATTACTCAATTCGGACACCAACGGATCAAAACTTTTTCTCAGTTCCCCGTTGACTTTCGCGGAGTATGCGTCCTTCCTCGGCCAGATAAGCCTAGGCATCCACTATCTGCATTAATTCACATAAAATTTATATTTATTTACGTTGCATTATTGTTTTAAAAATTTTAAAACATGTGTAGCTTACTATATTTATTTCTTAAAAATAAAAAGTAATTATTTGTATTCTTTTTTAGTTAATCTCATACGAAAGAATAGATAAAATCTATTCTAGATTGAAATTTGTTAATAAAGATGTACGGCCAACTTAAATGATCAAATCATCTATTTGACCTTACATGACAGTTTTCTTCACTTGTTAAAGTTCATCTTCTTTTTTTTAAGTCCGAAGGTGTTCGGATTTACGCATACAGGACTTTAAATAACGTAGAGTTCATAATCTCCCTGTATACCACCATAAGACTTTTAGCTTAGTTGCTAATTGTTAGTTCCAGTATCATCCCTGGTGAGAAAAACCAGAACTAATAATTAACAACCAATAAGTTGTTGTATTAAATTAAATGTGCACGCCACAAAAATTAAAAGATTGATCAAAATTGGGCAAAGAATAGTTCCAGCAAAGCAAAAATGCTTGTGGACCCTAAGGGATTCGAACCCTTGGCCTCTTGATTGCAAAACAAGCGCTCTAGCCAACTGAGCTAAGGGCCCAAATTAATAGTAATTTGATCTAATCTTAAATTTTTAAAGCTGTGATGTTGTCTCAACATCTGCTGTAGGGTTAAAAGTTTGAGGGATTCTTTACATTTTATATAAAATTAAAGAATGTCTAATTTGCGTATTTGATTGCTTCCCGAACAGTCAAGAGTGATATTGTATAACACACAAAAAATATTTGCAATAGCAAAATGTGTAAGATGGTGTATTAGAATGAAAGTATGCACGAAGACTTTGAAATCACTATTATTGGCACAGAAAAAACTGAAAAAAATAAAACTGAAACAGAAAAACAGGAACTAACACTAGAACAACTCCTTTCATTACCTCATCCATTAGAACAGTTCCCTGTATTATTAGATCTTGTAGATACATACTTTCCAGAGAAAGGATATAGAAAATTATTACTGGAATGTGCAAAACCAGGTATTAGTAATTCCCCAGATGAAATGGAAGAGTGGGAAGCTGAGGTAATCTTAAAAAGAAAACAACCACTTGAAATAGAACAATTTACTGGACAACCAGGAATTCCTTACTTAATCAGATTGCTTTATGAGGAAACTTACAGTGTCAGGCAATTTCAAGGAAGCAAAAATGGTTCAGAAGGTATAACTCTTGGAGGATTACTCAGCCATCATTATTTTGGGGATAGTACTGACGGAGTTTCAATAAATACTATTGCTGAACTTGATTTACCCTATCAAACTTTTGAAGAAGCATTTTTAATGCTAGCAGCACAGGATGACTACAAAACATTTGAAAAGCTAGTTACTTTAGTTACCGAAATCGGTTTTCCAAAAAGATATTTTTTGCCTGGTCACTCATTCAGAATGAGACAAAACCTACTAAGAAACAAAAAATATATTAAATCAGATGTTATGGAGAACATGGGCTACAGAATGGTTAAAATAATAAACGAAAACCAAGAATTACTAGACAAAATCGATGAAAAAAATTTTAATTCACTAATTAAATTCCCTTTTGATGCTACTTTTATCCAAGCATTGTATTATATGTGGGGACAACTCTCAAAAAGACTGTTTAATGACGGAGGGTATTATAAAACTGAAATAACTCCAGAACTTCTTGAAGCATTAGAAATGCTTATTTTATTAAGAACAAACCCTCAAAATCAAATACTCTATAAATATCTTTCGCCTTCTGGGTATATTAATTCACAAAAAACAAAAGAGACTCAGCTAAATTCTTAACCAAGTCTCTCTATGTTAATTTTAAATATAAATTATATTTTCACTATCTATAGTGAATTATCCATCATTACTTCACCATCGACATCGACATCGACTTCTGCTTCTAGCTCACTGTAATCTTCATCTTCAATTACAGTCTCATCTAGTTCTGTTTCAATCGCATCTAAAGAATCGTCATCAGAAACTTCTGTAAATTCAGGATCATCTGCTGAGACACCCTCTCGATACATCAAGTCTGAATCATTGCCTCTACCAGGAAGTAATGCACAACCCGCAAAAAGCATTGCTACAACTGCCACCAATGCGACATTTGAAAATATTCTTGTCAAGTCTTTCATATTTATCGCTCCTTAGCTTCAGAACTATCTGCAGGTCGATTTTCTTCAACCAAAGCTCTGAGTTCTTGTACAACTTCTTTATATGCAGCTAACGCATCCCTAAATGGATTTTTAAGCTCTTTAACTTGAGAAACGACTTCTCCAAGATTTTCTTTTGAACTTAAGTCAGCATCTTTTATTGAAGCAATAATTTTAAGAGCTTCTTCGTATGCAGCAACCAAAAGTGTATCTGCAGCGTCAAGTTTTGCCTGAACTTCAGTTGTATCTATATCTCTTTCTTTGAGCTCGTCAATTCTTGCTTGAAGTTTCTCAGAAAGCTGTGAAAGTCTTGAATAGTATTTTTCAACTTTTTCAGTTAATACTTCAACAAATTTTCCGAGTTTTTCTTGAACTCGCTCTTGCATTTCTGTTTCACGCTCTTCGCGTTTCTGTTCTCTTTCAGTCTCTTTTTCTTCACGCGCAGCTTCTCTTGCAGCTGATTTTTCTTCGCGTTCTTTTGCTAATTCAGCTTTCTTCGCTTCAATTTCTCTTGCCTTTTCTGCTCTCAATTCTGCACGATGTGCTTCAATTTCTTCGCGTGTTTTCTTTCTTTCCTGTTCACGGGTTTCAGTTTTTTCTGTCTCTGAGCTTCTTTCTTCAACAGCTAAAACAGAGTTTGCTGTTGTTAAAAGCAATGCAGAAAAAAGAAAAACCAACAATAATCTTGATTTCTTCATTCTAAAAGAATCCTTTCGAATATAAATCTTTGTACTATATATACTATCTATTTATATCATAGATTTGCAGGTTTGTGCAAAGTTAAGATCAAATTAAAAATAAAAAAACTCCCTTGTAATACTAGCGCTTTGCTACTACCCAAGGGAGTTCCAACTTCTATTTCGTTTTAAGATAATTCCACCTGGATTCAGAAAAAACAATTTACTCATTTACTCTGAACCACAGGCGGAATCACCCGTCTGTGGTTATTACTACTAAATTATGCTGTTAACGGTACAGGGTCTTACTATTAGCGGAAGGTATACATGACTGGCCACCCAGCTCCATCCTGAGAAACCAATGCCTTTTGGACACGGCCTTTATGAGAAGCTGGGATGATAGCCTGTACACCAACATTAATTTGCTTCATTACGAAGCGTTCTTCTTTCCCAGAACCCGGCTTGCAGTTCAGACCTTCACAGACTGACTCAACACCGCCAAAGCAAAGGTAACCGAGACCTCCGCAGTTGTGCAGGTGGCCTGAGGCCCAAATTTTGGCAACGTCGCCATTTTTGCAGAGCCAATTGACCAACTGTTTTAAAGCTAACTGACGAGGGACATTTTCCACTTGGGCAATACCGGCCCCAACCAAAATCGGAAGCACCAGTTGGCCTTTGGATTTAGTGCGAACCCACTTGAAAAAATGGGACGCAAACCTTTTGTCCATACAGCCAATTGCCAAAGAAATCTTTTCGCCAGCAATGGCCTCCATCACATTACGTTCTGTCAACCCCGCCAGCGTGGTCAACGAGTATTCGCCCATATTCCAGGGCTCTCCCAACAAACTGACCTTTGGCTCGCCATTGTGATGCACGAGCCCGAGATCGTCCCCAAACTGCATCTCAAAAGCATACTTCGCTTCTTCCCACGAACCTACGTGCGTGCTTGTTACTGTTTTCATTATCTTTTTCACCATGTTGGGCTTCGTTTAAAAACGAAAGCCATAAAATTGAGATTTACAAAATTTCCATCAAAAAAAACTGATTTTTAACTTATAGGCATTACCTTTTCTGTAAGTCTCCAACTATTTCGCATATATCGTAGTTCTAAAACCACAAACGTTACAAAACAGAAGGGAGAAAAGCGCCAAACCAAAATTTTCTATAGAACCTATAAATCTGCGTCAAAAAAACACAAAATTCTGATTTAACCAGCACCTTTCTTCCTTCTGCCTAAACATTTGCTTATCTTAATTTTTTAACGACCAAGTCCCAGCCAGCACAAAACCAGCCAAAAACAATTTTAGATTAGTATTATAGGATAAAATGTCGTTTTAATCAAGTAGCAACAAAGAAAACTACTCAATAACCGGAGCCTCACCAACTTTTTCAACGACTGGTTCATCGGTAGAAACATCAACTGTGTAAATTGGTTTGCCTTTACTTGAACCAAGCAGTCCTAATGTTGAGTTTGTTTGTTTGTCACAAGCGGCAACTAAGTCTTCAAATGAAACTTCTTTGCCGTTTTCCTTCAAAAATTCAGCAAGTTGCTTTAGTAAAGCTAAATGTCTGACTTTGTCATAAATAAAGAACTGAACTTCATCTTCTTGATCCCAAGGTTTCACTGTATAGTCAGTTGAAGTAATGACTAAAATTGCTTCTTCTGAATGTTCTCTGTCTAAAATAACACACTCCATGTTTTCTTTTTCTTCTTGAGCTTTTCGCACTAAATCAAGTAATGCTTGAACATTTGATCCTTCAACCCCATAGTGTTCGCTTTTTCCAATTGCAGCATTACAGTGACCACAACCAACTACAACACCATGATGTCCTTCATGTTTATCTGTATGCCAACAGTATGGATTGCTATCTTTAGAAGAAAATCTGTATACCAAGTCAAAAGCTTCGTCAGGGGAAAATCCTAAATCTAAAAGCGCCATTGAAATACCTAAATGGCCTCCAGGAATAGCAATTGCTCCAACTGCCTCATCTCCTCTATATCCCCCATCAACACATTTTGTTCTTGTTGAATCCGCAGGAACTCTCATTTTTTTAGCATGAGCAACAATTTTGTCAATCATTTTATCTTTCTCTTTTACAAACAAAGCCCGCTTGAGCTTCTTTCATAAAACACTTTCTACTTTTTACTATTAAATACAAACGGACCTCTGGTGTTAAAAACACTAGAGGTCCATGATTATAAACTAATTTAAACAAATTTTGGAGGATTATTTTTTAGGTTCAAAACCCATTTTCTTTAAAACTTCTGCATTCTTTTGAGCTACTTTTTCTCCAAGTTCACCTTCTGTTTCAAACAAAACCTCAAGATCATCTCTTTTCGCAAGTTTTTTATAAAACGCAACTTGATCCATAATAATTTGTTTTGCAACTTCAAAATCAACTTTATGTACCCAATCTGCACTAATCAAAAAACAACCCAAATTATAGGTTTGTTCTCCACCAGCAAGTGTAAAGCAAAGTTTGTTTGCAATGTGTACTTCTCTTGGACGAACCATGTGAGCTTTAATATCGTGATCTAATTTTTTAGGATCAGTAAATGGAATAAATCCAGAATAAAGTAATTTTTCTCTATCTGCTAAAGCCTCGATGTGTTGTTGTGAACTCGCAGTTACCTGCTCCCAGTTTGAGAGTTCTAACTGTTGTTTCATCCAATCACATTCTTCTGATGCAGCAACTCTAATCTCTGCACCAAACAAAGACTTAAGAGCCTTAACAACTTTATTGAAACCTTCGAGCCTGAATCCAGCCCCAACAAAACCTAAACGAGTTCCTTCATTAACTTGAACCCCTTCGTCTCCACATGTAATAACGTATGGCATATGTCTCCTTCTCTGTTTACCAAAAACGGTGCATCAAGGACAGGTTTAATGTGTTTCGTTTGGTTTTAAAAAATAATTGTATGTAATTACTTTTTCGGTAAACCTAAGGGTATTATATCACAAAATAGGTAAAAAAGCTTGGTTTATTAAACAAAAAGCCCTCAATTTCTTGAGGGCTTTCCTAATTTTATAGCTTTTTTAAAAAGTGATAAAAATTATTCTTCCGAATCGTCTTCATCATCTTCAGAAACCATGCTTTGAATTGCTTCTAGGTAATTGTTCATGTCTTGTTCAACCTTTTCCCAATCACCGTTTGCTTCTCTGATTGCATTGAATAATAAATCCATATCAATCAAAAGTTGGTCGTCTGTAACTATCATTCTTTGTTTTGCCATAAAAACCTTTCTTACTGTGCGTTACTAAACGCTTCTGTATTTCTACAGTCAGTATAGCTTTATTTATATCCAAGTGGAACCTCAGTTAAAACGAGAGACAAGCTCATACGTCTTTGTTCTGAGTCAACACTTTCAACGTTGACAGTAACTTGATCACCTTTTTTGAGTGAGTGACCTTCTTCTAATTTAGAAGAGTGGATTAAACCATCAATACCTTGTTCAACATTAACGAATACACCAAATGGTTCAACTCTGGAAACAGTTCCTTCAACAGTTGTACCAACTTGATATTTATCTGCAATAACTTTCCAAGGATCATCTGTAAGTTGTTTGATAGAAAGATTGAGTTTGCCGGTCTTTTCATCAACACCTAAAACTCTTACTTTAATTCTGTCTCCAACTTTGTGGAATTCTTTTGGATGAGTTACTTTTTCCCAAGAAATTTCTGAGATGTGAACTAAACCTTCGACGTGTCCAACAGCAGCTGTACCTTCAACAGGAACTTCAACTGTAACGAACAAACCAAAATGCATAACGCCAGAAACAACACCTTCGTAGATTGCGCCGTTTTCGACACTATCAAGTGCTTCTGCTTTATTTGCAAGTTCTTCTGCTTCAGAAACGTGTCTTTCAGAAAAGATGAGTCTGTTTTTTTCTTGATCAACTTCGATAACTCTAACTTTAATTGTTTCTCCTTTTAGTTTTGAGAAAGTACCAACTAAGTCCTTACCAAATTGACTTGAAGGAACAAAACCTCTTGTTCCATTAACAGAAACAATAAGTCCACCTTTGTTAACTTCTAAACCTTTAGCTTCTAAAACTGTTTCGTTTTCATATGCTTCTTGGAAAAATTCCCATCGAGAATCGCTTGCAGCTTTTCGTAATGAGAGAATAACTTGTCCTTGATCATTTTCTGCAGAAACGACGATTGCTTCAATTTTATTACCAACTTTCAAGTCTGTAACAAAATCACTAGCCATATCAAATTCTTTGTCTGCAACGATACCTTCAGTTTTTGCACCAATATCTACTGTAAGAGATTTTTTGCCAATAGAAGTAACAGTACCTTCAACTGTATCTCCTTTCTTTGGAATAACCATTTTGCTTTCAGCAAGAGCTAAAAGTTCAGCCATGGTCTGTGGCTTCTTTGTTTTTGTATCTGTATCAGATGCCATAAACTTTAAATCCCCTTTCATAAAAGATTGAAAGATAATTGTACCATATATCTTGAATATTTCCAGACTAAAGAGAATAAATATCAGCTCTAGTAAATAAATCAGAAATCTTGATACTATATATAATGAAAAGTCTATTATGAAATTAAAATTACCAAAACCATCTGATATTAAAAATAAAACCGTGCTAGTCCGTGTTGACTATAACGTGCCACTCAAAAAAAATAAGGAAGGCATTCTAGAGGTTAGTAATGACGAAAGAATCAGAGCATCTCTTGAAACAATCGAGTTCCTACTAAAAAACAACGCAAAAATTGTCTTAATGACACATCTTGGCAGGCCCGAATCACCTAAAGATACAAAATATAGTTTGCAACCAGTTGCAGAATACATGAAAAAAAACTTGAAGCTTCCTGTTATTTTTTCTAAAGACTGTGTTGGAAAAGTAGCCGAAAACGACGTTTTTTTGGCGAAAAATGGAGATATTGTCTTGCTAGAAAACTTGCGGTTTCACTCTGAGGAAGAAGAAAATGAAACTCAATTTGCAAAAAATTTAGCAAAACTTGGAGACGTTTATATAAATGAAGCTTTTTCTACTTCTCATCGTGCTCATGCCTCTATTGTGGGTGTTACTAAACACCTGCCAAGTTTTGCTGGCTTTGCTATAGAAAAAGAAGTTGCAACATTTGCACAAATGATGGAAAATCCTCAGAAACCTCTCGTTATCATTCTTGGTGGGGCAAAAATTTCCGATAAAGTTGGTGCTATTGAACACCTTGCTAAAATTGCTGATATTGTTCTTGTTGGTGGTGCCGTTGCGAATAGTTTCCTAAAAGCGGAAGGTTTAGAAATTTATAAATCATTCATAGAAGATGCCCCAGTAGATCTAAAAAAGAAAGATATTAACTATACAGATGTTGCAGACTCACTACTAGAAGCACATGAAACCGAAAGAACTTTAATTAACGGCTATATTCCACTTCCAAAAATTGTGTATCCTATTGACGTTGTTGCAGGACACTCACTAGAAGAAACAAGTGCTAAACGGACAGAAATAATTGATCTTACAAAAAAAATCGATCATCATGATAAAAACCTGCTGTATTTAGACATTGGTCCAAATACAATCAAGCTGTATCAAGAAATTATTGCTAATGCAAAAACTATTTTCTGGAATGGACCAATGGGTGTTTGGGAAAATCCAATTTTGGATAACGGAAGTAAAAAAATTGCCGCAAGCATAGCCCTTGCATCTGGTTACTCTATTATTGGAGGAGGCGACACAATTGCATGTGCAACTCATTTTAATTTAGACAAACAATATGACTATGTTTCTGCTGCAGGTGGAGCTGCTTTAGACTTTTTGAGTGGGAAAAAGTTGCCTGGATTAGTTCCTCTGGAAGAATAAAAATCTTTTCTTACTCAATTAAATTCCAACCAATGTTTTTTTCGACTTTATTTTTAGAAAAATCACAAAAAATTGTCCTCAATTTACCTCTAAATCCCTCTTGACTTGCATATCTAAACTCAAGTATTCTTAATCTAAGGGTATTTGCGTACCTGTATAGTTTTGTATAGACAATAAAGTATTTAAGACAAGAAAATGACGAATACAACAAACCAATCCTCAAATGAAAATAGCAGCATGACTCAAGTAAGTCCAGAAACCGTAAAACTTTCTGAATACATGAAATCAGACCAACCAATGAACACAGGAATGGCTTCTACTGATTCCGTCAAACCAAAGAAAAAAATGAACTTCAAGCTAATAATCGGTGCTTTTGTACTATTATTAGTTATTATTGGTGCTGCTGCTGGGTTTTACTTAACCCAGTTTGGACAGGATTTAAGACAACAAGCATGGTATGGTCAAACTTGTACCCAAGATAGTAATTGTAGCGGTTGGCCAAACGAAAAATGCCAAAACGGAACTTGTGTTCCAACAAATACAGGCGAGACTTGTCCTGCTTTTGTCGCATGGGGATCTTGTGATCCTAATGGATCAGCCCCAGGAAATACCTGTACAGGCTCTCATCATACAATTACCACAGGAAATCCTCCATGTCAGTTAGGTTATAAAGAGTGGAGATGTGGAAATAAAAACTGGATTCCAGATTATGGAAATCCAAATAATAATGTCTGTGGAAGCCAATGCCCTTGGCCAGAAACTAATGGTCAATGCTGTCCAACCGGTGTAGATGCATGTAACCCTAATACAGATAATTATAAGTGTATTGCAGATCCTTTTGTTGCCGAGTGTAAACCATGGTCAAACTCTTCATGTCCTGTAGGACAACAAGGTTATTGGCAAGCAATTGATTGGTGTGTTGGACCTGGTTGTGAATGTGGACCTGAGGGACTCTTCTCTGACTATTCTGGTCCTGGATGTGATTGTGGCGGAGGTGGTATCAGTTGTAATGACAGATGTAACACTAATTCCGAATGTACTGCAGCAAACCCAGCATGGTCTTGTGTTACCGCAGAAGATGGCTTAAAACGCTGTAGACTTACCACTAACCCAACCTCACCAACCTGTGGTGGAGGTGGTGGTGGACTTAATTGTAACGATTCTTGTACAGTAGGAGGCACTCAATGTCAGGCTGTAAACCCAGCTTGGTTCTGTGATCCTGCAAGCAGTAAATGTAGATTGCAATCAAACCCAAGTAACACTTCTTGCCAACCGGGAACTACTACCTACCAATGTAATAGTGACTGTACAACTACTGCACAGTGTCAAGGTTCTTTAGGAAGTGCATACTCATGTGTGAGCAATAAATGTAGACTAACCGCTAACCCAACCTCATCAACCTGTCAACCAGCTACAAGTTATCAATGTAATAGTGTCTGTACTGGAGCTAATCAATGTCCTTCTGGATTACAATGTTTGGCTACTTATGACTTTAGTGCAGCATTTACAGATGTAACTTCTAATGTTACCTCCGTTGGATCCGGCACTATCACAGGCTTTAGGTCTTTCACATTTAATGGTCAAACAGCACAACATTTAGTTAGAGGTGGTAAAGTCTGGTATAGACCTAACTTTACAACTGCATGGAGTGATGCTACCGCCAACTTCCAAACTGCACAAACAGGTGGAACTACTGGAACCATTACTTCTGTAAATACCTACACCAAGAACGGTGCTGTCGTTGCTCAACTTTTAGTTAAAGGTGGCAAAGTATATAGCAGACCAAGTACGGCTGCTGGTACCCTATTCACCGAAGTTACTTCTCAATATTCAGGAATTGGCAGTGGAGAGATCAAAGCTGTATCCAAACAAGATCTCCCAGCTTCTCAAGGCAGCCTCACTTCTACATACTTAGTTAGAGGTGGAAAAACTTGGGCAAGCTACAGTTCTAACACTAGTGTCTGGACTGACGCAACAGCTAACTTGAATAAAGGAACTGGTGAAATTACCGATATTAACTTCTTCATTGATACAGATAGCAGTCTTAAACACTACTATGTCAGAGGTGGAGCAATCTGGTACAGAAATGCACCTGTTGCTGCAGATAAGCATTGTAGATTGCCAGCATATCCAAATGCAGGCAACTGTCAGCCTCCTACAGGAAGCCTACAATGTAACAGTGACTGTACAACTACCGCACAGTGTCAAGGTTCTTTAGGAAGCGCATACTCATGTGTGACTAACAAATGTAGATTGACCGCTAACCCTACATCTGCAACTTGTGAACCTGCTACAGTTGGACCAATGTGTAAAGATGTTGCAATCCTTTCACAGGATGGCACAGAACTTGATCCAAAACAATCTGGCTCTTTCTATGTTGGACAAATCATTAAATTTAGATGTGCAGCAGATGATCCAACTAACTCACTCATTTCTAAATATCAATTTAGAATTACTGAACCAAGTGGGGCTGTAATCGAAGGAACTGCAATTAATCCTGCAGGATCAAGCGCAGTTTCAAAAGATTATCAAATCAACTTGACTGGATCTTTCAAAGCACAATGTAGGATTTGTCTCACAGACAACACCTGTCAACCTTATATAAATATTGGAGCAAACTAACTAAGGATTAACTGAAGAATGCAAAATACAACGTCACAACAACAAACTTTTATGACAAAACCAGCAATGCCAGCTCCTGCTCCAACAGTGGATATGCCAAACGGCAACATGCCTCAGGCCCCAAAAAAGAAAATGAGCTTAAAACCTAAACAAATGTTCGCAGTTGTTGGTTTAGTACTCTTTTTAGTCGTAGCAGTCATGGGAGTCATGATTGCACAAAGACAGGTTGCGCAAAAAGGCGAAGATGTTACTCCAGTAGCACCAACTGCACCAGATTCCCAACCTTCAGCTTCAACCTACGAACCAAATAACTGTGCAACCATGTTCTTTGTTCCAGGTTCAGAAGGAGTTTGTGATACTAAAAAAGCTCTTACAGACTTCACAGCTAATAAAGGAACCAATATTCCACCTGGAAGTAGCTTTAATGTTGGTGATGAGTTTGTGTTTAGCATTACCATTAAACAACCTTCAAAAGGCACTGCAAAAGACGTCATAGTTGAAGATACCCTTCCAAACTCACTTCAATTTGTAAGCGGGCCTACCGGCACAGTTCCTTACACTATTACTAATAACGGTCAAACAGTTACCGCAACTATCCCAGAAATGGGTCCAGAAAGCTCTGTAAAAGTTGAGTTCAAAGTCAAAGTTGCTCAAGGTAATTATGGCGACCACGTAAACACAGCTAAAGTTACCTCAACTGACATCGTACCAGAACCAGGTTCTTGTACTTATAGCTTTAAAACATTACTTGGTGTTACTGAGTGTGTATCCAAAGAATTATATGACACACGAGGACAGCTTGTTCCTGATGGCGGAGCTTTAACTAGAGGCAAAGAATACGAATACCGAGTTACTGTTAAAGCAACAAATCGATCTCTTGGAGAAGTAAAAATTCTTGATGAACTTCCAGAAGAGTTAGAATATGTCAGACCAGCTGCTGGTAGTGAAAAATACATTGTTAACGATCCAACAAGTGGAATCTTAACTGCAAACTTTGGAGTTCTTGAAGACGAAGAAATGACTCTTGGCTTCATCATGAAAGTTCCAGAAGATCTAGAACCTACTAAGTTTGAAAATATTGCAAAAGTATATGCTTTTCCAGTAAATTCAAGACAACCTGAACCACCTGCAAATGCAGACATCTGTTCTGTTGCACACACTATACTCCCTGTTGGAACTGCAGAATGTGTTTCAAAACAAGCATTTACTCAAAATGGTGTTGAGATTAAATCTGGATCAGAAATCAAACCTGCACAGACCTTCATGTATAGAATTACAGTTCTTGCAGAACAAACCACAACTGGACCAGTTACAGTAAGCGACACTCTTCCAGCAGGAATCAACTTCATAGAAGATCCTGACAATACTCCAGGAATATCCGAGAGTAATGGGGTTGTCACTATTGAACTTGGTCAAATGCAAAGTGGTGAAAGAAAAGTTGTTGAGTTCATGGTTCAAGTTGTTGCTAATCCAACAGCTGAAACCTTCAAAAATGTCGCAACTATCACTACTGGAGGTTCAAGTGAAACAGAACATAAATGTGAGCTTCCTTTAGACCTGGATGTTGAGTACAGCTGTAACAGTGAATGTGATACCAACGCTGACTGTGCCGAAGCAGGAGATGATTTTATCTGTTACAACACTGGTGACGGAAAATACTGTAGATTAGAAGAAAATCCAACTAATGTCAGTTGTCTACCACCTACAGCTCCTCCTACAACACCTCCACCTACTGGTACTCCAACTCCTACACCTCCTACTGGTACTGGCACACCAATCCCTACCGGAACTCCAGCACCTACTGCTGTTGTAACTCCAGCACCTGGATGTGATGAGCTCTGTGTACAAAACTCAGACTGTAGCAATATCGACCACATCTGTACAACAACAGCAGATGGAAGCATGAGATGTAGATTAGCAGAATACCCAACTTCAAACACCTGTACCATTCCTGCTCAGCCTGCATTGCCTCCAGAGCTACCTGCAACAGGTCCTGCTGATTGGTTGAACTGGTTGAAAGCTGGACTTGTAACACTCGGTATAGGAACAGCACTCTTCTTACTCCTCTAAAGAGTAATAGAAATAGAAAATCAAAACCCCGAATGAAAGTTCGGGGTTTTTTTGATACTTCAACCTTTACATAAATTGCTCGTTGACCTCTAGAGTTTTATTCATGTATCATGAGTACAAGGCTTGTTTTAGCTTGCCAATTTGTTTTGTAAAAAAATAAAAAGAAATTTATAAAATGATCAATGCATCCGGAGGTTCTCTTCCAACCCAATCAACAAATTCTAATAGTGATTCAACAACACCTGTTGTACCTACTCCAGGACCGGGCTTTCCAACCCACAACCCAGCAGTACAACATAAACAATTTATGACTCCAGCAACTCCTATAGGAGGATCTCCTGCAACAGTTAACTCTGCTCCAAGAAATCCAGCTACCACAGCTCCTGTTCCAAATCCAATGGGAGCAGTTCCTCCTGCACCTCCAAAATTCCCTGATCCAACCAAAAACCTAGTTAGAGTAACTGATGAAGGAACTGATACTGTTCCAGGTGGATCAGATGGCAAAGGTGACACGACCAAACCAAAAAGCAAGTTAAATTTAAAACTTATTATTGGTGTTGCCGTTTTACTTCTTGTGATTCTTGGTTCAGGAGTGGGTTTTTACCTTTCTCAACAACAACAAGAAATTAGACAACAGGCATATATTGGAAATACATGTAATGTAGATTTTGATTGTAATGGTCCTGGAAATACACTTAGATCAAATATCAATGTGCCTGAATACTGTAACAATGGAGTATGTAGTACTACTCCTCCAGCAGGAGCAACTTGTCCAAATCCTCCACATCTTCCAAGAGTGTGGTGTGCAACGTTTAACTGTCCAAATGGTGATACTACTGGTGATGGAGAATGTAATGTAGATGACCAAGGAGCTAGCTACACAATTGGTGGAACTGAATGTTCAAATCCTTCATCTGGTTGTGGTCAGGTCGACTACTATTCAGGTGGAACACCAGGTCAAAGTTGGGATCAATACTGTGGACATACATTCCTTGAGCTTGATTGTGGCGGTGGCGGTACCCCTACCCCTACGCCAACTGCTACCCCTACACCTACCCCTACACCTGGTACGCTCTCTTGTAATAGTGTTTGTACTGTCGGCGGTCAAGCTTGCCCATCTGGTACGCAATGTATGATCACCTATAACTTTAGCCCAGCATTTGAAAATGTCACTTCAACAGTTTCTAATGTTGGAACCGGTACTATTACTGGATTTAAATCTTTTGTCAGAAATGGCATCGTTGAACAGTATCTCATCAGAGGTGGCCAAATCTGGTACAGACCTAATTTCACAACAGCATGGTCAAACGTAACCTCTAATGTTTCTAACGTTGGTACTGGTACCATAACCTCATTTAGTGCCTTTGTTAATACCTCAGGTGCTGTTGAACAGTACCTCATCAGAGGTGGTCAAATCTGGTACAGACCTAATTTAACTGCTACAACCTGGCAGAATGTAACAGGAAACGTAACAAATATAGGTTCAGGTACTATTGATAGTTACAACGCAGATAAATATGCTCCAGGACATGGAAACATCGTCTCTGCATACCTTATTAGAGGAGGAAAAATCTGGCATCACACCAGTTCTAACTGGAACCTTTGGCAAGATGTTACCTCTAATGTTTCAAATGTTGGAACAGGTGCTATGACTGACATCTCTTTCCATGTTAACCCAGATGGCAGCTTGAGACACCACTTTGTAAGAGGTGGCCAAATCTGGTCAAGAATTGCACCACAAGCAGCAGAGAACCGTTGTAGACTTGCTACATATCCAAACTCAGGTAGTTGTCAACCTCCTGCACCAACACCTACAAACACCCCTACTCCAACACCTACAGCAACGCCTACACCTACCCCAACGGCGACACCTACACCTACCCCAACTCCTACGCCTGTACCACTCACTTGTAATGCAACCTGTAACCCAAGTGACCTTGTAGATCAGTGTACATTGGCAAATGCAAGTTGGTCTTGTGATGCTACAACAAGTAAATGTAGAAGAACAGATAACCCAACTTCTGCTACCTGTGAGCTGCCTCCATTAACCTGTAATGCAACCTGTAATCCTGAGTCAAGACTCGACAGATGTACAGCTGCAAATGACAAGTGGTTCTGTGATCCAGCAACAAGCACTTGTAGATTTGAAGAAAACCCAACCTCTACTACCTGTCAACCTCCTACAGGAGCAGTTGCATGTAATGGAAGTTGTACTTCAGATGCACAATGTCAATTGACCAGCGACCGTTACAGCTGTGACACAACAACAAATACATGTAGATTGACCAGTAATCCAACTTCTACTACTTGTGAACCTGTGCCACCAAAATGTAACGAAACCTGTACTTCAAATGCACAATGTATTCAAGGAAATGCAAACCATATTTGTGACGAAACAACAGGCACATGTAGACTCAACAGCAATCCAGGAGACGCAAACTGTCAACCTCCTGCAGCTACACCTACCCCAACTCCAACAGTTGGCTGTAATGATGCTTGTGTAACAAATGCTGACTGTTCAGATACAAATCACATTTGTACCACTACAGAAGATGGCTCTATGAAATGTAGATTAGCAAGCTACCCAACTTCAACAAGTTGTACCTTGCCAGCTTCTGCAACAGCACAACCTACATTGCCTCCAGAATTACCTGCAACAGGTCCTGCTGATTGGTTGAACTGGTTCAAAGCAGGCTTAGTAACACTTGGACTTGGAGCAGCACTCTTCTTCTTACTCTAGTGTTCTGAAAAAAATAAAAATATAAGCACCTCGAAATGTATTTCGAGGTGCTTTTGCTTTTAACACTAAAAATTTCAAAAAAAGACCCTTCACAAACATACATCTGTGAAAGGTCTCCTTTTGAATATGTGAGTCGGGAGGGACTCGAACCCCCGACCAGTGAGGTATAAGCTCACCGCTCTACCAACTGAGCTACCGACTCATAACTTAGTTATTCGCCTCTTATCAATAAAAAATAGACGAATGTTGGTAATATCTTCTCTGCTAAAATTCCAGAAAAATCCGCGAAAAAAAACAAAAAAGATATACAAGCATTATATACCACGAAACCACATCTGCAATTGGCACTGAAGGTTATCCCAGATCAAATTATGTTGTATAATAAGGTTCTAGAAAAATGTGTACCTCTATACAATTAGAAAATCAAAATGAAATCAAAGGTTAGATCACTCATTAGTTTACTTAAAAAGAAATGGAAACTCGTTCTTGTCATCCTCATAGTCTTGGGAATTGTGCTACTAGTTGTCAATTCGAAAAATAAAAATAAAGTTGTACTCGTTTTTGAAAAACCAATCACCCAATCAATCACAAAAACACTTGATGTTTCTGGACATGTAGATGCAAAAGAAAAAGTAAGACTACGTTTTCCTGCAGGTGGGAAATTAACCTATGTGGGCGCAAAAGAAGGTGATACAGTTAAAAAATGGCAAACAGTTGCAGCTATAGACAAAGCAACTTTACAGAAACAACTTGATCAAGACTTAAATAACTACATGAAAGAACGCTGGGACTGGGAAGAAGTTGTTGATGAAAACAGAGATCAGGCACTTACTCTTTCTGAAAGACGCAGCCAAGATAAGGATCAATGGGATCTTACTAACACTGTTCTCACTGTCGAAATTCGTGACTTAGCACTACAAAACACCTCTTTGTACTCTCCTTTTGAGGGAATTTTAACCACTGCTCCAACGTCTGTCACAGGAATGCAGGTCCTCGCAACTGATTACTTTGAAATTGTTAATCCAAACACATTAGTTTTTAGAGCTGCAGTAGATGAATCGGATATTTCAAGTATTGTTGTAGGTCAAAAAGCAACTTTAGTTTTAGACGCATTTGAAGATATTGAAATCAATACAGAAGTCTCTTATGTAAGCTACACAAGCACAGAAGCCAGTAGCGGAACCTCATTTATTGTAGAGTTTCCACTCTCTCAAACAGAAATTGAGCAAATCCTTAGAATTGGTATGAATGGAGACATTAAAATTCTTTTGGAAGAAAAAGAAAATGTACTTACAATTCCATCAATCGCTTTGATCGAAAGAGACGGAATAACCTATGTAATGGTTAAATCTGGTGAAAATAAATCTGAAGAAAGAGAAGTTGAAATTGGATTAGAAACAGACGAAACTGTCGAGGTCATTTCTGGACTTTCTGAATCAGATGAGGTCGTCATACCTGAATAATATGTTACTAAGCTTACAAGAAGTTTCCAAACATTATCAAATGGGCTCTACTCTAACGAAAGCTCTTAACAAGGTAAATTTTGAGGTTGAAGAAGGTGAGTTTATTGCAATCATGGGTCCTTCTGGATCTGGAAAATCAACATTCTTGCAGGTTGCAAGCATGCTCGCAGAACCTACTTCAGGAAAAATTATTCTTAAAGACAAAGATGTTACTGCTTACAACGAAATAGAGCGTGCACGCCTTCGAAATAAAGAAATTGGCTTTATCTTTCAACAATTTAACCTACTTCCAAGAACTTCGGCAATTGATAATGCGCGCTTACCTCTTTTATATGCAAATGTTCCACACAAAGAACAAATGCAACGAGCAATAAAAATCTTGGAGGATGTTGGACTTGGAGACAAACTGCAAAACACCCCTGCTCAACTTTCTGGTGGACAACAACAACGTGTCGCAATTGCTCGAGCACTTATAAACGATCCTGCTATCATTTTTGCTGATGAGCCAACCGGAAATTTAGATACAAAAAGTGGCCAAGAGATTATGGACATGCTTACAAAGCTCCATTCTGAAGGAAAAACCATTATCATGGTGACACATGAAGAAGATATTGCAAGTTGTGCTCAAAGACAAATTAAGTTTAAAGATGGACAAATCATCTCTGATACAAAATCAAAAAATGTAGTTTGTAAGATAGATAAAAAGAAAAAAAAGAGAAAATAAAAAAATAGTTGAGGCTTTTTACAATGGAAAATATTTTAAAAATAGCTTTAAAAGCCATTATGGTAAACAAATCCAGATCTATCCTTACGATGCTTGGGGTGATCATTGGTGTTGGTTCCGTTGTATTACTTACATCTATTGGAAATGGATTAAAAGCATACGTTGCCGACCAATTTGACCAACTAGGTGCAAACACCATTATTATTCTTCCAGGAGACCCATTTGGCGAAGGTGGAGGCTTTAGTAGAGAACAACAAATCAGTGCTGTCTCAAACTCAAAACTTGAAATGGAAGACGTGAGCGATATTAAAAAAATCAGGGAATTTGTAAAAACCGCTATTCCATTTACAACAATATCAGAAAAAATTTCCTATCGTGGAGAAGAAAAAAGTATTAGCATCATCGGCTCAACGGAGGAATATCCAGAGGTACAATCAAATGTAAAGATCGGAAAAGGTAGATTTTACACAAAAACAGAAAACAGTTCTAGAGAAAAAGTAATCGTGCTTGGTTTTGATGTCGCTGAAGAACTTTTTGGTAATATTGACCCAATTGGAAAAACTGTTCGACTTGGAAGTCAAAACTTTAAAGTCATTGGTGTTCAAGAAAAGGTCGGTGGTGGTTTTGGAGGACCTTCATTTGACACATACGTCTTTATTCCTATCGAAACATACTTCAAACAATACGATACCAAAAAAATTATTGAAATCATTGTAAAAACAAAATCAACTGAAAATATTCCTGAATCAATCTCTGCAATTGAAAAACAAATGGGTAAAAAATACGATTCTGATGAGTTCTCTGTTGTTGATCAATCTCAGATTCTAGATACGATTAACGAAATTTTAGGAATTTTGACAATTGGACTTGGCGGAATTGCAAGTATTTCTCTAGTTGTTGGCGGGATTGGAATTATGAACATTATGCTTGTTTCTGTCACCGAAAGAACTAGAGAAATTGGTTTAAGAAAAGCACTTGGAGCAACACCAAACTTGATTTTACTACAATTTTTAGTTGAAGCTGCCATTCTTTCAATTCTTGGGGGCCTTATTGGTCTTGTAATTGCCTACTTTGGAACCCTAGCAATGCAAATTTACTTCCCAGCAAAAGTTACCACGAGTGCAGTGATTATGGCATTTGGTGTTTCTACTGCTGTCGGGCTTATTTTTGGAGCTGCTCCAGCAAGAAGAGCTTCACAACTTTCCCCTATTGAAGCTTTGCGATACGAATAAGAACTGCCCTCTGGCATACCCTCTCGCCAATATCTAGATCAAGCTGTATACTGAAATTATTATGTTTTCGTTCGTAAAAACAAAATTATTTTTATTCATTCTGCTTGCAGCAATAGTTGGAACTTTTTACTACTTTGGAGATCCTCAAAAACTCATCGGAACTATCGTTCCCAAACTAAAAGCAACTCCATTAGCACCGGCCGTTGAAAAAATAGAACATATTGATACTCAAGAAATAACAAAAAGCTTCCAACAAGGTGTAAAAAACGCAGAATCAGAAATTACTGGTCTTTCGCAAAGAACTACAGAAGTTAGCGAACATGCAGGAAACGTACTAGGATCTTCTATTGAACCAGCCCCTGAAGGAAATTCAACTCCTATTCATGAAAAAGCATTTGAATATGGGAAATATATTTACTGCAAACAAGTTGTTGATGATTATGAAACAATCAACCCTTCATTAAAAGAGAAAAATTAGAACAATTTTTTCACAAATAACCTGCTAAAAAAGCATAACCCAAGAAAAGCTAAACAATTTTTCGATCTATAAATTGCTTCTGCTCTGAATTTCCGCCTCAACAACATCTCTATCTTTACCATACTTGAGTCTTGAAAGCTCTTTAATCATTTCCGCTTGTTTAGGATTCATACGTGCATTGATAGAATCCATGTCTTTAAGTAACGACATACTAAATGGAGGAACTGGCTCATTCTTAACAATCGTCTTTATATACACATGAAATTTCTCGATATTTGTTAAGTCACCTTCATTGAAAGTTGGCGAGAACTCATGTTGCAAAAAGTTCGCATCTGGAACACCAACACGAAAGGCAATCATAGTACCAACGTTACCAAACACAGCATTCTTCACCTCTTCATCAATCTGACTCACAAACTGATTTGCAACAATCAAATTAAGACGATATTTACGAGCCTCAGACAAAATAACAGCGAAGTCCTCTGTTGCATAGTTCTGGAACTCGTCGACATACAAATAAAAGTCTTTACGATCTGCCATAGCCATATCTTGACGCGCCATAGCAGCAGTAAGCACTTTCGGAACAAGGATCAAACCTAAAAATTTAGCATCTTCTTCTCCAAGAATACCTTTTGAAAGGTTACATAAAATAATTTTTTGTTCGTCCATTGCTTTTCTAATATTAAACGCACTTTCTGGCTGACCAATAATGTTACGCATTGTTTTATTCGTAACAAATCGACCAAACTTAGAAACAATGTAGTCCAAAACCTCAGACTTGTGAAAGTCGGAAGTTTGAGCAATCTGGTCTGTCCAGTATCTTCGAACAACTGGGTCTTTTACTAAAGGAAGCATCTCATCAACATATTTACTATCGGTTAAAATACGCACCAACTCAATAAAAGTACTGCCTTTTTTGTACATGATAGTAAGCATTGCATTACGAATTGCATGCTCAAAACGAGGACCAATAATACCAGTTCTGTGCGGATCATACAGCTTGTACATCAATCCAATAATAGAACCTACAACAAAGTGGCGCTGTTCTTCGGAATCAGCTTCCATCATGTTTAAACCCATTGGACGATCCAAATCTGAAGGATTAAAGTAAATCACATCATCTGCACGCTCAGGTGGCATTAATTGCAAGATATCTTCAATAAACTCACCATGTGGGTCAATTGCACAAACACCTTTGCCATTTTCAATATCTTGCAGAATCATCTCTTTAAGAAACTCAGACTTACCTGTACCCGTTTTTCCAATAATGTACATGTGTCTTCTTCTATCATCTTCTCCAATAAAGACTTCACGAACCTCTCCTCTATAGGTAGATTTTCCAAGATGTAGTCCTTCTTTAGGAATTTTGTTAGGAGCAGGAGCATTTTTTGCGTTCAGCCAACGAATGTGATGCGTTTCAACAGTTTTGTTTGGTAAATGAAAAATAGTTGCAAGCTCTTCGGTATTAAGAACAAACGTGTCCTTATTAAACATTGGCATATATCGATACAAAAAGTCGATCATAAAAAGATGTTTAAAAAATATCAGTTTTGTCTGCTTAAATGAGTTATATGCACCTGTAAACTGAGCAAATGCACCTTTTATATTGTTCAAGTGTGAATCTGCAATATATTCTTCTTTTGCTGATACAACAACTCTAATTGAAACTCTAAAACCTGGTTTCTCAGCCTTTTGACCAATGACTTCCATCTCTTTTGGATCATGAGAATATGTCGCCTTATTTGGGTCAGCCTCACGTTTCTTTTGTGATGAAACATATGACCTACCTTGATTCTGCCATCTTTTTCCTTCTGGTTGCATCAAAATTTGCAAAATCGCACCCTCACCAGGACCCATTTTAGAAAGTGCAGAAGTAATAGCATTTAAACCATCCACCGGTAAATCTTTGTATGTTTTAATTGGATAATACGAGGCTCTATCTAAAGATAGCGAAGTAAATGCAACTTTACCCTTTTTGTTAAAAATATTAACTTCGTCGACTTCTTTAATCTCTGCATTTGGATATGACCCATGAATCTGTTTTTCTACTAAATCACGAATTCTTCGAGGGCAGTTCAGATAAAACGCAATATCTTCTTCAAGTGCAACAATTTCTAAAGAAAACAGATCCTCAGCCTTTGTGAATGCAAAAAACCCTGTTTTTTTGAGCGAATATAGACCGGCAAACATCTGTTCTGCTGAGTCAATCTTTGTCTCATTGTCTTTTGGAACTCTGATAAGCAATGTGACAAATTCAAGTGCAGTGTTTTCTTTGTTTCTATATTTATATTTTTGAAACAACATGTAACAAAAAACAATAAAGATCGCTAAAAGAAGCAATAATAGTATTGCTGAACTAAAATACTGAACTGCTATAGCAAAAAAATCCTGTTCAAGCATTATTTTCTTCCTGTTTATAGATTACTTTTCCAGTAAACATTCTAATAATCTTATGGCTAAACTCAACTAACCACCTAAAACTGTATTTTGGAGATTTTTTTGCACCTTCTTGTTCTTCTGCTTCCGTAATAGGCAAAACAATAACAGGCCTACTTGGATATTGATTTGTAGGTACTTCACTAGTGCCATCTGCAATTACAACCTCTGTTGGAGCAGTATCGTGATGATCTTCGACCCGTTGCAAAAAGCTCTCAACTTCTACTGGAATCTCTGGATTTTTTTCTGTTTCGATTGCTTGAATTCCACCACCGGCATCTATAATCTGAGCATCTGCAGATTTACCTGTTTCCACACGCTCTTTTGCAGTTCTGGCTCCACCTTGTTGTGGATTCAGTGTATCTGTTGCTTGATCAACAGCCTGAACAACTCCATGTGGAACTGTGTTTTGAATTTCATCCAAAACAGACTCAAACGTATCTAGTTTTTGAGTAGTATCATCTGTCTGAGTTGGATCACTAATAACTTGCCCCCGTTGAGCTTGAGAAATCTTCGAACCACTAAAAAGCTGGCTCACTCCAGAGAGAACTTGTCCTTTTTGAACTTGTTGTTGATTTTGGGTTTGGTCGTTCATTAGCTAGTACAATCATAGCATTTTTATTGCACTAATTGAACTACATCACCAGGTTGTATATTGAATTTTTCTGCATCACCAGCATTGACTTCTAAAACCATATCAGCATCTTGATTTGGAGAGTATGTTTCTAATCGATTGTCTGGCGTATCCTGTGGAGGTTTAGGAACATTTTTTGAAATTGCGACTACAATATTATTGTTTATCCAGATCATGTCTAAGTCAAACTGCATGTCTTTCATCCAAAAGTATCGGTTTTCGCTTGTTGGAAAAATAAAAAGCATGCCTTCTGCACCGATTTCACTTCGCCCTGATAAACCCTGAGTAGTTGAATGAGCTGTATTTACAACTTCCACTGTAAGGATTCTTTCTTCTGGTATTGCTGTAAGTAGTTCTTCTGCGTCTGTTGCCTCTGCTATTTGCAGGGCTTCTAATTCTTTATTTGAGTTAAAAACGATTTCTACAATCTCTCTATCTTGCAAATCAGAAAAACGTCTTTGCTCTTCATCAAAAAGTGAGTTGCCATTTTTTTGTAAAATAAAATAACAAGTTATAGAAATCGCTAGCAAGAATATAAAAATAACTTTTTTAATCATGTTTTTGTATTATACGAAATAATTCTTTCAAACCATATGTGGAAATATTTATGAAATAAATACAAAAAACAAACTAGAGCAATCCCCAGTAAAAATAACTGGTTAAAACCCAGTAAACCAAATAATACAACTTGTTTATCCAATCTTAAAAAGTCAAGAAAAAAACGAAGCAACGAATAATAAAAAACATAGCTAGTAAAAAGCTTTCCTGTACCAATTTTTGGGAGCCTTGATTTTTTTAAAAGCAAATAAACCATACTTGCAAAAATACCTGTGCCAATCATTTCATAAAAAAACAGTGGATGATAATAGGAAAACTGCTGATAACTAGGTAACCGATGCTCAGAATCTATATATATTTTAAAAAACCCGTTTGTTGGAGACCCATATAACTCTTGGTTAAAATAATTTCCCCAACGTCCAATTGCCTGCCCAACAGGTAATCCAAAAATCGTATAATCTAGAAGTTTCAAAATTTCTTGTTTCTTTTTTTGTAACTCAATTTTTCGCAATTCTTGAAACAAAAAAAATGAAAAAACTAAACCAAACACTCCTCCAATTACTCCTCCAATAATACTTAAACCTCCATTCCAAATTTGTAGTGTCCCCATTAAGTTCTCTTCATATAAATGGTAATCTGTGATAACATGCCACAAACGCGCCCCTAGAACTGCAAACAAAAAAGAAAGTAAAGCAACTTTGCTAAAAAATTTCTGTAAGAGAGGCTCTTTTTCTGTTTGCTTTTCTATAAGTGAAAAACCAACAACTAAGGCGACTCCGATTATCAAACCATACAAATTAAATTGTAATAACATTTATCTTCCTAAGAAAATAACTAAAAATGCAAATAAAACTGTTGCTGCAATAAAAACTGTAGTAAAAATGGCATGTTCATCTTGAGTAATGTCACGCTTTAACTGAGACAAATACCTTTTCTGAAATCCTTGCAAATTATTTCTAAAACTAAAAAATTCAAGTGAAAGAATCGAGATAATTCCCAAAAACATTCCAACTCCCATTGCACTTCCCGTAGAAGTCAACAAAAATAGTCCAAGTGGCGGGAGTGAAAGTAAAAATAAAAATGAACGTGTGACTAACCTTTTTTCCTCTGGATCATAATACTTATAAGCATACTTTTCGTCAGCTTCTAAAAGCGCCATACCTAAAAAAATACCAACACTAAAAAATAAGACACTAAAATAGTTAACTGCCTTACCAAAATACGCAGAAACTAAAAATAAAACTGACAAGCTAATTAAAATACCGATTTTTCCGAACAAATTATTCTTTTGCATATTTGTATTGTATTATCTTTCGAACTGAATTATCAACAAAAGGTTTAAATACCGGATTCGTATCATATTCAGTAACTAAACTAGAAACAATTGCTTGCAAATCTTCTTGAGTAACGGACTGTCCGTACAAGAGCACATCATTTCCTGCCAAAACTGCTTCTTTAGAAATCGTTGCCAAATCCTTTGGCACTTTTGGATTTTCTATATCATATGCCGCTGCTGCCATCTCTAGAGCATCAGTAAATACAAGCACATTTGGATATGCTTTATTAAGCTCTGAAACACAATATGGACTGACAGAACAAGGAATATCTTTATCTTGTGTTATTACTCCGGCATGTGAAGTCATAACTCCAATTTTTTCATTTTGATCAATTATATATTTATACAACTTTACATCATTTTCTAGAACATCTACAAAATCAAAGCTTGTGTGTAAGTCTTTTGTAGTCAAACCAATGCCAGGAAAATGTTTTAGAACCGGAAGAACTCCAATTCTACTAAATATAGTTGTAAAGTCCATTCCTCTATCTGCAACAATTGGGTATGAAGTTGTTGAACAAACTCTATCTTTTAAAATTTTATTGTTGCCAACGTCAACTACTGGTCCTAAAACAACATCAACCCCGGCATCCTTGAGTTCATACGCACTCCTTTTGAGCTCTGCTTGTCTTTCTTTTTGGTCAAGTTCACAAATTTTTTGCCAAGA
The DNA here is from genome assembly GCA_964620965.1 of uncultured Pseudomonadales bacterium. Classification (GTDB taxonomy): domain Bacteria; phylum Patescibacteriota; class Microgenomatia; order UBA1400; family PJMF01; genus VFLK01. Next base: position 27,466 of record CAZUHV010000003.1, read on the forward strand.
ATCAAGTTGTGAAAATCCTTCGCCAGAAAGTCTTTGCACACTGCCTCCCTCATGGTCAACTGCAATCCAGGGTTCCAAACCATAAACTACGTTCTTTTTGAGTTGAGTAATCGTGCTTGTTGCACGATTCATTGATATCTCAGTTCCAAATAAAGTGAAAAAACCATATTTTATTTCTGGCACTGTTGCAAGTTCTTCTGAATCCATGTCAATAACATATGGTGCAGCAATCATTTGTAATATTTTTTCTTGAGTAGTTAGTGAAGCAAAAATATCCGTATTAGTTTTTTTTGTTTCATCCATTGCCATTTGATTTTCTGAATCTGTTATACGCTCCGATTCAGGAATTTCAAAAGGACGATACACATAGTTGTAACCCAATATTACAGTTGCAATTAAAAGTAAAACTATAAAAAAGTACTGTCTTATTTTTTTCATTTTTTCTTTTCTGCGTTAATCTGCTTTACTTTCCACATAAATAATTTTGCTTTACTTTTCGCATTGTTTGCATCCTTAACAAATGACAGAGATCTTTCTAAGACTGCTCTATCAACTGTTTTCGCCATTTTAATGTATAAACTTTTATGCTTCAAGTCGTTAAGCTCTACGGCCAATCTATATCCAAAGTCTTGAAATTCCTGAGTAATATATCCACCCTTATCATCAAGTTGGTACGAAGCAAATAAATCTCCCATGTTCTGAAATGATTGCTTCTTCTTTTTTGTATCATCTGTCATATTTTGAATCTTTCATTAATAGACCGACTAAAACACCAAAACTTGCAAGAACATAGAGCGATTTCCATCCCGAAAAGAAAATAAAAAATAGCCCAACACAAGACCAAAATATAACAGTTGCAATATTCAAAGTCATTTCTCTGTAAATAAAAAACGAATCTGCAGAATGGCCCTTACCTCGCTTCATGAACATCGTATCAAAATAGACGTTATACACATTCGAAATTAACTTATCAAACATATCTATAAAAGCGATTCCCCAAGTAGTTACAACTTGAGTTCTCAGTACAGTAATTATGGATAGAAAACCACCTGAAAGGTAAAATGGCTTCTTACTTTTTTTGTGATGATCAAAATAGTTACCAGCAAAATATGTAAAAAGTAGAGCTAAAAAGAGCGACGCAGTATACAAATATCCAACTTTGTCTATTGAACCCAATAGCAGAAAAATGTAAAGTGGCCACAGATAAATTGCTGCATCATACACATATTTTCCAGCAAAAGATGCACTTAAAGTAATAAACCGAGTTTCTTTAATCCAACTAAAAAATTCTTTATATGAAACTGAGTTTTTGACAGTATCTATATCCATATGCATCGCCAAAAAACTTGAAATTAAAGTAAGTACTAATCCAATTAAAAACAATACTTCTATACCTGCTAAATATGCAATTACACCACTCACTGCAGGGGAAACAACTGCAACTATCTGTAAAAGTGTATACAAAAATCCGACATCTTTACCCATATTACTCTTTTTGGAAATTTTACTTAAAATGGAATAGTAACCGCCCCAAAACAGTTGTGCATTTATAGCATCTAACAAAGCTGCTGGTATCAAAAATAGTGCAGAATTTCTTGCAAAAAACATTAGCATAAAGTATAAGGCTCTTAGCAAAAATGAAAAAACAAAACTTTTTTGATATCCAATTTTTCTAAAAACTATACCACTTGGAACACCCATCAAAAAGCTTACTATCCCAACAACTATGTAATAAAATGCCAAAGTAAGCATCCCTGTTTGGAATGATGTGAACGGTAAAAATTGCAGATGAACAGTAGTAGACCCAACACTAAACAAAAACACTGGCAAAAAAAACATTGCCATTTTATTAACAAGATCTCTAATAACTCTGATTCCATAAAGCAATCTAAAATTCTTTGAATCATCAAAAGTAATATGAGGCAAATGAAGGTGGTAATCCTTAATTCTAAACATAAAAAACCTAAACTCTTTGTATCAACTCTTTTACAACATCTATCTTGACTCTGTTAAAAACTTCCATCTCTTCTGGAGAAAATTTTTCTAACACATATGTTTGTGGAGGAAGCGTTCTATCACCTTCTCTGGTATCTACACCAACCCTTATATGCCAAAAATTTTGAGTTCCTAAGTTTTGGTATAAAGAAAGCAATCCATTGTGTCCTTTTGGGCCAATTCCATACTGAATCTTAAAAGTACCAAGTGGAATATCTAAATCATCATGCACCACGAAAAGGTTATGATATTCACCTGTTTTTTTTGCTTCAACATCCATTTTATAAAATGAAAGAATACTCTGAACTGCTCTACCAGAATCATTCATAAAGGTCTGGGGTTTCACAAAAATTGCATCCTTAACTTTGCAAGTATCAGAAAAAACTTTTTTATTATGAGTAAACTCTGGGCATTCCAGAACTTTGCTTAAGTTGTCTAGAACCATAAATCCCGCATTATGTCTGGTAAGTTCATACCTACTACCTGGATTACCTAAGCCAACAAAAATATTCATGTCTTCTATTGTAGCAGTGTCTTGATATAATTACAGCCAGTTATGCAAAACAAACTATTTTTTTCTATTGTGATTCCAACGTTAAACGAAGAAAACTATTTACCATTACTTCTTGAGGACCTTGCAGATCAAACATATACTGACTTTGAAGTTATTCATGTTGACGGAAGCTCAGAAGATCAAACAGTTAAAAAAGCAAAATCATTTGAAAAAAAACTTAATCTTTCCACTTACACTACCGACATTAGAAATGTGAGCCATCAAAGAAATATCGGAATAGAAAAATCAAAGGGCAAGTGGATTATTTTTATGGATGCAGATAATAGACTTCCTAAATATTTTCTTGATGGAGTCAGATACCGACTAGCACAAAATCCAAAAACCAGTATTTTTACCACTTGGTTGCAAATTGATAAAGAGAAAACTCTTAATAAACCTATAGAAAGAACACTTAACTATAGTTTGGAACTTGGAAGAATCGCCGGTAAAGAATGGTCTTTTGGAGCTTTGATCGGTGTGAAAAAAGAAATACTAAAAGACACATCTTCTCAGTTTGATAAAAGTCAAAAGGTTGGTGAAGATGGAATTTTTGTTAAAAATTTGGTAGCAAAAGGACATGTATTTAGTGTTTTTAGAGATCCAAAATACACCTACTCTGTTCGAAGATTCGATGCCGAAGGCACAATCCAAATGGCAAGAAAAGGTGCTCTTATTGCACTTAACTATCTGCAAGGAAAAGACTTTTCAGAAAATGATTTCGGTTACAAAATGGACGGAGGTAGTGCCTATAACAAACACCCATTTTTAAGTTATTACGGAATTCAATCATTTGTAAAAAGTGCTACAAAAAACCAAATCGAACAAGCAAAAAAATTATTTAAAAGCCTAACCGATTTTGATTTCTAGTTTGATTATCTCTGTAATTATTTTTCACTTTCAGATATGTAAATCCAAATAAAACTTGGTTTACCGCTAGACTCAAGTTTCTATAAAGTCTAATATATCTTGTGCAACATATCCAACAGAAGAAAACAAAAATAAGTGATCTCCTTCTGGGTACTCTATGAGCTTTGAGTCTTTGATATTCTCGTGAATTGTTTTTGACCACTTAGTTGGAAATATTTTATCTTTATTTCCAGAAAGTATTAATGTTGGAACGGCAATATTTTTTACCTCTTCTAATAAGTCATAGTTCAAAACATATGAAAGAACCTGTCCATAACTTGCAACAGAAGTATGCGCAATATCATTAAAAATTCTTGGCCAATAAAAATCGCCTGTACCCAAATATTGCCTATGATTTATTCTACCTTCCATTTTCATGGTAGGAAGCATTTTTTCAAGAATAATTGCTAAATATTTTACAAATTTTGAAAATCCAATGTCTTTAAATAGTGGATATGTTATTGGAGTGGAATTTATCAATACTAGTTTTTCCAAACCTTGAGGATTTCCTATAGCAATACTTTGCGCTGTTAGACCACCCAAACAGTGACCAATCAAAATATAACTCCCAATTTTTTCTGTTTTTAGTATTTCTAAAACATCATTTCCTAGAACGGTAAAATCATAGGAATCTCTTTGTTGCACAGTACTAGACAGACCATGACCTCTCAGATCTATTCCTATCGATCTGTAGCCTAAATCAGCAAAATAAACTCTGTAGTCTTCGAATGCTGCTAAATCACCCCCAAGACCATGTAAAAAGACTAATACTGGTTTTTGTGTATTATTTTGAGTAGTATCACTGTAAGAAATAATTATTTCATCTGTGATTTTGTGTTTTTTTTCTATAAACATATCGAATCCTGGTGAGAATATATTATACAAAGTTATATGCAAAAATACTTCAGTATTATTATTCCAACACTTAATGAGGAAAAAAATCTTCCAGTTCTACTAACTGATCTTAAAAACCAAACATTTATAGACTTTGAAGTAATACATGTTGATGGACAATCAGAAGATAAAACAACTCAAGTTACACAACAATTTTCAGAAAAAATAGATATAAAAACTGTAACGGCAACAAAAAGAAATGTTTGTTATCAAAGAAATTTGGGATCACAACATGCTACAGGAAAATGGCTTATTTTTATGGATGCTGACGTACAAATAAAAAGTACTTTTTTATCGGAAATTCATAAAAAACTTTCTCTTAAAAACCACGATATTTTTATTACTTTTTATGATCCAAATATCAACAAAATAAAATACAAAATACTAACAAGTTTTATAAATTTTTTAACTTTTTTTTCTCAAAAGTCAGAGCTTCCTTTTGTTACAGAGTCAGTATTTGGGATTAAATCAGAAATTTATAGAAAACTTGGTGGTTTTGATGAAACCATTAAAGTAAATGAAGGAAAATTCTTTGTCAATATAGCAAGAAAACAAGGCTACACATTTAGTATTTTTAGAACACCAAAATATCTTAATTCCATGCGAAGAGCAGAAAAAATGGGATTGTTACAGATGCTCAAGAACAACTTCGTTCTTGCATCAAAAATAATTGCAGGAAAACAAATGAAAGCTGAAGACGTTAAAGATTTATATAAAATGGATGGTGGATCCTCTTATAAATAATTTAGAAATTTTCCAATTCTACAATTGTTGTTGCATCAGTCCAGTTCTTATCATCTCTAAAATCAATGAGGCGAGGAAAGCGCAAAGCAACCCCAGCAGAATGCGTTGGAGATTTTGTAATTTCATCTGCGGCAATTTCTACAACAAGTTCTGGTTTCATCCAAACATCAGGAATGAGACTTTTTTCTACATCATACTCAGCAGGTTTTGCTTGTGTTGCTAGTTCATCTCCACGTATTTTCAATTCTTTAAATTGTTCATCACTTAAACCCGTTCCAATTTTTGCAATTGTTTTAATTTCTTGTTTATCGTTTAAAACTCCAACAAGAAAAGCTCCAACTCCAAACTGAGATCGTTTACCGCGACCAAAATAATATCCCATTACAATTAAATCTAATGTATCTTTTAGCTTTCCGTATGTGCCTTCTGTTTCTTTGATTTTGACCCAACTCCAACCCTTTCTGCCACTTTGATAATGGGAATCTACTTGCTTAATAACAGCTCCTTCCAATCCTTCATGCAATTTTTTTTCATGGAATTGATGTAGCTCTAAATCATTTGAAGTAACAATATAGTCTGCAAAAATAAGTATTCTATTTTCTTTAAAAAGTCCTTTTAGTAAATCTTTTCTTCTATGCAAATTTTCATTAATATAAGATGTATTACCCGAAAATAATACGTCAAAAACATAAAACCTAATTGGCACTTTCTGTGAAGCCTCTGCAACGTCATGCTTACGTTTTCTTGTAATTGTGGATTGAAATGGTAGTAGTTCTCCACTTTGAGAATCATAACCAATTGCTTCAGAATCGAGTATACAAGCATCTGTCTTAAGCACAGTTCCAATGTCTAACAATTCTGGAAACATGTGTGTCACTTCCTCTAAGTTTCTCGTAAATGCTCTCACATGCGTACCATCTTCAAAACCTTTTTTTGAATAATGAATTTGAACTCTTAAACCATCATACTTAGGTTCTGCAATAACGGTTCCCATTTTCTCAATAATCTCTTTTGCAGTATTTAAACGCTGACACAATGCAGGAATAACTGGAATTCCAACTTGGACCTGATATTTTTCTGTTAATTTTTCTGCTATTATTTTTTGATTTTCTATACTAAGCTTATGACTTTTTTCTGAAATCGAGTCTTCTTCTTTAGGCCAATCATCTTGCTGTTGTGCAAGTTCTAGGTAAACTTGCCCCAATTCGCCAACATCAGCTCGTTTTTGATATGCATCTTCCAAGAGTTTTCTATGCTCTTTTGAATGAGTCACTGCCCAAGAAAAAGCATCTAGAATTGTCATTGCGCTAAACCCAAGCCGTAATTTTCCAACAATAATTCTAGTAATAAACTTTGCTGAAATTGGAGCAGCAAACTTAAGCAAAGAAATTAATTTCTGTAGTTTTCTTTCTTGTGAACCAGTTCCAGATTCTTTTGCAATCTCGACTAATTTTTCGTACACAACTAAAATAGAAAATTCATTTTCATCATTTTTTTCAGATTGCATTGAACTCTCAGATTGTATTAAGCTTTCGTGAAAACCTTGCACTATTTCAAAAGCCACTTCCCCAATATCTCCAGAAGACTTGTATTTCTTTGTAACTGTTTCAAGTGAAGATGAAATGTCTGTGTCACCAAAAAGACCTAATCCTTCTCCAAAGCTTTCAGAAAACTCTGAATGAATAGTTGCCAAAGCCTTTAACACTGTTTTTATACTTAACTGAAATTCAAGAGACAAATATGCAGGGACAAGGCTTCCTTGCATCAAATAACTTGCTGCTTTAATCTCTGAAACATCTATTTGTGTATATAAATCTGCAAGTTGATACATCATCTCTAAACGAGAATCTGTTTTTTCTAAATTTGCTAATTTTTCTGAGAAAAGTTTAAACTGCATAGTGACCTAAGTGTAGCATCAGAAAAAAAACTATTCTACTAATTTATAGTGCACACCTTTAGTAACACCGTGTTTGCTGATAATATTTTTTTCAATTAAGTCTTTAACATCACGCAAAATTGTGTCTACGGAAACATTTGGTAAAACTGCTTTCATATCATCTGAAGTAACTGAATCTTGTTGTTGAAATAGTTCTAGTAAAATAATTTGGCGCTCAGAAAGAGCAACCTGTTCACCAAGTTGTTTTTTCAGTTTCAGATCTTTAGACAACCTCATGACCTGGTTTTTCACTTTTTCAACTTCAATTGCAAGGCCGTAACAAAAATATTCTAACCAATAGGTTAAATCAGCATCTTGTGTTTGTTGCACAGATAATAATGCGTTGTAGTAAGCTTCAACATCTCCATCAAAATACTGTTCTAAAGAAAAGAATCGCTTAAAATCATACTCTGATAAATATAAAAGTAATGTTGCCATCGCACGAGCAGTTCTTCCATTTCCTTCAATAAATGGATGTATGTGCACAAGTTGATAGTGAGCAATTGCTGCACGTAAAATTGGATGAGTTATATTGAAGTCTTCAGATTTTACCCACTCAAAAAAATCCTGAATTAAAAAGGGAATTTCCATAGAAACTGGAGGTCGATACACAATTGCAGAGTTTGTTGCACTACTTACAATAACCTGTTTATCTCTGTATACACCAGAATATGAATCTTCAATAACACGAGCAACCGTTAATTTATGTAAAATTTTCAATGTATTTTCTGTGAAAACTGTTTTAATATCTCCAGTTCGTTGTTTTTCTATCCAAGAAATAACGTTACGATAATTTAAAACTTCTTGAATATCTCTGTCTCGAGCAAGAATTCCAGCTTTTTGAGCAATTTGTTGTGAATCAACTTCATCTCCCATTCGCACGATTTGTTGTGCTTGCTCTTTGGTTAAATCATTTCCTTCAATTTTTGTACCAAAATGAACAGTTCTCGTAAAAGCTTCGTCTCTAAACTTAGCCTCCCATGCAGGAACTAAAGGAGCATGATCTATCATTGCTTTTGCAGCTTCGATTCTTGAAATATAAGTCAGTAGGTTATTGGTGATTCGAAAATTAGGTTGATACATATCCATTTTGATGAAGTTATAATTTTTTTGAGGACTTCATATACGCTTGAGAAAGTATACAGTATTGTTGCAAAATTTGCAGGGATAGTTTGTGAAGGTTGAAAGAAACAAAAAAAGATTTAAAAAGAGATAAAAATTAATCAATAATTTCTTGCCAAAGTGATTTAGGCACTTGCTCTACTAAGTCTGAAGCATTGAAAAACGGACCAACAGCTTTATATAACTCATCTCCCGCTCTTTTATTTACAAAACTTGCAATTGCAGCAGAAACTTGTGCAGTATTAGTACAATACAAAGCTGCAACAAGACCAGCCAACACATCTCCTGTACCACCTTTTGTCATGCCTTCATTTCCACCTGTGATAATTACTTGTTTTTTTTCATCATTTTCAAACCAAGTAACAATATCAGTAACACCTTTAAGTAAAATTGTTAATTTCTTTAAATCCAGCTGAACATCTACAGAATCTGCTTTTTGTAGCAAATCCTCCATTTCTTTAGCATGTGGAGTAATAATATGATTCGAATTGAACAAACTAGGATCTATCATTTGTAATGCACCTGCATCAATAACAAATTTTTTTTCTGGATATTTTGAAACTAAAAGATTTACTAACTGTTCTGTTTCTGCATTTCTTTCCATTCCCGGACCAATCAAAATACAGTCGGCCTCAACAATGTACTCTTCTAAAGAATCCCGCTCTATTACTATGCCATTCCAAAATTCGCTTTTAGCCATCTGAATAAGCTCATTATTTTCTAAAACTGATGAATAAAAAACCATATCAACAATTTTTGAAGCAACATCTAAACTCCATTTACTTGCAGCATGAAATAATTTTGAGCCACCAATAAGAAGCAACTTTCCATTCTGACCTTTATGAGAATCTTTTTTTGGCAAATGAAGCTGCTTGAAGAATTGTTGTATCTCTGATTCGTTCATATTTTTATTTTTTTATAAATAAATTACTTCAATATTATCTGTTGCTTGCCTAATATCTTCAAGTACCGCAGGCTCTGTTGTAGTTACTACAGACTGATAATTCTTTAAAACGCTTAAAGCAAGCGCTTTACTATCATCATCAAGCTCAGACAAAATATCATCCAATAATAGAAGCGTATTTTCATGAGATTGTTGTTTTAAATATTCCAACTCACAAAACTTGAGCCACAAAACACCAAGACGTTGTTGGCCTCTAGAACCAAAAGCATCTAAACGAAGTTTGCGTCCATTTTTTTGTAAAAATACAATGATATCGTCTTTATGAGGTCCAATTAACGTATGCCCTGCAGCAATTTCTTTTTGTTGGTATTCTTGGATACGTGAATCAGAAATAATTGAAGGATCATACTCAATGCTAAAATTAACTGGAAACTCTACATTCGAAAATGAATCTAGAAACTGTTTTCTGTATTTTTGTAAGACAGTTCCATTTTTAACTAAGTTCATGTTCCAATATTGCAGCACTGTTGCAGGTTGCTTTTTTTCTCTTATTAGTTGTAACAGTTTGTTACGACGTTTAAGCGTTTGCTCATAATTTTTTAGCGAAACTTCATAGTCTATATATAGTAGTGATAAAACTGTATCTAGATAACTGCGTCGACGAGCCGGAGAACCTTCAATTAATCTCATATCTTCTGGTCTAAAAACTACAGTATAAAATTTACCTGTCGCATCTTTTTTTCTTCGGCGCACTCCATTTACACTAAACAATCTTCCTTGAGTTCTTTTGCCATTCACGACTCCTCTTGTAAGGATTATTTCTACTTCGTCAGTTGGAGTTGAATCTTTACTTGTTATTCTTATACTATTTTCTGCATTTGTTTCAATTGCTGTTTTTTCATCTACTAATTTTTCCCCGCCTACTTTTCTATTTTTGGAACTTGTATCTAAAATGACGCCTTTCACCCTTGAAAGTTCACTGTCAAACTCAATCATTTCATCAACTTTTCCAGCTCGAAAACTGTTTCCTGTAGATAACAAATTGAGTGCCTCGACAATACTAGTTTTTCCAATAGCATTAGAACCAATAATCACAGTCGTATTTTCTGTAAACTTTAAAAAATAGTTTTTGTGAATTCTAAAATTCTGTAAAGCTATGCCTGTTAGTATCATTGCCTATACGGTATCATAAAGCGATTATGAATACACTAGAGATCTCAGCTCAAGAAATCACAGCATTTCAAAACTTCATACTTCGGTTTTATCAAAAACATGGAAGACATGAACTCCCCTGGAGACAAACTGACGATCCATATTTGATTTTAGTTTCAGAACTCATGCTACAACAAACTCAAGTCAACAGAGTTGTTCCAAAATATTTGACATTCACCAAAGCCTTTCCTAATATACAAACACTAGCAAATGCACCATTAAGTGAAGTTCTAACTCTCTGGCAAGGATTAGGATACAATCGAAGAGCAAAATTTTTATGGCAACTTGCACAAAAACTCGTAGAAAAAAAACTTCACAAGAATCAAAACTCAAAAACTAATAGCTTTCCAGAAACAGAAACTGAACTACAAAAACTTCCTGGAATCGGACCATATACTGCATCGGCAATCACTACCTTTGCTTACAATAATCCGGCAGTAGTTATAGAAACAAATATTAGAACTGTTTTTTTGCACCATTTTTTCCCAAACCAAGATAAAATTTCAGATTCAGATTTGCTTCCTTTAATTCGACTGGCAATTCCAAAAACAAATCCAAAAGAATGGTACTGGGCACTCATGGATTATGGTTCATATTTAAAAAAAGTCTTGCCCAATCCTTCAAGAAAAAGTAAACATCACACTAAACAAAGTAAGTTTAAGGGTTCACTGCGGCAAGTTCGTGGCGAAATTATTAAATTATTAATAGAGTTTGGCCAATTACCAATTACAGAACTGCAAAAAAAAATCACTGGAAATAAATTATATTTTCCAGAAGCTTTAGAACAACTACAAACTGAAAAGTTGGTTATTAGTTCTAAAGATGATCTGTTTCGTTTGCCCTAGCCTTTTACAAACAACATGCAAATTTGATATTATTTTGATATATCAAAATAATAGAATGCAAAATAAAAACCCAGAAAAAAAGAACTTTAAACAAAAATTGAAAGAAAAAAAAGTACTTTTACTTCCTGCTGTTGCGCTTGCATTAACACCTGCAATCATTTATCTAATCAACAACCCAGAATTTGCAAAAAATGCTGGAAAAGTAGCGCTACTTTTTGTAATTGCACTAATCGCCTACGCAAATGCCCAGCGAGGAAATTGGTAACTGGCATTCCTTAATAGTTACTTCTTCTCTATATTAAAAAATGCTCCACCACAACTATTCCCAGACCATTGTGGAATTCTCAAATTACCTGGTGCACGAAGGTTAAATGCTTTACAAAACTGGTCACCACTCATGCTTACCCCATTAATAGAAATTGAATTCGTTCTACCATCTCCTAAAGTAACAGAAACACTATTTGCAGCAGAAATTCCTCCATACTTACTTGCAACATCTTTAAGCTCACCTAATGAATATGGGTTTCCTCCCCAACACTCAGTTGTAACAGGGCTAATTCTTTCTGTTTCTCCAGAATTTCCTTTAGTCAAAACCAAGTGAGCATTCACAATATCTGCCATCTCTTCTGGACTTAACCAAGGATTTGACCTTCCACAAGTAGAACCACTCGCTGTATATCCAGCTCTCCACCAAGCTTTATATAACCAAGGTGAGCCTCCAATATTTTCATAGGCTTTATCAATAAAATTACTCCCACCCCCACCATCTGTAGTATCCCAGCTTCCAGTTGTTGACCAACCGCCATGTGTTGAGGCGTAGAACGTTGTTACATCTTCCAGAACTTGACCTTTTGTCTGATCAACAGCATCTTTCCATGCTTGGGGAGGATTATCTGATTTCGACTTATTAAATACCTGGCAGCTCTCTGTTGTACAAATCGTATTTCCATCTTTTTTATATCGCAAAGCAAATGTACGAGCTGCAACAGCCTGAGCTTTTAATGCCTCACTATGCCAACTTGATGGCATTTCAGCAATTCCATATAAATAAGTTGTTTCAAAATCCATAGATCCATAGCCAGAAACTGAAATATTCCCACTAGTTTCTCCAGATTTATCTACTGGTTCCTTTCCAAAATACTCATTGAGAATTTGTTTAAAGTTCTGCCCAGATTCAGCACGACCACGTGCTCCATATTGACTCATCCCTTTTCTATGGCTATATGCTCCAAATGAGAAAATTGCAAAATACCCTCCTGGTGCCTGCTCTCTAAATCCTTTGATTGATGCTAAATAGTCATCCGCCAACTCAATATCACCTATAGAAGCAGTAAATCCACCACTCCTTGCATTTATAATTTCTTGCTGTCTTGCAGAGAGATCTGCAATCTTTCCTGTTAATTCCTGTTGGTAGTCTTTTGCTTTACTAATTTCCACTTTAAAAAACTTCGCTTGTTCGTCTAGTTGTTTTTCTAAAGCAGCAAGCTGCACTTGATTGTCGGCAAGTTTTTGTTTATCTGCTTGTAAATTAGCAATATCTTCACCAATAGCTTTGATAAACTGATTATCCTGATTTTTCACAGATTCTCTATATGCTAAGTCTTTTGAAAGGTCTGATGCCGATTCGCTAGCTAAAACCGCAATTAGTGGAGAGTATGTCCTGAGGCGTTTATACTGTCGTGCAATTCTTCTGGAAAAAATCTGGTACTGAACTGAAAGATCCTTTTCCCTTTGCTCAATTTGTTCTGCTAAATCCGCTTCTTCTTGTTTCGCTTTTGTAATTGAGAATCGTGCATTTGAAATTCTTTTTTCTAGTGAACTTACTTCTGCTTCCAAAGGTTTTGTTGCATCTTCAGAAAGTCGCTTGAGTTTTTCTAGTTCGTCAATTTGTTTTTGAAGTTCTTCAACCTCATCTGCAAAAACTTGTCCAACTAGAGAACTTAAAAAACTAAAATTGAAACGACTTGTTTTAGAGAGAAAACTCAGTTGTATACCTACAATAATAAGCAATACCAAAAACAACTGAACCATTCTTTTCAGTTTATCCATATTGTTCGTATTGTACTTAGAATAGGGCTAAATATCTACTTACGTAACTATAACAAACATACTCATTTGGTATGCATTTGTACTCTGGCATGTATTTAATTTATACAGTACAATATAACTACTTGAAATATGAAGAAAATACTACATATTTTTATTGCTTTTATTTTTCTTAGTTTTGCATTTTTTGGTGGAACAAAACAGGCGTATGCACAATCTGCTTGTACTTCGGCAATCAGAGCAAGCTTTAGTATGAGTAACTGGGCTCCTTCATATGGAGGATCTTTTTTGGCAGGAGTAGATGCTTCCCCAGTAAACCCAACATTTTCTGGTTTAACTGCTAACAGCCAGTACGTATTAACTTGTCAAAAAAAACAACTGTTTGGTTGGAGTTCTAATTTGGCCTCTTGGAATTTTTCAGCTAATGCAAGTGGAACTGGGACTGTTAATATCTCTAACAACAGTGTCTGTTGGGAAGACAAAGATGATTATCGGTTAATGATTGTTATCCAGTCAAGCGGTGCCAGTTGTCTAGTCCAAGAATATGAGGTTCTTGATCAATCAGAGGGAGTACGGTGTGTTACTAAAAGTGCAACAAACGCAAGCGGTCAATCTGGATGTTTTGAACAAAATGAACAAATTAATTGGAGTTTTGAAGTCGTTAATGGAGACGGAACTCCATATACAGACGAATTAATGGTGAGAACAACAAATGTTTATGGTGGAGGACTTGGGGCAGGCAGGATATTCAGTAACCCTTCTGGGGTCATTACCGGCACTGATACTGCGATAGAGCTATATGAAGATGTCCCTGAAGATTACAACACAAGTATTGTTTACACAGTGTTTGCTGAAGCGGATATTCAAAAACAAATTGCAAGTTGTACTTTATATGCAGGGAATGTAAAACAGGACATGTGTACAGAGGATGACTATGAAAATGGGGCCACTCCTGGAGTAGACACCTTTTCACTTTGTGACCAAATTCCTGAACAATTTGAGGAACAAAAAACAAGCTGTAAAATCTGTACTGAAGGTGAGGGTGAAAACGAAGCTAACAAAGGTGTCTGGACAGCAATAGGCTGTATAAAAAGAGAACCTCAAGCGATTATGCAAAGACTTATTACAGTTGGACTAGGTATTTCTGGAGGTGTCGCCCTTCTCACTTTCCTTGCTGCTGGATTCATCTTTAGTACCTCACAAGGAGATCCAAAAGCTTATGGAAAAGCCAAAGAAATGATGACCGCCGCTATTGTAGGAATAATTTTTGTAATATTTTCAGTAACAATACTACAATTCATAGGATATGAGGTACTCAAAATACCTGGATTTGGTGGATAATTATGAAACTAGTTTCTAACTTAAAAAAAATATCAATTGTATTACTGTTATTAATTTTAGTTTGCTTTGCATCTCCTGCTGTTTCCTTTGCCCAAGAAGAAAATGGTGAAGGTAATGTAAACATGCAAGGCACAATACTTGAAGGCCCAAATAATGGCTTTTTCGACGCCATGAACCCACTTAAAACAGAGGGCTCTCCTGTAGCAGAACAACTTTCTACACCCGGTGGAATTGTTTCTAGAGTTTTGAACTTCCTCTTTCCACTTGCTGGACTAGTCTTATTTGTAATGTTAGTCTGGGGTGGTTTTGAAATTTTATCAAAGTCATCTCAAGGTACAAAAGGGGTCGAAGCTGGCAGAAACAGAATTACCGCAGCAATCGTTGGGTTCATTTTACTTTTTGCTACCTATTGGATGGCTCAAATTATTGAGATTGTCTTTGGAATTGTGATCGTTTAAATTATTGTCAAAAAAATTTGGCTAAGTAGACAAAAATTGCATCCAGCATTTTTTTTCTACTAATTTGTGTAACTCAAACTATATTTTTTTAATGAAAAATCAACCTTTTCCAAAACGTCGGTTTCTTCTGTTGAATTCTAGTATCGCCGCATCTAATTCTTTTTCATGCATATCTGGAAATGGATAATCCACAAAAATGAATTCCGAGTACTGTTGTTGCCAAGACATAAAGCCAGACATTCTTTGCTCGCCACTCGTTCGTAATATGAAATCTGGGTCGGGCATATCTGCAGTATCTAAATGACTTGCTACGACTGCATCAGTAATATCTTCTGGCTTTAATTTCCCTTCAAGAACTTCTTGAGCAATTTTTTGGGTTGCGCGTCTAATCTCATCTCGTCCACCATAGTTCATTGCCAACGTTACCGTGATTTTAGTATTTTCTTTTGTAAGTTTTTCACCTTTAACAATTCTCTCTTGAATATCTTCCGCAAACCCAGTGATATCACCAATCATATTAAATCGAACCCCTTTTTCTTTCCAACCATCAATCTGCTTATCAAAAATATCTCTAAAAAGATTCATTAAGAAATCGACCTCTATTTTGTCACGGTCCCAATTTTCTGTACTAAAAATCCAAAAAGTTAGATATTTGACTCCAATTTTTGCAGCATAATCAATGAGCTCTTCAAAGTTTTCTGTAACTGCTCTTTTATGTCCTGCAAAGACTTTTAACCCTCTTGCTTTTGCCCATCTTCTATTACCATCGCAAATGACTGCAATATGTGTCGGAATTTGACCTAGATCTTCTTTTTTCATACTATTTTCCTTTTTTTGTTTCTCTTAGATTTTTCTAAAAATTTCATTCTTATAAAAAATCTTCTTTACTTTTCAATTTACTTAAAATTAACTTTTATTCAATCCACGAACCTTAGTATACCTAAAACAACCAATAGTGTGATCATTAACCATTCCAGTTGCCTGCATATGTGCATAGATAATTGTTGGCCCAACAAAAGTAAAACCTCTTTTCTTCAAATCGTTGCTAATTTTTTGTGATAGTTCCGTTTGAGCAGGATACTCTGAAACAGATTCCCAGTTATTTTGTATCGGCTTATTGTTCACGAACTGCCAAATATACTTACTAAAACTGCCAAACTCTTCTTGAACTTTTATAAATGCTCGCGCATTAGTAACTGCAGATTTTACTTTTAATCTATTTCTAATAATTGCTGAGTTTTGCAATAATTTTTCTACTTCTTTTTCATCAAACTTTGCAACTTTCTGTACATCCCAATTCGCAAATGCCTTTTTATATCCATCACGGCGTTTTAAAATTGTATCCCAAGATAATCCTGCTTGAGCTCCTTCTAAAACTAAAAACTCAAATAACGTTACATCATCAAAAACAGGAACTCCCCATTCTGTATCATGATACTTCTCATAAACTTCATTATTTTTAGGAACCCAACTACATCGGTGCATATTATTTGAAAAAACTAACTTGTAATTTTCCGTTAATAATTTGTTTTATTATTGGTAAGTATTTTTCGTTAAAGCTTTCTCCACTAGAAATCATTTTTTCTAACTCAATAAGAGAAACAACTCTCGTTGCAGAAACTTCTGCTTCATCAAATTCTATTTTTTCTCCAGAATATTTTCCAATAAAGTAGTACATAAAATGAGATTCATGTGAGTACTCAACATATTGTTTCATTAAAAAATCCAGATGGATATTTTTTAAACCATACTCTTCTTTTAATTCAATGTACGCAATTTTTTCTGGATTTTCACCTGCTGGGATATGTCCTGCTAAGACAGACCACATATTTGGGTGCACCGTTTTATATGTACTTCGTTTTTGAATAACAAAATTTTTATTTTCATCAAAAAGCAAGACCGATATTTCACGATGCGTTAACTTGGGATCTTTGTT
Source organism: uncultured Pseudomonadales bacterium (assembly GCA_964620965.1). Lineage (GTDB taxonomy): Bacteria > Patescibacteriota > Microgenomatia > UBA1400 > PJMF01 > VFLK01. The sequence continues at coordinate 44,358 of CAZUHV010000003.1, forward strand.
TGCAATCTCCCTATTAACAGTACCAATGACTTGATCATTACTATCAACTAAATCTAACAATTCTTTTGGAGAATTTGCTTTTTCGAAATTTTGATCGCTAGTTCTGCTCTTATTACTCATTCTTCAAAACCTTTAGCTTAAAACAAATGCTCTTGAATTTCTTTTGGCTTATCACCCACTTTTGCAGTTAGTGTTTTTACAACTAAGGACAAATTATTTAATCGTTCCTGCACTGCATCTTGGAATTTAGGTAAAGTCAAAATATGTAAATTAAAGCCAGTGTTAATAGTAAAATAACACTCAATTCCTTCTTCACGTAATTTTTCGACCTCTTGCATTACCTGCAAAGTGCCTGGATACCATAAAATTAAAGGAACCTCACTTGTTAGTAAAATGCTATGAAATTCTAGCGCTTCTGCTTCAACAATCTTTCCTAGTTTTGTAAAATTCTTTTCTTTGATAGCAGATTTAACTGCTTCAATTTTTGCTTTGATATTATTTTGTCTTACCTCAAAAAATGGGCTTGATTGTGCAGATTCATGTCCTTCAGTTGAGCTAATTTTTTTTTGGCCTTCATCTACTACTGCAACAACATCCCTAATATCCCAATGATCTTTGTCGAAAATTGTATGTGAATATGAAGTTTCTGAAGTATCTCCGTCTAACCATTCAACAAATCCCCCACATGCACATCTGCAAGCTGTTCCAGAAGCTTGTCGAGACAAAATACTCAATTCTTTTTCAGATAATTCTAAATCCAATGCTTTTGCAGCTGCATAGGTAAGTGCTGCCATACCAGAACCAGAACTAGAAAGTCCTGTTCCTCTTGGAAAAGTGTTTTTTGAAACAACTTTTGCTTTCAAATCTACGTTTGCTAGTTTTCGCATTCTATCAAGATGTTTTATAACTCGTTTCGCTTCTCTGGAAATTACTTCAATTTTTTTATCTTGAATGTACACTTCATCTTCAGAGAATGATTCACTAAACTCAACTGTTGTAATGGTATCCATGCCATCTAAAATGATTGAAATGCTACCATTTTCAGGTAGACGCAAAACTTCATCTTTTTTACCCCAATACTTGACCAAAGCAATATCACTAGAAGCTTTAATTGTCGTTTTTCTCATAAAATTATTCCTCTGTCTTGCTTTCGATTCTGACACCTTCAGCATTAATAGCAACATCAATTACTTTACCATCGATTTTTTCTAATTCTTCTCTAACATTTTCTAATTTGTCTTCACTAGCAACGGCTAAAATACAGTCCCCACCTGCTGCGCCAGAAGAAGTTGCACCATATGCACCCGCGTCAATGGCTGTAGAAATGAGCTGTTCAAGTCTATTATTACTCACACCTAACTCTCGAGCACATTCTTGAGATTCATTAAATAAATCTCCAATTTTTTTCCAATCACTATGTTCTGCAGACTCGACAAAATCTTCTGCAACTGCAGCAATGCGTTTAAAAACTGTGTCAATTTTTTCTGGATTTTTTTCTAATTTACTATTTACAACCCTGATAAGGGTTGGAGTATCAGCTTTTTCTCCAGAGTATGCAATTACTAATGGAATGTTTTTTGCCTTTATTTCCTTAACAACTTTCGCAGGACTTACATAGTATAGTGAGCCTCCCCAAATTGCGGCAGCCAGATCATACCCAGATCCAACACCTTGAACTTCAATTACTGCTTCATAACATAAGTCAAATAATTCCTGATTTGTAAGCTCCAAACCATATAAAGTTGTTAGGGCTTTTGCAAATGCTACTGTTACCGCACTACTTGAACCAAAACCATAGGTACTAGAAAAATCACTTCTTGTTGTGACAATAATACCTTCTTTTTGTGGATGTAATTTCAAAAAATTCTTATACAAAATTTCGATAAATCGAACGGCCTTTGGTAAGTCTTTTTTACCTAGATCTGCCATGCTTTTTGTATATGACGACAAACCTAAATCTGGAGCGTCTAAATGAAACACATCAACTCCATTCTTTGTAACTGTAGCAAATAAACGCTGGTCAACTGCTGTAACTACAGTTGGATATCCATGAACAACTGCATATCCAACAGAAAGCATTAATTTTCCAGGAGCAGAAGCAGTAACTTGTTTTATATTTTTATTTTTGATCATAATCTAAACAGAACTTTCTATTTTACCTCAGTTTCAATATTTTCCCAAGCATTTTCCTTACATAAATTGTTTACACTACTCAAATCTTTTGAGTATACAAGCAACCAACCAGAACCTGTTTGAATTCCACCAGCTCCGGTAATTTTTACATGAGCATCTGTTTTCCTAATTTCTGCAATCATTTTTTTTGCAGTTTCTCCAACAACTCCAAGTTTTTCCAGTTCCGTTTGGTTTTTATCTAATAAATCTCCAGAAAATATACCAGTATTGAGTTCTGCATATATGCTTTTACTAATTTTGCCAATTTTTTGTATGGTTTTTTTTAGTTCAGGCTCCTTTTTAATTTTTCCTGCAACAAACGAAACCATTTCTCCCGTAGACTCTGTTGCTTTTCCAGAATTGATTAACAAAAAAACATATTTTTTTGGCAAACTCATTTTTCGTTTTTCAAACTTTCCAGTTTCTAAATCTCGTCTAAATGAGTGCACTCCTCCATATACAACTGCACAGGGATCAATTCCGCTAGGTTTTTTATGGATAAAAACTTCTGAATCAAGAACTAACTGAAACATTTCATCTTTTGGAATAGAAATATTAAAAAAATCAGCCAGTGCTTGTAATACAGCATGTGCAAAAGCAGCAGAAGAACCAAGCCCAGAATTTTCTGGTATTTCTGATTTTACCTGTAACTTCAAAAATGAAGTATCTACACCATATTCTTTTTCAAATAAATCTAAAATATGTGATTCATACTCAGATCTTTCTGGTTTTATAGCAACTTTAGAAACTGTAACAGTAATTGTTTTTTTCAAACTAGAAACTAGAGCTAATTCTCCGTGTACAACACTATGCTCCCCAGTAATAATGAATTTTCCGTAACTTTGATTCATAAAAAAATTCTCAATAAATTGAGATATACATATAGTCGTAAAAAAATCTTAAAATCATGCAAATTACTTATTAAAATTGAACTTGTTGGAGCAAAATTTCTATCTAATATAGCAAAAAACTATATTTATAAGAAAACTATAATTTAACAGCCTTGAGGGTATATGGAATTATCGATATTTGATCTGGAATTTCAGCTTTTCGTAGTTCTAATCGAACCTGATCACCTATTTCAAATATTATTTGAGCCTCTCCCATAACTTCAATTTTTTTTCCAGAATCTAAAACTACAAGTAAAAAACAGTACGGCAAGAATGGTTCAAGTTCTGGAGTTGTTACCTCGACCTTTGTTACAAACTCAACAACACCAGTTTTACCTAGTAACTTATGCCAATTTTGACTTTCTCTATAGTACTTTGCAGGATATGCACTCATCTTTTACCTCAACTTTACTGTTGTATCTCTTTACTCAAAATATGCACTACCGCTGTTGCCCCACTTCCCCCAACATTATGTGCAAGTGCATATATTTTTTTACTCGATTTAGATTTATTTTGCGTTGATCCATTTTTTTCATAAGACTTTTCTAGTAATTGTGCCAAAAATGCAACTTGTTTTACTCCAGTAGCACCAACTGGATGTCCGCATGCTTTTAAACCTCCAGATGGGTTTATCACAACAGAACCACCATAGGTTGTTTGCCCATCAGCAACAGCCACCCCTCCCTTACCCTTTTTGAAAAAACCTAAGTCTTCGATTGCCAAAATTTCTGCAATCGTAAAACAATCATGAACTTCAGCATACGAAATATCTTTCGCAGATATATTGGCTTGTGTATATGCCTGTTGTGCCGCCAGCTTTGTTGCTCGTAACTCAAGTAACGACTCTCTGTCTGCAAGAGCTAGCGTGTCTTGGGCATGGCCAACAGCTTCAATTACAACTTTCTTGGAATATTTTTTGATATCTTTTGTGGTTAATATAACTGCAGCGGCACCATCAGAAATTGGTGAACAATCAAAAATTCGCAGAGGTTCTGCCACCATAGTACTTTTGCTAATCACTTCAACAGGAATTTCTTTTCTAAACTGAGCAGTTTTATTTCCTAAAGCATGTATGTGATTTTTGTGTGCAACTTGAGAAAGTTGTTCCCTCGTTGTGCCAAACTCATTCATGTGAGCTTGAGCAAGTAATCCATACAATGCAGGGAAAGTACTCCCAAACTCTTTTTGATACTCACTGGCTCCTGCAAGAATTTTTGTGGATTCTCCGACAGAAACATCTGTCATTTTTTCTGCACCAACTACAAGTACTGTTTTGTATTTGCCAGCTTGTAAGGCTGTTTCTGCTAGTTCAAGTGCAATACTTCCAGATGCACAAGCTGCCTCAACCCTAAATGCTGGCGGATTATGAGGTAACATCTGAGAAACTAGTGCATTTAAGTGGGATTGGTTCGCAAACTCACCTCCAGACATGTTTGCAACAAATACTGCATCAATCTCCAAAGAATTAAACTTCGACTGAGGCAACTTTATTCCATATTCATGTGTAACTACTCTATTTTTAAACGTAACACCATCTATCGAGTTTAGAGCTCCAAACACAGCTTCTTCAAACAAACTCTCTAACGACCTCTGCCACAGCTCGCCAAACTTTGTTATATAGCTGCCAATTATTCTAATTTTTTTCATGTATTACTTTTTTGCTTAACTTCCGCCTGTGCATTTTTACCTATTAGCTTTTCTTTTGCCAACTCTTTCTTGCTAAAACTAACTGTTTTGTAGTCTCAAAAATAAATGCATCACTCCCAGAACCAGATCCATATGATGCAACCAATATTTTTTTATTCTCTTTTGCTACTTCTAATGTATTTGCCAATCCCAACATACTCGCACCAGCATACGTATTTCCAATAGTCTTTACTAACAAACTAGGCTCTAATTTTTCTAATGGTATTTCCATTTTCTTTGCAAAAGCTGTTGGGAACTTTTCATTTGGAGTATGAAACACAAAATAATCTATATCTGAAATTTTCAAACCAGTCTCTTGTAAAATTTGTGAAACAGAAAGAAAAATATGTTTAAAATATCCCGGTTCTGCGGTAAACCTTCCCGCATGTTCAGGATGTTCTTGTTGTGGTCTTCTCCAAAAATCAGGTGTATCTGTTGCAACTGAAGTTGTTGCTAATAACCTTGCAAGCAATCTATTTTCTTTTTTACCACTCGATTCTGAACCTAAAATAAATGCCGCTCCACCGGCAGATGCTGTATATTCAAGTACATCTCCAGATTTTGCCTGAGCAGTATCTGCTCCTATCGCTAATGCATAATCAGAAAAACCAGAAAGTACATATAGAGCAGAAATTTGCAAAGCTTGAGTTCCAGCCTTACACGCAAACTGTAGGTCTGCTAAAGCAAGTGGTTTTACAAGATTACTAGAATTATCACTTACAAAGCCTTCATTTTCAATAAAACTGTCTGATGCAATTCCAAGTGCTTGAGCTACGACTGTTCCCGAAGGCTTAACTGCATACGGATGACTTTCACTCCCAATAAAAATTGCTCCAATTTGCTTTTTTACAGCGCCAACTAAGCCGCCTCTGTTACCAACTAAACCTTCTAACCTTTGGATCGCTTCAAATCCAGCCGCTGTTGCAATAGTAATAGTGTCTTCATCACTGTTTGGAACGCTTTTAGAAATAACTCCTAAAGATGCGTAAATCTTTTGGGTTTCTTTTCCTTGTTTTTTGGCAATTTTTGCACCAGTTATTCTTTCCTTTGGAATTCTCAGTCCATACGAAACAATGCCAACTGGTTTTTTACTAGTAAAAATCATATATTTTTCTAAGATTTTGTAAGTTTTGCTCTTCCAAGTTTTTTGTGAGCACTTGCCAGAGTGTCTGTTGTTAGAGCAGCCAAACCAGAAATTTCTCCGGCAAGAGCTGCTATACCTGCCCCTATCGCTAAGTCTTCTGCTTTTACTTCAATTTGTTTTTTTATTGTTTTTCCATTATTTTTTTCTACTTCTTGTATGTCTTCTTGCCCTGAAAAATTTCTCAGCAGAAACCTTGCCTGAGTTTGTTTTGGTAACCAAGTTCCACCTCCTACACTTCCAACACTTACATTTGGTAAAGTGAGCGCTACATACAAAAAATCATCAACTACTTCAAAATGAACACTTGCTTCACTCCCTGCAACTACATGTGCAATATCCTGGCCAGTTGCTAGATAAAAGGCTCCTAAAGCATTCGCTACGTGCATATTTTGAGCAAACGAACCTGCAACATTACTCCCAATCACATTTTTTACTAAATGTGTTTTTACGAGTCTCTTTGCGTCAACTTTTAGTAAAGGCTCTACATCAATAAGCTTAATTTTTGTTTCGACTGTTACAAAATATCCACGTCCCTTGATTCTATTGATCATTGAATCTTTTTTATCTGTACACACATTCCCGGAAACAGTTAGTAAAGAAACCCAAATAGAATCGGGAAGTTGACGCTTAAACTTATCCCAGGCATATGAAAGTGCAATTGTAACCATGTTCATCCCCATTGCCTGATCTGTATCAAATACAAATCGGTAGTACAAAAGCTTATCTCGCATATATGATTCATAACTTAAAAATTTTAGGTGAGAACTCGTTTCTTCACAAAATTGAGCAAAAAGTGAGATGTTTTTTGAAAAATATTCCTCAAAAATGACCGCGTCCTCTATTGAACCGCACTCGAAAACTACCGATCTACTCATGCCAATTTTCTTAACAATCACGGTTGTTTTTCCAGAATTTAAAACTTTAACTCCTCGTTGTATCGAAGCAACAAGTGCTCCTTCTGTTGTAGCAAGAGGAATAAAAAATGTCTTTTTTTCTTCTGATTTATCAGATTTAGTTGCATCAGAAATATAAACTGATGTAACTGTGACTGGACCAGCAACTCCAACAGGAACCTCTACAGACCCAATATAATTTTCGCAGTTTTTTGTTCCAACTTCCTGAGGTAAACTCGTCTCAAACAAAACATTCAGTTCTTTTTTAGAAATATCTGTAGCATCACAAATAAATTCTTGCCTTAATTCGCGTTTTTGATCTTCAGATAGTGTTTTGTCTCTAATATACAAAGACTGAGTTTTCGTCACAAAACATTAGTCGGAAAAACAAACAATATTCACGCAAAATTTAAATCATTACTCAAAACTAATTAAGTAAAAAAAACCAATTTTCACTTTGTTTTCAGCGAATACTATGAAAAAAGTTCTTTAAAAGCATCAAAAAGTCGTGCGTTTTTTAACATTAAAACTGTCCAAGGAGCTAATAAAAATTCTTTTTCAGAAACAATGACTTGTACCGTTGGTGTTTTTTCTTTTAATTCCCGAGTATCAAGAATAGCAAGCGTTTGTTCTGCGGCTATGTACTCCATTGTTGATACTGTTGAATATAGTTCTTTGAAATCAACCCAGCACACTTCACTTACTTCTTCCTTATTTATATGAAGCTGTTGGTTTAATAAACCAACATACACTTGGTCTATTTCGTGTTCACCATAGATATCATTTCCATATGCTTTATAAGAAAACTTAAAAGTTGGCTTTACAGAAACTCCTTTTAATCCTAACTCTTTATCCAGCCTTCTGTTTACACAATCATAAAAGGTTTCAGTTGGCCAAGCGTTTCCACAGGCAGAGTTTGCCCACCATCCGGCACCAACAATTTTTTTATCACTTCTTTTTTGTAATAATACTTCACCCTTTGAATTAAATAACCAAACAGAAATTGCTAAGTGCAGTTTTGAAGGGTATTTATGAGCCTCAAATTTATCTTCTGGACCAATAAATGTGCCATCTGGCTCGACCAAACTTACTTCATCTTTTGCTATGAGTATCTCTCGTATTGTTTTATTTTGTGTGTCTGTATTCATAAAAACTAATCCTTATAGACAACTGTAAACCTCAATAATAAATACAATAACAAGATTTGCCAATAAATACAAAAAAAAGTAATAACATTGGAAATAAAGCTGATCCAATCACAAGCAAAAAAGTGAGTTGCAGAACAACTGAAAAGCAGTTGCACTGTTGGAACCAAAACCGATTTCCAAAAAACTGTTAAAAAGCTCAGAAAAAAACTAGGGAGCAGTGTCATCCAAACAAATAGCTTTTGCTTCACAAGAGACTGCATTGTTTGATATGGGTGCAATAAAAGACCAGTTGTAATTTGTCCTAAAGAATACACTACAGAAAAAAAGACTCTTCTTGTTTTCATAGTTTTTTAACGACCTCAACAATAACTGCAGAAAATATAGAAATGAGGGATAAACTTAACAATGTATTTTCACCTATAAAAGAGGTAATTGGATCAAATGCTTTTGGAATAACTCTAGAGTTATAGAGCTTTTTTTGCAGTACTGCTTCTTGTTGTAATTTTTTTAAAAAATCATCATTCATACTCAAAACTTAAATTACTAACCATAGTTCCTTAAATTCTTTGCGAGCCCTAAAAAGATCTGACTCTATAGATTTGCTACTCTTCCCTAATTCTTTTGCAATGACAGCAACTTTCTTTTCATCTGCATATTTCAAAAGTAGTAATTCACTATAGTCTGCTCGCATATGTGAAAGCACTTGTCTCACCTTTTGAGAAACTTCATCACTATCAGAGATTTGATTTATCGGAATTAACTCAGAGAGCGGAATTGTTTTTAATGCTTTTTTTGCGTACTTCTTCCTAAAGTAATCTGATATCTCATGCCGAGCAATAGAGTTCATCCAAGTCCAAATACTTGATTTTCCCAAAAAAAGTGGCAAATGCTTAAGACAATTTAAAAATGTCTGTTGAGTAATTTCTTCAGCATCTTTTTTATTAGAAACCTTGACCTCAACAATTCGTAGTAACCTAATAAAATAAAGGTCAAACCAAGTTTTAACCGCAGATTCATCACCAGTTTTTAGCTGAGCTATAAGTTCTGTATCTTCTATCATTGATAGTTATTCTACATCAAAATTGAATAAATATTCATCTTCCAGATCAAAGGCGATACTTTTCATCAAGTAAAGCCTGCTATATAATAGTCATATATATGTTTTTTGGAATAATACCTACAGTATTTGCTCAAGAGGAAGTCAGCCCTTGTGGTGCTGGCAACGGAGGTATTAATCTTGGAAACTGTCTCAAACTTTCTGATAGTACTAGAGTTAGTGCTACCTACGATACACCAGCATTTTTAGTTAATCTTATTATTAGTAACTTATTTGTTGTTGCTGGAGTAATTTTTTTCTTAATGTTAATTGTTGCAGGATTCAAGTTTATTACTGGTGGCCAAAAAGGTGCTGAAGAAGCAAAAAATATTATAACTACTTCTCTAATCGGTTTTATTATTATGTTTGCAGCCTACTGGATTATCCAAATTGTTGCATTGTTAACTGGTATTACAATTCCTGGAGTAAGCACCTAATATGACATTTTTTAAAATTCCAACCGTCTACGCTCAAACTGATCCCAACGAACTTGTCGGAGATTTGGAAATTCCTAAGGGTGTAGATCTCATAAACCAAGATGCTGGTGGAATTGGAGTAATTTTATTTATTTCAAACATGATCAAGTTTGTCATTATTCTTGGAGGAATCTGGGCATTAATTAACATTATTTTTGCTGCATTTGCATATCTTACAGGAGGTGGGAAAGCAGACTCACACACTAAAGTTAAAGATAGATTTACTATGAGTATTATCGGGCTTATCTTAATGATTGTAGCGTATACAGTCGCTGCACTGGTTGGACAAATTTTCTATGGAGATCCAAACTTTATTTTAAACCCAACATTAGAAGCTATTGCACAACCAACACCGACCCCAACACCATAATATGAAAGTACTACTAATAAAAACACTTAGAAACTTTATACTTACCTTCTTTACAGGACTTCTGTTTGCAGGAGTATTTTTTTCGGCAACTCTTATTTCTCCAAAACCTACTCTTGCTGCTTGCAGATATGCAGGCCAATGTGATGATAATAGTATTTGTAGATGCCGAGAAGATTTAAATCCAATCGCTTGTTACTACATGGTTCGGTATGGAGATCCAGAGTCTGCATTAGTTCATAGTGACGAAGCTTGTGGTTCTGCAATTATCGGTGGGGTTGAACCACCAGATGCAGTTGCAGCAATTAACCAGCAATCTGGCGGAGATATTGGCTTAATTTTCTTTATTTCCAGAATAATAAATTTTGCCAATATTATAGCTGGGATCTTGGTCATGATTAATTTTGTCTACTCAGGATTTCTGTATGTTACAGGGGCTGGAAATGCTTCAAATATGTCTAAAATTAACGAAAGAATGATGTGGAGTGTTGTTGGGATATTAATGATCGTTGGATCTTATACACTTGCAGCAATTTTTGGATTGGTATTCTACGGAGACCCAACATTTGTTATCAACCCAACTTTAACAGGAGCACTTAACTAATTACTTGGTATATAATAGAAAAGAATACATATGATACTACCTACACTTATCGCACAATTTGGGGAAGGATTTAAATCTCAATCCCCTCTTACAGACGGAGCAGAACTAGATCCAGGAAAAAACCTTGAACTTATTCTTTCTAATGTCTTTGGATTTTTCACTATTATTGGAGGAATTTTCTTTATCGTATACTTTTTAATTGCAGCAATGGAATGGATTACCTCTGGTGGTGATTCTGGGAAACTAACCAACGCAAGAAACAAAATGATGCAAGGAATTCTTGGTTTAGTTATTTTGGTTGCTGCATATGGAATACTTGGAATCATTGGTAGCTTAATTGGTATCAACCTACTAACTCCTGCAGCACTTTTGGATACAATCACTCCAGGACAAGGAGGAGGAAACTAAACCCTATGAAAATAACAAAAAAAATATCAGCTCTCGCACTATCTGCAACAACATTTTTAGCCATTACCCTCCCTGTTTTTGCACAAACCGAAGGCACCGGAATTACTAATCCTGTGATTGGAGGACTTGGAGATAATCCAGAAACAGCTGCCACTGGAGAACTAGCAACAAACTATTTCGTAGATATTTGGAATACACTTATTAGTATAGGTGGATTGGTAGTCATTGTTATGTTCCTTTGGGGAGCTCTCGAATGGATTACCGCAGGCGGGGATTCTGGAAAAATAGAAAAAGCTCGAAACAAAATTACTCAAGCTATCATAGGTTTAGTTATTTTAGTTAGCTCATTTGTAATTCTTGGCTTTATCAGTCAAGTGTTCTTTGGAGATGAGTTCTCTATCTTGAATTTAACATTCACAAGGCCAGGAGGAACTGAATAATGAAAAAATTACTTATAGCTTTTTTAATTGGTTTAGGTATTTTCTTTAGCTATACAACGTTGGCAAGCCACTCTTATTCACAAGTATTTGCACAAGCAGATGTCCAACTTGATTTTGGGGGCATTGCAAAAGATAAAGAAGTCATTGGCACTGCAGATTATAACCCAGCAGACGGTGGGGCTGGTTTTGGAGCTCTAATTGGAAGAATTTTAAACATCGTAATAGTAATCGCAGCACTCATGCTATTCTTAATGCTTCTTTGGGGTGGCTTTGAATGGATTACCTCTGGTGGTGATAAAGGTAAAGTTGAAAAAGCAAGAAACAGAATCACTCAGTCAATTATTGGAATGATTGTTTTGGCGGCAACTATTGCAATTTTTGCAATACTACAAACAGCACTTGGATTTGAAGTGCTTACCTTTACTGCAGGAGCATAAATACTAAAACATAGCGCCTTATTTAAAATAAAAAATTACAAACTTGCAGTATGTATCAAGTACAAGTATAATTAAATAATAAGTAGTCAGTAATAAACTGAAAAGTAATAAAGGAAACATATGAGAAACAAACTCAATGGTTTAGCACTAAGTGCAGCAGCATTTGTCACTGCAGTTCCAGCTGTGTTTGCACAAAACACAAATGTTAGTGACATCGAAACTCCAGACTTCTTCTTTACAGATGTTGGTGTTTTAATCAACAAGGCACTTAACTTCGTTATGGTTCTTGGTGCTTTATTAGTATTCATGTACCTCATCTGGGGTGGTATTGAATGGATTACCTCTGGTGGTGATAAAGGTAAGACAGAGTCTGCACGTAACAAGATTACAGCTGCAGTTCTCGGTTTGATCGTCCTCGCAGCTGCATGGGCAATCTTAGGATTAGTCCTCAAATTCTTAGGTGCAGGAGACTTGAACTCATTAATCGATCAACTTTAATACAAATTAATTTTTGATTTTAAAAAAGCCCCTCTTTTGAGGGGCTTTTTGGTGTAAAAAATAATGATATAATCAACTCTAGATATGATACTAGAAAAAAAATTAAATAAACTCGAAAAACTTTTTACTGTTATAGTTGCGTATCTATACTCAACCTCTCCTGCGTTTGCACAAACTGTATCTTGGTCTGGAGTCTGTGTTGGTGGAGCTGGAAACGATGTTGCAACTATTCAAGGACTTGAATGTTTAATTGCAAATGTCTTTACAGTTATCATTACCCTTATTGGTCTAGCCGCATTTGTAATGCTTATTGTTGGCTCAGTTAGATGGCTCATGTCTGGCGGAAATTCTTCTGCTTTAGATAAAGCAAGAAGTACTATGACATACGCAATCATTGGAATTGTTGTTGCACTCAGTGCCTTTATTGTCTTAAACCTGATTTCTGGATTTACCGGAGTAGATACTATTCAAGAATTTAGAATTCCTACTTCAGACGAAGGCTTGTAAAAAAGTATTCAGTAAAAACATCCCTGAAAAAATACTCTTCACAAGGTATAATATTGTTGTGCACATAAAGTTTTTAAAACTGCTAGCAACACAGTTGTCTATTTTGTTCTTCTTAGCAATGTCTCTTGTTATTCCGAAATTTGCTCTTGCGTCTGAACTAATTGGAACACATCTTGGTGAAGGAGACGTTGGTTATCAAATTAATATCATTAGAAACGTTCTTATTCCGAACGGCTTAGAACCTGGAAGCCCTGTCACTGTCATGGTTCCTGTTACCATGATTCAAGACAGCCAACTAGGAACTGTCCAAGAGTTGGCAAATGCTGTGAGTTCTGCTGGATACTTTCCAATTGTGAGAATAAATGGAGTTTGTTCAAATTTTTCTGCTGAAACAGGAAAGGGACCGGGAGAAACTGTAGATGCTGTCAGAAGCATTTTTGGTTCTCAGGCACTCATTGTTTGGGGAAACGAAATCAACAACAAAGAAAATGAGTGTAATGACTGGCAAAAATATCTTTCCGACTATATTCAAATCGAAGGCAGACCAAACGTTAGCCCTGCTGCACTAGATTATTACATGGGTAACCCCGACTTTACCGTAAGCAAGATGTTTGCAGATACTCCAGGTATGGAGGCAATTTTCAATACATCCCCACGAGCTGCGAATGCTTATGGTTGTGTTGGTTCAAATAGCGCAGACTGTGATCCTAGTTCAACCACAACTCAAGAAGTTGGATATGGATCTGTAGGAAACCCTTTTTATTTAACTGAGTTTTCTTTGTCTCCAGGAGGGAATGCTAGTGATGCTCCAGACACAGATATTGCAAAAGTCCTAGAATTTATTGCATCTCGAGCTGGAGAAACAGGAGCTCAAAAAGTTACACCACTTGTAAGAAATGTTTGTAATAATGACAGCGCTTGGCTTATCTACATCAACGGAAAACTGTTTACACCTCAAGGGAATGAAGTCAGTGAAAACTGTGAGGGAATTTCTGGTGGTTCTGGATATGACTTAAGTAGGTATCCCGAATATGGAGTTGATGAAACGAAATCATACATTACTCCAATAAGAAACTTAATAGACGGAGCAAGTACTCAATACACAGTTGCAGCACTTAGAGAAGAATTAGCAAAACAAGGATATGAAGCATATTGTGCCAGTGAAAATATCAAAATTGATCCTAAATATGACACAGAAGAACTAATCAATAGGTATTTTGAATTATACCCAGATGGAGTTCAAATACTTGAAGCTGACTCTGTTGAGACTTTAAGCACTACCAATGCTCAGTATCCCCTTTGGCGTGACGTTAGTAATAAACAATTTTTACTAACTTCCCTAGAAGAATATTTTGGATTTAAAGATATTTATCAATCAGATCCTGGAGCAAGTGTCCTTACCAGTGCTCCTATAAATTCCCTACTCTCTGAGCCTCAAATGTGTGTACAAGGCTGGAAAAATTTAGTTGCACAAGAACTCGCTTGTGAACGTTTACAAAATCCAGGAGAATGTGAGCTTTTTACCAGACCAATTCCAGGAACCAGCTATACTGTTAAAACATTATTAGATGCTCTTAAAGCATATGAACCAGGATATAGAGAAGGAATGGCAACTAAAGGTTGTACAAACCTAGTAGCTGGGGATCGTCTGTTAAACCCAAAACTATTTGAGGGACTTATTAATACTCCAACATATTTTGACAGAGCGTATAGATACGGCTTTATTGTTGCTGTTATTCATGCAAAAAGCCCATTGACTGATTCTGGAAATATCGCAGCAAGAATCTTCAACTTTTTCACAGAAAGCACCAGAACAGAAGAACCAAGAGACGAAGTATTGGTAGCTGCATTTAAATTACCAGATATAGCAACAAACAAATTCCAAGATGAGACTAACGGTGTACAGTTTTGGGATGATCCACTCTCTTTAACAAGATTAGTTCTTTCTAATCATGAAAGAAATGAATTGCATGCTAAAGATTTTGATAAAACAAATGCTGTACGGTCTCGTACAGAAACTGCAGCAGATTTATTTGAAAATGCAAATGACGCAAAAGTTCAAAACTCTGGTAGTAAAATCTTCTGTTCTATTTCTTCTGAAGATGGAGATGGAAACCAAGTCATCACAAAAGCAAGTACTTCATGTAGAAATAACATGACAAAAGCACTCACTGATATTATCAATGGAAATGCACAAGGATGTGGAGACGTTGAAGCTGTCAATGTTATTAAAGATATTGCAGGACTTGATAATCCAGAAGAAAAATATGGAAGAGTTTTTAATGGCGACAATGGTTTAGAAGTAATTCTTAATCTATTTAAAGGTGATAAAACTCATCCAGCTGCTGGAAGTGGACAACAAACCGATCCGCAACGTGCTGAAACTAATGATCCTGCAGAAAAACTCAAATCTTTATTTACCCTCTCAAAAGACACTTGGGGTTCACGCGAAGGTGGCACAACTGTAGATTTTTATGTAGTCTACCCTATGGGATTTGAGCTTAATGCAGTAGAAGATGCTATGAAGGGTGCTTTCTTTACGAAAGCGCAAATTGCTGCTCTTGATAGTCAACAAATTGTAGATGGATTTCCACTTACCGGACAAAGCATGAGTCTTTCTGCTGGTAGTGATGGATTTGAATATATTGATCCAGAAAAAACTGCCGCTGGAGATTGTGGAACAGAACAACCTGTTGATCCAATTACAGGTCTTCCAGTTGGAACTCCAGTTCCAAAGCCGTGTACCCAAGATGTAAGTGTTACCCTTTCTCAAGAAAGTGGTGGAGTTGGAATTCTTGGTGCAAAACTTGGCTTCTGGATGAGAAAAATTCAAACTCAACTCAGTTCTAGAACAGGTGAAGCATGGAAATACTTTTCTTCTTGCAAAACAACTGAAGAATTTATGTTAGGAAAATGTACTGGAGGTAGCTTCGCAGGTTCTGATGATAATACTGGAGATGGATCTCCGGGAACCTCTGGAGATGATCTTGTTTCTGTTGCTCAATGTAATGGAGGCCCAAGAATAACTGCAGGAGGAGATGCTGAACATGTTTCTACTACTGGAACTGGAGCCTGTGCAGGAAAAGAAACAAATGAGTATGTTCCAAGTATTCATAACGTTTCAAATTGGAAAAGTCCTGGTGATGCTGTAATCGATTGTGAAGACCTCTACTCCTATGCCGATTGTACATATCCTGAGTCACTTGTTCAGAACCCTGTTAATAGTTCTGGAAAATTTGTTGAGAATGGTAATGTCACTGCATGCCAGTATGTGGTAAACAAAGCAAAAGAACTTGGAGTTAGCCCTCGCCTAGCTCTTGCAATGTGGGGAGAAGAATCTGGGTTTAGTCACTATAGAGTTCCAGATTTAGGGGTTATTTCACAACCAGCTCAAGACCTTGAGGCTCAAGTAACTAGCTTTGCAAACACTTTAAAGTCATACAGTAATTATATAGACTTTTTGGAAGCTTATTCTGGTGAAGAAAGAGGAGATAACGACCCAAGTCCAAATCAATTCTGTAATAATCTGTACTTCCTAGCAAGACTAAAAGTCTTCTATGACTCTCTAGGACCTAGATAGGTTGCACTCCTAACTTAAATTTTATTTTAGAATGGAAAATTTATCTTTACGTTGCAGAAGGACCTAATCCAGAAGGAACATAGTCTAAATCACCAGGTTTTGGTTGTTTTTTACCAGTAGCTGCTTGGTTACCAGCTTTTGATTGTAGCTTTTCTGTAGAGACTTTAGCTTTGTTTCTGCTACCTTTTGGCCTACCTCTACCCCTTTTTGGTTTTTGATCAAGTAGCGGTTGTTGTTTTTTCACTAATTGAGGATTTTTCTCAGGAGAATCCGTTATATCTTCTTCTGTAATTACTAAAACGTCGTCTTCTGAAATTTCACTATTTTCTGAAACAGTTGCTGTAGTTGAATTATAAATTTCTGTGTTTCCTGTTTCTAAAGCGGTCTCAGATACGTCGCTCGAAGCATCTTCATCTGAATCACTTTCAGACTGATCGTCTCTAGCAAATCTTCTTGCTCCACTTCGTAATAAATAAGAAACTATCTCAAATGTGTCTGCTGTAGCAAGATATGATTCTAAATTATCTGTTTCTTCGTCTATTCCTGCTAATAAGTTTGTTGCAACTTCAATATCTAATTGATAATTCAAGTTTCGCAGTAAGTCAGAAACAAACTCACTTACACATGAACTACCTAAAATATCCAATTTTAGATTTCCAAATGAAGTTTCATATGAATTAATACTAACTAAAGCAGTGTTTTGGTACAAATTTTCATATCCATAATATAACTGATCTAATGATTCCAAATCGTCTACACCAACTAAAATCACCATATCAGCCTCTGCTCCTGTGTAAGAAAAACTAATATTTTCCCTTGAAAGTGGAGAAACTCCCTTTTTAGGTTTAATAGTTATATGAAGTTTCTGAGCTTCCTCATCTATGGCAGAAGTTATCTTTTCTACAGCATCTGAATTATAGTCAAGGCTGATACATAAGTTTTTATGACCAATATCAGTTTTTGTTTCATCTAAATACACAATATCTGGCTCAGCTCCATATAAACTTTCGCTAGAAAGTAACGCCACTTGTTTATTTCCAAGTTCTTGAAATGTTTTATACAAAGCCGTTGCAGCAAATAAATGATCTCGTAATGCGTCTGGGGCATAAATAATAAGAACAGAATCTGACTGGTTAAAAAGCTCTTTAAATAGTTCTATTTTGTGTTGATCAATCATAACTAAAAGAATAGGTCATATTATATACTATATAGTACAAAATATACACGTCTTACTATTTTTTTCAAGGATCTAAAAAATAAAAATACAAAATTCTTTCTGGTGTAAATCAAAAAAATCTTTGATATAATAGACTCAAGACTATGGCAAAAAAATTCTTAGCCGTACTATTTATTTTTCTTTCATTAATGGTAGCAACTACCAGAATTTCTTTTGCACAAACTCCTGGTGGAGAAATCACCAACGAGCCTTGGAAACCATCAACAGAATCTACAGAGTTCAAAAGCTATAGACAAGCTATTGAAAGCGATAACTGTATGACTCCTTCTTTAGAATGTCTTGTACATCAAGTTTTCAGATTTACCGCATTAGAATTTGTTAATTCTACTCTGTATACAGAATTCAAACCACAGATTGGAACTCCTAGTGGTGGAGAGCCTGCTGTAGACTTAAACTCCCCAGAAAAAATCATCAGCTATTCTAATCAAGGATTTGTACATGGTGCAGGTAGACTTATCGGAACAATGTACTCCTACCCTGCTGCAAACACGAAAACATATGTTGCAGACGTCATGAACTCAGCACACATTACTCCCAAAGCATATGCTCAAGGTTTAGGTTTTGCATCTCTTAATCCGATCCTTGAACTTTGGAAAGCATTTAGAAATATTGCATACATGTTTTTTATTGTCATATTCATAATTATCGGTTTCATGATTATGTTCAGACAACGAATTGGTGGACAAGCAGCCATCACCGCACAACAAGCAATTCCAAGTATTATCATTAGTCTGATACTTGTCACATTTTCTTATGCCATTGCAGGATTACTTATAGACTTTATGTATCTACTCATGTTCTTAATTATTGGAATATTTGGAGAGACTCTTCCAGATGGAAGCCAAAATTTAATAGATCTCAATATCAGACAATTGGCAGGTCAACTCTTTATTGGAGCCGACAATCCTGCTGAGAATATTGATTTGGTTACAAATTTGTTTACCAGTTTAATTGGATCAGAAAACCTCCTTACGCAAGGACTTGGCGTTATTGGAGGTCTTACTTTAACAGTGGTGCTAGCTATCGCTATTTTGATCGGAACAGTTAAACTATTTTTTGAACTATTAAAATCATATGCAAGTGTTGTTTTAAGCGTAGTTACAGCTCCAGTTGTTTTAATGATGGGAGCAATTCCTGGAAAAAATCCAGTGGTTCCTTGGATAAAAGATCTTATTGGAAACCTACTTCCCTTTCCAACTATTTTGTTAGTTTTAGTAATTTTCTTTCAATTCAAATCTGCAACAAGTGGAGACAATCTTGGTGGATTTATGCCTCCATATTTATTAGGTCGAGGTCAATCAGGAGCAATTACTAGTTTGATGGGATTAGCTATCATCTTAGCCCTTCCAGAAATTGTCAAAGATGTTAAAAAAGGACTTGTGAGAGAAGGCTTTGGAACTATGGTCTTTAAAGCTGCTGCCGAATCTGCAAAACAAGGCTGGAAAGGTGGAGAAATCATTCCAGGTGTGGCAGCAACGAATACTGCAAACCTCCCATATGTTGGTAAATATATCGGAAGTGGAAAAAATATGCTCAGGTCTACTGCTGTTGCAACACCTACGGCAGCTGTTGGAGCTGGAACATTTGCAAAAAGCAGTGCTTCATGGCTTGCTGGTAAGGCCGTTAATAAAGCAACTAGAGGAAGATATGGTTGGTCTCCTGAAAACCCACTTATTGATGCTAAAAACAGATCTAAAGCAACTTACGATTATCTAGCCAAAAAGACAAAGCTTAAAGAAGAAAAAAAATAGTTCTTTAAGCCAGTAACTTGAAGTTATAGTCCTTCAGTTTTCCAATTCAAAAACATTGTGCGAAAAGGTCAAAACCTTTATCAAAAAAAACTTTTATTTGAGAAAAAAAATACTAAATTAAAGATTACTTTTTTGCCTCTTCTGGCACACCATAAATAGACATTTGAATTTGTTTATCAAGAACTCTTGCCTTAAGTTTGTTTTGCATTTCAAACAATCTACGTTTAATTGAATTAGATCCAGTTCTAATAACTTGGTTAACTCCAAACTTAGGTTCTGTTCTAGCAATCCTGAGTGCTGCCGGATCCAATCTAGCATCATTAACTAGTGATAACATAGTTATTCCAAGCCCTTGTTTTATCGTAGCTCTTGGAATAAAATTAAGAATATAGTCTCTGATATCAGGCATTTCTGCTTTTTCTCTGGCAGAATCACTTAAAGCTTCAAAACTTGGCATCTTACCACCTCTAGGAAGTAACATTCCAATATTTTTAACTTGGTCATGGCTTCCTGGTACTAAAGCTTTATAGTCTTGTTCTGCCTTTTTACCTGCTTGCATTTCTGCTTCTGTTAGAACATCTTTGCCAAAATAAAAGTCTTTTTTCTCTTCTGTCTGCATATAAGATGCTACTAATCCTCTGCTTACTTTATACATAGGAGGATTAGAGCCACGAACCTTAGAAAATTTAGTTAAACCCATACCTGCCATATTAGCAGAATCTTCCTTCAAAATTCTTTGAATACCGTCTGTCAAGAATTTCTGTCCGGAATCTGTGTTGTCACAGATTCTATAAATTTTATACATTTTATCTATATACATAATGATGTTTTGAGCAATATGATCCCACCTAAACCAGAACATAGCTGCTTTAAGAGGTGAAAAAGTATTTTGGATAATATCTTTAAGACCCTGTAAAAGTTCTGCTCTAAAGGCCTCTGGATCTTTTTTAGCTATTGCTTCAAAATCTAAACTACCACCAGGAACACCATCTGTTTTTAAAGCAAATTCTTTATATTTTTCAAAGCCAGTCCACCATGCTAAGAAACCAGTCTTTTTATTAGCATCTTGTCTTTGTCTACTTGCTAAGATAACAAAAGAATAAGCATCTGGATAAGCTGTTTCTATGTGGTCATAATAACTGTTTAAAGAACCTAATTTAACCCTATGTTTTCTAACTCCTCCAGAAATTGCTTTATTTACTAATCTTGTTAAATGTTGAGAAATCAAAATATTACTTACATTTTCAAAACTACCTGGAATTTTTCCAACAGTTGGATCAATAATTCTATCTTCCAATCTTGTTCCATTTAAATATGTAATAATTGCTTGTTCATCAGTATTATCTTTTCCGAAGTTCTCCAAATCCCAATCTACTCGATAATACAAAGATAATGGATGAGGCCTAATTCCTTTATAGCAAGCATAGTTGGCTGCTCCATAAGGATTTACAGCTTTCATCATATCTTGATAGTAAGCTATTCCTCCAGGAGGAGTTGCTCCTGTTGAGAATCTGGTATTAAAATTATGTAGACCAACACCTAAGGATGTTCCCATCCTCACAGCTAAAAATTGGATTATACGCCTTTGGTAAGCATCTGGGTCTTTTTCTTGTAAGAGATTTTTAACATCTTCTTTTGAGAATTCAACTGTTTCATCTTTACCCATAGAAAGAAATTCTTCTTCTCTTGCAATGTTGCAAACAATCTTCCCATCTTTTTCTGTAAAGAATTTTTGACTATTTTTACCATCACGATTCTTTCTCTTCAAAAGATCGTCGTATCTTTTTTCAAAGTTAACAAAATATTTCTTTAATGCAGCTTCATCAACACCACCTATAGACTTATCTTTTCTCAGGAAAGAATTTAGCTTTTGCTGAGCATCCCTTGCTTCTTGAGATCTTTCTCCTTTTTCCAAAACTGCTTGTTTATATGTAATATTTAAAATTAAATAATCTATAAATAAATTTATGAAGGCACTAAACTGTTCTTTTGTCTCACCACTATCTTTATGATCCCAACCATTTGGTAATAAAACTATCTCGAAATCATTCATCAAGAATGGTAATAAGAACATAATCACACGCAATGTTCTAGAATGCTCAAAAACTAAATCTTTTCCTATTTCTTTTTCAAAATGAGTAAAAAAGTCGAAGGTGTTAGAAATATTATAGTCTTCATCTCCAGATCTATCTGTTCCTCCAACGTCAGTTTGTTTTAATTCTTCATAGTTACAAGCAAGAGAGGCTATTCCTCCATTATTTGCCCTAATTCTTCCAAGATCATCAATATATGTTGCCTGCAACATCATCAAGCCTTGAGAACCATATTTAATTCTCCAGTATTCAGCTTCTTCTGGAGATAAAAGATTCTCCAGAATTTTCTCAAATCTCGTGAAAACCCCATGTGCTGAGTTATGTCTATCAGAGGCCTCAGCACGCGCAAATGGCAATATAAACTTCATAAAACCACTTGCTTCATGATTCATTTTAGAATTTGATCTAAAAAAGTTAATCATTATTTTGTTTGACTGATTTATAAAAGCTTCTAATACAATTAGTAACTCTCTTCTACTTTCCGGACTTTTTCCTTTATCTTCAATTTTAGAAATCACTTCATCAAACATCTCTATATATAGGTTTAACCAAGTATCATCTTCCGGAAGTTCTGGTTTTCTAGAAAAATCTAAACCATGTATAACAGGTTCTTTACTTGTATCAACGCCTGTTGGAGTTGCTGGGGTTGTTCGTGCTTTCAATAGATCCCTAACATGTTGTAAATCAGCTCTGACACGAGCAATTTTATTTGAAATCATTTCGGCAAAAAGTTCTCTTGCTATTGTGACATTAACGTCTATAACTGTTGCAGATCTTTCGTAGAATTCTTTCCAGACAGGGTAGTATCTGCCTGAAGTAATTGCTGTGAGTAGGGCATCAAAATTAGCAACTTGGACATCACTGTGTGCAGAAGGAGTATTCTTAAATTGCTCAGCAAAAACAACCAATTTATCTAGTTGTTGAACAATTCTATTAAACTCCGCTTTTCTCTCAGGGGTATTTATACTAAATTTCTCATAAAGAGTCTGCATCTCTGCATCACTATCATGATTAGCTAAACTTTCCTGTTGACCTGGTCTTACCATACCAAGTTATTTTACCACTAAACATAAAAATAATTAAGCAGAAATTCCCCAAAATTTATCGAGTTGTTGACCATTGTTCATCATCTGCTCCATGAAAAAAGAAAAAGATGTCCCATCTAAAGTATATGAAGATCCATCATTAACAAGCTCAGTTGCAAAATTGAGTCTAAAATTCTTTATATTTTGCTCTCTTTGACTGCTATTTGTAAAAAGTTCTGCTACCATTTCCAAAAGGAATACTTTTACTTCCTTTTTATCTGGATTTTCTTTAAGTTTAAAAAGCCTCTCACTATTTTTAGCTCCCCATTCTGGGTTAATTTTTCTAGCTGACTTTTCTAGAGCAGTTGCAACAACTCTTACATCCTTAAACATCTCTCTAAAAAATGGAAGAGGAATATTTTCTACTTGAACTCCGTCAACTTCTGTTGTCCCAAATTTAAGTCTTTGACCATCTCTACCTCTGGTGTGAATTGGATCAACCAAAAAAGCTAAAAATGTGTCAACACTACTCCCTTTATTTAAATCAATAAAAAAATCTATACTCTTATCCGAAAATTCTAAGGCTTCTCTTAATTTCTTTTTTAATTTAGATGAGTCTTCTTCTGAGCCACCTCTTTCTTGAACTACTCCATCAATTTTGTCTTCTGCATCTTTTATTGTTTCTGACTGTAATGAATCTTTTAACTCAGAATTTCTTAAAAAAACTAAATCTTTTTTTTGCCTTAAATGCTCTAAAGCTCTTGCTGTTAACAATACTTCATCGGTTTTTTGAAAAACGGTATCTTCAATTCCGGAACCAGTTCCAGGCCCGAATTGATTTATTCCTCCAGATATATCTCCTATTATTTGTTTAAAAGAGGCATAAATTTCATCAAAATCTGAAAAGGCTTGCTGCAATAAATCAGGATTTTGTTCTGACATAGTTACAACTTTTTCTAGAGCTACTTCTAAGGCCCCTTCTTTTTTTAGTAAATCTACTTTAGCTTTTTCTAACTTTGCTAAAAACTGTTCTTCTGTTAATTGAGTCTGTTCTGAATCTTGAGTCTCCCCAAGTTTATCTACCGAGTCTAACAACTCCTGCATTCCTGGACTTGGAGCTTTGGTATTTTGAGAAGAATCGTCAGAATCAGAATCTACTGTTTCATCATTAACAACAACACCCTCTACATCTGCATCTGTTGCCTCAACTTGATCAACTGCTGCTTCTTTAATTTCTTCTGGCATTGGGATTGGTTCTTGCATATACCTTATTTATACAAAAATGATCAAACTTTTTCCATTGCACTTTTTTGAGTATTTCTGATATAACTATCTAACAAATAATTGTGGAATCTAGTGTAATTCTAGAACTGTGCCGCAACGGTGATTTTAGATTGATAAATCTATAAAAAGTCCGATCTTCAATTTTTGTAAATGTTTTGAATAGATTCTGTTTTGTTCAAGCATTTGTATAAATCAACGAGCATTGAACCCATGTTGTATCAACAAACAGTACCAACTCAATCTCCAGAATCATTTTTTCAACCAAACTATATAGAAGGTTCTTTTTTAACACAAAAAATAAATACTACTCATAAAAAATTACTTGAACAAAGATTATTCTTTCAACAATTGTTGAAAGAACAATCAAAAATAAGAGCTAATAGAAAAAAAAACACCTTCACTTCAAAAAACTCAATCTGGGACACGGTCAAACTTGTAGATAGATTTGCAAAGACAGAATATCAGTCAACTCAAGCAAAAATAGACCTTTTAAAATTTGATGCAGATCATTTTGCTAGAGAAATGGCACTCGTTGAAACAATTACTCGGTTTTCATATTGGCATAGCATTAAAGAAGATGAAACTTTTGGAGATGGATATTCAGAAGATTTGGGACTTATGCTCAACACATTTGCTCAGGACCTTTCAAAAAATGGATTCAATGCCTCTAGAGCAACAATTGAATCTGTGTCATTTCAAAAAGCAAAGTACTTATTAACCCAAATTGCTTTATCCCAAAAAAATAGCGGAATACTTATCACAAGTTTTCCTGATGATAAAGACTCCGGCTATCACGGAGTTGATTCAAAACAAAATTGGGATACTCCAGAAACTCATCATTCTTTTTTTTATTTGCTTCAAGTCGGAGAAACTAAACAAGACAAAACAGGAAAAATAACAGACTTTGAGATAAAAACAACTCAATATAGAGCTTGGCCCAATGCAAGACAAGCGGTTTCTTTACATGAACAATTAGGCCAGCCAATTCACAACTTTGATGCCCCTATTCCTAACTTACTTTTTGCTAACTTAATAGAACTAGATGAAAAAGCGCTACAAACAGTATTACAATCACAAAAAATTGTTCCCGATAAAACAGAATTACCAGTCGACTCACAAGAAAATAATCTAGAAAGCATTTTTAGAGAATTTTTATATAGCAACTCAAAAACACACGTAATTAACCATACCCATATTCCAAAAGTAGACCAAGAGGCTTTTTGGGAGTTACAAAATACATACTTTACTGATTTTTATCTAACAGTTGCACTTCCAGTTTTTGAAGAAATTGATCAAATAAAGAAAAAAAATAAACAACTAGATAGAAGAACAATAAAACAGATTCAAGAAAAAATTGACTACTTAGATAAAGCTTTTTTTTATTACTCAAAAATACTTTTAGGTTGGATAAAAATTAATAATACTAATCCAAACTACACCGATGCCTTTAAAGAAAAAAGCCAAACTAAAAAACTGATTGATCTTCAACAAAAACTGCTGCTCAGACTTCTTGGCCAAAAACAAACTACAAAAGTTCCTACTCCAAAAGAGCTCGTTACAGTTTTAGATATTGATCATCGTCTAGCAACAAAACAACCCGTTTCTAATGCAGAAAAAAAGAAACTATTAACTGTTTGGGGATTTTTTTCATTTGTTGGTAGATTTGGAAGTCTTCTACAATGTGGAGTCCTTACTCCTTTTACTATGCCTTTATCTATCTTAAAAAAAAGTGTTGGAATTAATAATAATTTGTCTGAATTCACGAATTCTATTCAATCAATTTCTGTTCCAGAAAAACAAGAATTCTTAAAACAAATTCAAAAAGAAGAGTATGTCGAACTTGACCTTACAGATGTAAAACCTGTTGGGGCTAAAAAAATATATTCTGTTCCTAAAAGCTACCTAGAAGGAGCAGGTTGTATTGTTGATGAAAATGGAGATGTTTTGGGACCTTGTATGGAAACAGTTATAGAAAATGGAGTTGAAGTAAAAAAGAGAATTCCATTGGACGACCCAAGAGATACCTTAGCTTTTCCTATGCCATTGGCGGAATTTAAAATGTATATGCAAACACTACAACAAAATATTCAACAGGCTTCTCTCTCTGAGATTGACCAGATCTTCACTGAAGGTGATTTTTCTGATAGCGAAAAAAGAGAAGTTCAAAAAACTATTAAAAAGCTCAGACAAAAACTAATTAAACAGTCGCTTGGTTTACAAGAATTTTTCACTGGGAATCTCACCAATGAGCTTTTTTATTCAAATAATAAGTGGCTCAAAGAATTGATTCTAAAACTCTCTTTCTCACTCAACCCAGTAGAAACATTAATTACAGAAGTAGAGATGAAACTAAACGAATCAGACTCTCCCATAGAACAACTCATTTCAGAATAAAATTTACTGGAAAATCCGACTTAACTCAGGGTATAATTAGCATGTGAGCGAACTAAAATCAAAAGGACTAGCAAGAAATTATCTTCAAATAAAAAAACTTGATTCTAGTGTAAACATAAACACATACTATCAAGAAATAAAATACTTCCTTTTTGGTACAAGTGATTCTACTCCTATAGATATCAATAACCTTCCAAAAGGAGGTATTAATGAATTCTTTACAAATGGATCTTTTATACCTACAGAAACCTCTTCTGTCAGACTAACTGTATCTGGTGAATCTGCAGCTTTGTATAAAATTCCAAACCTTAAAAATGCTGAGTTTGTTAGGACTTTAAATCCAACAGCTGACCCCTCAACCAAAAGAAACCCTGCCGAATATTTTTTTCCTAGCGATTTTGTTGCAATTTTAGTTGAACTTGCTCAAATATTTTATAAAAGTGGTTACAATGTTACAGGTCTAAAAGACTATGCTTTCACAAATCCTCAAGAATTTATTAAAAATTGGGGAAACCCTAATTCTGATGAATTTTTAAGAGCCGCCAGTGATGAAAAAGGCATCCCATTCTTTTATGAACTTTCATTTGACAGCCACAAATCAGACCTTCAAAACTTACTAAACCAAGTTAATGAAGCGGCTCAACAGTTTGAAAACAAAAAAGAAAAACCAGATCTTTCGGAATTTTTAGTACAAACTGAAGTTGAAAACCTTATATTAAAAGACTTTTCAAAACAAGCATTTACTCTCTTTATAGAAAAAACTCCAGAATACTTAAAAAAAACAGCTGAATATGAAGAAAAAATAAAGCCAATTCTTGAGGCAGATGAAAACAAGATTAAAAACTCTGTTGAAGAAATTCAAGAAAAAAGTGAAGAGAAAATCGAAAAACTAGTTTCACAAACAAAATCTGACTTTTTTAGAGATTTGTTTGGAAAACAAGAAACCTTAGATAAGTTCAGAGATCTTGGAAATTTTGATCCAGATTCAAAATATTTTCTTTTTGAAACACGGACACAACCTCTTCAAGTAGGTATAAAAGAAACAGAAATTTACAAGGATTTTATAAAAGTTTCTCTTGAAACATTCTTAGAAAAGAATCATGAAGAACTTCTAAAAGAATTTATACTTCCACTATTTAAAACAGAAGAAACTGAACCTGAACCTTCTCCGGAAACTAAAGATGAAGGTGGTGAAGCAATAGTCGAGGAAATTAAATTTGATAGTCCAATCGATGAAGAGACTTTCAAGAAAAAAATTTTAGAAGACGTCACAAAAGCCCTTATCAAAAAATTTGATGAAGAATTTTGTCCTCAATACAAACAGAACTTCTTAGAAAAAAAAGACAAACTTGCTGGAAACTACCTGGAAGAAGTTACTAAAGAGCTCCATAAACAAGTTCAAGAAAAAGTTGTTGGGAATCTTGAAATTGGCGAAGAGGATTTACAAAAACTCACCGAAAATCCAGAAAAGATTTTATATTCTGAAGGAAACTTTAATCCTGAAATTTTAGAATCAGAATGGTACCAAGAATTAATACAACAAAGCATTGATTATATAGAAGGGCTTCCTTCTCCTGATTCATCATATTCAAGCTACTTTTCATATTTGTTTGAAACTCATATTCAACCTTTCCTAACAGAAATTGAACAAAAAGAAAAACCAGAAGAACCTCCACAACCTACCCAAGCAGAACCAGAAGATTTTACTAGTGGCGTTATTCCTCCTGTAATTCCAGTCTCTACTGATACTTCTCCAACCAAGACCATAGAAACTCAGTCAGAACAAATAAACACCCTCACTCAAGAACAAATTAAAACCTTACAATACGAATCTGCATGGATGTATAACCGTGCTGTGTACGAGCTGTACACCTCAAAAGGTGTAAAAATCGAAGATATTCCTCAAGATGAACTTAATAACTTACAATCTAGCATTTTTTCATACCTTTCAGGAATGCAGTCAACTGAAGGAAGCGACTTTAATAAACTTTTTGGTAGTGCTTCAGCTCGTCAAAAAGCACTCATGGAGTTTTATACAAAAAACTCTACATTTATCACACAAATTAACGGTGGACTTATTTCTAAGTTTATTGACGCCGAAGCATTACTTTCTGTTGGAATCAAAGATTCTATAAAACTTGATAGTAAAGTTCTTACAGATAATATAAAAAACACTGTTGATAGCTTAATTGTCCAATATGGACTCAATCAAGATTTTTATGCAATAGATACAACATCAGATCCAAATAACATAAAAGTTCAAAAATTTTCTGGAGATAATCCCCACGATATTATTTGGTTTTTAGATTCTATTCCTCCAGAAAGATTAGCTCTTATTTTTAATATCCCTCCAGGTGTATTAAAAAATGAAGACATAATAAAACAACTGAGAGAAGTTTTAAAATCATACGCCAGATATAGAGGAAGTGAACTTTCTCTTCATATACAAAATACAACCTTACAAAAAGGTTTAACCGTAATTAGTGCCGAAGACGCAGAAAAAATAAAAAATGGTGATGAAAAAACAATTACCAAGCATTTAAGTTTTACAAATGATATTAGAAGTATGACTAAAGCCAATGGAGGCGAAGTCGTTGTTGGAGCGTTGGATCATAAATCTGGTGAAACAGACCCTAAAAGATCTGGTCATAAAAAAGAAATTCAAAAACAATTTAAAACGTTTCTCCCTTTATGGGGACAACTTACAGGACTTGAACAAGCAGAAGTTTATAAAAATTTTGGTCTTGCGATTCCTGCTGAATATTTAACTAATGGAAAACCAGATAAAAAAAAGCTTGAAGTAGCTCAATTAGAGTTTATTCAAGAATTTATATTCTTTGATGTAAGTAAACTTGGCAATATTAAACAAATAATTAAAAGAAAAAATGCAGATGAAGCATTGCAATTAAAACTCCTAGAAATTGCTGAAATACAAAATCAGCTTGTAAGAGAAAGAGAGTTAGCAAAACTTTTAAATGCTGAATTCTATATCTACTCTGACCCATCAGAACTTCAAGAGATAGGAGAATATGTAGGCGTTGACACCAATGAACTGTCTTTTAGAGAAAAATATTATGCAGATGATGAAATTCAAAGCGGTGGTTCAGATGAATATGAAGTTCAAGAAGTTGGACCTGGTCGAAGAGGACTTGTTCCAAGATTTCTAGATACAAGTGCAGGAAAAAGACTAAAAGAAAGATTCGGAAGAAGATTTAAAAAGAAATATAGCGCTCAAAAAAAAGCTGAAAAAGCATTTGCTAAAGCCGCAGGGGCTGCACTTACAAAAGTTGCTGCTGCTTCACTAAACGCTATACCAGGTGTTGGAACTGCACTTAGTGCTGCACTATTAGCCATAAAAAATAAAAAAGTTAGAGAGTTTGTTTCAGGTTTAGTTGCTTTAACACTTGGTGCAAT
This sequence comes from uncultured Pseudomonadales bacterium, assembly GCA_964620965.1. Classification (GTDB taxonomy): domain Bacteria; phylum Patescibacteriota; class Microgenomatia; order UBA1400; family PJMF01; genus VFLK01. The sequence continues at coordinate 73,902 of CAZUHV010000003.1, forward strand.
TATCGGAAGAACTATCTGGGCTCTAGGAAGTATTGGAGGAGCAATAGGAGGGCTCATTGGTGGAGCTGTTGGATTTGTTGTTTCTGGTGGAGCAATGGTTGTTCCGGGAGTAGTTATTGGAGCAAATATAGGAGAAGCCATTATTCCAACAAGAATTGTTGGATCAAGTAGCCCTATTTTTGGTAACACAAATAATAATCAAGGCTACTCTGCAGAAGCTACCAGAATTACCCAAACTGCAGCCACACAAAACATACTTGTGTCATACGGAGGAGTCGCAATTATTGCTGCCGGAGGATTTGCTCTAACTTCAGTTTTTATTACTATCTTTACTATCTTCACCATCTACAGTGCATTTCTTATTCCAATTCCTATTGATCGACCAACCGTTGGTATTGGAGACGGTGGACCTCCAATTGGAGGAATCGGAGCTGACAGTTGTGATGACCCTACTCCACTTTCAGATAAAATCACAAAGAATACTACTTCTCCTATTGCTGGGCGAGCTTATGATATTGTAAATAAATTATTACCCGGTTTTTGGTGTTACTGGAACTGGAACCCAGACTATGACGGACTGAATGATACCTTTACTGGACCTGCTTCAGAAAGCCCAGATTTATTTAACGAAGTCGAGTTTGATAGATACCCATATCACTGTGTGTACAGCAACAGTTTTCCTGCTGGTTGTGAAGGTGACTACAGAGCTATGAATGGAAACGCACTGTATTGGTGTACTTGGTTAGTAAATCACTCATATCAAAATAACTATAGCCTCGCTGCAAGAATCATGGCGGATCAGTTTAGAACTCTACCTGGTCACATTTTTATGCCTGTTGAATCGATAAAATACACAGATCTTCAACCAGGAGATGTCATTTTTACTTCTACAGAAGGCAGAAACGGAAATATTGGGCACGTTGCAGTCCTTCATGATGTTGGCCCAGACTATATTAGAAGTATTGACTCTAATGCATCTGCCAGATACCACAGTTTCACTGTTAATACAGATGGCTCTATTCAAGCAGACTCAATCCCATATTTAGGAGTTGTTGGTTTTGGAAGAAGATTATAAATAGTATAGTAACACTAATGAATAAATTGATTGACATATTAGTTAATAAGTTTAAAAACCTTTCTAGAGTTTCAAAAGTAACGTTACTTGTCGTGTTTATTCTTGGCTTTTTTGGTTTACTACTGCAAACCCTCTATCCAGATATTCCACCAGGAGTTTATTCTATAACACCAGAAACTCTGTATGGCATTGATGAAAACTCAGATTTTGAGATAACGTTTAATAAAGTACTAGACGAATCCACAAAGAAAAAACTTTCTTTAAAAATCACTCCAGAAATTACTTCTGATAATCATTGGAAAGAAAACAACTATCAATACACAATAAATAATACTGGAAAATTAAAGCTAAACACTACCTATACAATAGCCGTTTTATATAAAGGTAAAGAAATTTACTCAAAAGAGTATTTAACTTCAAGATACACGCTTGAAGAACAGGCTGAACATGTAAAAGAACAAGGAGAAGCAGATATCAAGTTTAATGAAGCAGTCACAAACTTGAGACTACAGTTTTCTTGGTATGATGATATTCCTATAGATACCCCACAATATACAATTGTGTATGACTATGATGAAAAAAAATTCAGAATTAGACTTAAAATACCTAAAGATTCTAGTCAAGAAACAATACAAACTCTCACAGACAAAGCCCTTAAAGATATGCAAGATGTAAATATTGATACCACAAAATGGGGATATTACGTTTTATTTTCAGAATAAAATAAACTAGCTAGAGATCATTCAAAAATGGTATAGTAGTACAGATGCAAGAACACCCAATCCCGCAAGATATTACCGGGTATAAGTTTCATATTATCGGAAGCATGACTCTCAAGCAGTTTGGAGAGATTTTTTTGGGTGTTATTCTTGCTGTTATTTTTTATAAAACAAACCTTATTGGTGTTATAAAATGGCCGTTAGTTATTCTTAGTTTTGGAATGGGAGTCGCTGCGGCCTTTCTTCCAATCGAAGAAAGGCCATTAGATCACTGGATCATTACTTTCTTTAAAGTACTATATAAACCTACAAAGTTTTACTGGAGACGTGAACCTAAAATTCCAGAACCTTTTACTTACAAACCTGAAATTGAAAAAATTGAAGATAACACTTTAGATTTAACCCCCGCAAAAAGACAAAGAATTCGAGAATATGTTGGGTCTATTCCCGAAGTTTCTGCCACACCACAGGATTTTACTAATGATGAGCTATCTAGAATGCAGAATATATTAACTTCATTTACAGAAGTTCAAGTAAAAACTCAAACTATAACTACAACAGAAACCAAGCAAGAAAAACCTAGAATTGATGTACGTGTCAGAAAAATGAGAAAGCCTGTGGCTCAAGAAGTTGTTATTTTTGGAAACGATACCGTAATTCCACTTCATACAGAAGGAATTTATGAAACTCCTCAAAGGAAAACTCTAAACCCCCAAACATTTGATCAAAAAAAATCTATTCTTGCCACAGACCAAGTTGCTACTGACATAGAAATACCAGAAGAACAAGCTATTAAAGCTGTTTCACAAGAAGAGGTTGAAGAAAAGCTCACAAGTACTCATGAATCTGTGAATGATATGAGTGAAAAATCTTTTATAGAAGCTGAGTCAACAAATAAAGAAGAAACTATTGCTACAACAGAAGCTTCATATAATACAAATCTTCCGTTTCCTATTAAGCCTACAGAACCAAACAAAGTTGTTGGAATGGTTTTAAGTCAGAATAATGATTTACTCACAAATGCTATCGTTGAAATCCAAACTACACAAGGAAGTATTGCCCGAGCTGTTAAAACAAATGCCTTAGGACAATTTTTTATCACTACTCCACTCAAAAATGGAGACTATAACGTAGTTGTCGAAAAATCAGGATACCAATTCCAGCCTCAGCACCTAATAATTGATAATACTATTATTCCTCCAATGGAAATTAGAAGTGTGAACTAGAAATACAAATAAAAAACAGATAGTATATTAAGTAATGCCAACACAACAACAAATTGACTCTACTACGCAAAAATTTTTAGATATTCATGATATTACAAATAACTTGGTAATTCTTAAAGACGGAACTACTTCTCTTGTTATTACCGTAGACGCTATGAATTTTGGACTTCTTGCAGAAGAAGAACAAGATAGCATCATGTACGCATATGCTGGTTTACTCAACTCTCTTAATTATCCTATTCAAATTTTAGTTAAGTCTCAAACAAAAGATGTAACCGGATACTTACGGCTTCTCAAAGAACAGGAAGATGTAACACTAAACAATATTCAAAGACAAAGAATCATGAAATATCGTGAGTTTGTTTCTAATTTAATTCGCGAAAGGAATGTTCTTGACAAAAAGTTTTATGTTGCAATTCCGGCAAGACCTTTAGAACTAGGTCTTGTTCCTGTTTCAAGCGTTGTGCCTGGCCAAGCGCAAACGGATATCTCTACAGTAGATAAATCTATGGTTATAGAAAAAGCCAGAAGCATCTTGGAGCCAAAAAGAGATCATCTTATCGCTCAATTTGCTCGTATTGGACTATATTCAAGACAATTAGAAACTCAAGAAATTATTCAACTTTTTTACCAAAGCTACAATCCAGAAGCATTTGAAGGTCAAGCAATGGGAGACAGTAAAACATATACTGCTCCTTTAGTATCAGCTAGTATTGAGGAAACTAATATGGATACCCAAAATAATCCAACCCAACCTATGGCTCCTACAGCCCCTGTACCAAATACAGCTCAAGCTGCACCAGCTCCACAAATGCAAGCTCCTGTTACAGAGACTCCT
>CAZUHV010000003.1:77859-297365 GCA_964620965.1 uncultured Pseudomonadales bacterium
GCTACTGAAACCCAACCTACAGCTCCAACTATGGCACCATCAGCAATGGCCCAACCAAACCAAGCAGAAACTGTTCCTACCATGCCTGATATGACAACTAATAGTTCTGCTGGATACACCCCTACAATTATGAATAACTCTGGCGCACCAGCTCCACAAATGCAAGCTCCTGTTACAGAGACTTCTGCTACTGAAACCCAACCTACAGCTCCAACTATGGCACCATCAGCAATGGCCCAACTAAACCCAACAGAAACTTCTCCTACCATGCCTGATATGACAACTCCAAGACCTTCAACTTCAATTCCTGAGCCTACAGTTGAAACTCCAATGCCCCCAGCCCCTGAACTCCCAAAAACAACTCCTGGTCAGGTAGATGCCTCAGTTCCTCAAGAAGTTGAAATAAAAATTGAACATCCAAGTGAAAAAGGAACTGATTCTGTAGCTGAAACACCGGCTCAAACATTGGAAACTGCAACAACAGTTTCCTCAGAACCAACCATTACTGATTCAACTACTACTAACTCTGGAACTCCAATGCCTCCACTTCCAGAAATAAAATAAAAAAGTTACAATAAAAAAGAATGTCTAACCCACTAGCAAACTTACCGTTTTTCAAGAAAAAAACTGCAGATTCTACAGTTGGTGGGGCTGTAAAAACCGAAGAACAACAAAACATGGAAAAACTCCAAGAGTTTTCCAGAGGTTTAGTTACTATTCAAGACATTATCGCTCCAGAAGCTATAGAAGTTGATTTTACCTATCAAAAAATTAACTCAACCTATACAAGAACTCTTTTTATAGCAGGATATCCTCGTTCAGTTCCAGCAAACTGGCTTTCTCCCCTCATTAACTATCCCCATCAAATAAATGTTTCTATGTTTATTTATCCTGTAGATTCTGGAGAAATTTTGGATAACTTAAAAAGAAAAATTACAGAAATGGAGGCAGAAATTCAGTCTGACCTTCGTGCTGGAAAAATTTCTAATATTAACACAGAAATTAAACTAGAAGACGCACGTTTTATTCGTGAAGAACTAGCAAAAGGATCTGAACGTTTTTACCAATTTGGTCTATATGTTACCATCCAGGCAAACAGCAAGGAAGAACTCGATAAAGTCACTAAAGGAATTCAGTCAACTCTTGGATCTTTGCTTATTGTTTCTAAAAAAGCTGCTCTTCAAATGGACGAAGGTTTTAAAACAACTCTTCCGATGGGACTTGATAAGCTTTTGGTTACTAGAAACATGGACACAACTTCTCTTGCAACAACCTTTCCATTCACTTCAAGTGAGCTTACTATGGAAACTGGGATTATGTATGGAATCAACGAACACAATGATTCGCTCGTTATTTTTGACCGTTTTAAGATGGAAAATGCCAACATGGTTATTTTTGCTAAATCCGGTGCAGGAAAATCATATACCGTTAAACTAGAGATTCTACGCCAATTAATGTTTGGAACGGAAGTTATTGTTCTTGACCCAGAACATGAGTATGAAGACCTTGCTCAAGCTGTCGGTGGAGAATATATTAACTTCACATTTGGATCTAAAACAAAACTCAATCCATTTGACCTTTCAAATCTCTATGAAGAAGGAGAAAACGAACTTGGCCAAAAAATAATTTCTTTACATGGTCTGTTAAAAGTCATGCTTGGGGATATGACCCCACAACAAGATGCTATGCTCGACCGAGCATTAGTTGCCGCATATAAAGCAAAAGGGATTACTCCAGATCCTGCAACTCAAACAAACGAACCTCCATTAATGGAAGACGTTTATAAAGCTTTAATTGGTATGGAATCTAAAGAAGCGGATGATATTTCTGCTCGTATGGAAAAATTTATTACTGGATCTTTTAGAGGTATCTTCGACCAAAAATCCAATTTTGACATTACAAACCAGTTAACTGTTTTTTCTGTTAAAGAAATGGAAGAGGCTATTAGACCTGTGGCAATGTACGTTATTTTAGACTTTATCTGGACACGTGTTAAAAAAGATCTTAAAAAACGTATTCTTGTTGTTGATGAAGCTTGGTATTTTATGAAAAACCAGGATTCCGCCTCATTTTTGCACTCTATGGTAAAACGTGCACGTAAATATTATCTTGGTGTAACAACAATTACTCAAGACGTTGAAGACTTTTTACACAATGATTATGGGCGTGCAATTGTTACAAATGCTTCTATCCAGTTTTTAATGAAACAATCTACTGCTTCCGTTCCTATCTTGGCAGAGACTTTTTATCTTTCTCAGGGTGAACGTCAGTTATTAGTTACATCTGATGTTGGTGAAGGAATCTTTTTTGCAGGCCAGAACCATGTTGCTTTAAGAGTTGTTGCAAGTGATGAAGAACACTCTATTATCACTACAAATCCTGAAGAGCTACTAAAACGAAAACAAAGTTTACAATCAAACATGCCTGGACAAGACTCTGTTATTCACTCTCAAATGGCACAAACTCAAGCATTACAAGAGCTTGAAACTTTAGAGAATAATTCTGAAGAACAAAAAAAACAAGAAATCTTACAACAATTTGACAAACCGGATATAACAGAAGATTCTCAAAGTCAAAAAGAAAATGTATACGCAACAGATTTGTATTCAATCGATACTTATGAACCTCCAAAAAATTAAAAATAACTTTTTGGACTAATAGCTTTAACTACTTTTTTTTCCATTGTTTGAAAAAAGTTCCAGGAATCTTTCCACGCATCATAAGCTTGACTGATAGAAAAATCTATTTTATATTTTTGCCTATTTTGTAGTTCTTTATAAAAAACTGATATTAAAAATTCTTGAACTCCACAATTCATAGATATTGTTTCAGTTGTATAAATTGGTTTGTTTTCTGTGAGTTTTAATGCTTTTGCTAAACAAAAACCTACTATTTGGTCTAAACTTACTAAGTTCACTCCTAAATCTTTAGTTCTTTCTTCTTCATAGGTTTGTTTTAAAATTTTTTCAAACATTCTCAACATTTCTATTTCATTTTTAATTCTAGTTCTTTCTTCGAGCGTAAAGTCTCTATTTTTAGAAGAAGAGGATTTCAAAGCTTTTATCTTTTCTGAAATATATTTATAAATAAGGTTGAGAAGTTTTTTTTCCTGCCTTGTTAATTCTATAAATGAATCTTTTTCTTTTTTACTCTTTTCTGGTTCAGTTTTTTTAAAAAAATAAGTTTGCATATTTAGACACCACCAATATAATCTATTTAAAATTGTAACATATTGTTTTTTTATTCAACTTGGCTAAGAATCCCTTAAATCAGTCCTTTTTACCCATTGCACAATGTGGAAAACTTTGTGTATAAACAGAGACAGCCTCCCAACAAAAATTTAAATTTGTTAAATAAGTATTTAGAAGTTTGCTAAAGAATGCAAGTGATTGAAGTCGCTCAACACCAGATTAAAGAAATATGGGCCAAAGCCTGTGCTCAACTAGAAATACAGCTCTCTCCCGCTGTATATAATACTTGGATTGCTTCCAATCCACTAACTAAGCTCCAATATGGAGACGATGAGACTTGTTTAGCAACAATAAGCAGTCCTACAGCATTTCACTCAACAAATCTAAAGAAAAACTTACATATTCCTATTAAACAAGCGTTGGATAAAGTCACTGGAAAACGCTGTGATATCCAATATATTGTTGGCAGTATGATTCCTGTTGAACCTCCAAAACATGGTTTTTCAAACATAAACACAACAATTAATCCTGAACTTCAAAGCGTCCCTGTTTCTACTGCTCAAACACTGGATTCTGTTTTTAGTAGTCCTGCTCCACAAACACAACATTCTCAAAAACCAGCTACTATTCAGAGTTCTCCAAGAGTTGAAGATTTATTTTCTCAAAGTAATATGCAAACTGTTCAAGAAGATAGAATTCAAGCAATTTCTAGAAAAATCGGGTTGCGAAAAGATTTTACTTTCGAAACATTCGCGGTTTCTACGACAAATGAAATGGCTCATGCTGCAGCAACAGCTGTGTCAAATAGGCCTGGTGTATCATACAATCCCCTTTTTTTATATGGAGGGGTTGGAGTAGGTAAAACCCATTTAATGCATGCAATTGGAAATAATATTCTAAGAAACAACCAAGATGCAAAAATTATTTACTGCACTGGAGAAGAATTTACCAACGAAATTATTCAAGCTATTCAAAAAAAACAGACAAATCTGTTTAAAGGCAAATACAGAAAAGCAGATGTTCTACTCATAGATGATATTCAATTTATCGCAGGAAAATTATCAGTTCAAGAAGAGTTTTTTCATACATTTAATGCTTTAACACAACAACAAAGTCAGATAGTTTTAACTTCAGACAGACCTCCTCATGAAATGACCTTACTCGAGGACCGTTTAAGATCTAGATTCGAAGCGGGTCTTATGATAGATATTGGACAACCATCTTTTGAGCTAAGAACTGCTATATTTCTTGTAAAAGCTCGCGCTGCAAATCTAGAAATTCCAATAAATCTTGCTAAAGAAATAGCTTCAAAAGTCGATTCTGCAAGAAAAATTGAAGGAATCATTACTAGTATTCGCTCCGAAATAGAACTTAAAGGAAAATCTATTTCCCCAGAATTAATTTCACAGCTTTTAGAAACAGAAGTTTCAGAAAAAAGACCTGCTATAACAGCAACTCCTTCAGATGTTATTAAAGCTGTTGCAGATCACTATAAATTCAAACAATCCGCTTTAAAAGGACAAAAAAGAGTTAAATCACTTGTTACAGCTAGACATATAGCCATGTTTTTACTCAAAACAGAGTTAGACCTACCTTTAGTTGAAATCGGAAGATGGTTTAGCGGTAGAGACCACACTTCTGTGCTTCATGCAGTTAAAAAAATCGAAAAAGACCTTCATACTGATGATTTAATTAAGCGTGATGTATCTGCACTTAGAACTACTCTATCTATTTCATCTAAGTAAAGTTATACACAGATGTGGATAACTGTGTGTATAAATTGTGGAATACAATGTGTAAATATGTGAATAAAAAACATTAGATGTGTAAAAGTAAAATAGTTTTGCAACTAAACTCACATAAATTCACGATAGTTATCAACATAAGAAAACCTGTAAAAAACACATATAATTCACAGTTAAAAACTTGAGGAAAAGACCCGTAGTTATCCACGAAAAGAGAAAGACCTACTACTAAAACTACTAGATATTTATATAATAACTTAAGTTAAGAGGAACTCTATGAAATTAAAAGTTTTACAAGAAAATCTAAATGGGACGCTACTTCATCTCTCAAAAGCAATTCCTAGTAATCCTCAATTACCAATTTTGTCTTCAGTACTTATAGAAACAGAAAATGGAAGTTGTACTATTAGTGCAACTGATTTGTATTTTGGGATTAGATGTAGCATTAATGTTGATAGTGACAGAAATGGCACAGTTGTCGTACCTGGTAAACAATTTAAAGAAATCATTTCCTCATTAGATCCAGGAGTTCTAGATCTTAGTTTTGCAGATAATTCTTTAGCAATCTCTAATATTAAAACAAACATCAATTTATCTGGAACAGACACACACGAATATCCTCCATTTCCTCAAGTTGAAGGTGACGAATATATTTTTCCCATAGAGTTTTTGGAAAAAATAGAAACAGATATAGTTTTTAGTGCTTCTTCAGATCAAGCTAGACCTGTTCTTACTACAGTTTTATTTAACTTTAGTGAAGCCGGATTAACTTGCGTGAGTACTGACGGATTCAGATTAGCAACGCTTGTAGTTGATGACTCAAAGGAATATGAACCTAAAACGTTCTTAATTCCTGCAAAAGCGTTAAGTGAAGTGTATAGAATTGCAAGTAAGATAAAAGCTACTGAAGTCCGATTTAAAGTCTCACAAGAGCTAAAGCAAGTATTCTTTTCTTTAGATGGGGTTGAAGTTTTTGTTAGATTGATTGAAGGAGAGTATCCTCCATATGAAAGAATTATCCCCTCCTCTTTTACTACAGAAGTAGTGTTTGATTCTGCAGAACTTTTAGAACATCTAAAAAGAGCTATGATTTTTGCTCGAGAATCATCAAATATTGTGAGATTTGAAATTTTAGAAAAAAGCGTTCTTATTCACTCTTCTTCTCCTACTTTTGGAAAATATCAGGGAGAATTACAACTCGTTTCTATCTCTGGAGCCCAAAATGAAATAGCTTTTAACATTAAATATTTACTCGATTATTTATCTTCAAATAAATCAGAAAAACAGTGGTTTGGAATGAGTGAAAGTCTAAAACCCGCTCTTTTTAAGCCAGAAAAAGAAGCTTCTCAACAGTATGTAATTATGCCGTTTAAGGTTAATGGATAGAATTACTCTTCCAAAAAAATAACTTCCTGATATAATAGCATCCTCAGTTTGAAAGAAAGTTTATTACTATGAAAAGAACTTGGAATCCTAAAAAAAGAAAAAGAATAAGAAAGCATGGCTTCATGAAGAGAATGGCTACTATTACTGGTAGAAACGTTCTTAAAAGAAGAAGATCAAAAGGTAGAGCTAGCCTTGCTGTTGCAAAGAAAAAGTAAAGTATCCCTGAGTTGAGGGAGTATAGGAGCGGTTGTGCTAAGTAAGAAATTTAGACTAAACTTGCGTGAACAAACCGACTTTTTTGAAAAATGCAAAAAAGTTCACTCTCCTTATTTTAGTTTTTTCTATTTACCAGCAGAAGCTTTTGAAGCTACAGTGATTGTTTCTAAGCGAGTTGCAAATCTAGCCACTCAAAGAAACATCATAAAAAGGAAGTTTAGGGCAGCTATAGCTGAAAACTTGAAAATCCTTTCTGAATTGAAGATTAATTTAGTAGTTGTTGTGCATGAAAGAAGTTCCCAGCTTTCCGTAAGCGAAATTGCTCAACAAATAGAAACAAATGTACAAAAAATACGGATATAAATTTTTATTTTTTGTCTACCAACTAGGTAGACAATTCAGGTATTCTCTGTTAAAAAGCGTTTTTGGTATAGTAATTCATTGTAAACACTCTCCTACTTGTGGAACATATTTTTTTCAACAAGTAAAAAAAAGAGGTTTTATAATAGGAGGATTACTTGGTTTAAAAAGAGTATTAACGTGTTGGTAGTTTATTAAGAAAAAAAGGAGACTAGTATGAGTTTTATTACAGAAGGATTTCAACAACTATTAATGTTTTTAGTTGAAACAACAGGTTCTTTAGGATATGGAATTATCCTTTTTACTTTTTTAATTAGAAGTGCATTATTGCCTTTAACAATTCCATCTTTGAAATCAACAAAAAAGATGCAGGATTTGCAACCAGAACTTAAAAAGTTATCGAAAAAACATGGTAAAGATAGACAAGCATTGCAACAAGCTCAACTTGAGCTTTATAAAAAATATAATGTTAACCCTTTAGCAGGTTGTATTCCTCAACTAGCTCAGTTAGGTGTTTTAATTTTGTTATATCAAGCCTTAATAAACTTTATTAATGCAAATGGTGGAGTTGTAGACATGCATTTTTTCTGGTTAGATCTTTCTATTCCAGATTCAAAATACATTCTTCCTATTCTAGCAGTAATTACTCAATTTGTTTTATCTTTAATGATTGCACCGGGAGCAGAAACCCCAGATACTGTTCCAAATACATCGAAATCTAAAAAGATTCAAAAAGCAAACGAGAAAGAAGAAGATACTGCAGACATGGCTCGTTCAATGCAACAACAAATGATGTTTATCATGCCATTAATGACAGGATTTATCGCGCTCAGATTCCCTTCTGGATTGGCTTTATATTGGGTTGTAACTACTCTTTTTAGTATTGGACAACAATGGTACATCACTGGACCAGGTGGATTAGTAACATATGCTCAAAGAGCAAAAACATTTATTACTTCAAAATTAGGTAAATAGTAAGGAAAACATGACAATAGAAACATTTGTAACAAGTTTATGTGAACACTGTGGATTATCAAAAGAAGACATTTCACTTCAAGTTGATGAAACAGATTCAGAAATAGTAATAACATTAGATGTCCCAGAAGATGAATCCGGTATTTTTATTGGACATCATGGAGAAGGAATAGATTCTTTACAAAGAATAGTAAGAATTATCTTTCAAGATTCTAAAGAAGATCCTTCACTTGACAAGAAAATCACTCTTAACATCAATAAATACAGAGAAAAACGTGAAGATAGACTAAAGGATTTAACGTATTCTTTAGCAAACAAAGTTTTACAAACAGGAAGACCTTATACATTTAACTCTTATCTTCCAGCTCACGAGAGATATATTGTTCACTCTACTCTTTCTGAAGAAGAAGGTTTTAAAGAACTCGAGAGCGTTTCAGTAGGTGAAGGCAAAAACAGAATGCTTACAATTAGAATGAAGCAAGAATAAGTGTGTTAAACTGAGTAACGTATGCAACTTAATGTTTTTACAGACGGTGGTTCTAGAGGAAATCCTGGTGATGCAGCAATTGGGGGAATTGTTTTGAACTCTCAAAAAGAGCTGGTATATGAATTTTCTAAATATGTTGGAACTGCGACAAATAACGAAGCAGAATACTCTGCTCTACTCCACGTTCTAGAATGGGTTTCTGAGTATTCAAAAACACAAAATCTCAATCTAGTTACTTTTAGTCTGGATTCAAAATTAGTTGTCGAACAAATTAATAGAAACTGGAAAATTAAAGAGGTTAGAATGCAAGTTCTTGCCAAAAAATGCTGGGAAGTTATTAATACATTTAAGTTTGAGACAAATTTTGTTCATGTAAGACGAGAATTTAATAAAGAAGCAGATTTACTTGTAAATCAGGCTCTTGATGCACATCAAGCCTAATTGATATATAAAAAACCTCTTTACGTTTATACCTACTTTTTTTTACAATAAAAGAGATGTCTAGACTTGTTACGCAACTGGTAAGCGATGAACCGGCTGTTGTTTTGTTGGGAGAAAACTCTCTTTTGAGAGAAAGAATTGTTTCTGCGCTTCATTCAAAAAGCGTAGGAACTGTTTTGATGTCCCCTAAAAACAGTTTTCAAAATGAAAATGAAGCTGTTTTAGATTCTTCATATAAAGTTGTTTGGATAGCTGATCCAAACCAACATTCAAACGAATATGTCCCTTTTTTACAAAACTTAGCTCAAAGAAAAGCTCAAGTAATTGTAGTATTGCCAGTTTTTTCTGGAATAGCTTCTTGTCAGAGTGATTTATTGCAAAGTTGGTTACAAGAAAGCCAACAGCAATTACAATTTATTGTTGATTGTAACTATTATCTTTCTTCTGCAAGCTTTATCTTTGGACAGAATATTATTGGTAATAATGTTGACAAATCAATATTTAATTATATTTTATCTTTTTGTAAAGAAGGTTTATTAGTGGACGTTGGTTCAGAACTAGATTTTTTAAGCATAGATGATTTTGTTTCTGAATTTACAGAATTATTATTTATCCCTAAAAAACAGATTAGCTATTTAATAAAAGGTAAAAAAGTAAATAGTACTGGTTTTGTAGCGCTTATTAAAAAATTATATGACGCATATCACAATACAAATCTAGAAGTTATTCAGGATGCAGTTTCTTTTAGCAAAACAATTCCTTTTTCTGTAACAGAAAAAACTTTGGGAACAGACGAACGTGCCATAGCAACTTATCTGGTTAAGACAATGGATGCTCCAAAAAAAGCCCAATTAACTGAACTCGAAGAAAAGATTTCAACAATTCCACAGCCAACAGTTGTTGCTGAACAAGTAGTTAAACATACTAGTTCTTTTGTTCAAGTACCTGCAGTTCCTGTTCAAAACGCTACAGTTTCCGCTAAGAACTTTACTCCACAAGTAAATCAAAGAGACAAAAGTTCAGAAACATATTATTCCCAACCCGTAAAACAAGAGATCTCTTATACTCAAAACTTAGCTTCAAAAATTAACGCAAAGCCTACTGATTTAATTCAAAATTTGTCAGAGACAAAAGATCTTATTTTAAATGCAGAAACTCGAGTAACAGAACAGGCCTCACTACAAACTGCAAATCAAACGATAGGACCTAATCCTCGATCTGAAACTAAAAAAGAACTAAATTCAGAAGAATTAGATCTAAATCAAGAAATTCAAAAAATATTTAAAGAAACCAGGACAGATAAAAAAGTAGAGCGTGTTGAAAAAATTGTTAAATCAACCAAGACAATTACCAAAAAATCTAAAAGAAAAACAAAGCTATTTTATGGGGGATTATTATCTGTAGGTATGGCCATTGGAATGATTATTTTGGCTACTACATATTTTATTTCAGGGTCTTCATTGCAAAAACAGGTTGTCAACTTTTTGTCTACTACCTCGGAAACAAAAGATTTAACTAACAAACCTGGTCTGGCTCTGTTAAAAACAACAAGTTTTGTAAAATCCCAGACTAATTTATATGGTCAGATTATTGAGCTCAATAGTATTGCTAAAAATTCAGTTTTAGTAAGTCTAGTGGAACAGTTCGAGTTTATCCCTGAAATTTTAGCAGAAGCCGATAAGGCCTCCAAAAACTTAGTTTTAAATATTCTAAGCGGAAATATTGGTAACACAGCTGAACTAACCGAAAATCTAACTCAGAAAGTCTCAGAAGCCTATGAAAAGCTCTCGCTTATTCAAGCAAGTTTAGAACAAGTTGATTTAGGTGGGTATTCCGAGAAACAGCAAGTAGTTATTGATCAAATTGGCGAGAAAATTCAAGAGTTCAGGTCTGGTCTAGAAATTCATCAACAGCTACAACAAGTTCTCCCAGACATATTTGGAAACTCTAAAAAGAGAACGTACGCCCTGCTCTTACAAAATAATCAAGAATTGCGCCCTACAGGGGGATTTATTCAGGCTGTTGCTTTATTAAATTTTGATAACGGAAGTTTAGTCTCTTACCAAGTGTATTCAGTGTATGATCTTGATAAAAAATTACCTGGAAAAGTGATTCCTCCAGATCAAATAAAAGAACATTTGGGAGAAGAAAACTGGTATTTAAGAGATAGTAACTGGAATCCTGATTTTCCAAAAACAGGCGCACAAGTTGAGTGGTTCATAGAAAAATCTTTAGGAGCAACAGTTGACGGCGTTATTTCTATGAATGTATTTAGTCTTGAAGACTTGATAGATGCTGTTGGGCCAATTAATCTTCCAGAATATAACGAAGTTCTTACAAGTAAAAATATTGAGGAACGAATGGAGTTTCATTCTGAAGTTGTGTTAGTGGATTCTCCAGAATCAATAGATTATTCTGTTAAAGTTCTTTCGGAAACACTTAAGGCGCTTTCTGAAATAGAGGAAGATGATATCTCTACCCTACTCTCTGGCTTAAGAAAATCACTTGATACAAAACAAGCTCAAATTTATTTAAATGAACAAAGCGAACAAACTATCATGGGAACACTTGGATGGACTGGGTCTCTTACGCCACCAAACTGCCCTTCTCGGCTAAGTATTGTAGATTGTACTGTGGATTCAATAGCTCAGGTTGAGGCAAACATTGGAATAAATAAGGCTAATTATTATCTAGACAGAAGTATTAGCCACAAAATCATGGTCTCAAAAGAAAGCGCTCAACACACACGAACTGTAGTTTTTGATAACACAGCTCAATCAAATGCCTGGCCAAAAGGGACATATAAATCTTTTATTAGATTTTATATAAATCCGGAATCTATAGTAGAAAAAGCACTGATTAATGGTTCCGAGCTAAGTAGAGGCCAAATTATTGAATCAGAAGAAAATGGTTATAAAGTTGTAGCACTTAGAGTGGACGTTCCAATTCAAAAACAACTCTCACTTGATTTAGTCTACTCTACTCCACTTGCTAAAGATAGCTCTTTTTCCTATGTTTTTTATAACAAAAAACAATCTGGTCTAAATAACGATCCATTTACCGTTCAGATAACCCATTCTCCAGACATAAAACCTGTTTTAGTCGCTCCTAATGCAACGATTACTGGAAATACAATACTCTTCTCTTCTCAGGCTTTAGACGATGCTTCTTTATTTGGTGTAAAGTTCGAATAAAAGTTTTGTTGCCTTATTTTTTCTAATATGATACTCTAAATTTGTTCGACGGCGTACGACCCGACGGAGGGTTGTACAGGATGTTTCATGGAAGGTATGGGATCTGGTGGGATGAAGTTGAGCCACCGGCACTTGATATATAAGGCATAAGCTGTATACTAAGTACGGTAGTAATTTTAGTCGGAAAAATGCAAAATTTTTCCAAAGAAAGTAATACATACTATATGATAAATTCCTCCGAAAAAGTTGTTTTTCACGTCTTTTCACGAGATGCGGCAGGAACAAATTCTGCTAAAAAATTAAGAAAACAAGGAAAAGTTGTTGGAAATATTTACGGACTTGGCAAAGAATCTACAGGCGTATTTATGGACAAACAGTCTATTAAAAAACTTTATGAATCTCATGGAGATACAGGTTTAATTTACCTCCAAGTAGATGACCTAAAAAAACAAGTTCCAGTCTTGATTACAGAGTATGAAACAGACCCATTTGGAGCATCTGTTTTACACGTTGCTTTCAAGAGAGTTAACCTTTCTGATCCTGTTGAAGTTGATATTCCAGTTACTCTCACTGGAGAAGCAAAGATTGATAATGCAGTTGTTTCTTTAGTTAAAGACTTTGTTAGAGTAGAGGCTTTACCAACAGATCTTCCAGAAGGCTTTGAGATTGATATATCAACCTTAACAGAAATTGGTCAAATGGTAACAGTCGCTCAATTAGAGTATGATAAAGAAAAAGTTTCACTGGTTTTAGGTGAAGATGAAAATCCAGAAACAACGACTTTGGTTGTTGTACAAGAAATTAAAGAAGAAGTTGAAGAAACTCCAGAACAAGAGGAAACAGAAGCTTCTGAGTCAACAAGTGAATCTAATGAGGTAGCTTCTTCAGAAGAATCGTCAGAAGAGTAGAGGTTTCTTGATTTTAAAGCTAAAAAGTTAAAAAAATCAGGCGTTTTAAATGAAAATTTTGCCCCAGTCGAAAGACTGGGGCTTTTTGTGTGTGGGTTCAGTTTTTTCATTAGTAAAAGTTGTAGATACAGAAGACTAAGAGGCTGGAACCCGATCTTTTTTGTTAAAAAAATAGCAGGTACTAAAGATGTAAAAAAGAAAACAACTTTATTAAAATTTGTAAGAATAAAGAAAAAAATTCAAAACTGGACAACTCTATAAAAAATAAAAAATAAAAAATAAAAAATATTATTCAAATAAAGGATTATTAGGATCAATTTCTAGAGCTTTATTCTTGAATTCAGTAGCTTTGACAGCATCCCCAAGAGCAGAGTAGAGGTGGGATAAATTGAGTAAAACGTCTCGAGAATTTGGCTGCTTTTCTAAGACCAATTCCCAAAACAAAATTTCATTTTGTAAGTCAAAATTTGTAAAGGATTTTTTTTCATATAACCGAGTTTCTGTGGGAATTATTGTAGAAGTAGAGATAGCAACTTCTTTTTTTGTCTCTTTTTGAAGATTTGCAATGGATAGTCCTCCAATTACTGTCAATAACCCTAAAATAAATAATCCAAGAATTATTGGTTTTGTTCTATTAGATACGTTTGCAGAAAGGCTTAAAATAAAGAGACCAAGTAGAATAGCTAGTTTAATTTTATAGAGTAACAGTTCCATTACTATTAATAATACCGTAACAAGAGTAGTATTTCAAAATCTTATAATATTTAATATAAGTATTACTTAAATGCAACGTGAAAAACTAATTTGGCCAAGAGGCGGTAATAAGCAGTTTTTCAGATACTAAATTTAGAGTAACAAGTTCTTGCCAGATTGCTTCGGTAACAAATGGCATAAAAGGGTGGAGTAACTTGAGAAAGGTAACAAGTCCTTTGAGGAGTGCTTCTTGAGAAATTTCTCCATTTTTACCAATTTCTATACATTCGTCACAGTACCAGTGCCAGAATTCGTTATATATAGTTTCCGCTGCCATTCCGAGCTTAAAGTCCTCGAGTTGTTGTGTTGTATCAGAAACAATAGTTTTTAGTTTTTTTTCAAACTCGTTATCTTTTTGCCCGTTAGTTTGCACAACAGTTTCACCCAGAGACTCTTTTTGTAACAATACGAAGCGTGCAGCATTCCAAACCTTGTTTGTAAGGTTTCTCATTGCTTTAAAATCAGGTGTTCCTACAGATTTATCTTGTCCAGGTGTAGACCTAATTACTAAAGCCATTCTAAGAGCATCAGCTCCATATTCTTCTTTGACTTCTAAAGGATTAATTACATTACCTTTAGATTTAGACATTTTTTGACCTTTTTGATCTCTGACTAAGCCATGTAGATACACATGTGAAAAAGGTGTCTTGTCTGTCATATAAATGCCGAGTAGCATCATGCGCATCACCCAAAATGGAAGAATGTCATATCCCGTTTCCATAACTGAAGTAGGGTAGAAGCGTTCAAAATCTTGTGTTTTGTTATTTTTTAGAGTAACAACAGGCCATTGGCTTGAAGAAAACCAAGTGTCAAAAGTGTCTGTTTCTTGCAAATAATTACCGTTTGTTGGTTTTCCTACAGAAACAACATATTCAACAGAAATGTCAGCATTTAAAGATTGAATGTTTTTAGAAATTTCCTCAAGAGAATACTGTAGCAGGGCATCAGAAAGTAGAGCAGTAGTATATTTTTTATTTGAATCTAGGTAATTAACGGTAATTTTATCTTCGTTTCCATCTATTTTATACCAAACTGGGATACTAATTCCCCAAACAATTTGGCGTGAGATATTCCAATCTTTGAGGTTATTAAGCCAATGTCTCAAGATTTTTTCACGACCTGCTCCATGTATAGTGGTTTTATTTTCATCTAGTGCTTGTAAAGCATTTTTAACCAAACTTTGTTTTGAGTCATTTACTTTAATAAAAAACTGAGGCAGTGGTAGTGGTTCAATTTGTCGTCCACATCTATAACATACCCCTACGGAGTGAGAGTATTTTTCTTTTGTTTCTAATAATAAAGAACCATTTTTATAAGATTTATATGCTTCCAAAACTGCCGTTCGAGCATTTACGATTCCTAGTCCAGCATATTCTTCTGGAACTAAAGGTGAATTAGTGTTCATGTTATATAGTTTTCCAGAGGTATTTATAACTGGTTGAGGAATTTCTTGAATTTCATCTTTATGAGTAGTCCACATCATGAAATCATTTGGATCATGATATGGAGTTACTTTAACGGCTCCTGTACCAAATTCTGGATCTACATATTCGTCTGCAATAACAGGCATAGTTTTTGTTCCCCAAGGGAACTGAACTTCAATTTGTGTGCCAATATATTTTTTATATCTAGAATCATTTGGATTTACTGCCACAGCAACGTCTCCAAAAATGGTTTCTAAACGAACGGTAGATACAGAAAGTGGGCCATATTGGATAGTATATAAAGGATCTACTTGATCTTTGTGATCTACCTCAAGTTCGGAATAACTTGTTCCACATTTTGTGCAGTAATTAACGAGTTGTAAGTCCCTGTAAACAAGATCGTCATTGTGTAAGCTTTGAAAAGTATCTAAAACTGTTTTTACAATATCTTCGTCTAGAGTAAATTTATATCGAGACCAATCTGCACTTGCTCCGAGCTTTTTGATTTGTTCAACGGCTATTCCAGAATTTTCTTGCACATAATCCCAGATCATTTGAAAAAGGGTAGAACGGTCAAAATTAAATCTTGATTGTTTTTTTGCTGCTAACTTTTTTTCGAAAACAAACTGGGTTTCAATTCCCGCGTGATCTGTTCCTGGAATCCAGACTGTATCTTTGCCAAGCATACGATTGTATCGAATCATGACGTCTTCAAGAGAAACAAACATTGCGTGTCCTACATGGAGAGGATCGTTTGCATTTGGAGGAGGCATGATAACAGAAAACTGCTGTTGTAAGACAGAATTTTTTTCTGTTTCTCTAATTTTTGCAACAGTATCTGGGTTAAAAACATCATTTTTTTCCCAAAGTGAATAAATAGTATCTTCTGTTGGTTTGTAGTTATATCTTGGTTCCATGATGGTGTAATTATATCATCTTGAGGAGAGTTTGGTTGTAGGAGCTTCTATAAAAACTAAAAAGTAAAGCGTGTGATTTTAAATTATTTCGATTTTGTTATGAAGGAATGATCTTTGTTTTATAAAATCCGGCTTATGGGAAAAAACACTCTCTCTTTTACTTGACAATATAGCCCTATAATATATAATACAAACACTATGAAAGAGCATCGATAGAGTGCATTCGTTAACTCTTCAAAACTGAAGAGGGTATGGTGCGCTTTTTTGCTTTAGTAGTAGCCGGTGAAAATATGAAGCATACCTCAACACGCTTGGGGTTGTTTGCGCATGTTTTTGCTCTTTAACATCCAAGTTATTTTAAAAATAACTGATCATAGATTATTTACAATCTTTAGTTTTAGTCCATAGTAAAGTGGGCTCAGTTAAGTTACTTTTTTATTTGATTGATTTTTGAATTATTTGTTTTGATATTCTTTTTGGAAAATATTTTTAAGATTTTGTTTTGCTGCTTTTTAAAGTAATTTACTTGAGCTCGCTTTATGCCATAACACTTGTTTTCAAAAAGCCTGTTGTACGACCCGGCAAGAAATTGTGTGAGGTGTCCAGGTTTAATGAGTGTTTATGGTAGTAGCTGGCCGTTGTATTGGTTTTTCACTTTTTTATTAAAGGTGAAAAATGTATTTCGGCCGGCAAAATGGTCGAATGTTTAATGGTGGGGCTCAATTGAAAGAGCCTTTTTGAATTAACAGTCGAAGGACTTTAAACTAAGGGTGAAATATGAACACGCAAAGTAATGCAACAACTCAATCGTCGTCGCAGAAAAATTCTCCAAGTGGAACTCAAATGAAACATGATTTGAAGGTCTTAGCCATAGTATATGTGGCTGGATTACTTTTTCTCTTTTTTCTGAAGATTCCAATTGGGGTGGTTTTGAATGTGATAATTGCGGTTGAGATCTCAACAATTCCAGTGAGCAGATTGTTTGCTCCAAAAGTTGATGAGATGACTGCAAACAGCAAAAAAATGTTGGGTGAGGAAGCTCACCAGATTGGAAAAGCGATTGTATTTCTTTTTTGCTGTATTTTTATTGGCTTGCCAGTTTTTGGGATTATCACAATTCCCTATATTCTGGTTTATCTTTAGTCGGCCAGTGGCCGAAATAATAGGTGAATATCATGTTCAAAGAAGATGATGAACCAGGATTCTGGTATACACTGAAGTATGGAATTCCCTGGATGGAGATTATTTTAGTTTTGGGGCTAGTTGCTGCAATAGTGACAGCCACACTTGACTACTTTAGCTCAACAAAGGGAACAGATTATGTTGGTATGCTCTCTACACAAAACGGTTTTGATGTCGTTTGTGAAAAAGTGAGTTGGCGAGGTCATTGTACGAAGTGGGATCAAGCAGGAATTGACACAAGTTTAGATGTGGCCGACTTCTTCGGCCCCAACACTTTTGGTGTGGCTAAAGGTGAGATGCCGCGTATCCCCGATGATGCTCCTTTTGCCCCGATCCTGAATGTATGGGCAAGCTGGACATTTTCTGTAGCAGTTTCAATGAATTTGTCCTTTTTTGTGGCATCACTGATCCTCATTTCGTTTTTTGGACTAGCTACAGTTTTTTTAGTAGCTTTGGTAACAAAGGCGATGACTCCTTCGCTGGCAGTGGCGATTGTTGCTTTACCGGCATATACATCGTTTTTGTCTATGGCAACTTTGTCAGGGTCAGCGATAATGGTAGGTTGTTTACATGTACTCTTTATTCCGGGAGTTTTCATTTTGATTTTGGTGAACCTGTTAAAGGGGAGCCGCTTCCGTCGGCGACGGTCAGTCAAGTCCGACTCAAATGGAAACACTTCGGTTGACGATTGGACAGATTTTCAGTTTTAGCAACTTTATCTTGAGGGTTTCGTTAAGAAACCCTCAAGCCTGATAGGGTGAAATAAAATGTTGACGATTACAAGGGAACAAATGTTCCAGAAAATGGAAAAAGACTTATCCTTGTTCAAGACTCCAAAGTCAAAAACAAGTGATGGCAAGGAAGTAGATTCGATAGTTTACTATCCAGACCATGCAAAACTTCATAGTTTGCTTCATCCGTCGCGAGGGCATTGGTTTGAAAAGAGAGATGAAATAGCTGAGTTGTATAAACAAATTGCTATTTTTTTCATTTCTAAGATCAAAAAAGATGCCCCTCCTGCTGTTAAGGCAAACTATGTAGAAAACTACGTAGAAATTATGAGGCGTGGTAATCTGCTTCGTCAGTTTGGAGCTAATGATGGGGCTATCCAAGTAGATGGACTTGATAAGCATATTTGGGAAGAAGAGCTTCTTGAAAAAGAGGTACTCAAAACTGATTTTCAAGTTATTTACAATGGAGGCAAGCATGATGGGCCTATTGAAAAAAGGGCCAACAATCCTGCCGCTGAAAAAGCTCGGCTCGAAAAAGAGAAGGCAGACAAAGCTTTGCAGGTAAAGCCAAAAATGTCGGCAAAAAGTATTGCCATTTATGGCTTGGCAACCCTGCTTTTGGCGGCAATTATTTTCCTGATTCTCATGTTAGTAACTGGGAATCTTGAATCTTTTCTTCCAAGTTTTGGAGGGGTTCAGTCTCAACCTCAGATTACCCAGCCAGAAGAGTTGCCCAATAGCGAAAGCGGAAGCTTCGCTGAAGCACTTCGTTTGGCACAAGAGGCGGCTGGTGTAACAAATTCACCTAAAGCTGGACCAGAAGGAAGCTTTATTCCGGGTGGAAGCCCGATTTCGCCTTCTCTGCAAACAATCCAAATGTCAATGCTTCTTGCCATTGGTGTTTTAAGACAGGTTGTCTTTTGGATTTTAGTAATTTTATCAGTTACTTTAGCATACCAAGTGTTCAAGGATGCGCGTGCCCGTGCATCTGAAGGGGACTTCAGTGCTTTTATGCGACTGATGGGATTAGTGGTCCTGTTTTCTATTCTTCCAGTGAAGGCTTTCATCCAAATTGATCTTACAATTTGGAAGTGGTACTTCCCAATGCCAACTTCCTACAATTTGATCATTCTTTTGGTGACGGCGAGTGGCTTGTGGGGAATTGCACAAGATCGGATGAGTGACGAGCTGGACTTAACCCCTTTGTCAGCGGGACTGTTCATTTCTGGTATTGTATTTCTGGCTACTAATCCAGTAGCCTTTTTATCGTGGAGCATACCGCTGGAGACCTACATTGCGTGGGGATTAGCTTTGGTTGTTCACCTGTTCGAGATGTTACGGCAAGAGGATACTAAAGAAGCCTTAATCTTGACCGGACTTGGGATTGTCCTACAGCTCATCGTCTTCTTCGGAATGGCATGGGCGTTAGGAACGACGGCAAGTCCGTTTTTCTTAAAATTCGGTCAAGAGATTGCTTTTTTTGTGAGCGTTTTCCTGTCTGTAGGTCTTGTGTCATTTGGTCTAAATATCTTGAGTAAACAGGAGTTGCTACCGGCTGGCCGACAAATGTTAGTACAGGTAGAAACGTCTTCACACGATGCCGGTTTGCTTTTGGTAATGTGGAGTGTAATTTTTATGTCTCAGTATTGGGTTTAAAAATTACACTATAACTTGTGTTGTTTTTTTAAACGACACAAAATCTATAAACAACAGAATAACTTGGATTCCGCCGTGATCGGGTAGGGGTAATACCCACTTGGTCACGGCGTGAGTCATAAGCGTTTTACTAAAATAAAGTAAAATTTTTTTGACTCACTATTAACTTACTTTTGATTTTGTTTCTATATTCCTACCATATATTTTGCAGACCAAGGCCTGTAGTTTGAGTAATAGGTGTCGTTGTGAATAATGTTTCCGTTTTTATCTTTTACAGTGTGAGTAAACTCTGTTTTAACTCCACCAACTGCCCAGTCAATTTGTTTTTTGACGCCAGTTGGAAGTTCATTTGTTGGAAAGTATTCTGTTGGAAGTGGGCCAGTTGCTCCCCATTTTTTATAACTATGAACCTCACTTACCCTGCCATCATTTGTTCCATAAATTTCTGTGGTCATGTATAGTTTTTCTGGGTCATTTTGGTAGAGCAGAATAATATGTTGATCGGTGTCATTTTTAAACCTAAAGTCTATATCTCCAGAGTAAACTGTAGCATCAAATCCAGGATCAGAATTCAATTCATAGTAAGAAACTCTATATGCGTGTTGCAATCGTTTTGTAATATCTAAACCTGCGTCTAGAACAGCTCTAAAAGTTGTGCTGCTTACCTGGCAAACTCCACCCCCATCTCCTAAAACAGTTTTTCCTCCTTGAATAACATATGCAGATCTATATCCAGTTGCTTTAGAAACATCACCAAGTGTTTTGTTGAAGGAAAATTCTTCTCCGGGTTTTACAATAGTTAGGTTTACCTTTTCGCTTGTTATATCAACATTGTGAATACGGTTTGGAATAGAGTGGTGGTAGTAACTTTCTCCAAATCCAATTCTTTCTTTAATACCAAGATCGTTTGTTTGATCTAAAGTAATTTCTGGTTTAGTTTTTTTAAGTACAAGTTGCACAGACTCTGGAATTTCTATTTTTTGAGCTTCATTTTCCGTCTTTTTGTTCTCAATTTGGGCTGTTTGAGCAACGTCATTCATCCAACTTTCAATTAACTGAATGCTCGATTCTATGTCTACTTCTAACCCATCTCTGTCGGGAACGAACTCTGAAACTTCTAAAGTGTCTTTGTTATATGTAAAAACAGCATTCTGAGGAGCTCTGTTTACTGACTCAGAAAACTCTGTAATAGTTTCATTCATTTTTGTTTTTTGGTATCCACCCAATGGGTTTAAATAAGAAACTAAATCTTTGTCATCCAAAAAAAGCTTAAAGTCATCAGCCTTTACAGTGAGTTTTTTAGAAACAAACACAGTAGCTTGTTCTATTGTTTTTTCTATTTCTTCATTGGTTAACACACTGCTTGTTGAAGCAATTTTTGCGGTAACTGCAAATTTTTCATTTTGTAACTCTTCCAGAATTTTTTGTGTTGTTTCAACTGAATTTAGTTTTCTTCCTGGTTTTCCGGAATCTACGATGATAGAGTTTACAGAACCAGTTACTTTTAGTGAAACTGTGGGATTGTTTCCAACAAGCTCAACTTTTTGGTTAAACTGTTCTAAAAATTTGGCGAGCTTTTGTTCGTCATATTTTTTTGGAGCTTCTAACTCGTGTTTTTGCATATATGAAAAAAGAGCAGAGAACAGATTTGAGAATGCACTTTTGTTATGTTGCTGTATATATATTTCATTTGCTGCTTTAGAAAAATCTGTAGTGTATCCAAGTTCTGCAGAACTACTTGAAAGATTAATGTCATCAACACTTAGGGTGAAGTTATGAGAATCAAGAATTTTTCTATGATCTTCTAGAATTGTAATTGCGGTTCCCAAACTCAATCCAGAAACATCTATACTATTTATATAGGTATTTGGGTACATTCTATTTTGATAGGAGTTTCCTAATAATAGTAACCCCGTTATAATAGTAGTTACTCCTGTAATTGCAGCAAAATACATGATGTGCTGAATGGTTACTTGTTGTTTGATTTGTGATATCATGTGTACATAGTATTGTGTCAAAAAAAGTATGAATTCGCCACTGCCTAAACCAACACCACCAAAAAACTCAGATGATTCAAAACAAAACGTTGTTTTTGATAAAAGTAGTCAGTCAAGTGGTACACCCGGAACAACTCCAAAACCTACAACTGACGTAAAAACACCAACAGATACAAAACCTTCAGATTCACAACCAAGAATTCCTCTAGCTCAAAAACCTACAGATCAATCTTTAAATACTTCTGGAGATACTCAAGTTCCAAAGCCAACACTTCCACCAACTTCTCTTAGTGCACTTTCTTCTATGAGTAGTAATAAAATTCCAGCAGGGGCTACTGGTTCTGGTCCAGCAAAACCTATAATGCCTCAAACAACAGTTCTAGGACAGCCAATTCCTCAAGCAATTCGTGGTGAAGCAACTCCAGCTGGATTTGGAAGTTCTACTCCAGCTCCTTTCACCCCCGCTCCAGTTCCAACTTTAGCTAAGGCTCCTGCATCACCAGTTCCTACCCCTGTTACACCTCCCTCAACATCATCTCAAATTAAACAAGAAAATCCTGATGTTGGAGTAGGAAACGACAAAAAAGCTGCAGAAAAAACAGCTCCAAAAATTGCAACAGCAAAAAGTCCAGTAATGAAATTTTTACCTTTTATTGTTGGAGGCTTAGTACTTCTTATAATAGTAGTGGTAGTTTTATCAAGATTATTTGGTGGAGGTGGGTCAACCTCTGTTGCAAATAATCAAGCTACAACTCCTACAACACAAAATACGAATACAACAAACCAACAAGGACAAAGGACAGAAGTTCCTGCTCAAAGAGTCGCAGTTGAATATTGGGGCCTTTGGGAACCATCAGAAGTTATGGAACAAGTAATTACTGATTTTGAAAATGAAAATCCAGGTATTCAAATAAATTATGTAAAACAATCTCCAACTGATTATAGAGAAAGATTAGAAACAGCTATTAAATCTGGAAATGGTCCTGATATATTCAGATTTCATGCTTCTTGGGTTCCAATGTTAAAGAACTCTTTAAGTCCAATTCCAGCTTCGGTTGTTTCATCTTCTGAATTCAAGAGTAATTACTATCCAATAGTTTCAGAACAACTTGTGCATCAAGGTCAGTATGTTGGGTTACCACTTATGTATGATGGTTTAGTTTTGTTCTATAACGAAGATATATTAAATACAGCCTCTGAGACTCCTCCAACAACCTGGTCGCAACTAAGAACTCTTGCTGTTAAGCTAACTGTTCCTTCTGCAAGTGGTATTCAAAGGGGCGGTCTTGCCATTGGAAATGCAACAAATGTTGAACATTTCTCTGATATATTGGCAACTTTAATTTTACAAAATGGAGGAAATCTTACAGATGCTTCCTCTGTAGAAACAAGAGATGCTCTATTGTTTTACACAAACTTCCAGTTAACAGATAAAGTTTGGAATGAAACATTGCCAAGTTCTACAGTTGCATTTGCCAGAGGGGATGTTGCAATGATGTTTGCTCCTTCTTGGAGAGCTCATGAAATTAAAGCTTTAAATCCAGATCTTAAGTTTGCTACAGCTCCAATGCCACAGCTTTCTGAAGATGAAAAACTTTCTTGGGCAAGTTACTGGGCAGAAGGTATTTCTTCTGAAAGTGATAACGCAGATGAAGCAGCAAAATTCTTAGCATACTTAAATAGAAAAGATGTTTTGATGAAGTTTTTCTCTGAAGCAAGCAAAGTGAGAGCATTTGGAGAAATTTATCCTAAAGTAGATATGGCTGGTGAGCTTTCAGAAAATTCTATTGTTAATCCAATTTTGGAAGATGCCCTCTATGCAAAAAGTGGATATATGAACTCATATACTCATGATAATGGAATTAATGACCAAACAATTAAGTACTATAAAACTGCTATAGATTCTATTATTGGTGGAACAGATGCAGAAGATGTTCAATCAACCTTAGATCAGGGAGTAAAGCAAGTTCTTAAACAGTATGGGGTAAGTGCTCAATAGTTTGTTTGTCTTGAAAGATAGTATTTCCTGCCTATAATGGATCAAATGAATGTGACTCAAGGTTTTATTTCGAGCAGAATTTTGCTAACTCTTTCGTATACCGAACAGTTTTCATATCCTCTAACAAAAGATGAGCTATACACTCGTTTAATTGTTCCTGAAAAGATTTCTTTTACTACTTTTTCAAAAGTCCTAAAAACTTTAGTTTCAAAAAAACTTATTGATTCTGTTCAAGACTATTTTTTTGTTTCTGGGTTACCAAAACAAAAACAATTAAAACTGATTGAAACACGTCAAAAACGAACTACTTTTTCAATAAAAAAATGGCAAGAGGTCTCAGAATTCTTAAATTTTGCAGAGAAAATCCCGTTTATTACAGGAGTTGCTGTAACGGGTTCTTTATCTGTAAACAACGTTGTAAAAGATGATGATATTGATTTTATGATAGTAACTTCCAAAGGTCGACTTTGGATTACCAGATTACTTGTTATTTTCTATGCCACAAATAAGGGCAAACGAAGATCCTTTGCAAGAGAAGAAAAAAACAGTTGGTGTTTTAACTTGTGGGTAGAAGAGAGTGATCTACAACTACCTCCACCTTCTCGGTCAATCTATGAGGCATATGAAGTTGTTCAAGCTCGGTGGGTGTTAAGCAGGAATGGAGTTGCTAGAAAATTTTTAAGGCTTAATAAGTGGGTGAAGAATCTCTTGCCTCATACTCAAGACAATCTAGATATGGTTGATTTGCCCGAATTTTGGTTGGAGAAGCTACCATTTATTTCTCAATTTTTTAGTTTTTGTAACTTATTTGCTTTTATTTTCCAATATTTGTATATGAAACGTCACATGACTCGAGAAAAAGTAAGTAAAACACATGCTTTTTTTCACCCAAGAGATACAAGATTAGTAGTGTTTAATAATTGGAAGAAAGTTTTACTCAGGGTATCATAAGGTATGGGAATTACAGATAAAAAAGTTCTAGTAACAGGTGTTTTTGATATTTTACATTCAGAGCACATTGCTTTCTTAAAAAAAGCAAAAGCGTTGGGTTCGCATCTTATTATTGGAATAGAGTCTGACTCTAGGGTTAGACAGATGAAGGGCCCTGAAAGGCCTGTTAATTCTCAAATAGCGCGAAAACAAAATCTTGAAAAGCTTGCTATAGCAGATGAGATCTTTATTCTTCCAGAACAATTTAGTAACCCAGAAGATCATAAGAAGCTAATTCGTACAATTAAACCTGATTTTTTAGCGGTTTCCTCGCATACTAAATATTTAGATAGAAAACAGGCAATTCTTGATGAGTTTGGAGGAAAAGTAGTTGTTGTTCATGAACATAATCCTGAGATTTCTACAACAAAGCTTTTAAGTCAAAGTTAGCATTTTGAATTCAAGTTTAAAATAGTTTTACAATTTTTTTCTTATAGAAACTTATACAACAGTAGTGATAGGATGAGAGATATGAATAAAAAATCTTTAACTTTGTTGGTAGTTTTAGTTCTTTCCGTAGGATTTTTTTCTGCCTGTGTGAATAAAAATAGTACTACAGATTCGATGAATTCAACTGGTTTAGAACAAAAAAATCAGGATATTAGTTTGTCTGGCACCATATCAAAAAATGGGGAGCTATACTTTATTACAGACTCTACCGGGTCAATACACGATGTTGAAACATACTCAGTAGATTTCGAGTTGTATGTTGGAAAACAAGTGACAGTTACAGGTCAATATAGTGGTAATACCTTGTATGTAACAGAAATTTCAGAGTAAATTCCTACAGTTTTTGTAAGTTTTCTATGATTTAATGAGTCTGTGATTTAAAAAGGATAGTATGGCAAAAAGTGAATCTGTTTTTGTGTGTCAAAACTGTGGATGGAATACGGCAAAGTGGGTAGGTCAATGTTATGAGTGTCATACATGGAACTCAATGGTAGAAGAAATCCAAACTGACGTAGTTTTTCAAAAAAAATCTGGTAAAAAACAAAAAGTAGAAGATTTTACAATCCCTTTTTCTCAAGTAGACTCTTTGAGTGCCTCAAAAACCCGTCTTTCTACAAATATTGATGAACTGGATAGAGTTTTAGGTGGAGAAAAGTCTCATTTTGGTATGGTTCCAGGAGCGGTTATGCTTATTGGAGGAGAACCTGGTATTGGAAAGTCAACTTTGTTAACCCAAATGGTTGTAGGAATGTTACAGCCAAAAACCTCCGAAAAAGCACAAAAGTTTATATATGTTTGTGGGGAAGAGAATCCATCTCAGGTTGCACTCAGAATTGAGAGAATTGCTCGACAGTTTCATGAAACAGTTTCTGATGTTAAAGAAAACTTAGTTTTTGTAACAACTTCTGATGTTGACTCTATAATTCAGGCGATTCAAAAAGTAAAACCAAAGTGTGTGGTTGTTGATAGTATTCAAACTGTTACGACTTCTGATTTATCGGGAGCTGCAGGAAGTGTGGGACAAGTTCGGGAATGTGCAGAAAGACTGACCTCGATTGCAAAAGTACTTCATATTCCACTGTTTTTAGTTGGTCATGTTACTAAAGAAGGGACGATTTCTGGTCCAAAAGTACTAGAACATATTGTGGACTCAGTTTTAGAATTAAGTGGCGATAGAACAGGAGATTTAAGAATTTTAAGAGCAGTTAAAAACAGGTTTGGAGCTACGGATGAAGTTGGGGTTTTTAGGATGCGAGAGTTTGGCTTCGAATCTGTTTCAAATCCTTCAGAATTGTTTTTAGAATACTCAGATTCTAAAGTACCAGGCAGCACAACGATTTGTGTGATGGAAGGTACACGTCCCTTACTTATGGAAATTCAGGCACTTGTGGTTAACTCACAGCTTGCAATGCCAAGAAGAGTGGGTCGAGGAATAAAATTACCCAGAATTCAAGTTCTGTCGGCGGTTTTACAAAAACACTGCAAATTACCACTTTCATCAACAGATATTTTTGCCTCAATTGCGGGTGGCTTTGAAGTTAAAGAACCAGGTATAGACTTGGGTTTAGCAGTAGCTATTGCCAGCTCTTTACACAACAAACCAATAAAAGAGAAAACAGTTTTTATTGGTGAAATAGGTCTTTTAGGAGAAATAAGGTCAGTTAATTTACTCGATAGAAGAATTAAAGAAGCAAAACGCTTAGGTTTCACGGATATAATTAGTAAAAAGACTCACAAGACAATAAAAGATGTCTTATCTGAGTTTAACTTACTTAAAAAATAGTGTAGAATAGACAACCTATGATATACACAACCCCAGAAACAATCTCAGAAGCAGGATTCTTTTCAAGCTCAGAATCAAGATCTATTAAAAGAACCTCAGCAAGAGTAGAAAAGTCTGTTACAGACACGATATACAATCTTACCGAATTTGGAATAGAAGGAGATTTAGAGTTTTTTCTAGAACTAGGAATCTTTTATGATCCATCAAGAAGGGTGTATTATCCTAACCCAAACCTTGAGCTAAGATTGTTAGGCTTATTGCAACCAATTGTACGCAGAACTGGTGCAATAGATACAAGAGTAATAGAGTATTTAAGAGATACTTATCTTGAAAACCTAAAAATTACTGAACAAGTTTTAAAAACGTTTCCAATTGAAACGAAAAAGAGAAGGCTCAACTAAGTTCAGCTTTTTGCGTATCGTTCTCGACTCACTTGTATAACTTTGTCTTTACCTTGATTACTTGAAGAAGCCAACGGTAAAGTAAGAGCTGGGAATGGTTTAGAAACAATATTGTCGATAGAAAGTTTATTAACAATCTGATATCTACTCAAAGAAACAAGATCTTCTTGAGTATATTTATTTCCGAACTCTTTAGTGAAAACAGCGGCATCATCTGCTCCCATGACAAAACTAACCATACTTCCACAGTTTCCAAAAATCGCTTTTTGAACTTCCTCTGGAATTTGAGCAACATACTGGTTTGCAAGAATGATATTTAATCTATATTTACGTGCTTCAGATAGGATTTTAGTAAAAGAATCTGTTGCAAAATTCTGGAACTCGTCAACGTAGAGATAAAAGTCACGACGTTGTTCTTCTGGAATTGCCACTCTTCCCATTGCAGCAAGCTGAATTTTGGTGATAAGCATAGAGCCAAGTAAAGTAGCATTGTCTTCTCCAAGCTTACCTTGAGAAAGGTTAACTAAAATAATTTTACCTTCGTTCATTGCTTCTTCAATACTAAAGGAACTTTTTCGAGCATTCACAATATTTCTTACTAGAGGTGAGGAAACAAATTGACCAACTTTATTCAAGATTGAAGCGATTGCTTCAGTTCGTTGGCGTTCTTGCATTTTGTCATACTCATCAACCCAGAAGGCTTTTAGAATAGGATCATCAAGTTCTTCAACAATTTTAGCCCTGAACTTAGGATTCGTAAGCAAATCTAAAACATCAGATAACCTTGCTTGTTCAGTTTTTAGAAGAGTTAATAAAGAATTTCTTAAAATATACTCAAGTCTAGGTCCCCAAGAGTAGGCATAGAGTTTTTTGAACACAGAAACAATTCCAGAAGCAATGAGTTCTCGGTGAACAACATTCTCTCCTTCAAAAAGGTTGAGTTTTACAGTTCTATCTGTGTCACTGGGGTCGAAATAAATAACGTCGTTGATTCTGCGTTTAGGAATATAGTTAAGTAGAGTTTCTACAAGATCCCCATGTGGATCAATGACACACATGCCTTCATCATTTTTTAGATCATTAATTGCCATATTAGCCAAAAGAGTGGATTTACCGGTACCAGTTTTTCCAATGACATACATGTGACGTCTGCGGTCTGTTCTCTTGAGTCCATAAATAACGTTTTTGTTTTTAAACTCTGTAGAGGCAAAAACATTAACATCTCTTTTAAGTTCAGGATCCATTTCTTTGAATATGATTGGAAGATCCTCTGGCGGTTCACCCAAGAGATTCTTTCCCCAAGCTATATTTGGCACAGTTACTAATTTCTCACTAGGCATATGCATCAATGTTGCCATTTCCTCTAGAGAAAGGTGAAAACTTGTTGTTGCAGAGTAATCTCTTAACTTCATGTGTTTTAAGAACCTCTTCTTGAAGAGAAGCGTTCGTTTTAGTCGCAAAGAGTTACCGCTTTGATCAGAAAGACCTTCATATGCGCTTGCCAAGTTTTCAAGTAAGTTTCTTGATTTTTGTTTGTCTGTAGTAGCAACTGCCATACGAACAGAAACTCTTAAAGATGCAAGTTTTGATTTAGCTGTTTTAGGCTCTGATGCTTCTGAATCGCTGCTAGTTGTAGGCGCAGAAATGACACCTTCAGATTTACTTACAACGTATTGCAAAACTACGCGGTCATGTTCTTCTAGTTTTGAGAGAGTAGAAAGAATAGGAGCAAGGGTATCAACATCATGAAACTCTTTGTATGTTTTGATCGAAAGGTGTTCCGCAGAACTCAAACTTAAATTTCCGGTTTCCAAAAAGTATTCTTGGTTAGTGTCATGTGTAGGTTGAACATTGATATAGCTGTCTAAAGAATCGTGTTCTATCTCTTTTATAACAATCTCAGGATAACTAGATACTAATATGCTTTTTATGTAAGTAATGAGTCGAACTGGCACATATGCTTGGAAAAATATTGTTTGATTTTCAACTACAATTTCAAACGAAATAGTTTCGTTTTTTCTTAGGATTCTCCAAAACCACATATTTCGAAGCTTTGGTAGCGAGGAAAAGAGTTGAACAGCCGATTCTGGGGTGTGTTGAGAGTCTCTACTGGTTCTTAACTCGAGGATTGTATGTGGTGCAGACATATGTAAATAGAGTATAGCATTTATAGAGAACGTTATCGAGTATCATACCTAATTCCAGGTATGAGTAAGTTTTAAACAGTTTTCATTTTTATAAAATCAATGTGAATAACTTGTTTAATTGTCTCAATAATTTGTTAAAAATAAAAATTATAAGATCTATTTATTTTATCAGTAATTAAATTATAGGTTGACTAAAATTGAAAAAGTAGTTATACTTCTGGTATATCCTCAAAATTTAGACTTTTAAAGTAAATAAAGATAAAAGAGACAGACCACATACGAGGCTTTAGAAGTGAAAATTTAAAAAAAGGGGAAAGCTAGTTAAAACACAACAAAAAAAGCATTATTATCGCTGGACAGACCACGAGTAACAATGCTTTTTTTCATAACACGGAAAGCTAGTAAAAACTTTTTTATGAACCGTGTACTGGAGAGAATACCAAGCAGAGTATGCTTTGTAAATTCTATCTTTGTGTTATAAATAGTATAAGAACATATCAAACACACTGTGGTTGTGTGGAGGTTCGGTAGTTGGGCAGGCAACCGAGCTTCCACTCAGCCACAAGTTTTGACATTTTTAACTGAATCTGAAATAATCAGAAGTGTTCCACAAATAGTATTGTTTTTTATTTTATTTCAGTTCAACAGAACGTATTTAATACAGAATTTATCATTTTTTAATAATTACCAAGAAAATATAGTCTTTTTATGACAGAAACAAACTCTGGCAATGGAGCCAAAACAGTAATAGTTAGTAGTTCTAAGGTAGAAACAAACACAATGCCTGAAACAAACCAAACAATAAGTAATCAAGAGGAAACACCAAAAGTAAAGCCAGTTCGTGTAGCTAAAACAGCAAAAAGTATCCCAGTTGTTCCTCTCAATAAAAACGGAAAATCAAACACTATCTCTGATTTTTCATCAGAGGAAAAAGGTAGAAAGTCAGATAACACAAAAGAGCTGACTGGATTTTTAGACACCTCAAGAGATGGACATGGAGTGATTCGTGTCACTTTAAGGGGTGAAGACGAAATGGATGCATATATTGCAACCTCTCAGATTAAAAAACTTAACTTAAGGTCTGGCGACATGGTCACTGGTCCTGCTAGAGAACCAAAAGAAAACGAACGTTTTTGGGGAATGGTAAAAGTTGATAAAGTGAATGGGCTTGAACTAGAAGAGTTTAGAAGACAACAAAGAGTTAAATTCCATAAACTTACTCCTGTGTATCCAGACTCTCAAATTAAACTAGAAATGGGAGCAGAACCTTTAGATTTAAGAGTTATAGATATGGTTGCTCCAATTGGAAAAGGACAAAGAAGTTTGATTGTTTCTCCTCCAAAGGCTGGTAAAACAACACTTTTAAAGAATATTGCCTCTGGTGTGGCAAAAAATCACCCAGAAATTCACATAATGGCAGTTCTTGTTGGTGAACGCCCAGAAGAAGTTACCGATATCAGTAGACATATAGACAGAATTACTAATGGAAAAGGTGAAGTTGCAGCAAGCAACTTTGACGAATCTGCAAAAGATCAATGTAGAGTTGCAGAGCTAGCACTCGAAAGAGCAAAGCGTTTAGTAGAAGAAGGTAAAGATGTTTTAATTCTTTTAGACTCTATTACCAGACTTGCTCGTGCGTATAACTTGGCTATTCCAACTTCTGGAAGAACTCTTTCTGGTGGGTTTGACCCAGCAGCATTGTTCCCACCAAAGAAATTCTTTGGTGCAGCTCGTAACTTTGAAATTCAAGGAAGTCTCACTATTGTTGGTACAGCTCTTGTAGAGACTGGTTCTAGAATGGATGATCTTGTATACGAAGAATTCAAGGGAACTGGTAACCAAGAAGTACATTTAGACAGAAGATTAGCTGAAAGAAGAATTTTCCCAGCGATTGATGTTCAAAGATCTGGTACAAGAAGAGACGACTTATTGATTACAGGCATGGAGTATCAACAAATTATGACTCTTCACAGAATGCTTGATATGCTTGATAAAGAACAAAGAACTCAAACAATGATTGATAACCTCAAGAAAACCAAGAGCAACAAAGAGTTCCTC
This sequence comes from uncultured Pseudomonadales bacterium, assembly GCA_964620965.1. GTDB lineage: Bacteria > Patescibacteriota > Microgenomatia > UBA1400 > PJMF01 > VFLK01. Next base: position 109,251 of record CAZUHV010000003.1, read on the forward strand.
GCTTCCTTGAAGAATGGGTAGCTCTTAGCTATACTTAACTTTGAATATTTTGTGATGGTAAAGATAACGTTACGATTACGAGCTCCTCAGGTGATAAAAGATATCTCTGCATATCTTACTTTCTTGAAGTGGTATTTCCGAAGTAGAGTATACAAATGGTTCTCAAAGTTTGAAGTTTTTAAAGATTATCTAGTCGATATGTTATATAAAAAGAGAGGAAAATATGTTCGTCCTTTCTTACATTTTGGCACTATTGGGCTTATCTTTTTTGCTATTACAGTTGGTCCCGTTATTTTTACTTCTAATAATGAAAAGCAAGAGGCTTCAAGTAACGTTCTAAGTTCTACTGTGTATGGTTCTGATTTCTTGACCAAACAAGCAGAAGAAGTGCGTCAATTTAGAGGTGGTGAGATTATTACTCATATTGTTGGAGAGGGCGAAACGATTTCGAGTATTGCGGAACTCTATGGTTTGCAACAAGATACAGTGCTCTGGGAAAATGGTTTATCTGCTACAAGTAAGATTAAACCAGGAGATGAATTGCGAATTTTGCCAATTGATGGTGTTCGACACAAAGTTACTCGAGGTGAAACCATTTATTCAATTGGAAAAAAATATAAACTTGATGAAGCTCAAGTCCAGGTGATTGTTGACTATCCATTTAACGAATTTTTAAATGATGAGACCTTTGAGTTGGCAACTGGACAGTATGTCATGGTTCCTGATGGTGTGAAGGCTGCGGTTTCTACTCAACCAGTTACAAGAACTGTGTATACAACTCCAGACGCAGGTGCAGTTACAGCTTCTGGTTCTTTTGTATGGCCAGCATCAGGAAGAATTACTCAAGGGTACAGGTTCTATCACAAGGCATGGGATATCGCAAACGGTGGTGGTGGTCCTATTCTTGCAGCAGATGCAGGCACTGTTGTTGCAGCAGGTTGGGATGCATCTGGATATGGTAACAAAGTTGTTATAGATCATGGCAATGGATTCCTCACTTTGTATGCACACCAAAGTGTACTTCAAGTTCAAGTTGGCCAAAGAGTTAATCGTGGTGATGTGATCGGACAAATGGGAAGCACAGGACGTTCAACAGGTACTCACTTGCACTTTGAAATTCGACAAGGGGGTGTGTTACTCGATCCGGGCAATTTCCTCAGGTAATATATACTTTTAGTGGTATAATACTATCCTATATATCAATAAAAATAAGTAAAGAATAAGAAAAGTATTCAATGATTGATTTAGTTAAACTCATATTAGTTGCAGGAGACGGTGGACGTGGACGCGTTTCTTTTTTGCGTCTTCGAAAAGTTCCTAAAGGTGGTCCAGACGGTGGAGACGGAGGAAACGGTGGGCACGTTATTATTCGTGGAAACAAAAATTTAGCTACACTCAAGCATTTTCAAGGTAAAGTTTTGTATGAAGCAAATGATGGAGTTGCCGGAGATAAGCGCAAAAAGATTGGTGCAAAAGGAGAGTCTTTAATTTTAGAGGTGCCAATTGGAACTAGTATCGGAGTTGTTGCAGAGAATGATATCGCAAAGAAGAGAAGAACCTTTGTTGGAATCAATACGTTGCTCAAACGAGATGCTGTTCGCATGCAGAAATTTCATCTTGAAAGAGAAGGTGCTCAAATTCCAGAACAGTATTACCAAACCCTCCAGGTTCTTGGAACAGACGAGGAAGTAGAACCAGACGTTCAAGAAATCTTGCAAGCAACAAAAAAGGTTGAGCCAACAATTGTTGCCGAAATAACAGAAGATGGTCAAGAAATTGTTATTTGTCAGGGTGGTTTTGGGGGAAGAGGAAACGAACGTTTTAAATCTTCAATCAATACAACTCCTTTAGAAGCAGAGTTTGGATCAGAAGGTGAAAAGCGAGCAGTTGTTTTAGAGCTTAAGCTCTTAGCAGATGTTGGGCTTGTCGGCTTCCCAAATGCTGGAAAAAGCACTTTTTTGTCTGTTGTTACTAAAGCTCGACCAAAGATTGCAAACTACCCATTTACAACGATAGAACCAAATTTAGGGGTTATTACCTATGATGATGCAGGTGAAGATGGACTCAACGAACTTGTTGTTGCAGATATTCCTGGTTTGATAGAAGGCGCAAGTGAAGGCAAAGGTTTGGGTCATGACTTTTTAAGACATGTTGAGAACACAAGAGTGTTGATGTTTGTGCTTGCTCTTGATGAAACTGAAGCTTTTGATACAACCATTACAGATTCAGATAGAGCAGAGTTACTCGTGGATCAGTTTAATAAATTAAAGTTAGAGCTTGAAAAACATAGTAATCTTTTAGAAGACAAGAATTATTTAGTTACGATCAATAAATCTGATTTTTATTCTCCAGAGTTAATTGAAGTAATCAAAAAACGATTCGAAGCAGAGTCAGTAGTTGTACATTTCTTTTCTGGAGCAACTCAAACAGGGTTATCAGAAATAAAAGCAGAGCTTCGCAAGTTAGTTTAAAGTTTGATTTTCAATAGTATTGAAGGCTTGGACCCACAAAAGTTTTACATCTTGCATACCAGCTCCTTTCCTTCGAAAAGGAGGGTCTGCAATAATAAAAAACCCGCCTTTCGGCGGGTCTTTCTTTTGTAATTCAAATTTAGAATTATGTTTTTGAGTTATTTCCCAAAATTAGTTAGCTTGTTCTTCAGCTGGTGGTTGCTGTGTAGGAAGGTTCTCTACTGGAACAGGCTCTGATTCTGGGGTAATAGTATCAGCATTGTTCAAGTTTTGCTCTGTGATAGAAGGAGTTTTTACACTATTTTCATCTTCAAGCTCACCTGAAAGCGGAGTCTGACCATTTCCTTGAGTTTGCTCTGTTGTTTCAGGCTCTAAGCTGATCTTGTTTTCTTCCATGTATTTTTCAAGTTCTGCAATTCTGTTAGTAACTGCAGTGTAGTCTTCGCTGTCTGCAGGCAAGAGTACGAGAGTTCTTTGGAAAGAAAGTCTTGCTTCTCTGAGTGCATCTGGAGTGTTAACGAGTACAAGCATTTCACCTCTTCTGTAGTGAGAGATTGCCAAATCAGCTTTTAAGTTGATTGCTTGATCATAAATTCCAAGTGCTTGTTGATACGCTTCTTGTCCTACAAAGACTGCTGCTAAGTCTAATCTAAGAAGAGGATCTGTTGGATTAGTCTCAATAGCGGTAACATAAGATTGAACAGTCCAGTTAACAGCATCCTCGCTGACACCTATTAAGTTGTTGTAGACTTGCGCAAGATTTGTCCAGTTCTGTGAATCTGCACCATCTAGTGTTGTTGCAGCTCTTGCTTCTGTAACACTTTGTTGTAACAGTGCTGAAACTTGTTGTTTCTCGTTTTCTGTGATGTCTGCTTTGTTAGAGAGAGCAATAGCAATTAACGCACTTGTTGCAGAATATCTTCTTCTAAAGACATCATAGTAAGGGTTAATTGTAACAGCTTTTTGCTGGAGCTCATATGCTTTTACAATATCGTTGTTAGCAATTGCTCTCGAAGAATCAGCCATAACAATGTTTGCTTGAAGAGTTCTTGCAGCTAAATATCCAACTCCCAAAACACCAACTAATGCGATCCCTGTACCAATATAGAAAGGAATGTTCATTGGGTTTTTTCTCTCGCTTAAAGTTTCTGGCTTGTTAAGCATTTTAAACTTAAGTGCATGCATTTGAAGTAATGGAAGTCTGTGTTTTTCATTTGCAACTAAACATGCGAGTGCAATTGCTTGCAAGGTAAGCATGATTGTGTTGAATGGTAACACTAAGTTAAGCAAGAAAGAGAAAATAATGAAAACTCCGATTGCTTTACTACCAACGAGTGAGTTTTTATGGAACTTGAATGATTTTAGCACTACAAGTACCCAAGCAACTAATCCAAAAATACCCATTGTTGTAACTAAACTGAGAGGCATGTTTGCACCTTGTGAAAACACAACTGCCCAGTTATTTGTACCATTCATCCAAACAGGTTTAAAGATTTGGTATGCATTTCTGTATGAACTAACACCTGCTCCAATTAAAGCTGATTTTGGTGCTCTAATTGTGTCGAGCATAATTGACCAGCTAGTTGCGAATGGAGGAAGCGTAAGAGCTGTTTCTTTTCCTGGAAGGAGATTCCATGCAAAAATACCTGCTCCAATTACGAGTACTGGAAGTGTTACTGCAAAGAATTTGCTCAGTTTTTTTGTTGATACAACATGTACAAGAACAGTGATGAGTGTGAGCCCAACAACTTGTAGCGCAATAAATGGAGAACCAGCAATGTTAAAACTCATTGAGGTTGGTAATGCAGCTCCGAGTGCTTTATTGATCATTTGAGCAGGTCCAAATCCAACCATTTGTAGAACAGTTAAAAGAGTTAAGCCGACGGATGATCCTGTTAACATGTACAAGAATTTTTCTGTACTGTCTTTTGGCATAATGTTTCCACCTAAAAGAGCTATTACAGAAGTTGCAAGGAAAACTCCACCAAGACCTAATAGGCCTTCAACAGGATAGTCTGCAGTAAAGAAAGTTGAAGCAAGTGTTGCAATAGCAAAAAGCACAAGCATTCCAGAAACGGGACTAACTGAAACTCTTACAGCTCTTTCTTTAAAAGTTTTAGCAACAAACAAGAGAAGCACAAGAATTGCTCCAAAAACTAAAGTGTAAAACTTAGTATGCTCAATAAAACTATCTGTAACTGGTACTACTAGGAGAGTAGAAAGTACTCCTATAGCCAGGACAGAAACAAGCGATACTTTTTTGAAAAGTGAATCTGTATTCATGTCGTTTCCCGTCTGTACTATTTTACTTACATTTATTCAACCTCCATTTAATCAAGTTATGAGTGAGTTGTAAAGGGTAGTATTTACTGGTAATTTTTGCAGTTTTTGCGGTTAATTATTATGGGATTTTAAGCTATTTTCGCAAATTAAGTTCTAGCTTTGCATATAGTAGTGTAGTATAAATGTACTATATGAACAAAAGACAGAAAAAATCGGGTCTTTCAATGATTGAAATCTTGATTGTTACTGCTGTCATTGGTGTTTTAATTCTTGCTGCGCTTTCTATACTTCCACAACAGATAAATAAGAGTCGAGATGGCAGAAGAAAGAGTGATTTACAAAAGATAAAAATAGCATTTGAAAACTATTTTAGTGATAATGACTGTTATCCAGACCCAGATATTTTAAATAATTGCGGAGGCACTGATTTACAACCTTATTTAGCAAGCATTCCCTGTGATCCACAAACTAAAACAAGATATTTATATGCCCCAGAAGAAGTGAGTTGTCCTCATTACTATAGAGTATATGCAAATCTTGAGATTGACGTTGACCCAGTTATAACAGAGCTTGGATGTAACTTAGCAGGAGGTTGTGGGGCATACGCATTTTTTGGTGAAGAAATAGGAAGTGATGCGTTTGACTATAACTATGGAGTTTCCGAAGGGGTCCCGGTTGCTAACCAAGAAGGATCTGTGCCGCCGGGAACACAAGGATATTGTTGCCAAGTTATGGGTGATCAATGTAATGTTTGGACTCAAGGAGATGGTGTTTGTAATTTAGGATTTTACTTTACTCAGCCTGAATGTAATGCGGGATGTGGTTTTAGTGGAGAAATGAATTAATATATGAAAGCTAAAAAAATAAACTCAGTTAAGAATAAAAAAATTTTTGGTTTTACGATGATTGAGTTGCTTATTGTGATTGTCATTATGGGAATTTTATCCGCAATTGGGCTTGGTACTTTTACGTCATCGCAGATGAAAGCAAGAGATAGTAAAAGAAAATCAGACTTAAGGACAATAGGTGATGCGCTTGAGGTGTATTACAATGATCTAGGTTCTTATCCACTTTCTGATGGTAATGGGGGAATACTTGGCTGTGGAGTCGATGCAGCAGAACTTTGTTCTGGTGGAACTATATGGCAAAACACTACTAACTCAACTACCTATATGGTTCAAATGCCCGAAGATCCAAGTGGAGGAAAATATTACTATATTTCTGATGGAAGTTACTATCAGATTTATGCCAACCTAGAGAATGATCAAGATAGAGATGTTCCTAAAGATGTTGATGATAACCCGTTGAGCTATGATAACCCTGAGGCCGAATCAGGAAATGATGCTTGTACGATTGGCGATTGTAATTACGGAAAAAGCAGTACAAATATTGATTTAGGAACTACATTCTAATCCAAGTAGTGCCGGTCACATCTTTTTGTTAAGGAGAAATATGAAGAAAAGCAGAGCACAGTTTAGTAAAGGTTTTACTTTGATAGAGCTATTAGTTGTTATAGCCATTATCGGTGTTTTGACAGCTGTACTCCTTGTTAACTTAGTTGGGATTCGTGAAAGAGGAGCAGACACTAAGAAAAAAGCAGACCTCAATCAACTTAAGAATGCCTTGAGGTTGTATTACAACGATTATCAGGCCTATCCAAGTGCTTCTGGTCCAAGTGCTTCTGGCGGGATACTTATGGGTTGTACAGATGGTACAAGTGCTTGTGCACAAGTAGGTGGAAGTTCCCTAACCAATGCTTCTGGGACAGTGTACATGAAGGAAGTTCCAGAATATGTTGAATATTCTGTTGGGGCAGGTAGTGAAACTTTTTATGTTGGAGTTACTTTGAGTAATCCATCAGATCCAGAAGCAGCTGCGAGTGGTTCAAAATGTGGAGTAGGAGTACCTACAGAAGGTGTATTCTACGTTTGTACGGACTAGGTTATTTTGTATAAACAGAAACTTTATTATTGGTGATTATCGCAACCAGTGTTTGAACATTCTCCAAGAATATTGATGACTCCAGGAACGTTATTTGTTGAGAGAGTGTAACTTTTCTCTTACAATTTGACATAAAGACATATTTATGTCAAAATAACCGGCAATATGCAACTCACAAGAACTACTATCCGTTTACAAAAGCCACTACAAATTGCTGCCAAAAAAAAGGCAGAAGAGTTAGACATTTCTTTTCAAACATTATTGACTCGAGCACTTGAAGCATATTTATCCGATGTAAGCAAAAAGAAAGCTACAGAGATTATTTTCAAAGGTAAGAACATAGGGGCAAACTTAGACAACCTTACTAGAGAAGATATATATGCTGATTGACACAAACATTCTAGTATACTCACTAAATTATGGCTCATCAAAGAGTGATGTAGCACGAGAGTTCATTAAAAACATTGTAAGAAACTCTAATACAGTCCCAGTTATTGCACATCAAAATGTTTTCGAGTTTTTAAGAGTTGTTACTCATAAAAAATATCCAAACAGATTTTCAATAGCACAAGCTATTAGTGCATTAGAACCAATTAAAGATACCATTAAAATAATTTATCCAACAAAAGAAACACAGGATATTGCTTTGGCGCTGATTCAAAAATACTCGGTCGCTGGAAGCGAGGTATTCGATGCTTATTTGGTTGCAACTGCTTTGAGTAATGACTGTTTTGAAATTGCAACAGACAACGAAAAACACTTAGGTAAATATCAAGAAATACAAGTTGTTAATCCGTTTAAATGAGTTTTAGCAAGTGGTTTTTTGGATAATTAAGCAATATTAAGTTTAGATTTATAGAACTAGTTCACTATCCACCAGTTGAATGAAACATCTGCTGATGCAGGAGAGTCAAATCCAACTACAAATTCGCCTTCATTTTCTGGGGTATTTGGATCGTCTTGCGCTTGAGATTTAACAAAGAGAACTTTATTATCTGTGCTGCCAACTGCAGTGACATAGACTAAGCTGTCGTTTGTAACAATTCCAGATTTAATGGTAACTTTGTCTGAACCAGCTTTTATTGTAGCTTTACCAGAGGTTTTGTTAGTTGAAAGTTCGTTTGTATCGCTAGATCCCAAGTTCTGACTTTCAAGTCCGATTCCGCCAGCTATATCAACTTTTCCAGCAAATGCTGCATTTCCTTCTGCTGAGAAGGTGGCAACTGGGGTTCCAACTTCGTTGATGATTTCGAATCTAGATTTTTTGACCTCGTTGGTTTGAGTATCAACACCAGCAACTTGAACCTGGAGTGGGTTACCAAACTCTGTAGGTTTGAGCATGTCTGTGAGGAGTGTGCCTGCGATTTTTGCATTACCTGTAACATCAAGGTCTCCATTGACAGTGACTTTGCCTGAATCATCAATTGTAACTATGCCCGCGAGTAATTCGATAGAACCTTGACCTTCTGGTTGAATTTTAAGAATTTGGTTCGCAGGATCTGCGGTTGTGTATCTGATTAATCCATCAGCTATCAACATGCTGTCACCAACAAAAAGGTCATTACCAACTGCTAGTGAATCAGACACGTATGCACCACCATTTACCTTGAGGTATTTCTCTACAAACAGGGCAGATCCAGTAAGAACAACATCGTCGCTTGTCATGCTGAGTTCTGCAAAGCTTAAGTCCAAATCTGCGCTAGAGCTTGCATTGAACTCTGTTTTGTTAACTGTTGCATAGAGATCTTCCATAAATGAAGCAGAGGAGGTGCTTTCGTTAGTACCAAGTAAAATATCGAGTAAACCAGGTTGTTGTAGGGTAGTTGCAACTTTATTCTCAAAATCATAGATAGAGTTCGCATACAAAGTGCCAGATACAGTAGCGGTAACAAGGTCTGCGGTTGTAGCTCTAACGCTTTCTAGTTGGGCAATTCCTGCCTCTAGGGCAGAAATACGTGCGGATGCAGCTGTAACTTCATTAGCAAGCAAGGTTCCAACCTGAGCAGTTCCAGAAATGGTAGCATTTTGAGCAACGAGGGTTCCAGAGATGCTTACTTCATTTGCAAGTAAGTTACCGAGTTTTGAGTTTTGAGCAGTTAATGTTCCAGAAACCGTTGCATCTCCTTGAACCAGAAGTGAACCAAGAGTAGAAGAGCCAGATGCAGCTATAGAGTTAGTAATTACATCTTTAGAATTAAGGTTTCCAAGTAAGCTGAGGTTTCCGTCTTTGTTTATTTCTGCAGTTGTTTTTGTTCCATCGCTAAATTTGACTTTACCAGAGTTTGTAGCAGTGATGACAGTGTCGTTTCCGACTGGAGAAACAAGGGTAGAGTTATTTGAAGCGGTCTGGTTTCCAACAACACTTTGAATATAGCTGACTAGTGATTGACCGTTAATTGTAATAGTTTCTGCAGAGAGATTCTTGATTGTTGCAGTATTTTCAACGATTAACTCTTTGGTGTTAGTAAGGCCTGCTTGGATTATGCCCAATATAGCTGAACGGGCACCAATAATTGTACTCAAAACATTATTATTTTTAGATTCTGTAACAATGTAATCAGATCCTGATTGAGTAATAACTATGCCTCCTATAGAGTCAAACATGATGTTGTTATTTTCCAAATTTTTCAGTTTGATTTGGTGCTTTTGTATTTCTGAAAGTAGTAGTGGCGCCAAGAATTGGTAAGAAACACCAGCAGGACTGCCATCTGTATCATAAAATGCCATTTCTGGGATTGTTTGAGCAACCTCTTCAGCAATAAGTCCGTATTGGATTGTTCCCAAGCTATCCTTATATTCAAACTTTACGGGTCTTAAGTCATAAAGTTTCTTTGAAGTATTTTCTTGTATATTTTCTACGTTTGTTTTGTTTTTGATAGATGAAGATAAGTATCCTAGCTGACCATCAGAATTGACATAAACATTACGTGTACTTGAGGTAGTATTGTAAACTCCTGGCGCATATATGATTCCAGTACTACCTATTGTTAAACGTGTAGTGTTATTTGTCCTGAAATTCATAACATTGTTAAATGGGTTGTTTAAATAAACCTGGTCAGTGTCCATCCATAATACTGAGTAATCAGTTCCACCTCTTTCTATTTTATATGCGTTAGTGCTTGAACTGGTATTGTCTTCAATTACAATACCTCCTCCGACAACGTCAAGAACTTGTGAAGCGGTTGTTGTTCCAATTCCAAGATTACCTGCAATATCAACATTTGTTCCATTTCCTCTCAAAAAATAGTTTACAGAAGTATTACTGTCTGCAAGGATAGAGTATCCACCTTCTTGAGTAATACCAAAGTAATCTGTACTACTATCATCACGAAGTACTATTCCATAGTTGGAAGTATTAGACTTAAGTTCAATATAACCATTCAAGTGAATCCAATCGTCTGAATTTTCGCCCATCGTTGCATCATCGTCAATGTACCCAGCGGCACCAATTTGAATATTTCCGCTTACTACTAATTTTTGTCCTGGACTCGTTGACCCAATACCCACATTTCCATCAGAATCTATAACCATTCTTTCTGTTAGAGACCCTGCAGTGCTTTGTGTATAGAAACGGAGTATTCCAGGAACAATAGCTCCGCTAATTGTTCCTTCTGTATCAAAAGTAATTCTGCCGGCTTCAGACCAAGTGCTAGAAGCGCTTCTTCCATAGGCACGAAGCAAGAGAATGTCATCTCCAGTAGTTACAACAGATGGTGATGCTGCTGAACCTCTTGATTTTCTAATATTAAAGTGAACTCCAGTAGAGTTTGCAGTTGATTGTTGTGCATACATATCATTTGCGCTTGCATCGAATTGGAAGCCTCCAGTACTATCGCCTGCAATGATATCTCCAGTTGCTGCAGTAACAATTGCAACAGGTGCATCTCCAACTGTTAGTGCTCCGTTTACATGAAGTCTTGTTTGTGGAGTAGAGGTAGATAAACCAATATTTCCACCTGCTTCAACAAACATCACGTTTCCTGAGACTCCTTCTTCAATTAAGCTGAATCCGTTGAGTGCATTCCAGTCGTTTGCCCAACTCCAGTCGTGTCCATCTACATCTGTGTTTTCCATTCTGATTCTGCTATCTCCTGGATCAGCAATATGCAAGATTGTTCCTGGAGCAGTGGTTCCAATACCGATATTCCCACTAACAATGGACATATAGTAAGAGTTAGATATATATGAATGACCAAAGTTGATTGTATTTCCAATTCCACCTCCCGTCATAATATTTAGTCCGCCCCCATAGCTTGAGATTAGATTTGTTCCTGCAAAGGAAGAAGAGTTTGCATCAGAGTAACTTGATAAAGTTAGACTATTATCTCCACCTGCTACAAGGAGTGTAGTTGCTGCAGATGTTCCACTTGCTGTGTTATTTATTGCAACGGAAGTTAGAGCATCTTGATTTTTTTCTACAACCAAAAGCCTGCTTGGAGCAGTGGTTCCAATACCAACATTTGCTCCATCTATAACCAAGTAGTCATCTCCATATAAACCAATTCTTGCATCATAGTCTGTTCCGCCAATATCATTTTGGAAGTCCAGGTGAGGAATTCCACCGCCGCTTGTAAGTTCAATTGCATAGTTTCCACTTAAATCTTCTCCAGTTCGGAATCCAGGTCCGTTTGGAGTTGAATCCCTTCCAACACCTACAACATGTAGTTTTGAATCAGAGGTAGTGGTTCCAATACCAATGTTCCCCTCATGGTACATATTTCCACCTTCAGAGTAGACAGAGTAGTTAGAGGAGCTTCCAACATTCATATTGGCGATTTGTATACCTTTAAGGTGGTTGATTGTTCCACCACTAACACCTGGTGTGTACACTCTAACTAGTGCTAAGTTATCAACTATTGCTCCAGTGTAGACATCTGCGGCAGAGGTAAGGCCTTCTGAGTATGAAGTTGTGCCTCCATTTCCCCAGAACTTAAGTTGTGAAGAGTTTCCTTGTAATCCAGACAAAGTTCCAGAGGTGTGTGTTGTGCCAGTGACAGTTCTATATCCATATGCAGTCATTGCTCCAGAAACAGATTGAGTTATTTCATTCATAAAGCCAATATAATCACCTGAACCAGAAGAGTTTGTTTTTACAACATGTAACTGAGAGGTTGGGCTTGTAGTTCCAATACCTAAATTCCCTGTATCAGTTAGTCTCATTAGTTCGGTACTGGCATTATGAAGGAACTTAAAAGCATGGTTTGAACCATCATTATCAGCATCCATAGTAAAGTTAATATCTTGGTCACTTTTAATTTCAGCTACTCCTGTGTCTCCGCTAAAGTACAGTTCTACACCTGCAGAGTTTGCTATGTCTAATTTCGCAGCTGGAGTAATAGAACCAATACCGACATTACCACCATCAAGAACAGTGAAGACTTCTGTAGATCCATCAAATAAGTTAAGGATATCTTCGGTTGAGCTATTGCGAACGTCAAGTCTTGCACCTGGAGTTGTGGTTCCAATACCTGCATTACTTGCAAGTACCATAGAAGTTGTGCCACCAGCAGGATCAACATAATAGGAACTATTGCTCACATCAGAAAATCTTTCTGCGTATAAATATCCAGTATTTGCCATTCTAAATCTAGTTACACCTGCAGAGTTACTTGCTGTAAGAATATCCTGATCCCCAAGTTCTTTGAGTAAGACCAATGCTTTTCCTGTTACTGCAGTATTAACTTCAAAGCCATGTGTTGGGGTTGCAGTTCCGATACCAACTTTACCAATATTATCAATTACTAGTCTTTCAGTTCCAGCAGTATCAAATCTGATGTAGTCTTCGTCTGCAGACTCCTCAACCTGAATTTTTGTATCTCCGTCTGCATCAGAAATACCAGAAGCTATTATGTCTCCTGAAGAATAAATATTTGTGAACCTTCTTGAAGCAGAGCCAAGAGAATAGGTATCGTCTGCTGTTGGGCCAATGTTTCCGGCAACTTCGAGTAAGAAACTTGTTGGGGCAGTGGTTCCAATACCGACGTTTCCTGTAGAAGTAATCACAAACTCTGCGGTTGCATCTGCGTCTGGATCAAAGCCGAAGTAATTATCTGTGGTGTTGTAAGTAAGGATTCCTTCATCACCTGAATTACCAATATGGATACTTGCTCCTTTTACATACAAGGAATCCCATCTTACGGAATCTGAACCTAAACTACTTGCTCCGTCTGAAGCAGGAAGCAGATCATCAGATAGAATGAAATTAGAAGAATCCCATCTAAGATATTCTGTGCCTGCATTGCCAAAGTACAAATAGTTTGCAAGCTCTATTTCTCCAGCAACGTCGAGTTTTTGACCTGGAGTCGTGGTGCCGATACCAATATTGCCTGCATCTGTAATTACCATATCTGGAGAAACTAAACTTCCTCCTCCCGTGAAACGGAGACTCCCGTCATTGTACTGCCCAAGTCCTGCAGGGTTTGGTGTGCCATCATTATCACTTTGGAAGAATAGTGAAGCATCATTAGCAGAGCCAACGTTTGTATCTGTTGTTATGAATAATTGACTTGCACTGCTTGTTCTATGAATTTGTAATGCTGAAAGTGTTGTGTTGGTGCCAATACCGATATTAGCATTAAGACCATCAAGGAAGAACGCGTTAGCATTGGTATCAGATTCAATTCTAAAATCTGAGTCATTGCCTTGTTCGTTGAATACAGCAGAACCGTTAGAGTAGAGTTGGATATCAGCAGAGGCTGTAGAAGTGCCACCAATAGCCAAATCAACTACAGAAGCATATTCGTTTTTAGGATGGAGTACATTAAGAGTATTAGCCCAAAGAGTTGCACTTGTTGCAATAGAAGCAGGATCAGTCCAGGTCATTGCACCACCACCAGAAGAGGTGAGGAGATATCCAGAAGTGCCAGCATTACCAGCCACTCTAATTGCGTCTGTCAAATTAAATTCCCCGACTAGGTCAAGTGCATATCCTGGAGCTGTAGAACCAATTCCGACGTTGCCATTTGCATCAATGGTTACTTTTTCGGTTCCAGCGGTTACTATACCAATAGTATCTATCGCAGGTCTGTACAATCCAGTGTTAGTGTCACTTGCAAATGAGAATGTTGGTCCACCAACAGTTCCATTACCTGCATAGTAGGTTCGAGCCGTTACATCGTTGTCTACTGATACATCTCCATCTTCATCAACAGTAAATCTTGTAGAATCCGCATCTGTCCCAATTTGGAATAGTATTTGGTTTGGAGTAGGGCTATTTTGGAAAATATTTAGGTTAGCAACTGGTGTTGCGGTGCCGAGTCCAATGTTACCATCAGAACCTTGAAAGAAGAACGCGTTGGCATTTGTGTCTGATTCAATTCTAAAGTCAGAGTCATTGCCTTGTTCGTTGAATACAGCAGAACCATTAGAGTATAGTTGGATATCAGCAGAGGCAGTAGAGGTGCCACCGATAGCTAAATCAACAACAGAAGCATATTCGTTTTTAGGATGGAAGACATTTAATGTGTTTGCCCAAAGGTTAGCTCCAGAACCTAAGGTACTTGGGTCAGTCCAGGTCATAGCACCACCAGCAGATGAAGTGAGGAGGTATCCAGAAGTACCAGCATCACCTGCAACTCTAATTGCATCTGTGAGGTTGAATTCGCCAACTAAATCAAGAGTGTATCCTGGAGAGGAGCTACCAATACCAACATTACCACCATTTGCAGAAAGGATGACAGCATCTGTTGCAGCATCACCGATAAGTAGGTTTCCAGTATTGTTCATGATGTAGGAGTTTGTGCCGTCATGGTATAGCTCTAAATCTTGTCCTTCACCAAGTATGATGTTTCCACCACCACTGGTTCCACCTGCTACCCCGTCGCCATCTTCATCTAAAATCCAGTCTCCAGCCTCACCCCAAATGCCATAGTTATTCGAAGAAGCTGCTGTGATAGCAGTCATATACAGACCATATAAAGTTTGGAAGGAACCACCCCCTGTATCACTAATTGTTTGTAATCTAAAACCATGTCCAACGGCTACGTTTCCTGATCCAGATAGGTACATATTTGCGTTATACGCAGTTCCATAGGTAATTGTTCCAGCTCCAGAATTAGTAAATGCTCCAGTAACAGCAGTTCCATTTGTTAAAGTTCCAGCAGTTCCTTGATAGTTGATTGATCCTTGAACACCAGAAAGACCGGAAAGTGTATTACTTGATCCACTAGGGGTTGTTGCAGAACCAGAAATAGCATTATATGCAGATGCAGCACTATCTATACCATAGACACTTACTCCCAATGCATTTTGAGTGCTACCTCCGGTATAGCTTGAGACGTATCCAATAGATGCAGCTCCTGTAGAAGAGTTACCTGCACTAGTAGTAATGTTGAGGGGAGCAGTAGGGCTAGTACTGCCGATACCTACGTTTCCTGCAAAATAGTTTTTTGTGCTACTGCCAGATTGATATACACCATAACTACTAGAAGAGTTGTTTGCAATATCAACTGCTCTAAAGTCAGCTGCGCTTGTAAGAGTTGGGTTAATATAAACACCTCTGGTAATTGCAGTTGTTCCACCTGTTTGGTTAATAGTAGATCCAAAATAGAGACCGTTATAAGAGATATCTTTTGTTGCTGCATTTGGAGAAAATGATTGAGCAACTTTAACTCCATTAACTATGCTGCCAACCAAATTATTTGTAGGGTCGAAAGTTATTGTATTTGCTAGATCTAGGCCTCCGATATTGCTTGAGTTATTTGTAATATTTTGTGTGGTAGAAAGTTTAATGCCACTTGCATTTGAAATAGTTCTACCAGTGTAGAGTTCTAACCCAGCAGTAGTTGTAGTAGTGAGTGCTGATGGGTACATGACAAAACCATTACTGCTTGTTCCAGGAGTATTAAACAAGTAAGTATCTGAGGTGTCATCGTAGTATAAGGAAAGCTGTCCCCCAGAACTAACAACGTCGTTAAAAAAAGTAAATCTGTTAATACGGAATGAGTTTCCACCACTATTGCCTAGTGTACCAATACCTATATTTCCTCCGACAGAGCCTACTTGAAGTTGTGAGGTTGGGTTTGTTGTTCCAATTCCCAAGTTTCCACCATTAAAGTATGAACTTCCATTACTATTAAGAGTAATATCTTGGTTCGAAGAGGCATCATAGATAAATAATTGTTGATCTACACCAGATCTAAACATTCTAGTTTGTCCATATTCGGAACTTAAATAAAGAATTCCATAACTGCTTGCTCCAGTTCTAGCTTCAACTTTACCTCCATAAATATCTGTTGAAAGTTGGAGCACAGCATTTGTTGAATAGTCATTGCTTAATTCAAATTTAGAACCTGGTGTTGAAGTTCCAATACCAATATTTCCATCAGAACCCTGAAGGAAAAAGGCGTTAGCATTTGTGTCTGATTCAATTCTAAAGTCAGAGTCATTGCCTTGTTCGTTGAATACAGCAGAACCATTAGAGTATAGTTGGATATCAGCAGAGGCAGTGGATGTACCACCAATAGCTAAATCAACAACGCTTGCATATTCATTTTTAGGATGAAGGACATTAAGGGTATTAGCCCAAAGATTAAAACCAGAACCTAAAGTGCTTGGGTCAGTCCAGGTCATTGCGCCACCACCAGATGAGGTTAGTAAGTATCCAGAGGTTCCGGCGTCGTTGTTTGCATATAGTCCTGAGGTGATGTTTACTGCTCCATTAACATCAAGTTTTCTTGTAGGACTAATAGAGCCAATTCCTAGATTTCCACTAGCGTTAATCACACTCAAGGCTGTTCCTGCACTATCTTGCCACTCTTGGATATTTGCAGTACCACTTGGTCCTCCTTTGACAACTAAGCCTTTGCCTCCAGCATATGTCGCAGAGATAGTAGCAGTGTTAGCAGCAAGATCGCCACTAACATCAAGCCTTGCACCTGGAGTTGTGGTTCCAATACCTGCATTACCTGCAAGAGTCATAGAAGTTGTGCTTCCAGCAGGGTCTACATAGTAAGAATCATTACTAATATCGGAGAATCTTTCTGCATATACGTATCCAGTATTTGCTATTCTCATTCTAGTAGTGCCGCTTGAGCTTGCTGTGAAAATATCTTGGTTACCTGTTTGGTTTAGGATTGCTAAAGCTTTACCTGTTGCTGCACCATCAATATTGAGTAGTCCGATTGGGGTTGCAGAACCAATCCCAACATTTCCTAGACCATTAACAATAAACTCTGTTGTTGGAGTACCATCATAGTCGCTTATAAGTTCTAGTAAGCTCCAGTTAGCGGTTGGTGATTGAGCAGATCTTCCAAGTATTACAGGACCTGTAGGGGTGGCACTTCCATTTGTTCTAGAGAAGGCTCCAACAGCAGCACCAGGTATGTTGGTAACACTTGAATTAACACTCATTGCACCTACAGAACCAGATTGTAATTCTGTAGCAGTGAACTCTGATCTTCCACGTCCCATCATTACAAACATTGTGCTTTCGTCGCCATCAATAAAACGAAATGCAACATGATTGGATCCCAGTGATGTTCCTGTATCTTGTGTTTTTGCTTGGAATGTTATTCTTCCTGCTCCGTTACCATTATCGGCCTGGCTACCAACTAGTTTTAGAGCTCCATTATATGTGCTTCCTCCATTAACTATACCAGTTATTAGTAATCCACCATTACTAGAATTATTGATCCCGATTCTTCCAAAAGTATCGGCTGGAAGTACTGTTGTAACACTATGTGTAATACTTGAACTAGAAAGATCAAGACCTGGAGTTGTACTACTTTGTAGCTCTAGTTTGTTTGTTGGGTTAGTAGTGCCAATCCCAACATTTCCACCAAAATAAGCTTGGCCATTAGATTGTAAGTGTATATCTGCAGAAGCAGTAGAAGTACCACCTAAAACTAAGTCAACTATGCTAGCATACTCATCTTTAGGATGTAGTACATTAAGAGTATTTTCCCACCAGCCAGCCCCAGTAATATCATCTGGATCAGTCCAGGTGTTGGCACCACCACCAGAAGAGGTTAGGAAGTATCCAGTTGTCCCAGCGTCTCCAGCTATTCTGATTGCGTCTGTTAGATTGAGCTCACCGGTAATTTGGGTGTTGCCAACAACGTCAAGTTTATATCCAGGAGAAGCAGATCCTATCCCCACATTGCCACTGCTGTTAATTGCAAAAATATCACCGTTACTTGCTGCACTACTTCTGATTTGGAAGTAATCAGCTGTTGGTGTTGCACCACCTTTGAAGTACGCAACAGGAGAGGTAACAGAAGCAGCATTTTGAACGACTTTAAAAGAAGCGTCAACATAGTTGAGAGAGATCCCAACACCTCTAGAAGTTCCTACAGTACCACCGATAAGAGAAATATCTCCAGCAGACATACCAGTGCCAACGTTATATCCAAAGTCCATTCTGGTAGCATATCCACCAGAAGTAATAGAGGAATTAGTAGAGTTAGTAGCCATGTAGATAGCAGCGGTACCAGAAGGACCAGCACTGATATTTAGTCTACCGGCCCCAGTGTAAGAAGAACCAATACCAACATTACCATCATTTGCGATAATAAATTGAGTAGTACCAGAAGCAGAGGCAGTAAAGATAGCTTGATTTCCAGTTTGATTTAGAATAGTGAGAGCTTTCCCTGTTGCTGCGCCGTTTACATTTAAAAGACCAATAGGAGCGCTACTACCAATTCCAACATTGCCTCCAAAGTATGATTGTGTAGTTCCAGCAGTATAGATTGCATAGTTGTTTGTACCTTGAGTCAAAGCTTCTACGTATAAACCGTATAGGTTTGGAATAGTTCCGCTTGTTATTGTGTTTCTAGCTTGGAAAAATGCGGTACTACCTGTGACTGATCCTAAAGCTCCGTGTAGTCTAGACTGAATACCAATAAGTTCTCCAGTAACTGTGGAAGATGCGTTATTTGTCACTATGCTTCTGCTACCATATTCATTACCAATTGAATATGCACCAGAGATATTTGTATAAACATATGATCCATCTATTGTTGATGTAGTGCTTGCATCTGCATACACAAATGCAAGTATACCGGCGGCTCCGCCACTTCCTGTTTTATGTAAATCTATGTTGTAACCATAAACAGAACTAGAATTATTTATTGTTCTTGAACCTGCTAAGATTGATCTGCTTGCTTGTCCTGGATCTGCGAAAAGGTAGATCCCATTTGATGGAATTATTCCAAGTAAACCAGAGGAATCTACTCCAAATGTTGTTTCTTTAGATCCTGTAGGCTGAGTTATTTTGAATTGTGGACTTGTTGTTGAACTTACCTCTAATTTTGCACTAGGAGCAGTAGAACCAATTCCGACATTGCCACCAAAGTAAGCTTGACCATTCGATTGTAAGTGGATATCTGCAGAGGCAGTGGATGTGCCACCAATAATAAGATCAACTACAGAAGCATACTCGTCGGTAGGATGATACACATTTAAAGTATTTGTCCAAAGAGTAGAAGCAACTAATGAAGCAGGGTCAGTCCAGGTCATAGCACCACCGCCGGATGAAGTGAGGAGGTAGCCGGAAGTGCCAGCGTCGCCAGAAGAACGAATAGCATCTGTTAGATTGAGTTCACCAGTGATTTGGGTGTTGCCAACAACGTCAAGTTTATATCCTGGAGAAGAAGATCCTATCCCCACATTGCCACTGCTGTTAATTGCAAAAATATCACCGTTACTTGCTGCACTACTTCTGATTTGGAAGTAATCAGCTGTTGGTGTTGCACCACCTTTGAAGTACGCAACAGGAGAGGTAACAGAAGCAGCATTTTGAACGACTTTAAAAGAAGCGTCAACATAGTTGAGAGAGATCCCAACACCTCTAGAAGTTCCTACAGTACCACCGATAAGAGAAATATCTCCAGCAGACATACCAGTGCCAACGTTATATCCAAAGTCCATTCTGGTAGCATATCCACCAGAAGTAATAGAGGAATTAGTAGAGTTAGTAGCCATGTAGATAGCAGCGGTACCAGAAGGACCAGCACTGATATTTAGTCTACCGGCCCCAGTGTAAGAAGAACCAATACCAACATTACCATCATTTGCGATAATAAATTGAGTAGTACCAGAAGCAGAGGCAGTAAAGATAGCTTGATTTCCAGTTTGATTTAGAATAGTGAGAGCTTTCCCTGTTGCTGCGCCGTTTACATTTAAAAGACCAATAGGAGCGCTACTACCAATTCCAACATTGCCTCCAAAGTATGATTGTGTAGTTCCAGCAGTATAGATTGCATAGTTGTTTGTACCTTGAGTCAAAGCTTCTACGTATAAACCGTATAGGTTTGGAATAGTTCCGCTTGTTATTGTGTTTCTAGCTTGGAAAAATGCGGTACTACCTGTGACTGATCCTAAAGCTCCGTGTAGTCTAGACTGAATACCAATAAGTTCTCCAGTAACTGTGGAAGATGCGTTATTTGTCACTATGCTTCTGCTACCATATTCATTACCAATTGAATATGCACCAGAGATATTTGTATAAACATATGATCCATCTATTGTTGATGTAGTGCTTGCATCTGCATACACAAATGCAAGTATACCGGCGGCTCCGCCACTTCCTGTTTTATGTAAATCTATGTTGTAACCATAAACAGAACTAGAATTATTTATTGTTCTTGAACCTGCTAAGATTGATCTGCTTGCTTGTCCTGGATCTGCGAAAAGGTAGATCCCATTTGATGGAATTATTCCAAGTAAACCAGAGGAATCTACTCCAAATGTTGTTTCTTTAGATCCTGTAGGCTGAGTTATTTTGAATTGTGGACTTGTTGTTGAACTTACCTCTAATTTTGCACTAGGAGCAGTAGAACCAATTCCGACATTGCCACCAAAGTAAGCTTGACCATTCGATTGTAAGTGGATATCTGCAGAGGCAGTGGATGTGCCACCAATAATAAGATCAACTACAGAAGCATACTCGTCGGTAGGATGATACACATTTAAAGTATTTGTCCAAAGAGTAGAAGCAACTAATGAAGCAGGGTCAGTCCAGGTCATAGCACCACCGCCGGATGAAGTGAGGAGGTAGCCGGAAGTGCCAGCGTCGCCAGAAGAACGAATAGCATCTGTTAGATTGAGTTCACCAGTGATTTGGGTGTTGCCAACAACGTCAAGTTTATATCCTGGAGAAGAAGATCCTATCCCCACATTGCCACTGCTGTTAATTGCAAAAATATCTCCTGTAGCTGAACCATTTGTAGCAATTTGCAAGTAGTCAAGTGTTGGGCTAGATTCATGCTCAAATCTTACTAGTGCAATGTCGGAGTTGCCAGTGAAACCAACTACCCCAAAGCTGGCAGCTGTTGTAGGTGCAGCAGGACCAACAAAAGCTCCATTTGCGCCATTTCCTCCCGCAGTGAGTTGCATTACTAGTTCGGAAGTAGAAACATAAAAATATTGTGATGAACCAGATCTATACATTAGAGAGTCGTCGGAGTTGCCTGTGCCTGTTCCAATAGAAGCCTCTGTAGTTCCTGCTTGTTGAAATAGGATTCTAGTTTCTTGACCATGAGTTTGGTGGTTCATTTTAATGTACTGGTTAGCATCGCTGTAGAGTTCTAGTAATGCAGTTGCATTGCTAGTGCCTATACCAACATTTCCTGAAGTATTCACAGAAGATAAAACAGTCCCAGCACTATTTTGCCATTCTTGAATATTAGCAGTGCCACTTGGGCCTCCTTTTGCTATGAGTGCAGTGCCACCTGCATAGGTAGCGGAGAAGGTTGCTCCAGGTGCATGTAAGTAACCTTCTAGGTCTAAATCTGACTGAACAATAACTTTACCCGTTCCATCGGGAGCGAGAGTAATGTTGCCATTTGAACCCGAAGATGTCTGTAAAACTAAAGCTTGAGCTTCAATAGTGAAAGATCCTGAGGTTGCTTTAAGAGAAGGCGAAACTTCCCCTAACAAGACTTGTCCACCGGCATCCATTGTGAGAATTGTGTTTGTGGTTGCCGCTCCTGTGGCAGAAACAGGGTATCCTTGAACGGTTTCAGAGTTGAGAGCATAGGCGACGGTTTTGATTGATTGTCTTGGGTCAAGAGTTTCAGATTCAATCTCAACTTCTAACCAGACGTTTGAGTTCTCAGTAAAGACATTTTCTGTGATTTCAGATCCACAGTCATCTCCTAGACCAACATTAAAAATACCATCTTGATCTGGAGTGACGCTACAAGTTCCAGAACTCCAGAGTTGAGTTCCTCCAGAACTGTTGTCATACAGTCTAAAAGCCATATCAGTTGAGGTAGTTATTGGGTTTTGTGCGGCATCTGTCAATCTACCTTGAAAGGAAAGCTCTCGATTTGGTCGTACAGGGGTACTTGGATACGCAAATGGAGTAGGTGCTTGCTTGATAAATTGTTGATAGCCCAATACACCAAGTCCAATTGCAAACACAACCATCATTACCAGGTTTAAATATGGCAAAAATTGCTTATTTCTTTTGGTATTTATTTGGTTTGCGAAGTCTTTTAAGCTAGATCTAATGCCTGCATATATTTTTCGAGTTTCCTCACTATTTGTAAGTTCTTTCTCTGATTTTGTTGTATTACCTGATTTTTTTTCTAACTCTTCTGCTGCAAAGTCTGGAACTGGGAGTTTCCAACCATGCTTTACTTGGTTTTGGTTTGTTTGGTGAGCATGAACAAGGGTATTTGGCTTGAGTTTTAATTCAAATTTTTGTGGAGTAGAGGTTGTAAATTTTGCATTTGGGATTATTGAGTGAGTAGATACAGTTTCTCTCTGAGAGGAAACTGTGGTTGTTTGATTACCAACTCGGCTATGATCTTGAGCAATAACTTCTTGAGTTTCAAAGAGCTGTCCTTGAAGTAAGTGGATCCATGAAGAGACTCTCTCAATGAGACTTCTGTCTTGAGCCCAGAGAGAAAATTGAGTAATACTTGTCACTTTTCTTTTGATACTACTTGGTTTGAGTCCGGTTTTTCTCTGTAAGACAACAAAATTCTCTATATTTTCTTGAGTAATAATCTTATCCAGATCAGGTTTGCCTGTGGACTCGAAGAATTGGTTGAGGTCAGATTTGTAGTTTTTAATTGTTGCTTGTGAATGTCCATCGATTTCAAGACTAATCAAGAAGTTCTCAAGTTCTGTTTGAGCATTTTTTTGGTGTGATGCAGAGTTTTGGGTAGAGACAGAACTTGTTTTGTGTAGATAATTTGGTTTTCCTGTGACTAGGGATTCTAAGTCTGAAATCCAGAATGAAGCATCTTGAACAATTTTTTCAGTTTCTGCCCAGAGGGCAAACTGAGATATACTCGAGAGTTTGCGTTTTATCGTAGACAACTTGAGTCCTGAATCGAGTTGATTATGAACAAAATTTCTTAAATTCTCTGGTTCAAAGAGGTTTGAAATTTGTTTTGTTTGAGAAAGACTAACAAACTGTTGAATATCACTGCGGTAGTTTTTGATGGTTGAGTCGGAGCGATTATCAGCTTTGATTGAAGATAAAAACTCATGAAGGTAAATATCAATTTCGAGTGGAGTGTATTCTGCAACAAACTTTTTTAAGAGGACTGCCTGCTTATGAGCGACATTTTCGGCAGTTAAGAACTTTTCTAGGTCATCAATCGACCAATGTTCTGCCCATTTTGGATCATCAATCTTGCGCTTATTGATAAATACAATAAATTTTTCTGTTGTCAACAAAGCCAAATCTTTGGAGACATGGTGACTTTCCAAAAATGTGGAAAAGACAGAGAGGAGGCTGGTGATATATCTGTTTTGGGCAGTCATCTTTTTTTGTTGCTTTAGTACCTTTTTTCTCAGACGTATTAGACGTCTTAGATAGCGCATATTTAAGTTTAGATAACTCGAGTTCACTTGGCAATACCTCAAGAATTCCAGACTTTTATGTCAATGGGAAAATGCATGAAAAAATGCACATTTTTGCAATTAATTTTTATGTTTTTCATGATTTTCATGTATATCAAATAGATTCAAATGTTTGTGTATTTTTTGTTTTTACAGGTTAGAACTTGGTAATTTATGCTAAAAACAAAGCGCTAAAAATAGTATGTGAATCAGTTTAAAAAAGTGATATTATGTGAAGGAAAAAATAAACGAAAGAGTATTAAACATTGTTTCCAGGTTAAAAAACAGTTTTTAATACAAATTCGTGGAAAAGTGTGGCTGAAAAGAGTGCTTCGGTACAAAAATGTGGAAAAGTGTTTAAAATTAGTATTAATATAATATATTTATATTTTTGCAGTAAAGGCAACTATTTAAAATAAACTAAGCATATTGATATGTATATAACATTTTTGCTAGATCAATAACATAAAACAAAAGACGAAATTTTGATTTAAATTATAAAGCTATCAACGATTAAATGAGATATGAAGAAAAATACCCAAAAAATACTGCTTTCACTGTACTCAGAGATAGGGACGCTTAAATATAGAGTCCCTACGAGTAATTTAGAGTGTGTGGTGCCAGAGCTATCTGCTGGAGGCTTTAGATCTTTGCTTCATGTATTAAAGAAGCAGGGTGTGATTACTTCACAACGGGTACTCGGGGTTACAACAGTTAGTATTACTCAATATGGAATGACTCTTCTAGAAAGCGAATTTCCGGCTTTATCTTCCAAATGGGATGAATGGACAGGACAATGGAGCTGTCTAGTCTTTATGGAGTCTCCTTTCTTTGATAAACAGTTTAGATACTTACGCAAACTCTTGTTGTCTGAAGGGGCTTTGGCAATCAGTAGAGGTGTGTATATTAGTCCTGGTGGTTTTTCTGATGTTGTTATTAAAGAGTGCAAAGCGAGCTATTTTTCTAGTGTACTCATCTTTTCGGTTGCAGATTGGAAAATAGCAGCTGACTCTTCATTTATCATAGAAAAATATGGGCTTTTAGACATAGCAGAAAACTACTCTGGAATTAGCAGTGATGTAACTAGATTGCTAAAAAATACACTAGATAAAAAAGGATTGACTGATAGACAAAAAGAAAATATACATTTGGTATATGACCGATTGATTGATATTTTACTTGAGGATCCGGGTTTTTGTACATTTTACTTTAGAGAAGTGGAATCTATTAAAACTTTGCTTTCTAGATTGAACTCTGTAATTGCTCTCTAGACTAACCCAAACAAAGATAGAGTATTCAAGGCTATTTCAACACGAATGGTTTTTTGTAGAGCCTTTGAAAATTATTCACACACACTATTTTTGAGAAACTTTAGTAAAAGAGCAGAATATTCGGGTATCAATTTTTAATGAAAAAATAAGACCAAAAATATCTATATTTATATATTTATAATATAATTATCTTCGTTGCGTTAATATAATAACAGGCTTTGCAATAATAAAGCTGTAATTATGCAATAATAAAATTCTGCTCTAAAAATAGACGTGCAATTATAAAGATGTCTTATATTTATTGAATAAAATACGAATCTTTTATCTTTTTGAAGATATGGGATAAAAAGAGGCCCAAAATAGGCTTTAGTTTCTTTTTTTGTATTACAATAACTTTACTAAGATTTAGCGCTTTTTTTGTATAGCAACTCACTAGTTATGAGACGAAACTATTATTGAAGCTAAATATATCAAATAGTACCTTATTAGAATGCTTTTAGAGGCATCATGAACCGTGTTAAATCAAAGAAATCCTATTTTTGGCGTTTCACAAGTGCTCTTGAGGTTAGTTTTAGGAGTAAAAGTCAATATTTCTTGACGCTATTTCACTTCAGACTTCATATGTTTTCTAGATAACTGTATTTTTGGGTCACACAGGTAGTACTTTTTCTTCCTCTGGAGTTATCAAACAAAAATTTTGATTGCTAAGTTTTAAAATTTAAATTCTTAGTTGGTTGATAGGACAAAAATGAACTTCTTTTCGGACTTTTGGGGGGAGCGAATTTTACCTTCTGTTTTTGTCTAATTGAGATGACTTAAGTAGATCAAAATCGTGCAATAATTATACGTTAATTTTCTTACTTTTCAGTATAGATTAGGAGAGGTTGCCAAAGAGTTCTTTATAGATATCGCCAATGTTTCTCATGATAGCATTGAGTGTTTTTGGCTTTTCTGTAACATCAACTTCTTCAAAACTAAGCTGAGAGCCTTTTCGTTCCCAAATAAGGTTTGTTTTGGTAACTTGAACCTGGTATTTGTTGGGATCAAGGAAGGCTTGATGGTAGCCATCCTTGTTAGTATTCACAATGGCAACAAGCTCACCCTTTGTTGGGTCACTGATACGTACAATTGCATTCTCAACAGGCTCTTTGTTCTCTGTGATCACAATCCCAGATAAGGTTGGCTTTTTAAGTGAGTATATGAGTCTTTTAATGAGCATTACAAAATAAATGCTCAACAGCAGGAAGTTAATCCAAGTTGGATAGAAAATTGTTATTAGTACAGAAATAATGAACAAAGGCCAGAATAAATCCAGTGATCTCAGTTTTCTCAGCATAGATCTTAGGGTCTTTTTTATCTGGTATGTTTCTTTTGTTTCGGTTCTTCTGTCCATAGGAATCAAGAATAACTGTTGGCGTTTTGTTGAGGTAACTTCGAACTCTTCGCCTTTATAGAAATCTTGGACACCTAAATAGTTTGGTCTTTCCTTACTTGTTGGAAAGTTATAATCCTGATGAGTTACGTTGATAACATATTTCCCCAAGGGGAGTTGCACTCCTTGATAGACTCCATGAACGTCAGTAACAACGGTTTCGATAATCTTTTCGGTAACTGTTTGGCTAGTTGAGGTAATAGTGAGTAAAGCAAACGAGACTGGTTCATTGGTTTGGGAATCAAATACCATCCCTTGAGGTTCTTTTGGTGGAATAAGCCCAAGAGCTTGCAGTATTTTAAAGATAAGGTCTAATGAAAGCTGTTGCCCAAGTTGTAAAAGAAGTGTTAAAAAGCTAATGGCTGGAACTGCTGCACTTGCTACCAGTACTCCAATAGGGGCAACAGCATCAGTAGTTTTTTGTATTGCTTGCCTGATTTCTTGAGGAAGAGCAGAAATAATTTCAACAATTGGAGAAGGAACAGTTTTTATTATGTCTTTTTTGATAATTTCAACGATTTCCTTTGGAGGAAGCACTGGTATTTTTATTATTGGGCTTGGAGGCGGTGTTCCAGGTGGGGTTGGTGGTATTATTGGGGTTGGAAAAGGGGTAATTTCTGGGGTTACACCTGGAGATGGGGTTGGGGTAGTACTTGGAGTAGGTGTTGGGATAAGGGTTGGAGTCGGAGTAGGAGTTGGTGGAATAATAATATACTCTTGTATGATCAAAATTTTTAGGTCTGTGATGACACTTACATTGCCTGCTTGATCTGTTATGACGAAATTAAGCGTAATTACTTCGTCTCTAGGCAGAATTCCAAGCTGAAAACTCCAATTTCCACCACTATCTATAACAAAATTGATGATTTGGTTACTTTCTCCAGGAATTTGCACAGTTACTTGGACAGTTGCATTTGCTTCACCTGTCCCAATGAACTCTGGCTCATTGTCTTCTAGTTCTATTGGGTCATCTGGAACAGAGTTTATATCGGAGGCAGAAATATTCGTAGGGAGAGGTCCAATACTAGTAATAACAAAGCTTGGCGCTTGAGTATCTATAGTGAAATCCCAGATTACAGAACTATTTGAGTTTCCAGCTGCATCATAGACTTTTACTTGCCAGGTGTGAGCCCCATTAGAAATTGTTGCTACAGGTGTAAGCGTATACTGTCCTGAGCCACTATTATATGTCAGGGTGTATGATCCCGTAGTAGTAGCAGTAGTTGGAATAGATCCATGTAGCAGATTTCCATCTAAGTAAAGCTCATAATAACTGACCCCAACATTGTCAGTAGATTCTTGCCAAACAAAACTTGGGGTGGCGTCGTTAATGAGTGCTTCATCAACTGGAGAGATTAAAATAGGTGCAGAAGGAGGAACAATATCTGGAACAGTTGCTGTAACAGTATTGTCTCTGTTTTTTGGATTGGTGCTTCCGCTTTCTCCAGGACCTATACCTCCTGCTTGTGCGTATACATTTACAGAAAAAAACTGATATATGGAAACAAAAACTAAAAATAGAGCAAACTTTAAAAAATTATGAGTAAAAAAATTTCTCATGTCTACAGAGATCTATCATAGGGCGTTCTCTTCGTCTCCTTTGGTTTGCATCTCTTCGATTTGTGATTCTAGCTCTTTAATTCTTTGCTCATCCATTTTCTTTCTGTGGTTGAGGTGTCTTTTTACAGAGAAGACAATGAAAGCAAGGATCATGAGTAGGGCGAATCCAGCGAGGATAATCTTAAGAGGTAGAAGCCAGAAACTTGTGTTAGCTACAACAATAGAGCCTGTTGATCCATAGCTCATGGTAAGTTTAGCTTTGTATAAGCCCCAGCCCCAGATTCGATCCCATTGACCAGTGAAGTCTCTGCTATAGAGAGGAAAAATATTTTTTGGCTCTACAGCAATTGTTTCAACTTTTTGGTTGAATAAATTATAAATTTCAACGCTCATTTGAGGAGTAATGTGGACATCAGAGTTATTTTCTACAGTGAAATTAAAGGGAACGGGACCATATTCAGTAAAGCTTGGGAAAGTAAAGTCTCTGATGTAAGCTTCTTCGTTGATAGGTCCATCAACAACAACATAGAGGAGCGTTCCAACTCTTTGGTTGATAGCTGCACCAGATCCACTATTTGTTACAGAGTATTCATCTGTTGTTTCTCCAGGCTCGTGTAAAATCATTGCATAGTGTCCTCCAGGAAGAGCATCTTCTGGAACCTCAATGAGTACATTTATT
Source organism: uncultured Pseudomonadales bacterium (assembly GCA_964620965.1). GTDB lineage: Bacteria > Patescibacteriota > Microgenomatia > UBA1400 > PJMF01 > VFLK01. The sequence goes on from CAZUHV010000003.1 coordinate 137,685, forward strand.
CCAACAGTAGATTTTGATGGGATTTGGTGTTCAGTTGGAGTAATTGTGAGCCATGAAGCAAGACTCCATCTATTTGAAGCGCTATCATCTATAGCTATTGGAGTTTCCCCATCTACATCAAGAATAAAGTCTTGTGCTGAAGTGATAACAGAAACTGGCTGTTCTGAAATGTTTCTGACACGGATTTGAACTTGAATTTTTTCTCCAGGAGCTGCTGTGAGAGAACCATCATCCCCAAGTCTTGGAGGAATTGCAGTTAATGAGATTTGATCTTGAGCAATTGTTCTAGTTGCGTCTGTTTCGTCATATAAAACTGGTTCTGCAGTCGGCTCTAGTACCACATTTTCAGTTTCTGTAGGTATAAATGGATTGCTTGTGGTCTGAGCAAGTGCACCAGATTTAAAACTTAAAAAAACTGAAGAAACCAAGACGAACCCAGTGGTAAGAGCAATGTTTTTGTAGTTTTTTTGTTGGGCAGTGTTCATTTATTTGTTCCTTGTTTTAGAATGTCGCGGTGGCAGTATAAATAACATGGTTTTCGTAGTCTCCTGCAGATTGAGTTGAGGAGATAACAGCTCTATAGCAGACATACAAATTATGTTCGTCTGCAACAGTAGTAGATGAGAATATTTGTTGAGCCGCTTGACCATCCTCTGTGTCTGCAAATTGGCGTGCGCAGTAAGTTCCTCCAGAACAGTTGCCTGCTACTGTGTCATACTCAAAAACTGGAGTAAGACCAGAGGTGTTTACGTCATCTAAAGAGAATCCGAAGCCTTTATATGTTGTTGAATCCCATCGATCTGAAGCTGTGTGACTCATTGCTGCGTTATTACCTGTGGCGTCTGGAATACAATCTGCTCCAGTGTTATCACCTGCACAAGTGCCTGCATCCCTACCAAGCTGATCGTTTGCTCTAACTGTAACGGCATAGCCATTTGTAGCGTTTGTAGAAACTGAGAGTGCTTGTGCAGCATCAGAGAAAGCAGAAATAGAAAGTTCTCCAAATGGAACAGCTGCTGCAGTGGTTGTAACATCTGTTGTTACGCCACATGCAGTAGTGCTTGCTGCAACACCACTAATTTGGAATGTAATTTGAGGAGCAACAGAAGCAGTAACACGGACGGCTTCGATTACTCCAACAGAGGTTGTTGTTGAATCTTGAGCTGAATAAGAACTATTAAGATGTTGGACAATAATCCTGTAGGTATCTGCTAGCCCTGTTGTATGAGCTGCTTTTGGAGCAGGATTGATGAGGTCATTGATAACAACTGCATCGTTAGCACTTCCATCAAATGCGGTTCCAATTGCACCATTTCCAGAGTATCTACACTCAAAAGAGTGATAGTCTTGGCTTCCAATGGTAATTGCTGAAGCAGAAGCAGTTCCAGCGACAAAATCATATCCACTAATATCAGAAGGACAGGTAACAGTTGGTGGAGTGTTACTAAAATCAAAGTTTCCAGAATCTGGTAGGCCATCTTGAGAATCGGCGTTATTCGCAACAGCGGGTACTAAAATTCTAATTGCCCCATTTGGAATGGCATTTGCAGTTGTGAATCGAACTGTTTGTGTAGCAGATTGAGTAGAAATAACGATGTCTCCAGCTTCAATATCGCCAGATGCAAGAACAGGTGTAACATTAAAAGTAGAAGCGGAGTTAATGCTTGTAATTGTGTATGAACCAATAGAGTTTGTATCTCCAACACCAACAACATCCCCACTTACGAGTTGAGCAGAGGAAGTAGAAGGTCTAACCCCAACAGTTGTATCAATGATAACTTGAGAAGACCCAGCGGTATTTCCAGAAGCTAAAATGCCACTGAATGACAGTCTTGAGTTTGAAAGCGTAACTGAAACATTGGTCAAGCTAGCAGATTGGCTTTTTTGATATACCCCTCCTATAAATATGCCAGAAAAAATCACTGCAGCGGTAAGTAATTTTTTTGTGGTATTCTTTGATATTTTTAATCTCATTTTTTTGCTCTAGATAGGCATTTTTTAGTTTTTACTTTTTATTTTTTTCAATACGAAAAATAAAGACTTTCTGCCTTGTAGTTTAATAATATAGAGTTTTGCAAAACTATACAATATGCATTTTTTCTTATTAACTACTCAATTTTGTGTTTTGTTCGGAAATAAATAGAAATTCCAATACCAAAAATGATCGCTAGCACAATTGCTATAGGTACTGCATAGTAAACGGCTACAAATTGAGTAATAACTGAGTTATTTTCATCCGTTAGAGTGATAACTATTTGATATGGTCCAAGCGAGAATTGGGGCTTAAAGGAAAATGACCCAACTTCTGGTTTTTCTAGATCTGAATTAGAGAGTAGTGCCCGTAACTCTCTAGAGTTGTGCCCAAGTATCGTATCTGGATACACTTGAAACTCTGCGATTGTTTGTTTACGCCAGTTCACAATTTTTGCACTTCCAGATGCAGTAGTTGCTCCAAAACTGTTGTTTTTTACGATTGGGGCAAATGATATTTTTTGAAAACTATCAACAATTTTTGGTGCATTTGCATCTAGTACTTCTAGAATTTTTGCAAATTTATTTTGTTTTGCTACTAGTACAACAAGATTACTTCCGATTGCTCCTGTAACACTGGAGTTGGTAGTTTTTTGGGCACTTAAGTTTGCTGTTTTTTCGAGTTCAGACTGGGAAAAAAAGAGTACTGTCATTGGATACTCTTTTTCTTCAGCTTCTTTAGGGACATCAATGTACAAGGTTAGTTGAGCTTTTTTTTGTGGAGGAATAGTTACTTCTTTAACGGAGTTATCAACTCCTAGAGAAATATAGGGAAACGTAAGTTGATTTGTAACAATGACTCTGCCTGATTTTCCATCTGTGGTAAAGTCAACAAGAGTGGGGAGGACAGTTATTGGAGCTGTTCCAGTGTTTTCTAGAATTATTGTGTGGTTTGCAGAGCTTCCAGGAGCAACATGTAAGTAGGAAACAGGAGGAGAAACAGTTAAATTTACCTCAGTTTCTTGTGCAAGAACAATATTTGTTCTGCTGAAAATACAGAAGGCGAGTACCTGCATAGCTAAAAGTAACACTGTTTTTTTCATAAAATCTGATATCCTGCTAATATCCTGGTACAGCTACATACACAACCGCTGTCTCATAATTACCGCTTGCCTGGTAATCACCAATTCCTGCTTTGTAAGTAACAGTTGCTTGGCGTTGGTTGGCGATGTTGTCTGAACTCATAACTACTTGCATTGGATCTGCGCTTTCATTATCTGCAAAGCTTTTAAAGTAAGTATTGTCGATAAAGTTTGCAGGAATGTCGTTTCCAGACATGTTATAACCAAACCCTGCGATAGATTGATTTGTCCAAACAGCAGCAGCAGTATGTGAACAGGTTCCAGAGTCACAGGTGGTATCTGGAATTTCTTCAGAACCCTGTTGTTGTCTTAAAGGATGTTCTTCAAATGCATATACTGAATAGCCACCAGCTCCTTTTGTTGTAATGGTTAGAGTGTGAGAATCGGTGTTATGTGTATTTTCGACTAATTCTCCAAAGTTAATGAGGGTTTTTGAGATTTGAAAACTAAAAGTGTCTATTTGGTAAATGTATTGAAAACCTGAACCAACAAAGTACGTGGAAGTTCCATATTCTCCATATGGCCCAGCTCCTGTTTGTCCAACAGTGTCGGTTACTTTATAACTAGCACTTTCTTTTTCTCCAGAGGTAACATTGAAATTTCCAAAGGTGATCACATAGGAATCAGATTCTAGACGCTCTGCACTTGCAAGTTTGAATGCAAAAAAGAATAGAATAAAGGTAGTAAGAAAAATAGTAGTTTTTTTCACAGTGTTATTTTTTTTCGGTTTCCACTGCTTCAGTATTCATTTGTGTGACTATTTTTTTGCTTTCTGAAGCTAATAATGAAATCTGTGTTTCTAAAATCTGAGAATCAATTGGTTCGTTTCTATGTGTTGCAGTTTCGAGCATGTCTTGAAGAATATTAAGTTTTGGTAACAAAAATTTTGTAATGAAACTCTCAAGGGTAAGCTCTTTTTGAATAACTGATTCCAGTTGTTTTTCTTCTTTTTCTGCAATCTTTTGTTGTAGGCGAGCATCGTCATACTGTTTTCTGGCGAAAAGGAAGAAGATAAGCATGAGTGGTAGAGTTGTAAATGCTGCGATTGTGAGAGAAGTGATTTCTGGCTGTAGTGCATAGTGTACAAGCATGATAGCTAAAGTTGCTGAGATGGCAGTTACTTGTCTTGTAGTCATAACTAAAAAGAAGAGGTGAATATATGAAAAAGGATAGAAAATCGAGTTGGCATTTCCTGTGGATCCAATCAAAACTGTGACTGCAAATGACACAAATACAATTTCTAAAGAATTATTTTCTGGCAAGATATGCCAAATTTGTGCTTTCCCTAAGCGTTTTGAGATGAAAAAACCGAAGATTGCTACTGCAAAAGCTTGGAGTGAGTAGTATGAAAGACTAGGATTGGAGAGCCAAAAATATGCCAGTCCAATTGAGCCGAGCACTGCGAGAGTGTGTTTTAGTTGTGACATTGTTTTCATTTCTTATCCAGTATACCTTAAAAAGTGTGATATACTCTACTGGTATGTTGCAAATAAACACACTCGAGCTTCTTCTTAACCTCTAGGTAATAAGGGGAGCGTATGTGTGCAGTGAAGTCCCCTTACAAGAGGGGCTTTTTTATTATTTTGGACCCGGTCTTTTTTGATAAAAAAAGTCGTAGGTACAAAAGATGCACAGTATTGGAAAAGGTGTTGTGTTTAAGCAAAATAAGTAGAAAAAACCAAGTTATAATTAGATTGAACCAAAAATCAATCAAAATAAGGAATATATGTTTGATCAAAACCAAATCGAAGAGAAGTGGCAACAAATCTGGGAGAATAACAGTTTGTTTCAACAAACTGAAAAAGGACTTGCTCCAGATGGTAAAGCACTTGTAGATGGAGAAGATACACAGATAAAAGACAAAATGTATTTATTGTTTGCGTTTGCATATCCTTCTGGTTCGGGTTTACATGTTGGGCATGTTGAGAGCAAAACAGCGTTGGATATTTTGGCTCGTTTTTACAGGATGAAAGGTAAAGATGTATTTTTTCCAGTTGGTTGGGATGCATTTGGCTTACCTGCAGAAAACTATGCTATTAAAACTGGAGTTCATCCAAAAGTTACAACAAAAGAAGCTATAAACACATTTAGAAGACAGATTAAACGTATTGGAATCTCTTATGATTGGAAAAATGAGCTGGCAACAAATCACCCAGAATACTATAAGTGGACACAATGGATTTTTACCCAAATGTTTAACAAAGGTTTGGCATATCAAAAAGACGGAAACGTGAACTGGTGTCCTTCTTGTCAAACAGTGTTAGCAAATGAGCAGGTTGTTGAAGGGTTATGTGAGCGCTGTGATAGCGAAGTTGTGCAAAAGCAAATGCGTCAGTGGTATTACAAAATTACTGAGTATCAGGATGAGTTAATTTCTGGATTAGATCAGGTTGATTGGCCAGCTCCAACAAAAGCACAGCAGTTAAATTGGATTGGCAAAAAAACAGGAATTGAAATTACCTATGAAGTTGTTGATGAAACAGGAAAAACTTCAAAAGAAGGTAGCTCTATTACTTGTTTTACAACAAGGCCAGATACAAACTTTGGTGCAACATTTGTCGTAATTGCTCCAGAACATGAATTCGCACAAAAAATCGCAGAAACAGATACTGGTGTTGCCAATTATTTAGATGCATCTAGCAGAAAAACAGAGTTAGAAAGACAACAAGAAGGCAAGAAAAAAACTGGTGCGTTTACTGGATACTATGCAGTTAATCAGTTAACGAACAAAAAAATGCCAATTTGGGTTTCTGATTTTGTTTTAGGAGGATTTGGAACTGGAGCAGTAGTTGGTGTACCTGGTCATGATATGCGTGACTTTGAGTTTGCACAGTTTGTGAATGCCACAGCTGATAAAAACGCAATAGAGGTAATTCGTGTAGTTGTTGGGTCTGATGGTGATATATCAAAGATAACCAGGCCAAGTCAAGTTCAAGAAGAAGAGGGCGCTATGATGAACTCTGACTTTTTGAATGGGATGGAAATTCATGAGGCAACTGAAAAAATCATGGACTATATGGAAGAAAAAGGAATGGGGAAGAGAGTCACAACATATAGACTTCGTGATTGGTTAATTTCTAGACAGAGATATTGGGGAACTCCAATTCCCATTGTGTATGATCCAGAGGGAAATGCACATCCGGTAAAACAAGAACACCTCCCATGGGAGTTACCAACAGATGTAGATTTCAAGCCAACTGGTGAATCTCCTCTAAAATCTAGCAAAGAATTTATTGACAGAGTAGAAAAACTGTATGGGAAAGGTTGGAAGCCAGAGTTTGATACTATGGATACCTTTGTTGATTCTAGCTGGTATTTTTTGCGCTATGTAGATTCAAGAAATTCAGCAGTTTTTGCAGATAGCGATCAAATTAAAACTTGGTTACCAGTTGATTTGTATATGATTGGTCCAGAACACATTGTGCTGCATCTGCTATATTCTAGATTTTTTACAAAGTTCTTGCGTGACGAAGGCTATCTACAGTTTGATGAACCATTTATGAAGATGCGTCATCAAGGTATGATTTTAGGTCCAGACAATCGCAAGATGTCGAAATCTAAGGGAAATGTAATCAATCCAGATGAAATTATCGAAAAATTCGGTGCAGATACTTTGCGTGTATACGAAATGTTCATGGGACCACTTGAAGCAGATAAACCTTGGGATGTTCGTGCCGTGATTGGTGTCTACAAATTTTTACAAAGAATATATGCAATTGTTACAGAAGCAGAACTAGAAGAGTTTTCTGATGAACAAAAAGCAGTAACCGAACGAAAACTACATCAATTACTCGCGAAAGCGACAGATGACATTCCAAAATTAAAATTTAACACAACAATAGCATTTATGATGGAGTTCGTGAATTTATGGCAGGCAGAATCTAAAAAATACTCCGCGACATTATCTGCAGAAGACAAAGTTAAGTTTATAAAAGTGTTGGCCCCATTTGCTCCATTTATGGCGGATGAATTATTTGAAACAGTGACTGGCCAAGCAAGTGATAACCATGAGTATGACGGAGTTCATATTTCTGATTGGCCAGAATTTGATCCAGAAACAGCTCAAGCAGATGAAGTTATGATACCAGTGCAAATAAACGGAAAAATTCGTGCTCAGTTGGTTGTGCCAGCTGATAAAGTTGCTGATAAAGAGTTTGTCTTGGCTCAGGCTACACAAATGGATGAAATTCAAAAATATGTTGCAGGTACACAATTTAAAAAACAGATATATGTTCCTGGCAAGATAATTTCTTTTGTGGTTTAAATATGTTTTAGAGTTCTTGTTTCTATTACTCCTGAATGCAAATAGTGTTAAACTGGAATTATGGTCGCGATAGACGAACAATTTCAGCTGAAAGTATATAACCAGAATGGTTTAATTTTTGATGAGCTAGTAACTGCGGTTAGTGCAGAAAACGAGACTGGTCCAATTAGTTTTTTGTCTGGGCATACAAATTTTATTACAACAATTAAGGGGTCTTTAACAGACGAAATGTTGTTTGCGTATTTTAAAGATGGTTCAAAAAAAGGATTCTTACTTGAATCCGGAGTTGTTAAAATTTTTAACAATGTTGTTGAGGTATTTTTGGTTTTAGATCTAAACTTAAATATTGAGAAATAATTTTATTTCTTTGAGTCTTTTTTTGAAGTTTTCACTTTTGATTTTGCTTCGTTATTTTTCTTTTTGGTTTCCTGAGGCATTTGAGTAGGAGAGTAGTTCACTACAATATCTTGAGGAGCAAGGCTTCCTTGAATTCCGTGTTTAGACTGAAGTTCTGCACCTTCCAAAAGTAGTGCTTTATATTTTTCCTCAATATTAAGATCTCTTGACTGTGCAATTTGTGCCTCTCTTTGTTCTCGTTTTATTTTTTTTACTTCATCATCTGTAAGTGTCATTGGTGGGTTCGCAGAATCAGTATTTAAGATTGTTCGTTTTTCTTTGATGAATGGTAACTTAGGGAGTTTAAATTTGAATCCCGATTTTTTTTGAACAGGAAATGCAGGTTCGAAGACTTGTTGTCCTACAGGCTCTTTTGATTCGTTTGGAAAGCTGGTTGGCTGATTTGAAGATGTGCTTGCTTCAGTAGGTGGTTGTGGAGTTATTTTTTCTTTAGTTGCTGTGTTTTCTTGGGCTTCACTAATAATGCTTTGGTCAATTTTTTCTATGTATAAAAGCTTTTCTGGGTCGATATTATCAATTTGCCCAGACAAGATGATTTCTATATCAGCTAGTGTTTGGTCCATTTTGGCAAACACACCTTTTCTATTCGTTTGAGGTTCAGCAACGGTGAGGCTTTGAGCCATGTAGTTTTCAAGCAAAATTGATCTTTTGTAGGTGACTTGATCTTCAGTAGAAAGCTCAGAAAGGCCAACTAGCGAAACAATTTTTTCTATTTCGGTTGCTTGTTCAAGGATTCGCTTTGCTTTTACATGTAGGCCAAAGTGTTTGGTTCCAATAATTTCAGGTTCTACAGCCGAAGAATTAGAGGCAATCAAATCAATAGCAGGAAGTCTTCCAGATTGGTAAATATCTCTTGAGAGCACGATATAGCTATCAAGATAGTAGAGAGCAGAACGAACAGAATAGTCAAAAAGATCATCAGAAGGAAGATAGATTGCCTCTATGCTTGTAATATCTGCATCTGGAGTAGAGGTGAGTGCCTCATGAAGTGTTCCAATTTCTGATGGAAGTGTTGGTTGGTATCCGTCTTCTGATGGAACAGCTTGCATTAAAGTTGAGAGCTCGTATCCAGCCTGGCTAAAACGGTACATATTATCCATAAAAAATAAAACATCTTTTCCACGATCTCTGAAGTCTTCTGCTATACTTGCAGCTGCATACGCAGTTCTAAAACGAACTGCTGGATTTTCACCCATTTGACCAACTACCATGACAGTTTTATCAAGAACTTTAGATGCTTCTAAGTTTTCAAGTAATTCATGAGCTTCTCTGGAACGTTCTCCAACAGCGCTGAAAACAGAGATACTTTCTTTGCTTTCTTTGCTTGCGATAACCACATTATGGATTAATTCTGTTAATAGAATAGTTTTTCCAAGTCCAGCCCCTCCAACAAGCCCAATTTTACTTCCTTTTAAGACAGGAGTGAAAAAGTCGATTGCTCTAATCCCGGTATACAAAATGTCTTTTGGAGTTATGGCAGTTTCTATATTTGTAGCAGTATGGGAATGTAGGGACTTAAATTTTTTTGGTTTAAATGGTTTTGCATCTTGAGCGTTTCCAAAAACGTCGATAGCTCTTCCCAAAATTTCATCTCCAACTGGGATCATGAGGTTTTGTTCTGTATTTATTACAATATCTCCTCTGGCAATCTCATTTTTTTTATTTAAGACAAAACAATAGTAAGTATTTTCTTCCTGAGCGGAAGAAACAACTTCAAGCTTAATTTCTGGATTTGTTTCTAGAACAAGAACATCAAAAATCGCAGGTTGAGCGAGTGTGAACTCAACTGTTGCGACGTTATCTTGAACTCCAGTAATTTTTCCTATTTTTTTCATGACCAGAATCTCATTCCAGAAAGTCTATTTCTTTGTTTTTTGTTTGCTTTATACTTCATTGTTTTAAGTTTAAGTCTTTTTATTTTTTCTAGCTCCTCTTCAAGGTTATTTTGCGTATTTTGAAGAGTTGATATTCTAGAACCTAAGTTTGCCAGATGAGCTTCTTTAATTTTGTGTTGGAATAAGTTTGACATAATTTGAATTTCAAAGAAATGGAGGATTTTTTCTTTGTCTGGTTCAAATAAAAAATGTTTTTTTTCTGTATTTTTTATTTCTTCGGAACTGCTGAGATCAAGATCTCCAGAAATTGTTTCAACTTGAGGTTGTTGATCAACTAAAGAAATATAGTATGGGTTGAAAACGTTAATTTTTTCGTAATTTAATAAATGCTTTAGCAGCTTAATATTAGACTTGAGGCTCGTATCTTTTTCTGTTAATTCAAAGTATTCATACTTGGTATTTTGAGGAAAAAATTCGTTAAAAAGTTTTTTTGCAGTAAGTCCAACGATGACAATGTCACTGTCTGTTTCAGAAATTGTGTTTTTGAAAAATTGTAAACTTTTTCTGTTAATGTCGGTAGAAAATTTAGTTTCAAAAGAAATGAAAACAGCAACACTTTTACCATTTTTTGTGAGGGTAGAGAAACTAATAATTTCTTTATTTTTAGGATTACTTTTTATAAATCGTTTTAAATCTTGTTTGAGGTCTATGAAAGTATTCAACAAACCTTGAAAAAAATCACGACTGTTAATTGTTGCGTCACGATTTTGTTTCATCTGGTAAATGGTGAGTTTTTGATATGCAGAAAAGAAATCGCCAATTGCATTGAGAGAATCTTCTTGTATTTGTAGTTGTTTTACACTTGGCATAAATTTAATAAAACAGATTTTTGAGCTTCGATATTTTTTATAAGTTCCTTAAATGATTTTGAATAGCTGATAAGGTTATCAATTTGCTTTTTTATTTCTTTTTGGCTGATATATTGTTTTTCTAGCTCGAATTTGCATGATGAAACGACATTTTTATGAGTATTTTCAAACCAATTTTGCCAGATCATGGAAAGCAAAATGATCTGCACATTGATTGGAAGTCCGTTATTTTCGCTAAAGAAATCGGTAATAAGTTCACCTTTTTGTAGCACTCTTTGGCTTTCTGCACTGATTTCACTGCCTAAATGAGTAAGGCTCTTTGTTTTTTTGTAACTTGCAAGAAAACTGGTTATCTTAAGATTGATATCACGTTGAACTGGAGTTTGTGTTTGTTTACCAACACGAGTGACAGACAGCCCAATGTTTATTGCAGGTCTAACTCCTTGATTGAACAATCTCTGATCAAAGAGGAGATGTCCATCTGTTATAGAAATTAAGTTTGAAGCAATAAAGTCTGTAAGGTCGCTGTTTGTGGTTCTTACAACAGGAAGACAGGTAAGTGAAACAGATTTATTAGGATCGGTTGGGTGTTGATATGTCCCAGATCTTTCAAGTAATTGTGCCTGAGAAAAAAAGATATCACCTGGAAACGAGTCTCTTCCTGGAAATTTCTTTGCAAGCAAAGAAATTTCTCTATAAAACTCTGCTTGTGAAGTCAAATCATCCAGAATTAAAAGAACGTTATTTCCCAAACTTAAAAGGTGCTCTGCAACTGTCATTGCAGCAAATGGAGTAACAACAATAGAGCTAATAGAGTCTTTGGGTGTAGAAGCAACAATTGTGATTGAATCCATAACCTTTTTTTCTACAAAAAAATCAAATGCATTTTTAATGTCTGAAGTTTTCTTGGAAATCATAGCGTACACAACTTTATTTCCACCTTGCGCTTGTTTAACAGCTAAGTTTTTTGCAAAGTTACTTTTACCAGATTTTCTGTCTCCAATGAGGAGCTCGCGCTGACCTTCACCAATAGGGAGGAGTAGGTCTGTAACACTAAACCCAGTAATAAGTTGTTGTGTTGTCCTTCTTCTTTTAGTGATACTTGGTGGTTCAGCATACATTTCTTTAAAGATAGTATTTTTTTCTTTCGACTTGTTGATTGTAGTCAAGAGATCTCCTACAGAGTTAAACACAGAGCCTAGTAGTTGTTGAGTAATTGGGAACGAAAGCTGTTTGTTGGTTCTGTAGAGTCTTTCACCAGTCTTGACTGGATCTTTTGAAAAAACCATAAGTTTGATTGTATCTTGTGTAAACGAGAGTACCTGTCCAACAGATGCATTCTCGAAAATAACCATCTCGCCTGGATTTATATTAGAAAATCCTTTTGCTGTAACCAAAGGATGATTTACAGAGGTGACCTCTGCATATTCATTTTTGTTGATTTGATACTGTGCTTCTTGTTTCATGTAATGAGTTCTGTTTCTAGTGATTTTTCGTAAATTTTCCCATCAAACTCTATTTTTAAACCGATTAACTCTGGATTAATTGAATAATCAACAATAATTTGTGAACCATTTTTTTGTTGTAATTTGTTTGCTATTTGTTCGATTTGGTCTCTGGTTGGTTCGTATCCAAGTGTTAGATGAATAACAGGTATCTTAGAAATGTATGTTCCAACAGAGGCAATGGTTTCGATTAGTTCTTTTGGTGTCTCAGTGTTTCCAACAATTAGTTCTAGAGGTTTAAAAAACCTCACAGGAACTGTAGTCTTGAGTTTTTTTAAAAACTTTGAGGCATCTTTTGTATAGGCAGCATCACGAACTATTGAAAGAGAGTCTAAAATCACAGCTCGGTCAGCTGTTGTTACTATGAGTTCACCTGCAAGTTTTTCTAGTTCAGTTGTTGTCATTTCTATTTCCAAATTTCATCAATAATTTGCAGTGTTAGTTCATGTTTTTCAGAGTTTTTTATTGCTTTTCCTAAATATTTTTGTGCAACTTTTGTCACTAACTTTTCACTTTCTTGCGCAATCTTTTCTTTTTGTTGGGTTTTAAACTCTTGGATTTCTGTTTTTGTTGTTTGAGCTTCTTTTACAAGTTCGTCTGCGACTTGTTTTTGTAAAGTTGCTATTGTTTCTTGCAGAGTAGTGCTTAAATTTTTCACTTCTGTTGTTAAGGCTGTAACAAGCTCTTGTGACGAGTGTTGAGCATGCTTTTTAAGCAGATCTTTTTGCTGTTCGACGATTTCTTCTGTAATATCATCAACTCTTTGGTGCAGTTTTAATGTAAAGTTTTTAACTTCCGAATGAACATCATGATATTGCTCTAGAGTTTTGAGGATGATTTCTTGAGATTCATCTTTTGTTGCAGAAACAACTTTTTCTAGTTGCTCTTTAATGTGTTTGAACTCATTTTTGTATTCTTCATCAATTTTTTCGAGTCTTTTTTTGTCGGACCTGAGTTTATATGCAATTATTAACTCTAGTACGAGTCCTAAGATTACGACAGCGAGTATGTTATATGTTTGGTCCATAGTTTCCTTTTTTACAGTGACACCACAAAATAGGCACCTGCTATTCCGGCACCAATGATTGTGACACTGATTAATATGTTAACAAAAATTCCAGTAAGGATGCTACTTTTGGCTAATGGATTTCTTCCCAAAGCCTCAATTCCTTTTTGTGAAGTTCTAGAAAAACTGACAAATGCAATGGTGACTGCTGTTAAAAGAATGATCCCTGCAACGACATACTTAAACACTTCTTTTGGATCGTCGATTGCTGCAATTGCACTCAAACTTACTATATCTCGCAGTCTATTACCAATCGTTTCTGAATCAGGAGTATCTTCTCCAAATGTAAAGTCTTTTGCAATTCTTACGTCAATAAGACCTTTGTCACTTGCAGAATTACCATCAAATTCTTGCATGGCAATTCCAAGAGTAAATCCAGATTTAACTGCTTTCATGCCAACCCCAGCAACTGAGGAGGCTGTAATGTAATCGCCTTTTTCTATTGGCCCACTTTCTCCAGAGACAAGAACAGGCGCTGTTCCAGAACTGACGATTGGGACTTCTCCTTCACTTATATTTTCTGGTTGGGTAAGTGGAAGGGTATTAATGAACTCAATTTTAGGAAATAAATTGACTGAACCAATAATTGCTCTGTCATAGGCTTCGCTACTCAGTTGATACTGTCCATTTTTATGGGCAATAATCATGCCATTTTCTATTTCTTGGCCATCTTGGACAAATATTTCAACAGGGTAGGCAACGCCAAAACTTGTCTCAGTTTCTTGTGCAAACACTGTTGAAGTGGTGGGCAGTAAAACAACAAGCAACATCAAAGTTGCTGTGATGTTTGTAATTAATTTTGTCACAATTCCATTGTACATTTTTTTTCTACCAGATGTAAATACTGGTTTTCCGATTGTTTTGGTATATCAAAGTATATTTTTTTATACCATTAAAATCGATTTTTAATTGAGTACAAAAATTTGTTACTACTTTTTAAGTTTCCGTTAACTTGAGGAAAATATTGAATAAAAAAAGTATTCATATCACATACTACAATCATATAAAAAATGCTATATGTCAATATTTTTCGCTTATTCTTCGTCTATATTTTTATTACAAAAATCGGTACTATTAATCTTGTATGTTTAACCAAACAAAAACTCGAGCAAAGGGTAAGGGTCTTTTGTTGCCTATGGCTTTGTTTTTTGTGGTTTTTATTAGTGTATATTTTTTTAGATTTCCTCTAGAGTCATGGTTCGGTGTAATTAGAACAGAGTCCAACGCTGAAACAATACAGGATTTAAAAAGCACCGATTCTGAGGGAAAAGTTAAAGGTATTACAACTGAAACTCAAGAAACGCAAGATCTTGTACAAAAACCTCAAGGAGAAGTTAAAGCAGTTTCAGACGACATTACAGAAAATAGTTTGGTTTTTAGGCTAAAAGTATTTTTCTTAGACACAATAGGGGCAGTTTCAGCTAAATTTGATACAGATTTAGAAGTTGGGAATGATGTTGTCATTGGCAATGATCTTGATGTGGGTGGGCAGTTAACTCTTGCAGGAGATTTGGTTGCTCCAAATGTTTTGTATTCGCTTACCGCTGGGACAGGTGTCACTATTAGTGGAGATCAAGAAATTACAATAACGAACGATGATTTAGGTTCTGATCAAGAAATATTCAAAAACTTTAAGATTGGTGATACGACTATTAGTGCTGGTTCAAATGACGATACATTAACTTGGCAAGGTGGAACAGGTATTTCACTTTCTAGTGATGGAAAAACAGTGACAGTTTCTGCAAGCGGTTCTGACCTTAATGTATCTGGTTTTACGGATGGGGGAAGTTCAGTATATCTAACGACAAGCACAGATAATGTAGGGATTGGAACCTCAAATCCAGGTTATAAATTACATGTTGTTGGAACAAGTTATTTCAGTGGAAACGCTACATTTGCTGGTGGCACAGTAATTTCTTCTGGAATTAATAATTCTTCTGGAGGAATAACTAATGCTGGTCCGATTACCGGAGCAACAGGGCTTACTTCCTCTGGAACAATTACATTTTCAGGTCTTGGTACTGGCATAGTGCATAGTAATGTTAATGGAGTTATTTCTTCTTCTGCACTTAATTTAGCAGGTGGAGGAACAGAAATTACTGGTACTTTGCCTGTTACAAATGGTGGTACAGGACTAACTTCTGCAACAACGGGCCAGATTATATATGCATCAGCGGCAAATACTTTTGCGACGCTTGGGATTGGCTCAGAAGGACAAGTCCTTACAGTGAGCAGTGGAATTCCTGCATGGGGAAGCTCTGGATCAGGATCTCCTTGTGCAACATGTATTGTTAATAATCCCGGATCAACACAAACAATTACGCCTGCGGCAGCAACGGCAACAGGTCTAGTAGTCAAACAAGCTACAAGTGGTTCTGTTGATGTATTTAGGATAGAAAGCAATGATGGTTCCAGTACCTTTTTCAAGATTGATTCTTCTGGAAATGTGACACTTGGTAACCAGACAAGTAGTGGAGTGTTTACTGTTTCTCCAACAAATACAGATCCAATCTCAATTTCTCCAGTTGCTGAAGGTGCAGGACAGTATACAGGAACAATAACTTCAGAAGATCTTACTGCTGCAAGGACATGGACATTTCCAAATGAATCTGGAATTATTTGTTTAGCCTCTGGAAATTGTAGCGGAACAGCAGCAGGTGTTGGAGGATCTGGAACAGCTCATTATCTATCAAGATGGAGTAGTACGTATGGACTTACAGATTCTATTATTTATGATTCTGGCACAAATATTGGAATTGGTTCAACGAGTCCAGGTGCGAAACTAGATCTTGTTGGTACGTTTAATGTAAGTGGATTGGCAACTTTAGCAGATGATCTGCAAGTAAATAAACATGCAACAATTTCAGGGTCTTTAACTGTAGACCAAACAGTTGATTTTAATTCAACTCTTGGGGTAACTGGAGCAACGACTCTGGGCTCAACTTTGGATGTAACAGGATTGGCAACGTTTGGTGGGAATGTGGGGATTGGAACAACAAGTCCAAACTATTATCTAGATGTGAGAGGAGCTGGATCAAGTAGTGCGCGTTTTAATTTTGCTTCAACAGATAGTAGTGCGGCAAAAGTTAGAATTGGTACGACTAATGGGGCATATCACTTTAATGTAAACTCTAGTGGAGAATTCCAGATAGATAGAGAAAGCGGAAATAGTAGTATCTTTTCGATACAAGGAGATGCTCCTGCAAACTTGTTTAATCTTCAATCTTCTGGCGGTGGATTTATTGCGATAGGGGGGGATATTACCCCAAGTACAAAAGTTGGAGATGTTCACCTCGTTGACTCGAATTCTCCATCCTCAACACATGGTTTAGCGTTAGATGTTGATTCCACAACAACACAGTCAGTTATTTTCAGAGAAAATAGTAATAATGTTTTTAGATTACGGTCAACTTTGGGAAATGGAACGTATGCAAATAATTCTTTGAGTTTTCAAACAGATACTGACTCTGGAAGTGGTGCTACTTATGGTGATTTGTTGACTATTTTGCAGGGGGGAAATATCGGTATAGGAACAAATCTTCCTACTGCTCGGCTACAAATCGTTGGTGATGAGGTACGAATTGGTGATGCAGGCACAGTTACCTATGCAACAGGAGATGGTGAACTCTATGTAGAAGGTGATCTGGAGGTTGACGGACAAGTTTATTTAGACGGAAGAATAAATTTGTTGTCTAATGTAGACCAAATAAATAGCTCTAGAGCAACTTTTTATGGATTCAACCATACAGGTTCTACTCTTATTTACAATACTCAAGGGCAACACTGGTGGAGAACAAATGATCTAACGAGAATGATTCTTGCAAATAATGGGTATTTTGGGATAGGAGGAAGTACTCCTGTTGGTCTCTTTAATGTTGAAGGAGCAGCAACAGGTAAAGCTCTTGCAATTCTTAATGAGACTGGTGACCAAGATATTTTTGCAGCTTCTGCTTCTGGAACAAACAGATTTACCATTAAAAACAGTGGTAACGTTGGCATAGGAACAACTAATCCGCTTGCCGCACTACATATTGGACAAGGAACGCCAAATGCAATTGATGGAACAAGTGGAGATGATCTTTTTGTAAGAGATGATCTAGAGGTTGATGGTATTAGTACTTTAGGTACGACAACTTTCGCTGCCGGTACAACAACTTTTAGTAATGGTGTTTTGAGGTTTAACAGTAATGGAGAATATCTTTATCTTCAAAGTCAATCTGATGATGGAATTCATTTTGCACTTGGTACCAATGGGTTTGGAAATAACAGTATGGTTATTACAACACAAGCTAATAGATCTGTAGATCATGGACATAATACGTTACAGACTAATCCAACAGTTTTTATTCATTCAGCAACAGCACCAGGAACAAGTAATCTAGAATGGGGTAGTTTAAGTTTTGAAGGTACGGGATCTGGTGGAGGATATTTTAACTTGGCTTCTGGAGTTGGTAATTTAGCCTTATCTCCTGCAAGTGGCAACGTAGGGATAGGAACTACTGCTCCAGTACATGCGCTTGAGGTAAATGGGAATGTTGCCCTAGGCCAATTTTTGTACCATTCAGGAGATACAGATACATATTTCAGATTTGGAACAGATCAATGGCAGATAGCTGCTGGTGGAGCTGGTTTTTTTGATTTCAGTGAAGGGGCAACTGATATAGCGACTTTTAACTATAATAATGCAGATATTGACTTTAGTATTAATGGCGACACAAATAATGGAATCTTTTTCGTTGATGGAGCTTTAGAGCGCATAGGTATTGGAACTACTACACCAAGTTATACTCTTGATCTTGTTGGAGAATTTAACTTAACGGATGCAATTAGGATAGCTGGCGATGCTGGTACTTCTGGCTATCTCCTTACCTCCTCTGCTGGAGGAGCTATGACCTGGACAGATCCTACAACTTTAGGATCTGCATTTGGTCACTGGGAAAATACACTTAATGTTTTACATCCAAAAAATGAGTATGCGGCTGTAGTTGATCTTGCTCTGGGTGGCACGTCCACTGCTTCTGCAAACATTCATCTGCAATCTAGTGGACAAGCCTATTTTGGTGGAAATGTTGGAATAGGAACAACAGATCCATCTAATGCAATGGTTGATCTCTATGGGAATCAGATACATCTGTATTTACATGATACTTTTGGAACGGGTGCTGTAATTCGTGAAACAGGAGATAATCTTGTTCTTCAGTCTCAGGGAGGAAGTATTTCTGCTTTAACTGGAGCAGCTGATGGAAGTACAGGTTTTTCATTGATCAACAGTTCAAGTCAAACGGCAATTAGTTTATTAGATAATGGTGGAGCAATCTTTAACGAGCAGGGGAATGACGCTGATTTTAGAATTGAAGCATCTGGTCAAACTAATGCATTTTTCTTGCAAGGTTCTGATGGTAATATTGGTATTGGTTCTGCAAGTCCAGGTTATAAACTTGATGTTGTAGGAAGCCTAAGGCTTTCTACTGGTAACACAAACGGGTGGGTTCATACAGACGGAACAGTTCAATTAGCTTCATATTTGGGAGTTAATTATGGAAAAATAACAACTTTAGGAAACCACGCATTAAGACTTGGATTTAATAATACTGTTGAAGTGCTTTCTATAAATACAACAGCACATGTTGGTATACAAGATGTATCTCCGGAGGCTGTGTTTGAAGTAACAGGAACTGGCACATCTGATGATGAGCTTTTTATGGTAAGTTCCGTTGCGGCAAATGATGGGGATATTTTTACTGTAAGAAGAAATGGAAATGTCGGTATAGGTTCGACTACCCCAATAGGGAAGTTAAACGTATCAGGAGCAGCAACAGGCAAGGCTTTAACAATTCTTAATGAAACAGGTGATCAAGCATTTTTAACTGCTTCTGCATCTGGAACTACTAAATTTGTACTAGACAGAGATGGATCAATTTATTGGAGTGAGTATGGTTGTTCTAATCAAAACTGTATTACTCCGTCAGCAAGACATACTTTTTATGATTACGATATTTATGCACACAATGGGGGAACGATATCGTTAAATGCTGATGGAGACATTGCTTTAAATGCAGGAGGCAACGTTGGGATAGGCTCAACCTCTCCTGGAGCAAATCTTAATATTTTTCAAAGTAGTCCTACTGCAAACCAGATTTTATTTCAAATTGGAACAAGTGATTCAGCAACGAGATTTACTGTTGATGAAGATGGAGATGGACACTTTGGAGGTGATGTAGATGCTCGAACTTTTTATGCAGGTAATGGTGTTGTAACAGGGCCTACACTTTCTTTCTTAAACGACACAAATACAGGAATATATAGACCTGGAGTTGATACATTGGGTTTAGTCACAGGGGGAGGAGAAAGGTTAACGATCAATGCAGGAGGCAACGTTGGGATAGGCTCAACCTCTCCTGGATTAGCACTAGACGTTGTTGGAAGTGCACGATTTAGTGCTGTAGGTTCTGGAACATACTCAAATGACCTTAATCTAACTTCCGATGGTACACTTACTACTTCAAGTTCTGATATTAGGTTGAAAGAAAACCTAGTTGAGCTTACAGACAGTGAAGTTCTTTCTAAAGTTTTGCAGTTGCAAACATACACTTTTGACTGGAAACAAAATGGAGCACATGACTATGGTATGGTTGCTCAAGAAGTCGCACAGATTTTTCCACAAATTACGTTTACCAATAAAACAGATGGGTTTATGGGAATTAATTACTCGAGAGTTCCAACTTTATTAGTCAGTGCGGTCCAAGAGCAGCAAAGGCTCATTGATTCACTAAAGCTTCAAGTTGAAGGTATCTCTGGTGCAAATGCTCAATCAGTCGGACAAACTGAGACTAGTACAACGCAAACCGGCCAGAACACACAAACAGAAGCAATTACTCTACAAAGTTTAGTTTCAGAATTTGTCTCTTTCCCAGATTCGGTTTGGACATTTGTAAAAGAGGTTGTGTTTACTGCTCAAACGAAGTTTATGGCAAATGTGAGCTTTATGAAACAGGTAGTGTTTAAAGATGAACTTAAAGTTAATTCAAATACTTCTGGTAGGTTTATTATTCTTCAAGGTACCAAAAAGGTAAGAATCGCTTTTGATAGCCAGTTTTCCGAAGTTCCAACAGTGTATTTGTCTCCTCAATCTCAAGTTGTAGGCGGATATAGCATTAGTTCTATAGATGAAACTGGTTTTGCCGTTTCACTTAATGAAAACCAGACAACAACACTTACATTTGATTGGCTTGCCCTATTAAGTTCTAGGACTCAAAACGCTCCAGTAACTGTTCTTGAAGAGTTTACCGGTGCTACAGAGGGTAGCGTATCTGGAGTAAGCACTGAACAGACAGAAGTTCTTGAGGAAAGTCAAACAGTACTTGAAGAATCAGAACCAGCAGCAACGGAGGAAGCCGATTTAGGTCATTCAGAAATGCCGGTTGCAACAGATTCTGGATCAGTTGCTGAATAATTTTCATTGCTCAGGTTGTGGTTATAGCTGTTACGGTTTTTGTAGGATTCTAGGTTTAGTATGTCCACATGCTATATGATTCTAAAGAATCAATCCCTTTTAAAGAGTACTTCACTCAAAAGCCAGTTTTTATTTGGTTAGTTATTTTTTTTCTTTTCATTTTGGGGGTAGGGTTTGGTATTTTTGGAATTTACGAATTGTTTAGCTCAAATGATCAAGAAATAGTAAGTAGCTCAGATGTTGAGAATCAGGTATGCACACAAACCACCGATTTTGGACAAATCACAGTGTACATATCTGGTGCAGTAACTCATCCTGGTGTCTATGTATTAAATTCTGGAAATAGGTTAGTCGATTTAGTTGCATCTGCAGGAGGAATTAGCTCTGTTGCCGACAAATTGTATGTAAATAAGCAATTTAATTTAGCTCAAAGGTTGAGTGATGGTGAGCAAGTGTATATCCCAACAAATGCAGAAACAGAAGCTGCGTTAGAAGTGCAACAACAGAAACAAGAACAACAAGTAGGGAGCATTGATAATCCTATATCAATAAATTCTAGTACTAAAGAAAGTCTAATGGAGTTATCGGGAATTGGAGAGGCTAGAGCTACAAAAATTATCGAAAATCGACCGTATAGCTCTATAGAAGAACTACTCACAAAAGAAGTAATTTCTCAGTCAATTTTTGATGAAATAAAAGAAAAAATGGTGCTATAAATTGTCATCAATTTATTTAAAATTATTGAGACTTAGCTATAGGATAATAAAATGCAAGGCAGTTGTGATTGGGGAAATATAAAAAGAGCTGTTTTTGGTAAAAACACGAATAAAACACTATTTTAAAATCAAAGTATATCAATAATTATTATATGTTTATATTCAATAAAATGTTATGCATAAATACATTTTAATCATAATTTTTATATTAATATTAACGATAATATTGCAACAATTATATTTTCGTACGAACAACTTGCAAAGCAGTATTGAGGAAGGGTCGACCCAAAATCATGAAAATGAACTGAAAACAGTTCATTTGAGCACCAACTTTGAGATAGTCAGTTTGCTAGGCTACACCAGGATGAAGGCTTTTTCTACTTATAGTGATATAAAAACAGCTGCAATTGGCTTTTTTGACAACTTGAGTATTAGCAGAGAGTCACTTGTTATTGATAAGCATTTTTTTTCAAAAAAAGGATTGATTTTAGAATCTAAAGACTGCTTTATAACATGGAGTTGTTCGATTGATGTTTGGAAACGCTTTTTCAACTTTTTTGAAACTCAATTTGTAAGAGCAAGAGAAGGCTTTACCACTCGCTCTACAACAACTTTGAACCAGATGTTTTACTCAAGTATATCAGAAGTTGTCACTCGACTATTACTCGGCAGTGCTACCCCTACAACAGTAATAAACAGTCATCTTTATAAAGTTACGGGGACGTTGCATTTATTTGCAATTTCCGGTTTTCACTTAACTTTTTTTATTTCTTTTGTGCGTAAATCTTATGCTCGTATTTTTTCAAAAAAAAGCATTTTTTTCTGTGATTTGTTATTTTCAATTGTGTTTTTCTGCCTTGTGGGTTACTCTCCAGGCCTGTTAAGGGCGTTTTTTATGTTTTTATTATCAAGTATAGCCTGGAGTCTAAATAGGCAAAAAAACGGTATTTTGAGTTTATTTTTCTCTTTTTTAATAGCAAATTTAATTGATTTAAAGGCACTTAATCAAGTTGGGTTTCAACTTTCATATGGTGCAACTTTGGGAATTTTACTATATTCTCAAGCTTATTTTAGCCGTTTTCCTCAAGTAAAAAACAAATTTATAAGGATTTTGTTAAATAACTTAGGTATCAGCTTTGCTGCACAAATAGCCATTTTACCTCTGGTACTGTACCATTTTGGTACTATTAGCTTGCTTAGTACTGTTGTCACAGTTTTTGTTTCTTGGTTGGTACCACTCATAATGCAACTGGGATACAGTTTTGTGTTGTTCAGTTTTATTGTTCCCCAAAACATTTTGTTTATTCTATCGTTGCCACTGTTTTTTGCTGTTTCAACTTTGTTACAAATTTTAGAATTCTTTAATTTTGATGGAGCATTAATTTCAGTTCCAAATTTTTCAATTGTACATGTGTGTATGTATTATGGTTCTTTCGTGGTTTTTGGATTGCTATGGTATGTAGTTTTAAGGACAAAAAATGATGCTAAAAATAACAAAATATATCATTTTTCTCTTTAGTCTTACCTTATTTTTTGTCATTTACTCTGGTAGACAACAAAATATGTTAAAAATTATTTTTTGTGATGTTGGACAGGGTGATGCAACCTTACTTGTTTTTGGTCAATTTCAAATGTTGGTGGACGCTGGCCCAAATAATTCTGTTTTACAGTGTTTGGACAAAAATATTCCGCTTTGGGATAAATCTATTGAATATTTTGTATTAACGCATATGGATTCAGATCACATAGGTGGAGCAACTTCTATTTTGGAACGTTACAATGTCGATTTTCTTTTTATGAATCCTTCTACAAAACAAACGTCCGATTTTGAGCTTCTAGAACAGGTTGTCTCGAGGAAAAATGCCAATAATACTCAGGTGATTACTACCTACTTAGGTCAGAAAATAAGGGTATTTGACTCTTTTGAAGCACAGGTGATCAGCCCTCAATTTACTTTTCCTCAAGTAGAGCGTCTAAAAAAGCCTGGAACCGAAACAATATTATCGGATAAAACAGATGATACTAATACTGAAAAACTTGCAAAAATATCAGAAAATGACCTATCCATAGGTCTAAAAGTTGTTTTTAAAGATGTTTTTGTTGTTTTGCCTGGAGATCTCGAGAAAGATTCTGAATTAGCAATTATTAAGGGCGGATTGCTAAATACAACTACAGTGCTAAAAGCAGGGCATCATGGCTCTAAATCTAGTTCTACACCAGAATTTATTGAGGTTTTACAACCCGAAATTGCAATCATTAGTAGTGGGAAAAATAACGCGTATAATCATCCCGATCCTCGAGTTCTTAAGACATTTAGCGATTTTTTGACTATTGTCTTCCAGACTAAAATCTCAGGAGAGCTTCATTTTGCCAGTGATGGTACAAGAATTTGGGAGTGTAGTGGTTCACTGACAGACTTTTTGCGTTGTTAATTTGCTTAGTAAGCACTTTTTCATATTTTGAAGTTGTTTGCAAGTACCAATTTTACTTTTGTAGTGTGACTTTAATTGAATTTCGTTTTGCCAAACTTGATTTCCAGGCTAAAATAAAAAGTGCCTAAAATAAAGTTGAATGTAATTTAATGCAAATAAGCCTAACTTCAATTAACTCAATCTAACATTAACCTAAATCTGTACAGATTTTTCCAGGCATGACTAGAGTTACTCTGCTGATTGGAAATACAGACTTTTGCTTTCTGATTATTTATAGAACTTACCGAAATTAATTTGAGAACTGGAATTACATAAAAGTAACAACGAAGCAACTTGCTAGTTTTATAAAAAATAAACTCTCTATTTTTGCCATTATTTCTTGTTTTGCTATAAGTATGTCAAAAAATATCATTGCTTTACTATCCAAAAAATACACGAATATTTATAATTTTAAGAGCAAAATAGAGTACAAAAAAATAGCCATAAAAATATTAAAAATTAACCAAATCTTTAAAGGAAGAAGAACAAAAAAAATACTCGGATAATTTCGCTATATTTTCGGATTCTAAATACTTTTATTTCACTACTTGTGATAAATAAATGGCTCGATTTTAAGGGTAAAATTACTTGCAATAAATCTTTTTTTCAATTACAATATGGTTTTAGAAGCGTTAGACTTAGTTCGCACCTAAGGACTTTGAAGTAAGAAAGTTTGTGACTTTAACACATTCTGAACACAGATTTTTAAATTCAAAACGCTTTTGTCGGAAAATGACAAACGTACTGGTGAATCGTTATTTCACAATAGCTGATTTTTTAATTTTATTTCTTACATATCAAATGAGTAATGGATTAAAAAAAGCTAGTAAGGTTTTGGTAGAAAGTGCCAAAACGAATAAGGGTGGTACCGCTCAAGAGAAGAGCCCCTTTTGCTTTTAGACAGTTTTTCTGTTGGAGGCAAAAGGGGCTTTTTTAGTCTAAATGAGTTAGTATTAAGTTTAAGAATAAATACAAAAGATAAGGCAAAAACTATGAAAATCACAGAATTGTTGCAACAAGCAATACAAGAAGCACTTGCAGAATTACGTATTCAAACAGATCAAGAGTTAATATCTCAAGAACTAGAAATAGCCCTTGAATACCCAGCAGACAAGTCTCATGGAGATTTTGCAAGTAATATTGCTCTGGTTTTATTTGGAAAACTAAAAGGTCAACCAGGCTTTGCTGCAAATTCTCCTCGAGAATTTGCAGAACAAATAGCAAACAAGCTAAAAGCAAAAAGAGTCGATGAGCTCAGTAAAATAGAGATCGCAGGTCCAGGGTTCATAAACTTTACACTTTCTGACGCGTTTTTGTTATCCAAAATGGGCTTACTTATTAAAAATCGTGGAGATGTACTAGAAAAGCTTGGTAACGGCAGAAAAATAGTCGCAGAATACTCTTCGCCAAATATTGCGAAACCATTTACAGTTGGGCATCTTCGATCAACTATTATTGGTGATGCACTCGCAAATATTTTTACAGCAATGGGATATGAAGTTTTCAGAGATAACCACTTGGGAGATTGGGGAACTCAGTTTGGAAAACAGATTTACGCTATCAAAACTTGGGGGAGCGAGTCTGAAATAGAAAACTCAGAAAACCCAGTCAAAGAACTTGTTAAACTTTATGTTAAGTTTCATGAAGAAGCAGAAAAGAATCCTCAGATAGAAGATGAGGGTAGAGCGTGGTTTACAAAGCTGGAAACTGGTGATCAAGAAGCCAGAAGACTTTGGGAAAAATGTATTACTTGGTCTTGGAAAGAGTTTGAAAAAATCTATAAATTACTCAATGTTACATTCACAGAAAATAACGGTCGTGGGTATGGAGAATCGTTCTTTGAAGATAAGATGACTGCGATTGTTGATGAGCTACGACAAAAAGGCTTTTTAGAGGAAAGTAAGGGCGCACAGCTGGTTTTTTTCCCAGAAGATAAGTATCCACCTCTCATGATTTTGAAAAATGACGGTTCAACCTTGTATGCAACTCGAGATTTAGCCACTGATAAGTTCAGACGAGATAAGTATGGTTCTGATATCACTATCTTCAATGAGGTTGGTGCAGAGCAGAGTTTATATTTTCAACAACTCTTTGAGATTGAGCAGATGTTGGGTTGGTACAAACCTAATCAAAGAGTTCACGTTGGACATGGTTTAATCAGGTTTAAAGATAAAAAAATGTCTACAAGAAAAGGTAATGTTATTTGGCTTGAAGATGTGCTTCAAGAAGCATATTCAAGAGTAGCAGACATGAGCTCGGATTTAACTGAAGATGAGATCTGGAAAATCGCTGTAGGTGCCCTTAAATGGAATGACTTAAAGAGAAAAATGCATTTACCTATGGTCTTTGATTGGGATGAACTAACAAACATCAAAGGGAATAGTGGTCCATATATGCAGTATACCTATGTAAGGTGTCAGAGTGTCTTAGAAAAAGCTCAAAATGAGGGAATAGAAGCAGTTCTTACCAAGAATATTGGAGAAAATAATGAAGATGCTTTAAATATCATTGCAGAATGTTTTGATATATTACTTAATAATAAATCATATTTAAATTCTCAAATAAATATTGATGAGAAAAATATATTACGAAACCTTAATAGATATTCTGATATAGTTGAGCTGTCGGCAACAGAATATGCTCCACACCACATTGCAATTTACTTGTACGAGCTTGCACAAAGCTTTAATACCTTTTATGCGAACCACAAAATCATAGATACCAACGCTCAAACAACAGAGTTGCGGCTCGCAATTGTTACTGCAGTCGCTTTAGTAATCAAGCATGGACTTGGTTTGTTGGGAATTCAGACAGTAAAGAAGATGTAGGTGAATTACAGAATTTTATTTGGTTTGTTTGACTTGCTCAAATTTCTCGAGTGATTCTGACAGAACTTCTCTATTAGCATTGAAACCGTTGGCTACAACTGCCGATTTTTTTCTATTTCTTCTAGATATTCTTGATTCTTGTTGCAAAATTGATTCAATTATTATTTTTAAAAACTGAGCATCTCTTTTGCCAATCTCATACATAGTTTTAAACTCTGGAACATCTAGCATGTTTCTGATTGGATATGCTTTTCCAACATGAGTCTTAAACTGGTGATAGAGTACTTTCATGATTGGGGCAATTAACTCTGGTTTCTTTGTAAGTAGCTTAGTAATAATAGAAGTAGGGATAGCCATCCAGACTTCTACTTTTTCATTTCCAGTATCTACAAAGATAAAAAGCTTTGGATTAATTAGATCATGGACATTTTCATAATTGAGCAGTTCATACACATGACCCTCGTTTAAAATAACTTGATTTTTTTGTCTGTCAACTAATTGTTCTCTGGTGTAAACAGTTTTATCGATTCTTCTTGCATATTTTTCGCTATTTCTTTTAAATTTATCTGGCAGAATCTTACCAATTGGTTGCACGTAGTCAAAACCAGAAGGACTTGTATTTGGATTGGTCTCTTTTGAAAATGCAAATAGTTTCATGTAATCCTTTCATAAAGCTATATAGAGTGTCTCCATGAAGATTGAAATTATACACACTCAATGTGTATAAAAAAGTGTCAAAATAATGAATGAGCGTTAATCGAAGCTGAAATCTGCAATAGGATACCTGCTTTTTTAGAGGTATAATGCTTCCCATGCTTACATATATTTACACAAAACTCCCTTCAGGATTACAAGTTATTAGAATTCCAATGCCAGAGGTTAAATCAGTCACTGTTTTGGCTTTGGCAAACACGGGTTCAAGGTATGAAACTCCAAAAGAACAGGGTATTGCCCACTTTTTTGAGCACATTGTTTTTAAAGGAACAAAAAATTACCCTGATGCGCAAGTTTTGGCTGGTGCAATCGATGCAATTGGAGCAGACTTTAATGCTTTTACCAGTAAAGAATACACAGGATACTATGTTAAATCAGCAAGTGAACATATTACAACCTCTTTAGATGTTGTTTCAGACATGTTGTTAGCTCCAAAGATACTTCAAGAAGATATAGATCGAGAAAAAAATGTCATTATTGAAGAAATAAATATGTACGAAGATACTCCAATGCGTCAAATTGGAAATCTTTTTGAAGGTTTGGTTTATGACGGATCCGGTTTAGGACATGATATTTTAGGTACAAAAGAAACTGTTTCTAGTATTAAAAGTGCAGATTTTAGAAAATTTTTAAAGAAATGGTATGGCTTGGGGAATCTAGTTTTGATTGTTTCTGGAGATGCAAGCATTGTTGAATCAGATAGGACTTTAGATTTAATAAAAAAATACTTTAGCAAAGACGCTGGTGAAAGAGAAGTTAATCGAGTTGATACAAAAGCAATTGCAGACAAAGAACTCAAACTCTCTCAAGAAAAACTATTGGTTACTTACAAAAAAACAGAACAAGCACATTTGTGTATGGGGTGGCTTGGTCTCGAAAGAGAAGACGACAGAAGATATGCCCTTACGTTATTGAGTACAGTTCTTGGTGCAAACATGAGCTCCAGACTTTTTACTGAAATCAGAGAGAAACGTGGGCTTTGTTACTATGTGCATTCCGACACTGATTTTTACCACAACACAGGAATTTTCGGAGCTTCAGCAGGTGTTGATCCAAGTAGAATTGAAGAAGCAATTACTGTAATGCTCGAGGAATTTTATAGCCTCATAGATGGAACTAAACCAGTTACAGCAGAAGAGCTTAAAAAAGCAAAAGACTATGTCGCTGGATCAATGGTTTTGGGGTTAGAGGATTCCAGAAGTGTTGCTCAGTTTTTTGGAATGAAACAGTTACTCTCAGGAGAAATAAAATCTCCAACAGAGGTTTTGACGGAGTTTGAGAAAGTCACTTTGAAAGAAGTTAACGATATTGCAAAAGAGTTAATTAAGAAAGGTGAGTGTAGATTGGCTGTGATTGGGCCTTACAAAGAAAAAAAGAAGTTTGCTGATTTGATCAAGTAATGATACTCGAAAAATGATAAAATAGTCTTTCTATCATACATAATAAATTTAGTAAATTAAAAGTATAAAGTATAAAAAGGAAATTATGAAAACAGCACGAACAGCAGTTTTAGTTAAGCCAGATGGCTTACAAAGAGGATTGATTGGAGAAATTATCTCAAGATTCGAGAGAAAAGGTCTTAAATTGATTGGCCTTAAAATGCTTAACATGTCTGATGAACAACTCTCAGATTGGTATGCAGAACATAAAGACAAAAGTTTCTTTGGAGATCTCAAGTCTTTCATGGGTTCTATGCCAATTGTTGCTATGGTCTGGGAAGGTATTGATGCAGTTCCAGTCGTAAGAAAACTCGTTGGAACTACTCTTGGTAGAGAAGCAGAAGGTGGATCTATTCGAGGTGACTTTGGAATGAGCCAACAGTTTAATCTTATTCATGCCTCAGCAAATGGGGATGATGCAGAACGAGAAATCAAGATAGTTTTTGAAGATGCAGAACTTTTTGACTATGTAGGCGTTATGGACACTGTTATCTATGCAGACTATGAGCTTGCTAAGATGAAAGAGTAATAAATGTTGCTAAGTTTTTTAACTTGCTAAATTTAGTTTTAAAATCAAAAATCGCTCGAGTAAAATTGGGCGATTTTTTGTATTTCTTACAAAATTTGTGCCCCCACCAGGAATCGAACCTGAAGTTGCCGCTTAGGAGGCGGCCGTTTTATCCATTGAACTATAGGGGCGTTATAGCTAGTGTTTTCTCAAACAGTTTTATTACACATTGCGGAATCACTTTTTGCAATGCGATAATAGCTGTACGCTACAAGGTATTCTACCAAACATGCCTGGCATATTAAATACACATAGGTTTTTTTAGCTTATGCTGATACTATGTGCAGTGGTCAGAAGGGGAGAATATGGTTCGTACAACGAAAAAAACTGTAAGAAAACCTAAAAAAGTGGGTGGGGCTGTTCCTTCAAAAAATCAAAAAAAAAGCCCTAATAAAAAAGTTCCTGCAAACGCCCGTATCAAGGCACAGACTCCAAAAGATAGAACTCAACTTAATTCAATTTACCTTTCTTCAGTGTTTGTAAGGCCAGATGAAACGCCTTTTTGGGAATTTTTGAAGAACGCGAACATTCCATTTTTTAAGAAACATTTCCCATTTTTAACAAACAACCAGATTCCTCAAATAAAGCAGGTTTTTGATTTTTCTGACTATATACGCATCGGATCGCGTGGAGAGGCTCTTTCGTACCTATACAACGGCTTTGGCAAGGCATTAAACTATGTTGGTCCAGTCTTAGATCTTGAGTTAGAGCATGGTTTTAATGATCACACTGATCGCCACACGCTTTGGGTAACTCAGACAGGTGTTGAGCTGTTGCAAAGAGCTGGGATTTCTTATGATGGATCTGGGCATTATGATCCGTTAACAGAAACAATGATGACTTTAGTTGGTATGACCCATGATTTGGGTAATTTTTTCTCTAGAAAAGAACATTCAACATATAGCGCTTGGTTGCTTACCAGGCTATTTTCAAACACTAAAAAACATCCAAAAGAGTTTGAAACTGTATTACATTCAATTTTATTTCACGAAGAACCAACTTTAGTGAATCTGGGAATGAATATCGAGGACGGCACACCACTACAGTGGGCTTTGGTTGCTGCAGATAAGATGCATGTTGGCAGAGATAGAGTGGGAGGGCGTTCATTTGAGAGTGGAATTGCTAAAGGTGCACTCGAGGATGATATTCATATTGTTTTAAATGCGTTAGTCGTTCGATCTAGCTGGCATTTGGGAGTTCGTAAGTTTGTTTGGAACCTTGATTTTAGTGTGGATCAACTTGAGGAAAAATTTGAAAGTTTTACAACAGGCAATCAAAGGTTATATCTTCCAAAGTTTTTCCAGAAAATGTTTATTAGTAAGGGAACCTTATATCGAGAGTCATTCTCGAAATTATTTACTGATATTTATAAAAATCGTATTGAATTGGCGGCGAAATGTGTGTTTTTACTATTTCCTCATATTTCTGAATTTGTTGTCGAGTTGTCAGACAATGATACAAGGGCAAAAGTGGGTAGTGGCAGGATGACAGTGGTGACTTTAACGAGAAAACAAGTATTTCTTTAGTCTACTTCTTCAACTCAAGCGCGTACAAATTCAATGGAGCATCTGGGCTGAAACTTGTAAGAATTACGATTCTATCTCCATTTGGCCATGGATAGGTGAAGCTATTTGCAAATGGGCCAGAGTAAAGGGTTGTTAAGTTAGTTCTGTCATATTCCATGATTTTAATAGTAGAGTCTTCAACAAAAATTAAGTGTTTTGAATCTGGAAACCATTGCAAAGTATCTGCAAATGCACTCGAATGGTAAACATTAAAGTTATCTGCAGTTTGGGCACTGACAGTAGCTTGTAAAGTCTGGAATGCGCTAGGTGAAGCACTCAAAAGTGGTGAGTTTTTATCTAAAATATCTTGTGCTAACAAGACTTTATCTGCGGCTTGTGCGCTTTGGGAAGCTTCTGTTCCTACTCTAAAGTTTCTGTCTTCTTCTCGGTCATAAACATAAATGCCGCCAACCGACAGTGTTCGTTCTTCTTCTTGAGTGTTGCTTGCAGGAATTGGAGGGATAAGTTCGTCAGGAAGTGTTGTTTCTGCAATTGCGGTATATAAAATTCGTTTTTTATCTGGAGAGATATAAACATTTTTTGCACTTGTAGTTGCAAGCTCAATAACTTCTGGAGGGAATTTTGAGTAGTTTTCTCTTTCTCTTAAGTACATTTCTTGTTCCCATTCAGAAAGAATTTGTTTTTTTCTGAAGGTAATATCTGTAAGAGTATCGAGTGTGTTTAATTTGTTGATATCTAAGAGAACTTCACGATTGTTAGAAATAAGGATGACCTCACTACTGTCTGGTGCCCAGATGAATTTAGCAGTTTCTAGATCAAAATTGAAAGATTCATCACTGATTTGTCTAGGTTCTTTTTGAAAGGTGAATGCATTATTTGAAAGTTCAAGTAAATAAAGTCCGTTTTTGCGTTCGCTCGTGTTGGAATGAGCATAGAAAATAATTTTTTGACCATCTGGAGATGGAGAAAGGTTCAAAGCTCCATTGAAAGTGAGAGTTGTTAAGCTTGGAGCTTTTGGGAACAGAGTTGCATTAGTTTGGACTACAAGTTCTTTTTCTATTCTGACTCTTTTTTTCCAGGAATTATAACCATCTTTTACGATCTCAATTTCGTATTCTCCAGGTTCAAGATACATAGTATCGTCTGTTGCTGTGATGAGTTTTCCGTCGATTATGACTTCTGCGGCCGTTGGAAATGAGTTTGCAGAAAGAAGTCCGGTTCCCTGTACAAAACCTTTATCTGTGAATCTGAAGTTGCCTTTTGCATATTGAATTGCGATTGCAGTACCGATTAAGATTGCAAAGGCTGAAAGCATTGTGTATAAAAAGCGTTTATTGACCTTAGACTTCATACAGGTATTATAGACTTAATAAAAGCTAAAGACTAGAGCAGTATGCATATCCCATTTATCGATAAGCTGAATAAAAAAATAGGTATAGACTTGGGTACATCTCGTGTTCGCATTTGGGTTATGGGTTCTGGAGTGGTTGTTGATGAAGCGACATGTATTGCGTTTGATAAAAAAACAAAGAATATTCTTGCAGTTGGTGAGGCTGCTGTAGAAATGGATGGAAGAGTAGGGGATCATATTGAAGTTTCCTATCCTGTTGTTAATGGAAAAATCTATGATGAGGTTGCGGTTACAACGTTACTAAAGATTTTGTTGAATCAGGCGATTGGTTCTATTGCACTGTATAACCCAATTATTATGGCATCTGTTCCTGTGGGAGCTACGCAAGCAGATAGAGAAATAATGACGCAAGTTTTGTATGCACTTGGTGCAGGAGAAACGTACACTATTGCGCAACCCCTAGCTGCAGGGATTGGTGCTGGGGTGCCCATTGCAGATGCTTCTGGAAGTTTTATTTTGCACATGGGAGCAGGAGTTGTTGAAGGAGTTGTTATTTCTTTAGGAAGTGTGATTGTTTCTCAGTCAAGTGAGTATGCGGGTAACTATATTAGCAATGGTATGCGAATTTTTATACAAAAAAATCTGGATCTCAAGATTAGTAAAAGAACAGCAAGTGATTTAAAGAAAACAGTTGTTTCTTTGGAGTATAACTCTGATAGAGAAAAATTGGTTGCAGGGCAGGATGTTGTTGATGAAAATCCTAAAGAGGTTTTGATTAAAAGTAGAGATTTGCTGGATTATACTTTGAATTACTTAGGCAAAGTTGAAGACGTTGTGGTGCGTTTGTTATCAAAAATGCCTTCAGAACTTGCAGTTGATGTGATTGATAAAGGGTTGTTATTGACTGGTGGAACAGCTCAGTTACATGCTATTGAAGCGTTTTTTGTAGAAAAACTTGGAATTCCAGTTTCTGTGGTGGACAATTCCGAACAGACAACAATCAATGGTATTGGCCAAGCTTTGGAGCACTTAGATCTATTTAAGAAAAGTTTGGGATATCAGGAGTAAAAATTAGAAACGTATTTTGGAGCAGGTAAATATGTTTTTTTTGGAATCTTTAACCTAGTGCAACAAATTTTCTGAACTGATCTCCACGATCTTGGTAGTTTTCGAACAAGTTGAAACTTGCGCTTGCAGGACTCATTAACACAACATCTCCTTCTTGAGAGTGATCTTTTGCAATTTGCACTGCTTGTTGCATAGAAGAAACTTGAGTATAGGTAATTTCTCCCATGTTATTAGAAATTCGCTTTTCAACTTCTTCTAAAATGATCTCACCTGTATCTGGGAGAAGGATTAAATGTTTGATTTGATGATCAATAATTACTTGAGCGAGCTCTGAGTAGTCTAGACCTCGATCAAAACCACCTGCTATAAGAATAATTGGATTATTTTTAAAGCTTTCGATTGCGGCAATTGTTGCAACAGGAGTAGTAGAGAGTGAGTCGTTGTAGTAAGAAACTCCGTTAACTACTTGTACAAGTTCAAGTCTATGAGGCAGTGTTTTGAAGCTTTGCAGAGCTGAAGCTACAGCGGTAGTTTCTAGACCTAGTTGTTTGGCAATGACGACAGCTGGAAGAGCATTAGTGATTGTATGTTTTCCGATGAGGTTGACTGTATCAAGATCAACGATTTGTTCTCCGTTGTAGGTAATCCAGTTGTTGTGAATGTTTCTTTCGTAACTAAAGTTGAGTTGTTGTGCATCTCCCATGTGCGCAATTTTTTTTGGAATGTACGAATGGGATTCAAGAACTGCAAAGTCGGCGTCAGAC
Organism: uncultured Pseudomonadales bacterium; assembly: GCA_964620965.1. GTDB lineage: Bacteria > Patescibacteriota > Microgenomatia > UBA1400 > PJMF01 > VFLK01. The sequence goes on from CAZUHV010000003.1 coordinate 171,652, forward strand.
TGGAACATACAAATATGTGCTTTTGCTTTTACATATGCATCAAATGTTTTGTAGTAATCTAAATGTTCTGGGGTGACATCTAATATAACTGCATAGTTTGGACTTTGTTGTGCATCATTAAGTTGATGACAAGATAGTTCTAGAACAGCAAAAACTGGAAATCCAGAGGAATTTCTTTCTGCTGTATCGATAATTGGATCGATCAGTGAAAGGGGAGCAATTCCAATATTGCCGCCCAGAAACGCGTGTAGTCCTGCACTAGAAAGTACATGCGCGATAATTGCAGTTGTGGTACTTTTTCCTTTTGTACCAGTTATTCCAATCGTTTTGACTTTTTGTTGTTCACTTGGAAGATTGGAATTAATAAGGTCTATTACAGTAAAAAAGAGATTGGTATTCGAGGTGATATTTGCTTGAAGTTCTTCTGCCTGCTTGAGTAACTTGTTGTGGAGTGGGATGCCTGGTGTTTTAAAAATAATAACTCCATCTGCAGAGAGTAATTCTGAGTGTTGTAGATGATTTATGAATGTTGCGTTGCTGTCTGTGTTGCTAATTGTATGCCAAACCTCATCTAGGTTCGCGATGCTTTTTTCATCAACAAGCCAAAGATTTTTTTCTGGAAGATACTTTCTTAAGAATTCATATGTTGAGTGTCCCTCACGACCAAGCCCAAGTATAACGATTTCTTTATCTTGGAGTTGCTGTAGGTAATCATAAATTTGATGCATAGTTTTTTATATCTGCTTCATACGTTTGCTTGATTCTAGTTCAGTTTTTAGAATATCAGCAAATTCTTTTGGAAGCGAGTTGTCTTCATTCCAACTTGCAAAGATTTTTTGAGCTCTGACTGCATAGTCAGTATCACCATTTTGGCCAGTTTGCAGCTTTGGATTAGAATCTAGCTCTTGTTTTACTTTTTTGAGTAAAATTGGAAGGTTTTTATGGTTTTTTTCATATGTTTGAATACAAAGATAGAATGCTGCGACTGTTTCTTCATGTGTTCCCACACAATCAAATGGTTTCGTTTCTGCTATTCCAAGAAGTTCTTTTGTAGTTTGCCAGAGTTCTTCGGATTCAAAGAGGTTTTTACCAAAGTATGCAGTAAGCCGGTCTTCTCCTAAAAATGGAAAGAGAATTGTCCAAGCAAATAAGCATTTTGAGCAGTGGCAACACCAAGCATTTTGCTTTTGTCCTTTGTTACAACTTCTAAACGTTGGATGGTGGTCTGGAAACTGGGCAAAAATTTGAGCAATTTGGAGTTCATAGAGTGGGCGTAAAAACGAAAAGTAGAAAGGAGCCTGTTCTGGAAGATATGTCTTAACGTATTGCTGAAAGTCTTTTTCAAATTCATATGATTTAGAGTATTGATGGTTTATTTCTTGATCACAATACCAGACGTTTCCTTCATTTGAGCTTCTCTCATTACTAATTGCAACATGCGTGTATCCAAACAAATCGGCAGTTAATAGGCTTAAAAATGCAAGATAGGCGCTGATTGGAACGTGCCCGTTGAGGTAGCCGGCCTCATTGAGCTCAAAGAGCTTTGGATCAATAGTTCTTGTAATTTTGATTTGTCTTTCTTGAGGAATGCGACTGACATCTATAGTGTGTTGTGCAGATTGAGGAGTGCTGACAATATACGTGCCAACAGTGTAGTTTTTTTTGAGTATCTCTAGTGTCGTAGCAGAGTCTTTACCACCACCAACGGGTACGAGGACTGTAGGGGAAGATTTGGTGTCGGAAAAAGATGCATTTTCTTGAGATGTTAAAACTCTAGAGGTTGAGTGTTCCTTATTAGATTCAATTCTGAAGTTTACAAAGCTTTGTGTAGAAAAATCTATGTTATTTTGATAGAAAAATTCTCCCATTCCTTTGAGGAGGAGCTTGTGCCAAAAACTTACTCCTTCTGGAGAAAGTTTTCCAGCTTGGATGACTATTTCTGGCGAGGCAGTGGTTTTCCAGTAGCTGTATAATTCTGCAAGTCCTATGGTAAAGGCATAAGTATCTATAGCATCTTTGCCAATTTTTTGAATCATTTCCTGAGTAACATTGTGAATTGTGACTGTAGGATTAAAGAAAATGTCTGGGCTAATTTTGTAAATAAATGTTAGTTTTAGGTCGGAATTATTGAGTAACTCCCATGAATAACTCTGGTAGGTAAATGTTTTATGAGTAGCGCGCAGTTGTGTTGCTTGCTGTTTGAGTATTTGCATACTGACCTTTTATTCTGGTTAGAAACTCGTTTATACCAAGTAGTGTATCTTATTTTTAGAGATTTTAATAGAAGTGCAGTAGCGTTGAAACGCAAATGAATTGTTGCACAATAAGATGAAAGCAGGTTGAGGCTAAAATTGGTTTTTTGGTAAAACTGGAAAAGTATCGGGTTTTGGAAATGTGGTGTTTTTAGTTCGGGTTGTAGTGATTAAAATATGATGTTTTTTGAGTGCTGGGGGAGGGGTTTTTCGAATTTAATCACTTATCTAGAAAAAATGTACTCAAAATGCCTTTTCAACAAGTTATCAAGATAAAGATGATAACAAAATGTGTTTGTTTTTGGATTCTTTAGTTCGGAATATTGAACACAAAAATTTTTCAAAATTAAAAACACGAAGAAGATGCGAAAAAAAATAATATTTTACATTTTTTAATTTTGTTCTAATTTTTAGTAAAATGTAAAAAAGAGCAGAGAATTCTTACATTTTTGCAGAAAAAATGCGCTCAATGACATATCTTTATAATTTTGCTAAACTATATCAGAGTGACAGTTTTGTTTGGGAAATACGTGGGGTAAAAAAACAATACTAACTGTTGATTTAAATTTATGAAAAACAATGATAATTCAACCAATTTTCTTGGTTTTAAAATTGCTATCAATCAGAAACATGAACTGCTAAAAAATATTGTTTCTCAAGTTGAGGTTGGAAAAAAATTACAAACAGTGTTTACACCCAACCCAGAACAGCTTGTTTTTGCAAAGTCCCATAGTTCGTTCGAGAAAACTTTGGGTAAAGCGGATGTCTTACTTCCAGATGGTATTGGTATAGTGATTGGGTCTCAAATTTTATCTGCTTTTGGGAAACAAACTCCAATTTTGGAAAGAGTGACTGGTGTTGATGTTGTTACAGAACTATTAGAAAAATTACCAAAGAAGAAAATTCTGATTATTGGTGGCAGAAACTATGAGGGTTCACAGTATCAAAATTGGAAAGTGGTAAAGGCAGGTTCAAAAGTAGGTGGAAAATCAGAGTTAAAGTCAAAGGGGCAAAGCGTTTTATATTGGCACGAGGCATTTTTGAATGTGAGTCAGCCAACAGAAGTTGAAAAAAAACAGTTGCTTGAATATATAAAAAAACTTGAACCAGATGTTGTTTTTGTTGCTTTAGGTGCGCCATACCAAGAGGAGTGGATTATTGAAAATAAAGCCACGTTGGAAACAAGCGGAGTCCGCCTTGCAATGGTAGTTGGAGGTGCTTTTGATATGTTGTTAGGAAAAGTAAAAAGAGCCCCAAAATGGATGCAAAGGATTGGCTTAGAGTGGTTATTTAGATTGTACCAAGAGCCATGGAGATGGCGTAGACAGCTTAATTTATTGGTTTTCATGAAGATGGTAGTGCAAGAGGCGTTGGGGTAGAAGGTTTGTTTTCAATTACTTGAACACCTTAATTTTACAACGATTCATTCTAATTTATTAAGAGGATTTATGTTAGCATTAACATAGACGTATTTTTGAAATTTAAAAAAGGATGAAATCGTATGGCAATTGAGACATATTCACTTCTTAAAGGGTTAAGAGAAGCAACAAAGAATAATATAGTTGGAAGGCCTGATACTGTTAAAGCTGGTGGGGTTAGTCAATTAAATCCTGACAAAAGAGATGCTCAAGTATCACAATTAGCAGAAGCAGTTCCTAATGTTGATAGAACTCATTGGCAGGACTCTGCTAAAGAGAAAAAAGCAAAAGAAAGAAAAACGATAGAACTTTTTGCAAGAATTGCTTCTACAATTAAAACAACAGAAGATGGTACTGCTGTTTGGAGAGAACGAAGTTCTTCTTATGATGAGTCAGGTTATAAACCTGGTTCAAAATCAAGAGAAGAAGTGGTTAAAGAGCTTGTTGATTCTCTAGTACAGAATAAAGGTACACTAATTTATGAAGTTTTTGGATCGGCTTTTTGTGCGGATGAGCAATTTGGAGGTTCTAACTATGGACAGATGCAACCTCATGAAAGAAGGCTTCTTATAAATGTAGCTCCTAAGTTGATAGCTGAGTTACAAGCACAAAAAGGTGCTGATTTAGCGACAGAAGAGTACAGACAAAGAGCTGAAAGTACTATATTAAGTAAACTAAAACTTATAGCAAAGGGCAATTTGCCACCAAGATTGGTTGGGAAAGGTGAGTATAGTTCATATTCTCATGAGTCAATGTTGGCCTTAATGCAGGTTGAAGGCAATCATGTAAATGAAGTGCTTAAAAACTTTTTAGAAGATGGTTTAGTTGATGTTGATGACAAGATTGACGTTTTAAATAATTTCCCAATTAATGATTTTGAAGATGTTTCTAGATTGATTAGTATAATTGCTGATGTTGATAGTCGAGGTATGAAAGGTGGAGATAAGATAACAGAAGCTGCAATTAAAAGACTTAAATCGAAGAAAACATATGGCCACATTAACAATGAGACAATGGTTCAACATCAACATGTGACAAAAAAATTTGGAGCTTTTAGTCCTCAGGAACAAAGAGATATAGTTTCAGGAAGAAAAAATGTTTGTAGAGGTTTATTATTACAAATGAACTATTCTGGTAATTCTAAAGTCGCTTCTGAAGCTTTATCTCTTATTCTCAGAGACATGACAAGTGAATGGAGTAGATCAGAAAGCCCTCGAATGTTTTCTGTTTATGGTGATGATCTAGATAGATTTAAGAGTATATCTCCAACTGTTATAAAGGCAATGCCAGGATTTGTGTTTGGGAAGAGTGCAGTTGACGAAGACGATGTGAGAGTTAATTCAGAAACAGATAAGCTCTTAGCAAAAGCAGGACTGCTTAAGAAACCAAACGTCATTCTTTCAGAAGCAAAAGCTTATTTAACGGGAGAGGTAATTAAAGGCGCTACTGAGCTATTGAAAATGATGGCTGGAAAACGAGACTATTTAGGTAACGTCAAGGTTGAGCAGGTTTCTACTGCTTTGGATGCTGCTATTGAAATGTACAGATCTCTGGACGTTTCTGACAGAGAGTCTATTACTATAAACAATTGGGATGTCAGAGAAAGCCTGAATTCTTTGCCTCGTCATATAAAGAAGGGCAGTTTAGTGAGAAAGCTTAAAAAACTTGGTTTTTCAGCTAGTGGGTATTAATTATTTGATTAAAGAAATCAAAACCAGTTAATCAAAAAGCCCCCAATCGGGGGCTTTTTATATTTCATTTTTTATTGATTTTACAATCTACATATCCTCACCAGTTACTCCAAGTAACCAGAGAACTGCTTCTTTTTTATATCTTCTGTCTCCGCGTGAGTTGATTCTAATTGCTGGAAGCTTACCTCTTTTTCCCCATCTTTTAATGGTTAATGGAGAAACGCGAAGTAAGTCTGCTACTTCACGAACAGTGAGCAGGTCTGGCAAGTTTTTGATATCTAATCTGCTTGCGTCATCAGCTCTCCCTGTTTTTTTATCTTCCTCTTGTACAGTGGTTGGCTGAACTTGATCGTTCATATGTGCTGTCCTTTTGTTGTTTTCTGCCTAGAGTTATTTCTTTGGTTTACTCTAAGGCAACTCAATTTATACTATTTTTTGCAGTTTGCTTGACTTATTTTAAATTCAAATAAATCAATAAAATGCTGTCTTACTAACAGTAAATAGAACTTACTGCTTAGCACATACCGGTGAAAAGTAGCTCAAACGTAAGCTTTGCTATATACAAAGTAGCAGAGTATTCGTAATTGGGTCAATAGGGAATTTTTGGTTACTCAATTTCAGTAGCATTAACAACTTCGCCTCCGCCGTGTTCATCCATTCCTACAAGATAAGCATTAGTGTAATCAATATTTTTTTCATCTAACCAAAGTTGAGCTATTTTTCTTAATTGATTCATAGTAACTCGACGATTTTGGTTTGCGGTAATAAAACCTATGCATTTATTATCTTTTATCACTGCAAAGTTAATAGCAATGTTGTGAACACTATTTTCTCTAGTTGGTATGTCATCAAAGGTATTAATATTAATGAGAGAAACTGGTCTTAAGATATTTTGACAAGATAAATATTCTTCTAGTTGGTTATTTGTATACTTTTCTGTGAGGATTGATATTAGTTGGGTATCACTCATAATTTGTATATTTCCTTGAGTATCAAAGGTTACTATTGTGTGATAGGCAGGATAATTGTAGTTTTCTATTGGAATTCCACCCCATTGATCTTTGAGTTTAGAAACAAATAACTTGAAAAAGTAATCTTTTTCTTGGGAAGAAAGCTTTTGGTATTTTGGAAGCATGTCTACTGACCAGCAGGCATACGAATTTGCAAAACATATAAATTCAATTAGGCTCATTGTTTTTTCTGCAACAACGCTTCCTCCCCAACCCATTGAAGGAATAGCTGTCCAAGAAGGAACTGTAGTAAATAGTGGATCTCCCCTTTTTCTATCATGAAATGAAAGAAACAACGGCCCTGTATGCATGTAGTTAACTGGAGAAGGGATTCCATGAGGATCTGTCATTACAGAGTCGGATGGTGGTGAAGGAAAGCCAAGTACTGGCTCATTATATCTGTTATGAGAATGGTAGGATGCTTTTTTTCCTTTTCTTTCTATTAGCTTTCTCAAAAATACCCCAACTTGATACCCAATTACATCTTTTCCGTCTTGTGGGTAGGCTAGGGCAGAGTTGAGTTCTAATTTAAAATCACTATCAGTTGGTTCATAAATAAGAAGTTCGTCAAAAGCATTTTCTTTATTGGTTTCTATCCAACTGACGGGAATTGACGAAAGTGTGTAGCAAGGTTCAGTATGAATGTTTTTTTGTTGAGAAAAGTTTATATTTATTGAGTGCTCAGAATATGTAGATGTTTCTTGTCTTTTTTTTGACTGTAGCATTTCTCCGATAAAAGCTCTCAGTGGGTCATAACTTGCAAGTAGAGATTTTATGTCATCATATTTTGCCGTTCTTGCTCCTGTATTAGCAAGAATGCCTAAAATATTAAATTTTGAGCCAAAGACAATTGCAGCACTCCCTACAAGAGAAACTATGGAAGCTAGTTTTATAAACTGTCTTCTAGACATAGTCGTTGTTTCAAGTGTTTCTTTCCCTGATTTACCATCTAAAATTTTTCGTATTACCAAATTTAGTACTCCTGAACCAATGAGTGTTGCGAACCTATCATCTAGTGAGTTAATTCCGTTATGTGTGTAAATATTGGTAATTTTAAGGTGGGGAAGGTCATGGATATGTACGTTGGGAAAAGGAAAAGTAATTGAAATTTCTGCTTGGTTGTCTGACAGAATTTGCACTTTAGGTTCTTGAAATTGAGTTACTATTTCAATATTTGAGTCTTGTTGAGTGCGAGTTTTTTCTTGCGTATTCACAGTGTCGATATCAAAACCAGTAATCGCTAGAATTCTTTCTCTCATTGAAGGCATAAACTCAGTATAGCAAAAACCCCACTCATTGAGTGGGGTTTTAGTTTTTATTTTAAGTTGAACTACGCAAAGTTTTTTAATAGTGCTTTGCAAATTTTGTATCAACTCCTTTTTCTTCGAAAAAGAGAGGATCCAAAATTACTTTAATTCAACAACACAACCTGCAGCTTCGAGGTCTTTTTGTGCTTGTTCAGCAACTTCTTTTTTAACACCTTCTAAAACTGTTTTTGGAGCTGATTCTACGAAAGTTTTAGCTTCACCTAAACCTAATTCTGGTTTGAGTGTTCTAACTGCTTTGATAGCACCAATTTTGTTTGAACCTGCGTCTTTTAAGACAACGTCAAACTCTTCTTTTTCTTCAACAGCTTCTGCTGCTGCGCCTGCCATTGGCATAGCACCCATCATCATAGGAGCTGCTGCGGTAACACCGAATTCTTCTTCGAGTGCTTTTACTAATTCTGAGACTTCCATTAAAGAGAGATCTTTAACTGCGTCTACGATTTTTTGCACTTTTGCTGAGAGTGCTTTTGTTTCTTCTGACATGAATGTCCTTTCTTCTTGCTGTTTTCAGCGAGTTTTGTACTATTTTTGTTGATTCCTTAGTTTTAAGTTTTCAACGGTGTCTGTTTTAGCTGAAGACAACCAGCGATTTACTTTCAAGCTTGTTTACCAAGTGATTAGGCGTTGCCTTTTTCAGCAATAGCTTTAAGAGCGTAAACCAAGTCTCTTTGGTTAGCTTTAAGAACATTAACAAGTCCTGTAGCAGGAGATTGTAAGGTTCTAATAAGCATAGAGATAAGCTCGGATTTACCTGGAAGTTTGCTGAGTGCTTCTACTTCTGCAGCAGAAAGAACTTTATCTTCCATGTAGCCTTGTTTAATCTCTAATTTTTCTGAGTCTTTGTGAAAGTCGAATAGGGCCTTGATAGCTGCAACTTCGTCATTGTTTGAAAAGACGACAGCATTCATTCCTTCTAGAGATTCAGAAAGTTTGCCTTTACCAATTGCAATATCGATTAAAGTGTTTTTGGTAACAAGAACTTCACCACCTGCTTCAGCAATTTTTTGTCTGAATGCAACTTGGTCGTTTGCACTTGTTCCGGAATAATCGACGATTGCCAATGATTTAGCCGCTGCGATCTTGTCTTTGAGACTTTGGACCATTTGTTGGTTTTTTTGGTTTGGCATAGTCTTTCCTAGAGAACTACTACTTAATACAATTTCTTTTTTGTATCAACCAAAGATGGGGGAGAGTGAAAAAAGTTTTAAGTGTTTTTGTAACCGAGACTTGAATCTTGGTGGGGCAACCATTTGACGGTTTTTATTCATTAAAACTTTTAATTTTCTCAGCCTCGGCGTGTCTTATGTTTATTTGCGATTTTTGTTTTCGCAAGCAAATTGCACGCTGTCTTTGGATGACAGACTGGAATTATATAATTTATATCAAGAAGTGTCAAGTATTTTTTTTCTTGAATTATCTAAAAAAGATTGATTTGAACTTAAAAACTAATTTAAATTAATTTTAAACCAAGCCAGGTCTTAGAACACTAGGCGCAGATTCTAGTCTTGAGGGAGTTCTTTCCTTATTTGGTTTTCCTGCAATCCAATAAATCAGTGCCGTTGGGATACCGTCCTCTGAGGTTCCTACGACATGTACTTGAATTTCCTTATCTGCAAACTGTGGAACTGTAACGCCGTGTGAACTTAAAAAGGCGACCAAATCATTTACTGGAATACTCAGAGATCGTTTTATACTTTCGTTTTTTTTGATTTTACTCGCAACTCTTTTTGAAAAAAATGTGTTTGGACTTTGAATGATCGAGGCTGAAAGTGGGTTACTTTCGTCTATAGGAAAAAATTTGTTGATTTCGACGAGCAATTCTTGGACAGATGAGAGTGGCCGTAAATCAATTCGTGCAGAATCTTGAGCTCCGTACTTGATTGCATAGAGTAATACAGATGCAACTCTGTTGTGCGCAGTCAGTTGAGAGGTTCTGGCTAAAAACTCTTGTTTGAGCTTTTTTGCACGACTCATTTGTCCTAAAGTTTCTTGTTTCAACTTGAAAAATAGATTTACAAGAAAAGCCATATTCCTATGAGTTTCTAATGAACGTATTTTGTCATTTGGAGTTTTTTCTGGTTTCCCCCCACTGATTTCCTCTGGTGTTGTTTTCATTTTTTGTGTGTATGTACAAATTACATATTGTAATATTTCTGGTTTTGTTTTACAGTATACACCAATGACAAGTAATTTTTATTGGCTTACCAGCAACCACATTTGCCGCTTCCAAATTAAGATGGGAGAGGTTTGTGCAGCAGTAAGTTAAAAAAAATTACAGTCTAAGCGCAAACCTCTCAAGCACACGAGAGGTTTTTTAATATCTGTAGAGTGTTTTTTTGCACAGTACTGTCGACTTGGTTTTTAAGTTTTCTTAAAAATATCGAAGGAGAAGTGTATGCAACTAGGTTTTTCGCGAAAACCTAAAAAGAAAAATGCTAAGAAATAACAAGCTATAGTTTTCTTATGCAAAGGAGCACTCAGTTCAGATAGGTGGATGAAAAAGTAAAGATGTTTTGCACAGGTAAAAATCAGAGATTTTCTTAAACCAAAGTAGTAATAAAAGTGTGCTAGGAAGCAAACAGGAGGTGTTTGTATGAAATTAGAAGAAACTTCTGCCCCCTACAGCAGAGAAACCCTTGAAAGGTTAATGAACGTGCTTAAGCAATATGAGGTTCTTCCTTGGCTTAATCCAGTCACTAATGCCATTAGCATTAAGGATTTTAATTTCGCCCAACATCGTCCCTTTACTCAAGGTCCCTGTCGAGAGGAATAATGCTCAAATTGTTTTATGGTATAATCCTCGAGATGGATAAAAACCTCACAACCACTACCACCACAACTACAATCCCTGTTTAGGGTGTGGCTGATAGTGTTTGAAAACGAATCAGGAAGCCCCCTAAACAGGGGGCTTTTTTCTTTCATGCCCTGAATTTTTGAATAAAATTCAGCTGGCATGAAATATGCAAAGCGCAGGACTCGATCTTTTTTGTTTAAAAAAGTCGCAGGTACGAAAGATGCAAAGCATGAAACAGATATACAAGATAAAAAGTGGGAAGCAAAAAGTACATAAGAAACAAAATCGCTTCCCACAGACAAGAACAAACTATTATAATAAGGAAAAGAAAGACAATATGAACGAACAACATAATCAAGCAGAACTAGAAAAACTACGACATTCTGCAGCACATTTACTTGCGGCTGCAGTTTTAGAGTTATATCCAGAGGCTAAACTAACGATCGGGCCAGCAACAGAAGATGGGTTTTATTACGATTTTGATTTTGGGGATATTCAAATCAGCGATAAAGATTTTCAAGCAATAGAAAAAAAGATGAGGTTTCTTAGTAAAAGTTGGGGAAGTTTTGAGCGCCAAGAAATCTCTTCTCAAGAAGCATTAGAGCGTTACAAAGATAACGAATATAAAACAGAACTGGTTACAGACATAGTTCAAGCTGGTGAACAGATTTCACTCTATAAATCTGGCAATTTTACTGATCTTTGTAGAGGTGGTCACATAGAAAAGCCAGCTGTGAGCTTGAAATACTTTAAGTTGCTTTCAGTTGCAGGTGCCTACTGGCGTGGCAGTGAAGAAAATAAAATGCTGACTCGTATTTATGGAACAGCGTTTTTTAGTCAAGAAGAACTTGATGCTTTTATCAAAATGAAAGAGGAAGCAAAAAACAGAGATCATAGAAAACTCGGTAAAGAGCTTGGTCTTTTTGTCTTTTCTGATACAGTCGGTAAAGGATTACCTCTATGGACAGCAAAGGGGGCAACGGTTCGTCGAGAACTTGAACGTTTTGTAACTGATGAAGAAATCAGAAGAGGTTACCAACATGTTATGACTCCGGATATTGCTAATCTAGACCTCTACAAAAAATCTGGTCACTATCCGTATTACAAAGAAAGCATGTACGCGCCAATTCAAATTGAAGAAGAGGAATATATGCTTCGTCCAATGACTTGCCCACATCACTTTGAGTTATATAACGCACATCCACACTCATATAGGGAGCTTCCAATGCGTATTGCAGAACTCGCAAAGTTGTATCGTTTTGAGCGTTCTGGAGAGCTTTCTGGATTGATTAGGGTTCGAAGTTTTTGTTTAGCAGATTCACATATTGTTTGTATGAAATCTCAAGCAAAAGATGAGATTAACGGAGTTTTGGATTTAATTGAGTTTATGGGTAAAACATTTGGTTTAGAACCAGGCAAAGATCTTTCATACCGCTTATCTCTTGGAGACAGAGCTGATGAAAAGAAATATTACAAAGATGACGCGTCATGGGATTTTGCAGAAAATGTTTTGCGTGAAGTTTTGGAAGAACGTGGTTCAAAATTTGTTGAAGCAGAACAAGAAGCTGCGTTTTATGGTCCAAAAATTGACGTTCAAATGAGAAATGTAAATGGCAAAGAAGACACTGCTTTTACTGTTCAGTATGATTTTGTGATGCCAAAACGTTTTGATCTTAAGTATGTTAACGAACATGGTGAAGTTGAACAGCCAATCGTGATTCATCGTTCTTCTATTGGCGCAATCGAAAGAACACTCGCATTTTTAATAGAAAAATTTGCTGGAAAATTCCCGGTTTGGCTTGCTCCAACCCAAGTGAAAATCTTGCCTATATCAGATAAATTTAATGCTTATGCACAAGAACTCTATTCAAAGATGGTTCGGGAAAACATTAGGGTAGAAGTTGATGACAGATCAGAGCGTTTGCAAGCAAAAATTCGTGACGCGCAAATGGAAAAAGTTCCATATATGCTAGTTGTTGGTGAAAAAGAAGCTGCAGAAGCTACCGTTACTGTTCGAAAACGAGATGGCAAAAACCAAGATGTTCAACGAGTTGACGAGTTTATTGAATCAGTTAAGCAACAGATACGAGAGAGAAGCATAGAATAACTGTAATTAACAGGTATTTTTACTACATTATCTTTCGAATTATAGTAACTTTAGAGATTTCCTCAACTATTGGGGCAAGTAAAGATACTACAATTGCGATAGCAAGCAATTCTGCACTTAAATGCACGGTTTTAAAGATGTCTCCACCAAGATATACGACGGACAAGGTAACTGCTGTACCAAAAATCACAGAACCTGGAATCCACTTGTTTTTACTTAGACCAATACTGAACAGAGATTTATCAATGGATCGTGCTGTAAAAGCTCTAAAAAGCTCTGTCATAGATAAGGTAACAAATGCCATTGTTTGTGCTGTTGCTGTTGAGATTTCTAATCCTACAAAGTAAGAGACCATAACAGCGAAAGTCGCCACAACTGTCATCAGTCCAATGTTAAACCACATTGGTTTTGTAATAATAGATTCATCTTTCTTTCTTGGAGGAAGATTCATGAGTGTTTCGTCACCTGGCTCTCTAGACATTGCAATAGCTGGGGCAGCATCTGTAACAATGTTTAAAAGAAGCAACATAACTGCTGTTAAAGGAATTGGTACACCAATAATTGTTGCAGCAACAAAAATTCCGATTTCGGCGAAGTTACAGCTTAAGAGGTAACTCACGAATAAACGAATTCTTTGCAGAATAAATCTACCTTCTTTGATTGCTTCAACTAAGGTGCTATAGTTGTCGTCAAGTAAGACCAAGTCAGCTGCAGATTTAGTAACATCACTTCCTCTTTTTCCCATAGCCACTCCAACATGTGCGGCTTTTAGGGAAGGTGCGTCGTTAACTCCGTCTCCAACCATAGCAACGAGATATCCTGCGTTTTGGAACAAGTCAACAATATACGATTTGTGACTTGGAGAAACTCTGGCAAAAATTCGTGCCCCAAGAATGTCATTTTTTCTATTCTCTGCAATAGCTTCATCAAGTTCTGCACCAGACATGACGATATGTTTTTGTTTTGCTTCTTGTTTACTGATGAGTCCAACCATAAGTCCAATTGTTTTTGCAGTTACTGGGTTATCACCGGTCATCATGATTGGTTGAATTCCAGCTTTTCTTGCAAGTTCAATTGCTTCTGGAACTTCCTTTTTAGCTGGATCACTGAGGCCAATCAAACCAATAAGAGTGAGATTATTTTCAATACTATTACGTTTATCCGTCTTTTTGAAAGAATGTAGCGTTCTTTCTGCAAGCGCTATTACACGCAGTCCTTTTGAAGTCATTTCAAGTAGTTGTTCTTCGACTTTTTTCTTTGCTTCTGGGCTAAGTTTAACAGCTTCTGATTGCGCATTAAAATAGTGAGTAGTATAGCTTAAAAGAATGTCTGGGGCACCTTTTGTTGCTACGAAAAATGTTTCTTTTTTACTTTTAGAGTTGGAAGAATAGTTGTGAACAGTAGACATTCTCTTGAAGGAACTATTGAACTCATACTCAAAAACTTTTGGCAAATCAGGTATTTCTGCAGCACTTTCTTCCACCCAATTCAGGATAGCAATATCGGTTGGATTAGAATTTGTATTACAAAGTTTAGCAACTCGTAGTAGTTGCCCCAAAAGGGGAGAAGCGTGTTTTTCTTGTTGCTTTTTTGAGGCTAATAAATCTGTTGTCCATGTTTCTGTCACAGACATTGAACCGGTGGTAAGAGTTCCTGTTTTATCAGTTAAAATAACAGAAACACTACCGAGTGCCTCAACTGCTTTGAGTTTTCTTACAAGCGCATTTTTCTTAACCATTACTTGAGTTCCAAAGGCCAAACAGATTGTGATAACAGCAGGTAAACCTTCTGGCACAGCCGCAATTGCCAGAGCAACAGACTCAATGAGAGCTTCTAAAAAGTGTTCACCTCGAACAAAAACATTTAAAAAGAGAACAATTGTTACCATACCAATGAGTACGGTGCTCAAGAATTTTCCAAGTTTTTCTAATTGTTGCTCTAGTGGAGTAGGTTCAGATTCGGTGTCTTTAAGGAGTTTTGCGATTTTACCAAGTTCGGTTTCCATTCCTGTAGCAGCTACAACGGCACTGAGTTTGCCTTCAAGTAGTAGGGTACCACTGTAGGCCATGTTGTTTCGTTCTGCCAATGGGGTATTTTCTTCGAGTACACCACCTCTTTTACTACAAGGTAATGATTCACCTGTTAGGGTAGACTCATCTATAGTACAGTTTTGTGCTTCAATAATTCTGATATCAGCAGGAATGCCGTCACCAGCCTTCAGCTCGACAATATCTCCAACAACAACATCTCTAGTGTTAATAGTGATAAATTTTCCATCACGAAGAACTGTGGTACTATGAGATTCAAGTTTTTTGAGGTTTTTGAGTGATTCTTCCGCCTTTGCGTCTTGGATATAGCCAAGAATTGCCATAAAAAGGATGATAGCAATGATTAAAATTCCATCAATGAGTTCTCCAGCGAGTATAGAGATAATAGCTCCAACTATTAGAATCCAGACAAGATAGTTGTTAAATTGTTCAAGTAGTTTTTTCCACCAAGGTACTGATTCTTGTTCTTCTATTTCGTTGAATCCGTGCTTTTCTTGAAGCGCGGTAGATTGTTGGGAGGTCAATCCAGTTTTTTCTGAAGTTTTGAGATCAGAAAGTACTACATTTATTTTTAGATTATGGAAATTTTTGTGCATTGTAACTTCTGATTCTAGCATGTTTTGGTCGAGTAGAGAATAAGAATAAAATTATGACAAAACCAGAAAAAATGCGAAAAATAAGAAAAGGGCAACAAAAAGCCCTGTCAGACTTTTATTATTTTAGAGTCTGACAGGGCTTCTATTTTCTGTGTAAGTACTGTTTGTACCAAGAAAAATTATCTTGTAATTTCTAGTTTTACACTAGGGCTCATGGTTGCTGAGATTGTTGCAGATTGGAGTTTTCCTTTTGCAATGGTCAATAAAGCTTCAATATTTTCAACCAAAGCTTTGTCATCCATAGAAACTTTACCAACTGTAACGTGAATTACAGGGTTTTTCTTCTCGGTTTTGAGTTCGAATGTACCTCTTTCTAATTCAGCTTTTTTGATTTCTGGTTTTGGAGTAACTGTACCATTCTTTGGATTAGGCATTAATCCTTTTGGACCTAAAACTCTAGCAAATTTAGCGAGTTTTGGCATGTATTGTGGAGTTGTGACTAATGCGTCAAATTCGATAGTACCAGCTTCGATTTCTGCTAATAGAGCATCATCAACGATAGCAACTCTAATTGATTTTCCTGTTGAGTGAGGAAGTGTGAGGGAAGCAACTTTTCCAGCTTCTTTGACAACTCCATCCAATGTGATTGTGCCGTCAAATTTTGTGTAGGAAAGTTTTTTGATGATTGCGACTGCTTCAGCAGTTGTGTATTTTCTTGTTTTATCAACTTGAGATCTGGTCTTAGCATATTTTCTGCTTCTGACTTTTTTGGAAGTAACAAGAGCTTCTTTTTTGGAAGTTTCTGTTCCTTCTACTGATTCAGCTGTTTCAACAACTTTTACTGTGTCTTGTGCCGCACTCATGTCGACATTTTTTTTGGAACCCATATAGGTTTTCCTTTCTCTCCTGCAATAGATTTTTTCGGGGTAGTTTTTACCCTTATTGTGAAGATTCACAACTTTTATAAAGCAGTAGTATTGATACTTAGTGGGATTGCTCCCAGTTGGGGGTTACCCCCCAGTTTTAATTTGTACGCACTTATTGAGCTGTATGCTTTTTTATGCGTATTTTTTTAACTTACTCAGCGATTTTAACGCCCATACTTCTTGCTGCACCGGCAACTGTTTTCATTGCGGCATCAATATTGTTGGTGTTAAGATCTGGCATCTTTTCTTCAGCAATAGCACGAAGTTGGTCTTGAGTTAAGGTTCCAACGACAGCTTTTCCTGTGGTTGCACTTCCACTTTTGAGTTTTAAAGCTTGTTTGATCATTGCTGATACTGGTGGAAGTTTTAAAACAAAAGAGAAAGATCTGTCTGCATAAACAGTGATTTCTGCAGGAATAACTTGACCTCTTTTATCTGATGTTTTGTCATTATATTGTTTCAAGAAGTCCATCATGTTAATACCTGCTTGACCTAAAATAGGACCGACTGGAGGAGCTGGAGTAGCGCTTCCTGCTGGGAGGTTTAACTTAAGAACGTTAATTATTTTTTTTGCCATACTTTTTTCGCCGCACTTTTGTATTGTTTATTTGCGCGTACGCCTTCTAATTTTCTTTATTTCTAATTTTTTTAAACTTTCTTTACTTGTAAAAAGTCGAGTGTAACTGGAGTTTCTCGGCCGAAAATATTAACTAACACTTCAACTTGACCTTTTTCTTCATCAATAGAGTTAACGGTTCCCAAAAAGTCATTAAATGGACCATCAACGATTTTGACAGCTTCACCTTCTGAGTAATCAGCCTTGTATGAAGGAGCAGCTTGTGTCATGTATTTTCTAATTGCTTCAACTTCGTGTTTTGGAAGTGGAGTTGGTTTATTTCCAACACCAACAAATCCGGTGACACCCTGAGTTGTTCTAACTGCTAACCAAGAATTGTCGGTAAGTTCCATTTGAACGAGCATGTATCCTGGAAAAATTTTCTCAGTAACATTTTTTCTTTGGCCACGTTTAATTTGGATTTTTTCTTGGGTAGGAATCAAAACAGAAATGATTTTGTCGGTTAAGTCTAAGGTTTCTGCACGTTGTTTTAGTGCTTCTGCGACCTTGTTTTCATGACCAGAATAAGTGTGAACAACATACCAACGAGCTTTTCTGTTTTCAGTGTTAGAGATAATAACAAGGTTAGGGGTTTGTACCTTAACTTCTTGAACCTCTGGAGCTTCTAGTGGTTGTTGCATTTGGTCTGTCATATTCTGTAATTTCTCTATTTTCTTCTTTTTTTTAATATATACAATTTTTATAAAACTGCGGACAACAATTTTTGAAAGACTGTGTCGAGTAGTGCTATGTATAAGCCAATTGCGATACTAACACCAATAACAAGGAGTGTCATATCTTGAGTTTGTTTTCTTGTAGGCCAAGTAACTTTCTTGGTTTCTCTCACAACTTCTTGAATGAAATTGACTGGACTTAGCATAGGCAGGTATTGTATCAGGCTTTAGGTTGATTTTCAAGCGTTTTTAATAATTCTTTAGCTTTTTCTGATCCCTGAGGGGTACCTGGCTTTACAGCATAGGTTTGTACATCGATCTTCCTATCCTCAGTATGTGGATGGTATGTAACTGAACTACCAGGCTTTCTAAGTTTACTCATAACTGCAAAGAGTATAGAGAGGACCAAAAGCAAAATGCCGACTAAGATAATAAAGAATGGAAGTTTTGATTCTGGATTTTGAATGAGGTTTTTAACCAGTCCCCAGAGTGTTTCGTCTGCCTCGTAGGAATCATCATATACTTTTTTCTCTACAAGCGCATTACCTTGCTCATTAAACTCAGTTGCATTTTCTACAGTCTTATCACCTTTGAGTGGAGTGTCAGAGTCTGCAACTTCTGCAGCATTGCTTGCATCAGTAACTTTATTTGAGTATGCATTAGAAACAGTTTCTTGAGTTGTTGCGCTACAAGAGGTGCTACTAACATTTGTTGCTAAACGGCATTGTCCCTCATAACAGCGTAAGTTAACTGCACAGTCTCTATTCGTAGAACAGGTTTCATTACAGCTTTGAATAACGGCAGCTGTTTGTTGGGCAGTTGGGTTGGCACAACGATAATCTTGAGGGTTTTGAGGGTTTCTACAAAAGCTTTCATAGCAGGTTAAACCAGCAACACATTCAGAATTGCTTGTACAGTATTGGTTACAGCTTCGTAATGTAGTTTGTGTTGTTCCTGAACCAGTATCACTAGAGCCTCCACCATTGTTCCCACCTCCAGTATTGCCACTAGATTCTTGGCAAGAAGAACTGCTTGGATTTATAGCAAGTCTACATAGTTTTT
Source organism: uncultured Pseudomonadales bacterium (assembly GCA_964620965.1). Taxonomy (GTDB): domain Bacteria; phylum Patescibacteriota; class Microgenomatia; order UBA1400; family PJMF01; genus VFLK01. The sequence continues at coordinate 190,174 of CAZUHV010000003.1, forward strand.
GGCCTCCAGTTGCATAGCAGCGCATGCCAACTTCACAGTCTCTGTTACTGGTACAGGTTTCGTTACATCCTTGTACTGGTGGAACAGTAGGTGTTGGGGTAGGAGATGGAGTTATTGTTGGAGTAGGGGTAGGTGTCCCAGATGGAGGAGGCGTTGTTCCAGGATTATTTGCACAAGTTGTGCCATTCCAACATTTACTTGCTCCACAATCACAACTGTCTGTGAGTACGTCAAGACAGGCTTGTTCTGAGACCAATGACCAACAGTTGTCTGCACAGCTATTTGGGAATTCTTTCCATGTTCCTCCAGAATTTTTACATGCGGTTTGAGTATCAGAACCTGTAGAACCGGTTATTTCATATTCAAGCCCAGTTGGAACAGTTAATTGGACAGCAAGGTTTAAGGTATCTGCATAGGTTCTGTCTGGATCGAAAGTAATTTGGAGTTTACCAGGTTTTCTTGGAACCAGTTTAAGTCTAATAAGCGATTTATCTGATGGTTCAACGAGCCAATCTAAATTATTTTTAACTGCTGTGACTTTAACTAAATATCCATCAGAAATTTTCTGAACTTCAATTTCTTTTGCATCAAAACCAGATCCTTGATTTACAATTACCTCTGGGGTATCTAGGTCTTTATTTGTTATGTTAAAAACTGCATATACGTGTGTAAAAGTATAATTAGCACTATTGAGGTTAAAGGCAACTTCTCCAGTTTTATTAACTTCAAATTTTGTCCTTAGTTCTGCAGATATACCAGGTTTAGCAACAGTATCAGCAGTTTTAGCTTCACTTCTTGTATCCTGAGAAGTTTCTAGAGGTTTTTGGATAAATAAGAGTCCAATGATACCTGCTGCAACTAATAAAGCTCCGATATATGGAACTAAGTTTTTAAAATTTTCTAGGAGTGTTTGAAATACTGAATTTGCTTTTTTCATCAATACTTTAGTATAGACATATTTTTATATTCAAGCAATATGTTTCTTAAGGCTAAACTTGGGTACTACATTAAATATGAAAAAGTATGAAGATTTTTTGCTGTGTGATACACTAGTGATACATGTATTGTATAAATCAAATAGATTTAAGGGAGACTCTATGTCCACTGATATACAAAAGAAAGTGAGAAAAGCAATTATCACTGATGCAGGTTTTGCAAGCAGATATTTGCCAATCACTAAAACTGTTCCAAAAGGAATGTTACCACTTGGAAACAGACCAATTATGCAGTTTATGGTTGAAGAATGTGCTCAGGCTGGAATAGAAGAAATTATCATTGTTGCTACTCCAGAGGGTAAGCCAGTTTACGAAGATTATTTTAATAATGGTGTCAACAGAATTAGAAAACAATTAGCTGCACAAGGCAAAGAAGATCGTTATGAACCAGTTCAACATGTTTTAGATTTTCCAAAGATTGTGGTGATTACTCAAGACGAAAGCTTGCCTTATGGAAATGGTTCTCCAGTTGTTTCTGCATCAAAATTTGTTGAAGGAGAAGAAGCTTTTGTTGTTATCTATAGTGATGACGTTGTGTTTGGAGAGCAAGGAGACGTCAAGACTATGGTTGATTTATACGAAGCAAACCCAGATGTCTCTGGCATTATTATGTCTCAAGAGGTTTCTGCTGATGTTGTTGATAAATATGGAATCATTAAGTTTAAAGATGGTTCAGAAACAGATTTGGATTATATTGTTGAAAAACCAGATAAGGGTTCAGAACCATCTAGACTTGGCTCATATGGTAGATATTTGCTGACCCCAGAAGTTTTACAACACTTAACTGGTGGCAATACTGGTAAAGATGATGAACTTTGGACAGTTGATGCTATTACAAAAGTAGCAGAAACAAAGACAGTGCTTGTTGGTAAAACAAAAGGTGAGTGGATGACCACTGGTGATCCAGAGAATTATTTTAAAGCTCATCTTAAGTTTGTGATTGATAGTGAAAAATATGGTCCAAATGTTGCTGAGTGGCTAGAGGAGATTCAAAAGTAGCTCGAGTTACGTTGATTTATAAATCTCTTTTGACCCTTCAATAGTTTGAGCCAAAGCTTTATACTTTAGATATAAGATTGGCACATTAACAGTCGAGCGTGAGGGGTTTACAAATTTATTTTTCCTGAACACTTTTTTTAGGGTTCATGGAGTATTCCGCATCACCGTGGTGATGTAGATTTCCTACCCACCTGCTATTTTGCGGGAAAATCGTAGCCCTTCACGCCCGGTTGTTAAAAAACTGCCCGAATTTTTTTGCCAACCGGGCTTTTTTCAGTCAAAACGTTTGTGCTGTTGTTTCTTTTTTTATTTTTACAATTTTTATCAATTGTTTATCTATATTTATGACTAAAAATAGCAATAGACAAAGTTATAATTTACAGAGATCAGAGGCTAGTGTGAGAGTTGTTGATATTTGGTGTTGTTTCTTAGCCATATTTTCTTCTGCACTTGTGATTTATTTATGATAAAATATTCTCCTGCTTTGGATAAATTTTGATGAAAACAGAGCGGAGAGCTGCCCAGATAGTTCAGTGGCAGAACGCTTTCTTGGTAAGAAAGAGGTCGAGGGTCCGATTCCCTCTCTGGGCTCAAGGTATCTTAATGATATAATAATTGCGCATGAAATTGTGTGTGAACTACATTTAACAAGTAAATAAGCCGAGTTACCCAAGCGGTCAACGGGGGCAGACTGTAAATCTGCTGACATAGTCTTCGGAGGTTCGAATCCTTCACTCGGCACAATGCCACCTTAGCTCATTCGGTAGAGCATCTGTTTTGTAACCAGAAGGTGCGGGGTTCGAATCCCCGAGGTGGCTCAATCGATTGGTTTTTAATAAGCGTTAGTTACAACGCCTAAAATTCTAAAAAAATTTGAACTCGCCCACATTGACAAGTTCTGATATAATACCAGTCTTGATTAAAAGAAAGAAATTACTATGGCAGCAAAAAAGAAAAAAGGTCCACGCCAAATAACAGGTTTACAATGTAGCGTTTGTAAAGCTTTTGGATATGTTACCGAATACAACAAAAATAATGAAATTTTAATGAAACAAACAAAAAATGTTTCAACTTTTCCATTAAGCAAGTACTGTAAAGTTTGTAAAAAACATACAGATCACAAACAAATGAAGAAATTAAAATAATTTTTTTGAATGAAAATTTTAAAAGCCCTCGAGAAATCGGGGGCTTTTTGGTTAGGTAACCAAAACCTGCAATTTCGTAATCCACAAGAAGTTGTTTAAATAGTATGTATAATAAGAAACTATGAAGACAGAAGGTAGTAGCGATCAATTAGAAAAAATAGGTCAAAAACTAAGAGCGGAAGAACTAGAAGAAAAGCTGAGGATAGAGGCAGAACAGATAGTAGAAGAAATTCGTAGACTTAAGACAGAAAACAGAGTTTTTAGTCTTCAAAGAATGGAAGATTTTGCAAATAGATTAGGTGGCAATCACCCAATCACAACATGGATGTTAGATGAGATTGAAGCTATGGGTATTGATGTTGCTTCTAGAATTCTAGAAGAGTTTAGGAGCCAAAAACTAGAGGGTTACAGAAAAAAATTAACACCTAAACTTGGTTTCAAGGTTACCAGATCCAGATAAATGGTTAAGGTTTACTTAAAATTTTTTACAACTTCTATAATCTTTTTTGCCCCATTTAAGAACAGAGGATCTATTTTGTGAGCATTATTCATGGCTTTTTCTACCCAAGACTGTGCTTTTCCTTGAGCTGAAGTTAAGACTCGAAGTTGAGTTCCAATGTTTTCTGTGAGTGCTACTCTGGAAATTTCTAGTTGTTCGAAAACTTCTCTAATACGTTCTTCCCATTCTCCCCATTCATCAAGTGTGAGAATGAATGAACCGGAAGCAGCTGCATCATAGGCCATGTCTCCAGAAGGTTTTGAAATAAAACCGTCAGCCCAAGGGAAGGCATATTTGATCAAGAACTCATTAGCATCAACGAGTTGTGGATGATGAAAGACCCTAAATGGAGCAGTTTTATCTTCAGACCGACCAATCTTTACCTTATTTTCTTTCGCAATGGCTACGATTTCGTCATAAATGTCTTTATGTGTCCCAGTATACACAAGGAGCTTAAATTTACAGTTCGTGTTTTTTAGTTTTGGTACCAGTTGGCGGACAACTTCCATCATTTCCTGACTATTTGTGCCAAGTCCACCGGTGGTAAGGCAAAGGTTCAAACAGCCACTTCTCCAGGTGTTTTTCTTTTTTCTACAAGCAATTATTCTTGGATCAACCGGAGGTCCGGTGACAATAACTCTTTCTGGACTGGCTTCCTTACCTAGAAGCGCAGCTTTTTCTAAAAATTCGGTTTTTGTTTGTTCATCAAAGACACAAAAGACAATATTTTCCTTGTCCGAGTTAAACACGTACTCATCCCGAACGTGTGGATCGGTAATTACCTGAACAACCTTCTTTCCTTGCTCTGCAAGTATATTTCCTGCAGCAATATGAAGTGAAAGAATTGGGTAAGTAATGTTTTCAGTTAAGTGTAGTAAAGGAGGGGTGATACTTTTGAGTATTGGAAGCTTACTTCTGCCAAACTTATCTATAAAATCTTTGATAAGTTTGAGAATTTTATGGCGTGCTAAAACTTTGCCAATATTTTCTGTGAGGATAATTGAAGACCACTGTTTATTTGAAACATAGTTAGTTGGGTCGACTACCCACATTTTGTCTGGTTGAATTTTTTTGCCCCATACTTCTACTGCAATGCCCGCAGCCATAGAGTAGTGGGCTCTAGAAAAAACTACGTCTGGAATTGTATCGTTGTCTGGATATCCATGAACTCTTTTGAGATCTTCACGATATGCAGCAGAGACAGTGATTGTTGGGATTTCTGTTTTCTCGAGTAGCTTTTTATCTTTTTGCAAAGTTTTTACTAAAAATTTGTCAAATAGTTCTGGCATATGTATCAGTATATAGTAGTATTGGACATTTATTCTAGATATAAACATGATAAAATGGTTATGTAACCTCAAATTTATGTCTTATTCTATTGCCGTAAAGCAAAAAGCAAAAAAACTTCGTGAAGAAGGTAACTCTCTTTTTTTTATCTCACAATCATTAGGTATTTCAAAAAGTACACTTTCTGTTTGGTTAAAAAATGTGCAGTTGAATGATTTAGCACTTGAGAAGATTAACAATAAGAAATACTTGTCTCAACAAAAAGCAATACTTACCAAACATAAACAGGTGTTAGCTAGAAAAGCGGGAATAAATAAGAAAGTAAAATCTTTCTTTAATAGATTCGATTTTTCTCAGGAGCAATTAAAAATTATTTGTTCTTTGCTATTTTGGACAGAAGGGAGTAAATCTGGAAGTTTAGTATCATTTATTAATTCCGATCCAAAAATGATACAACTATTTTTATTTACTCTGAGGAGGGCTTTTATAATTGATGAAAAAAAGCTGAGGGGGTTAGTTCACTTACATGAATATCATGATAGGGCTTGGACAGAAAAATACTGGTCTGATGTTTCTGGTATTCCCTTAAGCCAGTTTAGTAAAAGCTACTTAAAGTCAAATACGGGAAAAAGAAAAAAAGAGGGCTATTTTGGTAGTTTTCGTGTACGATATTATGATGTTAGGGTTGCAGAAGAATTAACCTCAATTTATACTATGCTCTCAGAGTTGATACTCAGAAGAGAATAATAGGGCCGTAATGTAATGGTAGCATTAGTGTCTCCAAAACACTCCGTGGGGGTTCAAATCCCTCCGGCCCTGCAAAATGAAAAAGTATGAATAAAAAAAAACAAAAAGATTTTCAGCTTTTCACCCACGATGAGATTGAACTAAAAAATGCTTTTATCACTGAAGCAAGAGAACTTGCGAAAAGTGAGCGTTTTGGTGGTAAATTAGCTTCAGCAATGATTTATGTTAGTTTGGCGGAATACTTAGCAGAACACTTATTAGAAAACTTGAATTACCTCGTTTATCGATCTAGTTACATTGATTATGGAGCAATACTATATATTGATGAAAGATCAGTTAGTGAAAAGCAGACTTTAGGACAATCGACAAGGAGCTTAGCAAAGTATTCTTTTCCTGATAAAGCGGATATCATCAAAATTTTAGAAAAAGTAGCTAAATCTAGAAATCACTTGTTTCACAATTTGGCCAAAACTTCTGTTGCTGAATGGTCAAAATTAGAAGATGATATTAATGAAATCAGCAAGAATGTGGAAGAACTGATTGAAAAAATCAATGTTGTTACAGAGGGGCTGCGTAAAATTCTCATACCTCAACAAACCTCCTCAGGTGTTGCATCAAATGCAAATGTGGAAAAGTAAGTTTTTACATACTCTACCAAGCCCTGTAAAAAAATAAAAATCTGAATAAATGTTGCGAATTATGATGAGTATTGTATAGTTATCATATGTTCTCTAGTTCAAAAAAAAAGCATTTTTCTAAAGTTACATTATATGGTTTCCCTTTAGGATGGCTTTTTTCACATTTTTCGCATGTTTCTGATGACGATACTTCTTTGAACGGAATTTTTGAGGCAAAGGAAATAGTTGATAGTAAAAAAGAAGGGCTGTCCGTTTTTTTTGCTCACTTAGGAGTATTCGATGTCTTTGGTACAGCCTGTGCTATAGAAAAGGTAATCAATTATAAAGCTGTGTTTCCTGTAGCAGCTTCTTGGTACTATTTTCCTTTGGTTAGATCTTTATTGAGAAAGCTAGATGAGCAAGTTCCTCATGAATTTTATCCCGTGTTTAGGAAAGAAGAAATGGGATACTCAACATTCGATGTTACTTTTGTAGATTTTTCTGGGCTAGATCAACAGGGTAAAAGAGAAGCAAATAAAGCATATGTTGAAAGAAGCCTGGAGATGGTTTCTAATGGTGGTGTTCTTATTGTAGCTCCATATGGAGGAAGAGCTCCAAAAGTAGAATTTTTGCGCAGTGGGCCACTTAAAACAATGCAGCAAGGAAAGCCTATTATACTTTCATTAACAAAATGGAACTGGAAAAGATTAAAGTATGATGTGTTTTTTTCAAAAGTGTATACATTCCCTAAAACCATAGATAAAAAACAAGCACACAGACTGATAACAAAAGAGTTTTTTAGAATGGCAAAGCTTTCCAAACTTACAAAAGAACAAGTTTTGCACGCAAAGTCATCAAATGGGTTGGGAGGATCATTATGGAGAATGGCTCAACCAATACTAACACTTATTTTAAGCGTTAAGAGTCATTAGCGAAAAATCGACTTGATTTTAGCAATAAGCCATTGCCAAAAGGTAAGTTCTTCATTTATTTGTTCTGTTTGATTTTGCGTGGGATCCAAAACAGCTGGTGGCTCTGGATATGCGTTTTTATTAGTATACGGAGCGGCTGTTCCCTGTGGGAGGAGCGTAGCAATTCCGTCTTTTAGTTCTGCTTCTGAGAATTCTTTGTTGCAAGTATCAGGAGATTTTATTCCAATTATATAGAGGGGTTCATTTTTTGCATCTTCCTCATAGATTTCAAAAGATGCTGTGGAGTAGGGAAAATACCAACAGTAATCGGGCGTAGTGATAGTTTTTTTTGAACAGGTAAAAATTTTTTCTGTAGTTGCTGAGACTCCTAAAACTGCTTCGCCATGTGTATCTGTGGTAATTTCGTGGGTAACTATTTCATCTTCTGTAACAAGTCCAAGTTTTTTTGGCATTTCTCTACAGACAATTATTTCATTAGCAACGGGCTCTTCAAGATCAGTTTGTAGGATGATTGGTCTAGAATATTTAGCTTCTGGAGCGTTTTCAATAGGAGCTTCCTGAGCAAAGACAGGGTTTACAGTAAAGAAACTAATTAAAAGAAAAAACAAAATTTTCATCTCAACTTTAGTGTAACACATCTACAGCTATTGGTTTTTTGTAATAATATTTTTAACAACCACTCCAGCAGGAGTATGAACCATAGTTTCTACCCAGTTCGGTGCCTTTTGGAAGTGTTCCTTAGAAAGGTTTTCTGGGCTTACTAGTTGGAAGTGCACATTTTGTTTAAAAGAATCTCCTTGAGGAGTTTTGTATTCTCCAAGTTTTTTTGCGAGTTGTTCCTGATATTCTGTTGGAATACAAATTGTTGTGAGTAGGTTTTGGTCTGTTGCGATGTACATATAGTGTACAAGGTTTAAAACTTCATGATCTCCTCTTGGGGGAAGCCAAACGATATTTGGATTTTTACCAAGTTCTGAAAGTACCAAGCTATGCTTAATTTGCTCGGATGGGTTAGCAATAATGAGCTGTGCATCGTGATCCATTTGTCTTGCAGCATTATAATAGAGACCTTCGTCCAGGCTTGATTTAACAGTTGGAGTATTGTATTTATTTCTGTTTTTAACATGACCTTGTAGCCATTGTCGCAGTGCAATTTCCATTTTAGTATGACCTTTTCCTGGAAATACAATGGATTCTATCCCGCTATTTTTCCAAAGTGCCTCAATAATTTGAGTAATTAATTTCGCATCTCCGCCACTGCCAGAAAGTTTAAATACACAAATATTTTCTTTTTCAAAAATCTCAGAAAGACCGAGAAAGCGTATTTGCTCTTCATTAAGATTTTTAAAGCCTTTGAGTGGATCTAGAAGTTTAATGAGGTGGGCATCTAGTTGGTGTTCTTCTGTAAGTGTTTTATATGCATGTTCACTCCAGACCAGGTATTGTGCTTTTCGTTGTTGTTCAGTTGGGGTTCTGTGAGGGGAAAGTTTTCCAATTGCGTCGGGCAGGATAATGATGACGGAAAATTTTTTGCCGTTAAGTTTTACTTCAGTTGCTTCTTCACCAAGCACATTCTGTGGAGTTAAAAAGAACTCAGCATTTGGATATCGTTTTAATGTTGATTTAATAAAAAGTCGGAGTTGTAATTTAAGAAGCTCCGCTTTTTTTGAATCTCTAGTTGCCACACTATTTTCTGCGTATTTCATTGTTCTCTCTGTACTACTAGACATGAGTGCATGAAATACAGCTCCTGCAGTAATCATTGCTCCAGAAGGATAAATATCTTTGACTCTAATGCCAGCTTCTTCTAACTCTTGGGTTATTGCTGCTGTTTCTGTAGGATTGCCAAGACCGATAGCAGGTGTTGCTGTAACAACTTCTACGGATTTTCTAAAATTTTTTTCTTTACTAGAAAAAGGTGGCATACATCTGGAATTATACTACAGATTTTTTTCCTCTAAAATTGTAGTTGTTTCTCCATGACCTGGATAGCAAATTGTTTTTTCCGGAAAGTTTTTGAAGATTTTTTGTATTGAGTTTTGCATTTCTTTTGGAGAAGAGTACTCAAAATCAGTTCTTCCAACTCCTGCTTGGAAAAGCGTGTCTCCGGTAAAAAGTATTGGCTGTGGTTCATTAGCAAAAAGACAGATGGAGCCTGGAGTATGTCCTGGTGTTTCGTAAATTTCGAGCACAGAATTTCCAATTTTTAACTTTCCTCCCTCAGAAATTGGCAATGTTTTATCTGGAACAGGGTCGACTTGTTGTTTTAACCAGTACTGAGCACTTTTTTGGGCGTTTTTAAGAATATCTGTGTCTGCTTGGTGCATAAAGATTGGAAGGTTAAAGTTAAGTTTTAGTTCTAGGCTGCCAAGTACATGATCAAAATGGCCATGAGTAAAGACGATACAGAGTGGTGTAAGTTCTAGGTCTAAAATTGTTTGTGTAATGTAGTCTGCAGCGTCCGCTGGATCAATAATAATGCATTCTCGCGTTTTTTTACACCAAACAATGTAGCAATTGGTTTCTAGTTGCCCCAAAGTGAGTGTTTCTATTTGTAAATTATTTTCTTGATTCATTTAAATGTTTTGTTATAAAAATCAACTCTGTAAAGAAGCTAGAAAAACCAAAGGTTACTGAGTAGTTTGATAACAAACTCAATAATAGGTGTAATGAGGTGGGAGACAGCGCTTCTTGAGCTAAAAATTGGTAAAATAAGGAATAATAGTACCATTGTTGAGTAGCGATTCATGAAAATTTCGTATTCAAGCGCGGTTTCTTTAGGAAGTAGTGCTTGGAAAATTTTACTTCCATCAAGTGGATAGACTGGAATTAGATTAAAGATTGCAAGCATAACATTGACAAAAATTGTGGTCACCAAAACAGTTCCAATCATGCCGTTAAGGTTGAAAATCCCGATAATCAAAGAAAGGAGTGTTGCAAGAATAATATTTGAAAGAGGTCCGGCAACTGCGATAAGGGCGATGTCTTTTTTAGGGTTTTTGAGGTTGAATGGGTCAAACATAACAGCTTTTCCCCAACCAAAACCAATTAACAGAATCGCAAGTGTTCCAAGTGGGTCTAAGTGAGCTCGAGGGTCTAAAGTAACTCTTCCCTGATATCTTGGAGTTGGGTCTCCAAGTTTATCTGCTACGAATGCATGTGCAAATTCATGAATAGTAACTGATACTACTAAGCCAATCGCAACTAAAACAAAGCTGATTGGGTCTGTAAAGAGTAATGAAATAAGTCCTGTTCTCATATAGCTACCCATTATACAAAAATTTTGGCAGATAGAAACCACTAGTGATAGTTTTTTAGAGGTTTGCACGGCTCAGAGTATTTAAAAGCATTACTACAACACAAGGCTTGAATACTACAAATTTCAGGTTTGATAAAAATCAGTTTTAGTTGTATAATCAACAGCCTATGTCAAGTTTTGCTTTTAAACACAAATCAGTTGCTCATGTTGGAAACAAAGTTTCCCATGCAAAAAATAGAACAAAAAGAAGTTTCAAATACAATTTACACACTGTTACAGTGATTGTAGATGGAATGAAACAAAAAATGAGAGTTCCTACAAAAGTTTTAAGAACTCTTAAAAAAGCTGGTCTTACCACACACTGGACAAAACCAGAGTAAATTTCTATAAAATTGATTTTTAGATAACGCAACTAAGTTGCGTTATTTTTTGTGATTTTTTTATTGAAGAGTGGCAAAGCTGGGTGATAATTTCAACGTTGTGGATAACCTTATAATTTAATCCAAAATAGAATTTTTTATAGCATCCCAAGAAGTAGGGTTTTTTCCCTCAATCTGAACAGAGAGGAGTATAAGTTTACCGGATTTGTATTCTGCTTCAAGCAGTTTCATACGTTTTTCTCCCTGATTGGTATTCACAAGAGTCCAAACTTGCGGCCAGTTTGCAAAAGCCTTAGTTGCTCTTTCTATAGTGAGCGGCACGCTTTGATTTTTTAAAACAGCTTCTTGTAAAACTATAGAAAATTGAGAATTTTTGAGTTCGTTTTCATCTAACATTTCCCCGTTTTTTTCTGGAAATAGTCCTTCAAGCGCTTTTTTTATGTAATCCCAAGAGATAAAAGTCTCATCTTTGGAAATAAGTTTTGCAGTTATAGTAGGAGAGGCATCTGGTTGTTGGGTACATGCTTCATGTTTTGTTTTAGGGTTTGTATATTTTTCTGCGAATGTTGCGATTTTTGTGTCTAGGTTAGTGCACATTAAATCAAATGCATGGGCATAGTAATCTGATTGATCCCAAGCTTGGTCGACAGTAAAAAAGTCCTGGTGGATTATTGGTCCGTGATCGAGTTTAGAATCCATAACCATCAAAGTTACTGCAGAGTTTGTTTCATTGAAAAGTAACGCAAACTGACCAGGAGAACTTCCTCGCCATTTTGGAAGCTCTGAAGGATGAATATTTAATGGCGCAATACTTGGAACATCAAGAAGCCACTGTGGAATAATGTAACCAAAATCAACAACGAGCAAGAAATCTGGCTTTTCAAGAGCTATGATTTGGTTTTTAACGATCTCATTAATTTTATTTTCAACGAAAACGGTTTGTATTTTATGTTCTGTAGCGAAAAGTTCCATTGGGTTTGGGGTAAGTATTTGTTTTCTTCCAACAGGTTTAGCTACAGGGGTCAGAATCCAAGATATTTCAAAGAGCTCGCTTTGGAAAAGGGAGTTGGCGCATTGTTGTGTTCTGCTAGTAGTTCCTGCAATTGCGATACTGTATTTTTTCATTCACTCTTATCAATTTTTTTTATTTGACTGTATTTAGGCAAATCACTTTCAACTTTAAAATAATTTTAGAATTTCGTGATCAACTTCCTTGAACTTATCTTTTTGGTACTCTTTATAAACAGGAAGATCAAATTCAAGTGCGTAGTCTGTAAAGAGGATTCCATCTAGGTGGTCTAATTCATGTTGGAAAACGCGAGCTTCGAAGGCTTCGAAGCGAGCAGAGTGGTTCACTAACTTCTCATCTTCAAGTATTTGAAACTCAGCATCAACCCATTCCCAACGAGGAACAGGCCCGTATAATTCTGGCATGGAAAGGCACCCTTCCATAATTGGATCTTCTGGATCTGGTCCAAAAGTAGTCTTTGAGCTTGTTTTTATAATTTTTGGGTTGATATAGGTTTGTAATCCATTGACGTTCATACAGAATGCTCTAATAGAAGTATCAACCTGTGGAGCAGCAAGGCCAACTCCTCTTGGATTTCTTTTTTTATCGAGTGTTTCTTCTAATTCCGCCACGAACCTAATGAGTTTTTTGTCAACTTTTGTAATGTCTTTTGCGACTTTTCTTAAGCTTTCGTGTGGTATTTCAATTATTTTTTTCACTTGAGTATTATATCATTACTTCTGGTTTGCTTGCATTTCTTTAAGAACAGAAATTCTTTCAAGCACTTCGGCATTACCTGGACTAATATGTTCTAGAATAGTTTCTAAAGGTGCAATAGCTTTGTCATACTGTTCCAAAGATTGGTAGACTTCACTCAATTTTAAGTATGGTCTTTCATAGTCTGGTTTCAGTGTGATTGCTTCATTATATAATCGTACAGCTTCTTCAAGGTTTTCGTTTGTGTGTTCAATCACAGCCAGGGTGTACACAAGTTTTGGGTCTGTTGGAGAGAGTTCCATTGCTTTTAATAAAGTTGCTTTTGCATCTTCAAGGTACATTTCATCAAGTTGAGAAAGCGTCACCATTACTCGAGCTCTTGTTTTGTAAAAATTTAAGTGACGATCGTTTAGTTTGAGTGTTTCATTGCTTGCTGCTATGGTTTGTTCTGCCATTTGGGCTGCGGCTGTTGCTTCTCCAATGTTTGCAAAGTGTACTGCTAACTTTGCATAGTCATCACTTAAAGTATCAAAAAAAAGTGCTTCATTTGGAGATCTAGAGATAGATTCGAGCATTTTTTGAACTCCATACTGGTATTGTCCGGCATTAAAGTAGTTTTTACCTTGTGCGTATGCTTTGTCAGCTGCCCAATAGTTGTATACTCTAAAGAGCAAAACAAGAGTGATAATTCCTACCAAAGTTAATCCAAAGTATTGTGAACCTTCATTGATTACATAAGTTGTTCTTTTTTTATTTTTTACGCTTTCCTTATCTTCTTTTACATTTGAATAAATAATTGCTGTTATTGCAAAATATAGGTACATGAGCACGTTTACAGCAACAGTAGAGAAGCCAAAAAAGTTTGAGATAAACAGCGCAATTTGTCCAGAATAAAGGGCAAGGGCAATAAGTTTTTCTGTAGCTTCGTATTTTTTAAGTATGCTAATTTTGACAGTCATGATTGTGATAACGATAAAAATACTTAAGTAGGTAATAAGTCCAATAGTTCCGGTAGTAGCCATCAAGTTTAAAAGTTCGTTATGTGCCTTGTTGTATAAAAAATCCCACTCGGAAACATTGTTATGTTCTATAGTCCTGTCTTGGTAATAACTATAGGCGAAGGTTTCTACCCCAGATCCAATGATTGGATATCGTTGCCAAACTTTAAAAGCTCCTGTCCACACTATTTTTCTAATTTCTCCAGAGTCGGTACCGCCCTGATCTAGACGGTTAACTACAATCTCTGGAGTTTGTGTTGGTTGGGGATCTTGATCTAAGTTTTGAGATACTTCAGAGGTTTGAGCTGAATCTTTTTGAAAGAGCTCAAAAAAACTTGGAGTAAAGCTTGTTCCATTAAAAAGTACAAAGCCAAAAATACAAAGAGCAATGATTCCAAGTGAAGGAAAGTGGAATTTTTTGAACAGTTCTTTTTTTGATTGTAAGTAGAGTGTTCCAACCCCTAAAGCAAAGATGACTAATCCAACACCTAACCCAAGAATTCCAGATCTGGATCTGGTATATAAAAGGACCAAGAATAGGGCAAGAGTAGTAATTAGAAAGAGTATTCTTTTAGCTATTGGTAATTTATGTTGAATTGTTGCGATAAACGAAAGTGGAAACAGAGTTATTACGTATGCTGCTAGCCAGTTAGGTTGGCCAAAGCTCGCAAATACTCTTGATTGAACGTCTTGAACCCAGCAATCAACACCAAAAGATCTGTTTCCAGCAACAAACAAACAACTTAAGGAATGCCCAAAGTGTTCAAGAATTCCATATAAAGAAACTAATAATCCGGAGGCAAAGGTGCTCAAAAAGAAACTTCCCAGATCTTTTTTATTTATATTACTTACAAATGCATAGAAAAGTACTATGTAGGAAATTGTTGAAAAAAGTCCACCATTAAATCGGGAGTAATACCCAAACCATGAAGTATAGGGGTGTATGGAAAAGATTGTTGAAATAAATTGAGAGAACAGAAACGCAAGTATTGGTAAGTCTAGGGGAGTCTTTTTAATAATCAAGCGTTTTTCAAATATCATTCTTAGAACCCAGAGAAAGCCAATTATTATGGTAAGGGCATAGACGAGTATCATTTTGTTGAATTCGAATAGCTCTTCGTTTACGAATCTAAAGTACAGCGGAACGCTAAAAATTAAAAGATTAAAGGCACTAACAATAAGAAATTTTGGAGTAATTTTCATACTATATGTTATAGACTACCACATACTCAATATTTTTTAATTTGGATATTTTCAAAACCCTAAAAAAACTGCTATAGTTGTATTAGAAGCAAAGACAACTTTGCTTATAGTTTCGTAAAGTAAATAAGGAAATTATGAACGATCAAACTGCCCAAAATCCGCAAACAAGTGTTTCTTATGTTGATGACTACGTGCCACCAACAGACGATGCAACAACTCCTACATCAGATCAGACTGCTTACCAAGCAACAACTTCACCAGTATCACAAGACAGTTCTGTCGTGAATTCAACAGATGATTCAAATGACGATATCGATCTAGAAGAAACCCTTGCAGGAACTGATGAAAATTCAGAAGGTATGGATATTTCAGACGAAGACATTGAAGCTCAGAATATTTTTGAGATGCTTGGGGTTGAAGGTGGTAATGAAGATTTAAAAGAAAAGTTTTTAGATCAATTACAAGATGTGATTTGGGACGATTTTTTGGCAAATGATGTGCAATTATTGCTTTCAGAATCCGAAAACACAGAATTTCAAACATACAAATCCAAAGCTGACTCAGCTGCAGAAGGTGATGCAAAGGAACAAGCAAAAGATGAAATGGTTGAGTATCTTGAGAAGTTAGTTCCAGATCTCGAAGATATTATGCTAGAAAAAGCACTTGACCTTAAAGCAGATCTTTTTGTCGAAAGAATTAATGGTCTTAAGGAATATTTCACTGAAAAACCAGATCAGTTCGCAAAAGTAAACGAAGCAGAACAGATGATGTTTGAGGATAAATGGAAATCTGCAGCAGAGCTTTTGAACTCTCTTACTGACTAAAGCCAGTAAGTCTTATATACTAGCCCCATGAAAGCGTTAGGAGTGGTGCAATCTTTATTTCTCAAAAAGGCAGAACCTGTTCTGATTGATCTTGGATCTTCCTACACTCGAATCTATCTTGGTGAAAAAGAAGCTTTCAATGGGGCAACTTGTATTGCAGTTCACACAAACTCAGAATCTGTGGTTGCTGTAGGAAACAAGGCTTTGCAGTTATTGGGTAAAACGCCCGATTCGGTAGAGATCAGTTTTCCTGTTTTAAATGGAGAGGTTGCTCACACAAGATATTTAGAATTATTTTTAACTGCCATATTAAAGGAAGCACTTTCAGAATTGAATATCCAAAGAGGTTTATTTGGTTTAACTGCAAAAGTCGCGATTCCCAATTCGCTTGCTCCAGCAAAAAAGAATTTGTTAAAAGGAATTCTTAAAACTGTTGGTTTTAATAAGATAACATTCATAGGAAGTGGTTTTATTATTGCCAAGAACATTGCAAAAAATGATAGTAAGTTACGAGATATTTGTGTGTTAGATATTGGGGCTCAAAAATCAGAGATATCGATTTTTTCATTAGGAGAGCTTGTATATGCACAATCATATAGGTGGGGAGGAGTGTTTTTAACAGAGAGCTTGCAGAAAATTGTTAGAAGTAAACATAACTGTGTGGTTGGATGGCATGTAGCAGAGGATGCTAAAAAGGAAATTGGAAGTTTTGTTACAACAAAAGAAAAGCTTGCAATTAGAGGAAAAGACCTTGTGAGTCAGGCCAGTAAAACTGTTATTATAGATAGTACTGACATTAAAGGTGAGTTTTCGAAATTACTTGACGAACTACTAGATGATATTCAACAGTTTATCTCGTTGTTGCCTTCAGAAGTAGCAATCTCGGTGTTAGATAAAGGAATTTACTTAACTGGAGGTACTAGCCAAATAGAGGGAATTGACCAAGCAGTGATTGAAAAATTTAAGTGTGATGTTTTGGTTTCAACTCGACCACAAATGGATGTGATCATTGGACTACAAGCTCTTTGAGCAGAGTTTAAGTAGGAATAGTATGAAAAAAGAACCAGCAATTTTTATAGGTATTATATTTTTATGTGGATTGTTTGAGTTTGTTGGTTGGTTTGATTGGTTTAGAAATCTTTCTCAAAAAATAAGTGCTCCAGTTTTAGCATATAACGTAAGGTTGATAGAAAAAGCTGCTCGACCATATGAAGCAGTGGTGTTTAATTTTACAAAATCAAAGTACCTTAAGCAGGTTGAGGCAAATTATGCTCAAGCACTGTCTCAGTTAAATGAATTGGATGTGCTTCGTGCAGAAAATGCCGAGCTTCGAAAACTGCTTGGAACTAGTGACAGAAAAATAGATGAAAAAATAATAGTTGGAGCTCCGATTGTTTCTCTTGCATATCCAGCAGTCGGGATAGGTTCTGTAGACGGAGTTCAAGTCAATGACATGGTTTTGATAGATAAAGTTTTGGTTGGCACAGTTGATACTGTTACGGAGTATCAATCAAAGGTTGCTTTGCTCACAACAAAGAGAAAAAACAGAATTTTGGCGCGAACAGAGAGTGGAGTCGAAGGAGTAATTGATGGAGACGGAAGAAACGTTTTATTAACACACATTCCCCGATCTACTCAGTTGCAAGAAGGAGAGCGCGTGGTTACAGTTGGTCAGGAAGGAATAGAAAAAAATGTGTTGATTGGAACAGTTCAAAAAGCTACGACAAATCCATCTGACTCAACAAATACGTATGTAGTTTCTCAGCTCGTCTCGTTTTATAATGCAGTTTTAGTGGAGGTGAAATAAAGCTATATGGTTTTAGTGTATAGAATTTTAGAAGTACTACTTAAGTTGGCAACACTATTTTTTGTAATAGCATTTGAGAGAGTTATCGGGTTTCCTGTGTTGTTTTTGACTTTTGCTGTTTCTTTTTTATTGTTTTCGCACTCTTTTAGTAGATACATTATTTTTGTTGGAGCAGCGTTTTTACTTGCAATTTTTTATCAGTTAGCTTTTATTTTAAGTTTCATCTTGCTTGCGGCTTTTTATTTAGGGTTTGTTTTAGGTGGGCAGTTTCTAGAATCAAACTTAAACAGATTCCTAATTTTGTTGAGCGCTGTAATCGTTTTAATTGCTCTATTGGCATCAATAGAGATTCATACTTTTGTGGTGGTTCAAGCTATTGCCGGAGTTTTTGTTTCAGCTGTTTTTTTGGTGAAGTTTTTATTTGTTCGATATGGGTTTTTAGGAACAAAAATGAGCTCTCGTCAGAGTTTCTTTAAATAGTGAGTGCTAGTTATGAAACAACAAAAATATTCTAATCGAGGAAAAATCCTTTTTTTATATGGGTTCATGGTTTTTATTGTTACTAGTTTATGTATCCGTCTAATTGATACACAAATTGTGAACGGTAAATTGTTTGCAGATTTAGCTGATGGAAACAGAATGTATATTGTTTCTGAACCAGAAGAAAGAGGAGTGCTACTTGATAGGTACTTAGAGCCATTGGTGTTTAATAAACCAGTGTATTACAAGCTGGATACTTCGGACACTTTATATAGTGAAAAACAAAGAATTAGCAGAGAAGAAGCGTTACAAATTATGGCAACTGATCCTGATTTGATCCGTGTTGAACATGAAAGGGAGTATCGATATCCAGAGTCGTTAGCGCATGTCATTGGATATATTGGTAGTGTAACGGCGGATGATTTATTGGCAGACAGTAGTTTGCATATCAGCGATAAAATTGGCAAGATTGGTTTGGAGTATAAATTGCAGGATTTTCTAAAAGGTGAAAATGGTTTCAAAAAGTTTGAAATTAACGCAATGGGCGAAAAACAACATCTTGTTGCTGAAGACTTAGGAATAGAGGGACAGTCAGTGCCAACAACGATAGACCCCTATTTATCTGAAGTTGCCTATAAAGCAATGGGAGACAAGCTTGGAAGCGTTGTAATTCTTGATGGAGAAACAGGAGAAGTCTTAAGTTTAGTAAGTACCCCGAGTTTTGACCTGAGGTATTTTGCGGAATCGCAAGGCACAACTGAAGGGGAAGTGGAGCGAATTAAAAAAATCCAGTCCTTCTTTTCTCATCCACAGAAACTTTTTTTTAATCGTGCAGTGAGTGGGGCATATCCTCCAGGCTCTGTTTTTAAGCTTATTACAGCTTTGTCTGGTTTAGAAAATCAAAAAATCACTGCAAACACAACTGTTCGTGATGAAGGGGTGCTTGAAGTTGGTGAGTATTCATACGCAAATTGGTATTTTACCCAATATGGTAGGGTAGAAGGAGATATTAATCTCGAGAAATCGATAGCTCGAAGTAATGATATTTTTTTCTATAAGGTTGCGGAGTGGGTCGGTCCAGAGAAAATTAAGGAAATGGCAGAGTTGTTTGGATTAGGTAAGAAAACTGGAGTTCAGCTCCAGGCAGAAAGTGAAGGTTTAATTCCAGATCCAGAATGGAAACAAGCAACACTTGGGGAGCGTTGGTTTTTGGGAAATACCTATCATTTTGGCATTGGTCAGGGAGATTTATTAGTTTCTCCGATTCAAATTGCTCAAATGGTTCAAGGAATAACAAACAAAGGGACACTTTGTGCTCCTACCTTAGTGAAAGACTCTTTTAGATTAGGATATGTGAGTGAAGATCGTTGTGGGGAAGTTGGTGTTTTAAGGGAAAACCTTGATATTGTTGTTAAGGGAATGCTTGATGCTTGTAGTACGGGAGGAACAGGCTTTCCATTTTTTAGTTATAACACTAAGGTTAGAAATCAAGAGTCGAATGCATATGATGAAATTGATGCAGGAGCGGTTGCTTGTAAGACTGGAACCTCAGAGTTTGGCTCTGCAGATTCTCGAGGATACAGAAAGACACATGGTTGGTTTGTAGCAAGTTTTGGTACTAAAAACCTCATAAACGAGCTTAAAAAACAGTATTCTGATGAGCTTGATTTGGAGGAAACAGATCTAGTCAGTAGTGATGAGGCAGAATTGGCGAGTGAAAGTGCTGTAGTGGTCAGTTCTGGAGAGAACTCTGCAATTGCGAGATCAGACAAACAATCCTGGAGAGAAAATGTGATTAAAAATGGATTTCCAGAAAAGTTAGTCATTGTTGTTTTGGTCGAAAGTGACGAGGTCAATCCTTATAAAGAAGGGTCAAAAGATGCTGGACCCGTTGCGAAAGAAATTTTTGATTGGATGTTTAGTGACGTTTCAGGCTTGGTTGGCCAAGATCTAGATGCAATTCCAGAGTATTCTCGAGAATAATTACTGCGGTTTGTTTCCAGATTATACAGGTTTACGTTTGCGTCGTTACAGATAGATGTAAGATTCTTTATATAGTATCTGTGTTATGGAGAGTGCAAGTGTAAATCTATTAGATTTTTCGTATTCGTCAAAAGAAAAGGACATACTGTTACAGCTCTATTTAGTTAAGGGCGCAGGAAGAAAGACACTCACAGAAGTTTTATTAGTACTTAAAAAACACGAACAAAGTTGTGGAAATTATTTGGGTATCTTAAAAAAATATTATAACAAAAATAGTTTGATAAATAAATATTTTAAAGATGAATTAGAACAAAATATATGTTCTTTTAAAAAACAACTCAAAAAATCAAAAATAAAAGTGATTGCTTTTTGGGAGAATGAGTATCCTTCGTTGTTGAAACGCACTGAAGATTTTCCACTCCTACTCTTTATAAAAGGGAATAGTTCAGTTTTGAATTCAGAACTGTTTGCAGTGGTTGGAACAAGAAAAATTACCTCATATGGCAAGATGGTAACTCAAAAATTGGTACGTGAGCTTGTTGCATACAACTATACTATTGTTTCTGGAGCAATGTATGGGGTTGATCAAGTTGCACATCAAGAAGCAATTCAGAATACAGGGAACACAGTTGCTGTTTTAGGATATGGTCTTGAGTATATTCCGCAACCCTCGATCCAAAAGTTACTTCAAGAGATTGTTGAGAGTGGAGGCTGTTTGGTTTCTGAGTATCTGCCCAACACAGCTCCTTCAAAAGGAACATTTCCCCAGAGAAATCGAATTGTAGCAGGCATGAGTTCAGGAGTTTTGGTAACAGAAGCAGCTTTGCAAAGTGGCACTCATATTACTGCAAGGTTTGCACTTGATGCAGGGAGAGAGGTTTTTGCGGTTCCCGGAAGTATTTTTAATCCGTATTCAGAAGGGACCCAGTATTTATTAAATCAGGGGGCAAAATGTGTAGGTTCTGCAGTGGATATAGTTGCAGAATTTAAAAAAGTCATTACAATACCTAGTTCTCTAGATCCAGGTTTAAAAGCGATCGATATGGAAGAGCTTATTGAATCATTGAGCCTTGATTCTGTATCAAAAAAAATTATAAAAGAACTACTGTATTTGCCACAATCAACTAATGCATTGAGTCAAAGAACAAATCTACCAATTACAGAGTTACTTACCATTTTAGGTATGCTAGAGTTAGAAAATATAATAGAAAATGAGGCTGGGATATGGCACTGTGTGTTATCATATTCAAGTCACTAAAAAGAAAAGTAGTACGAAGTTTAAAGAAAAAATATGAATTTAGTTATAGTTGAGTCTCCTACAAAAGCAAAGAAACTTAAGAACTTTTTAGGTAGTGCATATCAAGTTGAAGCCTCTGTTGGACATATAAGAGATCTTCCGCAAAAAGGACTTGGAGTAGACACAGAAAATAATTTTGAACCAACGTATGAAATTTCAGAAGATAAAACAAAAGTTGTTACAAAACTAAGAGACGCTGCTGCAAAGGCAGAAAAAGTTTATCTTGCAACTGACCCTGACCGAGAAGGTGAAGCAATTGCATGGCACATTCAATATTTGTTGGAGAATGCTAAAGGTAAGAAAAAGTCGAAAGCCGATTTTTTAAGGGCAACTTTCCATGAAATTACTAAAGGAGCTGTTTTAGATGCAATAGATCACCCTTCAACTATAAATATGGATCTTGTTGATGCTCAACAAGCTCGCCGTGTTTTGGATAGGCTTGTTGGTTATAAAGTTTCTCCAGTTTTATGGAAAAAGATTAGACGTGGTTTATCTGCAGGTAGAGTTCAATCTGTTGCATTGCGTTTAATTGTTGAAAGAGAAAAAGAGATTGAAGCATTTAAGCCAGAGGAATATTGGGAATTAACAACAGCGCTTGCAACAAAAGAAGATCCACAAGAAGTTTTTTCAAAAGAAGGAAAGCCAGCTGAAGATTTGGCAGATCATATATTTTTAGGCCAAGTTGCTAAGGTCAATAATAAAAAGTTTGAGCCAAAAACTAAAGAAGATGTTGATCCAGTTGTTGCAGTAATTCCAGACTCAAAATATGTAGTTAAAACAGTCGAAAAGAAGCAGAGAAATAGAGCAAGCTTACCTCCATTCACAACTTCAACGATGCAACAAAAAGCTGCAACAATGTTTGGTTATTCTGGTAAACAAACTATGAGGTTAGCTCAGCAACTCTATGAAGAAGGTTTAATTACGTATCACAGAACAGACTCTGTTAATTTATCTGATACAGCAATTGCAATGGCAAGAGACTATATTAAGACTCAGATTGGTCCAAACTATTTGCCAGACAAACCAAGAATGTTTGCAAAGCAGAGCAAAAATGCACAAGAGGCTCATGAAGCAATTCGTGTTACATATATAGATGTAATTGGATCAGACATTCTATCAAAAAGTGCTAAGTTTACTCCACAACATGTAAAATTATATGAACTCATTTGGAAGCGATTTGTTGCAAGCCAAATGGAAACCGCAGTTTACGACCAAACAAGTGTTGAGATTCAATTCACTCCAAATAAATCAGAAAAAGTCAAAAATGGAATCATAAAAGTTACTGGCTCTGTTTTAAAATTTGATGGTTGGATGAAGTTATTCCCAAATAGAGAAGACAGTCTATTGCCAGAGCTAGAAGAAGATCAAGAGGTTTTCTTTACAGATATGTTTGCAGCACAGAAGTTTACACAACCACCTGCAAGATACAATGATGCTTCTTTAATTAAAGAGCTAGAAAAAAGAGGAATTGGTCGTCCAAGCACCTATGCCTCAATCATTTCTGTGATTATAGATAGAGGCTATGTAGAAAGAAATCAAAAAAAGTTTTTTGCGACAGCGGTTGGTATAACTGTTACAGATTTCTTACTTAAATATTTCGACCAAATTATGGATTATGAGTTTACTGCAGAAATGGAAGAAGATTTAGATAGGATCTCACTTGGAAAAAAAGATTGGCGAAAAGTTGTTGCGAGTTTGTATGATCCACTAGAAAAAAAGATTGAAGTTGTCACGGATAAGGCAGAACGTGCTCAGATTCCTGTCGAAACCACAGGAGAAAAATGTCCTGAATGTGGTGAGACAGAGCATGGTGAAATTGTTATTAGAACAGGTAGATTTGGTAAGTTTAAGAGTTGTAGCAGATTTCCAGATTGTAAATTTACAGAAAATATTGTTGAAACAGTTGAAGATGTAGTGTGTCCACTTTGTGGTACAGGTGAAGTTACAATTAAAAATACAAGATGGGGAAAGCCATTTTTTGGATGTGGCAGGTATCCAGAATGTAACTGGGCAAGTTGGAAACAACCACAAAAAGGTGAGAAAATTACAAAAAAGGAGTGGGAAGAGCTTCAGGCTAAGAGAGAAGAACGAAAACAAAAATGGCTAGAGAGCAAAAAAAAGACTGCAGAGGTAAAAAAGGGAGCTAAAGTAACCTCAACTAAAAAGGTCGCAACCAAAGCGACAAAAAAGAAGCCTGCAAAAAAAAGTAAATGAACATAGCATTATTTGGGGGAGCGTTTGATCCTCCTCACATTGGTCATAAAATTGTTGCTGATTCACTAATAGAAAATAAGATTGTTGATGAAGTCTGGTTTGTGCCAGTGTTTCAGCATCCTTGGGCAGATCGATATGGGAAAAGACAACTTGCAGAATATGAGCTTCGAGTAGAAATGCTTGAATTAACAATACAATCACTTCACGCTCAAAGCGCTCAAGACGAGAAAAATAAAGATAAGCAGAAGGTTGCTCATTACAAGGATGTGAGTTTTACTTTTAACACATTGGAATATTTTTCAAAACTGCATCCAGAGCATATTTTTTCTTGGGTTATGGGTTCAGAATATTTAGATAGCTTTGATGACTTTCTAAAAGGACATCCTCAACTAATAGATTACCCATTTTTTGTATATCCTCGAGCAGGGCACTCTTTTAATGAAGCATTAAAGAAAAAGAATATGACTTTCTTACATGACATGACAGAAGTTTCTGCGTCTTCAACAGAGACAAAAGAATTGGTTAAAACTCATAAAGATTTTTCTGCTTTAGTGGTTCCAGAAGTGCACAGTTTTATTTTGAAAAAAAACTTATATCAAGATTAGTTTCTCTATTTTTTTGAACTGATGATTTCAGAAATTTCTGTGATATGATTCGCTTAATATGAAAACAACAGCTCAACCAGAAAATCTTGTAACAAGTATTGATCAATCTCCTGTAAGAAAAGAGGAAACAAGAAATCTTTCCTTATATAGGAGGGAAACGAATGCGATTGGTACAGACGGAATATATCCTGTGGTTGAAGCAACTTTTGAGGCTCTAGATGAATCAGAAAAGGCAGAGGTTTTTCGATTAGCTAAGGATTTGGGATTCGAAAAAGAGCAGTTGACTCTTGCTCTTGAAACCTCTTTAAGACAGACAGTTATTGTCCTTATTTTTAATAAAGAAAAAACCAAAGCTATTGGTATAGGCATGGTTTTTTTAATGAAAGAATTTGGAGCGGCAAATAAGAATCTTGGGGTTTCAAGATTAGGTACAGTTGGTTTGGGGTATGCTTTTATAGAAGAAGAGTTTAGAGGTAAACATCTTGGAAAAGAGTTGTTACGGTTACGTTGTGAAAAAATTGCAAGCGGTTATTTTCAAGATTGGGTGAAACAGAGTTCTACAGAAAAATTAAAACTTAGAGGGCAAAAATTGGATGGTAAACCAGTTACAAAAAGAACTCTTATCTCTGCTACTGCAAGAGAAAATATTATTTTATATTGTGATTTAAGAGACAAAGAAGCGCATTTTGGAAGAGTTGCAGAAGCTGCAGAGGCAGTTGGAATGGAAGTGACAACTGTTTCAAAAGAGAATATGCAACCATACGTTTCAATGACTATTTTGCAAGAAAAAGAGTTCCTTTTGATGTATGCATTTGATGGAGCTCCAGTTGATGAAGTTGGAGGAAGAAGTATGCTAAGTCGTAGGAATACGATACAACCAATATACTTTTATGGTCCAAAAAAAATGAGAGAACAAGTTGCAGATAAAATTGCTCAAAGATTAGTAGCAGTTGGAGCCCAATACAACGAAACGTTTCGTGCGTATAGCAATTTTTCAGCAGATCTTCTTTGGCAGATTGTTACAGAACTTGTTGCAAGTAGTGAATACGACAAGACTCTTGATCAACCAAATACTGCCACAACAAAAACCAAAGCAGCAGAAGCTTATGCAAATGGTAAAAAACTACATATGCTCACAATACAGGCTTATGATACGCATAGACTCAGTATGGGTTTTTCCTCAAAAAGAAAAAGAGGCAAGAGACAATAATCTATTTTAGAGAACTTTATTTATTAAATATCTCTAAAAACTGTTTCAAAATCTCAGGATGATCAAAGGCAATCTCTCCAGATTCAATTAAATCTAAAATAGAGTTAAAAGGAACTACTTCGATGCTCTCAAACTCTCCGTGATTTGGCATAGAATTTACATCATATGCTTCATCTAATAATAAAATAAATGCAGTTGTTATCCATCCATTATTTTCTGATTTACATAAGAAAATAAATTTCTCTAGCGAAGCAGTAATCCCTAATTCTTGTAATATTTCTCGTTGAGCAGCGTGTTGTTCTGATTCGTCGGTTGGTTCTTGTTTTCCTCCAAGCACCTGTAGTTTATTAGCTGCTTGTTTACTCCAGTCAGGTCGTCTGTTCAAGATAATAGATTTGTCTGGGTTAACGACAACAACTCTTGCAACTTTCTTTTCATTGTTATGAGTATTCATGAGCGATATTCTACCAGTAGTTTTGTGCTAATTCCTAGCTGAATTCTAGAGTGTTTTATGTTAGTTTATTTGGGAGGAGACTTTAAAATGCCAAAACAAAACACAAAAAACATTGTTACCTACAATAAAAAGCGGACTCCCGATGAACAATACAAAAACCTACTCAAATTTATCCTAGAAAATGGGGAAAGGGTAGTGGCTCAACAAGAAGTTGATGCACTTACCTACATGGCGCCCCCATCTTTAAGATTTAAGCTTAAAAATGGATTTCCAATTATTACAGAACGAAAAATCAGTAAAAAAATTTGGGGTCAAGCTATTGGTGAGATCATTGGATTTATCAATGGAGCAAGGACTCAAGACGAACTTAGTGAATATGGATGTAAGTGGTGGAAGTATTGGGTAACAGAAGCTAAATGCCATAAGAGAGGTTTGGAAACTGGTGATATGGGTCCCGGAAGCTATGGGGCTGCGTTTCATGATTTTCCAACTGCAGAAGGGCCAACATATAATCAGTTTAAAAACATCATTGAGCAGATTAAAGAACAACCTCAATTAAGAACTCATTTTATTTCTCCTTGGGTTCCACAGTACACCATTCGTGGAGCAGGCAAACAACAAAAGGTTGTGGTTTGTCCTTGTCACGGATGGATTCATATTAGAATTATCAATAATAAATTAACACTACACATGTTCCAAAGAAGTAGTGATACTCCAATTGGATTACCTGCGAATTTGGCGCAATATGCCGCTTTAACAATGATGATTGCTCAAGTAACTGGATATGAAGCTTACGAATATATCCACAGTTTTTCTGATGCACATATTTATGTTGATCAGATAGACCATGTAAAAGAGCTTCTTGAAAGAGAAACAAAACCATTCCCAGTTATGAAGCTGAATCCAAAAGTAAATGATTTGTTTGAATTCAGACTTGATGATTTTGAATTAGAAGAATATGAATCTGGCGATGGTATGTGGGATATTCCAGTTGCAATTTAAATTCAGATTCTTTGTGCGCGTGATGGATCACAATATAAAATGATGAGTGAAAATACTAAGGAAAAAAATGCAGAAAAAACAATTCGTTGATTTAGATAATGCCAGAGAAGATGAGCAAAAAAAAGTGATGAATGAAATTATTGAAGCAGATCACTGCCCGTTTTGTTTAGAAAATCTTAAAAAGTATCATAAACAACCAATTATCAAAGAAGGGCAGTATTGGCTTGTAACGAATAATCAGTGGCCATACAAACACACTCAGTTGCATTTTTTAGTGATTTATAAAGATCATGCAATCAACTTATCAGAGCTTGATCCAAAATCTGGAACAGAACTACTTGAATTACTTCAATGGGTAGAAACAGAATATCAGGTTCCTGGTGGTGGTTGGGCAATGCGTTTTGGTGATACAAACTATTCTGCGGGTACAGTCAATCATATCCATGTACAGTTTATTCAGCCAGATATTGCTACAGAAAACTTTGAGCCAGTGAGGATTAAGATTGGCAAAGGGTAGGTTTTTGCTATAATCAGTTCAATTTATGTAATACAGAGCTCATTTTTTGAGACAGAGGAGGGTTTGTAATGAAAACACATACAGGTGGACATGAAGATGAAGCAAGTAGAGGGATGGAAGAGGTTTTGGCAAAAAAACAGGCAGAGCATGGGGATGAGGTAAGTGAGGTTGAAGAACACGCTGGAGCTCAATTACTCTCAGAGTTTGTTCGTAGCATGAATATTCAATTAAGACCCGAAGAGATGCAAGTTTATCTCAAACTCTTGCTTGCGAATACAGAATTTCAAGGAAGTGCTGTAGTATATCGGGGAGTTACAAAACCAAATACGTTTCAAACATTTCCTGCATACAGTTTTAAAATGCAAGAAATTTATGGAGAGTATCCAGAAAATGCATATAATATTTGGTTTCAAAGAAGTGAAGGTAAATGGATTTTAAACTACAGCAAGGTTCCTCAATAAGGGAACTATAGGGGTTAGTTAAACAAGAGTAAAAAATTATTTTAATTTAATAATTTCAACTTCTGTATCGGTTAGGATTCTTTCTCCGTCAAGCATAGAGTAGCCATCAAGGAAATAGAGCTTTTTGATCCCGCTTGCTGCAACTTGTTTTGCACAAACAGGACAAGGAAATGTAGAAACAAGAAGACTTGTATCTTTGAGTGAAATCCCTTCTTTAGCACAGTAAGCGATAATTCCAGCTTCTGCATGGATAGCAGTACTTAAATCTATATGTTCACCTTTGTGAAATGAATTTCTTGGATCAGAATCAATATATGGGGTGTAAGGGCTTGGCAGATGTGTATTATGCGCAATTGCAAGTATTTTTTGTTTTTTTGGATTTTCAGCATCTTCTGTGAAGGCAATGGCACCGACTTGTCGCCACCAATCAGAGCTAAGTTCTGCAGTTTGGGCAACTAGTTGCATGAGTGGCTCAAGTTGCTTGCTTGCTGAATTTTTAGTTTCAATATTTATTTTATTTTTTTCCGCTGCATTTTTTCGATTCCAGCGCAAGAAAGTAGTATCAAAGGTAACATCACAATTGGCTAAGTATTTTTTAGAAAGCCAAACAAAAATATCTTCATTTGGGAGAATAATTTTTTGATTTTTGTTGGCAAATAAGAGTAGGTCATTGCCTCCAATAAGTGTAATGTTTCGTTTAGGGAGCAATGCTTTTAAACTAATTTCTGCTTGTTGCGGGGTGATACTTCTTATTTCTTTTCGTAAGTAGTCAAACTCTTGATCAATGAGTTCAATGAGGTTTTGGTTTGCAATCAAAATATCTGCATCTGGATATTTTTCAAAAAAATGTAAATATCCTGCATGGATAACCGGAAGATAGACAATAATTTTTGGTTTCATAACTTGTTTATTTTTTTATTCATTTTCTTCCTTGAGTTCTTCAAGGATATCTTCGATTGTTTTTATAAGTCTGTTTGAAATAGTTTTTGTCACTCTTTTTTCGGCACCAATTTGTACTAAGCGAATCTTTGCACTTGTAGAAGTCGTTGCTTTTCTACGAAGAACTACAACTTTGCCACAGAACTCTAAAAGTTGTTGTTTTTGTTCTGGGGTATATGTATCGGCGGTTGCGATTAGAACGTCAGGTTTAATTATTTTGATCAGTTCCCATTTTGATTCAGAGAGTTTTTTAAGGATGACGTGATCAACTTGAGAAATATAGGTGAGCATTTCAAGGCGTTCATCTTGAGGAACAACTGGGCGATCTGGGCCTTTTCGTTCTTTGATTTTGTTATCACTATCAACTCCAACTAAGAGAACATCTCCGTGACTTTTAGCGTCACATAAATAGCGGCAATGCCCAATGTGTAGCATATCAAACGAACCAGAAGTTAAAACAATTTTTTTCTTTTTTCTTCTGTAAGATGCAACAAGCTTGGGAAGATCTTTATAGTTTGTAATAATTTTATTTTTCATTTTCACTGCATAGTACTATATTTACTATTGTTCTGACTACTATCGTGATACCATACTTAGGTATGAAAGTAAATTTACTTGCAGCAGTCACAGCAGATGGATATATTGGGAGATCAGATTCAGATCTTTCAACCAAATGGACCTCAAGAGAGGATACAAAATTTTTTGTAAAGTTTTCGAAAGAGGTTCGACACTTAATTCTTGGTTCAAAGACATTTGCAACTTTTGATAGAGAGCTAAAGGAGAGAACTTTCTATGTCTATTCAAGATCAAGTGAGGTTCCAAATCCATTTAATAATGAAATGGAAGTAGTTTCGCAAGATCCTCAGAGTTTATTGGCTCGTTTAGAAGCAAACGGTATTACAGAAGTAATGGTGGCTGGAGGAAGTAATATTTATACACTGTTTTTAAATGCAGGCGTGGTTACAGATATCTACCTAGTTTTTGAACCTGTTTTATTTGGTAAGGGCATTAGTTTATTTTCTGATGCTGTTTCTGCACAACTAGAATTGGTTGAGGTCATAGATTTATCAGAGCAAACCAAAGTTTTTCATTATCAGGTACTAAAGTGAGATATTTTTTCTTTTTAAAATTTTTTAGTTATTTTGGTTATTAAAGAGAAAAGGGTTTACAGAGAGAAGAAGATGAGTAAAGCAATTCAGGTAATTTTTAAACAATTTGATACAAGTTTGCCTAAACCAGAATACAAAACTGCAGGGGCAGCAGCGCTAGATTTATATGCAAGAGTTGAAACAGTCATCCCTGCAAGAGGGATTGAGTATGTGCCACTTAATATTGCATTGCAACTTCCAGAAAACCACTGGGCATTGTTGTCTGCCAGAAGTAGTTTGCACAAGCGCGGCCTAATGCTTGCGAACGGAATTGGAGTTGGAGATTACGATTATCGTGGTCCAAATGATGAGTACTTGGCCGCGCTCTACAACTTTACAGAAACAGATGTGGTTGTGGAGAAAGCGGAAAGAATTGTTCAGATGATTGTTATGCATCGTGAACCAGTTACGCTCAAACTTGTTGCAGATTTTGATACACAAGATAGAGGTGGGTTTGGATCTACTGGTCGAAAGTAGTTGTAAAAACTGAGCAATGTATAGCAAAATTTTTCCGTACTAATTGTGTTCGATTTGTAAAATAGTGCCCTCAAATGGGCGCGGAAATCTTTGATTTCCATATTTCATAAAGCACATGATATAGATATATCTAGTTGATAAACCACAACATGTTGTGGTTTAGTTGATTTTGTTGTTCAAATGTAGTGCATTGAAAATTGAACTTAGAAAATAGAATGGTAAAGCGTACAGATAGTGGTTTATTTATTCCTGAGAGTGTTGTTATAAGGCCAACAGTAGGAGGTTTTAGAACTGCTCAAACTCTTGATAGTACGAGCAAAGTTAAGGAAAGGGACCAGAGGCGTAGAAAGTCCCTGATTCAACTTGAAGCCTTTGTCCAAGACGTTGTTCGCTGGCAAAAAGAACGTCCCCCATTATTTGAGACAGATAAAGATGTTGAGATCTTAGTTTTACTCCTTCTTGGTGAAATAAAAGAAGTACTTGAGCATAGAGAACTTGAAGGTTTGTCTGGATATGATTTTAAATCTGAAAAAGGTGAAATCATTGATGCCGCATTTTTTCTAGCAGCATTTGCCACAATTTTAAGAGAAAGAAATGAAGAAATTGATTTTAATAGTGCGATTATGAACGCTAATGGACAAACCAATGGTTCTCATGCAATCGAGATCTTAAGAGAAGTTGGCGGGAATATTACCGAGAAAACACTTCAAAAAGATTTGCAGTTTCTTTGGACACTCTGGGTTTCGTATGTGATTCACATGAAGTATCCAATAAGTCCGAACCAGGTTTTACACGAGTATACTTTTCCTAAAAACAACGGCAACTATGTCGAAGAACTATTAAAAACAAACCCTGTTTTTGAAAGAGAATTTAGAAGAAGAATGAACAGGGAAGAAAAAATTGCTTATTTTGCTCATTACAGAAAAGCAATGCGTTTAATCAGAGATTTTGTTCTTAAATACATTGATCAATCAGTTGAACATACAGGTCTTAGACCAGAACACTACAGACCATATAAGCTTTTTATTTTTAACTTTATGAAATTTAACTCTGTGGGAATTACTGCAGAACAGGCTTTGGTTCAGCTAGAGGAGCAATTATTTAAAGATTTTGCGGTTCCAAGAGAAGCAGGTACACCAAAGATTTTGAGGGCTAACACAAAAATACCAAATTAGTGTATAAATGGTAGAGAAATTGTTAGTACAATGGATACGTTGATACAATAGAAGCATAGTAAAGAAGGAATTATATGGGAACAGATAACGGATATTTAATTACACTTGAAGGTGGAGAAGGTGGTGGAAAGACAACCCAAATTGTTCGTCTTCGCGACACACTGACAAAAGAGGGCAAAGACGTGGTTGTGCTTCGTGAACCAGGTGGAACAGTAATCTCCGAGCAAATTCGCGAAGTTGTGCTGTCTGCAAAAAATGTTGGTATCGCCTTCACTACAGAGGTTTTATTGTTCCAAGCAGCTCGGGCACAGATTTATAGAGAGATCGTTCTGCCTTCTATGGAAGCGGGCAAAGTTGTTATTATTGATAGATCAAGAGATAGCTCTGTAGTTTATCAAGGAATGGTTCGTGGTTTCGGGAAAGATATGATAGAACAACTTAATGATGTTTCTACCAAAAATACATATCCAAATATTACACTTTTACTTGATATAGATGTTAAAACTGGATTAAAAAGAAGAGAAGACGCGGGAGCTATGAACCGCCTTGATATGGAAGCAAATGACTTTCATCAAAAAGTTCGAGATGCTTATTTAGAACTTGCAAAAGAAGATACAACCGGAAGATGGGAAATAATTGATGCCTCAAAATCAATTGATGAGGTAGAAAAAGACATCTGGAACGCTGTATCTAAGAAGATGGGGATTTAGGATTTGTTTCTAAATTTCCGTGATCTTTTTATTTTAAATTTTTCCTGAATACCAAGAAAAAATTTAGAAATTTTGCTATACAGATAATATCTAGAATGATCAATTCTAAATTCTCTATACAATTGGTCTACTCTCATTTTTAGTGAAACTTCGTATGGATTTTCTACTCGAGTTTTTTCAGCACGCATTCTATCCATGATTTGAACAAGTTCTTTTAAGCTTTTATCTGTTGGAAAGTTGATCTTGGTAGGATCGAGTTTTTCAGGGTCATCATTTGATTCAGAACTATTGACGATTTTTGTGATTTCAAGATATTCATTATCGCTATTACGTCCACGTGTTCTAAATATTCTGGAATGATATTTTGCCATTACAACAGCTGCTGACTCAAAAAAGCTCCAACCCAAACAACTATTAATAACATCAATCCACTGCCTGTACATTTCTGTAGCTTGAGGGTCAATGATAATCATATGTAGTAGGTTGTAGTGTAAGTCTATAATTTCAGATAGAAGATGGCCTTCAAGTGACCTTCTTTCTTCAGCAATTTCTTGTATTTTCGCGATTGCATGTAGCCGTACTAACTCGCCGTTCTTGATTTTCTTTTGTTGTTCAAGTAAGTGTTGGTACGCATCTATTTCTGCAATAGTTGTGTCCGATGAGAGTAGAGTTGACATAACTTCAACCAAACTATTGATAGCATGGTTGAGTTCTTCCATGCTAACTTCTAATTCTGATTGTGTATCTGCACCAAGTGTTAGGTTTTCCGCCTCGGTAGCCCTTCTTTTTTTGTGAGAAAACCATTCATCAATTTCTCTAAGAAGCTCATACATTTCAGAAAGTTTAACAATCCTTCCTAATTTTTCCTCATCCTCTTTTGATCTTATACGTCTTCCATAAAAATCAACTTCTTTTGCAGTATCAAAAGCGTAAATTCCTTTTAGTTTTGCTTCTCTTCTTGGAAAATATCCTGCCCTATATTGATCATTTTCTTTTAGCAACATTTTCCATAGTATGGAAAAGACTAGATCCTCACTTTTTCTATCAAGAACTTCTCTGCAGACTGCTTGAGTTTCAAAGGTGCTAAGGTTGTTGATATCAATATTAAATTCAGAGTTATCTATTCTGAGAATTGAAAGTGGAGCAGGAAGTTTTTTTTCGTTAAAAGAGAATGATGGAGTATTTTTTTCTTGACCTTTTGTCATTAAAATTAAATTATAGGATCTTTTTAGAGATTTGTCAATAGTACTTGTTTTGCAATAATTTATTGTAGCTTTATTACTTGCGTCTTACTAGAAACATTTGTAGTATGGTGGTCTGAGGTTGAGAAAGAAATGCCATGAAGTTACCAAGAGCAGTACAAGATTTAATCGAAAAATTTGAAAAGCTACCAGGTGTTGGACCAAAATCTGCTCAGCGCTTGGTTTTTTACTTGCTACATAACCCAGAACACGAACTTCAGGATTTTGCAAACAAACTTACTGCTTTGAAAAAAAATACAGTACTTTGCGACCTTTGCCACAATGTGAGCGAATCAAACCCCTGTTCAATTTGCGATGACCCAAACAGAGAGCAACACACGATTTGTGTTGTCGAACAGCCTTTAGACGTGATTGCTTTAGAAAAATCAAACTCTTTTAAAGGTAGATATCATGTGTTGCATGGAAGTATTGCACCTTTGAATAATATCGGTCCGGATCAACTTTTTTTACATGATTTGGCTGGAAGGTTAGAGGGTGTTACAGAGCTTATTGTGGCGACAAACCCTACTATGGAAGGTGAAGCAACGGCTTTGTATATAAATGAATATTTAGCGAGTAGCCCAAAAGTTGATTCCTCAGCAGTTAGCGTTACTAGAATTGGACACGGGTTGCCAATTGGGGCAGATATTGAGTATGCCGATGGTATTACATTAGCTAGAGCACTTGAGGGCAGACGAAAATTATAGCGTAGTGTGCTATACTGAATAATAGATGACACAGTTGCGTCAGATATTTGAACACTTGAGATTCTTATAAAGAGTCCAGGTGTTTTTTTGTTTGTTACTTTGTCATTCTCATCTCAAGTTACTTGAGAAAAAAGGTTATAAACTTGAAGAAAGGAACCCTATGACCGTAATAGTTGAGTCAAAAAAAATGAAAGTTACTCAAGCTATTAGAATTTTTGCCGAGAAACAGGCAGAAAAACTCAAAAAATTGGAGAAGGGAGTTTCGCAAGTTCGCATTTATCTTGAGAGTGTGGCAAAGAAAAAGTCTGACGTGCACTCAAATATTGTTACCTATTGCATTTCAATTCCAGGAAAAGATGTGATTGTTAAAAAACGTGCTGTTGATATGTACACGGCAATTGTTGATGCTACAGAAGGAGCCGTAAGAAAGCTTCGAAAAGTCAGTGAAAAAAGAATGACTATGAAGCGGCACGCTAGAGCATAGTTTTACAGTTATAGTCAATATTTTGTAGTCCTACTTGATTATTTAGGTATATATCTAGTATCTTGTAAGTATATGGCAGACGATGTGCAACAAAATTCGGTGCTTAGTGATGATGCTAGCAATTCTAGTGGGGTTCCTGTTTCGGGAACAACAGGAGATGCTGTAGCAAATCCCGCAGGTGGAAGTAGTGGCAAAACAGGAGATCCAGCTAGTGGTGCATCTCAGCAAAATCCACTTGATGTTCTAGAAAAACTGCTTGATGAAATAGATTCTGGCAAGGGTTCTGGAGGCAAATCTAAAGGTGTGGCTGGTGGTGCACAAGCTCCTGCTGGTCCAACTCCAGAAGAAATCGCTGCAAAAGAAGCAGAAGAGGAATTAGAACGACGACGTATTGAGTACGAAGAAAAGCAGGCTCAACAGCAGGTCATTGATCAACAAAAAATTGAGGAACAACGACAAGCTTTAGTCGAAGAAATGCAACACGGAACAGCAAATGTTGCTCGTGAACAGCAGGATAAAGAAAAGGCTGAAAAACAAGAAGAGGCAAAACAAGCAGGAGAA
Source organism: uncultured Pseudomonadales bacterium (assembly GCA_964620965.1). Taxonomy (GTDB): domain Bacteria; phylum Patescibacteriota; class Microgenomatia; order UBA1400; family PJMF01; genus VFLK01. The sequence goes on from CAZUHV010000003.1 coordinate 225,257, forward strand.
GGTTTTGAAGTTGTTCAGCTTGGTCATACAAAGATTTAGATTTTGAGAAATTACACTTAGTTTGTGTAAGTTTACCAGCAGTTATAGTGTGAAAACGGTAATTGTGTTAGGTAAGAAGAAAGAAGTACATGCCTGCACCAGGTGCCCCAATGGGAGGAATGGGTTTTCCAGGGGGAGAAGTTCCAGAAGAAATGGCTCAAATGATGGGAAATGTTTCTAGTGGTTCTACTGGAAGTAGTTCTGGTGGGGGTGCTGGAATTGGTGGGGCAGGAAAGCCAAATGCTGCACAGATGGCTGCCGCCCAGCAGGCAATGAGCCAAATGGGCGGAGTACCTGGTGGTGATGGAGAAAATATGGACGCAGCACAGGCTGCAGCGGCGGCTCAAGCTCAGCAAGCATCACAGAACCCTCCAAGAGAAGTTGGCACAATTGCTGACGAAATGAAACGAGGTGTTACTGACTTATTTCAAGGAATCAAAGAATTTTTTAAGTTAAATACTTGGCTTGGTTTAAATGCAGAAAAAATGGATCCTCAACAACAGGCTCATGCAAAACAACTGCATTCTCGTTATCAGCAGCTGGATCAAGAGCAACAAATGGTTGCGAAGCGTATGTATGAAGAGCGAATGCAGAAAAAGAAAATTGAGGAAGAAGAAGCTGCTCGTAAAAAACAAATGGAAGCAGAACAACAGGCACAGAGTTTTGAAATGCCAAGTGGTCCGCAAAAAGGTCCGGTTGGGCCTGGCTCTGGAAAGTCTAAAAAACAAAATACAATGACAAAGCTTAAGCAAGATAGAACGACACTTAATAATGTACAAGGGGAATAAAACTGTTACAATTCCAAGTAAATATGAAATCACTTACAATTAACTGTTGTTGCTTACTTTGTACAAACCCTTGAGTGCGGCTGTTTGTGATTTTTATTTCCGCCTCAGGGGCGGATTTTTTTTGCAAGTTTGCAAAAACATACAATAAACGCGCTTTTTAATACTAGAATTTATCAAAAGCAATTAAAAAATCACAAAATAAATACGGTACAATGAAATAACTTGAAAGAATAAACAAACTATGGAACTAAAACTATATAACACACTCACAAAATCAGTGGATACATTTGAACCAATGCATCCAAATAGGGTTGGATTGTATGCATGTGGATTAACAGTGTATGATTTTACGCATTTGGGACATTTGCGAAAATATACAATGGACGATGTCTTAATTCGTGCGTTGCGTTATGGTAGTGCTGAATTATCTGAAGAATTGGATCTACAGCTAAAACCATATGAAGTAAAGTTTGTGCAAAACGTTACCGATGTTGGACATCTTGCCTCCGATGCTGACACTGGCGAAGATAAGCTTGAAAAAGGGGCTAAAAAATATGGCAAAACAGTTTGGGATGTCGCGTTAGAATTTGAGGATTACTTTTTTAGAAGCATGGATTTAATGGGAAACATACGACCAGATATTAGTTGCCGAGCTACAGATCATATTCAGCAACAACTAGATATGGTTATTGAACTAGAAAAAAAAGGATTTACCTACGAAATTGAGGGCGATGGAATTTATTTTGATACAAGTAAGTTTCCAGAGTATGGAAAAATGGCAGGATTGCATCTGGAAGAACAAGAAGAAGGCGCTCGAATTGGGGTTGTAGAAGGAAAGAGAAACCCTTCTGATTTTGCTTTGTGGAAGTTTGAACGAGAAGGCGAAAATAGAGCAATGGTTTGGCCAAGTCCTTGGCATGAAAGAAGTTTTCCAGGTTGGCATATCGAATGTTCTGCAATGTCCATACAGTATTTAGGAGATCAACTTGATATTCATACTGGTGGAATTGATCATATTCCAGTTCACCACACAAACGAGATTGCTCAAGCAGAGGCTGTAACAGGCAAAGAGCCTTTCGTGAGATATTGGGTGCATCATAACCACTTACACATAGCGGGTGAAAAAATGAGTAAATCATTAGGAAACTTTTTTACAATTGATGATGTGTTGGAACGTGGATATCACCCTTTGGCCTTACGCTTACTATTTTTGACTGCTCACTATCGTTCAGAAATGAACTTTACATGGGAGAATTTAGCAGGGGCTCAAAAAAGTTATGAAAAGTTACTGCGTCAATTTGTCGAATTGTCGGGTGATGGTACAACTGCAACAAACCAAGATTCAAAGAATACTGTCGCAAGTTATAAAACACAATTTTTTACTGCAATTGCAAATGATTTGAATACAGCACAAGCTGTAGGTGTAGTATGGAGTATGTTGAAGGATACTGCAATTTCGAATTTAGATAAAAGATTTGCTTTATTGGAATTTGATAAAATTTTGGGTTTGGGTTTAGAAAAGGCAGAGACTATTTTAGAAAAAATAAGTTCGGTTTCCACAAATATTCCACAAGAAGTCCTTGATTTACAAACTCAAAGAGATACTGCACGACTTATAGAAAAAGATTACGGAAAATCAGATGCTTTAAGAGGTGCGTTACAACAAAAAGGTTGGAAAGTCGAAGATACTGCAACTGGGTCAATCTTAAAAAAGATTAGCTAGTTTTTCCTTCTCGACCAAGTAAAAAATATATGTTACTATATAGGTCTTATTTTTAAGAAGCCAATACGTTGGCGATTATATAGGTAACTATATATCTTTCGGGGAAGGGAATAAGTAAAAAAAGTACTAAGGCTCAAGCAAGAGTCTGGTTTTTGTGTATTTTGTATGTTTAACGTTTATAAAAAATACTACCAGTTTTTATGGCACTATAAGTGGCAAATGATTTTGTTCACATTCTTTTTAGTGGCATTATCTATTTCTGAATCTGTGTTACCTTATTTTTACAAACTCTTTATAGATGCAATCCCACAAATGGATCCAGTTTTGTTGCTCAAAATTTTAGTTGGGTATATTGGAATTAGATTACTTAAGCTTGCATTTGATTTAGCAACTTTCTTTTTGGGAGATAGTGCTTTACTTGCTACTGCAAGAGATATTCGTCAGGCAGTGTTCAAAAAGATTCAAGATTTAGATTTTGCTTACCACCTTACAAAAAGCACTGGTTCTATGATCTCATCAATCAAGCGTGGTGATTTGGCGGTGTTTAACTTTTTTCATATGGTAAACATCAACCTTGTTCGTGGTTTGATCAGTTTCATAGTTTTACTCGTTTTATTTGCACAACTTAAAATTGAGATTGCCGGTTTGATGTTGTTATCAATGGTCTTAAACTCAGTTTTTGCCTACTTCTTGATTAAAAGAAATGTTGCTGCGCGTGTTGCATTTAATAAGAGTGAAGATGATGTTTCTGAGGTTATTGTTGATAACTTAATTAACTTTGAGACAGTGAAATTTTTTGCAAAAGAGAAAGAAGAGTATCTCAGACTTGGTGGTTCTTTTGTTCCTTGGATGAAAGCTCTTTGGGGATATGCAAACTCATTTAGAGCAATTGATGTTGTAATTGGGGTCACTGGAAATATGAGCATGCTTGCCGTTTTGTATCTTGGTTTAAGATACCTTCTAAGTGGTGAGTTTTCTGCTGGTGAATATGTGATGATACTTGGATTTGTGAATACCTTTTATGGCAGATTCTTTGATTTGGTTTTTGAAATGCGTGATGTTGCAAAAAACAATGCTGATTTGAAATCTTATTTTAGTGTGTTTAATAAAGATACTTTAGTTCAGGATCCAAAAAATCCTATTTCAGTTGCATCCGTTGAAGGTGAAATTGTGTTTGATAGTGTTAATTTTTCTTATCCAGAAGGTAGGTCTGATGCATTAAAAGACTTTACCTTTAAGATCAATCCTGGAGAATCTATTGCATTAGTTGGCCATTCTGGAGCTGGAAAGACAACAATAACAAAGCTGTTGATGCGTTTTTATGATGTCGAGAGTGGCGCAATTTTGATTGATGGGGTGAATATTAAGGATATGACAAAATCAAATCTTCGTTCATTTATGGGAATAGTTCCTCAAGAACCAGTTTTATTTAATGAATCAATTGCATACAACATTGGGTATGGTGCTGGCACTACAGATTTAGAAGTCATCAAAAAAGCTGCGCAAATGGCAAACTTAGATGAATTTATTTCTGATTTACCAAAAGGCTATGATACTAAAGTTGGTGAGCGTGGTGTGAGATTGTCTGGAGGACAAAAGCAGAGATTAGCGATTGCTCGTATGATTTTATCAAACCCAGATATCATTATTTTTGATGAAGCAACAAGCCAGTTAGATAGTCAATCTGAAAAATTGATACAAGATGCATTTTGGAAAGTTTCTAAGAATAAAACAACTTTGATTATTGCTCACAGATTATCTTCAATCACTAAAGCAGATAAGATTGTTGTGATGGAAAATGGACAGATTGCAGAAGTTGGTACTCATAAATCGTTGTTAGCTAAAAAAGGTTTGTACTCAAAATTCTGGAAGTTGCAGACTGTTGGTTAAACATACGTGAATTGTTAGTTAGGACGCTTATTTAAAAACGTTTGCCAAATCCATGTTGGCAATTGTAGCATCCCAAAATTGTTGACACTCTTGCCAAGAAGCTATAATGATAGTATCTAATGGTTTTGTCTTTTCTTGATTTAATGGCACAGGTGGGGTAGTCCATATTTCTTTTGGATATTGGTTTTGCAGTTTTTGCACACTGTCTAAGACAGATGCCAAAATATAATTTCTTAGTTCAGCTGTATTTTGAGTAGGAAAGAGGGTTTTGAGAATATGATCTGTAAGGTATTTTCTCAAAAGTGCGGAGCGTATTTCATCAGCAGAATGTATGTTTTCTTTATTTCGACGAGGTAAACCCATTGCCATAGCGGTGTCGCTTAACGAAAAAAGGAAAAGTGCTACTTTATCAGAAGCACCTAGCTGGATTTTGTGTTTATCAGCAAAAAATGGGTTGAGCTTATTATCGTGAAGATATGAGAGCTGGGCCCATTTTTTTGCAGAATGTTTGGTTTTTTCAGAAGCAGTATTCGACCAGAGCTTTATAACACTTGCGCTCATGTGTGGATGAATCCAGTGGCGTGCTTTTTGATATTGAGTTCTAGTATCAGGGTGAGTCGGAAATACAATTTGTTGTGCCGTTGCTTGGTCAATGTCTGCAGCAGTTTTACCGATATCATGAAGCATCCAGAATGGAGAGCGGTTTTGTATTTCTTGAAAATGAAGAGTTGACAGAGCTGCCCTTAACTGCAGATCTCTTAATAGGTTTTGTGCCGCAAAGTGTACTGCAACAGAATGCATGAAAGTACAATAATCCCGATTTTTAAAAGCCTCGAATAAAGGGTTTAGTTCTGGCCAGTTTAAGGTTAGCCTCTGGTAACTTGTGGGAAGAACTATTTGTTGTTCGTGGAGTTTAGTTTCGGTATTTAGCACAGGCCAACATTATAAAGCTTTTTTTGAAAAGTGTGGTCCAAAAATGGTATAGTAATATAACTATGTTAATTTCCGAACTCTATAATGAGAATGTGATCACGATTAAGAAATCTGCCACTGTTGCAGAATCTTTGAAGTTATTTTTGTCAAAAAAAATCAATGGGCTTGTAGTTGTTGATGAGAAGGATGTAGTAGTGGGGGTTTTGGCTTTGCAGGATATTGCGGCAGCCACTATTCCACGACAATTTCGGCACAACATTCAAATGGCTGCCGCAATGTACAGAAAAGGTTTTTTCTCGGAAAGTTCTGCTGCAATAAAAGATGAACCAATTGAAAAATTCATGAGAAAAAACTTCACGATTGTTTCTTTGAGTGACAACATTATGGCAGTCACTGCAGATTTTCTTAAAAACGATCTCTATATTGTGCCTGTGATAGAAAAAGGAAAGTTAATTGGGATTGTTACTAGATCGGAAATTAAAAAAGCACTAGCTTATGGTATGCGATTACCGGGCTATTTTGACAAAGAGGACGTACAAAAATGACAGAAGGCATAGGATTATCATTTTTTTCTTTGGTTTCGTTGTTTGTTTTGGCAGTTGTGTATTTTTTTCTTATCTCTGAAAAACTAAATAAGGTTATTGTCTCAATTTTAGGAGCAGTATTTTTGATTATGATGCAGGTGTTTAAGACTGCTGGAGCATCATCACAAGAAAATGCGTTTCAATTTATTGGACATAATCTTGATATTTTGGGATTCGTGATAGGAATGATGGTTCTAATTGGGATTGTGAGAGAATCAGGGTTTTTTGAAGCGCTCGCAATTTGGTTGGTTCGTGCGGTTAAGGGGAACCCAAAATTTTTATTGATTGTTGTTGGGTATTTAACGCTATTCATGACAGCATTTTTCTCTAATATCCCTACAGTTTTAATTTTAACTCCAGTTTTAGTGGTGCTTATTAGATCATTGAAGCTCCCATTTTTACCTTACTTTTTTACTCTGGTCGTTATGGCAAATCTTGGTGGGGCAATGACGCCAATTTCTGATCCAACAACTTATTACCAAGCAAAAACAGTTGGGTTAAGTTTTTTTGAGGTTATTAGTAATTCTGGACTCATAGTTTTACTGCTCTCGGTTGTTTCGTTGTCATACATTTTACTTGTTTTTAAGAAACAACTAGAGAAAGTTACTGTAAAAGCAAGTGATGTTGCTGCATTTAAACCACAGGCTGCAATTAAAGACAAACGCATACTCTTTAGAGGAATGCCAATATTGCTCGTTATTATTTTGCTCATGATTTTTAAAGAGTTTATTTCTAAAACATTTGGAATTGGCTTGGACAACGCAACGCTTACTCTAGGCGGTTCATTCTTGGCTATGATGATTTTTCATAGAAATCCAAAAGTTGTTTTTAGGGATTTAATTGATTGGGAAATTATCTTTTTCTTCATGGGATTATTTGTGGTTGTGGGAGCGCTAGAATTTACCAGTTTGATTGATATTTTGGCAGTAGAATTGGTGAAAATTGCCAATGGAAGTGTGCCAATTTTACTTTTCTTTACTTCTGTAGGTTCAAGTTTGATTTCAACATTTATAGATAACGTTCCCTACAACATTACTATGGTTGGAGCCATTCAGGCTATGGAAAAAGCTGGTATTGCTGTATATCCACTTTGGTGGGCTCTTAATTTAGGAACATCTATCGGTGGTTTTGGATCTCCAATTGCAGCAGCATGTAATGTGATAGTGTTTGGGCAAGCAGAAAAAGAAGAATGGAAGACAACATTCTTTTCGTACCTAAAGTTAGCAATTCCACTGATACTTATAAACAGTATTATCACTTTTGCTTTCTTGTGGGTACGGTATTTTTATTTAGTATAAACAGTTTTTTTTAATCTGTGATAAAATACACAACAGTTACGCGTATTTTTTTTTGCGTCAAAGTCGTAAGAACGAAGTAAAAAAGGAAAAAATGCCACAATATCCAATTCATCAAACCCAAAATAAGATTGCTGTTATCTCTCTTGGAGGATCAATGATTGTTCCAAAAGAAGTTGATACACAATATCTTAAGGATTTCAGAAAATTTATTTTAACCCAGCTAGAAAACGGCTGGCGTTTTTTTATTATAACCGGTGGGGGAATTCAAGCTCGTAACTATATTGATGCAGCTACAGAAGTAATGGGAGATGAAATCACCAAAGACGACCAAGATTGGTTAGGAATTCATGCAACCAGATTTAATGCGCATTTAGTAAGAACAATTTTTAGAGATCAGGCACAACCTGCGATTATCACAGATCCAGAGATAGATCCAATTTCTGATGCACAAATTGTTGTCGTTTCTGGTTGGAAACCAGGCTGGTCTACAGACTTTGTTGCCGCAAAGGTTGCACAAAGAATTCATGCTCCATATTTAATTAATCTTTCAAATATTAAACAAGTCTATACTGATGATCCTGCTAAAAATCCAGATGCAAGGCCTATCGAAAAAATGACATGGAAAGACTTTAGAGCTATGGTTGGTGATGAATGGACTCCAGGAATGAACACCCCATTTGACCCAATCGCAGCAAAACTTGCACAAGAAGAAGGTCAGACTGTTCTAGTTATGGCAGGAAAAGACTTAGACAACCTTGAAAGAGCGCTTAACGAAGGCAAATTTTTTGGCACAGTTATTTGTGAAGAGTAGGTATACTTTCGAAGTACACTGGTCATAGTTTTGTTCTCTAGTTGGAACAGGTTTTTATTAAATTTACGGTATAATACATCTCATGAGTTTATCTGTTGGAATCGTTGGTTTGCCTAATGTTGGTAAATCTACACTATTTAATGCACTACTAAAAAGACAAGCTGCACTTGCAGCTAATTATCCGTTTGCCACGATTGATCCGAACACAGGAATTGTTCCAGTTCCTGACAAAAGATTGGTTGAACTAGCAAAAGTTGTTGGTACAGAAACGATAAAACCTGCTACCGTAGAGTTTGTAGATATTGCAGGATTGGTCAAAGGCGCAAGTGAAGGTGAGGGTTTAGGAAATAAATTTTTGGCAAATATTCGGGAGACAGATTTGATCGTTCATGTGGTTCGTGGGTTCACAGATTCTTCAATTTTACGTGAGGGAAGTGTTGATCCAAAGTCTGACAGAGAAATCATAGAGATGGAACTGTTATTAGCAGACATAAATACTTTAGAAAAACAAAAAGCCCCTAAAGTTCCAGACAAAGAACTGCAGTTTAAATGGACTGTAGTACAAAAAATGCAAGAAGTAGCAGCTAGAGGCCAACTTGTGCAAACTGCTTTGCATTCAGATGAGGAACAAAAAGTTGCAAGAGAACTTGGATTGCTCACTTCTAAAAAAATACTTTATGTCATTAATGTCGATGAAGCAGTAGTTGGTAACCAAACAGAAGAAACAAAGAAATATGCAGAATTACTTTCTGTTCCAGAAGATCAAATTGTGATTATTAGTGCAAAAATTGAGTCGGAAGTTTCTGTTTTAGCAGAAGAAGATGCTCAACTTTTTTTAGAAGAACTAGGCTTACAGACTTCTGGTTTAGAGAGACTAATTCAAAAAGCTTTTCACTATCTAGATTTACAAACATATTTAACAGCAGGTGAATTAGAAGTTCGTGCGTGGACAATCACAAAAGGCACGAAAGCCCCACAAGCAGCTGGCGTGATCCATACTGATTTTGAGAAAAAATTTATTAAAGCAAAAGTAGTTTCTTATCAAGACTTTATTGAACTTGGTGGCTGGAAGGGCACCAAAGAAAAAGGCAAACAAAGGCTTGAAGGTAAAGACTACGTGATGCAATCCGACGATATTGTTGAGTTCATGATTGGGGCATAGTTGTCAGCAGAATGTAGATGAGTTTGGTTGTGTCTTAATGTGAGTAGGGCGTAGCGATATATAATATTTGTGATATAATACCTCAAGTTAAATAATAAGTATGTTTTGTCCATTTGCTATTCAAGTTTTTACTTGAATTTGCAAATACCACAGCTCTAGGGCAGAACAAGAAAGGAGCAGTTATGATGAAACTCGTCAAAGACAAGAGAGTTCGTACTTACGAACTTACCTATCTTTTGCCAGAGGCATTCACTTCTTCAGAAGTTGCACAAACAAAAGAAGCAATTGAGCAATTGCTTAAAAAACATAAAGTAAAAATTCTTTCCCAAGAAGACTGGGGCAAGAAGGCTTTAGCGTACCCAATTAAGTACAAAAGCAAGAAACAATATGAGGCATACTATACCTTCATGGTATTAGAGGCTGATTCTTCAGAGATGCCAAAATTTGAAAATGATTTGTACTTAAAACAGGACATTATTCGCCACCTTTTAGTAGTAGCAGAGAACGTTAATATAGAGGAATAGGGTTAGGAATAGGACTTGAGTAATCTACAGTTTATGTAAGAATTGTAGGTAGAATCAAGTAAGTAATAGACTTAAAAATTGTTTTGAAGGTCAAGAAAGGGAAAATATGTCTACTAGATCGCTCAATAAAGTTATGTTAATTGGTAATTTAACCAGAGACCCAGCGCTCAGGTTTACACCAAATAATACTGCAGTTTGTTCTTTTAGTATCGCAACAAACCGTTCATGGATTAATAACGATACAAACGAAAAGCAAGAGCAGGTTGAGTTTCATAACATTGTTGCATGGTCAAAGTTGGCTGAAATTTGTGGATCAATGCTTCACAAAGGCGACAAAGTATATGTCGAAGGTCGTCTCCAAACCAGAAAATGGGAAGGTGAAGACAAAGTCGAGCGTAGAACCACAGAAATAGTAATTGAGAACATGATTCTGATTAAATCCGTCTCAGACGCTGTTACAGATGATGATGACGACAATCTTAAAGATGTCAAAGCTCCAGAAGAGGATACCTTTGATGCTGAAGATGTTTCAGATGATGTTCCATTTTAGTCTAAAAAAGGAATAAAACTATGATTAAAAAGAAGAAAAAAATTAGAGTTAAAAGAGCTCCAAGAGTTTCAGCAGATGTAACTTTTTCATACAAAGATACAGATATGCTTAACAAATTCATTACAGAGCAAGGTTCAATTCTTTCAAGAGAAGAAACCGGTTTATCTCAAAAACAACAAAGACAACTCGCAAGAGAAGTCAAACGTGCTAGACACTTAGCACTCTTACCTTTCACACAAGTTATGTAATGTGCTGAATTGGAATTAAAAATAGAAACCCAGTCGAAAGACTGGGTTTTTTATATTTTATGATTTCCATGCTTTAAAGTTACAGGCGATTCAGATAGAATAAACATCTGATGAAAAACCTATTTAAAAAAGAAAATCAAACATTCAAACTCGATATGAGCCACATCAATAAAGTTGCAATGGTTTTACTGTTCCTCTTTATCGGTGCATTTGCAGAATATAAATTTCAATTTTTAAATAGATACTCCAGAATTAGTTCGACTGCAATTCAAAGTGGAGAAGGTACAGAGTTATCAAAGCTCATTAAAAGTTCTAATCCAGATGATAAAAAAGATGTAGATTTTTCAATTTTTTGGGAAGTTTGGAATCTTCTTGAAAGAGATTATGTGTATCCAGAGAAACTTGATGCAACAAAAATGGTTGATGGAGCAATTAGTGGTTTAGCATCATCTGTTGAAGATCCATACACAATGTATTTGCCAAAAGAAGCAAACGAAAGAAGTGCTCAAGATTTAGCTGGTGCTTTCTATGGGGTTGGTATAGAACTTGGATATAATAAAGAGGGTATTTTAACAGCAGTGTCTCCTTTAGAAGGTACGCCAGCATTCGAAGCTGGTGTTCAGGCGGGCGACATGATTATCAATGTCAAAGATGAAGCAAAAGGTATTGACGAAGATAGTTCTCAGTGGCCATTAAACAAGGCTGTTGACGCAATTAGGGGGCCAAAAGGTACTCCAGTCATTCTTACCTTATACAGAGAAGGTGTTCAAGCACCATTTGATGTTTCTATTAATCGTGGTGAGATTGTTGTTAAGTCTGTTACTTTAGAGTTTGTTGAGTATGCTGGTAAAAGAGTTGCACATTTGAAAGTCTCGCGCTTTGGAGAAAGAACAGACGCAGAATGGAACGATGCTGTAACAGAAATTATTTCTCAAAAAAATTCAATTAATGGAATCATTCTTGATATGAGAAACAATCCAGGTGGCTTCTTTGATGGAGCAATCAACATTGCAAGTGACTTCGTAGATCAAGGAACAGTTGTGTCTCAAAAAGATAGACTTTTCAAACAAGATTTTGCAGCACGAGGAAAAGCACGTTTAGCGGGAATTCCTGTTGAAGTGCTGGTGAACAAAGGTTCAGCCTCTGCATCAGAAATTGTTGCGGGTGCACTGCGTGACAGAATTGGTGCAAAACTAGTTGGTACTAAAACCTTTGGAAAAGGTACTGTTCAAGACAGACGAGAACTTTCTAATGGAGCAGGTATTCATATAACTGTCGCACGTTGGATGCTTCCTGGTGGAGATTGGATTCACGAAGAAGGTATTCCAGTTGATGTTGAAATAGAGTCTAATCCAGAGACAGAAGAAGACGTTCAGCTGCATAAAGCAATTGAGGTTCTTTAGTTAGAAATCTCGGCTGTGCTACTTCGTAAGGGTTTTCGAATTAGGTTTGTGGAGTGTTTAACAAAAGATTTTACAAGCAATTCTGTTTGATTGTTTATTTTATTCTTCAGAATCGTCAGAATTTGTTACTGGAGCACTATCAGGGTCAGAATAGAGCGTATCAAGTGCTGGATGAAGCTCAAGCATCATTTTTTCCATGTATCCATCCATAATATTTGGAAGATCATACCAAGATTGCTTTGATCTGTGATCTGTAATTCTGTTTTGTGGGTAGTTGTATGTTCTGATTTTTTCTGCGCGTTGTGCACGGCCAATTGCGCTTCTAGCTTTACCAAGTTCTTTTTCTTTCTTTTCTTCTTCAATTTCCCAAAGTTGTGCACGGAGTAATTCCATCGCAATTTTACGATTTTGTTCTTGCTTTTTTTCTTGTCTAGAAACAATGGTTATTCCTGTTGGTTTATGAATTAAGCGAGCAGCACTGCTTGTTTTGTTCACAGATTGTCCACCAGCCCCGCTAGCGCGCATGAATTGCCACTCTAAGTCTTCTTCTTTAATCTCAATTTCTTTTGAGTGAATTTCTGGAAGAACTGCAACAGATGCTGTTGAGGTATGAATTCTTCCTTGAGCTTCTGTTTCTGGGACACGTTGCACTCTGTGAACACCAGATTCATATTTTAAAAGTTCATACGCAGAAATATAACTCTTACCGTCTTTGTGGATTTCTGGAAGAGTAGTGGTTTTTCCACTAATTTTAACTACCATGTCATCGATAGCAGTTATTTTGAGTTTATGCATTTCTGCAAAGCGAACATACATTCTTAAAAGGTCATTTCCCCAGATTTTTGCTTCGTCCCCACCAGCACCTGAGCGAATTTCTATAGTACAGTTAACTCTTTCTTCGTTTGCGTCTGATGAATCTCCTTCAAGGCCTTGTTCGTATTGCAAAGCAGCTTCTAGTAAAGCGTTTTTTTGTTGGTTAAGTGATTCAAGCTCAAGTTGTGCAAGCTCGGCGAAATCAGGATCGGAAATTAAAGCCTCAGTTTCTGCGATCTTGGCTTCTAGTTCATCGATTTGAGTTTGGTATGGATTAAACATGATTTCTTCTTACTTATAGAGTACCACAATAGCCCTTGAATTTCTCAAGGGTAGGTGAGTTCTTGCTATTGGGATGTTATGCAGCTTGTTCTGCTTTTGTAGCTTTTTCAGCTTTTTTTACCGCAGTTTGCTGTTCACGTAAGATGTCTTGATAAGATTTAGAATCTTCATCTGAGGCATCTGACTTAGCTTTTTTGCTTTTTTTGTTAGCTTGAATAGCTTGCGCAGCTTGCATTTTTTTCAAGAATTTATCAACACGACCTTGTCTGTCAACAAATTTCATTTCTCCAGTAAAGAATGGGTGACATTTGTTACAGATATCAACTGTTAAGGTGTCGTTAACTGAACCAACAGTAAATACGTTGCCACAGCTACAGGTGACTTGTGCTTTATTGTTATAATTTGGGTGTATTCCGTTTTTCATAATTTTTGTCCTGTTATTTTCGTAATGATCGCACTTTACAAATCAATGCGTACAAGAGTGCTATTGTATCACAATTTATGATGTAGTGTAGAGGTAATTTAGTTTTTACTTACTGATTTTAAGCTAATTATTTTGACGAATATTTAAAGAATACGTAAAAAACTTGCTTTTTGGGTATAGTTAGTGCGATACTAATAAAAATACACAACAGAAAGGATTCCTCTTTATGATGTAAAACAATAATTGAGCGTGTGGCCCTACTATTTTGTTTGCACTTATTGTAAATAAGATTGAGGGAGACGAGGAAGAAGGATGTTTGCCTAAAAAACAAACGGTCGAACCAAAATTATTCCTGCATAATTGCCGAATTATTTCCGCATAATCTGGAAATAAGTTCAAAAGAAGTAACACAATCATGCAAAGAATAGTTTTGAGTATCTACGGAGACCTTCTGGGCACCTGATTGTCCAATTAACAGATGTATGAAACCTAAACAGTAATGTTTAGCTTGTAAAGCAAGAAAAGTACAGACTGAGTTCAGTTTTCAAATGAAGTATATATGTGTGCTGATCCATTTTTTGATGGTTTGTTTTTGCAGGGCAAGCAAGCTGTTAGAAAATGGAACGAAGCAAAAAAGAAAGAAAAAATATGTGTGGAATATATATGACTTCCCAAAGTGGAAGTGAAAAAGCTGGAACTAAAGTTTTTGAAGGTTTAAAAAGAATTGAATATAGAGGATATGACTCATGGGGTGTGGTAGTTTTAAATGCTTCTGGATTTCATTTAGAAAAAAGAGTTGGAAAATTAAGTTCAGTTGCAACTATGAAGTTTAAGGCGGGAGGTTTTGCTTTAGGGCACACCAGATGGGCAACTCACGGTGGAGTAACTGAGGTGAATGCTCACCCTCATTTAGCAAAAAATGGCTCATTTGCTTTAGCTCAAAATGGAGTAGTAGAAAATTACCAAGAGTTAGCAGAAAAGTTGCTTGATGCAGGGTATATATTTGATTCTCAAACAGATACAGAAGTAATTGTAGGAATTATTGAAACAGAGCTTGCTCGCAAGAAAAAAGATGAGCCAGATCTAGAAACTGTTAAAGACTCTTTTTTGAAACTTGATGGACGAAACACAATTGCTCTAATTACAAAGTCGGGAAATCTTTTTGCAGTAAGGAATGGCTCTCCACTTGTGGTTGGAAAAGATTCAAAGACTGGAGCGATTTATTTTTCTTCTGATGTGGTATCCATGAGTGGTGATGCTGATGAATACATGATTATTCAGTCAGGGCAAATAGTTTCGTATGTTGATACGAAACTTACGGTTTTTGATTTAAAAACTCTAAAGAAAATTCCACTTAAATTTACAGAAATGAGTTTAGCAAGACTGGTGATTGATAAAGAAGGCTATGACTCGTTTATGCTTAAGGAAATTCATGAGCAGAGTAGGGTTTTAAACAGAGTTATTGCAGGTAAAGAAAAGGAATTTAAAAAAGCAGTGAGCCTTGTTAAAAAAGCTCAGCATGTTTTTACACTAGGGGCCGGAACTGCAAGTTTTGCTGCTGGTCATACTGCATATTTACTCAGGAAGATTGGGATTTCTGCTTCTGCAATTGCTTCGTATGAAGCTGATTCGTATAAAAAACTATTTTCCAAAGAATGTGTTTGTATCGTCTATAGCCAGAGTGGTGAAACTGCAGATACAAATGAAGTTGTAGAGTGGATGAAACAGCAGAGAGTAAAAATTATCAGTGCTGTAAACATGCCGGGAAGTACACTAACACAACTTTCTGATGCCCCATTTATGCTTGATGTTGGACCAGAACTTGCAGTGGCTTCAACAAAAGCATTTTTTGGACAGATGCTCTGGGGGATGACTTTATGTGAGTTATTATCTAGGGGAAAATTTAAAGATATAGAGGAACATATATCTTTATTCGAACAAGAAATAAATAAGTGGTTTGCAGACATAGAAGTACAAGAAAAAATCCGAAAGCTAGCAAAAAGCTTAGCTCATAAACAGCATTTATTTGTACTAGGAAGGGGAGATTTATATAGTTCTAGTTTGGAAAGTGCACTCAAACTAAAGGAAATTTCTTACATTCACGCGGAAGGTTTTTCTGGTGGTGAGTTAAAACATGGGGTGATTGCTCTGATAGAACCTGGAACACCAGTGCTATGTTTAGTTGCTGAAGACGAAAACAAGGCAAATATGTTAAGCGCTATAGCAGAAGTTAACGCAAGAGGTGGGTATACCATTGTAGTTGCAAGCAATGACAATGAACTCTACAAAGAGTGGATTGAAGTCCCAGAGATTAGTTTGGGAACAGTGAATCTACTAACTTTAATGTCTATTATTCCTTCACAATTGCTTACTTGTTATATGGCTATGGAAAAAAAGTATGATGTGGATAAACCAAGAAACTTAGCAAAGAGCGTTACTGTTAAATAAAGTCATTTTCTTTTTTTTGAAACTCTTTTTTCAGCTATATACACACCTAAAAATATGAGGATCATGGAAATTATTTGTAGTGGATGAACAGTCTCTTTCAAGAAGAATATTCCTGCAGGAACAAAAACGAGTGGCTGTAAGTACCAAAAGAGACTTGCTTCTGATGCTTCAATGCCTTCTTGACCTTTAATGTAGGCAGTTAACCCAATAATTGAACCAAAAATTGCCATATAAATTGCTGCAATTACTACTGATTGGTGAGAAAGATCATTCTGAACTGTTTGCAAAAATTGTTGAGGAAGTTGGGTGAGATTCATATCAATTTTGGTAGTAAATAACTCATAGAGGCTGAGGCTAAGAAAGGTCAATATACCAAGATAAAAACTTAAACTGGTTATAAATAATTTTGGGATATTTTTGTAGTATTTTTTTGCGAGAACCATTGCAACTGCAGTAGCAATATTTTGCATGATGATGAGAATATTGCCTTCTAGTGAGAGCCCTTTTGGAGTCATCCCATTTAGAATTACTGGTATAAACGTGAGAAGTGTTGTACCTAAAAATGCAATGAGTAAACCAATAACTTCATGTTTTTCTTCTTTTTCTTTAAGATAGAAAATACCAGCTAATACAACAAAAATTGGGGTAGTCGTAGTCAGAAAGCTTGCTTCTATAGCTGATGTTTTTGCAAGGCCTACATAGAGCAAACTTAATGCAATCACAGTTCCAAAAAATTCTACAAAAGCAACTCTTCTGATAACTTTTAGTTTGTTTTTAATTTTTTTCCAGTAGTAAATAAGGATTGGTAACGAGCAAATTGCAGCGATAATATAGCGATAGAGTAGATATCTAAATGGAGTTGTAATTTCTAAGCTTGGTTTAACGATTATGAGCGCCAATCCCCAAGTTATTGTATTGATAAGTAAAAAAAAGTAGGATTGATATCTAATCTTTAGGGCAGTTTTTATCACACTATTTAGAGTATCACAAAAGCATTTAGTCTAGAATTATTAGTTATTTATTTTTCAATGTATAATTGCAAACATGACAATTTCGCTTATAAAAAAAGCATGTGAGAGTTTGGGAATTTCATTCGAAGTTCTAGATACTGGTGGAGTTTTTATTAAAGCAAACTTTAAAGATGATAGATTTCACTACTTTATTGCTAATAATTTTGGATTAAATGATGAATGTATAGAAAAAATTTGTTTAGACAAAACTTATTTGCATGACTCACTTGGCAAATATATTCAAATGCCTAACTCTGTTTCTTATGTAGATTCTGACCCACCAGAGTTATACGTGACGCACTCCAGTTTTCAATCTCACCAAGAAATTGCTCAGGATATTTCAAAAAAAATGAGTTTTCCTGTTATCTTGAAACCAAATAGTAAGTCAATGGGTATGAATGTTTTCTTGTGTGAGAATGCAGAACAGTTGCAAAAAGCGGTCGAAACTATTTTTAACAAAAATTCATTTAAATACGATCACGTTTTATTAGCACAAGAAAAAATCAATATAAAGAAAGAGTACAGAGTTGTGGTTTATAAAGGTGAAATCCAGTTTGCATATCAAAAAGATAATACAGAACATGATGCAAAATTTATTGGAAATGTGAGCCCGTTACATTTCGAAAACGCAAAAGCAGTTCTTATTTCTAATGAACTATTCTTAAAAAAAGTAGAACAGTTTATTCAGCCAATTTTTGAACAAATGCAGTTAATTTATGGCGGCTTAGATATTGCAGAAGATGCCTCTGGACAATTGTACTTGATTGAAATAAACTCTAAACCTGGTTATAGCTACTTTGTGAGGGACAACGGTGAGGACAGAGTAGTTGAACTATTTAAGAAAATTTTAAAGGACTTAGCTGCCCAATCATAGCTAATGAGACGAAAGAAAGCAGAGCTTCCATTGCGCCACTGGCTCGAAGAAAAAAATATCAGTGGGATTCTTTTTGATTTAGACGATACCCTTATTAAAACAACAGAAATTTTCAAATCAGCGGTACAAAAAGTTATCGCTTTGTATGCACAGGCTTTACCACATTTAGATTCAACAACTGTTGCAGAAACATTTTCAAGAATCGACATGAAAAACCATTTGATTTATGCAGTTAATCCAAATCGATGGGAACCAATTCTTTCTGATTTTGAGGCAGAAGTTAAATTACAAAGATCAAAAGTCACTGAGGCCTTGAAAATTCTGGCAAAGATTTATACACAACATCCTGAATATGAGGCAGGAGTACAAGAAGTCCTACAAATTTTAAAAAAGTGGGGTTTACTCATGGGTTTGGTAACACATGCGAATGTAGAGTGGACAGCGTTTAAGTTAGCAAGTTTAGGTCTGGATTCTTTTTTTGACCATGTTGAGATCGTTGATGAAAATCAGATTCATAAAGCAAGTACTGATTGGCAGGCTGCAGCACAACAAATACAAGTTGCCCCAGCAAACTTATTTGCAATTGGAGACAATGTAAAAGGAGATGTCCAAGCTGCATATGAGGCAGGAATTGGTACAGTAGGTTGGGTTGACAAAAAGCATGGTTGGCAACTGTACAGACAAGGAGAACTACCCTCTGGAATTGTGGTTGTAGAAAATATTGGCCAAATACTTAAGCTGGGTGAGGCTTAAGCTTTTTGAATTTCGGTAATTGCTGATTTTAGATCTAACAGTTTTTGTTCTCCAGAAATCATGTTTTTAAGTTGAACTTTATTTTCTGCAGCTTCTGAATCTCCGACAACGATAACAAATGGGATACCTTTTTGGTTTGCCAGTTTAAACTGTTTCCCAATTTTATCTGGAATAGGGTACACCTCTGTTTTGATTTTATTTTCTCTTAATTCTTTTGCAATTTGCAAAGAAGTATTTGTTAGTGTTTCATCAAAAATTGTCACCAAAACTTGGCTTGAAGTTGTTGCAGATTCTGGAACTAGACCAAGCTCTATGACAGCTTCTACTGTTCTATCAAAGCCAATTGCAAAACCGTTAGCTGCGATATCACGACCACAAAGTTCTCCAATTAGTTTGTCATATCTACCTCCACCACCAACAGAGCCACCAGAATATTCTGGAATCTTACCTTCAAAAATAATTCCGGTATAGTAATCAAGTCCACGAGCTAGAGTGGGGGTAAAAACTAAAGCTTCTGGTTCAACACCTAACTCAATTGCTTGTTGTACTGTTTGTGCAAGTGATTTGGACATTTGTGCATTCGTAATTTCTTTTAATACTTCTTGGGCATCGGCTTCATAGAGTCCTTTAGCCACGAGTTCTTTAACAACAGCAGCTTCTGTGAGTTTGTCCAACTTATCAATACTTTGGATAATAGAAAATTCGTTTACCTCATCTGTAGCAAATGGGGTAATGGTGTTCATCAAAGTAGTTCGGTCATTTATGTACAGCTTAATAGAAGTCAGCCCAAGTTTTTGGTAGACAGAATAGTAGACAGCTAAAAGTTCAGCATCTACAACCGTACTGGTACTTTCAAATATGTCGCAGTCACACTGAGTAAACTCTCTAAATCGACCTTTTTGAGGTTTGTCTGCACGAAAGACACTTTGTATTTGATATCTTCTAAAATACTTAGGTAGTTCATTTTGATATTGTGAGAGTACGCGACTTGTTGGCACTGTTTGGTCATATCTCAACGCAATCTTTCTGCCACCTTGGTCTTCAAATGAGTAAACTAATTTATCTGCTTCATCACCATATTTTCCCATAAGTAAGCTTGCATATTCTAGAGTTGGAGTTTGAATTGGTTCGAATCCAAAAAGCTCGAATGTTTCTTTGATCGTTTCTTCAACAAAATTTCTAACACGCTTATCTTTTGGTAGAAAATCGCGAAATCCTTTTAATGTTTGTACTGTTTGCATAATAATTCCTTTTTTTTAATTGTAACATTTATAAGAGGTGGGGAGTATGTGTTTTGCATCTTTCATACCTACGACTTTTTTTACAAAAAAGATCGGGTCTGAAATAAAAAAACCCCCATTTTTGGGAGTTTGATACGCTTTTAGCCACTAAAATCAACTCCCTAAATATGAGAGTGATGATGAAGTGCTTGTAAGCTTATTTTTTTTAACATTGTGGTTGATTATAACACAGGATATTTCGTTAAGACTTCAATCCCATCTTTTGTAATAAGAATAGTATTCTCGTGCCGATAACCTAAGTTTCCCTCAAGGTAAATACCCGGTTCAATAGTAATCACCATGTTATTTTCAATTTGAGTTCCATTTTGCCAGCTAATAGAAGGGGTTTCATGAATATCTATTCCAAGTCCATGTCCAGTCGTATGTATAAAGTTGTCCCCAAAACCTTGATTCGAAATATGAGTTCGAGCTGCATTATCAATGTTTTTTGCTAAGATTTTTTGTGAAGTGTGTTTTTCTGCAGTTTGCTGTGCTAGTTCGTATGCCTCAAGCACAATTTTTTCGATATTAAGGAATTCTGAGGAAGCGTTGGGTCCAAACCAAAATGTTCTGGTCATATCAGCACAGTATTGTTCGAATTTTGCCCCCATGTCAATAAGTATTGGCATATTTTCTTCAAGCACAGTATCATCAGGTTGATGATGTGGTTTTGCACAGTTAGCTCCAAAGGCAACAATTGTGGGAAATGCAGTTTCA
Source organism: uncultured Pseudomonadales bacterium (assembly GCA_964620965.1). Classification (GTDB taxonomy): domain Bacteria; phylum Patescibacteriota; class Microgenomatia; order UBA1400; family PJMF01; genus VFLK01. The sequence continues at coordinate 245,811 of CAZUHV010000003.1, forward strand.
GTAATTTGATGCTTTTTAAATTCAAGAGCAATCAGTTCTTTTATGGCAAGCTCTGTCATGCCTTTTTGTATTTTTTCTTTTACTGTGAGAAACACTGAATAAGAAATTTTGCATGCTTTCTTAATACATGCGATTTCTTCGGAATCTTTTATTGCAACCAGTGGAGCGACGAAATTTTCTGTACTAGGGACAACTATGAGTTCTGGAATTGAATTAATTGCAGAAAGTTCAGAGACAAATAAAGTAGTATCATCAAAAATAATTTTTTTACTATTTGTTTCTGACGTAATTTTTTCTATATGTTGTTTTAGTTGTGTAGGAAAAGTACCTGGTTTATAGTCTAGAAAATTGAAGCTAGAAGTAGGGGAAAAGCTTGAATAAATAAGCGTTGCAGTTTTTTTTCCACAAACGAAAAAAGCTTCGCGCTCATTTGGAACCAAAAAACGAAAGTCAGTAAAATAGGTTATATGGCTTGGTTTTGAAATGATATATAAAGTATTTGGCTCAAGTGCTTGTTGTAGTTTTTTAATTCTTTTTTCAAACGTTTTTTCTTGAAACATTATAGTTAATTCTCTGTAATAACAGGTGCAAGTGATCTTATTGTGAGGGCGTCAACCTTAGATTCATTCTCATGCCCAGAAATAAGAACAGTAATATCTTCTTCTAGATCATTAAGTGTAATTTCAACTCCATTAAGATCTTCAAATGCAGTATTTTTTGAAACTGTAATAACTTTTTCATCTGTGCCAGAACGAGGAATAATAGTGATACTAGTTTTGGAAATTTCTGTGATAGTTCCAACAGCAACGTACTGTGTTTTTGGAAGTAAACTTTCTGTGTATACGTAAAAGAAAACCGGACTAAAAGTATCATCAACAATTTTTCCAAGTACAGTGACCCAGTTTTCAACAGCTACTTCTGTTAATTCTATTTTTTTATTATCTTTAGTAATAGAAATTGCATTATCAATTGGAATAATTCTTGTGCCTTTTCTTGTGTTTAAGGTGATAGTTTCATCTGTGACACGAGCAACTTCTCCAAGTACTGCTTCTTTTTTTTCAGAAGATAAACCAAGTACATTTTTAACGCCATTAATAGTCAGTAATTGCTTAATGTCTAATTTTTTTTCTGCACTTGCAGATTCGGTTGCTTCACTTGTTTGAGCATAGCTTGTCGTAACGGTAATACACGATGCTCCGAAAAAGAGGAGTAAAAAAATAAGTAATTTCAAATTGCTGTTTTTCATTTAAACAATACCTTTAACTGTTTTACAGTTGTTCTTCTTTTGTTTCTGCGGATGCAGTTGCTTCTAAAGCTTCTTTTGTTGCTTGTTCAGCTGCTAGTTTTTCAAAGGCATCAGTTACAACGACAAGTCGTTCTTCTATAACTGAACCACCATCTTCATTTACGATATGGACTCTAATAATATTTTCGCCGTCTTCAAGCTCAACTTTTACAGAAAAGTTTCCTGATTCGTCTGAATTTGAAAGATAATCCTCATCATTCACAAATGTAACAACAAATGTGTTTGGAATTGTTGTACCAGTAATAATGAGTTCTTTCTCTGTTTGAATAGAATTATCTTCTGGATTATGAAGCGCCAAGACAGTTGGGGTTGCAACAACTTCGTCTTTTTGTGCTGTTTCAACAAAATCAGCAACAGGCTGTTCTGTGATAGAACTTTTAACTCTATATACGCCAAAAGTGATGATTAAGCCCATGCTTAACCCCACAAAAATAGCAATTAAAACTTCCTTTTTCATACTTGTTTGGCAGACCCTTGTGACTTCATTATACCTTAATTAGAGTGATTAATCTTAAGGCTCTTTATTGTAAATCAAACCTATGATAGCATAAGGCAGACAAAAGCAAAGCATAAGAAAGAGCTAGTATATGACTATTACCTATCATGGACACTCAACATTCAAAATTAAGGGAAAAGCTGGAACTGTAGTAACAGATCCTTTTGATGATTACATTGGCCTCACTTTGCCAAAAATGAGTGCTGATATTGTAACTGTCAGTCACGATCATAAAGATCACAATGCAATAAAAACAATTACTGGTACTGCAAGAAGAAATAATCCATTTATCGTTACAGATGCTGGAGAGTATGAGGTCGGTGGTATTTCCGTATTTGGAGTTCAGACTTTTCATGATGCAAATGAAGGCGTTGAAAGAGGAAAAAACTTAGTTTTTACAACTTTAGTTGATGGAGTGAGAATTTGTCATCTTGGAGATCTTGGTCATGAATTAACCCCAAAACAGCTTGAAGAAATTGGTTCGGTTGATGTATTGCTTTGCCCAGTTGGAGGAGTGTACACAATAGACCCTGAATTAGCGGTTAAAACAATTCGTGCAATCGAGCCAGGAATTGCAATTCCAATGCATTACAGAACTACGAAGCATAACCCAGATGTATTTGGAGATCTCAAAGCACTTGAAGATTTCTTAAAAGTATATGGAGTTTCTCCAACTCCTGTGCCTTCATTCACTTTGGCAGGACAATCTTCTGTCCCAGAAGAGACAGAACTAGTAGTTTTGAGTGAAGTATAGAAAAATAGCAGAGCTAGGGCGAAGAAGTAAAAAAGGACAGTATGGCAAATCATCAGGATGTTTCTGGAAGGATTCCTCCACAAAATTTAGATGCTGAGAAATCTGTTTTGGGTGCAATTTTGCTTGATAGTGACGCCATTATTAACGTTGCTGATATTTTAAGTTCAGAGAGTTTTTATTTACCAGCACACCAACACATCTATGCAGCTATGGAGGCGTTGTATGAAAAGCGCCAGCCAATTGACGTTGTGACACTCACAAACCAGATTAAGAAAATGAAAAATCTGAAGGCAATTGGTGGAGCAACAGCAGTTGCTGAGCTTTCGAATGTTGTTTCTACAGCTGCAAATGCAAAGCATTATGCGCAACTGGTTTCTGAAGCATTTGTAAAACGTCGTTTGATTTCTATGTCTGCAGAAATGAATGAGCTAGCATTTGATCCTTCAAAAGATGTAACCGATATTATGGATTTAGCAGAGCAAAGAGTGTTTACTTTGTCTCAAACTCAGAACAAAAAAGCATTTTTACCAATTAAAGATACATTAGTTGAAAGTTTTGAGCGTCTTGATGAATTACAAAAAAATTCTGGAGAGCTGCGTGGTGTCCCAACGGGGTTTGCCGATCTAGATAGATGTTTGGCAGGTTTTCAAAAGTCTAACTTAATTATTTTGGCAGCTCGACCTGGTACTGGTAAGACCGCATTTTCCTTGAACATGGCGCAACACATGACTGTGGTTTCTAAAAAGAAAGTCGGATTTTTCTCACTTGAAATGAGTAGAGAAGAGTTGGTAGACCGTTTGCTGGTTTCTCAAGCAGACATTGATGCCTGGAAACTCAAAACTGGTCGTCTAGATCAACAAGACTTTCTAAAGTTGTCAGATGCAATGGGCGTTTTAGCAGATGCAAACATTTTTATTGATGACACTCCAGCGCTCACTGTTTTTGAGATGAGGACTCGAGCCCGTAGGCTAAAAATGGAGCACGATATCGACATGTTGATTGTTGACTACTTGCAGCTTGCACATGGACGTACCAAAGACAACCGTGTAACAGAAGTCGCTGAAATTTCTCAGGGACTTAAAAATATTGCTCGTGAGCTTAAAATACCTGTTTTGGCCCTCGCACAGCTTTCTCGTGCTGTAGAAAGTAGAACAGAGAAGATGCCTCAACTTTCTGATCTTCGTGAATCTGGTTCTATTGAACAGGATGCTGACGTTGTTATGTTCTTGTATCGAAAAGACGATAATATTCGTGAAGCTGTGAACTTAAAGATTGCTAAGCATCGTAATGGTGGAATGGCAGATATTGATCTCTACTTTAGAGGAGACCGTATCAAGTTTTATGGTATGGAAACCCAAAGGGAGATATAAAAATTGAAAAAAGTTGTATAATTCAAGCAGATTGTTCAATTTTAAACCCAACCTAACTCTCTAAAGGTGATAAGATGCTTGGAAAATTTTTAGAAAAATTTGTAAAAGCATTCCCATATTTCTTAGGGGGAGGAATGTTGGGACTGCTGTTCCTAGTATTCCTGGAGGTATTTTTTAATAGTCTTCCAGGATTTGGAACAACAACGGTGGTTATCTATCTACCGTTGGTTTTTAAATAATCTCTTGTGAGGTTGAGTATGGAGAAACGACTCTTCATAAATCGACCAAAGAAAGAGATCTGAACAATGAAAGCCATCAGCTCAAAACTGGTGGCTTTTTTAATTGTCACGGAAAAAAATTATGCTCCTGGCTGATATCCAAAGAGTAAATAGACAAGCCCTCCAGAAAGAACTAAAAACATAGCCAAAAAGCCTAGATTAGACTTGAGGTCTTTTAGTGATTTTTCTGAGTTAGGATTATCGACGCTAATTATTACTACTGTTGCAACTACAAACCAAACTACAGCACGAGCTACAACAGACCAGATGCTATCTACTCTAAATATCGATCCAAGGATGTTTTGTAAAATATCCATACCCTTCATCATGCTATATATCTTCCAAAAAAGCAAGTTTTTTGCTATACTACCAATCTACCTACTTGAGAAAATGGTATTTTTCTCTTTTTGCTTGCCGAGGTGGCGGAATTGGTAGACGCGTGGGTCTCAAAAACCCATGAGACAAAATCTCGTGCGGGTTCGATTCCCGCCCTCGGCACACCACAAAAGCATAGGGTCTTTTTTTTATACACTTTTTGTAAGGATACTTTGTTATATTTACACAAATACAGAAGCACCTGTATAAAGGAAGTATGCTTACAAATAGAGACATTTCAAAGTTAGAAGAAAAATTTGTTACAAAAGAGGAATTTTTGAGGGGTTTTGATGCTTTAATGCATGAATTAAAATCTTTAAGGGAAGAAATAACTGTGATGTTTTATAGGCAATCAGAGAATTCTTCAAAAATCTAAAACAACAGTAAGAGAATTACAACTCTAGAAGATAAATTATCTTTTTAAATTTATTTGAGTAACCAAATCACAAAAACCAGGATCACTTGAGGTAAAAGCCCAAGTGCAATATTTGGTGTAGAATGATGAAACATACCATGAAACTTATTGAATGGTTTAATAAACCAAGGTTCCCATTTAAGAAAATTTCTTGGAGCTTCAACAAGATCTGGGGCAATGCCAGTTAAAGCCCCAATCCCAATATGCCAAGTGTAGGCACTATTAAAATCAATTGGTTGTCCAAAATCTTTAAAGAAAAACCAGTAAATTAGAATGCCGGTAATTCCTAGTTCAAAAAGTTCTAAAATAATGGCAGTACTTCGCTTTCGTTTTCCATTAGAAAGGCCTGTGCCAACATCCCAATGAGGGATCCAGTCGCATAAATAGTGCATTCCAAGAGTTAAAGGAATATACAAAATTGGGTGTGGCAACTTACTTGCAATAAAGGCACCTGTAAGTGAATGTGGTATCGATAACATGACAAATTTTAGTATACTAATTAAGGAGTGCATTGTACAATGTACAAGTTAATGGTCAAGAGATAAAGCAAAAATATGTTTCCAGTATTATTTTCAGTAGGTCCGATAGATTTTAAGACACAAACGTTATTTGTGCTGTTTGCATTCTTTTTTGCAAGTTTTATTTTTTGGAAAAAAGGGAGAGAAGAGCATTATTCTGAAGCGGATGTTTTTGACAGTTTTTTGATTTCAACACTTCTTGGCGCGGTTGTTGCTAGAGTTATTTTTATTCTATTTAACTTTCATGTTTTTGGTTTTCATTTTTTGAGTTGGTTAGATTTTAATACATATCCTGGAATTAATTTAATTGCCGGTTTAGTAGCAGCAGCTATTTACATGTATAAAATTGCTTCCAGAAATAAGTGGGATCAGTATGAAGTTTTGGATTTTTGGGTTACCAGTATTTCACTTGGATTATCAATCTATTATGTTGGTACTTTTTTTGATGGAACAGGATATGGATTTGGAACGAGCCTTCCATGGGGTGTGGTTTTTCCTCAGTTAGTTGAGCCTCATCATCCGGTTCAGATGTATTTCTCACTTTTTTACATCTTGCTCTATGTGTATCTCTTTAAAGTTGAGTATTCATATAGAACATTTCTTTGGTATAGACATGGAAAGAAAACAGCTCAAACAGGTTTTTTAACTTCTAGCTTTTTAATTGCAGTTGGTCTTTTTACTATTTTCATGGCGTTTTTAAAGCCAGCAACAATAGAGTTTGTTGGCATAAATCTTGATATGGTGATTGGATTTATAACAGCGTTCTTTGGAATGAGTATTTTATATTCTAGATCTGGGAGATCGATCCCAATTCTTTCTAGCAAAAAACCAAGACCAATGAGAACAAAACTTGAAAATCTAAATGAATAAACATAAAAGTTTTTTTCCAGTATTCTTAATCACCATATTTGTAGATCAAGCATCAAAGTTTTTGGCTACAATACTAGGTTTTCAAATTACATATAACACCGGCATATCTTTTAGCACATTTGCAGCAAGTGATCCGAAATTTCTTACGCTTGTATTAGGTGTAGCAATGTATTTGCTATTTAATTACTTTAAAAGTTTTTGGAAAGAGAATAGTTTAGCTGCTGGGCTATTTTTTGGTGGGGCAGTGGCAAATATATTTGACAGATTGCTGTTTGATGCTGTGAGAGATTGGATTACGATTCCGTTTAGCAACATTCATAATAATTTGGCTGATTGGGCTATTTTTGCTGGTTTATTTTTACTTTTATTCCCGTTTGTTTCACAAAAAACAGCAAAAAAACAATAATAGGGTAAAATATACCTATGCATTCAATCGAAGAAATTACAATTATATATCAAGACGAAGATATTGTTGCTGTTAATAAACCAGCGGGAGTTATTGTAAATCGTGCACAAACGGTAAAAGGTGAGACACTACAAGATTGGTTAGAAACAAATATCCCAGAAATTAGAGATATTGTTACAAAAGGAATATATCCAGATGGATGGATGTCGCAAATTCCAGATGAATTTAGTGATGAATTTGGATCTCCACAAGAAATATTTTTGCAACGTTCTGGCATTGCTCACAGATTAGATAAAGAGACGAGTGGTATTCTATTAGTTGCAAAGCATCCAGGTTCTTTATTAGAGCTTTTGCGACAATTTAAGCAACGTGAGATACAAAAACAGTATCTCTGTTTAGTTCATGGAAAATTTGCTTTACCAACAGGAGAAGTTGTTGCTCCATTGGGAAGAAGAAGTGGAAATCGTAAACTTTTTGGAGTTGTCGCAGAAGGAAGACCTGCTATTACACACTATGCAGTTCAAAACTTTTTTCCAGAATTTAACATAGATCGTGTGATGCAAGAAACGGGTGAAAAAAGCAAGAGATTTTCCTTGTATCAAGGTTTTTCTCTAGTTAAGTGTTGGCCAAAAACTGGAAGAACTCATCAAATTAGGGTGCACATGGCACATATTTCGCATCCAATTGTGGGGGACAAGCTCTATGTTGGTAAAAAGAGAAATAAACTAGATTTTCTTTGGTGCAAAAGACACTTTTTACATGCCCATTCAATCGAATTTACACATCCAAGAACTCATGAAAAATTGCAGCTAGAAGCACAGCTTAGCGCAGATTTACAAACAGTTCTTGAATATATTCGGTAGTAGGATGTATAATCCATTATGGAACTATCCACAACAACCTTTTCCAATGATCCGATTGCTTATTTAGCCCCATCTTGGGATGACATGGATCGTTTGGCGTTTTTAATTTCAAAAAAAATAATAGAAGACGGACTAGAATTTGACAGAATTGTTACTATGGCAAAAGGTGGCTGGCCTATGGCAAGGCCACTTGTTGATTACGTGCAAGCAAAAGAAGTTGCAAGCATTGGTTTAAAACTATACAAGGGCATTAACGAACGAGAATTAGAGCCAGAAGTATATCAAGATCTGAATGCAGATGTATCTGGTGAAACAATATTATTGTTCGATGATGTTGCAGATACTGGTGAAACGTTAGCGTTTGTGAAACAGTATCTTCAAGAAAAAGGTGCCAAGAAAATCATTACTGCAACATTATTTTATAAACCACATTCTAGTATCAAGCCAGATTACTATGGAATGGAAACGATTGCATGGATTATCTTTCCTTATGAGCTTCGAGAAACAATGGATGTTTTGGTAGACAAGTGGGAGAGTGAAGGACTTGGGGAAACTCAAGTTATTGATCGGTTTGTAGAGTTAGGGTTTAAGAAAAAAATGGTTGAGTATTTTTACTCAACTTTGTATAGGTAGGAGGTATGCGTTTGTAATGGTTCAGGGGAAACCACCTAAAGTTATATTTTTATATAGTAATATTTGACAAATATAAAAATATAGGATATAATAAACCCTCATTGAAAACAACAATGTAAAAAAATATAACAATTAAATAAAATCGCGTTAAAGCACCTAGTACGGCTTTTTCGCTCCCAAGTAACAACAGTTTTACTTGATTGAGATCAAATAAAGATTTCAAAAAGTAAAACGGAAACCAAGTTGAGTAGAAAAGCTTCAATGGGTGTTTTTTTATTTCTATTTTTAGAATTTCAGAACACTCATTGATTAGAAAAATATATGAGTACAGATACAAAATCGTTAGAGGCCCGAATCCCACGTTGGCAAACTGATCCAACTAATTCTGAAGTACAAACAGCTTATAGGTATCCTGCCCATGAAAATAATTGGGTGTATGTATCGGATATTTTAGGTGACACTGGTTTTGATGTTGGCATATACAATTTTAGAGGGCAGTCAGAATTTGGTATCGCATGGCCTAGTGAAGCATTACAAAAGAAAGATTATTTTCAATTTTTTAATATCGCGAAAATTGTAATATCAACATTAAGACTCAATGATGAAGTTTATACAACAAAGGTTTTACCTCAGATTTATACTTTTTTAGAAAAAACAACGGTCTACGAATTACTTTCAAAGAAAGAAAGCATTTCACAAGGGAACTCAGTTGTTCATCATATCCAAGAAGTTCCAAAGCTTGTAAATACGGCAGAATGTTCTATTCGAGAAAAGTTTGTTTTAAGAATGTCAGCAATTTTTCATGATTTTGGAAAAATGTTTGATATTGGTAGAGATCAATTACATTTCCATGCGTTGGTTTCTGCAGATATCTTTAAAAGATTTATGGCAGAGTACGAAGAACAAATTTTTGTACACCTTTTGGAAGTTGAAAAAAGAAACAATGGGCAGCAAGACGAGGCCATATTAAAAAAATCTTTTAGAGATGCAATTACTGATACAACAGAAATTATTAGATTGCACCATGTGTTAGAACAAATTGATAAGAAAAGATTAGATCCAGAATTTGTCGCAGAGCTTTTTACACTTACAGGAGATGAGGCTTTTGGATTTTTGCTTGGGTTATTTGTTGTCGCAGACGGTGGAAGTGTTATTCCAGATAATGAAAAATATGCGGTGTTTTTGGCACAGAACTTAGATGCTTTAGCAAAAGTGATAGCAGTTTTGGAAACTGAAAACCAGTTTACTGAAGCAGAAGAGAGAAGTCCAGACAGTATAAAGTATATGTTTGTTCAGGCATTGCAATATTTAATAGAACGACTCTCCAATATTCAAATTTCTGTGAAAGATCTAGCAGAGAAAATCAAAGCGAAAATTAGGGAAATTCAAGATACTTTAGATAGAGTTCTTGTTGTAGCTCTTTTGAGCTTGGAAGTGAGCGAAGAACCTGTGGTATCATAACAGTTGCTATGATTAAATCACGTATTTCACAATTATCAGCATTTTCAACACTTTAATGTGTTTTTAGCGCATGAATAGTGCGTTTTTTTTGTACAAAGTATGCAAAGCTTCCATACTTGCATTCAGTGGACAGATATATTTTTTTACACTACACTTGAGTCATTAAGAAGAGTACAAGCAGAAAAAATTAGGGTAGGTTGCAAAATACCTTTTCCCAGAAAGAAAACATGAAAGATCAAATTTTTAAATTAATTGAAGAAGAGCTACAAAGACAAAAGGAAATGATTGGGTTAATCCCTTCGGAAAACATTGTTTCTCCAGAAGTTTCTGAAGTTTTGTCTAGTTGTCTATCAAATAAATACTCAGAAGGCTATGCGGGAAGAAGGTATTATGAGGGGAGCCAAGTTGTTGATCAAATCGAGCTAATGGCAATTGAGCGCGTTAAAAAACTGTTTGGCGTTCCATATGTGAATGTTCAACCATACTCTGGATCTCCAGCCAACATGGCAATTTATTTTGCGTTGATGCAACCAGGAGAAACTTTAATGGGATTAAAACTTGCAATGGGAGGGCATCTTACTCACGGGCACCCAAAAGTGACCGGTTCGGGAAGGTTTTATAACTCTGTTCAGTATGGTTTGGGAAGTGACGCAAGAATTGATTTTGCTGAAGTGGGAAGGCTAGCATTAGAACATAAACCAACTGTGATTGTTGCAGGAAACACCGCCTATCCATTTGAGTTAGATTTTAAAAAGTTTAGAGAGATTGCTGATGAGGTTGGAGCTTGGTTAGTAGCGGATATTTCTCATGTCACAGGGCTTGTTGTTGCGGGAGAACATATGTCTCCGGTGCCATATGCAGATGTCATCATGACTACAACTCACAAGACATTTAGAGGTCCAAGAGGAGCAATGATTTTGGTTTCTGATCGTGGACTAAAAAGAGATCCAAAACTAGGTACAAAAATTGATTCTGCAATTATTCCAGGACTTCAGGGTGGACCACACAATGCAACTACTGCTGCAATCGCAATTGCTGCCGCTCAAGCTGCAACACCAGAATTTAAGAAGTATGCGAAGCAAATTAGAGTAAATGCTCAGGCGCTTGCAGCAGCCCTTAAGAAAAAAGGCTTACAGCTTGTTGGAGGTGGAACAGAAAATCACTTACTTTTAATTGATTTAACTCCATATGGAGTTGGATTTGGTACACAAGCAGCCTTTGCTATGGACGTAGCGGGAATGTATGCCAATAGAAATACTGTTCCAGACGAGCAGGGAAGCCCATTTTATCCAAGTGGTGTTCGTATTGGTACACCGTTGGTAACTACCAGAGGAATGAAAGAACCAGAGATGGAAAAAATTGCAGACTGGATTTATAGAGCAATAGATGCAGTAAAGAAATACCAACTTCCAGAAGATAAAAAAGCACGAACAAAGTTTCTTTCAAAGTTCAGAAGTGATGCACTGCAAAATACAGAATTGCTCGCTATTAGGGAAGAAGTGAAAGCACTTACAAAAAATTTTGAGATGTTCTGCAGTAAGGTTTAGCGAAGTTAAGCTTTTGAACGTTTATACGCTCTAATTTGAATGAGGCCGCTGGTTTTGTGGATTTTCTCTTTAAGAATAGGAGTAGTGTTTTTGTAGAGTTCAACTTTGTGTGTTTGCTCAAGTAAATCGAGTAGTTTTTTAAGAGATTGAGTAGCATGAGTATGAAATTCAATATGCATTTCTTTGATAAGATGTAGAGAGTTTTTTGCTTCAAACAGTACTTTTTGTTCTGAACCCTCAATGTCTAGTTTTAGAAAATCAACTGGTTTTGTGACAAATTCGCTCAGTGTATGTGTTGAAACAGTGACGCTGGTAGTTTTTTGAGAACCAACCCAAGATCCTTTATGAAAGCTTGCTGTAGAGTGCCATTGTTCGTTGGTTTCGTCTAAAAAGAGCTGTTCTTGGCCGGTTTGTTCAGAAAGGGCAGCCTGTATTGTGGTGACACCTGTAATTTGGTTTTCAAAGATATTTTTTTCAAGAAGCTGAAAACTGCCTGGATTTGGCTCTATGGCAAGGATCTCAGCTCCAGGAAATAACTGTTTAAAATACAGTGTTGAGAGTCCAATGTGGGCTCCAGCATCAATGATATACGGGGTAGGGTTTTCTGTTTCGAAATAGTAGCAGTCAGCAGTAAAAACTTCGCGCTTGAGCGTATGATACTCTTCGGAGTTATTGTAGTAGATAGTATAGTTTTGAAGGCGACTATTTTGCATTGTAGATAGAGCTATTATATTGGATTGCTTCAGCATTGTGTGGCAACTTTAGTTCTCCAAGCATGTGAAGCAGTGCAGGGATGTAACCCATTTTTTGTATAATCATTTCAGTCTCATGTAAGAGCTGAATTTGATGTGTGCGCTCAGTTTCTTGTTTTATGTGTGCTCGAGCACGTAGTAATTCTATTTCAGTTGAAATTAAATCTAAAATCTCTCCATGATCTTGAAGTGGTCGGTATGAAGTAACAGGTATTCCTAGATTTTTTCTTTTTCTATAGATATGAAATTCGGCAGGGTCAGCAACCGTACCAGCTAGCTCTCCGGTGAGCACTAAGTAGGTTGACTCATAAAAAGAATACGTTGTGCTTTTACCAAGTGATAGTCGCTCACTAAGGGATGTTTTTAAAATTCCCGTTGCATCAAGTGTTTTATCTGAATTATAGCTATAAATAAGTAGAGGTCTTACTACTTTTTGTTCCAGTTTTTTGTTCTTCTTTGAAATTTTATTGAGAAGAATAAGAAATGATAGAAATCTATGCTCAGCATAGGTACAAGCGGGTGAAGGATAACGGTGTTCCTTAGTTTCAGTATCTCGTACCCACCAAAGTTTTGGTTGTACTATTTCCGTATGACTAGTTGTTTTCATAAAAGGTAAATTATATCACAATATTGAAATTATTGGGATATAAAAATATTTTTTTTCTAATAAATTGATTCTGATTTGGTTGAATGAACTATGTTTGATAGAATAAAAAATACGAAGTTTTATAGAACAAAAAAAGGAAAAAATATGGATAGAAAAATTGGGGCACATGTTTCTGCGAGTGGAGGATTAGATTTAGCAATAGAAAGAGCACATGCTATTGGGGCAAATTGCGCCCAAATTTTTTCCGGAAGTCCGCGTGTTTGGAAAAGAAAACCTTTAGCTGAATTTGATGTAAAAAAAATGTTTTCAAAAATTGATGAATTAAATGTTAAACCAATCTTTACTCACTCGCTCTATTTGGTTAATTTAGCAAGCGAAAAGCCAGATTTACTACGGAAAAGTTTCGATGTTTTAAAATATGATTTAGAGTTTGATAGCTTAATTAAGGGTTCGGGCATCATTGTGCATTTGGGAAGCCACACTGGTAGAGGTTGGGACGCAGTGAAAGAACAGGTCTCGCAGCAAATTGCAGAACTACTCAAGTTAACCCCAGATGATTCAACTTTTTTAATTGAAAATTCTGCAGGGCAGAGTGGGAAACTTTGTAGTGATCTGGCAGAAATCAAGTGGTTGCTTGACAGAGTGGCAATTGGTTCTTCTAGACTAGGCTGGTGCTTTGATACTTGTCATGGACATGCTGCAGGTTACAGTTTGGGTAAGGAACCAAGATCTCTAACAGGAAAGCTGTTGATTGAAGAAATCACTAAATATAGCCTCTGGGATACTTTAAAGTGTATTCATGTGAATGATAGCAAAGATACTTTTGATTCTGGAAGAGATCGACATGAAAATTTAGGAGAAGGAAATATCCCTACAGAAGATTTGCGCTACTTTTTGAACTACGAAAAAGTAAAAGAGATACCTCTTTTACTTGAGGTACCAGGATTTGAAGGCACTGGTCCAGATGCAAAAAACGTTACATATTTAAAAAGTTTGTGTGAGTAAACACAGTATTTTTTTGTATTCAAGAAAGAATTATTCTTCTTCTTGAGATATACTATAGTTCCTATGATTATTTTTGATGGAATTGCGTCAGCAAAACTGCGTGAAGAAAAATTAAAAGAAAAAATGAGTCAGCATATGTCTGACTCTAAACCTGTAATTGCTGCTATTTTGTTTATTGAAGATGCCGGCAGTAGACTTTATACAAACCTCAAGAGTGAAGCTGCAAAACGACTTGGAATAGAGTACAGGGTTTTTGAGTTTTCACTCAAGGATAGTGTCGAGACAATACAAACAAAGCTCGAAGAGCTTGGCAGAGATCCAGAAATAACTGGAATAATTATTCAAAAACCATGGAGAAAGACTTGGTTAAGGGCTCAGAATGAAAATTTTTTGAAAGTAGTTGCCAACCAACCAGATCCAAGACGGTTTGAAAGAGATCAATATGCATCATGGTGGACAAAATTAACCTCATATATTGAAGAAACTAAAGATGTTGATGGTTTACATCCTATTACCATCCAACAAATCTCAGAGGAAAACTGGCAAGAAATGGATAAGGTTTTGCCTGCAACAGCTCAGGCTGTTTTGGACATTCTTGATGAGGCTTTTGAACTGATTTCAAGAGAACTCAAACTTGAAAAGACCCAGCAAATCTTTAATGGAAAATATATCATTCTTGGTAAGTCGGATTTGGTTGGTATTCCGTTGTTTTATGAGTTGAGAAGACAAAATAAGGAAGTTGAAATTATCGCAAGCAAAGAACTTGAAGAAAGAAATAAGTCTGGACAAAAATTACTCGATGCATCTGTGATTATTTCTGCTACAGGAATTAAAGGACTAATAACTGGGGATATGGTTTCGGATAATGTTGTGATTATTGATGTTGGGGAACCACATGGAGATGTTGATTTAGAATCTGTAAAAAATAAAGCTGCTTTCGTGACCCCTGTGCCTGGTGGAGTCGGTCCAATGACTGTTATTAGTTTATTGGGAAATTGTTCTAAGTTATGCGAATATAAAAGGCAGAGGGCTAAAACCCAGATTTAGTTTCAATAGTTTTTTTTAAATCTTTGTGATACAATACACCTCTAGTAAAAAATATTTGCGAGCGAGTTGAGACAGAAGTCCTGAATTACTCACTTAATCGCACTCTTTGCAGATTTGCTACGTTGGTTTAAATAACCCAAGTACAACTGCAAAAACAGAGAGGAAATAAGGACGTATGAAAATAGATTTTTCTAAACTTCCTAATTCAGCACCAGAGTATGACTTGATGACTCTACTCGAGGCTGGTTGTCACTTTGGACATCAAAAGGCTAAAAGACATCCAAGAATGAATGAATACATCTTTGCTGAAAAAGATGGCGTTCACATTTTTGACTTGGCAATTACTGCAAAGCAATTACAAGTTGCATATAACTTTGTTTTTGATCAAGCTGTTAAAGGCAAGACCATGGTTATGGTTGGAACAAAGAAACAGGCGAAAGAATTGATTGAAGATGCAGCTAAAGAATGTGGAGCAGGTTATATTACTTCAAGATGGCTTGGTGGTTTCTTAACCAACTGGTCTCAAGTCAAACGCTCGCTTAAAAGAATGCTTGATATTGAAGCAGGTTTAAAAACCGGTAAGTTTGATGGATACACCAAATTTGAAAAAGTTCAACTTGAAAAAGAAAGAATAAAATTATCTCGCTTTTTTGATGGTTTAAGAGATCTTAAAAAATCTCCAGACTTTTTGTTTGTTGTTGATATTAAAAGAGAAAAGAATGCTATTAAAGAAGCTCAGAGCATGGGTGTTCCTGTGGTAGCAATTGTTGACTCTAACTCTGATCCAGAAGGTATCGATATTGTTATTCCAGCAAATGATGACGCTTTAAGAAGTCTCTCATTCCTTATTGGTGAAATTAAAAAAGCTTACCAAGAAGGTCAAAAGGAAGCTGGCAAAGGTGGTAAAAAAGTAGAGGAAAAGGAAACAGAATAATGGCAAGTTACACTGCTCAAGACGTTAAAAAATTAAGAGAAGAAACCGGTGCTGGAATGATGGATTGTAAAAAAGCATTAGACCAAGCAGATGGTAACTATGAAGAAGCAAAAGAGTTTGTCCGACAAAGAGGTTTAGCTATTGCAGAAAAGAAATCTGATAGAGAAACCAATGAAGGATATATTGCTTCATACGTTCACGCAAATAACAAAGTAGCTGCATTAGTTGAAATTCTTTGTGAAACAGACTTTGTTGCTAAGAATAGTGATTTTCAAGAAATGGCAAAAAATGTTGCAATGCACGTTGTCGCTATGAATCCAGAAACTGTCGAAGCGTTACTTTCAGACCAATTTGTTAAAAACCCAGATATAACAGTTGAAGAACTTGTTAAAGGTGTTTCAGGCAAAATTGGAGAGAAATTTGTTGTTAACAGATTTGTTCGATACGAAGTCGGAGAAGAAAAATAATTGCAAATTAATTTAAAAAGAGAAGGGCCCCGAAATCTGAAAGATGAGGGGCCTTTTCATTATTTTGGGTCCGTTTTTTTGCAAAAAAATATGAATACTTACTTCAATTTATATAAACACTTTTCTTGTGCACAGCTAATGAGTTGTAGGGCAGGTTGCAACTGTACCTGTTCTTTTAATTTGGTTCTTGATGGTGCAAATATTTCTCCATGTTTGAACGAAGAGAGATTCATTTCGTCAAATAAGTCATAGTGGATTATTACAAGCTCGATATCTGCTTCTTTAAAGAGGTGGATAGTTTTGTTACTTGGAAACTCACTCCAAATAAGCGTATCGATATCATATTCTCTTGTTGGTGGAGCAAAACCACTGACTCCGTTGTATAGTTTTTTTTTATGAACTAATTGGTACAGCAAACGATCGTTTTCAAGGTATGCATATGGTGCCATTGACCAAGTAAATATCGGCAATTCAACAAGGTTTTTTTCTTGACGTTCCGCAACTTGCTCATATATTTGAGGGTGTTCGAGTGGAATAGGGTAGAGGTCTATACTTTTTTTACTGAACAGATACAAAAGAACTAGAATAGTAACAAAAAAAAGAATTTGCGATTTTTTATTTAGTTTTGTATGAGTAAAGAAATAGCCAAAAAGTATTGAAAGTCCAAAGTTAAATAAAACTATCCATCGTGAACTATCTCTAAACGCTTTAAATCCTGGAACAATATAATACAAAACAGCATAGGGTAAGGGAATAGGAAGTGTTTCAAATAATTTGTATGTTGCTCCATGTATTTTTAAAACGGGTCCTAATGAAAGCAGTGCTCCAGTTAGGGTGATTGCAATAATTGTGCTAAAGGACAGTATAGAGTTAGTTGCTAATTGTTCTTTTGTTTTCTTTTTTTGTGTAATGAAAAGTATTGTAAGAGCTATATAAAAGAGAATTTTTTCAAAGCTGAAAAAGTACTCAAAATTTTGAGAAAAATGAGCTGTATCTTGTATTGTTCTTACGTACATAAATGTTTTTGAATTTATAAAGTATGGCACATATATTGGTAATAAAAATATCAAGCTAATTGTCGAATAATATAAAATCAGAAATTTATTTTCAACAATTCTTAATTTCCATACATTCATTTTTTTTGAAATAAAAATTGAAACAAGTAATGGAATAAAAGCAAAAATGAGGAAAAATCCTGACATTGGAGAGTTGAGCATTTGGTATAAGAATCCAAAAAATACTAAGAGTAGCCAATACCAAGCATCAGTTTTGAGCCACTTTATAAAAAAACAAAGTGTGAGAGGCAGACCGGCTAATAAATAAGATTGTAGGTGAACAATATAGTGTAGGTGCATTGATGAAAAGGTAAAAAAGAGGGCAGTGAGATGTGAAGCTAAAGTTGAAAACTTTAACTCTTTTGCAAGTAAATATGCAGAGATATACATGATCACTGTCCCAAAAAACAGATGCAGATTACTAATCAAAATTGGATTATTAGTGAAGTATAAAAATGGAATTGAGGATAGTGCAGTTGGAAGGAATGGATCAGAATAGGTAAGCGTATTTAAGTATGGGTAGAAAATTGGTAGGTTAAAGATGTTTTTTCCTTCGGAAATAAAAGATGCCACTGTATAAATTGTCCATGAAATAAAAACACCATCAGCTCTAGAAGCCAAGTGCGTTGAAAGAGTTTGTAAGACCGGGAATAAAAATGCACAACTAAAACAGAGTGCAACCATAAAAACGAAAGCGAGCTTAGATACTTTTTGTTTCATTCTTATTCTTTTCTATTTTAATTTTTCTTTTGGAATATACCAAATAAATACGTATTGCTCAATGTTGTATAGTGTTTATGTATGGCAAAAAAAGAGTCAAAAGAGCATATAAAAAAGATCACACTTTTAGGAATTCCTGTTGGGAAACTAATGGCTTGGCGATCGAAGTTTCCAAATGATGAAGTAAGTGCACAAGGAATTGCAGAGGCAGCAAAAATTATTGGCGATGATCCAGAAGGAATGGCAGTTTTATTTGCACACTTGGGTTTGCTTGACGCATTTGGTACTGTGGCGGTTATGGAACGGTTGCTTCCCGAATTTAAAGCGCTTTTTCCTGCAGCAGGATCTTTTTATCATTTTCCCATTTTGAACTCAATTTTTGAAAAACTAAACAAACAGTTACCATATGAGTTTGCACCTGTGTTTAGAAAAGAAGATTTAGGAAAAATGAAGCTCCATGTAAAAGTAATAGATTTTTCTGGTTTGAGCGGTGAAGAAAAAAAACAAGCAAATCAGAGATATTCAGTTGCTGCATCAGAAACGTTGCGTCAGCAAGGGGGGATTGTAATGTTAAATCCTTATGCTGGGAGAGCTCCAAAACTAGAATATTTTAGAGGAGGTCCACTAAAGTTGATTCAAACTGGAAGACCAGTATTATTAAGTTTTACAATTTGGAACTGGAAAAAGTTAAAGTATGACGTGTATTTTTCTAGGGTTATGAAGTTTGACGAAAACATAACAGCACAAGAAGCACACGAGCAAATATTTGCAGAATACATGAGGATGGCTGATTTAAGTGGAGTTTCAGAAAAACAAGTTTTGGAAGCAAAGAGTGGCACGCCAACGGGAAAAATTATTTGGGGAGCTATTTC
Organism: uncultured Pseudomonadales bacterium; assembly: GCA_964620965.1. GTDB lineage: Bacteria > Patescibacteriota > Microgenomatia > UBA1400 > PJMF01 > VFLK01. The sequence continues at coordinate 264,562 of CAZUHV010000003.1, forward strand.
TTTAGTGCTCACAGCGTATTTATTGCGGGTTGCTAGTAAAAGAAAAAATCAGCAAAAAAATTAGATCTCTAAATATAACGGTGTTATACTGAATATCAACAGAAAGACCTGCTTTATGAAAATTGTTAAAATTTTTGCTGATGAAATCCTTGATTCTCGTGGAAATCCAACTGTAGAAGCAAAAGTTAAATTAGAAAATGGTATGTATGGTGTGGCTTCAGTCCCAAGTGGAGCCTCAACTGGTTCCCATGAAGCATTAGAATTAAGAGACGAAGAAAGCAAAAGATATTTGGGCAAAGATGTGCAACAGGCAATCGAAAACGTGAATACGTGGATTGCAGCGGAACTTACTGGAATGGAAGTGACAGACCAAAGAGCAATCGACGAAAAGATGATTGCGCTAGATGGTACTGAAACAAAAAGTAAGTTAGGTGCTAACGCAATTCTTGCAGTTTCGATGGCTGTTACAAAAGCTGCAGCAGAATCTTTAGAAATGCCTTTATATCAATATGTTGCACGGCTTTTTGGAAATTCAGAAACAGAGTACACGATTCCTATTCCAATGATGAATGTTTTAAACGGTGGTAAGCATGCGATTGGCTCAACAGACATGCAAGAGTATATGCTAATGCCAATTGGAGCGCCAACAGTGGAAGAAGCAGTCCGTTGGGGATCTGAAGTTTTTCATATCATGGGTTCAATGCTTAAAGAAAAAGGGTTTCAAACAACAGTAGGAGATGAGGGTGGGTACGCGCCTTCCTTAAAGCATAATGAAGAGCCATTTCGTTTGATGATTGCGGCAATTAAAGAAGCTGGGTATAAGCCAGGTGAAGAAATTGCGATTGCACAGGATCCTGCAGCAAGTGAGTTTTATGAAGACGGAAAGTATCAGTTGAAGACAGAGAGTAGAGCACTCACAAGTTCTGAAATGGTTGCTTTATATGCAGACTGGATAGAAAAATACCCAATTGTTTCTATTGAAGATGGTTTGGCAGAAGACGATTGGGATGGATTTGTAGCATTAAATAAAGCGATTGGAGATAAAGTTCAGTTAGTTGGAGATGATTTATATGTGACTAATGTTGAGCGTCTCAAAAAAGGAATTGATCTTGAGGCAAGTAACTCGATTCTTATTAAGTTAAATCAAATTGGGACTGTAACAGAAACTATCGATGCAATTCGACTAGCAAAACAAAACAGAATGACGGCAATTGTTTCACACCGATCTGGAGAAACTGAAGATACATTTATTGCCGATTTTGTTGTTGGAGCAGGGACTGGTCAAATAAAAACAGGGTCGCTGAGTAGAAGTGAACGTGTTGCAAAGTATAATCGGTTGATGAGAATAGAACGCGAGCTTGGCGAGCGTGCTCATATGGCGGTGTTTCCGTTTAAGAGGTAAAAGGACAGAACCTACTAAATAATCAGCATTCCATCACCAAAAGAATAAAATCTGTAGTTATTTTTAATCGCATGTAGATAAGCAATTCCAATGGTGCTGCTTAAGAAATCTGTGAATTCTTGTTCTGTATTTGGTTGTGTTACGAGTGCTGAAACAAGCATTAACAAAGTTGATTCTGGTAAGTGAAAATTTGTGATGAGTCCATCAACAATTTTGAATTTGTATCCTGGATACATGAAAATTTCTGTGTCACCAGTTTGTGCTTTTATTTTGAACGTGTTGTTGCCACCACTTGTTGTTTCAGCAGTTGATTCTAGAACTCTAGAAGAAGTAGTACCAACACAAATGATTCTTCCTCTATCAAGTTTTGTTTTATTAATTAAATCTGCTGTTTCTTTTGTAACCTCATACCACTCAGAATGCATGTGGTGTTCTAAAATATTTTCTGTTTTAACAGGCAAGAAAGTTCCAAGTCCAACATGTAGTGTTACTTCTGCAATTTGAACTCCTTTGTTTTTTATTTTTGTTTCAAGCTCTTTTGTGAAGTGCAAGCCGGCAGTTGGCGCAGCTGCGCTTCCATCATATTTTGCATAAATTGTTTGGTATTGTTTGCGAATCTCTGCACTGTCTTCAGTTTCATCAGCAATGTAAGGGGGCAGGGGAGTAATACCAATTTTTTCAAGTGTCTCAACAAGTTGAGGACCCATTTGATTAAACTCAAGAATTCTCGTATAGGTATCAGAGTTTTGAGAGATACATGTTGCAACAAGTTGTATAGCTGGATTATTGGTTTGTGGGTTTGGTGGGAGGGGAGAATCTTTTAAACCGAAAAAAACTTTTTGATTTGGTTTTATTCCAGGTTTGGTTAAACATTCCCAAGTTTCGGTTGTTGCAGAATGAGCAATTTTTTTGGTCAAAAGAACTTCAATTTTTCCACCAGTTTCTTTAAAACCATAAATTCTTGCTGGAATCACTTTAGTATTATTTCTTACAAGCAAATCACCTGGTTGCAGATAGTTTGCAAGGTTATAAAAATGGTCATCAATGATTTTTCCAGAATGTTTATCTAAAACCAGTAGCTTACTAGAATCTCTTGGAACAGCAGGAACTTTGGCGATTCTTTCTGGAGGAAGAGTATAGTTGAAATCTGAAAGTTTCATAAATAGATTATTTTTCTTTGGTTTTTATAGAGTAATTTGCAGTTTAATCTGCGGTAGCTTGAACATGTATTATATAATAAACATCTCAAGAAAGAAAAATATGAGTAAATCAGGAAAATTTAGTTTTGATCTAGTAAAGAAAAAAGGAAAAATGCGTGCTGGGGTTATTCATACACAGCGTGGAGATATTCTAACCCCAATTTTCATGCCTGTAGGAACTTTGGCAACAGTGAAATCTTTAGATACAAAGGATATTCAAGACCTAGAAGCGCAGATCATTTTGGCAAATACATATCATTTGTATTTACGACCTGGAATGGAGAAGTTGCAAAAACTCGGTGGGGTTCATAAATTTATGGGTTGGAACAAACCAATGTTAACAGATTCAGGAGGATTTCAAGTTTTTTCGTTAGGAAGACAACAAGAAATTGGTAAAGAAGGCAAGCCCGGAAGTGGAAAGAAAAACCAACAAAAAGTTCAGTTGGGCGAAAAACCAAAACCAAGACAACTGGGAGTGAAACTTTCTGAAGAAGGGGCAGAGTTTGTTTCACATTTAGATGGTTCAAGACATTTTATGAGGCCAGAAGACTCAATTCAAATTCAAAGAGAGATTGGTGCAGACATTATTATGGCTTTTGACGAATGTGTTTCCGATCAAGAACCAAAGCCATATGTTGAAAAATCAGTTGCTTGTACTCACAGATGGGCGAAGCGTTGTTTTGAGTATTGGGAAAAAAACAATAGAACTAGTGAATATGGAGATTACCAGGCCTTATTTGGAATTATTCAAGGGGCGATGTTTAAAGACTTGCGTGAAGAATCTGCAAAATTCATTACAAGTTTAGATTTTGATGGAATTGCTTGTGGAGGAGAAACTGTTGGATATAACATGCCAGGAACGAAAGAAATGATGGGTTGGATTGAAGATATTTTGCCAGAAAATAAGCCTCGATATGCAATGGGACTTGGCAGAGATCCTCAAGATATTGTAGACGCAGTTTTGGCAGGATTCGATATGTTTGACTGTGTTGGTCCAACGCGCTTGGCAAGAAATGGTGCGTTGTATTTTGGTGAGTTAAATACTAAAGATGGGGAGGCAGACATGGCAGAATTACCTGGAGTTCCAGAACCTTTTTTTGATAGCCCGTATAAAAATGGTCGGCTCAATATTGGGAATGCACAATTTGCAACAGATGAATCTGTAATTCAACCTGGTTGTGATTGCTATACCTGCAAGAATGGATATTCTCGTGCTTACTTGCACCACCTCTATAAAACAAAGGAATTAACATTTTTTAGGCTTGCATCAATCCATAATGTGAGATTCATGGTTCGTTTGAGTCAGCAAGTGAGACAGTTTATCCTTGAAGAGTAGATTCTGTTTCCTCTATACTCATATATGCGAAATAAGGGTATGAAAAGACAGAGTCATAAAAAAATAAAACGAGAAGGTTCAATAAAACAACCTTCTGTTTTTGTACAATTTTTAAAGCGATTTTTCTACCTATTTTTATGTATAGTTTCATTGCCACTTGTGTGTTATTTTTTCGTTTTTCCTTCGATTATTGAGAGCGATATTTCAAACAAAAATATTGTAATCGTTTCAGATAAATTAGATGTACAAAGCAAATATATTTATTTTGCACATATTTCAGAAAATCAAGGAGATAATGGTATTTTTTCTATTCCATCTCAGCAAGAAGTTATAGTTCCAAAAGGGTATGGAAGTTATGCATTACAGTCGGTATTTCAACTTTTAAAAATCGACAAAAAAGACGATCAATTCATTCGTGCAGCTTTTTCAGAATTGCTTGGAACATCTGTTGATGAAGTGATATCTATTACAGAGCAATTTACGGAAATGAATGAGTCAAAACTTTCTCAGTTATTTTTGCAAAATGCAGTACATAACCTTGTAGCTTTTAAATGGCATAAAGTGTATGAACCACTGTATTTGCATTACAAACTAAAGAACATAGACGTTGAAATGCTTGAATCTCCAGAATCATTAAAGAAATATTCAGAACAGATATTTACAATCAAGGGAGATGTCTATCAATACTGCTCGGTTGCTGTTGTCAATGCATCAGAGACGAATGGGCTTGCAAGAAAAAAAGCAGATGAAATTGAGAATACAGGGGCATTAGTTGTACGAGTCGATGATGCTCAAGAAAAACAAGAAAAGACGACAATTTATTACGGGCAAGAGCCTGTTAATTGCAGAGTACTTGCAGAAAAGATTTCTAATATTTTTTATGAAAAACCAGAAATTTTTGACATCTCGAAACTAGAAAATACACAGCAATATCGAGCAAAAGTAGTAGTTATTGTTGGAGAGTAGAATTTTTTAGTCTAGTTCCATTTCGTCTGAATCGACGTGGTCTAGGGTTCGTTCTGTGTCGTTATCTGTTTCAACGATTTCAACAGGAATATTTTCTTCCAACACGACTGCTTCATCGAGTTCACTCAAAGGATTAAGTGCCATTTTATTTGGTGGGAATGAATGAGTTCCTGTATTTTCTTGAGATTTGAAAATTTCTTTAAGAAAAACTTCACAGTTTTTTTGGTTACAAGAACGAATCAAACATTTATATCTGTTTCCAGATTTTATAAATTTTGTCAGTCTAAACGAAAGATCCTCTGGAAGAGCACCTACATAATTGCCATCAACTTCTACAGAAAGAAAACGATTTTTCATTTTGAGTTCGCACTCTTTTCCAACAGTGATAGTATCCAGAACATTTTTACCTGCAAGTCTAAATAATGAAACAGTTTTTGTTTTTCCTGGTTCTTCTATAAAATAGCCTTTGGCGAATGAAGGGGCATGACAAGCCTGGTTTTTTTGAAGTTTTTCGTAGTGTTTATTTGCAATTTTGTTATTTTTATCAAGCTCCAGAACTTGTTCAAAGGTTTTTTTTGCTTGTTTTACTTCGTTTAGTTGCACATATGCAATACCAAGTCTATTAAGCGCGTTTGTATTATCTGGATCTAGTTCTAAAAGTTGAGAATTGTGTTCGACAGCCTGTTCCCAGTTGCCGTCTTTTGCATCTTTGATTGCTAAAATTTTTAAATCAGCTTGTACACTCATGTGGTTGATACTCCTGACTATAATTATATATTCGTCGTCGAGAAAGAATACCTTTGAATAAGAGTTATGTCAACATTCAAAACAGGGCTTTATGGTGTAGAATAGTACCTGCAGTCTGAAAGGATTTTACACTATGGCAGGTCATAGCAAATGGAATAATATTAAGAATAGAAAAGGCGCACAAGATACGAAACGTGCACAAGTTTTTGGTCAAATTTCAAAGTTGATTAGAATTGCAGTAAAAGAAGGTGCATCTGGAGACCCAAAGTTTAATCCAGGTCTTCGTGTTGTTTTAGATAAAGCTCGGGCAGCAAACATGCCTACAACAAACATTGATAAAGCTATTCAAAGAGGTTTAGGAAAATCAGCAACTGGAGCCTCAATTCAAGAAATTGTATATGAGGGTTTTGGACCAGGAGGTGTTGCAGTGTTGGCTGTTGCACATACAGATAACCCAAACAGAACTTCTGGAGAAATTAAGTTTGCATTTAGTAGAAACAACGGTTCTCTTGGGGGTCCTGGAAGTGCAATGTATATGTTTAAGCGTGATTCGCAAGGTGGTTATGTATGCACAATGCCTTTAGAAATTGACGAAGATACTGCTGGGTTGTTACTAGACCTAGTAGATGCAGTACGTGAGCTTGATGATGTTGAAGATGTGTATGTTGCTACCGATCTTGAAGAAGATGAGGGTGAAGAATAATTAAATCAAACTAAAAAATATGAGGCGTAGAGAAAAATTTGTTGTTGCATCAATTATTTCAACACTTGGTTTACTTGGTGTGCAGTATGTTACTCTAGATATTAGATATATCGCAATCGCGATTTTTGTTGTGTTTACTTATCTTATTTCTACTTGGGCGCTTGCTGATGACTTGCAGCTACACGAGAGGGTGACTATAATTCCATTTCCGTCTTTATTTGCCGCAGCTGTATCTTTGTTTTATTTCTTATTACCTGAAAGCTTTTTTTCACAATTAGTGATAGTTTTGTTATTTGGTGTTGGCATGTATGCGATTTATTTAACGGCAAACATTTTTTCTGTAGCAAAAGGTAGAACAATTCAGCTAGTACATGCGGCTAACGCCATAGCAGGTATTTTTGGTGTTTTTATTTCTTTGCTACTGTCTAATACAATTTTTTCCTTAAAATTACCGTTTTATTTTAATATGTTGCTTGTTGGTTTGGTTCATTTTCCTCTGGTATTTATGTTGCTTTGGTCGGTGAATTTAGAAAACAGAGTTGAACGTGACATCATAGGTTTTTCGCTTGTTTTAACCTTAGTCTTGATGGAGCTTGCACTTATTTTGTCATTTTTTCCTTTGGGAGTCTGGTTTTATGCCTTGTTTATTATGTCATTTTTCTATATCGGGATTGGTTTAATGCAGAGCTTTATCAGAGGCAGACTCTTTGTTCGTACTCTGGTGGAGTACTCTTTAGTAGCCATTTTTATTGGCTTGATGTTTTTGGGCGCAGTTCCATTTAAGTAGGGTTTTCTTTATTTTCTAATATAGCTTCTTCTGTAGGCTAAAACTTATTGTTTTTGAAAGTTTTTATCAGGAGAAGAGAATAGTAAGCCTGGTAGGGCCTAATAACATCCTATAATATGTGAGGAGTAGACAGGGGTAGTTTAGCCTGTTTGCTCCTGGAAAAGCATAGTGGAATTAAAAGTTGTAAATCTTGAGGATCTTCAGTATGGTCTTGAAATATTTTATATTTAAATAAAATTTACACGATAAAACAAGAATTTTTAAAGAAAAACTAGAGAAGAGGGGTCAAAAATTTTTTATATGTACCAGGCGGAGAAGGGAGAAGTGATATAGTTTGATACAGTATAAATGATATAGTTTGATATAGAGTAGAGGCCTATAATAAATGTGGATAACTTTAAACTTATAGGACTTATTTATTAAACATTTAGCCTGGTATAAAGGGCGAGAAATGTATTTTTTGTTTTAAGCTTTCAGGAATATGCAAGAATAATTTTGAGCCTCAAGCCTGGTGGTGGAGAGTGTTCTGTTTCAGACATATATGCCTGGAATTTTTTATTTCTAGGTGTGTCGTGAAAAGAGTGTGAAAAAGAATAAAACCCGAATGTGTTTTTCGGCATATTGAGTAAAAAAAGTCATTTTTGCGAGAGACCCAAGAGAGGTAATTTTGCCAGAGTACACAGAGAGCTAAAAGGGACGAGCACTACTGTTCTTAGTACAGTGATGTACCATGTATTTCAAAAATGCAATGAGCCACAACCGTCTCATTCTCTCTTTGTGAGTGGGGTATGATTTTTCGATTTGCATTATGTCGCACAATATTACTTTTACGACGTAAACTAAAATTTTAAGATTGGAGTAGTTTTAGCAGTTCTTTTATTATTTCTCTATATATCCGGGCAATTTTTAGTATTTATTTATTTTTATTCTTTTTTTATCTTTTTAATTCTCTGTTTGCTTGTCTCTCATATAATTTATTTTTTTGCGATTTTCACTATTATCGTTTTCTTAAATTTTGGAAACTTTATGATTTTTTCTTGTGAGTTTGTCAATCTATTTATTAACTATGTTTTGATTGCATTTGAGGCTATTTGAGCCTCTTAAAACCGGTTTTTTAATGAATACTAAGCCGTTTGTACAATAAAAAGCCGTTTTTGAGCCTCTGACATGTTTTAGCCTGGTAGACTTGTTAATTTTGGTGATTTTGGCGTTAAAATGAGTATTTTTAAACGGTTTTAGTAAAATTTCTTTCAATGTGTAGTAAAAAATGCTTTCTAACTATTTTTTTGTGGTACAATCCTTTAAAACTTTTAAAAAAGGAGTTTTTGATATGCAACTGACACATAGTTTAGAAACTGGCGAAAAAAGAAATTTTAACGAGGTGCGAACTTGTGAACGAAGAAATCTTTTGGCAAGAAGGCTTGATAAGCAATCAGGAAGATTCAAGCGTATGTGGGCTTTGCATAAGGAGCATTTAAGGCTTAGAAATATAAATGAAGCTCAGGAACAAAAGGAATTAGTTTTCGATTCTTTATATGAATTTTTAATTCAGGTTTATGACGCTGGTTTATTGATTTATCCAGAAGTAAATATGGAGTTTGCGGACAACTTTACTGAAGATCTCTTCGCCTGGTTTGCACTCACTTTAGGTTTAATTGAGCAGGATGAAATTGCAGAGATGGCTGGGTATATTACTCGAAAAATTGAGGAAACTATTCCAGGCAATCTTGTTGTTGCGGATTTAGGGTTATCTTCTACAACCATTGTAAATTTGAATTAACTTTTAACTAGACTTTTTTGTGTCGCAAAATAATTTTACATTTTCCTCCAAAAAGCTTTAAAGGTTGTTTTTTTCTGTAATTAATTGGAGCCTTGATTTTAGGACTCTTACTTAAGGACTCCCCTCTTATACTGCTGGGGGAGAGATCAAGTAAAATTTAGAATTCATTATATTTATGAAAAATCTATCTGAAAGAGTAAGGTCTTCTATAGTTATAGCTCCTGAAGTTTCGAAAGATATTTTTCAACAAGTTCCTCAAAGATCGCTTTGAAAGTTTTTTGGAAGGAACTCCCCTCCTTTGATAAAAGTGAGTTTATTTTAGTATTGAATGTTTCAAGATCTGTTTCTGACTCGATATTCTGAATTTCTGCAGGAATATCCTCAGATTTGAATTGTTCTTCCATGTTTTCCGGCTTGGTAATTTCTAAAGCTTGCATTAAGGCGGATGAAATGAGCATAGATAATCCTAGTTGGATGTCTTTTTGGTCAATACCTTTTTCTGTTGCTATTTCTTGTATACTAGTGAGGTTTTGTTGAATGTTCATAGGTTTTTTAATTAATATTTGTTACCTGATTTATTAGATGTGGAATAAAGCTGGCTCCCATTGAATGACCCATCATAACGATTTGATAGGTTGCATACCATAATGCTGCTCTAGCTACGTACCTTGTTTTATCATGGTTCTTAAAGAATATTCCAGGAAGTACCCATCCTGCTGCCGCGCCAAAAATTCCAATGAGTCCTGGTAGTCCCCAAATTTCTATATTGTGCAGTAGCTCTCTTAATTTTTCACCAAGAGTTCCAATGTCTACTCCAGGAATTGGTTCACCAAGCTTATTAATTTGGTTAAACATTCCTGCTAAAAACATTGCACTGAGTTGCTTTGAATGATGTTCTGGTAAGACATCTAGAGCTGCTTGAACAGCCGCAGGAATGTTTGCTTCAACCTCTAAGTTATCAGTTGTTTCATTTAAATTTGTTAGGTCTGTAAATTCTCTATTCATGTTTTCAGTGTATCACATTTTTACAAATTTTATTTTATGTCGCAAAAAAATAATGTATTTGCTATACTGCTTCTTAGTAATTGATTTTTTGTTCCTTAAAAATACTTTGAAGTAGAAGCAGAGTTTGAAACTATAGTTGCATAGCGCTCTACTCTATTCTTATAAAAAATAAAGTTGCTTAAAGATTTTGTAAAGTCCTTTTTTTAAAATAAATATATACTAAGTATATCAAAGTATATCTAAATATATATAATAAAAAGCATTGATTTAGCAACATTTATTGTTTTAAACACAAATTAGCAGTATTTACTATTGTCTGCTAAAAACTCATAGTATTTTGTCATATAAAAAATCATATAGTCGAGGTGAAATATATACTTTATGGCACTTTCAACAAATCCTCACAAGGCTTTATTGACTTTTGTAGAACATTTAGAAGTTGAGCGTAATGTAAGCCGTTTAACAATTCGAAATTACTCTCATTATTTGAGACGTTTTAACGATTGGTTTTTAAATGAAGGTCACAAAGATTTAAAAGAATTGGACCAAGATATTGTAAGAAGTTATCGTGTATATTTGTCACGATTTGTTGATGATGTTGGAAGAACTTTGTCAAAAAAAACTCAAAGTTATTACATCATTGCGCTTCGTTCTTTGCTCAAATTTATGGTAAAAAATGATGCTCCAGTTTTGCATCCAGAAAAAATTGATTTGCCAAAAGCAGAATCTCAACACATGAAATTTTTGAATTTGGAACGTATTGAAAGACTCCTCAATCAGCCGCTACTTTCACAAAAAGGTGGGCTTCGTGATAAAGCAATTTTGGAAGTTTTATTTTCGACAGGCTTGCGTGTCAGTGAATTAGTTGGATTGAATCGTGATCAAATCGATATTGAAAAACGCGAGTTTGGAGTGATTGGTAAAGGTCGTAGACCACGTGTAGTTTTTCTGAGTGAACGTGCTGCATATTGGTTAGATAAGTATATGAACTCTCGTTCTGATAATTGGGACCCTGTGTTTATTAGATATTCTGGAACCAAGCCGGAGCTTTTGGCCGATGGTGAAGAGATGCGTTTAACTACTAGAAGTGTGCAACGCTTGGTAGACAAGTATTGTAGAAAAGCAAAATTGCCAATCAAGATTAGCCCTCATGGTATTAGACATAGTTTTGCCACTGATTTATTGAGTAATGGAGCTTCGCTAAGAGATGTTCAAGAGATGTTGGGACACAAAAATATTGCTACAACGCAGATTTACACCCATGTCACCAGGCCAGAATTAAGAAAATCTCACGAAAAACACCATTCTGGGTTATAGATTTGTTAAGATTTGAGACAGTTTATTTGTTTTGTTGATTTTTTATGAGTGTGTTTTTTGGAAGATTCGCTTTTTTTAATTAATTCCAGAAAATAGTTCTTCTTCTTTTAGATCTTTATCTATATCAAAAAGTAAATTAAGATATAAAAATATATAGGATTTTAACCTAAATTAGCACTTTTAGCCTGGATTTCTCCCCTTCTCTGCTGTGCTTTGGGTTAAATTGTTAGTGATATACTTTAAATTATTATTTGCTATTTTGATATATAGTTATGGGATTTTAAGATGAGAGCTTTGCAAGAATAAAATGGTTAAAAGGGTTTTTCCCCCGCACATTTAGTGCGGGGGAAGTTTTCTAAAAAAGATTAGTTACCAGCTTGTGCGAGGACTTGTGCTACAGCTATACCAAGAGGTATAACCACAACAACAACTACGACCAGGCAAACAAACATGGCAACTGCAGCTTTGGCTATAAAAGTACCCATTGCAATCACCTTTTTTTTGAATTTCTCCAAGAATTACGCTTTCGCCACTCGGAGTGAAGTTATCTCTATTTGATATTCGGATCGCGTAGACCCGACATCCTCATAGAGATGCTCAAAAAACCAGACTTTAGTTTCTTAAGGATCTCTATGCAAGAAGCTCTGTTAATGTGCAATTAAAACTACTTTATCAGTAATTATGAGACATATCAATAGTTTTTTGCTTAAATGTGGGTCTCTCCTCGTTGTGTTTTTGAGGCAACTTGGGTAACATATGCAGTATACAGAAATGGGCCTGTAGCGCAGCTGGTTAGCGCGTTTGTATGGCATACAAAAGGTCAGGGGTTCGAATCCCCTCAGGTCCACAAAAATTTTTTGATATAAAATACTTGAATTTCTTCAAAAGTCTTTTGATTACTCTTGCGTTTTCTTTGAGGTTTACTCTTTGATAAGAGTGGCTTATGTGGACTTGTTTGTTATTTATTGCAAAAAAAGGTATTTAAATGGCAAAAGGCCGGGTAAACCCGGCCTTTTTTTTGGCGTTTTTATACGCCCCCCCTCTGGTTTCTAATAACGTCCTGTCCTGCTACGCAGGAACAGAAATATTCCAATAAAAATGATTCCACAGACTGCTATACCGATTTTCTCCAGTATATTCAGAGTGGGAACTGTTAAAAATCCGCAAATTCCCAACATAATTCCTAATAGGATTATGGCGAACATATTTCGCATTCTGACTACAGCCCAAGAATTCACGGTTGTGCCACTACTGTGGCTTGCCATTTGTCGACCTTGTGAGTCTTTCATTTTTTCACCCTTATAATTAGATATAGATTTTGTTGACAAAATTCCCCAAGAGGGGGTGAATAATCAAATTAGCTGATCTAATGGGCATGGGAAAAGTCGCGTTGACTTTCTTATCCCTCTAGGGCCTTTTTAATTATTCGCTACTCCTGGAGATCTGTTCAATTTTTAATGTGCTTTGCATTCTTTCAAATGTAACTAAATTATCCTATAATATGATAATTTTGTCAATGATTAAAAGGCTAAATCGTAGTAATATCATAGCAAAAAGGCCTAGTATGTTGCAACTAGGCCTCAATTTTCGAGTCAAAAGCTCCCCAAATCCCCTACTCCTCTTCCTTTTGCAAGGTTAAAGCTACTGCAGCGACCTTGTTATCACCTTTAAGACGCATCAAAATCACGCCTTGAGTTGGTCTGGTGAGTATTGGGATAGATTTTTTTGTAATTGGCATTTTAAGCGTCTGGCCGTCTAGAGTGGTAATAACCAAATCTGAGTGTTCATCTGTGTTCACTTTACGTGCGCTTGCAACCATACCAGTTCGTTTGGTAATATCTGCCACTTTGACACCCATTCCAGAACGTTTTTGTTTAGGATACTGATCAAGTTTGGTTCTCTTACCCATACCGTTTTCGGTGACAATCAAAAGTTGTGTTTTGTCGTTAGCTTTCTCGAGATCTTCAGGATGTAAAACTTCAAATCCAACAACGGAATCTTCTTTCTTGAGAGTTATTCCTTTAACACCTTTGGTATCACGGTTGCTTGCCTTAACTTCAGACTCATCAAATCTAATACACTTGCCTTCGTGAGTGATCATCATGAGCTCGTCATCGCCAGTAGTGAGGGTTCCTTTAACCACTGCATCCCCGTCATTTAAAGTAATAGCAATGATGCCATTTTGGCGGATGTTATCGTATAATTTAACAGCAGTTTTCTTGACCAAACCTTGAACAGTTGCAAAAGTGATGTATTTTTCTGCATCTTTTGCTTCATCAACGATCAAGATGGAAAGTACTCTTTCATCTTGTTGCAGGTTGATGATATTAACAATAGCAGTTCCTTTTGCTGTTCTTGAGGATTCTGGAATCTCAAATGCTTTAAGTTTGAAAACTCTTCCTGTGTTGGTGAACACCATGAGTGTGTCGTGAGTGTTTACTGTCAAAAGGGTTTGGACCACGTCTTCTGCCTTCATCTTGAGGCCAACACTACCCTTTCCACCTCTACTTTGAGTTCTAAACGCACTTGGAAGCATTCTCTTGATGTATCCAGTTTCTGTTAATGTGATGACTACTTCTTCACTTGGAACGAGGTCTTGTTCAGAGAACTCACCAATCTTACCTTTAACAAGCTTAGTTTTTCTTTCGTCTCCATATAGTTCTACAAGCTCATTTGCTTCGCCAACGATTACATCGAGGATATCTTGGGTGTTACTGAGCAATTTGATCAATTCATCAAGTGTTTTCTTGATTTGTTCATACTCTTCTTCAATTTTAAGGCGTTCAAGAGCAGCTAAACGTTTAAGCTGCATGTCTAAAATTGCCAAAGATTGAGGTTCAGAAAGTCCAAATTTTTTCATTAATGCGTTTTTTGCGTCTTCTTGAGTTTTGGACTTTCGAATGGTTTCGATAACTGCATCAAGATTTGCGAGTGCAATGAGCAAGCCTTCTAAAATATGAGCACGATTTCTTGCGGCCTCGAGTTCATTTTGGCTTCTGCGAACAACCATAAGCTGTCTGTGCTTGATGTACTCCATTAAGATCTGGCGGATGTTCATGAGCTGTGGAGTGCCTTCAGAATTGAGAGCAACCATGTTCATGGAAAATGTCGTTTGCAGTTCTGAGTATTTGAAAAGTTTGTTTAGAACAACTTTTGGAATTGCGTCTTTTTTGAGGTCGATAGTGATTTGCAAACCATTCCTGTCGGAGTCATCATTAAGGTCTTTAATACCTTCAATTTTTTTGTCGCGAACTAATTGCGCGATTTTTTCGAGTAATCTTGCTTTGTTAACCTGGTAAGGGATTTCTGTGACAATAATGTGGAATCTACCTTTTTTATCTTCGACAATATCGGTTTTTGCTCGAGTAACTACTCTCCCCTTTCCGGTTCTGTAGCCTTCTTTTATTGCATTGAAGTCATACATAATACCGCCGGTTGGGAAGTCTGGACCTTGAATGTACTCCATAATTTCATCGATTGTGATGCTAGAGTCGAAGTTTCCAGCTAAAACTTGAGAATTTGTAGCCAATAATGCATCGATTTGTGCATGCATTGCCTTGATTTCTTCATCTTTTTTAGCGGCTTTTTTGCGTTCTGGAAGGGTAAATTTTGCATCTGCAGGAACTTCAGATTTACCTGCTTTGATCATTGCCACAATTGCGGCGACAACTTCATTCAAGTTATGAGGTGGGATTTTTGTTGCCATACCAACAGCAATACCTTCCGAACCCATTAAGAGAAGATTTGGCAGTTTTGCAGGCAAAACATCTGGTTCTTGAAGCGAACCATCGAAGTTATCAGAAAATGGTACAGTATTTTTATCAATATCTTGCAGTAATTCTCTAGTAATTTTGGCCATTCTTGCTTCGGTATAACGCATAGCAGCAGGGCTGTCTCCGTCAACAGAACCAAAGTTACCTTGCCCATCGATGAGTTCGTATCTCATACTAAAGTCTTGAGCTAAACGAACCATTGCCATATACACAGGGGCGTCACCATGTGGGTGGTACTTACCAAGCACGTCACCAACAATACGAGCAGATTTTTTATAGGAGGAGTTCCAGTGGATACCACTTCTGTGCATGGAGTATAAAATACGTCTGTGAACTGGCTTAAGACCATCACGCACATCTGGAAGTGCACGAGAAACGATAACGCTCATTGCATAGTCGAGATAGCTTTTTTCCATTTCCGATTTGATAGAAATGAACTTAAGTTTTCCGTATTTGCTATCTTCGATTGTGCCAATTAAAGATTGATTATTTTCTTCAGAATTTGATTGCTCGGAACCTTTGTTTTCGGAGTCAGCTTCTTCTGCATTTTTTTCACGTACAGCGTCTGCTTCTACGATATCTGCAACTTCTTGCTTGATTTCATCAATTTTTTCTTGTTTTGGGTCTTTGTTTTCGTTTGGGTCTGCCATATATATACTTCTAAATTACTAATTACTTCAATGCAGTTTCTATAGCAGGTGCAATTTCTTTTTTACGAGACATTTTTGGACCAATATCAAGAATATTGTCCACGACTGTGCCTCCAAATGCTTTTTCTGCTACTACTTTTTCGCTGTCAGATAAAATTAAGAGTTTGGTGTTAACTTTGAGGATATCAGTGATTGCAACAAATAATAATGGAACTTGTAGTTCGTCTTTTACTTTTTGCATTGCAGTCAACAAGCTTGCTTTCTTTAGAGTTAAAACCATATCTTGTTCGACAGTTTCAAGTTGGTCTATCATTGCTTTTTGACCAAACTCAAAAACTTTATAGTCGTTTTTAACAATTTGTTCATCTGTAAGCTTTGAAATATCTGATTTTGCCTTGAAAATTTCTAAAGTAAATGCATCTACATCTCCTATTTCTGCAATTTCAGCTAATTCTGCCCCAAATTTTTTATCTTGAGGTGTGCAAGTTGCGGATTTATAACCAACGGTATCAGATAAAATTGCAGCTAACATAAGGCTTGCAACGGTTTTATCTGGAGTAACTCCAAATTTTTTCATTAAATAATAGACAATTGTTGAAGTAGAACCCCAAGGTTTGAATGTTAAAAATACTGGGTTGTTAAAGTTGATGTTTGCTTTATGGTGATCTACAACTTCAACGATTTTTGATTCCAATTCGCTATCAAGACCTGCCATTCTTTGTGAAGCTTCATTGTGGTCAACCAAAACGACTTGGCTATCTGATTCTAAATCGGAGGCACTCACTAATCTTGGCGCTGTGACACCAAATTTTTCGAATAAAAAGGTTGTTTCTGGGTTGAGAGGATCACTAATAACTGCTTCTGTATCGCTGTAGCCCATGTCTGGCCAGTTTTTGCAAAGGTACTCAAATGCCATTGCGGCAACAACTGCGTCTGTATCTGGTTTAGTGTGTCCAATAATGTAGGTTTTCATAATTTTCCTTTCTCGATCACAAAGTATCAGTTTTAAATATCTATAGTTGCTAACTTTGCGTGACTTTGAATAAACTTCTTTCTTGGTGCCACGTCATCGCCCATTAAAGTGCTGAAAGTTTGATCTGCCTTATCTGCGTTATCGATAGTAATGCGTTTGAGCATTCTATTTTCTGGGTTCATGGTTGTTTCCCAGAGCTGTTCAGGATTCATTTCACCTAAACCTTTATATCTTTGAATACCAATACTTAAATCTGGGTTGTCTTTTTTAATTTCAGCAAGGTATGTTTCTTTTTCTTCATCTGTATAGACATATTTTTCTGTTTTGCCGTGCTTAATTTTGTATAAAGGTGGCATTGCAACATATAAATACCCTTGTTCTACTATTTCTGGAAGGTGCCTAAAGAAGAAAGTAAGCCCAAGTGTTGTAATATGTTCACCGTCAACGTCTGCGTCATTCATGAGGATGATTCTGTGATATCTTAATTTTTCTGGATTGAAGGTTTCTCCAATACCAGCTCCAAGTGCGATAACGAGGTTTTTAAGTTCTTCGAAGGCAACAATCTTGTCTAAACGAGCACGCTCAGTATTGAGAATCTTTCCGCGAAGTGGGAAGATGGCCTGGAACTTACGGTCCCTACCCTGTTTTGCGGAACCACCTGCAGAGTCTCCCTCAACGATATAAATTTCTGATTCTTCTGGGATACGGCTTTGGCAGTCTGCCAATTTACCAGGTAGGGTGCTTCCTTCAAGGACCCCTTTTCTGATAACGGCGTCTTTTGCGGCGCGAGCAGCCATGCGAGCGCGTGCAGAGAGCATAATTTTATCAACGATTGCTCTACCCGCTTTAGGATTCTCTTCCAAAAAGGTGGTAAAAGAATCTTTAAATACTTGATACACAGCTGTTTGGGCTTCTGAGTTATTTAATTTTGTTTTTGTTTGAGATTCAAACTGGAGGTCATTTGAAGGCATTTTCACAAAAATAACTGCTGCCAAACCTTCTTTCATGTCGTCTGGAGTGAAAACTTCTTTTTCTTTGAGCAAGTTATTCTTCTTTGCATAATCACGCAACACATACCCTAGTGCAGTTCTAAAACCATTTACGTGTGCTCCACCATCTGGAGTGTGAATAACGTTGACATAGGACTCAAGACGTTCTTTATAAGAATCGTTGTATTGAATTGCAATCTCAACGCCAATCTTTTTGCTTGTTACGTCATCTGTCCACATTTGATTGGTGTACATAACATCATGCAGTGACTTTCTGGTCATGTTGATGTGTTCTACTAGTGAGCGAATACCACCCTCATAGTAGTAGTGTTGTACTTTATTTTCTAAAAGGTCGATAAACTCAAAGTAAATGCCTGCCATTAAGTAAGCACGGTCTTTAACTACGTTTATCAATGTGTTGTGATTTAACTTTGTTGTAGAGAAAATTGTTGGGTCTGGAACAAATGAGAGTAAAGTTCCTGATTCATTTTGTATAAATCTTTGAGATTGTTCTGGAAACAATTTTACTACTTCAGCTTCTGTAATAACTTTGACTGGAGCCTGTGGAATACCTCTTGAATGTGCTTGATAGTGAAATTTACCATCGCGTTTAACAACAACTTGTAACAGTGTAGAGAGCGCGTTCACCGCACTAGAACCAACACCGTGTAAACCACCTGATGCTTGGTATGCTGTCTCTTCGAACTTACCACCAGCATGGAGCTTGGTCATAACAACTTCTAAAGCTGAAACTCCAGAAGCATGCATATCAACTGGAATACCACGACCTTCATCAACAACGGTAACTGCTTGTTCTCCAGCTTCTTTACTGCCAATTAACTTAATCTGTTCTGCAGTCAGTGGAGCTAAAAATAACTGGATTCGTTTTCCAAATCCTGCGATAGCTTCGTCAACAGCGTTGTCTAAAATTTCTTTTGCTAAGTGGTGAAGTCCACGTGCATCGGTTGAACCGATATACATACCTGGACGTTTACGAACAGGTTCTAGCCCTTCAAGGACTTTAATTTCTGATGCTTTATATGAAGAGTTGTTTTGTGTAGCCATAATTATTTCTATTTACTATTAGTATGTTTTTCAATCTAAATAATGAGACACTTTTTATATCACATTCACAAAAACTAATCAAAGTTGTTGGGCAGAAACTAAGTACTGAATCTATACTAGTGACTTGTGAATCGGTACTCATAATACTATAATTTCAAATACATGGATAGTGGCATTTGGGTAAATAAAAACCTGTTTTTGCTGTATTTAAAAAGCTCCTAGTATACTCACTCGACTAAAAAATAAATTATCGGATTTTAGCAGAGTGTTAAAATGATTGCTAAATTGTTGCGGAAAATAAAAAAGTTGACTCATCAGTCTATATTACTATATATAAAATACTATTATTATATATTTTGATATATATTGATGTATGATAAAATAAGAAAAAACTATATACGGGAATATTTTACTATGAAAACACATGCAGGTAGACATGAAGAAGAAACAAGTTTAGGTGTTGGTGCACAACATGCTGTTGATTGGGAGAAGCCAACTGAAATCGCTAATATTATTGAGAGATTAAAAAGTGCTGGAAAACTTGGTAATGAAGTTTCAGATCTTATTCTTTTAATTTCTGATAGAGCAGTTCACTTTGCTACTTTGGATAAACCTCAATACATTGAATATTTGTATGCATGCACGATAAGAGTTCAAGCACTTTTTGAGTTGTATTTAACACAAACCCGAAAGGGTGAGCAAAGTAAAACCATTAGAAATATTACTACCCAGTTGGGGCAGCTTGATCTTTTTTGTGACCAGCTAGCTATTGAGTGTTTTGCACATCAAGCAATTCAAGGAAAAATCGAAAGACTACGAGTTGTGATTCATTCTTTAAGTGCAAAAACTAATTTGAGAAGAAAAGCTTTCCTTGAAAGTATGGGTTACACTCCAAAGTCTAAATAAGCTCTATAAAACAGTTTTCCAAAGCTAAGAGTGGATTTACATTCGCTTCTAAGTGTTTGACTGTTTCAAGAATTCTCATAGAATTCTGTGTGATTTGTTTTGTGGTAAGGTTGAGAGTTTTGTTTGTTAGTTCAGAGTGTAAAAGAGATACCAGCATATTGCATACATTCAAGGCATCTTCTCTTTCTTTGTATTGCGCTGCAAGTGTAAGACGTTTTCCTGGATTGCTGGAAATAATTTCTAAGTAGAGCTGTGCAAGCTCTGAAAAATCTGTCTGTTTTGCTGTGTCTTTGCTTTGAAGAGTTACGTTTACGAGTTGGCATCGTGAAAGTATTGTGTCTAATAATTTGTTTGGAAGATGTGAGACAAGGACAATTTGCGTATTTTGTGGTGGCTCTTCTATTGTTTTAAGAAGTGCATTCTGGGCGGCTGTTGTTGCAAGGTGGGCATTAAGAAAAACAATGTATCGAGTTTGGTTGGGCTGATATGCCCCATATGCAAGTTGTTCTTTAATTTCGCGGACAGTTTCTATTTTGATACTCTCCCCTGTTTGGTTGAGCAAAAGAATATTCGGCTGATTTATGATAGATTCAGCAGTTATTGATTGGCTGTTGGAGTCATTAAACCACTTGATAAATAGGTCAATAGGAGTTTGATCTGCACTGGTTTTTAGTATTATTGATGGTTTAAATGTCATTGTATGTATTAGTTGTCTAGGCTTTAAATTTACTTTATAGTATTACAAGAAGTACTAAAAGAGTATAACCTATGATTGATTCTGCCCAGTCAACAAACCCTATTCAAATTCCTCAATCAGATCCTGTAAAGATAAGTGGTCCCTCTGGTGCTACTCCTACTGGAAGTGCTATGGGCACTGCTGGCATGGATACTACAACCGTTGATACAAATGTAATGGCGACAACTCCTCCGGCTACTGCAATGGATATGGTCTCTGCGGAGCAAACGGCTGAAGCTCAAACTGCTCTTTCTGGTACAGACCTTTCTAAGATTGCAGATTCACTTGAACATGAAACAGAAAATTTAGCAGCAAATGTTACAGAAGCAGTTGCAAGTGCTGAAGGGGTTGCACCTGAAGCTCAAACTGTTCCAGTTGCTACTGCAACTGATCCTGCCTCACCTCAACAAGATGGTCAGCAAGCTTCAGAACCAATACAAGGGGCTCAAACACAATCTGCACAATCGACCAATTCTGGTGCAATAAATGAGGCTGCGGTACATCAACCTCAAGAAGCACCTGGTATTGATCCAGACAAAAATTATTCTAATGTCGTAGAAGCTCTGAAAGACGCTGGAGCTATAACTCAAGATGAAGCTAACCAAATTTTAGTAGAAAATGTGAGTTCGGGAAAAAGCTTTGAAACTATTTTGGAAGACAATAAGTTTGCAGACGAAGAACAACTGACTCAAGCAAAGTCTGTTGTGAACAGAATTCCATTTGTGAAAATTTCTGAATATGGAAACGATCCGCAGGCTTTAACTCAGTTGCCAGAAGGTGTTGCGCGTAACTACAACATGTTACCACTCACTTTTGATAAGGAAAAAAATTCTTTAACAGTTGCTATGAAAAATCCGTTGGATTTATCGGCAATTGATTTTGCAGAACAAAAATCTGGATTAAAAATTATTGCTTACTATGCAATGCCTTCAGAACTTGAGCGTAAGATTGCAGAAAATTATTCTCAAAGCTTATCTACAGAAGTTACACAAGCTTTGGAACAGACTTCGCAGGTCGCGGAAGCAAAAGCTCAGAAGCAAGACTTAAGCGGTCTTTCTGGAGAGACAATTAGACAAGCCCCAATTACTAAAATTGTACAGACTGTTGTTGCTTTTGCTATGAAAGCACGTGCATCAGATATTCACATTGAACCTCAAGAACAACGCACTCGTGTGCGCTATCGTATTGATGGTATTTTGGTTGAAAAGTTGATTCTTCCAAGAAGTGTGCATGAAGCAGTCGTTTCTCGTGTCAAAATTTTGTCTGGTTTGAAGATTGATGAGAAGCGTATTCCTCAAGATGGACGTTTTAACTTTGTTTCTGGAGATCAAGAAGTTGATCTTCGTGTCTCTACTCTTCCAACGATTCATGGTGAGAAAATCGTTATGCGTTTATTAAAGAAAGATGCCTCTGTTCCTGCCCTTGAAGAACTTGGATTGACTGGAATTGCGTTGCGACGGGTAAATGATGCAATTAAAGTGCCTCATGGAATTGTGCTGGTTACTGGTCCTACTGGATCTGGTAAAACAACAACGCTCTACTCTGTTTTACATACTATTAATACTCCAAAAGTGAATATTATGACTCTAGAAGACCCTGTTGAGTACCAGATGTCCGGGATCAATCAGGTGCAGATTAATCCTCAGGCAGGATTAACCTTTGCGTCTGGACTTCGTTCGTTTTTGCGTCAAGACCCTAACATTATCATGGTGGGAGAAATTCGTGACTCAGAAACGGCTGAACTTGCTATTCAGGCTTCTTTGACTGGTCACTTGGTGTTCTCTACTTTACACACTTCTAGTGCTGCGGGAGCTATTCCCCGTTTGTTAGACATGGGAGCTGAGCCATTTTTGCTTGCTTCTTCCATGACTTTAACTATGGCTCAGCGTGTGGTTCGTAAAATAAATGAAGAGTTTAAAGAAGAATATCAACCAGAAAAAGCAGTTTTGGAGGATATTAAAAAAGTACTTGGACCAAAACTGCAAGAATGGATGAAACGAAAAAGTATTTCTTCTGAAGCAGAAATAAAGTTGTATCGAGCTAAAAAAGAGAGGCCTCAGACAGAACCTGAATATAAAGGTCGTGTTGCTATTTTTGAAGTTATGCCAGTTTCAGAGCCAATAGGAAAGCTGATTTTAGACAGAAAACCAGCAACTGAGATGGAGAAACTTGCAGTTGATGATGGTATGCTATTAATGAAGCAAGATGGATATATAAAAGCATTAGAAGGAATAACTACGATAGAAGAAGTCTTACGTGTTGCTGAAATTTAGTACGCAAGATACAGAAAAGTTAAGGAAAAACTATGAACATACATGACATCATGGAAATGCTTATTACACAGAATGGTTCGGATATCCACGTTATTGTAGGAACTCCTCCAATGATTCGTATTCACGGAGATCTTACTGCAGTTGAAGGAACTCCAGCTCTTAACTCTGAACAAGCAGAAAACTTGATTTTTCCTATTATGACTCAAGAGCAAAAAGACTTTGTAAAGGTTAATAAAGAGTTAGATTTTGGGTATCAGTATAAAGATAAAGGTAGGTTTCGTGTGAACGTATACCATTCTCAGGGAGCTATTGCCGCAGCAATGCGTTTGATTCCCACAAAGATTAAGGCAATCGAAGAACTACAGTTACCTCCAGTTATTCATGAATTTACCAGATATAGTCAGGGTTTAGTGTTACTCACTGGCCCTACCGGTGAAGGTAAGTCTACTACTCTTGCAGCAATGATTGAAGAAATTAATGCAACTAGAAGTGAGCATATTGTTACTATCGAAGACCCTGTCGAGTTTTTATATTCACCAAAACGAAGTATTATTTCTCAAAGGGAAATAAATCATGATACTCATTCCTGGAGCGTTGCTCTTAAATCTGTATTGCGTGAGGACCCAGATGTTGTGCTTATTGGCGAAATGCGTGATTACGAGACTATTGCTTCTGCAATTACTATTGCTGAAACTGGTCACTTAGTTTTTGCAACTTTACACACATCTAGTGCCGCACAAACAATTGATCGTATTATCGACGTTTTTCCTGCGCATCAACAGAGCCAAGTTCGTCAACAATTAGCAGCAACGATTAAAGCTATTGTGGCACAAAGACTTTTACCAGCAGTTGGTGGTGGTCGCGTGCCTGCTTTAGAAATCTTAGTTGCAACTCCAGCTATGGCAAACTTAGTTCGTGAACAAAAAACACATCAAATTGATTCTGTGATTCAAACTTCAGCTGATCAAGGAATGGTGCTTTTTGAAACGTATTTACAACAATTAGTTCAAAGAGGAGCAATTACAAAGGAAACCGCAATACAACATGCATTTAGACCTGATGACATGCATAGATTATTAGGTAAATAAATATGCCATTTTTTAAATATATAGCAAAAAATAAATTTGGTGAGAATGTTACTGGAAAAGTTGAAGCTCAAACAATTCAACAGGCTGCCACGTTGCTTGGTACTCGTGGTTTATTGGTTATTAAACTTAATCCTCTCACAGAAGACTCATTTGCTTTTATTAAAAAAATGTTTGGCGGAGTTAAGTTTGATGATATTGTGAATTTTACCCGTCAGCTTTCTACAATGATTACTGCTGGATTACCACTTGCTGGAGCTTTAGCTATCTTAGTTCGTGATGGAAAGCCAGAAGTTACTAGAATGATGGCAGTTATTTTGCAAGATGTTGAGGGAGGTAACGCGTTTGCTGATGCTCTTTCAAAACACAAAAAGATCTTTTCTAGATTGTACATTCAGCTTGTTCGAGCTGGTGAAACAGGAGGTGTGTTAGATACCGTTCTAGAGCGTTTGGCAGATAACATGGAAAAAGAGAAAGAGTTTAAAGCTAAAACAAAAGGTGCTTTGATTTATCCAGTTATTGTTATTATAGCGATGCTTGCTGTTGGTGCAATTATGATGATTTTTGTGATTCCAAAACTAACAGAAATGTACAAGGATTTTGGTGCCGAATTGCCGTTTGCTACACAGATTTTGATTAGTATTTCTAATGCAATGGTAAATTTCTGGTGGATTTTCGCAATTGCAATTGGAGGCTTAATCTTTGCTTTCAAGCAGTACTACAAAACTTCGATTGGAAGATACAAAATTGATGAAATCAAGCTAAAACTACCAATTTTTGGAGAACTTACTAAAAAGGTAATTTTAACTGAGTTTTCTAGAACTTTAGCATTACTTTTAAGTTCTGGTATTACTCTTTTGGAAGCAATTTCTATTGTTACAGACTCTGTTGAGAACGTGGTGTATAGAACTGCCCTAGAAGAGGTCTCAAAGCAAGTTGAAAAAGGTTCTTCTTTATCTGGAGCATTGAGCCATTATGAGCAATTTCCTACAATTTTGCATCAAATGATGAGTGTTGGTGAAGAAACTGGTAAGTTAGATGAGGTTCTCAAAAAGCTCTCTGTGTATTTTGAGCAGGAAAGTGAGCACGCAATTAAAAACATGACAACCGCTATTGAGCCTATGATCATGATTGTGCTTGGTTTAGGAGTTGGCGCTATGGTGATTGCTATCATTATGCCTATTTACAACTTGACGAGCCAATTCTAATTACTGTAAAGTATTACTTAAGTATATTTATTGACAAATAAGGAAATAAATAAAAAGGAAAAATATGATGAGAAAACTTTTCGCTCAGTTGGGTAAGTTTCGATCTCAAGCCGGTTTTACAATGATCGAGCTTTTGATTGTTATCGCTATATTAGGTATTTTGGCTGTTGCTGTTCTTTCTGCAATCAACCCTGTTGAGCAGATTAACAGAGGTCGTGATACTGGTTCACGTTCTGATGCTGAGCAGTTACTCAGTGCTATTGACCGTTACAATGCCTTTGCAGGTTATTACCCATGGCAAAATGGTGCTTCTGATGATGTTTATGATGTTGCCTGGACAACTTGGGATGCAATAGATGCTTTCACACAAAACACAACAGGCTGTAATGTCTCTGATTTGTTAAGTGCTGGTAATGGGGCTTGTACAGGATCAAATGAGTTGAAAATAACTTTCTTTAACAGAATTTTTGATACTGGATATAACCACCTCATGATTTATCATGGTACTGAAGCATCAAACAGCACCTATGTTTGTTTTGCTCCAAAGTCCGATGCTTTCAAAACAGAAGCAACAAATAGAGTTACCGCAGGTGTCCCTGCTGATTATCCAGCTGAAGCTGTAGATAATGCTGACTGTGGTTCAGACGATACAGCAGACTGTATCTGTATTCCATAATCAGAGTTTAGTTTAGAAATAAGGGCCCCCGCTTTGCGGGGGCTTTTTGTATGTTGCAACTATATCCTACAGTTCGTGTAAAGTTTTTGTACAAAATATATTTTGTGGGGGTGCTACTGGTGTAGAACTCCTTTTACGAAATAGAGTTTGCGAGTTCAATTCTCGTCACCTCCACAGTGCATTTAGCACTAGCTAAAATTGTGAAAAAAGTTATAATATTGGTATCGTAAAAGGAGTTCAAAAAACTACACCAGTAGTAAACTCAAAATTCTAAAAGCTTCCATACTGGAAGCTTTTTATTTTCCCCCTACCCCAAATTTAGTAATTAGACTAGCATGTAGCTACTATATAGTGTATAGAATATACAATGGCTACAATATCGTTTTTATTGATTACCTCGTTTTTATTTATCTTAGGCGCAATAATTGGAAGCTTTTTGTGTGTTGTAATTTTGCGTTCCATAGAAGGTGAAAACTGGGTTTCTGGTCGTTCTAGATGTGATTCATGCAGAAACACTATTGCATGGTATGACAACATCCCCCTCCTCTCGTTTATCTTACTTCGTGGAAAATGTAGATACTGCAAAGAACCAATTCTTCCCCTGCATCCAATGGTTGAGGTACTCACAGGTTTACTGTTTGTGTGGTGGTATTGGGGGGGATTTATCTTCTTTAAACTAACACAGACTCCTCTGAGCTTGTTGCAACCACTTTTTTGGTTAATTGTTGGCCTATTGCTTATCTACTTATTTATTATAGATCTCAATTATATGATTCTTCCGGATAGACCAGTTTTTTCGTTGTTGGGATTTGTAGTTTTATATCGTGCTGTGCTTGTGCTATCGGGAATTATGCAACTTACAGATTTATATTGGGCAGTGTTTGCAGCAGTTCTTTCATTTGCTTTCTTTTTTTCTCTTTGGTTCTTCACAAAAGGTAAAGGGATGGGTTTTGGAGACGTGAAGCTTGTAATCCCTCTAGCTTTGTTATTAGGAGCACAAAATATGCTCATTTGTTTGTTTTTAGCATTTATTATTGGTGCAGTTGTTGGTTTGCTTCTAATATTTTTCAAAAAAGGACAGTTTAAAACAGCAATTCCGTTTGGTCCGTTCTTGATTGTTTCTACAGCACTGAGCCTTTTATGGGGAGATGCTATTTTTTCTTGGTACTGGTCTCTTATTTTTAAATAAAAGCATTGCACGCACCTTGCACTATCCTCCTGAAATATGGTTTAATGTTACTAGAGGAACTCTAGATAAATTATATGCGTATACTGCGGTTATTAATTAGCGCCTTTCTTTTCTTTGTAATCATTGTTGTTGGAGGGTTCTTTCTCTTGAGGGAAGTTCTCCTTTTTTGGGGAGCAAGCAATATAAAAGGCTCTTTACGAGAAATGGTACAAGCAAGAAATAGAGGTTCGTTTGGAACTCAGTGTAGTGCACTAGGATCTACCCCAGTAGGAACAGAGAGTCTGGTGACATACCAAGTAAGGTTTCTTACTTCATCTGAATATCTGGTTGAAGCAGTTTGTCAAGGATTTGACTATGACCCAATTCTCATTGCTCAAGGATCACTCCCCCAGTTTGTAACCAAAGTACCAGGAACCTCAGGATTTTTAGACTCATTCACAGCTACTGGAATTGAACTGGAAGTTTTTTCTTCAGAATCAAAGGCTTTATCAAATACAACAGGGTTTGATTTTTCTTTCTTAGTAAAACAAAAATTGTTACTTGCAGAAGAAGGTGTGTTGATCAAAGCGGAAAAAGATGCTTTTATGGGAGAAGGCCCGGTTACTGTTTGTAGCGGATACGGTTATGAATGTTGTAATGAGGTTTCTCACTTCGGGATTGGAGATAGAATTACTGGTTTGTCTGATTGTGAAAACAGTTGTTATGCGGCTTGTGCTTCTCGACCGGTAGTACTTTCTTTTAACAGTAACCCACTTATGGATCCAAAAACAAGAACTGTTACCATTAACCCTGGAGATCCGGTACAGTTTACTTACGTTGCAGACTCTGGAGAAGCCAAATCTATGAGTGGCATTCTCGATTTTGGAGATGGAGAAAAAGCTCCAATTTCTGGTTTAGCAGGTCAAGTCTCACATACATACGAATGTGCCTCAAGTAGTTGTACTTACACAGCTGTTGTTACGTTAGAAGATAATTGGGGAGCAAAATCTGCAGATTTACAAAATAATAAGGTGACAATTTTAGTAGTTAGATAAAATAAAAGGAATATATGAAAGCATTTTTTAGAACATTGTTAGGAGATGGAAACGGAAGTAAAGTTGGTGACGGGGCTGGCTCTGGAAAAGTTGCTGGTTTTACACTTCTAGAAATTTTAGTTGTCATCTCTATTATTGGTATTTTGATTGCACTTGGGGCATCTGCGTACAGTGTTGCTCAACAAAAAAGTCGAAATGCAAGAAGACAAGGTGATATGAAGCAAATGCAAAATGCATTTGAGCAGTATTATGCAGCAAACAGTTCACAATATTCTGCAAATGGAAGTAACTGTAATGGAATGGCTGGGCAATTTCCTTCTGGATCACTGCCAACCGATCCAAAACCAAGTCAGTCGTATACGTGTACAGGAAGCACTTCTACGTATTGTGCATGTGCTCAGCTCGAAAGTGAGACTGGAAATTCTGGGGCAGGCTGTGCATACGGTGGATCAGGATATTTTTGTGTTTCGAACCTACAATAAACTATTTAGCCAGTTTGGCTAGGAAAAGGATGTTATGACAAAAGGTAAAAAAGCTCCAAAAAATCAAAAAAGAAAAGGTTTTACCCTTATTGAGATTTTGGTTGTTTCTACAATTATTATTGTTGTGGCAGCGATAGGTTTGGTTAGCTATTCCAACGCTCAAGTTAAAGCAAGGGATGCACAAAGAGCTCAAGATCTTGAAAATGTTCGTACAACATTGTTGCTTTTTAGAACAGAAAATGGGTACTACCCAACAGCTGGCATTTTATTGCCAAGTAGAGTCGCATTTTCTTTCCCTAGACAAGTTTTATCTCGCTTAGAAGGAATGTTTAGAGTTTCAGAAGCTCAAGCAGCTTTGAATATATCAACCCCTACTCCAACTCCAGTTTTTGAGGAGGAAGTCGTGATTTCTACCCCCACACCAAATCCAGAAGCTACAAAAGCTCCAACCCCTACCCCAACTGTAGTTATAGGTACCCCAACTCCTACCCCAATAAATGATGATGAAGACGTAACTCCTGCCGCAAAACTTGCATATGACGAAATGATGGAAACAATGGTTGCAGATGGATACTTCGCTTCAACAGGAATTCCTAGAGATCCTGTAGATAATAACACCTACTACTATGGGTATAGTTCTGATGGAGCTCTTTTTGAGCTCACTGCAAGACTGGAAACTGATGGTTCTGTGATTACAGTAACAGATTAAAAGGAATATATGAAACTATTTTCGAACATGAAACAAAACCTGCTTATCAAAAATCAAAGTGGTTTTACGCTTATTGAGCTGCTTGTTGTGGCAACAATTATCGTTGTGTTATCTGCAATTGGTTTGGTAAGCTTTTCTACTGCAGGCAAATCTGCACGTAACTCAAAACGAAAGGCAGATCTAGAAACAGTTCGCCAAGCTTTAGTTTTGTATAAGAGTGATAACGGAGAGTACCCTAATGGTCTTGCAGGAGCTAATTACTCTGCAATGATTACAACATTAAGTTCAGGATATATAAGTGACCCAACTCCGGTTGATCCAAAAGACGGTCAAGCTGGATGTGGCTCTAGTGGTGGATCAGAGACATTATGTGGCTATATTTATGTTGGAACTCCAACAACATTTACTTTGAGAGCTCCTTTGGAAGATGATCTAGATTATACAGTTACCAATCCATAAATATGTTTAAAAACTTGCAAAGAAATTCTGGTTTTACCCTTGTTGAGCTGTTGGTAACAATAAGCATAATTTTGATTCTTACAGGGGCAGGAATTGCAGGTTTTGTTGCTTTTAATGATCGTCAACAAGTGCAAACGACAGTAAAGCAAATCCAAGATTATATGAGATCTGCTCAGGTTAAGGCAAGAGCTGGCGAAGGAGCAGATACATGTGTAGCACCACAAAAACTGTATGGGTATAGGGTTACGAATGATGTTAATAATGTCTATTTAAGAAAAGTGTGCAGAGATTCGGTTGGAAATACATCCACAACAATTCGTTCTCAGTTTCCACTTAATAATGTAACAATTACCAAAAGTACTCCAACAAATCCAAGTTCTACGCAAAACCCAACTTTTTTGACACTAAATGGTGGAGTTAACATTGGCAATAATGCTTCACTTACCTACTCTGTGGCAGGACAGTATAGTGGTATCACATTTGAGTTTGATGTACTGCAAACCGGTGAAATTACAGATGGAGATTTTCAGTAATGTTACAAAAATTATTTAAAAGAATGAAATACGGGTTTGTTACCAGAAATGTCGGTTCAACAATAATTGAGTTGCTCATTGCAGTGATGGTTGTGGGTTTAATCATTACCGCTGTAGCAAATGCTGTTACCACTTCGATTAAAAATACTGGTGAATCTAGGTTTAGGGAAAATGCGACTGTTCTAGGACAACAAGTAATTGAGTATATGCATGGCCGAAAGAATGAGTTGGGAATGGTTAATTTTAAGAACACGTATACTGCTGGTAACTATTGCTTTATTACAGTCGAAAGTCCAATTTCTTCTGCTTGCGGAACAAATGACTTAATAACAATGGCTGGCACAAGTTTTAAAAGAAATGCGGTGATTACTTCTGGAGGAAATGGAACCCGTGCTAACCCTTATTACTTAAATATTAGAGTAACAGTGTCTTG
This sequence comes from uncultured Pseudomonadales bacterium, assembly GCA_964620965.1. Classification (GTDB taxonomy): domain Bacteria; phylum Patescibacteriota; class Microgenomatia; order UBA1400; family PJMF01; genus VFLK01. The sequence goes on from CAZUHV010000003.1 coordinate 294,977, forward strand.
GCAAGACGGTGCTTCAACAAGGGATATCGAGCTCATTCAAGAATTTCAACAGGACGCAGGGTTTACAAACTAAATTTGGAAAACCCACGAACGAGGTAAGTTAAAATTGAGCTTCTTCTTGAATTCTGGTAAACGATTAGTTTCGCAAGTTTATAATAGTTTCGAAATTTTCTGTAATGTTTTGACTTGCATTTAAAGTTGGAGCGAGTTTTTCTAGAGTGAATGAGGCCTTTATTTGTCTGTTTCCCACTTCCCCTGAACAGTCAAAGCGTAAAGTACTGTTTGTATCAACATCAGAGGAAGTAAGAATGGAACTATTTGAGGCAATTTTGGTGATACCATTATCACTAACCTCACTATATGTAGTAGTTCCTCCATCAAAGTTCACAACTCTGATTGTAGTAAGGTTACTTTGGCAAGGTTGAAAAGTATCATCGTAATATCTGGCATTTTTCAGTATGAACTCAATTCTGCTGATTGCATGTAACCCCTCTTCTTTTACGTTTTTGCGAATATTTGTTTTAGAGTTACCTATCAGAAAAGTCATGAACATTGTTGTAATTGTTAACAAGAGCATAACAGTTAAAGCGGTTGTTATGAGTAATTCAATGAGGGTAAAACCGGTTTGATTCGTGGTTGGCAGGTCTTGTTTCATAACTAGCTTATCTGAGTCTTATTAGTTAACTTCTTGCCAGACAATATTTGGATGTCTCAATACTTCTGGAGTGTTTTCTGTGAAGTCTGGTCTAAATCTAAAGATATTAGTTGGATACTCATTGTTGATTGCTCTATCGATAGGATCACTTGTATTATCAAAAGATCTATTCAATTGAATGCCTTGCCAGCCGACAAAAGTACCTTCTCCAATGAAAATGTTATCTTTTACTGCATCATCATTGTCATCCTCGATAATAAGATCTCCGCTGGCGATATAGACACCATCTATATTAGTCGTGGTGTTTGAACAACTTGGGAACGTACAGACGTTACCAACTGAGTTGTTAAACGTGATATTTCCACTAGCAATGATTGCAAAGTACCCGCCATCAGCAACGGTAAGTCTGTGTTGGTTTGCAGTTCCGTTGATTGTAACGTTACCATTTACAAAGATAATTTTCTTCGTTCCAGAAGCAACGGTGAGGTTACTGTTCATGTTGAAGGTTAAGTCCCCATTTCTATAGTAGAGTGTTGCGTCGTCATAGGTTTGACCATTACTTGTTGGAATTGCGGTAATGGTTGCACCGATAGAAGTAAATGAACCTAAGTTAATATTTTTTGCATAGTAGTCATAATTTTCTTTTACCATGTTCGTGTGCTGAGTATTGTTTGCATGAGGCTGGCTTGTTCCGTCATATGCGGTGTAGAAACCGTTAGAAGTAATGGTGCCTCCACTCAACGGAATACCTGCAGATTTGCTATCTCCTGCTGTGTTTTGTATAACGATATTTGCATCACAGATTGGTGCGTTTACGTCGTCTTCACAGGTTTGAGGAATGTTATTTGTAAAGCTTGCAGTTCCGTAAGCATTTCCCTCTTTTGTTTGCCACCATGGGCCATTTGATAGGTCTATAGTTGAGACAAAGAAGTGCTGATTGGACATTGGTGAGTCTGTGAGTGTGTGAGCACAGTTAAATGGACTTCCACCACCGTCTGGACAGCTACAATAGAAGGTGTTTGCAGGATCACTACTGTCTAGGTTTAACGTCAAGTTAAAGTCAGTTTTTGGCCAACCTGTAGGTGCGTATGGTGCCGTAAAGGTATAGTCGTCTCCCCCTGCATTAAGTACTCCAGATCCACCCTGACTTCCGGTCATACCTAGGTATCCAGCAGAGATATCTAATGTAGAAGGAGTTGGGTTTGGCATTGTACAGTTGTTAGATCCATTTGGAGTTACAACTGCGTCGTAGATATTTCCAGTGACGTTTGCAAAGATATTGATATTTTTTGTTGCCCATGGTCCATAGGTATTACAGCCATTTTTTGCTCTAATGTGAATAGTAAAGTTATCTGTTTGTGCTGCTAGAACTGAAGCTAATGAAACAGAAGTTCCGGACGTCCAATTAAGTACTCTACAGTTTGAGGCAGCAGTACAGGCAGCTTCATTAGCAGGTCTTGAAGCACCTTGAGGTAAGAGCCAGATTTCGTAGTCGGCAATAACACCTGGAGACGTGACGGTTGCAGCATTCCAAGTGATATTTCTTGGGAGTGGGTTGTTGGATATGTTAAACGTGCTACTAGTGCTACCATTAAATTGAATATTAGAAACAGCACTTGGAGTTTGGTCTGTATTTCCACAGGTTGTTCCTCCACAGGTAGGGGTACAAGCAGTAACTGTTTGTGGGATATTACATGCAGGTCTTGCGGTCCAAGTAGCTGGAGGTTGGCTACA
>CAZUHV010000004.1:0-1518 GCA_964620965.1 uncultured Pseudomonadales bacterium
GGTGGTGTGAGAGGTGTACTGGCGGACTTTCTGTCCGTCAGCCGCCTACTCGATTGTGCACTGGCATTTATATCTTTACGAAATCACGAAAATTCTCCTTATTTATCAAGGATGTTTCCGCATTGTATGTCTCTGTAAATGTTTGAGGGAAATTTGCTTTTTTACTATTCCATTTGAATTCATATCCAAATATTTTACCACTACTCTCTTCCACTAAATCAATCTCTTGCTGTTGTTTAGTTCTCCAAAAATACATTTTTGAGAATGTGTCTTTGTAGAGGTTTTGTTTTCTCCTTTCAGAAACCAAAAAATTCTCCCAAAGCGCTCCTTTATCTACCCTTAAATCAAGCGGATTAAAGTTCCCTATTATCATATTTCTCACGCCATTATCATAGAAGTATATTTTTCGATTTTGTTTTATTTCGCTTCTCAGGTTTCTACTGAAACTGTTCATTTTGAAAACGATATAGCCCTTTTCTAAAATCTCAATATATTTTTGAACAGTAACCTTATTAATCCCAACTGTCTGCGATAATTCATTGTAGTTTACTTCACTTCCCATTTGTAGAGCTAGAGCCTGCAAAAGTTTTTCAAGAACTTCTGGTTTTCTAATACCTGAAAATGCTAGAATATCTCTATACAAGTAACTATTTACAAGACTTTTTAGCGTTTCTTTTTCATTCCCTTGGTTATTAATTACTTCGGGATAGAAACCATATAATAAACGATTCTCCAGCTGTTGCTCTGAATTTACAAATCCAATTTTCTTCTCGTACTCTTCCCATGAGATGGGAAACAGTTCATACTCCCATTTCCTGCCTGTTAAGGGTTCATTTAACTCATTGCCAAGGTCAAATGAAGATGAGCCACTAACGAACAGCTGAACATCCTTGAACTGGTCAGTGATTATCTTCAGCGTTAATCCTATTCCTGAAATTCTTTGGGCCTCATCTAGAAATACTATTCTATTGTCCGCTAAAATTGTCCTTATTTGTTCAGTGTTGGGATTGGTTAACATAGACCTAATTGTAGGGTCATCTGCATCTAAGAACAAAAAATCGCTATCCTTTAAAATACTTTTAATCAGCGTTGTTTTTCCTACTTGTCTTGCACCTACCAAGACAATTGCTTTACCACTGCCAATCTTATCTCGTATTTTATTCTCTAATGTTCTAGTAATCATATCTTTTTTCTTTCAAAGATACAAATTAAAATCATAATGACCGTAAAGTATAACTAAAAGTCATTACAGTATCCGAATGTTGCTTTTTATGCTTGTGCACAACGGTTGGTGCAAGTGGAGTGCGGGATTTTGAAACGGTTCCCTTTCAAACCTGCACGGAGCCAAGCCGGCTTTTTTGTTAAACATCATTTTGGCACCGTCATCCGTCAAAGACGGATTGGCGGTGGTTGAACAATGCGAAAACGCTGGAACACCACGCCCGTCCGCATTACATTTGCACTTTGTTGAACTAAACCTCACTGGCGTTCGGTGGTTTTTGAGTGCCACCGGAAACC
>CAZUHV010000005.1:0-1501 GCA_964620965.1 uncultured Pseudomonadales bacterium
AAACTGTGCATGGAATAGTAGTTTAACAGTAAAAAAGAAATAGAAAGCAGAAGAAGAGCGGGAGCGGTACGTAATCACCTTGCAAAAGTATGGTAGTTTTCTCTATCAATAGTAATATTTTTCTTTTTAGTAAGATTTTTTCGCGACGAAACAAACAAAAAATACATTTAGAGACGCATAATAGTCCAAAATATTATCCCATTGTCTGTAGAGTGTTAAATCGCGCTTGTTTTAGGATTAGATTCCATTTACCCCCCCCCGCTTTGAAAATGGTATATAGCTAGTTCATAAAAAATAAATTTGTTTATACTCACAAATTGGTGGTACAGACGAAGTATTTCGTTTATACCAACTAGAGAAAGATATAGTGCTGCATCTCAAATATTAATTTATCTTTTATCTTGTTGATTTGACTTTTTTCAGCCAAAAGCTTCCTAATGGTTGACTCCTTTCCCAGTCTTTAGGAATACCGACACGTTACCTTAAATTCTAAAGGATATTAATAAACATTCTTTTAAAATAACTCACTTTTGGGGTATCAAAATCTAAATAATCTTTGAATTTCCTTTTTTTTTAAGAAGTAGTTCTCCCTTTTCTTTTAATGTTTTACTTATCCATTCTTGAACAAGCTCAACATTTATTGGTTTTCGAGAAATTTGAGGAAGCGGATCAAAAGCAACTGATAAAAAAGAATTTTTGTCAACGGCAGCAACTTTAGACTGGTGTTTCACAAACTCTTCACGTTTGCTTTTCTCGATAGTATCTATCTTATTCAAAACCACCAATAGTGGACGTCCTATAGCTTTGAGTAATTCTAAATCAGCCTGCACTTTCTCGGTAATTCCGCCATTTGAGTTGATGACATAAATAAAGATGTCCGTATTGTCGATAAACCTTTTTGCTTTAACAACATGAGCATCATTGATATCTTGCAATCCTGGAGTGTCGGCTATTGATAACCCATCAGGAAGAGTCCAAACACTTACTTCTTTTGTAGATCCAGGAATTGGGTGTATCAAACCTGTATCTATTCCAAACAATGCCTTCACGCCAGAACTCTTACCTGCATTAGTCGGGCCGTAGAAAGATACAATTATCGTGTTGCGATATTTAGGTTTTATTTGCCGGGGTTTATTAATGATGGCATCAATAATAGCCCCAATTCCTGCACCAATACCACCACCAAATAATGCCCAAAATATAACAGGAAGAAACCAGATCATGAGAGCTTCTCCTGTTTCTGTTTGCGGCCAAGATCGTAATACTGCTTGAATATTTGTTGTATCTCAACAATTGGCATCTGCATCCCGCTCTTATAATAAGCCATGGCAGCCTTACCTAACCCATAGGTGACAGACCACGCTATAGCGGCAGCCAATACGGAAATCCCCGCCTGTGCAATCCAGCCGGCTACAGGAAACCACCCGGCAGCTTTTAACGCCGTTAGTATAGTAAAAAGCATTTATTTTTATAAAAATCTGTTTTTTTCTTGCATTTGAAT